>CAVRSI010000029.1:0-119152 GCA_963723855.1 uncultured Actinomycetes bacterium | reverse complement strand
GCGGAGGCGTTCGCGATGATTGACGCGGTGCGCGCTGCGCGGCAGATCGCGCATGATCGTCGGCACGAGCGTCAGCACCGAGTGGGCAGCGGTCGGCCGCTCACCAAGGTGGCCAGGCCGCGGTGGGTGCCGCCGAGCTCGCGAACACGCGCGCGCCGGAGCTTCAGATGGTCGGGACCGTTGCGCTGGCTCCCGCGGCGATGCTCGGGCGCATCAACGAAGCGATGGCGGCAAACCCGTACTACTTCCCGTATATCGGCTACATCGCCGCGGGCATCGGAGCCACACACCCGGGGTTCGACTACGCGAACTTCGTCGGACCGCAGATGCTTCCCCTCATGTCGTACGCAGAAGAGTGGTGCTTCGACACGTGGTTCCCTGCGATCATCCAGTACTTGAGGCCGGGGGTGCACCGCAACCTCGCGCCGGGATGGGCGACCGACCCCGATGTGAGGGACTACTTCGCCGATTCGCAGATCGGGACGCGGGTCGCCGACGCGCCGATCCTCTACCTTCAGGGCACGGTCGACCTCCTGCATATGGTTTCCCGGAAACAGGTTCACCGCATGTGGCGGTCGGCGACGTTGTCACGTACAAGGAATACCCGGGTTGGAACACGACCAATTCGTGGAAGGGCTGGGCGGAGACGAAGAACTGGCTGGCCGACCGCTTCCCGGCACGCCTGCACAGAACGATTGCTAGCCCTCGACGCGGACCAAGGTGTGGGCGAGGGGGGAGTTGAACCCCCACGTCCTTTCGGACACAGGAACCTGAAGCGCGTGAGTGAGTGTCGAAGTACGGCCGATCGTGGTCAGGAACGGCCATTCCACGCGTGGAAACGACGATCGAATGGCCGTCGCTGACCGGTTTCGCACCCCCGTTTGTCCGATGCCGTTTACCACGGCGTCACCAGGGACGCCCGGACGGTCATCCAACAAGTCGTCACCCGTTCCCGTCAACGTTCGACCGCGAAGGGAGAAGGGGAGGGGCATAGGAGGGCCGCGAAACCGAGACAGGGCTTGGAGCGTCCCATCTGGGGAGCACATTGGCGCGTCGACGATTGGAATCACACCTCGCCACGCGGATCGTGACGATGCTCGCAAGGTCACGAACGGCGAACGGCTGACTCGGGTCGCGATCAGCTAACCGTTGCGAAGCTACGAGCCGCCCGGTAGTCCTCTCTTCATTCCACTACCTTCGGCTCCAGCTCTAGCGCGACCGAGTTCATGCAGTAGCGGTCCCCGGTTGGCTGCGGGCCGTCCGTGAACACGTGTCCCAAATGGCCCCCGCAGCGTGCGCACGTGACCTCGGTTCGACGCATCCCAAGGGCAAGATCTTCATGAATTTCCACTGCCCCCCGCTCGATCGGCTCCCAGAAACTCGGCCAACCGGTGCCCGACTCGAACTTGGTTTCTGAGCTGAAGAGCGGGGCGTGGCACCCCGCACATCGATAGACACCAGGTTCCTTCGAAGACGCGTACATGCCTGTGAAAGGCCGCTCCGTCCCCTTGTTGCGAAGAACATCGAACTGTTCCGGCGTCAATCGTCGACGCCACGCTTCGTCAGTTTCCGGGATCGGGTCGAGTTCCTTCGAGTCGTCCATGGGGTTTCTCCCTTGATCGATTCCCTAAGTAGCGGATGAGTCCGTTACGAGTTCTTGATCAGGATGCTCTGTTCCAGTCACGAAACGCCTCGAGGAGGCGCTCGCGCTGGGCAACGGGGATGTGGTCCTCCGTCACCTTCCCGCTCAGGCGGATCGTCTCGCGTATCTGCTCCACGTAGTAGGTGCATCCATCGCAGACGGCGAGGTGCTGTTCGAACCGCGCGCGATCCTCAGGGGACAGGGCACCCTCGAGGTAGTCGGTGACGATCTCGACCATCTCCTTGCACGTCAACCCGTCGGTGCTCACGCCAACTTTCCCTTCTCCAGGTACTCGTCGACCGCGCGACGAACGCGCGAGCGAGCTCGATGCAACAGCACCCGCTGATTGGTCTCGGAAAGATCGAGAACGTTACGCACGTCCTCGGACGTCCACCCCAAGACATCGCGCAACCTGATCACCTCGGCCTGGACGGGCGGCAGATCGTCGATCGCCTCGCCCACGACGCGGACCGTCTCATCGGCGAGCAGCCGCTCCTCCGGGAGAGCGTGCCAGTCGCTCGGGAGCGTCGACCAGCCACCGGGCGAGCGGTCATGCGCGCCCCTGAACCACGACTCTGGCACGGAGGGACCCGCGTCCGGATCGATGAGCGAAGAGAACGGTTGGCTCCGACCTTCACGCTGTCCGCGCGTCTTGGCGATGTTCGCGAGGATCCGGTACATCCAGGTCCGCAGCGACGACCGGCCCTCGAACTTGTCCAGTCCTTGCAGGATCCCCAGCCATGCGTCCTGTACCACTTCCTCGGCCACAGACTGCGAGGAAACGTACATCCGGGCGATGCGGAGCATCATCGCCTGGTGCTGCTCGACGAGCATCATGAACGCCTCCTCGTCGCCGGCTCGGAGACGCACAACGAGTAAGAGGTCGTCAGGTGAGGCGATGATCTCCGCTTCGACCACGGGGCAAGAGCCTAGCCGGTCTCGTCGTTCAGGTCGTGGGCTCCCAAACGAGCTCGGCGACGTCGACCACCACGTCGAAGCCGTCATCTCCACCGCGGGGACGGACCTCGCCAACGATGCAGCACATCCGATCGTTCAGCCAGCGGTAGCGTTCGTCATCGGTCACGTGCGTCATGCTTCCTAGCAGCTCCCGCATCCCGTTCGATCCAACCCTCGCGTAGCCCTGCCACGAGAAGAGGATCGTCGCGCCATCGTCGGTCTCGAGTACGCCACGGAAGTCTGGGGTGAGGGTCCCGTCCGTCCGCAGGCGAGGGTAGTTCGCCGCACGGAACCGCGCCGAGAGGCGCCCTTGTGAGCGCCCCTCGGCGATGAAGAAGCTCCGCCCCTCCCTCCCGTCCCCTCCCTCGAGCTGCACGCTCCATGCCTCAGGCGTTGTCCAGATCACACGGTAGAGCGGTTCGAGACGCATCAGCCGACGTTCAGCTCGCCGCCAAGCCGGCGACGGTCACGGGCAAGCCTTCCCACGACCCGATCGACGAGAGCTCACCCATCGAGCCGACCGACCAGCCGACGATGCGGCCTTTGTCCGCATCGATCGCGTACAGGAACGAACCGTCGTCGGACAGATCCTCGTCACGGAGTCCCGGCTGCCCGTCGGTGGTGAGTCCCGCTACCGCATCCTCGAGCGTGAGGCTGCCATCGGCGCCGATCCCGTAGCGCGACACCGCGCCGTCGGCGAAGTTGGTCGTGAAGGCGAAGCGGCCGTCGTTGGTGATAACGGCCCAGCAGATCTCGCTGCGGCCGTTGCCTACGCTAGCGGTGACGGGCGTGATCGTGTCGCCATCCACGCGGTAGCTCGACGCTGCGGCTGCGCCTTTCTCAGCGCGGAACGCCTCGGTCACGACGAGCACCCCACTCGGCGAGATCGCGAACCCGTAGGGTGTGGCGCCCTGCGACTGGATCGTGCGCGGAACACCGAGCGAGCCGTCCATGCCGACCGCGTATGAGGACAGCTTGTTGCCGCCGCGCTCGGTCACGATCAGCGCGTTACCGTCGGGCGTAAACCCTATCTGAGCGCCGTCGGGCGTCGACAGGGCAGCCGATGAGCCCTCGTTCGGCACGAGATCGCCGTCGATCAGGCGGAAGCCCCTGATCCGCGCGTCACCGGTTGCGAGCACGAACACGAGCCCGTCGTGCTCTGCCACGCTGCGCGGCTCCATGCCCGTGGGTACCGTCTTGGTGAGCGCCGGCATCGCGCCATCGAGCGAGAAGACGCTCACGTCGTTACTGGCGACGTTCGTCGCGAGCAGGTGGTGGCGGTCCCTCGTCAGCGTGACCGAGCCTTGCGATGGCAGGTGCGCCTCGCCGCTGCCGGCTCCGCCCGTCGCGAACGTGCCTTCGTGCGCCAGCATGCCTGCGGCGTCGCGCGAGTACGCGAACACCTCGTTATGCGCCGCGTTCGTCTGAACGAACACCGCGCCTTCCATGGAGGTCTCCATGGTGTCCCCCTTCCACTCGTTCCGGACGATCGCTCCGTGCTCTCGAGGCACGAAAGCGTTACGCGGGCAACCGATGAGATCTTGCCGGTCCATCGACGTACCCGCCTTGTCTGGCGGGCATTGAGGCCGCCTCACGCATCAGCAGACCCGATGGGTGATCGAGACCGGCGCGACGCAAGACATCGATGAGATTCGGGCCATCCATGTAACGGATTCATGCGGTGGCGGTACGGAGCCTCCATCGCGATGTAGGGATCGCCGAGCTCGGTCCTCGGAACTCGGATCACTCAAACGAGGGAGGAGCCTTCGATGCGTCTGCTCGCACGACGGATAGTAAGGATCGGCCTGATACCGCTTGCCGCGGCCGGTCTCCTGGTGACACCCACGGTAGCGCTCGCGGCCAGTCCCGTCGTCGGTCATGTGTACGTGAACGACAACACCGCGGGAACGAACACGATCGGCGGCTTCGATCAGCACGCCGACGGTACCCTCACGCCGCTGGCTGGCTCACCGTTCTCCGCGGGAGGCGCGGGGACCGGCACGATCGTCGGCTCGCAGGGGTCGCTGCAGGCGACGAGCGACGGGAGATTCGTTCTGGCGGCCGACGCCGGCAGCAACGAGATCTCGGTGCTCGCGGTCGCTGGCGACGGCTCGCTGAGCCCCGCGCCCGGCAGCCCGGTGTCCTCCGGCGGGATCGAACCCGTCAGCATCGCCGTCCACGGCGGTCTGGTGTACGTGGCGAACGAGGGCGACGGCACCTCCGGCAGCAACTACACGGGATTCACCCTGGCCGGTGACGGTCGGCTGACGCCGCTCTCGGACTCGACCGTTGCGCTTCCCCCGACGGCCTTGCCCGGCGACATCCTGTTCAACGGCACGGGCAAGAACCTGATCGGGATCGAGGTCGGAACGACCGATCCGAGTACCTTCCGGATCGATAGCTTCCAGGTGGGCTCCGACGGTCGATTGACGCCCGCCGCTGGCTCCCCCTACCCGGCCGAGGCGGCGGGTCCGTTCGGGAGCGAGTTCTCGCCCACCGACCCGCACCACCTCTACGTCTCGAACGCGCACGGCGGTGCGGGCAACGGTTCGGTCTCGGCCTTCTCGGTGAACCCGAACGCCAAGGTCAAGTCGATCGGCGGTTCCCCGTTCGCGGACGGTCAGACGGCGCCGTGCTGGGTGGAGATCTCGCACGACGGCCGGTACCTGTTCGCTGTGAACACCGGCAGCACGTCGATCTCCAGCTACCAGATCCTCCCGAACGGGTCGTTGCAATACCTGACGACCACGCCGTTCAGCAGCGGGACCGGGATCAGGCCCTTCGACGCGCGGCTCGATGTGAGCGGTCAGTACCTATACGTGGTGGACGCCGCGATCGCGTCGGTCAGCGGCTTCGCGGTGAGCGGCGGCTCCCTGACGGAGCTCGCGTCGTCCCCGACGGCTCTCCCGTCAGGCGCTACTCCTTTCGGCATCGCCGTCGTGGCGAGCTGAACTCGGCGCAGAGAGAGGGGGTGCGGGCACATGCCTGCACCCCCTCTTCGACTTCGCCCACCAGCTAGTCGCTAGGCAAGCCTCCCGTCGTATCTAGCGAGCTGAAGGGCGTCCCCGACCGCTGGCACCTGTACCGGGTGGTGAGCTAGCCCTCGACCCCTGATCAGCTGGACCTTGATAGATTCGGCACCCCCCAGACGATTCGCATCTCGGGGACGCGGGGAGGACCCCGCCTGGCCTCGTCGAACAGAGGAGCAGCATGACGGAAGCCAACAAGGAATTGGTCCGGCGTCATTTCCAGGAGATCTTCAACGATAGGAACCTCGACGTATGCAGCGACCTCATGGCCCAGGACTACGTCGAGAACGCCATTGCGCCGTTCGGTGAGTCCGCTCCGGGTCGAGTGAACGGTCCGGCGGCGATGCGGGAGACCGCCCAGTGGTTGATAGCCCAGTTCCCTGACATCCAGATGAAGGTCGAGGCGATCGTGGCCGATGGAGACCTCGTCGCCTGTCTGGTACTGAGCGAAGGAACGAACCTGGGTTGGCTCAACGGCGTGATCCCGCCAACCGGCAAGCGGTTCGTGGCCCGACAGAGCCATTGGTTCCGTGTCGCGGACGGCAAGCTCGCGGAGCATTGGGCGACCCGCGATGACCTCGTGGCGATGTTGCAGCTCGGGGTGATCCAGCGACCCGGACCGCCAAAGCCCTGATCGGAGGATAACGAGAAGGCGGACTCGTCCAGAATCCGCCTTCGCGCGGGTCACTACCTCTGACCCACAAAGGATGCCGAATCTACGGGATCAGGGTCAGCGTGAGTTTGTCTTGGGTGTCCGAGGTGGGTTCGACGTGAACCGTCCCACGGACGTTCTCGAACTCTCCGGTGCCGCCGGTGATGGCGTAATCCTGGGCGACCGGGTGGTCGGTGTTCGGAGCGACGCCGCTGACGAAGATCTTTCCCCGGCCGTCGATGAATCCGCCCACTGGCATGCTGCCAGGGTCCGATCTGGATCGTGCACTGCCCACGCACGGTGCCGACCCTGGACCCGTCCGCAGGCTCGGTCAGCGAATTCACGAAGATGAACGAATCGCCGGGTCCGAAGCCCTTCTTCCCGACATCGATGCCCCTGCCCTTGAGGTTCGTTTCGGTCAAGACCAAGGTTTCGGCCGCCGTGATGTTGTTCCCGGCCAGCGCCACAGTAAGCCCACCTCCAGCAACCACCAAGACTCCCGCGAGTCCTACGATCGAGAGCTTCTTGAACATGACTCCCCCTTCTTCCACCGGATGAAGATCTCCCTCACCGCTGCGGCGGAAAGTATCTCGCCTTGACTCGTCGGTGCAAGGCGGGGGCGATCAGATCGCTCTGAACGCATGGCTCCATGAAGAAGGGTTCGGATGCTCTGAAATGTGTAGGGGTGACTCACTTGCCGCATCACTGACGACAACCGATGACGCCAGACAGCGGTGTCTTGAACTCTCGACGATAGGTAGGAGTCAGCTGCATGCCGCGAGATCCAGATGGTCGTCAGATCTGCCGCTAACGATCTGGCAACCCCGGCCACGCGGCTCTCCGAGCCGAGAGTCTCACACCTATCCAATGCCCGTAGCAGAATCGGCGCTGGGGGATTCATGTGGTGTGAAGGAACCGGTCCAACTCGTGCGTGAGGGCGAACAGCAATTGCTGACATCCGTCGAGAGCTTCGAGACCTTCGTCCTGGAGAACCACACCCGCCTCTATGGGGCGCTCTGCCTGCTCACCAAGGACAGGTACGAGGCCGAGGAGATAGCTCAGGAGGCTTTCGTCCGCATCCTCGAGCGATGGGATGGGTGCGGCTCGTCGAGGATCCGACCGGATACTTGTTTCGAACAGCGATGAACGTGCACCGAAAGCGCTTTCGCCGCGCGATCCTCGCCGTTCGTCGAGCGGCAGCAGTCGTTCCCACGGATGACTTCGTCGAGCGGATCGAAGCGAGTGACCTCGTCGTCAGGGCCATCGCAGAGCTTCCAACCGACCAGCGCGCGGCGCTCATCGTCACTTCATTTCTCGGCTACTCCTCTGACGATGCTGCCGGGATCCTCGGCGCCCGGCCCTCGACCGTACGAGCCCGCGCCACTCGGGCGCGCGCAGCGCTCCGCGATGCGATCGGAGAGGAAACATGATCGACGAACGAGGCGCGATCGAGCGCGCGATGCAGCGGTTCCAGCCGGAGCCGGGGATCGTGGATCGCATCTACGACCGCCGTCACCGGAAGCTGCGAGCCCAGCGGATCGAAGCAACGGCGCTGGGGCTGCTCTTGGCGGCAAGCGTGGTCGGAGGCGCGGTGGCTGTGTCCCGGTCACGAAGCGCGCCGGCCCAGCCGCCCCCCAGCATCGCGCCGCCCCCCAGCATCGCGCCGCTACCTCGTATGCACAACGGATCGATCGACGCTTTCGGGTTCCTGACGAACGGTGTGCGTGCGTTGGACGTGCGTGCGTTCCCCGACGGCATGGGCGCCTTCGTTGTGAAGTGCGGCGGCCCCTGCACCGAGATATCCGACGCCAGTTGGTCGCCGGACGGGAACCGGCTGGCGTTCAGCGCCTCGTGCGGTGGAGGCTGCGGTTCGGCTGGCGATCCGTATCACGGCGTGCGGATCGCCGTCCCTTCGAGCGGATCTGACCGACTGATCCTCGCGGGCGATGGCATCGGCCCTCTGGCTTGGTCGCCGGACGGTACGCGCATCGTCTATGCCAGTCACGGGCATATGGAGGCACGGAGCTGGATCTGGGACAGGACGTGGTCACTTTGGAGCATCGAAGTCGACGGCTCCGACCAGGTCCAGCTGGAGTCGGGAATCACCAATGGTCTGGATTCGGTGTCATGGTCGCCCGACGGTTCCCGCATCGCGTATGCGGCCGGAGGCAGCATCTACACCGTCGGCGTCGACGGGTCTGATCAGACGCGGATCGCCGACGGCTCGAACGCAGCATGGTCGCCCGACGGTCGCACGATCGCGTACCTGGTCGGGTGCGATATCCGTACGACGACGCCAGAAGGCGAACACGACCGTAGTCTCGTCGACCTGTCGGCGGTTCGGTACGATTCCGCAAGCTGTGACGGGGCCGTCGACCTCCTGTGGTCCCCGGATGGAAGGGAACTCGCCGCAATGGTTGACCGTGACGTAACCAACGTGACGGTGCCGTCCAGTCGGGCCCTGTTCATCGTGGAAGCCTATGGGACCCGCGTTCGACTGCTTTCGGCTTGGAACCGGAAGTTCAACGCTTCCGGAATCGCGTGGCAGCCGATCCCGTGAAGGACCCTCGATCCGGAGCGTGGCCTCGTCTTCGTGGAGCCGGGCAGGATGTAGAAGGGATCGCCCGTGCACATCGCAGCTCGCGTCGTCGCCTTGGCCGGGTGGAGCGAGATCCTCGTCTCCTCAACGGTGAAGGATCTGGTCGTGGGTTCAAGCCTCACCTTCGAGGACGCCGGCGAGCACGAGCTGAAAGGGCGTCCCGACCGCTGGCACCTGTACCGAGTGGTGGCGTGAATCTCGACCTGATCACCACCAAGGAGGCCGGTGTCAACCTGAACGTCTCCTGAGCGGGTGCACAACTCGCCGGGGAGGGCAAGCTCGGAGCGGTCGCGGCCAAGGGCGTCGGCCGCACGCGCATCCTCTACCGTCGCTCAAACGTCGAGCGTCTGCGCGTTGAGCGCGGGATCGGACGCTACGGGAGGACCTAGACGACAGTCCCTGTCTGCACCTCGATCCGGTCGTTGCGTTACGGCCTCTCCGGAGGTGGGTAGATCTGCGCGGGGACGCTTGCGAGGAGCGTCGCGTTCGACCCACAGGGGCAGAGATCTCGAGCGCCACTCCGGACTGTCCGCTCTGGGCCGCTGCATGTCTCCATAGCGCAGTTCCGTGCAGGAACAGCCGCGAGTACGGGTTACACACGGGCGAAGGGCCGAGGGGACCGGGGAAGAGGATCGCCCCGGGTGCCCGTCCCCTCGGGCCATCCACGTCCATATCCAGGGAGAGTGCGCACCAAACCAGCGTTCGGCATGAGTCGGACCGGGTAATCAAGGGCAGCCTCGGGCTTGTCGGAGCTAGACGTATGAACACCGAACCCCTCGCCGACTGCAAGCGTTGTGGCCGAGCAGTGCATAAGGATCACTCCCACGTCATGGTTGTACCTGTGGGCCACAAGCCGATGTACTTCCACGCCGGATGTGAGCCGCCGATCGGGGACAAGCGCGACTTGGCCGAAGACAAGATCGCCTCGGCTCACGAAGCGTAGCCCTCATCCCCGTTGTGGCGATTGGGTTTGAGTCCCCTCTTGGCTTACGGCCCGTTCTCGCCACCGGAGTAGGTGGCGGTCGGGGAATCGCTCGGTGCGGAGGTGGAGATGCGCAACCTTGCAGTTCCAGGCGCGGAGGTCGCCAACCTGCTCCAACTCGTCCGGACCGACTCGACCGTGCAGGGCTCGATCGCTCAGGCCGAGGCCATCCTCGTTACGATCGGACTCAACGATCTTGCCTTCAACCGCCTCGACGACCCGTGCGACGTCGCTCCCGATTATCCCCCGGGTCAGATGGAGCTCCATCACCCACTCTTGCGTCGAGGAGGCTACGGCCGAGTACCAGCGGGACCTTAGCGCCTTGCTCGACGAGATCGACGGTCTTCGGGCAGGAGAGCCGACGATGCTTCGGGTCACGACCGTGTACAACTCCGTCATCGGGGATCTGGTCGACCCGACCTGGAACTCACCGGCCGCCGTCAAGCCCTCCACATATGCAGTGGATCGGATGGCGGAGGCACAGTGCGAGGTTGCGGAGGCTCACGACGGACTGTGCGCGGACACGTACCATGCGTTGAACGGCGAGGACGGATCCGAGTCGGCCCAGCCGTTCCTCAACCCCGCCGACGCCACGCATCTTGCACAACCCGGGGAGGACGCCTTCGCGGCCGCTCTCATCGCTTTGGGGTTCGCTCCCCTGAAGCAATAGGGTCGTCTTCGGTAAGGATCCTAGCCGTCCGAGCCCCTTCCCTTCTCCCTTCGCCTTTGGTGTTTGAGTGGCATATGACAAGATCCGTGGGTGCTCGCCTGAGTCAAACGCCGCTCAGCAGGCCACCGCTAGGGAGTCGGTGCGTCCAGTCGAGCCTTCAGCGCATCCATGTTCTTCTGAAGGTAAGAGCGGACAACCGATCTGAGGATCCGATGCCGGATGAAGGGTACGACCCCGCTCGTTGCGGGATCCACCGTCCGCACGATGTGCGCGCCGCCATCGGGAGCCGCCGAGATCTGAAACGTCATTCCGACCTAGGGCGTCTCTGCGCTGAGCGGGGAGTCGGAAGGAACGGGCGAACCTAGGCCGTTCCGCTTTGTCCGCACCTCGTTCTAGTGTCGGACCATGCTCGATCGAGAAACGGCCCGAGGCCGACTCCTCCAAAGGATCGAGCTATGCGCCCGCGATCACCAGGGTCGGAGAGATCGCACCGAGCAAGTGGATCCGCTGGGGTCGGCTCATGGGTCTCGTCGAGGCCGGAGCCATCCACGGGTACTTGTTCCCCGCGATGGTGCCGAGGGTTAGGGATGCTGCGCGCATTCTTGCGCTATCGCGGGGCATACGAGGCGGCGCGCAGGTTGTTCAGCCAAGTCGATTATCTCATCCGACCGAGCGCGATCGATGCGCTTCCCACTCTGAGACCGCGATGAACGCGAGCCCACCGATCAGAGCGATCAAGCCCCAACCGATCCCTTCGCTTCCTGGATACGGGATGTCCGTGCCCGGATAGCGATGGAAGACGATCGACGCGAGGCCATAGAACGCTGCCCCGAGCCCTGCACACCACGTAGCGAGCCGCCACCCGCGGATCCCCGAGGCGGCGAGCAGCCCTGTGAAAACCAACCCGAAGGCCATGGCCGCCATGTTCGCCCAGTGATCCATGCTCACGTGCGGGTCGTATGGCGGTCCCGCTCGCTGCAGCCTGGCCATCGTCAGGCCGAACCACACAAGTGGAATCGACGCGACCAGCACGAACGCGCATATGACCGGACTCGGCTTCACGGCTGGATGCAATAGCTCGGCGCGCGCCGGGTGGAGAGCCAGCAGGATCGCGGCGGCGGCGCCGACCGCCACCGAGAGCACCAGATAGCTCGAATCAGCCGACACCAGGCCTCCGATCAGCGCGGCGAGCGCGACCGCTAGGACCTGGAAGAAGGCTGTCAGCTGCTGTGGTTTCCACGCCATGGCCACGAACGCCACAGTAAGGAGGACCCCGTAGAGAACCCCGAAGCTGATGTCGTGAACCCGATGGATGCCTCCCTCGTCCCTGTCGGTCCAGCCGATGACGAGCCCGATGCCGAACAAGCCGCCGAGAGCGCCCGCAGCGAACACCAGCGCCGCGACCCGGAACGCGATGGATCTGACGCGGGAGCCCATCGGCCCGCTAGCCGCCGGGAGTGGACGAGGCGCCGAGCTGCTGCATCAGACCCGCGAAGTCCTGAACGTTCCAGTGCTCGACCACCCGGCCGTCGCGGACATGGAGCATGTCGAACACGTCGAACGCCACCCGCTTCCCGGTCGGAGGGATGCCCATGAACTCGCCTTCATGGGTTCCCGAGAACGTCTTCAGCGTTGCGACCATGTCCCCTTCGGCGATCTGGAGCTTGATGTCGACCGAGAAGTCGGGGAACGCCTGCCACCTGTAGCTGAACCAATTGATGCCCGGCTCCTTGGCCCTTTGCTCGACAGGACCTGTGTGGTCGACGAAGTCATCCGCCAGGATCGCTCGGGCGACTTCAGGGTCATGACCATCCTGCCAACCCTCGACGAGACGACGAATGAGGGCCTTGTTCTCCTCCTCGGACACGTGACGCACCTCCTTCGATCGGTGTTCCCACTTGCAGACTCGAACGGTCCGCGGCGCCGGCCACCGTGACCTCGCCGCGAACCACCGTTCCCTCGCCCGGCGCGCTCCGGATGATCGAGCGTCCCTCCGATCGCATCGAGGCGATCCGCCATCCCTTGCATTCCCGTGCCGTACGTCGTCGCATCAGCGTCGAACCCGCGGCCGTCGTCCTCGATCTCGAACAACGAGGCGTCCGTCGCGCTCGGCGATCCGGACCGTCGCTGAACGCGCCGTCCGCGTACTTCGCGATGTTCTGCATCGCCTCGAGCGCGCAGAAGTACACCGCCGCCTCCACCTCCCGTGGGTATCGGCCGACCCCGTCCGGCTCGATCGTCGTCGGCACCGCGGCTTTTCGACCCTGCGCCTCGAGCGCCACGGCGAGGCCCTTGTCGGCGAGCAACGGCGGGTAGATCCCGCGCGCCAGGTCGCGGAGGTCGTCCAGCGCGTCGCGGAGCCCTCCCTGGACCTGGGTCGCCATCTGCCGCACGCGCTCGGGATCGTCGGCCAGACGCTCGAGCATGCCCAGCTGAACCGTGAGCGCCACGAGCTGCTGCTGCGCGCCGTCGTGGAGGTTCCGCTCGATCTTCGCGCCGCTCCTCGTCCTGCGCCTCGACCAACCGGCGGCGCGACGCTCGGAGATCATCGACGTTCGCCTGGAGCTCGGCGGTCAGACGGACGTTCCGCAGGACCAGACCGGCCTGTGATGCGAGGTCCTGCAAGAGTTTGTCCTCGGTCGGCGTGAGCGGTTCGTTCCGCGGCTTCTCCAGCGTGAGCGCACCGAACAGCTCGTCGGCGTGCCGGACGGCGACCGCGCGGGTGTCTTCGAAGGTCGGAAGCTCGCCGTCCCCGGCGAGCGCGATCGGCCCGCGAGTCGTCGCATCGGTCGGCCATACGGCGACGGGGCGGAGCTCGCCCGCCACCCGTAGCCACACGTCGACGCGGGTCGCGCCCGTCCCCTGCGCCAGGATCGACGCCATACGCTGCAGGACGTCGTCGAGGCCGTACGTGCCGGCCATCTTCTCGGCGAACTCGGACAGCACCTGGTACGGCGTGGCTCGGTCGCCGTACACCACCCGGTTCGCCAACCGCTGCGCCCGGCGCCGGAGCGGTTGGAAGAGCAGCGCGATCGCGACGACAGCGATCGTCGTGAGCAGTCGGATCGCCCACGCCGTATCCGATGAGCGACCCGATACCGACGACGACGAGCACGTAGACGCAACTGAAGGCGGCGGCTAGCACTCCGTAAACGACCGCCCGGTTGATGATGATGTCGATGTCGTACAGCCGGTACTTCAGGATCGCGATCGCGATCGCCGCGGGGACGCCGAGCAGCAGCGCGATCTCGGTCACGACGAACGCCACGTTGGCCACGGGCGAGTTATCGCACCCGCAGGCGATCAGCGCGCCGAACGCGACCCCTTGGCTGACGAGACCCACGGCCCCGGCGAACGCCACCCAGTTGATCTGCTGACGCTCGTCTCGCCCCCGGATCGGTAGCGGACGATCAACGACAGGAGGGCCGCGACCGCCACCGCCACCGTCGTGAGGACCGAAACGACGAGGACGGTCGAGACCGAATCGCCGAGCGAGGTGATCCCTCCGGGGTTCGCGATCCGGAACGAGAGACCGCCGGGGGCGGGCACGCCGTACGCTGCAGGATTGACGATGAACCCGATCGTGGTGACGCCCGCTGCCACCAGGCCGACCGTCAAGACCGGACGCCACCGACGCGACGGCAGCGTCCCGCTCGGGAACAGGAACAGGAGGAAGCCGAGCGCGGTGACCGTTGGTCCGAACACCCATTCGCCGATCGCGCCCGCGAGCACCGCGCCAGGGAAGGCACCGGGTCGCCAAGCGATCCCGGCGACGCTGTACACGCCGCTCAGGCTCACCACGGTCACCCCGAGGCCGACACCTTGCAGGATCCAACCGATCACGTTGCGCGCCCGTCGAACGATCAGCGCCCCCATCGCGGCGTAGGCGATCCCGCTCAGCGCGGCGAACACACTCGGGAACGAGTCCTTGGGGTCGAGGTGACCATGTACGAGCGCGGTGAGGATCAAGGCGGATCCGCCGAGCACCGCCGCGACGATCACGAGCGCCACCGAGAGCCGCTTCTCCCGATCCGTTCGGGCCGACATGGTTCATTTTCCCGCGTCGGCCGGTCGACCCGCCAGGGTGCTCTCCCCTGAACGAGAGGTGGTGCAGATACCCCTCGATCGGGCGGATGGTACCCCCACCGAATCGAGCTGCGTGCTCGTGACTACATCGTCGGGGAGACCGGTCAAAGCAAGTGGATCCGGCGGTGCCTGGCACCGCTCTTCGCCGCGACGGATCGTGAAGATGCTAGCGAAGACTGCGGCTGCCGAGAGCCGAGCGCCCGACGCCATGACGGCCGACCGCAACTCTGAAGCGTCTAGGCGGCAGCGCGCTGCGCCGCAGCGTGGCCGGACTCACCGTCCGCGGGTCACGGAAGCCAAGGGAGAACCAAGGAGACATATCCGACGCGGGAGGTCGCGATGCTGCGGGTGGCCACCGATGACCGATCTTGGCCGTCGTTTGGGCCGACTCCGCGTCACCACGATGTCACCACGAGAGGTTCGATCACGACCATCGGGATGCTCGCGATGGACGAAGCATCGCAGGTCAGAGCTAGTGGGCGAGGGGGGAGTTGAACCCCCACGTCCTTTCGGACACAGGAACCTGAATCCTGCGCGTCTGCCAATTCCGCCACTCGCCCGTGGGGGCGTTCATGGTAGCAAGCCCAGTTCACCGGACCTCCTGAGGCATCGAGCTGACTACCCCAAACGGCATCGCGTCGTAGTCAGATGGGGTGACTGGTCGAAAAGGGCTGGCCAGCCGATAGACCGCCGATCGCGAGCTGATGAGACTACGGCCCATGACAACCAGGGGGCGCACCGATCTCGACACACTGCTCAACGATCTGACGAAGACCGCGTTCGCCGTCCTGGCCGCGTGGTCGCTCTTCGGACTGTACGGCACGCTGGGCGGCTATCTGGAGGTCAACCGTCCGGCCACGCTCCGATTCCTGCTCGCGGTTCTCGTGCTGGTTTCCGCCCACCACGTCGAGGTCCGCCTGCGCGAGCGGCGCCTGCGGCGACTCACGCCCGAAGAGCGCTACGGCTTCTTCGGGACGGGCTCGGACGTCGCAACAGAGCCGCAACAGACCGACGGGTAGAATCGACCGCGGGAAGCGCAGGGCATGCCTACCTGCGCAAACGTTGCCGCGTGCCGATCCTTCGCGAATTCGAACGACGACTCGGTGGTCTGGTCGAGGGCTTGTTCGCCAAGACCTTCCGCAGCGGCCTGCAGCCGGTCGAGCTCGCCAAGCGCGTCCTCAAGGAGATGGATGCGGGGCGGAGCGTCGGCGTCTCCGAGGTCTGGGCGCCGAACGCCTTCGTCTTCCGGTTGTCTCCCTCCGACGCCGAGCACTTCGAACAGGCCGAGGCCGCGCTCGTCGCGGAGCTGAAGGAGGTCGTCCGTGAGAACGCCTCCGAGCGCGGCTGGGGGTTGGTCGGACCTCCGGAGTTCACGTTCGAGACCGATCCCCGGCTGAAGAAGGGCGAGTTCCGCTGCAAGGCGTCGCTCGTCGAGGGCGAGGAGAAGGTCGACCCCGTCCCGGCGTCTGCGGCATCGCTGGTCGTCCATGAAGACGGCGAGTCGCGTTCGGTCGTCCTGGCCTCCGATGTCGTCACGATCGGACGCCTGCCCGAGTGCGAGGTGACGATCGCCGACAAGGGCGCGTCCCGGCGACACGCCCAGATCCGGGAGAAGGACGGCTCGTACACCCTGACGGACCTCGGCTCCACCAACGGCACCCGCCTGAACGGGCAGACGATCCAGGCCCGCCAGCTCTCGGACGGAGACCGCATCACGATCGGATCGACGGTGTTGGAGTTCCGGGCAGGCTCGGCGTGACGCCGTTCGCGCTCTCGGCGCTCAAGTACGGACTCTTCGCGTTGCTGTTCCTGTTCGTCTGGCGCTCGATGCGCTGGGCGGTTCGCGGGCTCACGGTGGAGCCCGCGCCGTCCGGACGGAGGGCGCGCAAGGGAGGTGGCGCCGTTCCCGTGCCGGCCGGACCGTCGTCGGTCGTCGTGCATCCGCCGGAGGGCAAGGCGCGCACGGTCAAGATCGGGCCCAGCCTGACGATCGGCCGCGCGCCCGAATGCGAGCTGATGATCGAGGACACCTATGCGTCGTCGCAGCACGCGCGGATCTTCGGCAAGAACGGCACGTGGTACGTCGAGGACCTCGGTTCGACGAACGGCACGTTCGTGAACGACCAGAAGCTCGCCGCGCCGGCCATGGTGCAACCCGGCGACAAGATCCGCGTGGGCACGACCGTCCTGGAGCTCCGTCGATGAGGGTCGTCGTCGGGGTGGCCACGGACATCGGGCGCGTCCGTGAACGCAACGAGGACTCGTACCTGGTGGAACCGCCCCTGTACGCCGTGGCCGACGGGATGGGCGGCGCGCGCGGCGGCGCCGTCGCGTCGAGCCTGGCCCTGGACACGCTAGAGGAGGTGTTCCGCAGCGGGAAGGCGTCGCTCGCCGATCATGATCCGCTCCGCCAACCGCGCGGTGTTCGAACGGTCGATCTCGGACCGCAAGGTCTCCGGGATGGGCACCACGCTCACCGCCGACCACGGTCGACGAGCAAGGCGCGCACCTCGGCCACGTCGGCGACAGCCGCGCATACCTGCTCCGAGCCGGCGCCCTCCGCCAACTGACGGACGATCACACCCTGGTGAACCGCATGGTGAAGGCCGGCGAGATCACGCCGCAGGAGGCGGGCACGCATCCGCACCGCAACGTCCTGACCCGATCGATCGGCACCGAACCCGAGGTCGACGTCGACGTGGAGGACGTTCCGCTGATCGACGGCGACCGGCTGCTCCTGTGCAGCGACGGGCTTGACAGGCATGGTCACCGAACCGCAGATCCAGGCCATCCTCGAAGCCGCGCCGGACCCCCAGGACGCAGCCGACCGGCTCGATCAAGGCCGCCAACCGAGCCGGCGGCATCGACAACATCACGGTGGTCATCCTCGACATCCGCGAAGGCGACGAAACGGACCTCGTCGACCGCGAAAGAGGGGCGACGGCGTCGCGGAGTGCCGACCCTGAGGAGCGGAGCCGCGAAGCGGCGAGCACCGCAATAGTCGGCACGCAGCGACGTCGCCGCCCCTCATCGGCGTCGATCAAGAAGTGGGCGATCAGAACCGGCGTCGTCGTCGTTGCGGCGCTGGCGGTCTTCTTCGCCGTCCGTGTCTACTCGATCGGCAGTGGTACGTGGGTGAAGCGCAGGGGCACGTCGCCGTGTATCAGGGGATCCCGGCGACGTTCGGCGGTGTGCACTTCTCCCACGTCGAGCTCGAGACCGACATCCCCGCCGCGGAGGTGGCCAAGCTGCCGCAGTACCCGGCGCTGTCCGAAGGGATCACGGCGAACGATCGCACGGAGGCGATGGGGATCGTCGAGCAGATCCGGCAGGACCTGGCCGCAGCGGCGGCGAACTCGTGAGCCGCGTCGCCTCGACCGAGCGGGCGCCGCGCGCCTCCAACGGCATCTGGCTCCTGCTCCTGGCACTCGTCGCCGGCGTCGGCGCGTACGCGCTGGTCGGGCTCGGCAAGCACGGGCGGGTGCCGCCGAGCATCGAGCTCTACGGCTCGCTGATCGTCGCGGGGTTCTTCGGGGGATGGCTCGCGGTGCGGACGTTCGCGCGTCGCGCGGACCCCGTTCTTCTACCCGCCGCCGCCCTCCTGTCCTCGCTCGGGTTCGCGGTGATCTGGCGGCTGAAGCCCGACCTGGCCGTCGAGCAGGTCATCTGGGTTGGCGTCGGGCTCGTCGCGTTCGTGCTGACGCTCGTGCTCATCCGCGACGACCGGATGCTCGACGCGTACACGTACACGATCGGCCTGGCCGGGCTCGTGATGTTGCTGCTCCCGATCGTGCCCGGCATCGGGAAGGAGATCAACGGCGCGCGCCTCTGGGTCGAGATCGGACCATTGCATTTCCAGCCCGCGGAGTTCGGCAAGGTCCTGATCGTGATCTTCCTGGCGTCGTACCTCTCGGACAAGCGGGAGATGCTCGCCGCCGGATCGGGACGGTTCGCGTTGCCTCGGGTGAAGGACCTCGGCCCGTTGCTCATCGCTTGGGCGACCTCGCTCGCCGTGCTGTTCCTGGAGAAGGACCTCGGCGCGTCCCTGCTGTACTTCGCGGTGTTCGTCGTGATGCTCTGGATCGCGAGCGGCCGTCCGCTGTACCTGCTCGTCGGCCTGGTGCTCTTCGTCGTCGGTGCCTGGGTCGGGTACCTGGCGCTCAACCACGTCCAGCTCCGCGTGGACTACTGGCTGCACGCGTTGGACCCGAAGAAGGTGTACGGCGTCGGCTACTTCCAGCTCGCGCAGGGCCAGTTCGCGCTCGCATCGGGCGGTCTGGTCGGCACGGGTCTCGGCCAGGGCTCGCCCGGTCTGATCACGTACGCCTTCTCCGACTTCATCTTCGCGGCTATCGGCGAGGAGCTCGGGCTGCTGGGCACGGCCGCGATCCTGCTGATCTACCTGGCGCTCATCGGACGGAGCCTGCGCATCGGCATCGAGCGGACCGACGCGTTCGGCAAGCTCCTGGCGACCGGTCTGACGACGATCGTGGCGGTCCAGACGTTCGTGATCGTCGGCGGCGTGACCCGGCTGATCCCACTGACCGGCATCACGCTGCCGTTCGTGTCGTACGGCGGGTCGAGCCTGGTCGCGAACTTCGTCATCCTGGCGCTCCTGATCCGCGTGTCCGCCGGGCCGTGGTCGCGGAAGGTCTCCGCGTGAACCGGCGCATCCGCCGGCTGGGGATCGGGCTCGTCGCGCTGTTCGGCCTGCTGTTCATCCAGGTGTCCTACATCCAGGTCTTCGCCGCGAGCGGGATCGCCGGCAACTCCGCCAACGCGCGCCGCCAGATCATCGCGGAGTACAAGGTGGAGCGCGGTCAGATCATCACCGCCGACGGGACCGTGGTCGCGCTCAGCACACCGACCGGCGCGAACGCGAGCCTGCGATACGTGCGGCACTACCCACAGGGCCCGCTGTTCGCCGGCATCACGGGGTACTACTCGCAGATCTACGGCAGGACCGAGCTGGAACAGGCCATGAACAGCTACCTGTCGGGCGACGCGCCGGAGCTCGCGGGCTCGACGCTCGCCGATCTGGTGCTCGGCCGGCCGAAGAAGGGCGGCCACGTCATCACCACGATCGACGCGCGTCTGCAGAAGGTGGCCTCCGACGCGCTCGGCTCCCAGCCCGGTGCGGTCGTCGCCCTCGACCCGCGCAGCGGCGACATCCTCGCGATGGTGTCGAACCCGACGTTCGATCCGAACGAGCTGTCGTTGCAGGACCCGGCCTCCGTGCTTGAGGCGTGGAAACGCCTGAACGCCGATCCGCGCACACCCCTGCTCTCCCGTGCCAACGACGAGCTCTTCCCACCGGGGTCGACGTTCAAGATGGTCACGGCCTCCGCGGCGCTCGAGAACGGCTACGGACTGGACAGCACCTGGCCGAACCCCCACGAGCTGGACCTGCCGCTCACGAACGAGACCATCCAGAACTTCGGCGGTGAATCATGTCCGGGCGGTTCGACCACGACGCTCCTCACCGCGTTCACCGACTCGTGCAACGTGATCTTCGGCGAGGTCGGATTGAAGCTCGGCGCGCAGGAGCTGGCCGACCAGGCGCACGCGTTCGGCTTCTGCCCGACCGACCCGCCGGGCCAGACCGGCTGCATCGAACCGACGATCCCGTTCGTGATCCCGTTCGCGACGGGGCGCTTCCCGGTCGAGAGCTATTTCGAGGGGAACGAACCCCTCGTCGCCATCTCGGCGATCGGCCAGGACAACGACCTGGCCAACCCGTTGCAGATGGCGCTCGTCGCCTCGGCGATCGCCAACGGCGGCGAGATGATGAACCCCCGGCTCGTGACGGAGATCCGGGACCCGCAGGGCCGGATCATCAAGACGTTCCCACCGCGGCCGTACGGGCGGCCCATCTCGGAGGCCACCGCCGCAGACATGCGGACCATGATGGTGAACGTCGTGACGAGCGGAACCGGTACCGCCGCACAGATCCCCGGCGTGGTGGTGGCGGGCAAGACCGGGACCGCGCAGCACGGAGGGTCCGGCACCGCACCGCACGCGTGGTTCGTCTGCTTCGCGCCGGCGGGGCCGGGCCAGGTCCCCACGATCGCGGTCGCGGTTATCGTCTTGGACGGCGGCGACCTCGGGAGCGAGGCCACCGGAGGTCAGGTGGCGGCGCCGATCGCGAAGCAGGTCCTCGAGGCGCACCTCGGGATCACCGGATGAGGGAAGGGTCGGTTTGAGCGCATCGGAGCTGGGAGGCCGCTACCGGGTGGAGGCCCGGATCGGCTCCGGTGGCATGGGTGAGGTGTACCGCGGCGTCGACACCGTGCTCGATCGCACCGTCGCCGTCAAGATCCTGCTCCCGCAGTTCGCCCGCGACGCGAACTTCGTCGACCGGTTCCGGCGGGAGGCGCAGGCCGCCGCCCGGCTGAACCACCCGAACCTGGTCGGCATCTACGACTCCGGCGCCGACGGCGAGACGCAGTTCATCGTCATGGAGTTCATCCAGGGTCGGACGCTCGAGGACTTCATGAGCTCCGGCGGGCGCTTCGACGTCGCGCACGCCGTGGAGGTCGCGGAGAAGATCTGCGAGGCGCTCGCGTACGCCCACGTCGCCGGCGTGATCCACCGCGACATCAAGCCGGCCAACGTCATGGTCACGCGCCAGGGCGAGGTCAAGGTCATGGACTTCGGCATCGCCCGGATCGTCGCCGGGCCGCAGACGGCGCCGCAGACATCGGCCGTGCTCGGCACCGCCGCGTACATCTCCCCGGAGCAGGCGCAGGGCCAGCCGGTCGACGGCCGGAGCGACATCTATTCGCTCGGCGCCGTGCTCTACGAGATGTTGACCGGACGGCCGCCGTTCACCGGCGACTCTCCCGTGGCCGTGGCGTACAAGCAGGTGAACGAGTCGCCGGTGCTCCCCTCGATCGCGAACCCCGCGGTCACGCCGCTGCTCGACGCGGTGCTGATGCGCGCGCTCGCGAAGAACCCCGCGAACCGCTACCAGACGGCCGACGAGTTCCGCGCGGACCTGGAGCGCGCGCGGCTCGGTCAGGACGTGCTCGCGACGCCGCTCATGCCGGCCGGAGGGGACGCCACGCAGGTGATCAGTCGCCCGCAGGCAACGGCCATCCTCCCCCCACAGGAATCGCCGCCCGGCAGCGGCCGGAAGGTGTGGCTGGGCGTGTTGATCGGCATCATCGCGGTCGCCGTCCTCGCGGGCGCCGGGTACCTGCTGGCACAGGGCCTGCTCGGCAACAAGGACGACACGACGACGCCGGTGCCCGTCCCGACCGTGATCGGCTTCACCCAGGATCGAGCGATCCAGGAGCTGGACAGTGTCCACCTGAAGGCAGCCGTGAAGACCAAGGTGAGCGCCACGGTGAAGCCCGGGCGCGTGGTCGACCAGGACCCGGTGGCGGGCACGACCCTGGCCCCCGGCAGCACCGTCACCATCTTCGTGGCGAAGGCGCCGCCCACGGTCGTCGTCCCCACGTTCACGGGCCTCACGCTCGACGCGGCGCAGACGCTGGCGAGCGACAACCACTTGGTGTTGCGACCGACGGACGGGGTGAGCGACACGGTGCCGGTCGGCAGCATCATCAGCCAGGATCCGGCGCCGGGAGGCGAGGTGCAGGTGGGGAGCGAGGTGGCGGTCGTCGTGTCGGCTCCGCCCGCTACGGTCACGGTCGATGACGTCACCTGTCTGTCGTTCGGGGCCGCGAAGGCCGCGCTCCGCGACCAGGGGCTGGTGGCCGTGCTCGGCGGCACCGCACCGCTGCTTCCCCAATGTCCCAACCCGAACCGCATCGCCATGCAGGATCCGGCGGCCGGAGCCACCGTCGACGTCGGGAGCACCGTGACCCTGTTCACGGGGGAGGCCGGGACGCCCACGGGTCCGACGGGACCGTCGGGGCCGACGTGACGATCGGGTACGCGCGGGAGACGTTCACTCCCGAGGAACGCTCGATCCTCGAGCGCCACTTCACGAACCTCGACGGTCCGGTGTTCGCGCTCACGAACCTCCCGGAGGTGGTGAAGGGGGCGCTGTTCGCGCGCTACTCGCGGACGAAGAAGTCGCTGCGGCGCCTCTTCCTGGACGAGTTCGCGGAGGACGTGGGCGCGACCGGCGAGCTGACGCGCGCCGGCGAGGCGCGCGCGGAACAGCTCTACGAGCGGGTGTTCGTGGAGTACGGCGACGACTCGGTGGCGCAGCTGGGAGGCGTGCACCTGGCGTGCGAGCAGGCGTCGCAGCTGCTGTGCAAGGCGCTCGAGTGGGGACGTCTGGCCGCCTACCTGGAGCAGTCGACACGATACATGCGTTACGACGACAAGCCCGGCGGTGCATGGCGGGCGACGATCCCGCCCGAGATCGTCGGTGACCCGATCGAACAGCGGTTCCGCGCGTACCTCGACTCGGCGTTCGCCGCGTACGGGCGGATGTACGAGCCGCTGGAGTCCTTCTTCATGGAACGGTTCCCGAAGGAGGAAGGCGACACCGACTTCGTCTACCGATCCACGATCCTGGCCAAGACGTGCGACACCTTGCGGCTGCTCCTGCCGGCCGCGACCCGTTCGAACCTTGGCATCTACGCGACCGGACAGTCCTACGAGCAACTCCTCATGCGGTTGGCCGCGCACCCGCTCGCCGAGATGCGCGAGTACGGCGACCTGATGCTCGTCGAGCTCCGCAAGGTGATCCCGGCGTTCCTCCGGCGCGTCGACGTCGACGAACGAGGACGCGCGTGGACCGCGTACTGGCGTGAGACCCGCGAGACCGTGCACGACGTGACGGCGAAGGCGTTGTCGGGACTCGATCCCGAACCGCGGCCGGAGGTCACGCTCACCGACTGGGACCCCGACGGCGAGATCAAGGTGGTCGCCGCCGCCCTGTACGCGCAGAGCGACCTCCCGGACGACCAGCTCCTCGCCATCGCGCGCGAGCTGACGCCCGAACGACGCGCCGAGGTCCTGGCAGCGACGGTGGGCGATCGGGGCAACCGCCGGCACAAGCCCGGGCGAGCGTGGGAGCGCACGGATTACCGCTTCGACGTGTGCTGCGACTTCGGGGCGTTCCGCGACCTCCAACGGCACCGTCCACTGACGATCGAATGGCAGCGCCTCACCACGGAACACGGCTTCGAAACGCCGGCGGCGATCGACGACGCGGGGCTACGCGGCGAGTGGGATCGGGCCATGGAGGCGAGCGCCGTCATGGAACGCGAGCTCCGGGACGCGGGGCTGGGAGAGGCCTCGCAGTACGCCGTGGCCATGGCGTACCGCATCCGGTTCGTCATGCAGATGAACGCGCGCGAGGCGATGCACCTGACGGAGCTCCGCTCGCAACCACAGGGACATCCGACGTACCGGCGGGTGGCCCAGGAGATGCACCGGCTGATCGCCGACGTGCACCCGACGCTGGGCGCCGCGTTCACCTACGTCAGTCACGAGGACGTCGACCTCGAACGCCTCGAGGCGGAGCGCCGGACCGAGGTCAAGCGCAACGCCCTCGGTCAGAACTGAGTATCACCAGCCCCCGCGTGCAATCCGTAGCGGTGATCGAAGGGCGGTGGATCGATCGGACTGGCACCCGCGAGTCGTCAAAGGGCTCCCGGGGACCTGCGCGATGCAGAAGTAAGATGCCCGTGGCGGACCGCTCGATCAGCAAGACCGAGTCACCCATCGCCTCCTCGATATCGATCTGGGTGCCGGTGGGCACGGTGCCTTGAACCCAGCTCAAGCCGTTCTCGATCGCCCGGGCGGCAGGCGCATCGAACCCGTTGTAACTTCTGCGCGGTCGCGTAGTACGTGGACGCGGCGAGATAGCCGTTGCGAAGGTCGGCTTGCGCGGCGCGGTCCTGAGCGCGGGTCCGAGCACCGAGGAAGGTGGGAAGTGCGATGGCGATGAGGATGCCGATGATGAGCACCACCACCATGAGCTCGATGAGCGTGAACCCCGCTTCTTGGTCCCCGCGCCGCTGCGCGGGGTATGTGGACATCCTGGGCTGCGCTCCTTCCTCAAGGACGACGACGACCCCTCCTGAAGGACTTGTCGGCACGCTCCGGCCCGACCTTGAAGATGTCCTGCCTCCCAACCCCGCAGGTCATGGCGTCCGAAGCCTCGTGTACCCTGTCGGACTCATGGACCGACAGACCACGCTCTTGCTGGCACTCGGCATGCTGATCGCGGCCGCGCTCGCGGTCGGCGTGAGCGGCTGGGTGCTCTTCGTGCGCGACCGGGCGCTGGTCCGCATCGGTCACGCTCCCTCGGCCACGGTCGAGGACTCGCACCATCACGAGGGCCTCGAGGGGTCCTGAGTGCTCGGGCTCCTCGACCTGCGCGAGCGGGGGGAGCGGCTCGAGCCTTCGAGGTTCGAGAGCGACCCCACCGTCACCGAGACCGTTCGCGGGATCCTCGAGCGTGTCCGTGCTCACGGCGATGCCGTCCTGGTCGACCTCGCCGAGCGGTTCGACGGCGCCGACCTCTCGGCGACAGGTCTGATCGTCACGGACGAGGAGTTCGACCAGGCCGCGTCCGAGACACCGGAGGCACTCCGCAAGGCCCTCGACGCGCTGATCCTGCGCCTGCAGGACCTCCATCGCCGCCAGCTTCCCGCGGAGTGGTGGGACGAGCGCGACGGGGTGCGATCCGGTGAGATAGTCAGACCGCTCGCCGGCGTCGGTTGCTACGTGCCTGGGGGCCGAGCCGTCTACCCCTCGTCTGTCTGCATGACGGTCGTGCCGGCGGTGGTCGCAGGCGTCGAACGGATCGAACTCTGTACGCCTCCTCAACCCGACGGCTCCATCCCGGCTGCCGTGTCTGTACGCGGCGAAGAAGGCCGGCGCGACGCTCGTCGTGAAGTCGGGAGGAGCCCAGGCGGTCGGCTGCCCTTGCGTTCAGCACGGCGTCGGTCCCGGCCGTGGATCGGATCGTGGGGCCTGGCAACGCGTACGTCACCGAGGCCAAGCGACAGGTCGCCGGCATCGTGGGGATCGACGGCCTCGCGGGACCGAGCGAGCTCGCGATCGTCGCCGACGCCTCCGTCGATCCGGCGCTCGCGGCTCTGGACCTGATCGCGCAGGCCGAGCACGATCCGCAGGCCCGGACGTTCCTCGTCACGACCGAAGCCGGACGTCGTCGAGAAGGTCGGTGCGGCGCTGGACGACGCGCTCGCGGCACGCCGGCAGGCGCGCAGATCGTCGACGAGGCGCTGGGACATGCCCGCGTCGTGCTGGTCCGCGATCTCCGCACGCGGCGCACGTCGTCGACGACCTGGCGCCCGAGCATCTGCTGCTCCTGCTCGGCGACCCCGACGCGTTCCTCGGGACGGTCCGAAGCTTCGGCGCGGCGTTCCTGGGCCCATGGTCGGCGGTGCCGTTCGGCGACTACGGGGTCGCGTCCAACCACGTCCTGCCGACCGCGGGAACGGCCCGCTTCGCCTCCGGTCTGCGCGCGGCCGACTTCGTCACCGTGCGATCGGTCGTCGAGATGACTCCACGGTCGGCGGCTCGTTTGGCCCCCGAGACGTCCACCATCGCCCGCAGCGAAGGGCTGGTCGGCCACGCCGCCGCGATGGACGCGCGGGTCACGGAGGCGCGACGCATGACGCCGGCCGCCACGCCTCGCCCCGGGCTGCGCGACGTCCCGCCGTACGTCTCACCGCAACTCGCCGTCACCGCGCGCCTCAACACGAACGAGTGCCCGGTGCCGCTGCCCGAGGGGTTCGCCGAGGAGCTCGCGGACGAGCTCGCGACGCTCCCGCTCAACCGCTACCCGGACGGCCAGATGACCCGCCTCCGCGAGGAGCTCTCGGCGTCCGTCGGCCACCCGGTGGAGGGCACGTGGGCGGCGAACGGCTCGAACGAGATCCTCACGCAGCTCCTGCAAGCGTACGGAGGCGTCGGCCGGCGGGCGGCCGTGCTCGAGCCCACGTACCTGCTCCACTCCCGCATCGCCTGGCTCACGCAGACCGAGATCGTGTCGCTCACCCTGGACGACGGCTTCGCGCTTTCGGAGGAGAGCGTATCCGCCGTCGTCGAGGCGAGACCGGACGTGGTCTTCGTCTGCTCGCCGAACAACCCGACGGGCAACGCGCAACCCGTCGCAGCGGTCGCGTCGCTCGCCGCACGCACCGACGCGCTCGTCATCGTCGACGAGGCATACATCGAGTTCGGCGGATCCACGTGTCTCCCGCTCGTGGCCGATCATCCGAACGTCGTCGTGACGCGCACGATGTCGAAGGCCTTCGCGCTCGCGGGAGCGCGGATCGGCTACGCGCTCGCGTCGCCGGAGGTCGTCGAGGACCTGCAACGCGTCCGGCTCCCCTACCACCTCTCCGCGATCACGCAGGCGGCGGGCGTGGCGGCGCTCCGTCACGCCAAGGAGGCGGTCGCGATCCTGGACGCGATCCGCGACGAGCGCGACCGGATCCTCTCGGCGCTCCGCGCCATGCCGGACATGACCGTGTTCCCCTCCGACGCGAACTTCGTCCTGTTCGTGCCGCCGAAGCCCGCCGCCGACGTCTGGCGCGGTCTGCTGGAGCGCGGCGTGCTCGATCCGCGACCTCTCGAGCGTGGTCCCGAACGCGCTCCGCGTGACAGCCGGTACGACGGAAGAGGTCGACCTGTTCCTGAAGAGTCTCGAGGAGGTACTCGCCACGTGACCGACGCCGCACGTATAGCCACCGTGAGCCGCACGACCAAGGAGACCGACGTTCGCGTGGAGCTGTCGCTCGACGGCTCGGGGACGGGGACCGCCGACACGGGGCTGCCGTTCTTCGACCACATGCTCCAGCAACTCGGCACCCACTCGGGGTGGGATCTGGAGGTCAACGCGAAGGGCGACCTGCAGATCGACGGGCACCACACGGTCGAGGATGTCGGCATCGCCCTCGGGCAGGCGCTCGCGGAGGCGCTCGGTGACAAGTTGGGGATCCGGCGGTTCGCGTCGATCACCGTGCCGCTCGACGAAGCCGCCGTGGAGGTCGCGCTCGACCTGTCGGGGCGTCCGTTCGTGGTGCACGAGGTCGACATCCCGGCGGAGATGATCGGCACGTTCGACACCGGACTGGTCGAGGACTTCGTCCGGGCGTTCGCGACGACGGCACAGATGACGCTGCACGTCCGCTTGCGGTCGGGACGCTCGCCCCACCACGTGGTCGAGGCCGAGTTCAAGGCCATGGCCAAGGCGCTCGGAGACGCGTGCAGCCTGACGGGGCGGGCGACGACACCCAGCACGAAAGGAACGCTGTGACGGTTCGTCCCGGGGCGATCGCGGTCCTCGACTACGGGATGGGCAACCTCCACTCCGTGGCGCGAGCGATCGAGAAGGTGGGCGGCAACGCAGAGGTGACCAGGGAGCCCGCCGAGGTCGCCGACGCCGACGCGCTGGTGATCCCGGGCGTCGGGGCGTTCGGCGCGTGCATCCGCGCGCTGGCCCATGGCGGCCTCGATCGCGCGATCCACGACTTCGTGGGAACGGGACGGCCGGTGTTCGGCGTGTGTCTGGGCATGCAGGTGCTGTTCAAGGAAAGCGACGAGGACCCCGAAGAAGGACTGTCGATCGTTCCCGGTCGGTCGAGGAAGCTCCCGGCGAACGTCAAGGTGCCGCACATGGGATGGAACACGGTCGACTGGACGGGTGAACACCCGTACGTCGCCGGGATCCCGGGCGGGACGCGCTTCTACTTCGTCCACTCCTATGCGCCGGACGTCATCGACGGAACGACGGTGGGCGTCACCGACCACGGCCGCCCCTTCTCCTCGGTCATCGCTCAGGACAACGTGTTCGCCACGCAGTTCCACCCGGAGAAGTCGGCCGACGCGGGACTGCACATCTACGAGTCATTCGTGAAGGCGGTGTCGAACCGATGATCGTGATCCCGGCGATCGATCTGCGCGGCGGCCGGGCGGTTCGGCTGGTGCGCGGCAACCCGGCGGAGGAGACCGAATACTCCGCCGACCCCGTCGAGGTCGCGGAGCGGTTCCAGGAGGAAGGCGCCCGCCGGCTCCATGTCGTCGACCTGGACGCCGCGCTCGAACAGGGCTCGAACGCCGAGGTGGTCAAGGCCATCTGCCACGCGGTCGCGATCCCCGTGCAGGTCGGCGGGGGCATCCGCTCGCTGGCGTCGATCGGCGAGATCCTGGCGCAGGGCGCGGCCCGGGCGATCCTCGGCACGGCGGCGGCGGCCACTGACGCCGCGTTCGTCGCGCGCGCGGTCGAGGAGTTCGCGGAGCACGTCGTCGTGGCGCTGGACGTGCGCGGCGGGCACCTGATGACGCGCGGATGGACCGAGGAAGGACCGGTGCTCGAGGACGTGCTCCCCGCGCTGAACGAAACGGGGGCCGCGCGCTACCTGGTGACGGCGATCGCGCGCGACGGCACGTTGGAAGGACCCGACCTCACGCTGTACGGGCGCGTGTTGAAGCTGACGGACCGGCCGGTCATCGCGTCGGGAGGTGTCCGGGACGCCGACGACGTCTGGGCGCTCCGCGACATGGGGTGCGAAGCGGTCGTCACGGGCAAGGCGCTCTACGAGCGCACGCTCAAGCTCTCGCAGGTGATCAGGGGTTAGCGATGCTGGCGAAGCGCGTGATCCCCTGCCTCGACGTGGACGCCGGACGGGTCGTGAAGGGCACGAGGTTCCAGGACCTGCGCGATGCCGGCGACCCGGTGGAGCTGGCCGCGCATTACGACCGCGAGGGAGCGGATGAGCTGGTGTTCCTGGACATCACCGCCACCGTCGAGGGACGCCAGGCCACGCTCGATGTGATCTCGCAGACCGCCGAGCAGGTGTTCATCCCGCTCACGGTCGGCGGCGGGGTCCGCGACGAGGAGGGCGTGAACGCGCTCCTCCGCGCCGGCGCCGACAAGGTCTCGTTGAACAGCGCTGCCGTGCGCGATCCGGCGATGCTCGCACGATGCGCCGACCGCTTCGGCACGCAATGCATGGTCGTGGCGATCGACGCCCGACGGCGGAACGGCGGCTGGGAGGTCGTGATCGACGCGGGACGCACCCCCGTCGATCGCGACGCGGTCGAGTGGGCGCGGGAGGCGACCGAGGTGCTCGGCGCGGGCGAGGTCTTGATCACCTCGATGGACCGGGACGGGACCGGCCGAGGGATACGACCTGGAGCTGCTCACGGCCATCACGTCGGCGGTGCACGTCCCGGTCGTCGCGAGCGGTGGGGCGGGCGACCTCGAGCACTTCGCCGCCGCGCTCGACCAGGGCGGAGCCGATGCGGTCCTCGCCGCGTCGCGCCTGCATTTCGGCCAGCTCACCATCCGTCAGATCAAGGAGCACCTGGCCGAACGTCACCTTCCGGTGAGGCTCTGAGCGTGAACGCCGTCGAGATCGACGCGTTGACGTTCGACGACCGTGGGCTCATACCGGCCATCGTGCAGGACGCCGAGAACGGCGACGTCCTGATGATGGGGTGGATGAACCGCGAGTCGGTCGCCCTCACCATCGCCGAAGGACGAACGGTTTTCTGGAGCCGCTCGCGGCAGGAGCTCTGGCGCAAGGGCGAGACGAGCGGGCACGTGCAACACGTCGAGGAGATCCGGGTGGATTGCGACGCCGACGTGCTGCTGATCCGGGCGCACCAGGTCGGCGCCGCGTGCCACACGGGCGAACGCAGCTGCTTCTTCCGTACGCTGGAGGACTGATGCTCAAGGTCGTGATCCCGAAGGGCTCGCTGGAAGAGCAGACGTTGCGCCTCCTGGAGGCAGCCGACCTCGCCGTGCGGCGGAGTTCGAACCGCGACTACCACGGCTCGATCGACGACGAGCGGATCGAGCGCGTCTCGCTGCTCCGGCCGCAGGAGATCCCGACGTACGTGCAGGACGGCCTGTTCGACATCGGGATCACCGGGCAGGACTGGATCGCGGAGACCGCCGCCGACGTCGAGGTGCTGGCCACGCTCTCGTACGCGAAGAGCGGGACGGGGCACGGCACACGTGTGGTCCTGGCCGTTCCGAACGAGCACGTCGCCAACAGCGCCCGCGAGATCCCGGCGGGCACGCGCATCTCGACCGAGTTCATGCACCTGACCGAGCGCTACTTCGCCGAGCTGGGCATCGACGTCAAGGTGGTGTGGTCGTTCGGCGCGACCGAGGCGAAGGTTCCCGAGATCGTCGACGCGATCGTGGACATCACGGAGACCGGCAGCACGCTTCGCGCGCACGGCATGAAGATCATCGAGACGCTGCTCGAGTCCCAGCCGGTCCTCGTCGCGAACCGGACGGCGGCGGCGGACCCGTCGAAACGCGCCGCGATGGACGACGTGACCACGCTGTTGCTCGGCGCGCTCCGGGCGGAGAGCCGGGTCCTCATCAAGCTGAACGTCACCGAGACGGAGCTCGCCAAGGTCCTGGAGGTCGTTCCCGCGATGAAGGCGCCGACGGTCTCCCCGCTGTCCGAAGGCGGCTACGCGATCGAGACCGTGGTGGAGAAGCGTCTGGTCAACACGCTGATCCCGCAGCTGAAGGCGGCCGGCGCCACGGACATCCTGGAGCTGCCGATCTCCAAGATCGTTCCGTAGGTCCGGAACGGGGGCGGAGCCCGACATGCGCCGAACCACGCTCGTCGCGGTCGCGTTCATCGTGACGCTCTTCGCCGGAGTCGCGCGAGCCGACCCCGGCAGCACTCGACCCGTTCTTCAGCCACGACGGGATCCAGACCGCCTTCCCGAACGGCGGCGTCGCCTACGCCGTGGCGATCGACCATCACGACCGGATCGTCGTCGCGGGATCCACGCTGGGCCGGCATCCGGATATCGCACTCGCGCGCTTCACACCGGGCGGGAGGCTCGACCCCGCGTTCGGCCACGGAGGCAAGGTGGTCACCGACCTCGGCGCCAACGACTACGCGTTCGACGTCGCGATCGAGGACGACGGCGGGATCGTGGTCGTCGGCGAACGAGCTGCCGCCGCATCGGACCGCTTCGTCGTGCAGCGCTACCGGCCGAACGGGACGCTCGACCCCGGCTTCGCGAACGCAGGCACGGCGCTCACGGGGTTCGGGCGCCGGTTCCAGAGCGCGAGCGCGGTGGCGATCACAGCCCGGCGGGCGCATCGTGGTCGCCGGCTCCACCTCGAACGGCATCACGAGCCGCTCCGCCGTGGCGCGCTATCTGCCCGACGGTCGCCTCGATCGCGGCTTCGGCGGTGACGGCCGGGTGACGACCGACGTCAGCCCGAGCGCGGAGCAGTTCACCGATGTCGTGGTGCAACCCGACGGCCGCGTCGTCGCGGCCGGGTGGGCGGAGGTGTCGTTGGTGCCGGTGTTCGACGCGGTCCGATACACCACGGCCGGCCGGCTCGACCCGACGTTCGACGGGGACGGGATCTCGCGGGTCGACGTCGCTCCGGGAGCCGACCGGGCGCGCGCGATCGCGCGCCAGGACGACGGGAAGTTCGTGCTCGCCGGCGGCGCATCGGCGAGCGGCCGCGGCGAGTGGGGCGTGATCAGGCTGGGGCCGCGGGGGCACCTCGATCCGACGTTCGGGACCACGGCCGGCTGGTGACCGACTTCGGGCCGGGGTTCGACGAGGCGCAAGGGGTCGCCGTGCAGTCGAACGGCAAGGTGCTGGTCGCGGGGAGGATCCGCGAGGGCTCGAAGGACGACATGGGGGTCCTCCGGCTGAAGGCCGGTGGTGGCCGCGACCGCACGTTCGGTGCCGGCGGCCGGGCGCTCACGGACGTCGCGGGAGGGTCGGACGACGCACGCGACCTCGACGATCGCACCGAACGGGAAGATCGTGGTGGTCGGAGAGGCGACCGTGGACGGGATCCGTCGATTCGTGGTCGTTCGCTACCTCTCCTCCTAGCCTCCCGTCGGCTGATTGACACGTCCCGGGGGGCCGTGGAAAGATGAAGATGATGATTGAACGCCAGTTCAACTTCATTCGCACCGCCTGTACGTCGCTCGTCGGCGTATCCGGTACCTAGGGCGCTGCCTGGGCTCCTCGAGCCCGGACGCGCCCCCCGACCCTTCGCCGACGGCGAGGGGTTTTCTCTTTCCCCTCGCACCCCGACCCGACCAGGAGGCACCGATGATCGACACGACGACGAAGGCGAGGATCCGGCGCGAGGCCGAGGACCTCGAACGGCAGTGGGCGACCGATCCCCGCTGGCGGGGCATCGAGCGTCCTTACTCGGGCGACGACGTCGTACGGCTCCGCGGCTCGGTCCGCGTGGAGCACACGATCGCCCGGCTGGGCGCGGAGCGACTCTGGAAGCTGCTCGGGACGCGTGACTACATCGCGGCGCTCGGCGCCATGACGGGCGGCCAGGCGGTCGAGATGTTGAAGGCCGGCCTCGATGCGATCTACCTGTCCGGCTGGCAGGTCGCGGCCGACGCGAACCTCTCCGGACAGACCTACCCGGACCAGTCGCTCTACCCGGCGAACTCCGTCCCGGCGGTGGTCCGCCGGCTGAACAACGCGCTGATGCGCGCGGACCAGATCGCGTGGTCCGAGGGCTCACGACATCCGTCTGCTCCCGCCGATCGTCGCGGACGCCGAGGCCGGGTTCGGCGGAGCGCTGAACGCGTTCGAGCTGATGCGGTCGATGATCGAGGCCGGCGCCGCGGGCGTGCACTTCGAGGACCAGCTCGCGAGCGAGAAGAAGTGCGGGCACCTGGGTGGCAAGGTCCTCGTGCCCGACGGAGCAGTTCGAACGGACGCTGATCGCCGCCCGCCTGGCGGCCGACGTGCTCGGCGTTCCCTCGCTCGTCGTGGCGCGGACCGATGCGCTCGCGGCCTCGTTGCTCACCTCGGACATCGACGCGCGCGACGCGCGTTTCGCCACCGGCTCGCGTACGCGCGAGGGGTTCTACCGGGTGGAGGCGGGCCAGGACGCCGCGATCGCGCGCGGCCTGGCGTACGCGCCGTACGCGGACATGCTGTGGTGCGAGACGGGAACGCCCGATCTGGACCAGGCGAGGGAGTTCGCGGACGCGATCCACTCGGAGTACCCGGGCAAGCTGCTCGCCTACAACTGCTCGCCGTCGTTCAACTGGAAGCAGCACCTCGACGACATCGAGATCGCGCGGTTCCAGAAGGAGCTGGGGTCCATGGGATACCGGTTCCAATTCATCACGCTGGCGGGGTTCCATGCGCTGAACGCGAGCATGTTCGAGCTCGCGCACGGCTACGCGGAAGAAGGGATGACCGCGTACGTCCGCCTGCAGGAGCGCGAGTTCGCCATGGAGGACGACGGCTACACGGCGACGCGTCACCAGGCGGAGGTCGGCACCGGCTACTTCGACCGGGTCTCGGAGGTCATCTCCGGAGGAACCGGGTCGACGCTCGCGCTCACCGGCTCGACGGAGGAGGCGCAGTTCCGGTCGGCCTGAGCGGCGATAGCATGACGGCATGTCCGGTCGGCTTGAAGGTCGCAAGGTCGTCGTGCTGCTCGCCGAGGGGTTCGAGGATCTCGAGTTCTGGGTGACCGTGATGCGCCTGCGCGAGGAGGGCGCCGTCGTCACGGTCGCCGGACTCACGACGGATCTCGTGCGCGGCAAGAACGGGCTGGAGGCCAAGGCCGACATGCTCATCGCCGACGTCTCGGACCAGGGAGACGCGGCCGTCGTCGTTCCCGGTGGATGGGCGCCCGACAAGCTCCGCCGGCACGAGGTCGTGACCGGACTGGTCCGCGGCGCGCACGACCGCGGTGCGATCGTCGGTCTGATCTGTCACGCGGGTCTTGTCGGCATCTCCGCGGAGATCGTGAAGGGCTCGCGCGCGACGGGCAGCCTGGGGATCAAGGACGACTTGGTGAACGCCGGCGCCGTCTGGGTGGACGAGCCCGCGTTCCGAGACGGGAACATCGTGTGGGGCCGCGTCGTGGAAGACATCCCCGACTTCTGCCGCGAGCTGGTCACCGCCATCGAGAGCAACCCGCGCCTGAACGCGGCGGGCTCGCCGGCTCACGTTCTGACGGCGCGGAGCGGACGGGGCGAGCGATCGCGTTCCTGCGACGCGGTGACCCGCGTCCCTTCCTGGACCCCGACGATGGATGCCAGGTCGACGCGCGGCAGCACGTGGAGCATCTCCCCCGAGTGGACGTCCCATCCGGCCAGGAGCGTCGCCGCCCTCGCCGAACCGGTGAGCTCCCGGTGCCGCTCCACCAGACGCCGGAGCCGTTCGAGGGCTTCGGTCGACGGCGTTCGGGCCTCGACCAGCTCCGGGTTCAATCGGATCGGCACCGCGCCGGCAGGGTCGTGGACGAAGAGCTCCCCTCCCGTCATGCCGGCGGCGAGGTTCCGCCCCACGGAGCCGAGCACGACCACCGTCCCCCCGGTCATGTACTCGCAGGCATGGTCGCCCACCCCCTCGACCACCGCGAGCGCTCCCGAGTTGCGGACCGCGAACCGCTCACCGGCCCGGCCGGCGACGAACAGCTCGCCGCCCGTCGCGCCGTAGAGCACCGTGTTCCCGGCGAGGCAGGGATCGCCCGCGTCGTCCGAAGGAGGGGCGATCACGATCCGGCCGCCGCCCATGCCCTTGCCGACGTAGTCGTTGGCCTCACCGACCAGCCGCAGCTCGACGCCGTCCGACAGGAAGGCGCCGAACGACTGCCCGGCCGAGCCGTGGAACCGCACGCGGGCGGATCCGGGCGGCGTGGACGCGCCGAACGCCTTGCCGATCGCCCCACCCAGCCGCGCCCCCACGGCGCGATCCACGTTGGCGATCGGGAGATCGAGCTCGACGCTGCCGCCGTCGCGGACGGCCGGCCACGCCGCATCGAACACGCGATCGCCGAGCGGCGAGGCCGGACGGGCGATCGCGTCGGTCGCCACGGAGCGCCGCTCCCCACGCGGTCGTCTCAGCAACGGGCGGACGTCCAGCCGGTCGTCGGGCGCGTCGAACGCGCGGACCCGCAGCAGGTCCGCGCGGCCGATGACGTCGTCGAGCGTCCGGAAGCCCAGACACGCGAGCAGTGAACGGACCTCCTCGGCCACCGCCGTCATGAACGCGGCGACCATCTCCGGCGTCCCGGCGAACTTCGCCCGGAGCTCCGGCCGTTGCGTCGCGATCCCGACCGGGCAGGTGTCCAGGTGACACGTGCGAACCATGAGGCAGCCCTCCGCGAGGAGCGCCGCCGTGCCGAACGAGTACTCGTCCGCGCCCAGCAGCGCAGCGACCATCACGTCCCGGCCGGTCTTCAGCCCTCCGTCCACGCGGAGACGGACCCGCGACCGAAGGCCGCTCTCCGCCATCTCGCGCTGCGCCTCGACCAGCCCGAGCTCCCACGGCAGTCCGGCGTTCTTGATCGACGAGAGCGGCGATGCGCCCGTGCCGCCGTCCGCGCCCGCGATGTGGACCACGTCGGCGAGGGCCTTCACGACGCCCAACGCCACGGCGCCGACCCCTTCCTCGGCCACGAGCTTCACCGAGATCGCCGCGTCGGGGTTCACCTGCTTCAGATCGAACACGAGCTGCGCGAGGTCTTCGATCGAGTAGATGTCGTGATGGGGCGCGGGGCTGATCAGCGCGACCGCCGGTTGGGTGTGACGGAGCCTCGCGATCTCGGCCGTCACCTTGTGGCCGGGGAGCTGGCCGCCTTCGCCGGGCTTGGAGCCCTGCGCGATCTTGATCTGCAGTTCCTCGGCGAACGCGCAGTACTCCGGCGTCACGCCGAAGCGGGCCGACGCGATCTGCTTGATCTTGGAGTTCTTCGCGGTCCGGTACCGGGCGGGATCCTCACCGCCCTCTCCCGTGTTGGACCTGCCGCCGATCGCGTGCATCGCGAGCGCGAGCGTCTCGTGGGCCTCGGCCGAGATCGAGCCGTGGGAGATGGCCCCGGTGGAGAACCGCGACAAGGATGCGTCGCGACTGGTTCGACCTCGTGCGATCGGCACGGGCGTCTCGCCGGGCACGAGCTCCAACAGGTCGCGCACGGTGCTCGGCGGGCGGGCGTGCACGATCGCCGCGTACCTCGCGTAGAGGTCGGGTCGCTCGGGTGCCCTGACCGCCCGGCCAAGCGCGTGCGCCGCCCGCATGTCGTCGTCCTCGACCACGCCTTTCGCGCCCGACGACGTTCGTCCGCAGTCGCTCGAGCAGCGGATCCGCCACCCGGTGGGCGGCGCGGACCACCGATGGTTCCGTCGCGTGATGCTCGCCACCGTTGCGGAACTTCACGTAGCCGGGGTTCGCGAGCGCGGGGGCGGCCGTCGCATACGCGAGCATGTGCCGCTCGAGGACAGCCGCGCCGACCTCGTCCACACCCACCCCGCCGAGCGCGGTCGACGTCGAGACGAAGCACGTCCGCACGATCTCGTCGTCGAGTCCGAGCACGTCGACGAGTTCGGCGCCACGGTAGCTGTCCACGCACGAGATCCCGAGCTTGGCGAGCGTCTTGCGGATGCCGTCTTCGATCGCCTCGCGGAAGCGCGCGAGCGCCGAAGAGACCTGCTCCTCGCCGTCTCCGGCGGAACGAGCCAGCGCGGCGACCGTCGCCGCGGCGAGCGGGAGCCGGACCGCCTCGGCGCCAACGGCCAGCAGACAGGCGACGTGGTGCGACTCCCGAGCGTCGTCGACCTCGGCGACGAGCGAGCATCGGGTGCGAAGACCCGCGCGCGCGAGCGCGACGTTCACCGCCCCGACCGCGAGCACGGATGGGATGGGCGCCCGGTCGGGACCGGTGGCAAGGTCGCTCACCACCAGGATCGACTCGCCGTCGGCCGCGGCCGCCACCGCCTCGGAGCCCAGCCGCCGGAGCGCGACGCGGAGGCCGGGCGCGCCGCGATGCACGCGCCAGGTCGCGTCCAGCCGCCGTCCGTTCGGCCGTTCCCACTGGAAGAAGCTTTCGAGCTCCTCGAGCGCAGCGGCGGGCGGGTCGTCCGCCAACAGCGGCGCACGCCGGCCGAGCAGCACGCCGAGCGACATCACCGACCGTTCACGCAGGTGATCCATGGCGGGATTCGTCACCTGCGCGAACCGCTGACGCAGGTGGTTGAAGACGGAACGGCCGTGCCGGCTGAGAACGGCGATCGGCGCGTCGTCGCCCATGGAGAACGTGGGCTCCTTCCCGTGCGCGGCCGACGGCCGGAGCATCATGCTCAGGTCCTCCCGCGTGTAGCCGTGCAGGATCTGCCGCGTCAGGAGTACGTCGTCGCCCACCGACTCGGCGCGGGGCATCTCGGGCAGGCGCGCGACACGGTGCGCTTCGGACCACGACGCCCACGGTTCACGGTTCGCGACCGCACGGATCGCGTCGTCATCGAAGCCGCCTTCACGTGGATCGACGACGATCATCTGGCCGGGACCGAGCTTCCCGCGTCGGATCCGGCTGCCGGGCAGGTCGACCACCCCCGCTTCCGACGCACACACGACGAGTCCGTCGTCGGTCATCCAGTACCGCAGAGGCCGGAGCCCGTTGCGGTCGAGCGCAGCGCCGACGGCCACGCCGTCGGTGAAGATCAGCGCGGCGGGGCCGTCCCACGGTTCCATCAACGACGCGTGCCACCGGTAGAACGCTCGCCGCTCCTCGTCCATGTCGGGGGCCTCTTCCCACGCGGCGGGAACGAGCATCGCGATCGCGCGACGGATGTCCCGGCCCTCCCCGTGCCGCCCTCCCTCCTTGGTGAGGAGCTCGACGGCCTCGTCCAGGATGGCCGAGTCGGAGCCGCGGTCGTCGATCACCGGCCGGAAGAGCGCTTCCTCCGCCGGCGTCGCGAGACCCAGCCGGCCTTCGCGCGCCTGCATGCGGTTCGCGTTGCCGGCGATGGTGTTGATCTCGCCGTTGTGACAGAGCATCCGGAACGGCTGCGCGCGCTCCCACGTCGGCGCTGTATTCGTGGAGTAGCGCTGATGGAAGACGATGAACGGCGCGTCGAGATCGGGATCGAGCAGGTCGAGATAGAACGAACCCAACCGGTCGGCCGTCGCGAGCGCCTTGTAGGTGACGGTCGCGAAGCTGCACGACACCACGTAGACGTCCCGCTCGGCCGCACGCGCGAACGCATCGACCCGGCGACGGACCCGGTGAGCGCGCTGTTCTGCGCGCGCGGGCGCGTCGGCCGCCGGCGCGCGCAGCACCGCCTGCAGGATGCGCGGCCGGGTGGCGCGGGCGTGTTCGCCGAGCGCCGAGGGATCGACGGGGACGTCGCGCCATCGCAGGACCTGGAGCCGCTCGCGACCGCACGCATCCTCGACCGCCGCGCACACCTCGCCGGGCGACCGACGATCGGAGATGAACAGCATCAGCAACCCGAGGTCCGACACGTCTGAGAGCGACGAGCCCAACGCGTTACCGAGGAGCCTGCGGGGGATCGGGAGCAGGACCCCCGCGCCGTCGCCCGTCTGCTCGTCAGCGGCGAACGCACCGCGGTGCCGGAGCTTCGCGAGCCCCTCGAGACCGAGCTCCACCACGCGGCGGTCGGCACGACCCGTGACGTCCGCCACGAATCCGATCCCGCACGCGTCCCGCTCGACGGCCCGGTCGGGCCAGGGGCCTCCGCGCGGGGCGAGCCGTCGGTCGAACGACGTCACGGTTCACCCCCTCGGTTGAGGTCGGAACGCACAACGTATGCGACCCGGGTTTCCCGGCCGTTTCGCGCATATGAACGTTGCGTTACGACGCGCGACCGGACGGTCGGCACGACTCGGTGGAACGTCACACAGCCGTTACGCGCGGTACACGGCATCGCAACTGCGACTCCTTACGCTCGCTCGGTAGGTGATGGAAACAGCTCGTCGAACGGGGAAGAGGGAGGGAACGATGGTGAGGACACTCCGTCGTCGTCTTGCCGACGGCCGGACGCGGAAGCTGATCGCCACGATCTTCGCCGGCAAGATGCTCGGCGTGATCGCGGTGCTGTTCGTGGTCAACCAGATCGTCGGACTCATCGACACGCCGGCGTCGGCGCAGACGGTCACGCATCAAGCCAGCGACCTGGTGAACCCCGTCAACACCGTCTGGGTCCTGGTCACCGCGTTCCTCGTGTTCTTCATGCAGGCGGGGTTCATGGCGCTCGAGGCCGGATTCGCCCGCTCGCGGGAGACGGTGAACGTCCTCACCGAGTGCGTCGTCGACACGTTCCTGTGCGGGCTGTTGTTCTGGGCGTTCGGCTTCGCGTTCATGTTCGGTGAGGGCAACGGCCTGATCGGCTCCCAGTACTTCCTCCTGCACGGCGCGCCGGCCACGTACGGCTCGACGGGCGTGGCGTTCCTGGCGTTCTGGCTGTTCCAGTTCGCGTTCGCCGACACGTGCTCGACGATCACGTCGGGCGCCATGGTGGGACGCACGGGGTTCAAGGGCGACCTGCTCTACTCGATCGGCGTCTCCGGATTCATCTATCCGATCTTCGGCCACTGGGTGTGGGGTCCCGGCGGCTGGCTCGGCACCATGACTCCCGGCTTCCTCAACAGCTTCACGGGCGGGACCGTGTTCCGCGACTTCGCGGGCTCGACCGTGGTGCACACCGTCGGTGGCTTCATCGCGCTCGCAGGCGCGCATCGTCTTGGGCCCGCGGCTCGGTCGCAGGTTCAAGCGGGACGGTGGGGGTCCCCTCCCCCCTCACGACCTGACGATCGCGGCCATCGGCGGTGTGATCCTGTGGTTCGGTTGGTACGGGTTCAACCCGGGGTCGACGCTCTCGGCGCTCGACTTCGAAGGGATCGGGCGGGTCGCGGCCAACACGACGCTCGCCGCGTGCGCGGGCGGGCTGGTGGCGATGTTCTGGGTCTACCCGAGATCGCAGAAGTGGGACCTGGGCATGTGCATCAACGGGTTCCTCGGCGGACTGGTCGCCATCACGGCACCCTGCTACTGGGTATCGCCTGGTGGCGCCGTCCTCATCGGAGGGATCGCCGGCATCGTCGTGCCGCTCGCCGTCGACTTCATCGAGCACATCCGGGTGGACGACCCGGTCGGGGCGGTGGCGGTACACGGGTTCGCCGGCATCTGGGGAACGCTGAGCGTGGGCCTGTTCGCCACGGGGGCGTTCGGCGTCCCTACGGCCGACGGCGTCGACACGTCCACCACCGTGAAGGGGTCTGTTCTACGGTGGCGGGCATCGACCAGCTCAAGGCGCAGTTCGTGGGGAGCATCACGTGCATCGTCGTCATCGGCGCCGTCGCCCTCGGGTTGATGTACCTCGTCAAGGCCACCGGCACGCTGCGGGTGTCGAAGGACGGCGAGCTCGAGGGCCTCGATATCCACGAGCACGGCACGCCGCCGTACCACATGGAGTTCGGACAGGGCATGACGTATTCCACGCCGGCCAACCTCCCGCGCCGGGAGGAGGTCACGGTCGTCGGGGAGTCGGCGTCGGCCTCATCGGACGCCGACGTGCCGGCGTGACCATGGGTGCGATCGTGCCGGAGTTCGCGCGAACGAGAGGAGGATCCGGATGCCATACCTGGTCACCGCGATCATCAAGCCGTACAAGCTCGACGAGGTGAAGGAGGCGCTGCGCACGGCGGGCGTGCTCGGTCTCACCGTTTCAGAGGTGCAGGGCTACGGCCGACAGGGAGGCAAGAACGAGACGTTCCGAGGCTCCGAGTACCAGATCGAGTTCGTCCCCAAGGTGAAGATCGAAGCGCTTGGTGGACTCGAGCCAGGCGGAGAAGATCGTCGACATCGTCGCCGCGGCGGCGCGCACCGGGAAGATCGGCGACGGGAAGGTGTGGGCCATCGACCTCGACCGGCTCATGCGGATCCGCAACGAGCGAGCTCGGAGATGACGCCGTCTGACCTGACGGGCGCGTTACTCGGCGAGGCTGTGCAGGATCGCCCGCTCGATCTCGGCGCGCGTGCGCGCGTCCGTGATCGTGCCGCCGCGGTCACGGACGTAGAACGCGTCGTGGACCCGGGCGCCGAGCGTCTGCACCTTGGCCGAGCGGATGTCGAGGTCGAGCTCGGCGAGCGCGTGCGTGATCCGGTACAGGACGCCGATGCCGTCGGGAGCCTGGACGTCGATCACGGTCGCGTCGACCGACGCTCGATCGTCGAAGGCGACCGTCGTGACGCGGTCGTCGAGCGCGCGGTGCGTCGCTCGCGCGTACGTCCGGACGCGCTCGCTCAGTCGGGCCTGGATCGCCAGTCGGCCGTCGAGCGCGAGGTCGAGGTCCGCCGTCACCCGATGCCACGGCGTCTCGTCGCGGAGCGGATCGGTCACCCGGAACTCGGCGAGCGCTCGCCCCTGGGTCGAATAGGCGGATGCCGCGCGCACATCGAGACCGTGGATGGCCAGGACGCCCGCGACGCGACTGAAGACGCCCGGACGATCGTCGGTCATCACGGTCAACACGTCGTCGGAGACGTCCAGCCGCCGGGCACCGGACATCAGGCCGCGCCAACTGGTCCGGCGTCGGGAACGTGGTCGCCGCATCGGGAGCTTCCCTCCACCCGCGAAGTTGATGCGCGACCCGATCGACGAGCTCGGCGATCAGCTGCGCGGTCCATGGATCCCACGCCGTCGCTCCGGTAGCCACGCCGTCGGCCTCCGTGAGCGCCGCGAGCAAGCGGAGCTGCTCGATCGACCCGACCGCGCTCGCCACGCGGTGCGCGGTGGTCGGGTCGTCGACGTCGCGGCGGGATGCGACGTCGCGGAGCAGCAGATGGTGCTCGACGAGCCCGGAGACCGTGGCGACGTCGGCGGGCGGGAACCCCATCCGCCGACAGACGCTCGCGGCGATCGCAACGCCGGCCTCGGTGTGATCGCCGCTTGATCCCTTGCCGATGTCGTGCAGGAGCGCCGCGACGAGCAGGAGGTCCGGCCGGGAGACCCGCGGCGCCAGGACCGCGGCAGCGGCCGCCGTCTCCAGCAGATGCCGGTCGACGGTGAAGTCGTGAAGCGCTCCCGGCTGCGGCAGTGAACGCACCGACAGCCATTCGGGCAGGATGCGGCCCCAGGCTCCCCTCCGATCGAGCGATTCGATCACGGGGATGGCCGGGTCTCCGGCACGTAAGAGCTCGACCAGGTGCGGACGGGCGTCGGGATGCCACGGCTCGGTCCAGGGAGACGCCGCCGCGGCCAGCCGTTCGAGCGAGCGCCGTTCGATCACGGCGCCGCCGCGAGCCGCTGAGACCGCCGCGCGGAGCACCAACGTCGGGTCCCGCAGGTCGGCATCGTCCGTGAGGCTGACCTCGGAGCCATCGATACGCAGCCCGGGACCGACGGGACGAGATCGAGGCGATCTCGCACGCACACGCGGGACGGACCGTCGTCGCCACGTGTCGTCGCTGGTCCACGCGATAGCTCGAGCGGCTTCGGCGATCCGAGCCATCAGCTCGTCGGCGCCCGACAGACCGAGGGAGGCGGCCACACCCAGCCTGATGCTCCATCGCGAGCACGTTCGTCGGCCGCGACGTCAGGCGCTGCAACGCGACCCGGGCGTCGAGCAGCGTCGCGTACGCCTCGTCGAGCACGACCTCGTCTTCTTCCAACAGGATCGGATGCGCGGCCTCCGCCCACCGGAGCGTGTGGACGTCACGCAGCCCTCCCCTTCCCTCCTTCAGATCGGGCTCCGACCGGAACGCGATCTCCCCGGCCTTCTCGTGCCGCTGCTCCACGCGCTCGTCGAGCTGTGACAGGACGAGCCTCGGACGCCTCCGCCACCGGTCGAGCGCTCCGTCCGCGAGCGCCGCAACCGGGGCGGGATCGCCCGCGACGAGCCGCGCCGACAGGAGAGCGGTGGCGGTGTCGAGATCGGCGGCACCGAGCGCGAGCGCGTCGCGAACCGTGCTGACGCTGTGACCCAGATGCAGCTCCTGCTCCCAGACGGGGTACCAGAGTCGCTCGGCGATCCCTCCGACGTCGACGCGCCGGTCGTGGACCAGCATCACATCGATGTCGCTCCGCGGGCAGAGCTCGGCCCGGCCGTATCCGCCGATCGCGACGAGCGAGAGCCCGGGGAGCTCCGTACCCGCCGCGTGCCGGAAGAGCTCGGAGAGCCAGCCGTCGATGAGATCGCTATGGGCGCGACACCAGATCCGCCCGGAGAGCGTGTGTTCGGCGAGCAACGGACCGCGTTCGAGGCCCATGTCATCGGATGCTACGGGCCGTCCGGGGATGCACACCGCGTCACGGGCACCCGTAACGCGTTCGTAACCGAGAGGTCATCCCGGGGAAACGCCGCGCGGCTACGTTCGTTGGACAAGCCGACGACACGGGCCAAGCACACGGGGAGGACCGATGGACGACGACGTTCGTGCATTCGTCATCCGCACGGCCGAGGAACGCGAGATCCGGTTCGTCCGGCTGTGGTTCACCGACATCCTGGGGTTCCTGAAGTCGTTCGCCATCCCGGCGGAGGAGCTGCAGGAAGCGCTCACGGAAGGTGTCGGGTTCGACGGTTCCTCCATCGACGGCTTCGCCCGGGTGCAGGAAGCCGACATGGTCGCGCACCCCGACCCGTCGACGTTCCAGATCCTGCCGTGGCGGCCCGGGATGGCCGGCGTCGCACGCATGTTCTGCGACATCCGCACGCCGGAGGGCACGCTCTTCGAAGGCGACCCGCGCGCGGTCCTTCGACGGGCGATGTCGCGCGCGAGCGACCTCGGCCTGTCGTTCTACGTCGGGTCCGAGATCGAGTTCTTCCTGTTCGGCAACTCGAAGACGCCCGAGCCGCTCGACGTCGGCACCTACTTCGACCTCACGCCGCTCGACGTCGGCAGCGACTTCCGGCGGCGCGTGATCGACTACCTGGAGCAGTTCGGCGTGCCGGTGAAGGACTCGCACCACGCGATCGCGGCGTCGCAGCATGAGGTCGACCTCCGCCACACCGACGCGCTCACCATGGCCGACTCGGTCATGACGTTCCGGTTGGCCGTCAAAGAAGTTGCGCAGGAATTGGACGTGTACGCCACGTTCATGCCGAAGCCTGTCCAGGGCGTCGACGGGTCGAGCCTGCACACGCACATGTCGTTGTTCGAGGGCGATCGCAACGCGTTCTTCGATCCGACAGACCGCTACTACCTGTCGAAGACCGCCCGTTCGTTCGTCGCGGGCCTGCTCCGCCACGCGCGCGAGATCAGCGCGGTCACGAACCAGTGGGTGAACTCCTACAAGCGGCTGGTGCCGGGGTTCGAAGCGCCGCTCTACGTGTGCTGGGGCGTGAGCAACCGTTCGGCCCTGGTGCGCGTCCCGCTCACGAAGCCGGGGAAGGAAGCCGCGGCTCGCATCGAGTACCGGGCGCCCGACCCGGCCTGCAACCCGTACCTGGCGTTCGCGTTGATCCTCACGGCGGGGCTGCACGGCATCGAGGAGGAGTACGAACTGCCCGCCGAGGCGACGAACGACATCTACGCCATGACCGACACCGAGCGGAGCGACGCGGGCATCGCGCAACTCCCCGAGAGCCTGCCGGAGGCGATCGCGGAGATGCAGCGGAGCGAGCTGGTCCGTGAGGCGCTCGGTGAGCACCTCTTCGAATGGTTCATCGCGAACAAGAGGGCCGAATGGAACGAGCACAGGAGCTACGTGACCGGGCTGGAGCTCGAGCGGAACCTGCCGAGGCTCTGACCTCGCTCGGCAGGCCCGCGACGCCCCGCCCGGGGCCGGCCGAGGACGCGGCGGGTGGCGTCGTGCTGGTGCTGGCCGACGCCAGCGCCGCGCGCGAGCAGCTGGTGACGGACCTGGTCGTGCTGGGCTATCGGCCGCTCCTTCTTCCGGAGGGCGACCCGCCGCCGTCGCAGCCGGGCCCGGGCATCGCTCTCATCCTCTCCGAGGACGTGCGCAACCACGCCATCCCGCACTCCGAAGCGCTGCGCCGAACCGAGACCGGCCGGTCGATCCCGCTGCTCTGGCTCGTCGAGGAGTCTGACTTGCGATACGTCACCGGCAACGAGCACCTGCTCGACGAGTTCCTCACCATGCCGTATCCGACCGCGGAGCTGGACGCACGCCTCGCGCTCATGCGCTACCGCTCGGCCGGCGAGACGGACGACGTCGTGCGGCGTGGGCCGCTCGCCCTGAACCCGCTCAGCTACCAGGTCCGGCTGGACGGCCGCGTGCTCGACCTGACGTTCATGGAGTACGAGCTCCTCAAGCTGCTGATGGGGTTCCCCGGCCGCGTGTACACGCGCGAGGAGATCCTGTCGCTCGTGTGGGGGTACGACTACTTCGGCGGGATGCGCACCGTCGACGTCCACGTCCGTCGCGTCCGGGCGAAGATGGGACAGGACCACGCATGGCTGATCGAGACCGTCCGCGGCGTGGGCTATCGCCTCGCCGAGGTGCGCACGTGATTCGGTCCGGTAGGCTCGCGCGCACATGGATCCGCTGCGAGGGACGTTGCTGTGGGCGTCGGGGAACGCCACGCTCCGCGAGCATCTCCCGCGCTTCCGGGCGGTCCGCAAGACCGTCGCACGGTTCATGCCCGGGGAGTCGGCCGAGGACGGCCTGAGCGCCGCGCAACGTCTGGCCACCGAAGGGCTCCCCGCCACGTTCACGCTGCTGGGTGAGAACGTCGACGACATGTCGCAGGCGGCGGCCGCGGCGGGCGAGTACCTGCGGCTCCTCGACCGGATCGACTCGCTGGGCCTGGAGGCTGAAGTGTCGGTCAAGCTCACGCAGCTGGGGTTCGACCTTGAGCCCGAGGCGACGATGGTGCACATGGAGCGGCTCGCCGACCGCTCCGCCGACCTGGGCCGGACGGTGTGGATCGACATGGAATCGTCCGCGTACGTGGACGGCACGATCGACCTCTACTCCTCGTTGCTCGCGCGCTCACCGAACAGTGGGCTGTGCCTGCAGGCGTACCTGCACCGGACATGGGACGACATCCAGAAGCTCGCGCCACTCGGCCCGACGATCCGGTTGGTGAAGGGTGCGTACCGCGAGCCGAAGGACGTCGCGTTCCAAGACAAGCGCCTGATCGACGAGAGCTACTTCCGGCTCGCGAGCCATCTGGTGGCCAGCTGCCGGCGGCTCGCGCTGGGCACGCACGACACGGACCTGGTCGCGCGGATCGAAGCCGGGGTGCCCGGCGGACGCGACGCGTTCGAGGTGGCGATGCTCTACGGGATCCGATGGGACGAGCAACACCGGCTGGCGCAGGAAGGCTTCCGCGTGCGGACGTTGATCGCGTACGGACCGTACTGGTACCCGTGGTTCATGCGTCGGATCGCCGAGAAGCCGGTGGCGAACTCCCTCCTCGCGCTGAGGAACGTGCTGTGACGACCGGGTTGCGCGGCGCTATCGCCGCCGCCGTCACGCCGCTCCGCGACGGCGGCCTGCGTCTGGACGAGGGGGCGTTCGCACCGCTCATGCGGTATCTGGCCGAGGGTGGCATCGACGGATTGCTCGCGTGCGGGACGACCGGCGAGGGCGTCCTGCTGTCGGTGGACGAGCGTCGGCGCGTCGCCGAGTCGTTCATCGCGGCACGGCCCGACGGGTTCCAGGTCGCGATCCACGCCGGGGCGCAGACCACGTCCGACACGGTGGCGATCGCGGCGCATGCGCTCGAGGTCGGGGCCGACGCGGTGGCCGTGATCGCGCCGCCGTACTTCCCGCTCGACGCCGAGGAGCTCACGCGCCACTTCGTGCAGGTCGCGAGCGCGTGCGATCCGCTGCCGTTCTACCTCTACGAGTTCGCCGGGCGGAGCGGGTACGCGATCCCGACCGAGGTGATCGCTCGTGTGCGGGAGCGCTCGCCCAACCTGCGCGGGTTGAAGGTCTCCGACACGCCGTTCGCGGCCGTCGAGCCGTACCTGGCGGTCGAGGGCATGGATGTGTTCATCGGCAACGAGCCGTTGGTCCTGGAAGGGATGGCGCGTGGGGCCATCGGCGCGGTCAGCGGCCTGGCGTCGGCCTTCCCGGCGATCACGGCGGCGCTGGTGCACGACCGGAGCGAACACGCGAACGCACAGGTCGCGATGCTTCGTTCCGGATTGCAAGGCATCCCGTTCCACGCAGCGATGAAGGAAGTCCTGGTCGTGCGTGACGTGCTGACATCCGCCGATGTCCGCGCCCCCATGCGGGGGCTGAGCGACGACGAACGATCCACGGTCCTAACGCTGGCGCGCGACGTCAGCGAGGGCTCCTGAAGTGAGCGGTGTCAACCCTGGGGCGGGTCGGACCGACCCGCCCCCGCACCGGCCGGATACGGGTCAGTTCAGGGAGAAGGAGGATCGCGTTCCGGGGGTAGTTTCCACCCACGGCTACAACCCGCCGTACCATATGTTGGTGATTCTTGCCCTTCCGTTCATCGTTCTAGCAGCCCTGATCGTGGTCGACCTCTGGGTCTACTCGGATGCCTCGGCCCACGCGGAGCAAGGCAGGCCCGTCGTCTTCTCCGTCGGATCGTTCCAGGTGGATAGACCAGATACATGGTTCGCAGTCTGCCTGATCCTGTCGGTGATCTTCATCCCGATCTATCTCACGATCCGAACCCCCTAGACCGGCTGGGGTGGTCAAGACCCGCCTGGTTCGAACTGACCCACTGCCAAACACCGGCCGGGGTTGCTTGAGACGTTCGGACCGCCCGCGACCCTGGTCGTCCGAGCCATCGTCGCGCTCGCCAACGGTCGAGAGCGCAGGTGCCCGCATCGGCGACTGCCACCGCTCGTACGTAGGGTTCCGTCCCTGCGGGATACGCTCTGCGGATGGAACCGACCGTCCCGGCCCCGCCCCCGACGTCGGAGACCGGCTCGGGCGGCGGAGAAGTCCTTCCGCCGGCGCATCATCGTCCGAGCGATCTTCCTGATCCTCACGCTCTTCTCGCTGTACGTGCTGTGGCCGTCGCTCCTCAAGGTGTTCTCGGCGTGGCCCGATCTCCTGACGATCCAGCCCGGATGGTTCGTCGTGATGTTCGCGGCCGAGATCGCGAGCTTCGCGTGCGCGTGGGCGCTCCAGCGGCTGGCGCTTCGAACGGCCAAGTGGTTCGCGATCGCCACGGCGCAGATCTCCGGGAACGCGTTCAGCAGGATCGTGCCCGGCGGAGCGGCCGCGGGCGCCGCGATCCAGTTCCGCCTGTTGGTCACGTCGGGCCTGGATGCGACGACGATCGGGACGGGTCTGACGGCGACGACGTTCATCAGCTCGGCGACGCTCTTCGCGCTGCCGGTCCTCGCGCTCCCGGCGATCGTCTTCGGCGCCCCGGCGCCCAAGGGCCTCGTCCAGTCGGCCTGGCTCGGCGCGGCGTTGTTCGTCCTCGCCATCGCGGTCGGCGCCGTCCTGCTCTCGGCCGACCGACCCCTCCTGTGGGTCGGCCGGATGATCGAGCGCGTGCAGAACCGGATGCACAAGGACCGTCCGCCCAAGACGGGCGTCCCGGAGACGCTCGTGCGCGAGCGGAACGCCGTTCGCACCACCCTCGGCGACCGCTGGTGGCTCGCGTTGCTCACCGCGTGGGGCAACTGGCTGCTGGACTACCTCGCGCTGCTCGCGGCGGTGGCGGCGGTCGGCGCCCGTCCCCGCCCCGCGCTCGTGCTGCTCGCCTACGTCGCGGCCGCCGTCCTGGGCATGATCCCGATCACGCCCGGTGGACTCGGGTTCGTCGAGGCGGGCCTCTCGGCCACCCTGGTGCTCGCCGGCGTCTCGCCACCCGACGCCGTGCTCGCGACGCTCGCGTACCGCCTGGTCTCGTACTGGCTCCCGCTGGTCGCGGGGCCGTTCGCGTACCTGGCGCACCGCCATCGCTACATCGGCCGAACCACGGAGCCCGTGGCGAGCGACGCCTAGCCGATGCCGGGCAGGAGCGAGAGCAGTTCGCGGAGGTCGGTCACGCTCGCTCCGTTCCACTCTTCACGTTCGGGCGTGAGGGATGCCTCGACGTCGACGGCCGGGTCGGCCAGGAGGTACGACGTCATGCCGACGGCCTCCGCGCCCGACAGCTCGCCGTAGGCCCCGTCGCCGCAGTACAGGCACACCTCCGGGGCGACGCCCAGACCGTCGGCGGCGCGGAGGTAGATCGCGGCGTCGGGCTTGCGTAGCCCCACCTCGCTCGAGAAGACCTCCACGTCGACGAAGGGCGCGAGCGCGGACGCACGCCACATCGAGGGCGCATCCGGAGCGCACATGCTCACCAATCCGATCGGGTACCGACGCATCTTGAGCTCGGTCAGCGTTTCGAGCGCGCCTCTCCGGGGATGGAACCACGTCTGATAGAGCTGGAGCCGGAGATCGAGCGCCGTCGCGACGGCGTCGTCGGAAGGATCCAGCCCGAGCGACTCACAGATGTGGCGCACGTTGTCCTCGACGGTCGCGAACACGCCGGTCTGCCGCGCCTCGGCCGTCTGCCTCCATGCGTGCTCGAACCGGTCGGGGTCCGCGCCGAGCGCGCGCGCCATGTCGCGCACGCTCCCGAAGAAGTCGGTCGTGGAGAACTCAGGCACCAGCGTGCCGAAGAGATCGAACACGACCGCCTCGGCGGTCACGTTTCGAGCCGATCGGACTCGAGCAGGCCGTAGACCACCTGGTCGACGTATGTGTCGTCGGGCTTGCGGTGGCCGTCGCGCATCGTCCCCTCCAGCGTGAAGCCCAATCGCTCGGCCACGGCGCGGCTGCGGAGGTTGTCGAAGGCCGCATGGATCTCGATCCGATGCAGCATCCGCTCGTGGAAGCCGTGTTCGACGAGGCGGCGGCACGCTCGGGTGATCAGACCCCGCCCCTCGAACGAGCGGACGTTCCAATAGCCGATCTCTCCGGTGTTCATGTCCGGATCGACGCGCAGCCCCACGCTGCCGGCGTACTCCCCCGCGACCCAGATCCCGTTGGCGTCCTCGTCGGTCGTCGACGCGAGCGACCGCTCGATGAACGCGCGCACGTCGTCCGGCGACAGGGTCGTCCGTTCCCAGTGCATGTACGGGCGGAGCCGGTCGCGGTTCGCGTCGATCGCCCGGTAGATGACCTCCGCGTCGTCGGGCGTCAGGGTGCGAACGATCGTCTGCTCGTCGATCGACCAGGAGATGGGGTTCACGACGCGGGCGGGGCGGCCGCGCCGGCCGCCACCTTCGCTCGCTCCTCCTCCTGCAGCACGCGGCGCAGGACCTTGCCGATCATCGTCTCTGGCAGCGAATCCCGGAACTCGAACTCCCGCGGGACGCGGTAGCCCGTGAGCCCTTGCGCCGGGTCGCGACACCACGCGACGATCTCGGCCGCGGTCGCGGTTTCACCAGGCTTCAACACGATGAATGCCTTGACCCGTTCGCCGTGCTCGTCGTCGGGCACCCCGATCACGGCGCACTTCAGGATCTTCGGGTGGTGGTAGAGCACGTCTTCGACCTCGGTGGGGTACACGTTGAAGCCGTTCACCAAGATCATGTCCTTCATCCGGTCGACGATGAAGAAGTAGCCGTCCTCATCCATCACCGCGATGTCGCCGGAGTGCAGCCAGCCGTTGCGGATCATCTCGGCCGTCGCCTCGGGCCGGTTCCAGTAGCCGAGCATCACCTGCGGGCCGCGGATGCAGAGCTCGCCCCGTTCTCCGGCCGCCAGCTCGCGATCCGGGTCGTCGAGGTCCACGATCTTGCAGTCGGTGTCCGGCGCGGGGAGCCCGATCGAGCCCTTGCGGCGCTCGCCCTTCAACGGATTCACGTGCGTCATCGGCGACGTCTCGGTGAGCCCATACCCCTCGACGAGCCCGCCCCCGGTGAGCCGTTCGAACTTCTCGGCCGTCGCGAGCGGCAGCGGCGCGGCGCCGGAGATGCACGCTTTGATCGAGCCGAGGTCGTACTTGGGCGTCTCCTCCGATTCGTTCAGGTTCAGGTAGAGCCGCGGCACGCCGGGGAAGAACGTCGGCTTCTCCCGTTGGATCTCCTTCAGGCATTGCTTCAGCTCGAACCGCGGCAGCATCACCAGCTTGGCGGCGCGGAGGACCCCCACGTTCATGGCGACCGTCCCGAACGAATGGAAGAACGGCAGGATGCACATGATGGCGTCCTCGCCCGGACGGATGTCCGAGATGCACGCCACCGCCTGCATCGCGTTCGACACCAGGTTGAAGTGCGAGAGCGTGGCTCCCTTGGACAGTCCCGTGGTTCCCCCGGTGTAGATCAGCGCGGCCGCATCGACGCGCGGGTCGACGGTCGCGACGGGCGGCAGCGCTCCCACAGACTTCATGGCGTCCTTCCACCACCGCACCCGATGGCCGGCGGGGATCGGCGGCCACGGGTGACCTTCCTTCTTGGCGTCCTTGCGGAACTTGATCGGCGCCAGCAGGTTGAGCGGGAACTTCATGTGGTCGGTCAGTTTGGCCGCGACGACCTCGCGGATGCCGGCCACGTCGCGCACCTTTCCGAAGTTCTCGTAGACGTTCTCGAGCACGACCATCACTTCGATACCGGCGTCCTTGATCTGATGCTCGAGCTCGCGCTGCGTGTACAGCGGGTTGTTGCCGACCGCGATCGCACCGATCCGCTGGCACGCGTACCAGGCGATGAGGTACTGGGGGCAGTTCGGCAACAGGAGCCCGACGCGGTCGCCCTGCTTCACGCCCAGCCCGGCGAGGACGGCCGAGAATCGCTCGACCTGATCCAGCAGCTCGCGATACGTGAGGTGCGCGCCGAAGAACGCCGTCGCCGGCTTGTCCGGGAACCCGGCCGCCGCATCCTGGAGCATCCCGAACAACGACAGTTCCGGGATCGGTTCGATGGTTCGGGGTACGTCGGCGGGCCACTTGTGGAACCACGGCCGATGGTGGGTCATGGGCCGCATCATTCCAGCAGGAGCGCCGACCCTCAACCCGTAGGATGCCTGGTCGGAGCAGAGGAGAGTCTGTGCAGGCCTACGTCGAGACACCGGAGATGGCGGAGCGCGGCCTGTTCCTGCGCGGCCTGCGTCTGGTCGTGTCCTACGTCAAGACGCACCCCGGCCCGTTCCTGATCGCGGTGGGCGGTTCGATGGTGTACGCGCTCGCGTCGATCGGCCTGACCGTGGCGCTGGGCCGCGCGGTGGACAACGTCCTGCAGCCCGCGTTCAACGGTGGCGTGGCGTCGTCGAAGATCTGGCTCGCGATCGCCGCGATCATGGCCGCCGGCACGTTGCGCGCGGGCGGGATCATGGTTCGCCGGTACTACAGCGGCGTCGCGGGCGCGCGCGTCATGGCGACGCTCCGCACGCGGATCGCCGACCGCTACCGGGACCTCTCGCTCCAGTTCCACAAGGAGACGCCGACCGGCGAGCTGATCGCCCACATGGAGGCCGACGTCGAGGCGGCGGTCGACGTGCTGCACCCGATCCCGTTCGCCACCGGCGTGCTCTTCCTGGTGCTCTTCGCGATGATCTCGCTGTTCGCGACCGACATCTATCTCGCGATGATCGGCGTCCTGCTGTTCCCCACCCTCGCGATCATGAACCGGAGCTTCGCGCGGCGCATGGAAGGCCCGGCCCGCCGCGCACAGGAACGGATCGGCGACGTGTCATCCGTCGCCCACGAGAGCATCGACGGCGCGATGATCGTGAAGACGCTCGGACGCGAAGCCGAGGAGACCGAGCGTCTGGCCGTCAAGGCCCGCGCGCTCCAGCACGAGCGCGTCCAGGCCGGGTACATCCGGGCGGGATTCGAACCCGCGCTCGAGGCGCTGCCGGCCGTCGGCGCGGTCGCGCTCATGGCGGTGGGGTCGTGGCGGGTCTCGGTCGGCGCGGTAACGCGCGGCGACCTGATCCAGTTCATCGCGCTGTTCGGCCTGCTCGCGTGGCCGATGCGGTTCATCGGATGGATCCTCTCGGAGCTCCCCCGAGCCGTGGTCAGCTACGCGCGCCTGGAGGGGATCTTCGCCGAGCCGGTCACGGTCGTGCCCGCCGCCGAGCCCGTGCGGTTGCCGGACGGACCGCTCGACGCACGGCTCGCCGCGGTCTCGTACGGCTACGCCGGGACGAAGATCCTCGACGAGGTCAGCCTTCGGATCGACGCGGACGAGTCGGTGGCGATCGTCGGCCCGACCGGCGTCGGCAAGAGCACGCTGGCGCAGCTGCTCGTTCGCCTGGACGATCCCGACGAAGGCGAGGTGCTGATCGGAGGCGTCAACCTCCGCCACGCGGATGCGGCCTCGCTCCGCGACGCGACGGCGATCGTGTTCCAGGAGAGCTTCCTGTTCGCGGCGCCGGTGCGCGACAACATCGCCCTCGACACCGGGGCCGGACCGGAGGAGGTCGAGCACGCGGCGAGCCTGGCGCAGGCCGACGCGTTCATCCGCCGCCTGCCCGACGGGTACGACACCGTGGTGGGCGAACGAGGCCACACGTTGTCGGGCGGGCAGCGGCAACGGGTGGCGCTCGCGCGCGCGCTCGTGCGCCGGCCCCGCCTGCTGATCCTGGACGACGCGACGTCGGCCGTCGATCCGACCATCGAGGCGCAGATCCTGGGCGCGCTCCGGCGCGAGCTCCGCACCACGCTCGTCGTGGTGGCGTATCGCCTCTCCACGATCCGGCTCGCCGACCGGATCATCTATCTGGAGGACGGACGCCTGCGCGCGACGGGGAGTCACGAGGACCTGCTGGAGAGCATGCCCGGCTACGCCGCGATGATCCACGCGTACGAACGGAGCGCGTCGTGAGCGTCATCACGCAGGACGCCGTGACACCCGACGAGGATCTCGAGGTACCGCCGCACCTCCAGAGCGCGCGGGCGGTGCTGCGTCGCGGGCTGCACGAGTCGCCGGAGCTGCGCAAGGGGCTCGGCCTGACCGTCGTGATCTCGCTCGGGGTCACGGCCGCGACGCTCATCACCCCCGTGCTCGTCCAGCAGATCTTCGACCACGGGTTCGACGGCGGGTTCCGACCGACCTACGTCTACACCCTGTGCGGCGCTGCGCTCGCGCTGGTCATCTTCACCTACCTCGCGAGCCGCCTGGCCGCTCGCCGGCTGGTGAACGCGTCCGAGCAGGCGCTGATGGTGTTGCGCGTCCGGACGTTCGGAGCACATCCACGACCTGTCGATCGCGGAGCAGACCGAGGAGAAGCGTGGCGTGTTCGTCGCCCGCGTGACGGCCGACGTCGACACGCTCTCGCAGTTCACGGAGTGGGGCGGGATCGCGTGGATCATCTCGTTCGCGCTCGTGTTCGGGGCGCTCGCGCTCATGCTCGTCTACTCCTGGCAGCTGACGATCGCGGTCGTCCTGCTGGTCATCCCGCTCCTGTGGGTCGTGTCGTCGCTGCAGGGCCGCCTGACGCAGGCGTTCGACCTGGTGCGCACGCGCGTCGGCCAGCTGATGTCCGAGGTCTCCGAGAGCGTCATGGGCGCGGCGGTGGTGCGCGCCTACGGCCTGGAGGACCGCACGGATCGGCGCGTGAAGCGCGCGATCGACGAGCGCTATCGGGCGACGATCGTGGCGCACTGGCGCTCGGCGACGCTGTTCCCGATCGCCACGTTCTTCTACGCCGTCGCCGTCTCGGTCATCGTCTGGCTCGGCGCCACACACGGGCCGGGATGGGGTCTCACGTTCGGTCGTGTGTCCGCGTTCATCTTCCTGTCGGACGTCTTCCTGCACGTGTTCACCGACCTCCCGGAGATCTACGCCGATACGCAGACCGCGATCGCCGGCTGGCGGAAGATCCTCACGGTGCTCGACCTCCCCATCGAGATCGTCGAGCCCGAGGACGGTGTCGACCTGCCGTCGGGCCCGATCGCGGTTCGAACGAATGCACTGGAGTACTCGTACCGGGAAGGCGGACCCGTGCTCCGGGGCATCTCGGTCCAGGTGGACCGCGGATCGCACGTCGCGATCGTCGGCCAGACGGGCGGCGGGAAGACCACGTTCGCCAAGCTGCTGGCGCGCCTTGCGGATCCGGCGTCGGGCGACATCGAGGTCGACGGCGTCGACCTCCGCCGGGTGTCGCCCGTCTCGCGCCGCGCCGCCATCCGCATGGTCCCGCAGGACGGATTCCTGTTCGACACCACGGTCCGCGAGAACGTCCGGTACGGGCGCCCCGGCGCGAGCGACCGCGACGTCGAGACGGCGTTCGACGAGCTGGGACTGGCCGATTGGGTCGACGCGCTCCCTCAGGGTCTGGACACCCCGGTCGGTGAGCGGGGCGAGGCCCTCTCCGTCGGCGAGCGCCAGCTGGTCTCGCTCGCACGCGCGCAGATCGACCAGCCCGGCCTGTTGATCCTGGACGAGGCGACGAGCGCGGTCGATCCGGCGACCGAGCGCCGCACCACGGAGGCGTTGCGACGGTTGTCCGCCGGCCGCACGGTCATCACGATCGCGCACCGGCTCTCGACCGCCGAGCACGCGGATCGCGTGCTGGTCCTCGAGGCCGGGCGGCTCGTCGAGGAGGGAACGCACGCCGAGCTCCTCGCGCGCGGAGGGGTGTACGCAGCGCTGCATGACAGCTGGCTCGGCAACACGCGAGAGGCGCTCGCGGGCTCCGGGGACCGATAGGCTTCCGGGCTGCATGAGCGACTTCGTCGAACAGCTGCGCGAGGTCGCCTCCGCGTCGCTCCTGCCCGAGAGCGGCGAGCTCACGGTCCCGGGACTGGCCGAACCGGTCGAGATCCTCCGGGACCACTGGGGCGTGCCGTACATCAGCGCCGCGTCGCTCGACGACCTCTGGTTCGCGCAGGGGTTCGTCACGGCCGGTGAGCGCCTGTTCCAGATGGACCTGTTGCTCCGCGCGGCGAGCGGACGTCTCTCCGAGGTCTTCGCCGACCGGACGCTGGCCGACGACCGGTTCGCACGGACGATCGGCTTCGTCCGCACCGGGGCGAAGCTCGCGGCCGGGTGGGACGACGCGTCGCACGCGATCCACGCGCGGTTCCGTCAGGGGTGCGCGGCGTGGATCGCGCAGATGCCGGCGCCTCCGGTCGAGTACTCATTGCTCGACATGGCCCCGGGCCTGCCGACCGACGACGCCGGAGCGTGGGCGGCGGCGTTCGTGTACCTGGCGTGGGGGCTCTCCGGGAACTGGGACCAGGAGCTCCTGCGCACGGCGATCGCCGAACGTCTCGGGCCCGACGAGGTCGGCGTGCTCCTCCCGCCGCTGCCGGCCGATCCGCCGTCCGTCCCCGCGGGCTCGCTCGCAGGTCGCCTGCTCGACGAGCTCCCCCGACCGAAGGGCCAGGGGTCGAACGATTGGGTGGTGGCCGGCACGCGCACGGTGACCGGCAAGCCGCTGCTCGCGAACGACCCGCACCTGCTGGCCGTGCAGCCCGGCGCGTGGATCGAGATGCACCTGCGGGCTCCGGGGTACGAGGCGCGCGGCGTGGCGCTGACGTTCTCGCCCGGCATCCTGCTCGGCACGACCGCGCATCACTCGTGGGGAGTGACGAACGTGAGCGGCGACGTGCAGGACCTCTACGTCGAGCATCTGAACGACGACCGCACGGCCGCCGAGCACGACGGAGCGTGGGAACCGCTGACCGTCCATCGCGAGCTGATCCACGTCCGCGGAGCGGCCGAGCCGGTCGTGGTCGACGTCTCCGAGACGCGACACGGCCCGATCATCGAGACGGCCGCGGTGGGCAACATGCACACCGAGCACATCCCGCTCGAATCTGCCGAGACGTACGCGCTCCGGTGGACGGGCTTCGACTGTGGCATCCGTCCGTCGCTGGTCCTGGACGCGGCGCACGCGACCAGCTTCGAGGAGTTCCGCCGCGCGACGTGGGGCGTGGAGTGCCCGGGACAGAACTTCGTCTATGCCGACGTGGACGGGACGATCGGCTATCAATGCTCGGGACGGTTCCCGCTGCGGGACGCCGGCGACGGCACCACGCCCGTGCCCGGATGGACCCCCGGGTACGAATGGAACGGATGGATCCCGTTCGACGAGCTGCCGTGGGCGGTCGACCCGCCGCACGGATACCTGGTCACCGCGAACAACCGGATCCACGACGACGGCTACCCGCACCTGATCGGGCACGACTTCCACACGCCGCACCGAGCGCGCCGGGTGGTGGAGCGCCTCGAGGCGGTCGACCGACACGACGTCGCCTCGATGGCGCGGATCCAGCTCGACACGGTCTCGCTCCCCGCGGCGACCGCGATCCCCCGGTTGGCTACCCTCGATCCTCGGAGCGACGAGGAACGCCACGCGATCGGGCTCATCGCCGCCTGGGACGGAGACATGTCGGCGTACTCCCCGGCGGCCGCTGTGTTCAACGTGTGGTCGCGACACATCGCCCGGCGCGCGTTGCATCCGCGCCTGGGCGACGAGCTGTTCCGGCGCTACCACACCGACCGGGAGACGTTCCAATGCGAAGTCCTGCCGGCGTGGCTGCGCGACCCGTCCGGACCGCTCGACGACGACCTGCTCCACGCCGCGCTCGCCGACGCGTTGGCCGAGCTCACGGAGCGCCTCGGCCCGGATCCGTCGGTCTGGCGATGGGGGGCGCTCCATCGGCTGGCGCTGGTCCATCCGTTGGGCGCGATCCCCGGCCTCGGATCGCTCTTCACGGCCGGTGAAGCCGAGCTCGGTGGCGACGAGCAGACCGTTGCCCAGGGCGGCTTCGACGGGCGTGACGGATACCTCGTCGACGTGATCGCGTCATGGCGGGCCGTCTACGACCTGGCCGACCTCGATCGATCCATCGGCGTGCTGCCCGCGGGCGTCTCGGGCAACCCGGCGTCGCCGCACTGGAACGACCAGTTCTCCATGTGGATCGCCGGGGAACACCACCCGCTGCCGTTCACGAGACCGGCCGTGGAAGCCGCCTCGGTGTCCGCGCTCCGCCTGCTCCCCGGGTAACATCGGGGTCATGCCGAAGTCGCGTTCGCGCAACACCGCCGCCCAGAAGCGTCGCTACCAGCTGGAGCCGACGAAGAAGGCGCCCCGCCAGAAGCCGAGCCCCCGGTGGTACGCGCCGCTCGTGCTGGGGATCATGGGGCTCGGCGTCGTCATCATCGTCCTCAACTACATCTGGCCGCAGGTCCTGCCGTTCACGAACGACGCCACCAGCCCGGTCGTCCTCTTCATCGGGCTCGGCATGATCGGCGTGGGCTTCCTGGGGACGACGAAGATCCGCTGACGGGAGCGGCCCGAATCACATCCATGTGATCCTTCCACATGCTTTCCCCACCTGTGGGAAACGGCGGCCGCCGGGTGTGGAGAACCGGTGGATAGCCGGTGCGGCGACGGTGGAAACCCCGCCTCAGCTCACCGCCGGCCGGCGGACGACCTGCATCGGCTCGCCGCAATGGCGCGGGATCTGGAGTTCCCCCAGGCGGGTGACGTGGAGCTCGGTGCCGCACTCGTGGCAGACCAGGAACACGTCGAGCTCCTCGACGTCCTCGACCTCGGGCTTGGTGCGGTCGAAGCCGCTGCCCGAGACCGAGCGGAGCATCGCGGTGCCCACGCGCCAGATCACGAATCCGAGCAGCAGGGCCGTCGCGACGAGGAACGCCTGTTGCAGCGAGGGCATGCCGCCACCGTAGCACCGGTCCCGAACCAGCGGCGAGCGATGCGTCTACTCTGAGATGGACTAGGTCGTCGGCACCTCGACGCCCGGCACGTGCTTCGGCCAGGAACTCGAGGATGGTTCGCACCTGGCGGACGTCCTCGTCCGTGTCGAACGACCCGTGCCCGGTCCCGAAGAGGTACACCTGGTGGGGGTGACCTCGCGCCGCGAGCCTGTCGACGTACGCCATGGCCTGTCGGTACGGACACCGGCTGTCGTTCTCGCCGATGATGAACAGGACGGGCACCCGGACGTCGTCGGCGAAGTTGATCGGGTTGCGATCGAGCATGAGCGCGGGGACCTCGTCGGGGCGCCCGCCCAGCAGCGCGCGATCGTAGGCCTGCAGCACCGGCGACATGTCGTCGTACGACATCTCGTAGTCGCCCACGGGGATGGCCGCGACGCCGCAGAGCCACAGGTCGGGGCGCTTGCCGAGCTCCATCAGCGTGAGGTATCCACCCCAGGACCAGCCGCCGACCACGGCGCGCGCCGGGTCGGCGATGCCGTGTTGCACCAGCCAGTCGAGGCCCGCGTTCAGGTCCTCCAGCTCGGGGCCACCGATGTCGCCGATCAGCGCATCGCGCCACTCCGCTCCATAGCCGGTCGACCCGCGGAAGTTGATCATCGCCACGACGAACCCGGCGTCGACGTAGGCCTGCACCTCGGGGCTCCATCGATCCTCTTCCAGCCAGGTTGGACCGCCGTGCGGCCGGATGAAGACCGGGAACGGCCCCTCGCCTTCCGGCGTCGCGTAGAAGCCGTGCACCGACTGTCCGTGCTCGTTGTCGAAGCGGAACGAGACGTACGGGCGCCCGCTCACCGCGCGTTCGCCCTCGGCGCGCAGCACCTCCTCACCGCGATCGTTCACGACGCGCGGCGCGTTGGCGCCGTTCGCCCAGCGGAACCAGACCGCCCCGTTGGGCCGGACGCGTCCACCCGAGATCTGGCCCTCGGGATGCTCGACCGGCGTGGTCTCGCCCGTCTCGACGTCGTACCGGTAGAGGCGGTGCCGGCCCTCGACGAGGTTCGCCAGGAGCAGCGCGGACCCGTCCGGCCACCAGTCGAGCGCCGTCACCTCCCCGTGCAGACCGGTCTGGAGATCGGTCCACGATCCGGTCGCGGGCTCCCAGATCGCGGTCCCGTCCTCGCCGCCGCGCTCGTGGATCACCGCGAGCCGCCCGTCGCCCGCGACAGGCGACCAGGCCGCGGTCGACAGGCTCTTGCCCTCGTCGCGAAGGTCGCCGACGATGCCGGCGGTGCGAGGATCGATGACACGCAGCGCCGGGTGCAGCATGTCTCCGCCCTCGCAATGCTGCAGACACAAGCAGCGTTCCGTCCGCCGAGAGTCCACCCCGGTTGAAGGACGCCTTCCGGTCCCGACACCCGCAGCCAATCGGTGCTCCGGAGCGTCTCCTTGGCCGGTCCTCCGTCCACCGAGACGTAGATCGCGAACCCGTCCGCGATCGCTCACGGAGGCGGCCACGACGCCGGGCGCCTGTGCGAACCCTTCGTTCCAGCCGAGGGGGATGCCGTCCAGGTACGGCCTGGCGTCGCCGCCGGCGAACGGGGCCGCGAACCACCGGCCCGACTCGTCGCCCGTCTCGTCCTGCCACCACAGGACGTCCGCGCCGTCCACGGACACGGATCCGCCGACGACGCCGACCGGGTGATCGGTGACCTGGCGCCGCGCGCCCGAGGCCAGGTCCGTGCAGTGGACCTGCCACACGCCGCTCTCCGTGCTCTCGTACACGACCCGGTCCGGCGCATGGGGCGACCAGTCGGGCATGGAGACGGCGGGGGCGCGGTGACGTTGTTCCCAGCGAGGCATCGAGGCATCCATGCGGGAAGCCTACCGATACCGGTGTTCGTTCTGCCATCCCGCGCCGAGGCCCCGGGGGTCTCCAAGCCCCCGGGGCCCATCGCGCGCTACGTCGAGACGCGTTCCGGCAGACCCGCCGGCGCGATGAAAGGATGTGAACGGACCCGCTCGGGCTTCACCGGCTCTCGCAAGACCCAACGGTGCCCGGCGATGGCGAGCGCCGAGAGCGATCCCAGCATGCCGGCGAGCAACACCCAATCGGCGATGGATCCGGGTGCGACCATCGTCTCCTCCTTTCGACGTTCCTCACGGACTCCGACATGCCCACCGTAGAGAGAGGCGCGTAAAGCGACGTCAAAGACAGCTGAGCGTTCCCGTAAAGGATCGATGAGACCCGCCGTTCCGTGCGCCCGCGCCGTCCCCCATAGACTGTGCGCGCGAACGGACCGATGGAGGCGAGCGTGACCGACCCGAAGACGATCGTGTTCTTCCCGGAAGGGGCGTTCGGTCCCACGAACAACTGCGTCGGCATCGGCACGGTGCTGAAGGAGCGCGGGCACCGCGTCGTGTTCGTCGTGGAGGAGTCGTTCGCCGGGACGCTCGAGGCCAAGGGCTTCGAGGAAGCGACGATGCGCCTGGCCCCGCCGCCCGAGGAGCCCGAGGTACCGGGGCAGTTCTGGAAGGACTTCATCCGCGAGACCGCGCCCGAGTTCCGCAAGCCGACCATCGTGCAGCTCGAGACGTTCCTGCAGCCGACGTGGCAGGCGCTGATCGACGGCTCGATGTACGCGAACGACCGTCTGTCCGAGATCTTCGACGAGCTCGCGCCCGATGCGATCGTCGAGGACAACGTGGTCGCGTTCGCCGCGATCCCCGCGAGCGGCAGACCGTGGGCGCGGATCGTGTCCTGCAACCCCTGCGAGGTGAAGGACGAGCTGATCCCGCCAGTCTTCTCCGGCTATCCGACCGACGACACGTCCGGCTGGAGCGAGTTCTGGTCGGAGTACGAGCGGGTGCTCGGTCCGCAGATCGGCGGGTTCGACGCCTGGCTCCGCGAGCACGGCGGACCGCCGCTCCCGGGCGCGCGCGACTACATGTACGAGTCGCCGTTCCTCAACATGTACCTGTTCCCCGAGGCGACGGACTACCGGCGCGCGACGGAGCTCCCACCGACCTGGCATCGGCTGGACTCGAGCGTGCGGAGCGATATGCCGTTCGACGTGGACGCCGTGCTCCCCGGCGCCGCACCGCTCGTCTACCTGTCGCTCGGCTCGCTCGGATCGGCCGACGTCGAGCTGATGCAACGCCTGATCGACGTCCTGGGCGCGACCGACTACCGCGTGATCGTCAGCAAGGGGCCGCAGCACGAGCTGCTCAAGCTCGCCGACAACATGTTCGGCGAGGAGTTCCTGCCGCAGCCGTCGATCCTGCCGCAGGTCGACGTGGTCATCACGCACGGCGGCAACAACACCGTGACGGAGTGCTTCCACTTCGGAAAGCCGATGATCGTGCTGCCGCTGTTCTGGGATCAGTACGACAACGCGCAACGCGTGGACGAGCTGGGCTACGGCGTACGGCTGGACACGTACCGGTTCGAGGACGAGCAGCTGACCGACGCGATCGGAGGATTGCTCGCCGACGCCGACCTCAAGCCTCGGCATCGCGTGGTGTCGCAGCAACTGCAGGCGTCGCCCGGCAACGTCCGCGCCGCCGACCTGATCGAACGCCTCGCGGCGACCGGCGAACCCGTCACGACGTAGCGTCGCGGATCGCGCGCCAGACGCGTTCGGGCGAAAGCGGCAGGTCGATGTGGCGCACGCCCAGATGCGACAGCGCATCGATCACCGCGCTCTGCACGGCCGGCGTTGAGCCGATCGTCGCTGATTCCCCGATCCCCTTCGCGCCCAGCGGGTTCAATGGCGTCGGCGTCTCCGTGTGCGCGATCTCGAACCACGGCAGCTCCGACGCGGCCGGCATGCCGTACGTCGTCAGGTTGCCGCTGACCGGGTTCCCGGTCTCGTCGTATCGGACCTCCTCGTACAGCGCCTGCGCGATGCCCTGCGCCAGACCCCCGTGCACCTGCCCGTCGACGAGCATCGGGTTGAGGATCCGGCCGCAGTCGTCGACCGCGACGTGACGCACCAACCGCGCGTCGCCGGTCTGGACGTCGACCTCCACGACCGCCACGTGGGCGCCGAACGGGAAGGTGGACTCCAACTCGCGGAACGTTCCCGACGCGACGAGGCCGGGGGTCATGCCCTCGGGTAACCGCGACGGGTCGTCCGCGGCCGCCGCGAGCTCCGCCCACGTGATCGCGCGCTCCGGCGCGCCGGCGACCTCGAACCGTCCCTCGCGCGGTTCCGGGAGATCGGCCTCGTCCACCTCGAGCAGGTGCGACGCGAGCGTGCGGGCCTTCGCGACGACGGCCTGCGTCTGCTCGGCGACCGCGGAGCCACCGACCTGCAGCGACCGCGAGCCCCACGTGCCCGCGCCGCGAGGCACGACCGCGCTGTCCGAGTGGACGACGCGCACCGTCTCGAACGGCACGCCCAGGACCGCCGAGGCGATCTGCGCCATCGCCGTCTCGTGCCCCTGTCCCTGCGGCGACACGCCGGTCAGCACGGTCACGGTGCCGTCGGCGTGCACCTGCACCGAGCCGAACTCCTTCGACGCGAACGCGGTGATCTCGACGTACGTACTGACGCCGATGCCGAGCAGCAGGTGGTCGCCTCGTTCCCGTCGAGCGGCCTGCTCCGCCCGGAGCTTCGGCACGTCGGCGATCTTCAGCGCTTCGTCGAGCGCGAGCTCGTAGTTCCCGATGTCGTACGTCGTGCCGGAGGCGGTCCGGTACGGGAAGCGCGTCGGCGGGGATCATGTTCTTCCGCCGGACGTCGACGGGATCCATGCCGAGCTCCGCCGCGATCAGGTCCATCGCGCGCTCGACCAGCGCCGTGGCCTCCGGCCTGCCCGCTCCGCGGTAGGCCGCGACCGGCGTGGCGTTCGTGACCACGCTCCATCCTCGCGACGCGATCACGCGGGATCGTGTAGACGCCGGCGAGCATCTCCTGCGTGGTGGTGGGCAGGAACGCCCCGACCGGATAGGCGCCCATGTCGGCGAGCAGCTCCACGCGCATGCCGACCACGGAGCCGTCCCGCTTCGCCCCGATCTCCACGTGCTGCACCTGCGCGCGCCCGTGGTTGAGGTTCAGCATGCTCTCCGACCGCGTCTCGGCCCATCGGACCGGACGGCGGAGCGCTTTGGCCGCCGCCGCCACGACCGCGAACTCCGGATAGACGATCAGCTTGGCGCCGAACCCGCCGCCCACGTCGGGCGCCACGATCCGGACCTGCTTCTTGTCGACCTCGAGCAGCTCGGCGAGGTCGCTCCGAACGTCGAACGGCACCTGCGTCGAACACCAGATCGTGTACCCGCCGTCGTCCTCGGGCACCACGGCGATCGCGTTCGTCTCCATCGGCACCGGGGCCAGGCGCTGCTGCACGACCCGTGCCCGCGCGACCACGTCCGCTCCCGCCAGCGCGTCCGCATCCCAATCCTGTTCGAACGAATGCGCGATGTTCGAACCGTGGGCCGGGAAGAGCACTGGGGCTCCGTCCGCGAACGCCGCCTCCACGTCGGTCACGGCACCGAGCGCGTCGACCACCGGCCAGACCACCTCCGCCGCGTCCCGTCCGTGCGCGAGCGAATCGGCGATCACCACGGCGACGGGCTCGCCGACGTAGCGGACGGTGTCGCGCGCGAGCACGTCTCGGGCGAACGGGCCCTCAAGCGTGCCGCTCGCTCCCTCGACGTTGCCGCTCGGCGGTTGCGGAGCGATACGCAGGTCGTCGGCGGTGAAGACGGCCACGACCCCCGGCATCGACCGCGCGTCTCCCAACCCTTCGATGCCGCCCACGTGCCCGTGCGGCATGATGGAACGCACGAACACGGCGCGGAGCGCATCCGGGACCGGGATGTTCTCGAGGTACCTGCCCTCGCCCCGAAGGAACCGCGGGTCTTCGGAGCGGAGCGCCGGGACGCCGAACATCGAGGGAGGCAAGCTCACGCGCCCATGCTAGCCACGGAATCGCACCTACCGAGGATGGATCCGATGCGCCGCAACCGGTCGCTCGTCCACCTGCTGATCGTCCTCGCGCTCGCGTGCACGACCATGGCGACGCTCGGCGGCACGAGCGCGCGGGCCGGAGGGGGGATCGTCGCGCGTCGCGTGGTTGGAGGCCTGCGCGGACCGGCCGGCTTCACGTTCCTGAAGGACGGGCGCATCGTCTACCTGGAGCGGGGAACCGGGCAGATCCACATCTACAACCCGAGGACCAAAGCGAACAGCCGCTTCTTCACGGTGCCCGGCGTGAACGGCGAGGGAGAGCGCGGCGCCCTCGGCGTCGCCGCGGGTCCCGGCTGGCCGAACCCACACACCCTCTACGTCTATGCGACCCGCTCGATCGGGAACGGGTTGAGGAACCAGATCCTGAAGATCACCCGTTCGAACGGACACGCCCACATGCGCGTCCTGATGTCGCAGCCCGCGAGCTCGAGCCCGTATCACAACGGCGGTCGCATCCTGTTCGGACCCGACCGCATGCTCTACGCGATCGTCGGCGACGGCCACGACAGCGCGAACGCGCAGGACCTGGGTGGCAACCTCCGCGGGAAGATCCTGCGCATGACGCCGTCCGGAGGCGTGCCGTCGGACAACCCGATCGTCGGGCAGCCTCGTGTTCGCGTTCGGCATCCGGAACTCGTTCGGGTTCACGTTCGACCCGCAGACCGACGGCCTGTGGGAGACGGAGAACGGCCCCGAATGCAACGACGAGATCAACCTGATCGCCGGCGGCGGGAACTTCGGATGGGGGCCGAGCGAGAACTGCGGAGGGAACGCGCCGGGGGACACGAACAACAGCGGTCCGACGCCGCGGCATCTCCCCAAGCTCTGGTTCGACGCGACGATCGGCATCACCGGGGACGCGTTCTGCGACGGATGCGGCCTGGGGAGCCAGGTCGACGGGCAGCTGTTCTTCGGCGACGTGAACACCGGCGTGCTCAGGCGTGTCGCCCTGAACGCCGCCCGCGACGACGTATCGGGCGGCGCGATCGACGTGCTGCACGCCCCGGGGGGCGCGATCTACTCGATGGAAACCGGGCCGAGCGGGCAGATCTACTTCAGCGACCCGCAAGCGATCTACCGGCTCGCGCTCGCGTGAGCCGAGGGATGCCCGGGCAACATGCCGCAACCGCGCCTGGCGACGGCCCCCTCCGGAGGAGTACCCTGGACGTTGTCGCGCGAGGAACCGCCCAGCCGGCGAGGAGACCAGCCGTGGACATCGGTCAGCCCAAGCGCATCATCGAGGTCGAGCCCGCATCGCTTCCCTTGCCGGAGACGCTGCCCACACCGGAGCCGCAACCGGCGAAGACGCCCGAGCCCGCCCAGCCCACTCCGTAACGCGCCGTGACCCGCTCGGCGCTCGATCGTTCGTTGCCGGTCGATACGGCGACCGAACCGGTCCTGGCGTGGAGGGCATGGGCGCTCACCGGCCGCCGCGACGGATCGCACCTGCTGCTGCGCCCGGTCGCCGGCCGCGGCCGGCCCTGGCTCCCCGGACGTCCGGCCGAGGCCGGATGCCGGATGCTCGGACCGTTCCACGAGGCTCCGCACCTCGGATGCACCTGCGGCCTCCACGGCACGCACGGCCTCGACGTGTTGCGCCGGACACGCTGCCCGGCCGTCCTCGGCCGCGTGGCCCTCTGGGGTCGGATCATCGAGCACGAGCTGGGGTACCGCGCGCGGTACGGCTACCCGCAACGGCTCGGGCTGATCTGCCAGTTCTGCTTCTGGCAGTGGGGGACGCACGGCGTCACGCCGTCGGTGGTCGGCTGGTTCCAGCGTGGCGAGTTGCTGCCCATGTGCGATGACCACGCGGAGATGGCCGGCCGCTACGGGATGCGTCCGCAGGCGTGGTTGCGGTTCCGACGAGATCGACCAGCGGCTCCGCGACACGTACGCGGTCGATCGGCTCGCGATCTAGCGACGCTTCGTCGGCCCGGGGGTCGGCACGGCCGTGGGGGTGGAGATACCGCGTCGCCGAGCGTCGGTGCTGCGCACCAACCGGCTCCGGAGCTCGCTCCCGTCCACCTGCGCCTTCTCGAGCGCTTCGTCGTCGAGCACGGGCTCTGCGGCGGCCAGCTCGTCCGGCACCGCGTCGACACGCTGATCCGCGCTCTCTGCCGCGGGGGCGTCGACGCCGCCATCCGCGTCGCCGTCGCCCTTCGCCTTGCCGTTCTCCTGCCCGGTCCCGTTGCCGTTGCCGGTCGCGCGTTGCGTCGCGCGGGACCGCGAACGCCGCGGCTTCGCTTCATCCAACCGGCGCTCGGCCTCGCGAGCCCGCTCTTCGGCGGCCGCGACGCGTTCCTCCAGCGCCGCGAGCACGCCGGGATCCACTCCGGCATCCACGCGGGCATCCACGTTGGTATCTGGCGCATCCTGTGGTCGTGGTCGAACCGTCCCCCGGCCAGCTGGGCTCGGAGCTCTGCGAGCTCGTCCTCCAACTGCCGGTTCCGCGCTTCGTACACGGTCTCGGGACGCCCGGCCCGAAGCATCGCCCGCTCCGCTTCCGAGCGTTCGAGCTGCTGCGTGAGCTCCGCGATCTGCGCTTGCGCGTCCGGTGGGATCACGTCGGCAGCCGGACCGCCCGCGGCCTCGGCGAGGATCCGCTGACGCTCTTCCTCGGCCAGTCGCGCGTTCACGCGGACCTGGTCGAGCTGCGCGGACTTGGGACCGCATCTCTTCCTCGTGGGCCCGCACGAGCGCCTCGCGCTCCTGCTCCACCCGTTGCGTCGCCGCGCGTGCCGCCTCCAGCTCGTCGCGCAGGAGCTGTTCGGTCTCGGCCGCGGCGTCCAGCTTCGCCTGGATCGGGGCCGGCACGACGTCCGGGTCGACCTCCGGGGCGGCCTGCGCCTCCTCCGCCCGTTTCTGAGCGATCTTCATCTGATCGGTCGTCACGCGGAGCTGCGCCTCCATCTCCGTGACCCGTGATTGGAGTTGCGAGACGCGCGACTCGGCGCCACGTGCCTGCTCCTCGAGCTGTGTCGCGTGCGCCTTGAGCTGCGCAACCTCGGCGGGATCGGTTCCCGGTGGGAGCGGGCCGCTGCTCGAACTCGGCGACGCGGCCCCGGAGCTTCTCCAGCTCGAGCTGCTGCTCCGCGACCGACTTGGTCTTGCCTTCGAGCTCCTTCACGCGTTCGCGGAGCTTCGCCGCCTCGGCTTGCGCGGCGCTCGCCTTCTTCTCGTCACGAGCCCCCGCGCGGACCTCGCGGCTGCTGGGTCCGAACCCGGCCACCTCCTCCTTGCGGTGCGACCACACGAAGGACACGATCGCCATCACCAGGCAGAGGATCGCCACGATGGCGAACGCGATCTGCATCTGCTGCCACGGATGCGATGCGGCGTCCACCATGAGCGCGTAGTCGTTGTCGATCTGGACGACCCCGTACACGTTCGCCTTGTCGGCCGTCCGGAGCGGGACGAACGTCGAGAACAGCGCGGTGGGCTCCGGCGTCGTCGACCGATCACGCGCGAACGACTCGTTCACGACCGCGCTGACCATGTCGCCACGCAACGCGGAGCGGAGGGTCGCGTCGTTCGACTTGGTGACGCCGATCTGAGAGGGATCGTCCGTCGTGAAGACGAGCAGGCCGTCCGCATCCCAGACCCGGACACGGACGACGCGCTGATCGTTGAAGAGTCCGTGCTTCAGTGTCGCCAGCAGCGCGTCGTATCCGGAACGTTCGATCGGCCGAGCGACCCGCTGAGGATCGAGCGTGCCGGCGAGCACGTTCTGGGTGAATCTGACCGCACGCTCCTGTGCCGCGTCGGTCTTGCGCTGCAAGCCTTGCGTCTGCTGCTGGCGCGCCACCACGACGGCGACGAGGCACACGACGGTGAGGACCGCCCAGAAGAAGAGGCGGACCCGGTCGCGGGTGCGTCGATCGGTCTGCACGTGTGTTCCCCCACGTCTCTCGGTAACGACAACATCGACCCGGCGATGCCGGCCCTTCCAAACCCATCGGCGTCTGTGAGACGCGTCTGAACCCTCGAACGCGACATCGCCGCTCAAGAAATCGAGGCCCTTCTGCCGATACCCGGGATGGTTCTCGAGGTTCCAACTGGGGAGGTCGAAGGTCTTGGATCGCAACAAGCTCGTCACGCGCGGCATATCGCTCGCCGTCTGCGCCACGCTCGTCATCGGCGGGCTGGTCGTGTCGGCGCACGCCGACAACGCCATCAGCCGTGCGTTGCACGACCGCAAGGTCACGGTCCGCAAGTTGGAGATCCTCCACGATGTTCCGGCGTGTCGGCCGGCAGAACCTCCACCACCAGATCCGGAACATCCAGGCCCGGATCCACAAGGTCAGGGCCATCGGGTCCGACGCTGGCGTCCGATCGTCAGCGGTTCAACCAGAACTCCCAGCACCTGGCGAAGCTCCGCCGCTCGTTGCGCCAGCGTCTGCACAAGCTCGAGCACAACGTCCGCCACCGCACGCTCGTGCTTCGGAGCCAGCGGATGGACCTCTCGACGTGGATCCAGACCTACGGCATCTTCCGCTACTGCCCGGTCCGCGGTCCGGTCGACGTCACGAACAGCTTCGGCTACGCGATCCCGCATCGCCCGGGCGTGCCGGCGCACATCCACCAGGGCGACGACATGATGGCCGCGAGCGGCCAAGCGATCATCGCGCCGTTCGACGGGATCGCCGAGGCCAGTCACAACTGGCTCGGCGGGAACGCGGTCTACGTCCGTGGCGCCGAACGGCTACGTCTACAACGCGCACCTGTCCGCGTACGGCAAGCTCGGACCGGTGAAGGCCGGCGACGTGATCGGCTACGTCGGATCGACCGGAGACGCCGGCGGCCCGCACGACCACTTCGAGTGGCACCCGGGCAACGGCAGCGCGGTGGACCCGTACCCCTACCTGATGGCGGTCTGCTAGTCCGCCTGATCGGTCATCGGCACGGCATCATCGACCGTTCGCACTGAAGTGCTGATAGTCGATGGTGCCCTGCCATCCGCCGCCCCACTCCCAGCCGATCGCGTGGAACGCCCACCACACGGCGTCGTGCACATGGATCATGCCGGGGAGCATCTGGGACCGGTCCACGAACGCCACACCCGCCGGCGGCGACACGTGCGTCGGGCGTCACGAACGGGTTCTCCACCGTGTTCACGTCCACCGCCCGTCCGTACGCATGCTGGGACCACTCCGTCGACGAGCCCGCCCGGAGCCGGCAATTGAACGCCGACGTGTTGTCGGCGGCCATCGACCGGTCGTCGTCCGCGCCGTAGTGGTCGACCAGACGCATGCGACGGATGGGGAACCGCTCCTCGTACAGCCGCTCGAACACGTGGACGAACCCTTGCGCGTACCAGCGGTGCACGACCAACTCCCCCTGATGGGCGCGCCCGTCGAACCCGTAGTACGTGAGCCGGAGGAGCCGCAGGTCGCGCAGCGGAACCGGGCACCCGGGGTGCCACGAGCTTCCGATCATCAGGTCGCGCGTGGCGGCATCGATGACCGACACCGTTCCGTGGAACGGGGGCAGGCGCCTCGCACCGTCCTCTGCCGAAGCCGAGACGGTCGTCGAGAGCGATGCCAGGAGGACGAGGAGCGCGAGCCAGCGACGGGTCGCCGAGATCAGGTACCGCAGTTCGATGTGAACCACGCCTGCACGCGGTCGGATGCCGCCTTGAACTCGGGATCCTGGAACTTCTGTGACGCCTGCGTCATCGCCGCGATCACCTCGGGCGGCGGGGCCTGACCGCTGCTGGGGTCGTAGCCGGCATCCCGCATCGCCGACATGAACTCCCCGTACGCCTGGTAGACGGTCTGGAGGTCGGCGCGGATCTCCTCGGGTGCCGCATCCGCGAACGCCTTGAGCTGATCGAGGGAGGTGCTCAGATCGCCAGCGCCTCCGGACATCGCCGCGGGAACGGCGGCAGCCGCGGCGCTCATGGCGGTCACGACCTGCGCACACTGCGCCGCGTCGATGGACCCACCGGGCACCGAACCGGCTGCGGCGCTGGCGGGTGGCGAGGCGGCATCGGTGTTGTCGCCGCCCCCGCACGCGGCGAGGACGAACGCCCCCGCGATCACCACGGACACGAACCTGAACGATCTCATGGGCCCCCTCCGGCTCCGGCGATCCGAACGGATCGCACCCGGGCATCGTACGACCCGGTCGACCCCGATCGAGGGAACGCACCTGCCGCGCCGACGACGACCGTCCCGTTCATCGGGTGTCGTCGAGTGGAGAACCGTCGAGGTCCGCGATCCGGCGTTCGAGCAGACGCCGCTCGGCGTCGTCGTGGACAAGCGTCAGCGCCCGACGGTAGGCGTCGCCTGCCTCTTCGGTCCGGCCGAGGCGGCGCAGCAGCTCACCCCGCGTGGAATGCAGGTAGCGGTAGTCCTCCAACGCGAGGCGATCGACGATGTCGAGCCCGGCTTCGGGCCCCTCGGCCTCGGCGACCGCGACGGCCCTGCTCAGCTCCACGACCGGTGAGCCGGTGATGTGGGAGAGCTCGCCGTAGAGAGCCGCGATCTGCGGCCAGTCGCGCGGCTCGTCGGCATGCAGCGAGGCGATCGCCGCCTGCACCACGTAGGGACCGCGGCCGAGGAGCGCCAGCGCCCGGTCGAGCACCGCTCTGCCCTCGGCGATCTGCGCCGCGTCCCAGAGCGAGCGGTCCTGGTCGGCGAGCAACACCAGGTCGCCGTCGCGGAAGCGCGCGTCACGGCGGGCGTCGAGCAGCAGCATCATGGCCAGCAGGCCGTGCACCTCCGGCTCGTCGGGCATCAGCTCGGCGAGCGCCCGTCCCAGCCGGATCGCCTCGGCCGACAGCTCGGCGCGGCCGCCGTAGCCCTCGTTGAAGATCAGGTACACGACCGCGAGCACGGCGACGAGCCGATCGGGCAGCTGATGGTCGGGAGGTACGCGGAACGGGATCCCGGCGGCCTTGATCTTCCGCTTGGCTCGCACGAGTCGCTGGGCCATCGTCGGCTCGGGCACCAGGAACGCGCGCGCGATCTCTTCGGTGGTCAGGCCGCCGAGCGATCGGAGGGTGAGCGCGACCTGGGCGTCGACGGCCAGCGCCGGATGGCAGCAGGTGAAGATCAGCTCGAGCCGCTCGTCGGGGAACGTCGTCGCATCCATCGGGTCCTCCGCCGCCTCGGGTACCTGGAGCAGCCGGGTCTTCAGCGGCCAGGGTCCGATCGCGGCGGATGCGGTCGATGGCACGGTTGCGCGCGGTCGTCACCAGCCAGGTTCGAGGGTTGCTCGGAGCTCCGTCACGTGGCCAGCGCGCCGCGGCGATCGCGAATGCCTCCTGCGCGGCTTCCTCGGCGAGGTCGAAGTCGCCGAGGAAGCCGATCAGGGCAGCGAGGACGTAGCCCCACTCGTCGCGGAAGGTCTGCTCGAGGATCGGTCACCACTCCACGATGGGGCGCACCTCGACCGCACCGCCGAGGCGCGCCGCCGGGACCCGCGCGGCCAGCTCGATCGCGGCGTCGAGGTCGGCGGCCTCGAACAGGAAGTAACCGCCGATGGATTCCTTGATCTCGACGAACGGGCCGTCGGTGGTGAGCGTCTTGCCGTCCTGCACCCGCACGGTGGTCGCCGTCTCGGGGAGATCCAGGCCCATACCCGGCGTCACACCGGGGGTCTGGTTGATCGCCTGGTAGTCGGCGTAGACGCCCTGCTGCTCGTCCGCCGACAACGTGGCCCATGCCTCCGGCGATGCGGGTGTCGGCGCGTCCCCTTGATGGATCAACAGCATGTACTTCATCGCTTCCTCCTTCTCGATCGGTCACGTATCGGACGAACGGGAACGACGGAATCGACAACTCCCCGCATCTTTCTTCTCGCTTCTGGGTGGAGACGAGCGGACTCGAACCGCCGACCCCCTGCTTGCAAAGCAGGTGCTCTACCAGCTGAGCTACGTCCCCCGGTCACATCGAGTTTACCGAGCGGGCGTTCGGCGCAGAGGAGGAAGCCCGTCCGCTCCGAACGGCCGGATGGAAGAATGACGCATGGGGTTCGTCCTGCCGCAGTTCGGGATCTTCGCTCAGGGGACCCACGCGCACCACTTCCTCGAGTTCGACCTGCGGCCCGACGTCACGCCGACGGCGGCCGTCGCCTCGTTCCGGAGGCTGCGGACGTCCGAGGTCTCGGCCGGCGGCGTGAACCTGGTGGTCGCGTTCGGCGCCGACGCCTGGCGCGAGGTCGCCCCGGCGGAAGCACCGGCCTCGCTCGACCGGTTCCACGCCATCACGGCACCCGACGGTCGCGGGGCGCCGGCGACCCAGCACGACGCCTGGATCTGGATCAGCAGCTCCTCGCCGGACGTGGCCTTCGACCACGCCCGAGCCGCCGCGAACGCGGTCGCCGATGCGGCGATCCTGGTCGCCGAGCAGCCGGGGTTCGCGTACCACGAGGGCCGGGACGAGACGGGCTTCATCGACGGGACCGCGAACCCGCCGATCCGCCGAGCCGCGGAGGTAGCGCTCGTTCCGCCGGGTAAGCCCGGCCAGGGGGAAGCCATGTCCTCGCGATGCGATGGGTGCACGACCTCGAGGCGTTCCATTCGCTCCCCGTCGGCGAGCAGGAAGCCGTCATCGGGCGAACCAAGGTCGACAGCATCGAGCTCGCCGACGCTGCCAAGCCACCCACCGCTCACATCGCGCGGGTCGAGATCGAGGCCGGCGGCCGCGAGCTCCCCATCTTCCGTCGGAGCGTCCCGTACGGGAACGTCGGCGAGCACGGTCTGTACTTCGTGGCATTCAGCGCGGACCCCTCGCGATACGAGCGCATGCTCGCGCGGATGTACGGGACCTCCCGCGACGGCGTCCACGACCGCCTGACGGACTTCTCGCGGGCGGTGAGCGGCGCCTACTACTTCGCGCCCTCGTTGAACGCGCTCAACGAGCTGGCCGGCCCCGAGGAAGGATGACCATGGCCCACATCGAGCTGCCACCGGAAGACGTCCGGACGAAACGAGAGCTGCCGCGCATCCTGGACGCGCAGCGTCGTCTCCAGAAGGGGAACGACCTCTTGCCCCACCGCGGCCGCGTGGAACGCGGCCGCGGTGGAGGCGCGGAGCCCACGGGATCGGCGGGCAAGAGCGGGGCGCTCCGGGCGGCGATCTTCGGCGTGAACGACGGTCTGCTCACGAACACGTCGCTCATCATGGGGTTCGCGGGCGCGTCGCAGAGCCGCTCGGTCATCGTGCTCGCCGGCATCTCCGGGCTGCTCGCCGGCGCGTTCTCGATGGGGTCGGGCGAGTACGTCTCGATGCGCGTGCAGCGCGAGGTGCTGGAGCGGCTGCTCCACCTGGAAGCGCACGAGATCGGCAACGATCCGGCCGGCGAGCAGGAGGAGCTCACGACGATCTACGAACGGAAGGGGTTCTCCCGCGGACCTGGCGGAGCGCGTCTCGGAGGAGCTGATGCGCGATCCGAAGATGGCGCTGGACACGCACGCGAGGGAGGAGCTCGGGATCGATCCCGACGAAGGGCTCGGCTCCCCGTGGGGCGCGGCGATCTCGTCGTTCGTGATGTTCGCGTTCGGCGCGTTCCTGCCGCTCATCCCCTTCTTCTTCCGGGGAGGCAGCGCCGCCGCCCTCGCCGCCGCGGCGATCGCCGCCGTCTCGCTCCTCGTGGTGGGTGCCCTGACGTCGTTGCTGACGGGCCGCAGCCCGGCCCTCTCGGCGCTGCGGCAGCTGACGATCGGCGTGCTGGCGGCGGTCGTCACGTACGCGATCGGACGGCTCGTCGGGGTCTCGGCTCCGGCCTGATCCTCGTGCCGGCCGGAAGGAGCGCCATGCGAACCCCTGTCCGTCTAGCGCCCATCGGTGCGTCGCTCTATCCTGTCCGTCTGGCTCGTTCCGTCTGACGGCTCCATCTGGATCGGGCCGACGTCGCCGGTGTCGCGCGGAGGAACGGAGGTATCGACGTGCCCCATGGATCCATCCCAGGCTCGGACGACCCGGTGGTCGACCCTCCGTACCTGTATCCGGCGTACCGGTCCACCGTCCTGCGCGCTCCGGCCCGCCCGCTCGTGACGCTGCCGCGATCGCTGACGGAGACGACGGGTCCGCTGCTGGGCGAGGGACGGGTCGGCGAGCTCGACCACGATCTCACGCGCCAGCATGCCGACGAACCCCAGGGCCAGCGGATCATCGTGCACGGCCGCGTGCTCGACGGCGGCGGGCGACCGGTGCGGAACACGCTCGTCGAGGTCTGGCAGGCGAACGCGGGCGGCAGGTACGCCCACCCGCAGGACTCCCACCCCGCGCCCCTCGATCCCAACTTCACGGGTGCGGGACGCGCGCTGACCGACGACGATGGTCGGTATCGGTTCGTGACGATCAAGCCCGGCGCGTACCCGTGGAAGAACCACGCGAACGCCTGGCGCCCGGCGCACATCCATTTCTCGTTGTTCGGGCGCACGTTCGCCGAACGATTGATCACGCAGATGTACTTCCCCGACGACCCCTTGTTCCCGCTCGACCCGATCTTCAACTCGATCCCGGATCCGAAGGTGCGCGAGCGGCTGATCTCGCGCTACGACCACACCGAGACGGTCCCGGAGTGGGCGTTGGCGTTCCGGTGGGACATCGTCCTCGGGAGCGGCGGAGCGACGCCGCTGGAGCGCGAGGACGACGACGCGTGACGTCGCCGCGCACGCCGTCGCAGACGATCGGACCGTTCTTCGCGATCGGGCTCCCGTGGCCCGACGGTCCGTACGTCGTCCCCGAGGGCGCGCCGGGCGCGATCTGGATCCGCGGATCGGTGCTCGACGGCGAGGGCTCACCGATCCCCGACGCCATGGTCGAGACCTGGCAGGCGGACCCCGACGGTCGATTCGGCCATCCGGACGATCCTCGGGGCGCCGTCGCGGGGTTCCGCGGTTTCGGCCGTGCGAGCACGGACGACGACGGCCGCTACGGCATCCTCACGATGAAGCCCGGCCCGGTGCCGGCGCCCGACGGCTCACCGGAGGCCCCGCACATCGATGTCTCCGTGTTCGCGCGCGGCCTGTTGAAGCGTGTGGTCACACGGATCTACTTCGCCGACGAAGCCGAGGCGAACGCGATCGATCCCGTGCTGTCGCAGGTGCCCGGCGCCGACGGCGGGACGCTGATCGCCGAACCGACCGACGACGGGTACCGCTTCGACATCCATCTCCAGGGGGAACGTGAAACCGTCTTCTTCGAAGTCTGAACCCGCGACCGGCGGGATCTTCGACGGCGTGCTCGCGCGCGGGGACGTCCGCGACGAGGTGAGCGACCGCGCGTGGCTCCAGGCGATGCTCGACGTCGAGGCCGCGCTCGCCCGCGCCCACGCCGTCGTCGCGACGATGCATCACGACGATGCGGAGACGATCGCCCGTGCATGTCGCGCCGAGGGATTCGACATCGCCGCGATCGGCCGGGACGCGGCCGACAGCGGGAACCCGGTCGTCCCGCTCGTCCGCGCGCTCAGAGGAGCGCTGGAGGACCCGGCCGCCGCAGACCTCGTGCATCGCGGCGCGACGAGTCAGGACATCCTGGACTCCGCGGCGATGTTGATCGCCCGACGGGCACTCGGTCCGCTGCTCGACGATCTCCGCACCGCCGCCGACTCGGCCGCGGAGATCGCCTTCGGCCACCGCGACACCGTGATGGCCGGGCGAACGCTGCTGCAACACGCGCTCCCGATCACGTTCGGGTTCAAGGCGGCCGGATGGACCGTGGCGCTCGACGAGGCCGCCGATCGTCTGGAGACCGTCCGGCGCGAGCGGCTCGCCGCGCAGCTCGGCGGCGCCGTCGGGACGCTCGCCTCGCTCGGCGATGACGGGCCGTCCGTGCTGCACGCGTTCGCGGCCGAGCTCGGGCTCGCCGAGCCGGAGATCGCATGGCACACCGACCGAACCCGCGTCGGCGAGCTGGCCGGGGCGCTCGGCGTCGCCGCGGGCGCCGTCGGCAAGGTGGCCCGCGACATCGCGCTCATGGCGCAGACGGAGGTCGCCGAGGTCCGCGAAGGTGTGCGAGGACGCGGCGGCTCGTCGACGCTGCCGCACAAGCGCAACCCTGTGGCGGCCGTGGCGGCGGAGGCGTGCGCGGCGCGTGCGCCGGCACTCGTCTCGACGTTGCTCGCCTCGATGGTCCAGGAGCACGAACGGGCGGCGGGCGCGTGGCACGCCGAGTGGAAGCCCTTCGCCGAGCTCCTGGAGACCGTGGGCTCGGCGGCCGCGTGGATCCGCGACTGCCTCGAGCATCTCGAGGTCGACGTCGAGCGGATGCGCGCGAACCTGGAGCTGACGGATGGCCTCCTGCTCGCCGAGCGCATCGTCGGCGCGCTCGCACCCGCCATCGGCCGGGAACGGGCGGACGCGCTGGTGACCGCCGCGGCCGACGAGGTGTCGGACGGGGAACGGTCGTTCGACGAGGCGCTCCTCGATCGTCCCGAGGTGGCGGAGCACCTCGGTCGGACCGAGGTGGCCCGCCTCCTCGACCCGGCCGGCTATCTGGGCAGCACCGACGCGTTCATCGATCGCGTGCTCGATGGCCGGCGGAAGGGATCGGGCGCATCGTGACCCGGGCCGTCGCCGTTCATCACGTCGTCGAAGGGCCCGCGGATGCCCCAGTGCTGGTGCTGTCGAACTCGCTCGGGAGCACGCTCGAGATGTGGGACGGGCAGATGGCCGCACTCACCCCTCATCTGCGGGTGATCCGCTACGACCTCCGCGGGCACGGCGCATCGCCGATCCCACCACCGCCCTACGACATCGCGGATCTCGGTGCGGACGTGCTCGCGCTCCTCGATGAGCTGGGCGTCGATCGCGCGCACGTCGGCGGTCTGTCGATCGGCGGCCTGATCGGCATGTGGATCGCCGTCAACGCCCCCCATCGCGTCGACCGACTCGTTGTCTGCAGCACCTCGCCGCGGTTCGAACCGCCGGAGGCGTGGGCGGCGCGCGCGGCGACGGTGCTCGCCGAGGGCACGGGCGCCGTCGCCGACGCCGTCGTCGCCCGCTGGTTCACGCCCGCGTTCGCCGACGAGTTCCCGGTGGTGGTCCGCGAGATGCGCGACATGATCGCCGGCACGCCTCCCGACGGCTACGCCGCGTGCTGCGGCGTCGTCGAGCGGACGGACCTCCGCCCGAGCCTGCCCTCGATCGAAGCTCCGACGCTGGTGATCGCGGGAGCGGACGACCCAGCCGCCCCGCCGGCGCAGGCCGAGCTGATCGCGAACCTGATCCCCGGCGCACGACTGGCCGTGGTCGAGCACGCCGCACACCTGGCGAACGTCGAGCAGTCCGAGCAGATCAACGACCTCATCTTGGAGCACCTGCTGCACGACCCGACCTTCACCCCATCCGGCGAAGATGCACTCACCAAGGAGGCACCGTGAACGATCCCGATTACGACGCTGCCATGAAGGTGCGGCGCGAGGTGCTCGGCGACGAGCACGTCGATCGCGCCGTCTCGGAGACGACCTCGTTCACGGCGCCGTTCCAGGACCTCATCACGCGGTACGCGTGGGGTGACGTGTGGGCGCGCCCCGGGCTCGATCGGCGGACCCGTTCGTGCATCACGCTCGCGGTCCTGGCCGCCCTGCATTGCGAGGATGAGATCCCGATGCACGTCCGTGCGGCGCTCCGTCACGGCCTGACACGCGAGGAGATCCAGGAGGTCCTCCTGCACACGGCCGTCTACGCGGGCGTTCCCGCTGCGAGCAGCGCGTTCGCGGCCGCACAACGTGCGCTCGACGACGAGGCACGCAACGGCGAGCCCGGCTAGCGCGCCGTCACCGCCACACGTCTCGCGCCACGTCGGTCAGCAGCTGGAGCTTCGCCCGCTGGTCCTCGAACGTGACCAGGTTGCCCGGCAACGTCGACGCGAACCCGCACTGCGGCGAAAGACCCAGCCGGTCGAGCGGGATGAACGCCGACGCCTCGTCGATCCGCGAGGCGAGCTGCCCCGGCGTCCTCGAGCTCCGGTTCCTTCGTCGTGATCAGCCCCAGGACGACGGTCTTGTCGCCGGGGACGAACCGCAGCGGCGCGAACGAACCTGCGCGCGGCGAGTCGTACTCGGCGAGGATGCGGTCGACGGCCAGGTCGTTGAAGAGCTGCTCGGCGATCGCGTCGTATCCGCCCTCCACCGACCACATGCTCCGGTGGTTCCCTCGGCACAGGTGCACGGCGAACGTGACGTCGGGGAACTCGCGGATCAGCGCGTTGTCCATCGCGATCATCTCGGCCGAGCCACGTCGACGTGTCCAGCCCGACCTTCGCGCAGGTTCTCCTGTCCCTCCTCGCTCACCATGTGGGTGTAGCGGGGAGAGTCCAGCTGGACGTAGTTCGTGCCGGCGTCCACGACCTCGCGGACGACCTGCGTGCATCAGCCGGAGCGCCTCCGCCATGTACTCGTCGCGGTCCGGGTAGCACGGTGTCGGAGTAGCCCGGCACCCACAGCACGCTCGCGTACGTCATCCCGGCGATCGTGGTCTTCACGGGCGTGTGCGCGTGCGTGCGACAGGAACGAGTACTCGCGCGAGCGGAAGGTTCTGTCGCATGCCGAGCGTGTCGGTGACCGCGGGCAGCATCGGCGGCGGTCCCGACGGCTCGTCGGCGCCTCGCGGTGAACGGCACCGGCGCGGGAACCTCGGGGTTGTAGCCCGACAGGCTCGCCGTGAGCGGATCGAACCAGAACTTCCGGCGCACCTCGCCGTCGGTGATGACGTCGACGCCGCACGCCTCCTGGAGCGCGATCGCCTCGAGGGCCGCGCGGTCCTGCGTCGCGACCAGCTCGTCCTCGCCGATCTCGTCGCGGTCGAACCGGTCGAACGCCTCCTTCAGGTACTCGGGACGCAACAAGCTCCCGACGACCTCGGCGCGGTAGCCGAGCGCGGTCTTGGCCATCGCAGTGACTCCTTCCTTCCGGTCGTTGCCTGCTCAGTCATAGGGAAGCCCGACGTAGTTCTCGGCCAGGCTCGTGGCGGCGGCCGTCGAGCCGCAGACGAATGCGAGCTGCGCCCGCTGGAGCCGCCCGAGGAACCCGTCGTCGTCGGGGAGGCGGTGAAGCATCGAGCTCATGGACGAGGAGAACTCCTGCACGCGCCAGACGCGGCGCAGGCACCGATCGGAATACCGGTCCATCTCCTCGGTGTCTCCCGTGCGGTACCACGTGGCGAGCGCTCCGGCCAGGACGTGCACGTCGTGGATCGGCGAGGTTCAACCCTTTCGCGCCGGTCGCCGGGACGATGTGCGCCGCGTCACCGGCCAGGAACAGCCGGCCGTGCTGCATCGGCTCCACGACGAAGCTCCGCATCGCCGCGATGCCCTTCTCGATGACCGGCCCGTCCGCAAGCGTCCACCCGTCGTCCGTCGTCGAGCCGCGTGCGGAGCTCCTCCCAGATCGCGATCGTCCGGCCACTCCCCGATGTCCTCCTCCGGACGAACCTGGAGGTACAGCCGGCTGATCTCGGGCGACCGCAGGCTGTGCAGCGCGAACCCGCGATCGTGGTACGCGTAGATCAGCTCGTCGGTCGACGGCGCGACCGCCGCGAGGATGCCGAGCCACGCGAACGGGTACTCGTGGTGGAACTCGCGCAGCACCCCTGCGGGGATCGCGTCGCGGGAGACGCCGTGGAACCCGTCGCAACCGGCCACGACGTCGCAGGTGAGCTCCTCGGCCCCTCCGCTCACACGGAAGCGGATCGTCGGAGCGGCGGAATCGATCCCCGAGATCTCGACGTCCTGCACGTCGAAGTGGATCGCGCCTCCCGATGCGAGCCTCGCCGCGATCATGTCCTTGACCAGTTCCTGCTGCCCGTAGATCCAGATGGACCGTCCCGATGAGATCGGTCAGCGCGATCCGATGGCCGACCCCGTCGAACCGGAGCTCGATCCCGTGATGGATCAGCGCCTCGCGATCCAGCCGGTCGGCAAGACCGGTGTCGCGAAGCAGCTCGACCGTCGCTTGCTCGAGCACGCCTGCCCGGACGCGTTGCTCCACGTACTCACGGCTGCGCGCTTCCAGCACGACGGAGTCGATGCCCTGCAGGTGCAGGAGATGCGACAACATGAGGCCGGCCGGGCCGGCCCCGACGATCCCCACCTGTGTCCGCATGCCGCCCGATGTCCGGGTCGGCTCAGAACGGGTAGGCGGGGAGGTCGCCGCGCATCGTCACCCATTGCAGCTGCGTGAACGCATCGATGTTGGCCTGCGTCCCGCCCAACCGGGCCCCCGGCCCCGAGCTCTTCACGCCACCGAACGGGTTGACCACTTCGTCGCTCACCGTCTGGTCGTTGATGTGCACGATGCCGGACGGGATCCGGTCCGCGATCGCGAGGCCGCGCATCACGTCGTTCGTGAGGACGCTGAGCGACAGCCCGTACGGCGTGTCGCCGGCGATCTTCACTGCGTCGTCGATCGAATCGAACGCCACCACGGGAGCGACCGGTCCGAAGATCTCCTCCATCCACGCCGGAGAGTCCGTCGGCACGTCCGCGAGCACGGTCGGCCGGTAGAAGAGACCCTCGTACGTCCCTCCCGCCGCGATCCGCGCGCCCTTGTCGACCGACGCGGTCACCATGCCGTGCACCCGATCGCGCTGCTTCTCGTCGATGATGGGCCCGAGCGCGACCTGTCCCGCGTTCGGATCGCCCACCGGCAGATGGTCCGCGTGCTCGGCGAGCTTCGCGACGTACTCGTCGGCGATGTTCCGCTGCACCAGATGCCGGCCGGTCGTCATGCAGATCTGACCCTGGTGCATGAAGGAGCCGAACGCGGCCACGGACGCGGCCTTCTCGAGATCGACGTCGTCGAGCACGATCATCGCGTTGTTGCCGCCGAGCTCCAGGTGGATGCGCTTCAGGCTCTCCGCGGCCGTCGCGGCGACCGCCTTCCCCCCCGCCGACGACCCGGTGAACGACACCATGTCAACCTTCGGCTCGCGCACGAGCGCCTCGCCCATGTCGGCGCCGCCGGGCAGCACGCTGAACAGCCCATCGGGCAGACCCGCCTCCTCGAAGATCCGGGCGAGCGTCACCCCGCCGGACACCGACGTGCGGGGGTCGGGCTTCAAGATCACGGCGTTGCCAAGCGCGAGGGCCGGTGCGACCGCTCGGATGGACAGGATCAGCGGGAAGTTGAACGGCGAGATGACGCCGACGACGCCGACCGGTACTCGCCGGGACATGCTGAGGATCGGATCGCGCGTCCTGAGCAACTCCCCGTAGGGCAGCGACACCAGACCGGCCGACTCGTAGCAGGTGCTGGCCGCGAACCACACCTCGAGCTCGCCCTTCGGTGGGATCGCACCGGTCTCACGGACGATCCACCCCACGACCTCTTCCTGATGCTGGTTCCACAGGTCGCCCGCCTTGCGCAGGACGGCGGCCCGCTCCTGATACATCGTGTCGGCCCACGCACGCTGCGCCTCGGACGCGCGAGCGGCGGCGCGGGCCACGTCCTCGACCGATGCCGCGCCCAGGCGGCCGAGCTCGTTGCCGGTCGCGGGTTCCACGACGGCGTAGTCGCCGCCACCACCCGGTTCCCACCCGTCGACGAAGACCTTGCCGGTCCAGCGGTCCGCTTCGAGCAGTGTCATGGCTGCCTCCCCTTCTCTTGCGCCGCAACGGATGTCGTTCGCCTGTGAACGAGGCCTCGACGTCCCGCGTTCGCATGTCAAACACCCATGCGAAGGACGAACCGACTCTGCCGGACGATAGCGCCGACTGTCAAGCGGCGCTCCGGCGGTGGCGCGACCGCTCGACGACGTGACGGCCCTCGGCTACGTTGAGCGCCGTGGGAACGCCAGAGAAGTCTGCCGCACCCGGATCGGCGGCCGGCACCGGCCGCAAGAGCAGTGAGTTCGTCCAGTCGCTCGACCGCGGCCTCGCGGTGATCCGAGCGTTCGGGCCGGAGCACGACCGGCTCACGCTCTCGGAGGTCGCCCGTGAGACGGGGCTGACGCGCGCGGCCGCGCGACGGTTCCTCCTGACCCTGGTCGCCCTCGGGTACGTGCGCACCAACGGCAAGGAGTTCTCGCTGGGGCCGCGGGTGCTCGAGCTCGGGTACTCGTACCTGTCGGGCATGCGGCTGCCGGACGTCGCGGTGCCGCACGTCGAGGCGTTGGTCGCGAAGGTCCAGGAGTCGTCGTCGATCTCCGTCCTCGACGGCCAGGACGTCGTCGACATCGTCCGGGTACCGGCGAAGCGCATCATGACCGTGTCGGTACCGGTCGGCACGCGCTTCCCCGCGCACGCGAGCTCCAAGGGACGCGTGCTGCTCGCGCACCTGTCCCCCACCGAGCTGGACGCGTTCCTGGCCGACGCGCAGCTGGAGCCGCTGACCGATCGTACGGTCACCGACGCGGAACAGCTCCGTGGCCTCCTCGACGACATCCGCGCGAAGGGATACGCGCTCGTCGACCAGGAGGTCGAGGAGGGTGTTCGATCGGTGGCCGTTCCGTTGCGCGACGCCGGCGGAACGGTCATCGCCGCGATGAACGTGTCGTCGTACGCGACCCGGGTGAGCGTCGGCGCCGCCCGACAAGAGGTGCTTCCTCTCCTGCTGGCCACGGCCGCGCAGATCGAGGCCGATCTCAAGGCACAGGGATCGCACCACACGGGCGCGCGTCGTTGATGCCCGATCCCGAACCCCAACTGTGTTGACGGCCGAACCCCGGCATGTTTGAGTTTCGCAACTCGCATGAACGTGCGCTAGCCGAACATCAGAGGGGCTCGCTCGAGCACAAGAGCAGGGGGGAAGCAGATGGAGAACAAGCCCGGACGTGAGACACCGCTCCTCGATGGACCCATCTCCCGTCGATCGCTGCTGAAGGGCCTCGGAGGCGGAGCGCTCGCCGTGGGTGCGAGCGGCCTCCTGGAAGCGTGCAGCTCCAAGGTGAAGGGCTCGGGCACGTCGAGCACCGACAAGATCGTGATCGGATTCGTGACCCCGCAGACCGGCCAGCTCGCCGGATTCGCCTCGGGCGACAACTTCGTCGTCGACCGGATCCGCGGCACGGACGCCTACACGAAGGGCTTCAAGGTCGGGAGCAAGACGTACAGCGTGGACATCCTGGTGAAGGACTCGCAGTCCGACCCGAACCGTGCGTCGGAGGTCGCCCGCGAGCTGATCCTGCAGGACCATGCCGACCTGATCGTCACGAGCTCCACGCCCGAGACGACCAACCCCGTCGCCACCGTGTGCGAGACGCAGGGCGTGCCGTGCCTGTCGACGGTCGTGCCGTGGCAGGCGTGGTTCTTCGGCCGGCAGGCCGACCCGGCCAACCCGAGTCCCGTTCAAGTACACGACGATGTTCTTCTTCGGCGTCGAGGCGTTCGGCGGCTGCTTCGTCCCCATGTGGGACCGCGATCGACACGAACAAGGTCGTCGGCGGCATGTTCCCGAACGACCCGGACGGGAACGCGTTCCGCGATGCGTGGCCGGCGATCATCAAGGACGCCGGCTACCAGTTCGTGGACGGCGGCGCGTACACGGACGGCACGACCGACTACAGCTCGATGATCTCGAAGTTCAAGAGCAAGGACTGCCAGGTCTTCATCAACGCGCCGCTCCCTCCCGGACTTCAACACGTTCTGGAAGCAGGCGGCGCAGCAGGGCTACAAGCCGAAGCTCGCCACCGTGGCGAAGGTGCTGCTGTTCCCGGCGGACACCGAGGCGCTCGGCGACCTGGTGAACAACATCGCCACCGACTCAGTGGTGGGGCCCGACCATGCCGTACACGTCCTCGCTGACGGGCGAGACCGCGCAGGACCTGGCCAACGCGTACCAGAGCGACTCCGGCAACCAGTGGCTGCAGACGCTCGGGTCGACGTACTCGCTGTTCGAGGTGGCGCAGGTCGCGCTCACGGCGTCGAGCGACCCCCATGACAAGGAGGCCGTCGCCGCCGAGCTCCAGAAGGTGAGCTACGAGGGGATGTCCGGGCCGCTCGACTTCACCAAGGGACCGTTCCCGGGGATCGGCATCGTGAACCCCGTCGGCGTGCAGTGGAAGCCGGGCACGGACTACCCTTGGGAGATGGTGGTCGTCGACAACAGCATCAACGCGTCCGTGCCGATCGGGGGCGACCTCGTAGCCACCAACCCCTGATCGTGGGGGCGCTGCTCGAGCTCGACCACATCACCAAACGGTTCGGCCAGGTCACGATCGCCGAGGACCTGACGCTCGTCGTCCAACCCGGGGACGCGATCGGCATCGTCGGCCCGAACGGCGCGGGCAAGACGAGCCTCTTCGGCGTGATCGGCGGCGACCTGGCGCCCGATCGGGGCGAGATCCGGTTCGACGGCGCGACGATCACGCCGCTCGACCCGGCGCTCCGATGCCGCCTGGGTATCGGGCGGACGTACCAGGTCCCGCGGCCGTTCGAAGACATGACGGTCTTCGAGAACGTCCTCCTCGCCGCGCAGCAGGGAGCGGGATCACGCGGAGGAGCCAGCTACGGGCTGGCGGCGTCCGTGCTCGACGACACCGGACTCCGCGACGACGCGAACCGCCCCTCCGGCCAGCTGGGCCTCTTGCAGCGCAAGCGCTTGGAGCTCGCTCGGGCCTTGGCGACACGCCCTCGTCTCCTCCTGCTCGACGAAGTGGCGGGAGGGCTGACGGATCCCGAGGTGGTGGAACTGGTCGATATCGTCCGCCACGCACGCGAGGGAGGCACGGCCGTGATCTGGATCGAGCACGTCGTTCGCGCACTGGTCGAGACCGTGGACCGGCTGATCTGCCTGGCCGGAGGACGCTTCGTCGGCGACGGCGTTCCCGCCGAGGTCCTGGCGAGTCCCGCGGTCAAGGAGGTCTTCCTGGGCACGGAGGCCACCGCGGAGTCCCTCGCCGAAGCCGGCCTGGAGACCGAGCGGCCCGGATCCGGGCCGGAGCCGACCTCATGACGGACGGACGGCACCCCCTCCTCGAAGTGCGCGGCCTGACGGTGTTCCACGGACAGCTCCGCGCGCTGACCGACGTGAGCCTGCGCGTCGACGCCGGTGAGGTCTACGCCATGATCGGCTCGAACGGCGCCGGCAAGTCCACGTTGCTCCGGACGATCGCGGGGCTGCACGAGCCGACCGAGGGAACCATCCTGCTCGACGGCGAGGACGTGACGTCGGTCACGCCCGAACGGCGCCTCGTCGCGGGGATCGCGCTCGTCCCGGAGGGGCGCCGGCTGTTCCCGTCGCTCACGGTCGAGGAGAACCTGCTCGTGGGCTCGTACCACAGCCGCCCGGGGCCCTGGGACCTCGAGCGCGTGTACCAACTGTTCGGGTGGATGCGTGAGCGCACGCACCAGCGCACCGCCCAGCTCTCCGGAGGCGAGCAGCAGGCCGTCGCGATCGGGCGCGCGCTCGTGGCGAATCCGCGCGTGCTGCTCCTCGACGAGCTCTCCTTGGGTCTGGCGCCCGTCGTGGTCCGGCAGATCTACGGGCTGCTGCCGGAGCTGCTGGGCGCCGGGATGACGGTCCTGCTCGTCGAGCAGGACGTCGGTCAGGCCGTGCGCGCGGCATCGCGCATCCAATGCCTCCTCGAAGGACGAACCACGTTGGAGGGTCGGCCGGATCAGTTCACCCCCGAAGAGATCGAGGCCGCGTACTTCGGCCTGTCCACGACGGGTTCGGCGTCGTGAGCTGGATCAACGCGATCGTCCAGGGCATCTTGGTCGGTGGGCTCTTCGCCCTGTTCGCATGCGGCCTCTCGCTCCTGTTCGGCACCATGAAGGTGATCAACCTGGCCCACGGCGACCTGGCCGTCGTCGCGGCGTTCCTCGCCGTGGAACTGGCGCCCGTCTTCCACATCCCCATCGTCTGGTCGTTCCTGTTCGTCCTGCCGCTGTTCCTGGTCCTGGGCTACGTCGGGCAACGGACGCTGATCCAAGCCAGCCTGGACCGCGGTCCGCTCACGACGCTCCTCGTCACGTTCGGGGTGGCGATCGTGATCGAGAACCTCTTGCTCCAGGCGTTCTCGGCGGACAGCCACTCGCTGGACATCGGCTCGCTCGGGACCGCGTCGATCCACATCACCGACCAGATCCAGGTGGCCTACCTGTCGCTCTTCATCTTCGCGCTCGCCGTGGTCGTCCTCCTGGGCCTGCAGTACTTCCTGTCCCGGACGCGGACGGGCCACATGATCCGCGCGGTCGCCGACGACCCGGAGGCCGCGAGGCTCGTGGGCATCGACTACCGCCACATCTTCGGCATCGCCGCGTCCATCGCGTTCGCGACGGTCGCCCTGGCGGGCCTGGCGTTCGGGACGTACTCGTCCTTCAATCCCTCCTCGGGATCGAGCCGGCTCCTCTTCGCGTTCGAGGCCGTCGTGATCGGCGGGCTCGGTTCGCTCTGGGGAACGCTCCTCGGAGGCATCATCCTGGGCGTGGCCCAGGCGATCGGCGCGCACATCGACCCGAGCCTGCAGGTCCTGGCGGGGAACGCCGTGTTCCTGGTCGTGCTGGCCGTCCGGCCCGAGGGCATCACCGGGGGGCGCGTCGAGGCGTGAGTGCGACGAGCGTTCCATCGGGGCCGGGGGCCGTCCGGGTCACCAGGTCGAGCACGCCGATGCGCTGGACCTGGCTCACGAGCCTGGTCGTGGTGGGCGTGCTCGCCTACCTGCCGTACGCCGTCTACTCGGGAACGACCGACACGCTCGTCAACCTGTTCATCCTGCTCACGCTGGCGAGCATGTGGAACCTGCTGGCCGGCTACGCGGGATTGGTGTCCGTGGGGCAACAGGCGTTCATCGGGCTCGGCGCCTACATCGTGTTGTTCCTGGCGCTCCACGGTGTCAGCCCGTTCGTCGCGATCCCGTTCGCCGCGGTCGGTTGTGCCGTCCTCGCGTTCCCGATCTCGCTCCTGGTCTTGCGCCTCCGCGGTGGCTACTTCGCGATCGCGACCTGGGTCGTGGCCGACACGTGCCAGCTGATCGTGAGCCGCTCGTCGACGCTGGGGGGTGGGACCGGCGCGGGCGTCGCGGGACTGTCCGGCGTCGACCCGACGCTGCTCACGGCGTACACGTATTGGGCCGCGCTCGCCGTGGCGGTCATCGCGCTCGCGGCCACGTACCTGTTGCTGCGGAGCAGGCTCGGACTGGTGCTCACGGCCGTGCGCGACAACGAGGTCGGCGCACGCAGCCTCGGCGCCAGGGTCCTGGGCGCGAAGCGGGTGGTCTACCTGGCGGCCGCGGCCGGGTGCGGCGCGGGGGGCGCGTTGCTGGCGGTGAGCCAGCTGAACGTCCAACCGGCGTCGGTGTTCAGCGTCGAGTGGTCGGCGCAGATGATCTTCGTCACCGTGATCGGCGGTATCGGCTCGATCGAGGGGCCGATCATCGGCGCGGTCCTGTTCTTCGCGCTGCAGCAGACGCTCTCGCAGTACGGAGCGTGGTACCTGATGATCCTGGGAGGGGTTGCCATCGTGGTGGCGATCTGGATGCCGCGGGGGATCTGGGGCTTCATCTCCGGGCACACGAAGGTCCGGCCGTTCCCGGTCGGGTACTGGCTCCGGTCCTGATCCCGCTCAGCGCCGCGTCGCCACGCTGGGTGACGGGGTGAGCGTCGGTGTCGGTGTCGCCGTCGGCGACGTCGTGGGGGTCGGCGTGAGCGATCCGATCGGCTGCTCGAACGTGCCCTCGTCGGGGACGCGGTCGATGCACGTGGCGCGGCAGTTCCGCCCGGCGAACGTGGTGACGACCGACCACCGGTACACCGTCCGGAACGCGCCGACATCCAGCTTGCCGAACGGGATCCGCACCGACACCTCGGTGTCGGTGTCATGGCGGACATCCAAACCGATGAGCCGCACGTCGGGCCCCCGCCTCGGCGCGCGCCAGAGCGAGCCCGAGAGGTGACGGCCGTTGGACAGGATCAAGGCGTAGTAGTCGAACCCTTCGTCACCGAACGTGTCGAGATATACGAACACGTACCCGCGCTCGCGGGTCTGCTCCGCCGTGAACGGCAGGTACGTCACCACGGTCCAGCGCGGCGGATGGATCTCGGGTTCGAACCACACGCGACGCACATCCAGCAACCCACGGGTGTCGTTCGGATCCTGCACCTGCGCTCGCGGCGACGGACCGGCGGCGAGCGCGACGGCGGTCACCACCGCCACCGTGAGGATCGCCACGGCGAACGGCAGGACCTGACGCCTGCGCAACCCCGTGTCGCTCACGCGCGCCCCCGTGCGAGCCAGACGGATGCACGCCACACGACGAGCGCGGACGCGATGAGGGCGCCGACCGTGAGCAGCAACGGCAGCACGTCCGCCGCGCCCGGCACGCCGGGCCACGAGATCGACGCCCGATCGGAGGCACGCCCGAACACGAACACGGCGACCAGGAACACCGTCGCGTTCCGCGCCAGCGCGGCGTTCACGTCGATGTCACCGCTGCCGAGGCAGCCGCATGGAACCCGACCGCCCACCCTCCGCCTCGCCCGGACCAGGGCGCCGGAGAACACCACGAGGAGGACACCCGACCAGACGGCGGCCGCGCGGGGCAGGCCGGCGACGACGAGGACCGGCACGATCGACTCCGCCACCGGGACCGCCCACGCGGCCGTGCGTTCGAGCGCGGGGGGCAGGCCGTAGGCGGTCAGTGCCCGGCGCCATCGGCGAGGCGCCCATCACCTTGGACGCCGCCGACCACACGAACATCGCGGCGAGTCCGGCCGCGGCGACGCTCGCCCACGACCCGGCGCCGACCCGGACCGATGCCACCCCGGCCGCGATCGCGATCGCGACGAGCGCGACGCCGTTCACGATCCGCCGGGGCGCGTCGCCGGCGGCGGCCAAGCGGTCGACGAGCGCCCGGCTCCGCTCCTGGTCGGTCGATCGCCACGAGACGATCGCGGACAGCCCGCGCGCCAGCCCGAACGGCGCCATGACGAGCGCTCCCAGCCCGGGGCGTCCGCTCGCCGCCGCGGCGAAGGCGACCGCCACGAGCGTGCCGTAGGACACGTACGTCAGGAACCCGATCCCGAGCCCCGCGCCGTACAACAACGCCGCGAACGACCGGCCGAAGTAGGTCCGCCACCAGTCCGGCACCTGCCGGCGGAGTTGCGGGACCGGCACGCGGAACCGTGTCAAGACGCCGAGCGCGTACACCGCCGAGATCGCCGCGAGCCCGAGCAGCCCGGGACGCTGCCACGGTGCGCCGAGTGCCCGACCGATCCACGCGAGGGTCGCGCCGAACAACGCGGCGGTGCCCGTCGCACCGATCGTGTGCAGCGTGAGCGTTCCCAGCCAGCGCGCGCGCCTCCCGTGAACCACGGGAGAGATGGTCTCCACCATCGACAGGCCTCAGGGGCCGTGGAGCGCGGACCAGCCCGCGATCGCCGACGCCGCCACGAGCGCCGCCGACAGCCCGCGGTCTAGCACGACGCCTCGAGTTCCCGATACGTGATGCAGAAGACGCGGAGCCCCGTCGGGCAATAGCCGGTCAACGACGCGTCGCCGTTGATCCGGATGCGCGAGGACGAACAGCAGTCCTGGATGTGGCGCAGCCGGCCGTTGCAGCATCGCGTCCAGCCGCCACCGTAATGCGGGTGCTTGACGAAGTGATACGTGTCCGCCACCCGCTGTTCGCAGACCTTGCGTCGCGTCTGCGTCGCGGGGTCGGTGTAGATCTCCCCGTCGTCATCGACGGGGTACCCGTACTTCGGATGCACCGGATACCCGAACGCGTCGGTCCGCGCGAACTTGCCGAACGGGTGCGGACACTCACTCGTCGTGAACGTATGCCCGCAGATGTCCGTGTACGCCGACGCTCGCTCGGGCGCGAGCGCGGTCGCCACCAGCCCGCCGCCGGCCAAGCGCCACCACGCCGCGGCCGAGCTTGCCGAGGAACCCGCGTCTGCTGGTCCGCGAGGCGATCCCGCGCTCCACGCGTTCGATGGGGGTCAGCTGGCCCGTCGCTCCGGCACCTCCCCCATGCGGCGGAGCGCCACATCGACCAGCCCCTCGACCTGCTCGAGGTTGTTCACGGTCCCCTTGGCGCGCACGGTGCCGAGCTCGTCCATGACGAGGGCGAACGGCGTCCCGGGGACGTCGTAGATCCGTTCGAGGTCGGGGTCGTGCAGGATCATCGGCGCGAGACCCGCCGCGGATGCGGCGACGCCGATCCCCGGCGCGACCTCCGTGCAGATCGAGCAGGTCGGCGAGGAGAAGAGCACCAACCGCGCTGGCCCGGGACCGCCGACCAGCACACGACGGCCGTCATCGGCCGTCGCCGGCAGCGCGGGGGGCGCCTCTCCGACCGCGGGGCCCTCGGCATCGATCTCGAGCGCGCCGCGCGGGCCCAGCCGGAGATGGAGCGTCCCGACCTGCCGCGCCAGCGCCACGACGACCGCGGCGAGCACGAGGACCAGCAGCCATTGCGCGATGAACGCCGCCGCCCACCATCCGTTCATCGCATGGTCCAGGTCGGTGCCTTCTGCTCGTCCATGAACTGGATGAACGGGCTGCCGTCGGCCGCCAGGCCGACGACCGCACGGAGCTCGCCCTCCTGGTCGAGCAGGCGCAGCACGGGCGACCCCTCGGCGGCCAGGCCGAGCCGCACCCGGACCTTGCCGGATCGGTCGTACAGACCCATCGTCGGAGACCCCTGCTCGGCCAGGCTGTAGACCTGGTGGAGGTCACCTCCGCGCACCTGCATACCCAGCGTGGGGGACGCCTCGGGCGCCAGGCCGAACTTCGCCCGGATCCGGCCGTTCTTGTCGCCGAACGCGAGGCTGGCGGAACCGTCGGAGGACAGCCCGAGCGTCGCGCGCACCTTGCCGTTGTCGTCGCCGATCGCGAGCCCGGCGGAGCCGTCTGCCGACAGCCCGAACCGGGCGCGCACCTGCCCGCCGGGATCGAGCATCGAGAAGAACGGGGATTCGTCGTTCGACAGGCCGATGCGCAGACGGACGTTGCCGGCCGCGTCAACGACCTCGAACTCCTCGGCGCGAACCACACGTTTCTTCATGAGTGAGGACGCCGCGGCGAACTCGCGGCGTTGCGCCTATCGTCGCCTGCCCGAGGGCCCGGCTCAAGCAGCGCGCCGATATGAAACGACGCTACGGCGTCAGCAGCTCGACGCGGAGCGTCGTGGCCTCGAGACGGTCCGGCCGCGGCGTCACGCCGATGCCCGGCCCCCGTGGGACCTGCCATCGTGCCGTCGGGCGCCATCACGAACGGCGTCGGTCACGTCGTCCGCGAAGTACCGCGCCGACGCGCTGGTGTCGCCGGGCAGCGTGAACCCCGGCAGCGCCGCCAGCGCCAGGTTGGTGGCCCTCCCGATCCCGGTCTCGAGCATGCCGCCGCACCAGACCGGGACGCCGGCGGAGCGGGCGACGTCGTGGATCCGCACGCGCCTCGAGCACCCCTCCCACGCGGCCCTGCTTGATGTTCACGATGCGGCAGGCTCCCAGCTCGATCGCGGCGGCGGCGTCGGCGGCCGATCGGATCGACTCGTCCAGGCAGATGTCGGTCCGGATCTGCGCCTGCAGCTTCGCGTGTTCGACCAGATCGTCGTGGTGCAGGGGTTGTTCGATCATCGAGCAGGTCGAACCCGTCGAGCGCTCGGAAGACGTCGACGTCGGCGAGCGTGTACGCGGCGTTCGCGTCGACGGAGAGCGCGATGTCGGGGTGCGCGGTCCGGACCGCGCCCACCCGTTCCACGTCCGTGCCCGGCTCGATCTTCAGCTTGATCCGCCGGTACCCGTCCGTCAGGTAGCCGTCCACCTGCTGCAGCAGCTGCTCGGTCGTGTCGGCGATGCCGACCGACACGCCGCAGGCCACGCGGTCCGACTCGGCGCCCGAGGTGCTCGGCGAGCGAGCGCCCGGACGCCCGGAGCTCGGCGTCGAGGAACGCGTCGATCACCGTCGCCTTCGCCATGGGGTTCCCGCGGACGCCCGCCAGCACGCGATCGAGATGCGCGCTCGTGATGTCCCCGGCCGCGAACAGCGCCGGCGACAGGAACTCGCCGCAGGACCAGCCAGGCGCCCTCGTTGAACTCCTCGGAGTAGCCGGGATCCGGGCTCGCCACGCACTCCCCCCAGCCCTCGGCGTCGTCGGTCACGACGCGCGCCAGCACGCAGACCTTGCGGGTCTCGACGCCGAAGCTGGTCCGGAACGGCCGGACGAGCGGGATACCCACCATCCGCAGCTCGACGGCGCGGACGGTCGTCATCGGCCCTCGGTCAGGACGTACGCGGAGTCGTCGGTGAACCCGGTCGCGACCAACCCCCGCTCGAAGCATGCCGACGAACGCGGCCGCGGTCGCCTCACGCCACCGCTGCGCGAGCCCTCGGTCCCGTTCCCGCAGGTCGTGGTACTCGCGCGGGATCCGGATCAGAGCCGAGCCGCCCGGAGGGGAACGGACGTCGGTGGGTGCCGGTATCTCGGGATCGTCCCCCGCGCGGCCCAGCACCTCGAAGCCGGGAGCCCCGCTCGGACCGCCGGGCTCTCGCTCGAGGTCCCACCGCACCATCAACCGGTCGCTCCGCTCCCCTCGGTTCAACGTATCCGTCATCTCCCCGTAGAAGTTGGGCAGGAACCGATCCGCGACGGCGCCGAGCTTGGTCAGGTTGAAGTACGCGTTGCGCGACAGGAGCGGATCGAACGTCCATCGGACCACCGCGATCCCCTGCTCCAGGCACTGCGCGCGTTGCGCCAGCTTCAGCGCATACCCCACGCCGCGGTGCCGGCGATCGGGGAGCGTCGCGAGCATGTGCGAATGGGCGTGCAGCCCCTCGTCGGGATCGACCCCGGACCAGCCCAGGACGTATCCGACCATGGCCTCGCCGTCGAACGCCCCCCAGGGCGTGTTCCCGCTGTCGCTCAGCGCGCGGATCATCTCGCGGGGAAGGAGCTGATGCTCCCCCCACGTGGCGATCATCACCGCCAGGATCCGGTCGGCGTCCTCGATCGTGGTGAGCGGTCGGAGCTCGACGCCCGCCGTACGCGCGGCCTGGTTCGCCAGCTCCCACGCCTCCATCGCGCGAGTCTATCGCCGGTGCCCGGAACGACCGAGAGCCCGTGCGATGCACGGGCTCTCGTCAGTCTCGGACCGGCCTGCCGGTCCCGCGGGCGGCTAGCCGCCCGCGGGGGGCGGGAGCTCCTGCCACTCGACGTCGTCCACGTCGCTCCCGCGGCGGCGTTTGAAGATCGCCGCAACGCCGGCCACGATCGCGGCGATGAACGCCAGCTTGAACAGCTTCCTGAAGAAGCCGCCCTTCTTCTTCTCCTCGGTCACCTCGTCTGCCATGGGGTGCCCTCCTTCCGGGGTGGGCCATGAGCTCGAACGCTTCCGGCTGCTCGCCTGCCTCGATGGTAGCCCTTCCGCTGTACCTTGCATCCTCCCAGGCAGTGACCGGAGTCGTCCCGTGGCTGGTCGGATCCGGCGCGCGGGACGATCGGTGGGCCCGGATGGATTTGAACCATCGACCTCTGCCTTATCAGGGCAGCGCTCTAACCGAGCTGAGCTACGGGCCCCGCGTCGCGGGTTCGGCAGCGTAGCCACGGCCCGCAGACGGTGTCAAACCTGTGCGAACCGAGAGCGGTCGGTCAGCGTTTCTGCGCGAGCGTGACCTCGATGCCGCCCACGACGTCGCTGATCAGGTTGTAGAGGAACGCCACGAACACGTTCACGAGCGACCAGATGATCACGTTGCCCAACCCGACCAGCAGGAGCCAGCCGAACACCGAGCCGAACCGGATCACGACCACCTGGCTCTGACCGGCGTTGCCCGTGGCGAACACGTACCCCAACAGCCGGCCGGCCGAGTCGATCGCTCCCACCGCGCTCAGCAGCCCGTAGATGATCATCAGCGCGAAGTACACGATCAGCATCACGCACAGGTAGAAGAGCAGCGAGAACTTCAGCACGGACCACGGGCCGACCTTGCGCACCACGACGCGCGTGCGCTTGCCGACCGGCTGCACGCTCCCGCTCCGACGGGGTGCCGGTGTCGGTGATGGCGCGGGGGGCGGGATGGGGTTCTCTGCCGTTTGGGACATCTCCTCGAAGGGTTCTACGGGTCGGGACGGGCCGGGGCAAGCACCCTCAGCAGCATCACGTTCGGAACGGCCCTCCGCGGGCGAAGAGCGCCCGCACGTGCAACGGCGCCACCACCGCGAGCACGACCGGCGCCGCGATCCACGACGCCGTTCCCACATCGTCGAGCAGGAACAGTCCGCCGACGCCGATCCCGGCCCCGGCAAGGGCCATGAGCGCGTCGGTCGCCGGACTCGGCAGCGACGTGCGGAGCCACCCACCCGTCACGATCGCGAGCACGCCGGCGACGACGATGAGCGCGATACCGGCCGTGGGGTGCATCCCGGGATTATCGTCCACTCCGTGACCGACGAGCCGTTGACCCGGACCGCGATCGAACGCGACCTCCGCCGGATCCTCGTGGTGCAGGCGATCCGTGCCGCCCTCTATGGGTTCGGCACGGTCGTGTTAGGCACCGCGCTCGCGGCCAGCGGGCTCTCGGACACCCGGGTGGGTCTGGTCTTCACCGCCATGCTCGCCGGGATGGCGCTCGCCACCATCTGCGTCGGCGTGGTGGGGGACCGTGTCGGGCGCCGCCGCACCTACGCGGTGCTGCTCGTCCTGCTCGGCATCTCGGGCACGGTGTTCGCGCTGACCTCGTCGTTCGCGATCTTGATCGTCGCCGCCCTGACCGGAACGATGTCCACCGACGCCAACGAATCCGGGCCGATCACGTCGTTGGAACAGGCGATGATCGGGCAGGCGCCCCCGGTGACCCGGCTCCACGTCTTCGGCCGGTACAACGCGGTGGCGTTCCTGGCCGGCGCGTTCGGGGCGTTGGCGGCCGGAGGGCCCGCCTTCGTCCGAGCCGTCATGAGCGGTGCGCCGACCGCGCAGCGCTGGCTCTTGCTCTTCCCGGTCGGGGCGCTCGCCTGTCTGCTGATCGCCCGGAGGCTCTCGTCGGAGGTCGAGGCGGCCGGCGCCTCGCACGCGCAGCATCCGCTCGAGCGTTCGCGGAAGACCGTCTTCAAACTGAGCTCGCTCTTCGCGCTCGACGCGTTCGCCGGCGGCTTCGTGGTGACGACGTTCGTCGTGTTCTGGTTCGAGCGGAAGTTCGGGGCGTCGTCGCAGGTGATGAGCCTCGTCGTGTTCGCCGGAGGGCTCCTCCAGGCCGGCTCCTCGATCATGGCGAGCCGCGTCGGTGCACGGTTCGGGCTTCTCAACACGATGGTGTTCTCGCATCTCCCGTCGAACGTCCTGCTGATCCTCATCCCGGTGATGCCGACGCTCGGTTGGGCGATCGCGGTGCTGTTGCTGCGGTTCGTCCTGTCGCAGATGGACGTGCCCACACGCCAGGCCTACATCGCGGCGATGGTCGACCCCGAGGAACGAACGGCCGCCGCCGCGTTCACGAACACCGCCCGGTACGTGGCCCGGCCGTTCGGACCGGTCATCGGCACGGCGCTGATGACGAACGTGGCGTTCGGCGCGCCCTTCGTGGTCGCGGGCACGCTGAAGAGCGTCTACGACCTGCTGCTCTGGCGGGTGTTCCGGCGCGTGCCGCTGCCCGAGGGAGCTACGCCTCGTCCTCGTCCATCTGGGTGATCACCGGGGCGAGCGCCACGACCGTTGCGCCCTCTTCGACGCGCATCGTGCGCACGCCCTGGCTGGCCCGGCCGACCCGGCGGATGTCGCCGGCCGGCACGCGCACGACCTGACCGCTCGAGGAGATCACGAACATGTCGATGTCCTTCGTGCCGATGTACGCGCCCGCGAGCAACCCCGTCTTCTTGGTGAGCTGATGGCCGATCACGCCCTTCCCGCCACGGCCCTTGGGCGGGTAGTCGGCGAGCTTCGACCGCTTGCCGTACCCCTGCTCCGTGACGCTGATCATCTCCTCGCCCTCGGAAGCGAGACCGACCGCGATGACCCGGTCGTCCTCGCCCAGGCGCATCCCGATGACCCCGGCCGTCCCGCGGCCCATCGGACGCGCGAGCGACTCCTTGAAGCGGATCGCCTGCCCTCGCCGCGAGACGAGGAAGATCTCGTCCGTGCCCTCGGTGAGCTTCACGTCGATCAGCTCGTCGCCCTCACGCAGGTTGATCGCGATGAGCCCGGTGCGCGGCGAGTCGTACTCGGGAAGCTTGGTCTTCTTCACGATGCCCGTTCTTCGTGGCGAAGAGCAGGTACTCGCCCTCGGAGTACTCCTTGAGGTCGATGACGGCGCTGATGCGCTCGTCGCCGTCGAGCGCGACGCCGGGCAGGTTCGCGGCGTAGAGCCCTCGCGCCGTCCTCCCCGACTCCGGGATGTTGTGCGCCTTCACGCGGTACACGCGCCCCTTGGTGGTGAAGAACAGCATCCAGTTGTGCGTGGTCGTCGTGAACACGTGCTTCACGACGTCCTCCTCCTTGAGGTTCTGGCCGCGCACGCCCTTGCCGCCCCGGAGCTGGCGCTTGAACGCGTCCACCGGCAGCCGCTTCACGTACCCGGCCCGGCTGACCGAGATGATCACGTCCTCCTCGGCGATCAGGTCCTCGATGTCGAGGTCCCCTTCGTCGGCCATGATCTTGGTGCGGCGCGCGTCCGCGTGCTTCTTGCGGATCTCCAGGATCTCCTCCTTGATCACGCCGCGCAGGAGCTTCGGGTCCTTCAGCAGGCTGTTGAAGTACTTGATGTCCTCGAGCAGCTTCGTGTGCTCGTCCTGGAGCTCGGTGCGCGCGAGCTTGGTCAGGCGCCGCAACGGCATGTCCAGGATGTGGTTCGCCTGGATCTCCGACAGCTTGAACTTGGTCATCAATCGCTTCCGCGCGGCCTCGGCATCCTGCGAGGCGCGGATGATGGCGATGACCTCGTCGAGATGGTCCAGGGCGATCAGCAGCCCGAGGACGATGTGGTCGCGCTCCTCGGCCTTGCGCAACTGGTACCGGGTGCGGCGCGTGATGACGTCCACCTGGTGGTCGACGTAGTAGCCGACCATCTCCGCCAGGTTCAGCGTGCGCGGCACGCCGTCGACGAGCGCGAGCATGATGGCGCCGAACGACTCCTGCAGCTGCGTCATCTTGTAGAGCTGGTTCAGCAGGACCTGCGGGTTCGCCGAGCGCTTGCACTCGATGACCAACCGCATGCCCTCACGGTTGGATTCGTCCTTCAGGTCGGCGATGTCCTTGATCTTCCCGAGCTTCACCAGCTCGGCGATCTTCTCCGCGAGGCGTGCCTTGTTGACCTGGTACGGAAGCTCGGTCACGACGATCTTCGAGCGGCCGTTCGCCCCCTCTTCCACCTGCGTGACCGCGCGGACCTTGATCGAGCCGCGTCCGGTCTCGTAGATGTCCTTGATCCCCTGGCGTCCCATGATGGTCGCGCCGGTCGGGAAGTCGGGTCCCTTGACGAACTTCATCAGCTCGCCCGGGGTCGCATCGGGGTTCTCCAGGAAGTACACGACCGCGTCGATCGTCTCGCCCAGGTTGTGCGGCGGGATGTTCGTGGCCATGCCGACGGCGATCCCGCCGGAGCCGTTCACCAACAGGTTCGGGAAGCGGCTGGGAAGGACGACCGGCTGCTGCTCGTACCCGTCGAAGTTCGGGACGAAGTCCACCGTCTCGGCCTCGATGTCGCGCAGCATCTCCATCGCCAGGGGCGCGAGACGCGCCTCGGTGTTGTGGCTGATGAACCCGTTCGTCACGAACGCGTGGTCATCGGATTCGACCCGGATCGAGTACACGGGCTGGTCGCCCGCGTCCTGCACCGACGCGACCTCGGCATAGAAGTAGTCGCCGTGCACGAGCGGAGCGATGACGCTCACGACCTCGTCGTTGGTGATCCGATCCAGGATCTCGTCGCCGTCACGCTCCCAGCGTTCGACCCGGTCGACGTTGTGGCGTCGCAACCAGTCCCGCTCGGTCCACCGGGTCGCGCCCTCGGCGCGGATGTACTCCGCGATGAAGGGTACGTGGTCGGAACTCATCGCCGAGCTTCGGGTCGGGATCTTTCCCAGCTGGGTCTCGAGGGTCTGCTGCTTCCTCCCGAGGAATCCGACGCGCTTCGCGAAGAGCCGGGCGTCCCGGCGGTTGCAGATGACCACCTTCCATTCGCCGGTGGGGGACTGTGTCCTGCGCGACACGACCCCCAGTTCGAGGAGCAGCGCTTGGACACCTCGCGCGAGTTCGTCACTCCGGGTGGAGTAGCTGACCTGGATCGACGACCTGGCCGCCAGGACGGTGGAGCCGTCGCCTTCGAACAGGGACCGAAGGAATAGCGCCTTGAAGGCCGCCGAGCGCTCCCACACGAAGCGGGGGACCGACTTCTCCGCGCTCCGGGCGCCGATCATCTCCGCCAGCGGACTCGAGCGGAAGTGAACCAGCTGTTGCACGTCCGGCTCTGTCAACCGGCTCCCCGAGGCGATCGTGCGCTCGTACCGGTACCGAGGTCCACCGACCACTCGGTCGTACGCGAGGGCGACGCGATCGAAGTACTCCGGGTCGACGTTGTTGAAGCCGGCACGGGTCTCGGAGACCCACCCTTCGGCGACGAAGGCACCCGCGAGCACCGCTAAGTGCTCATCGAGGTCAGAGAGCACCTCGATCTCGTCAGCGGGGCGTCGGAGCATCAGCGCCCGGTCGCCGGGACGAACCTCCTTGAGGAGCTTCCAGAGCGGCATCGGGACGCCCGCGACGGACACCAGGCACAGGACCGGGTGGTCCGGGGTTCCCGAGAGCTCATATCCTTCCCGTGTCGCCATCCGCAGCGTGGGATGCGTTCCCGAATGGAACAGGGTGGATCCCACGACCGGCGAACCGAACCGGTTCGCCAGCTTCACGTCGATCGGCGTGTCGGACTGCGGCGCGGCACTCGGGGCGAAGTCTGCGATCCGCGCCGTGGAGCCATCCGCCAGCCGGATCAAGGTGTCGCCGGTCACGCAGTACCGGTATGCCGCGGCCGGATCGCCGTCGACGGACCCGAAGTTGCCGTGCCCGTCGACCAGCGGGTAGCGCAGCGACCAGTCCTGGGCCATCCGGACGAGGGCGTCGTACACGGATTGGTCGCCGTGCGGGTGGTACTTCTTCAAGACGTCGCCGATCACGGCGGCGCACTTGCGGTGCGGGCGGTCGGGCCGGTACCCGGCCTCGAGCATCGCCCAGAGGATCCGCTTGTGGACCGGTTTCAGCCCGTCACGGACGTCCGGGAGGGCACGACCGACGATGACCGACATCGCGTAGTCGAGGTACGAGCTCTGGATCTCGTCCTCGAGCTGGATGTCCTCGATGCGTCCGGCGAACAGGTTCTGTGACATGGGTCTCCTTGGTTCCTTGGCCTCCGCTCCCGGCTACACGTCGAGGTTGCGGACGTCTTTGGCGTTCAGCTCGATGAAAGCCTTGCGCGCCGGCACGTCGTCGCCCATCAGGATCTCGAACAACCGCGCCGCCGCCATGGCATCGTCGAGCGTGACGCGCAGCAGCGTGCGGCGCTCCGGGTTCATGGTGGTCTCCCACAGCTGGTTCGCGTCCATCTCACCGAGGCCCTTGAAGCGCTGGGGGTCCATCTTCTTGTTGCCGTTGCCGTTCGCCTTGCGGTACGTGTCCCACTCCTGCTCGGTATAGAAGTAGTGCTCCTGCTTCCCTTCCTTGATCAGGTAGAGGGGCGGCTGCGCCAGGTACATGTATCCCGCCTCGATCACCTCGCGCATGTGCTGGAAGAAGAACGTCAGCAGCAAGGTGCGGATGTGCGCGCCGTCCACATCGGCGTCGGCCATGATCACGATGCGGTGGTACCGCGCCTTTTCGATGTCGATCTCGTCGCCGATCCCTGTACCGATCGCGGTGATCAGCGCCTGGATCTCCAGGTTCTCGAGCGTCTTGTGCAGCCGCGCCTTCTGCGTGTTGATGATCTTGCCGCGGATGGGCAGGATGGCCTGCGTCGCACGGTCCCTGGCGCTCTTGGCCGAGCCGCCGGCGGAGTCGCCCTCCACGATGTAGAGCTCGCACACCTCGGGGTCCGTGAGCTGGCAGTCGGCGAGCTTGCCCGGCATGGATCCGGATTCCAAGAACGACTTGCGCCGGGTGAGATCGCGCGCCTGCCGCGCCGCCATGCGCGCCTTGGCCGCCGCGATGCCCTTGGCCACGATGCGCTTCGCGTCGGCGGGGTGCTCCTCCATCCAGGTGGCGAACTGCGCGTTCATCGTGGTCTCGACGAGCGACCGCATCGACGCGTTACCCAGCTTGGTCTTGGTCTGCCCCTCGAACTGCGGGTCGCGGAGCTTGACGGAGATGATAGCGGTGAGCCCCTCTCGGACGTCCTCGCCGATCAGGTTCTCCTCCTTCTCCTTCACCAACCCCTTGGCGCGCGCGTAGCGGTTGATCACGTTCGTGAGCGCCTTCTTGAGGCCCTCCTCGTGCATGCCGCCCTCGTGCGTGTTGATGGTGTTGGCGAACGAGTAGACCGACTCGGTGTAGCCGGTGTTCCACTGCATCGCGACCTCGACCTCGTCGTCGCCCTTCTGGTCGATCGCGATGGGCTTGTGGACGACCTCCTTGCTGCCGTTCAGGTACTTCACGAAGTCCTTGAGGCCGTCGTTGTAGCGGTAGACGTCCTTGTGGACCGGTTCCTCGCGCTCGTCGAGCAGCTGGATCTCGAGGCCCGCGTTCAGGAACGCGAGCTCGCGGAGCCGCTCGGTGAGCTGTTCGCGCTTGAACTCGACGGTCTCGGTGAAGATCTCCGGATCGGGCCAGAACCGGACCGTGGTCCCGTGCTTCGTGCTCGCCTTGCCCTTGACCAGCTTGGTCGTGGCGCGTCCCTGCGCGTACTCCTGGTGCCACGCGAAGCCGTCCCGCAGGATGTCCGCCGTCATCTTCGCCGACAGGGCGTTCACGACGGAGACGCCCACGCCGTGCAACCCACCGGAGATCGAGTAACCGCCGCCACCGAACTTCCCGCCCGCGTTCAGCGTGGTGAGCGCGACCTCCACGGCCGGCCGGCGGTCCTTGGCCCGCGGGATCGGCTTGACCGGGATACCCGCGCCGTCGTCCTGCACCGAGACGCTGCCGTCGGCGTGGATCGTGACGACGATCTTCGTCGCGCGCCCGGCCATCGCCTCGTCGACGGCGTTGTCGACGACCTCCGTGACGAGGTGATGGAGACCCCTGGAGCTGGTGGTGCCGATGTACATCCCGGGGCGGAGCCGGACGTGCTCGACGCCCTCGAGGACCTGGATGTTGCTGGAATCGTACTCCTGCGATGCGGGCTTCTTCCTGGCTGTGCTCTTCGTCGTTACGGTTGCCACGGGCCTCCGATCCTGCCCACGCAGCGGCCCCGCCCTGACAGGGAGGCCGCGCCGGGGAACTGCCTTGCGCGGATGCGTACATCTTACCAATCGGGTGCGACGAACGGCCTTGTTTCGCAGGCTGTTTCAGGCCTTCTACCTGCTGTTTCGCACCACGACCCGAACCGTTTCGATGACATCGGAGCCCAGGGCCTGATTGGCCCTCAGACGGATCTGCTCATGCAGGAAACGGGCCTGCGCCCCCCACGGCCCGTTGGTCGCGGACACGGTCAACAAACCGCCTTCCAACGCCGTCGGTGACGTCTCCGCGGCGAGCCGATCGCCGACGATCTGGCGCCATTTCGAGGCGAGCTCGGCCACGGGGATGCCGCGCGAGAAGACCTCTTCGCGCATCAGCCCGTCCACGACATCCCCGAGGCTGATCGCGTCGGCGGTCCGCTCGTCGCGTCGCGAGCGCCAACCCTTCGCGTTCGGCATCAGGCGATCCTCGGCGTCACGGAGCCCGCCCGTACGTCCCACGTGGCGTGCGCCGCGTCGGGCACGTCCGCCTCGTCGGCGACCGAGATAACGACCTGCCCGCCGCGTGCGGCGAGCCGCTCCCCGATCTGATCGCGCCGCCTCGGGTCGAGGGCGGAGAACGGGTCGTCCACCAACAGGATCGGTGGTTCGCCGATCTCGCGCTCCACCGCGGTCGCCAGGCCGAGTCGCAGGCAGAGCGCGGCCGCCCACGCCTCGCCGTGCGACGCGAACGCGCGAGCGCCGAGGTCGCGGACCGCGAGCTCCACGTCGTCGCGGTGCGGTCCCACGAGCGACGAGCGCCTGACCAGCTCGTCGTGCCGGCGTTCCTCGACCTTCGCGCGGAACGCATCCTCGAGGTCGCCGTCGCTCCACAGGTTGGGCGCGTACGCGCAGGCCAGTCCGTAGCCGGCCAACGCTTGGAACTCCTCGGAGGCCGGCCCGGCCAGACGGCCGATCGCATCGGCGCGGGCCCGGATCAAGGCGGAACCCGCCTGGATCAGCTCGGTGTCCCACGCCTCCATCTCCGGCGGCACGCCGGGCCGGTCCCACTCCTTCAGCAGACGGTTCCGTTGACGGAGCGCCCGGTCGTACCCGGTGAGCAATGATTCCTTCAGCGGCCACAGGGCGACGACCGACTCGTCCAGGAAGCGGCGACGGTGCGACGGATCGCCGCGGACGACATCGAGGTCGTCGGGGCCGAAGAACACCGCGCGCACTTGGCGCCGCAGATCGCGCTTGCGGCGAACCGGCGATCGGTTGACCTTCACGCGACTCGCTCCCTTGATCGGAACCTCGACCTCGACGAGCACCCGTCCGTTCATGGTCTCGACCTCGCCGCGCGAGTAGGCGGCCTCGGCGCCGTCGCGCACGAGCGGGCCCGATGCGCTCACCCGAGGCGACGAGAGCGTGAACAGGTAGCAGATCCCCTCGAGCAGGTTGGTCTTGCCCTCGCCGTTCGGACCCACCGCCACGATCGAGCCCGTCGGGCACCGGTTCGATCCGCGTGTAGGCGTGGTTGCGGAAGTCGCGGAGCTCGACCCAGGCCAGGCGCACGGGGGAAGCCTTGCGCCCCAGACCTTCCTAGCTCACCACCGCGGGCAGGCGAACCGGCATCACCAGATACGTGAACTCGTCGCCCTCGCCGTGCACCACGCCCGGCTTCAGCCCGTCGCGCACGTCGAGACGCACCGTCTCGCCGGTCGCGGCCGTCAGCCCGTCGGCGAGGTACTGGGGGTTGAACGCGACCGTCAGGTCCTCCCCTTCGTATCGCGCCTCGACCGTCTCGACGGCCTGGCCCAGATCGGGCGACGAGCTCGACAGCTTGACGCCGAGCGCGTTGAACTCCAACCGGACCGGCGTGGTGTCGCGCGCCAGCAGCCCGACACGGCGCACGGCATCCAGCAGCTGCTGCCGGGAGACGGTGAGACGGCTCTCGGTCGCCTCCGGCAGGAGCTGCCGGTAGTTGGGGAACTCGCCCTCGATCAGCCTCGACGTGAGCGTCAACGTGCCGATCTTGAACGACACCTGGCTCTCGTCGACGAAGATCTCGACGGTCGACTTCTCGTCCGCCGCGGCGGCGCGGCCGGCCTCCGACATCGCACGCTCCGGAACGATCGCCTTGGCCTCACCCGAGGCGCTCGCCACCAGGTCGCGGACGGCGAGCCGGTACGAGTCGGTCGCGACCATCACGACGCCCTCCCGGCTGACCTCCAGCAACACACCGGTGAGCACCGGCCGGGCCTCGTCCCGCGACGCGCCGCGGCCCACCTGCCCGATCGCCTCCGCGAACGCACCGGCCTCGGCCGTCACGGTTGTCCCGCTCGGCTCCTGCAGCCCCGGGAAGTCCTCGGCCGGGAGCAGCCGCAGCGTTCCCTCGTACGCCGCGCACCGGATGGTGACCTGGCTCTGGTCGGTCTCGAACTCGACGGGCGCGTTGGACAGGCTCTTGACCGTGTCGCCGAGCAACCGCGCCGGCACGAGCGCGATCCCCGGTTCGGTCACCTGCACCGAGATCGTGAGTCGAGCCGACACCTCGAGGTCGGTCGTGATCAACGTGAGCTCACCGCCGACTGACGCCTCGATCAACACCCCGGTGAGCGCGGGGATCCCCGGGCGGGACGACACGCCTCGCTGGACGGTCTGCAAGGCCTCCGAGAGCGCGTCTCGGTCACACCGGAACTTCAACGTGGCCACCCCCTGTTGCTCTTAGGTTCTCTGACAAGACGGTAGTAGCAGGTGCTGTGGAAAGGTTGGCAAGGCAACCGTTCTCCCAGCGTAGAGGCGGCCTCCGACATGTGGACGGACTGGGGAGAACGTTCCGCCTCGACCCGGTCCGAGGGCGTGCGTGCACCGCACCCCACCACCGGTCCCCGGGTTTTCCACAGGCTCATGCGGCCCCCCGAACGCGGCCCCTGATGATCCGGGTCAGGTCCTGGACCTGCCGGAACGCCGTGTCGCGGGCGCGCATCTCACCCTCGACCTTGTTGATGCCGTGCAGCACCGTGGTGTGGTCCCGGCCGCCGAAGATCTCACCGATCTTGACCAGGGAGAGCCCCGTGCACTCGCGCACCAGGTACATCGCGATGTGGCGCGCCTGGGTCAGCGGCCTCGAACGGCTCTTCGATACCAGGTCGCCGATGGAGAGCGAGAAGTAGCGCGCCGTCTCCTCCAGGATCAACGGCGGCGGGATCTCGTGCTCCGTCTGCGGGATCAGGTCCTGGAGCGCCCGTTCGGCGAGCTCGATGTCGATCGGCTGTGCGGTCAGCTCCGACCACGCGACGACCCGAACGAGCGCGCCCTCGAGCTCGCGGACGCTCTGATCGAACTTGGATGCCACGAACTCGACCACGCCGGACGGCACGGCGATCGTCTCGCGTTCCGCCTTGAGCTGCAGGATCGCGATACGGGTCTCCAGGTCGGGCGGCTGCACGTCGACGCACAGCCCCCATCGGAACCTGCTGGTCAGACGCTCTTCCATACCGGAGATCTCGTGCGGCGGGCGGTCGGACGCGATCACGATCTGCCTCCCCGCGGTGTGGAGGTGGTTGAACGTGTGGAAGAACTCGGTCTGCGTCTCCTCGCGTTTGGCCAGGAACTGGATGTCGTCGACGAGCAGGACGTCGACCTCGCGGTACTTCTGCCGGAAGTTGTCGCCCTGGCGCTCGCGGACGGCCTTGATGAACTCGGTGACGAACTGCTCGGACGTGACGTACTTCACGCGGAGGCTCGGCTTGAGCCGGTACATGTGATGGCCGACCGCGATCAGCAGGTGCGTCTTGCCCAGACCGACGCCGCCGTAGATGAACAACGGGTTGTACGCCTTCGAGGGCGGCGCTTCGGCGACGGCCATGGCCGCCGCGTGCGCGAACCGGTTGCTGGGTCCAGGGACGAACGCGTCGAACGTGTAGTTGGGGAACGGGAGGCCCGGAGCGCCCATCACCCGTTCGCTCGGGGCGTTGTCAGCGGATGACGGGCGATCTTCCGGCGACGTGTGGACGCGGCCGGAGACGCCCGGTGGGTCCCCGGACGGGTCGGTGGTGATGATGTCGTCGACCGCGCTGCGGAGCGCCTCGTCGACGTCGAGGCGGATCTCGACATCCGTCCCGAGGGCCTGGAGCGCGGCGGAGCGGATGAGGTCAAGATGGTTGTGCTGCAAGCGTTCTCGTACCATGTCGCTAGGAACGTGGAGCGCGAGGACCCCGTTCTGCAACGAAACGGGATCGACGTCGGCGAACCACATCACGACGGTCGTTTCGGGGAGCTCGGCTCTGGCTCGCTCCAGGACGTGTGCCCAGGTGTCCTGCGCCTCGCGTTGAGAGAACGCTATCGCCATGCGTATCCACAAGACCTTTCCACAATGGTGGATAACTCTTCGGGGGAGTGATCTGGCGCCGGGGCATGGAGCGCCGGGTTTCGGCCGGGGGGTGAAGCGGCCGGAATATAGCACCGGACTTTTCCACAGCGCGCGCCCTGAGCGGGGTCTTGACGCACTTTCTGTTGTCAACCCCTTTGTCCTGCGTCGATGGCGGCCCGTATACTTTCCGCCTGGCCGGCCGCGAGCCGGCCTTCGCATCGAGAGGAACCCAGATGCCCAAGGGCAAACGCACCTATCAGCCGAACAACCGCCACCGCGCGAAGACGCACGGCTTCCGGATCCGCATGCGCACCCGGGCCGGGCGCGCGATCTTGTCTCGCCGCCGCCGCAAGGGCCGCGCGCGCCTCACCCCCTGACGTCCGACGTGCACGTGACCCAGGTTCGACGGGTGTTCGACGTCGGCCGATCGTTGCATTCCAAGCGGGTGGTACTGTTCCTCGCGCCGGGCTCGGGTGAGGTCGCCGTGGTCGCGTCTCGCCGTGTGGGCGGGGCCGTCCAGCGGAACCGAGCCAGGCGGATCCTGAGGGAGGCCTGGCGTGAGGTTGCGCCCACGGCCGGAGACGGAAACGATGTCGTCATCGTGGCCCGGGAGGCCATCCGAGGCGCGAAGACACAGGATCTGGTGGCCGAGATGAACGAACTGCTCCGCCGCGAGCCGCTGGTGCGCAGATGATCCGCCATGCCATCCGAGCCGCGGGCGCTCCGGTTCGCGCGCTCGAGATCGGGCTGATCCGTGTCTATCGCGCGACGCTTTCGGGGTGGCTCGGCGGCCAATGCCGCTTCTATCCCACGTGCTCGCACTACGCGGAGGACGCGATCCGCGAGTACGGCGCCATCCGTGGGACCGGGCTCGCGGCGTGGCGCATCCTGCGATGCAATCCGTTCGGCGCCGGAGGCATCGACCGGGTCCGGCCGGCGCGATTCGTATGATGACGTCACACGCGCACTCGAACGGAGCGGAGGTCTGATGCTCGCGTTGGGCGTCTTCCAGGCACTCCTGAACGCGATCGGGTGGGTCCTCGCGCAGATCTACGACCTGGTCGGCAACTACGGCCTGTCGATCATCGTCCTCACCATCGTGATCAAGGTGGTCCTGCTCCCCCTCGGGGTGAAGCAGATCAAATCGATGCAGGCGATGCAGTCGATCCAGCCGAAGGTCAAGGAGCTCCAGAAGAAATTCAAGGGCAACAAGGCCAAGATCCAAGAAGAGACGATGAAGCTTTACAAGGAGGCGGGGGTGAACCCCCTGGGTGGATGCCTCCCGCTCCTGCTGCAGTTCCCGATCCTGATCGCGATGTACGCCGTCATACGGGCGCCGCAGCTCCAGCCCGCGGACACCTCCGGCCAGGTCGTTGCGAGCGCCGACGCCACGGCCTACCTGATCCACAACAGCCACCTGCCCGAGGACAGCGCGCTCTTCAAGAACGTGGTGCTGCACCAGAACCTCGATTTCCTGGGGATGAACCTGCAGTGCTCTGCGGCGCAATCGGGGACGCAGGCGACGATCGCGGACTCCAGCCGGAACCCGGTCAAGCCGGACAAGCCCATCCTGTACTCGGACGGAACCGCGCTTCCCTTCCAGGCCACCACCGGCGACGGGAAGCTCCCCTGCGGCTCCAAGACCGTCGACAAGATCCCCTATTTCGCGTTGCTGCTCTTCATGGTGGCGACGACGTTCTATCAGCAGCGTCAGATGCAGCAGGCGAGTCCGCCGGGCGCGGCCAGCGGCCAGCAGCAGGCCATCCTCAAGCTGATGCCCCTCATGTTCGGGATCTTCGGCTTCACGTTCCCGGCCGGGCTCACGTTGTATTGGACCGTGTCCAACATGTGGCAGATCGGCCAGCAATACGTGTTGCTCAAGGCGGGACACATCGGGCCGGACGCGATGGAGCGGCGGATCGCCGAGAACCGCGCCAAGAGCGCGAACAACCCGGAGCCCGCCAAGCTCGGCTTCATGGCAAGGATGCAGCAGCGCGCGGAGCAGTCGCAGCAGGCCCGGAGCGGACAGTCGCCGAAGAAGCCGCCGCCCAAGAAGCCGGCCGGCGGGCAGAAGCCGAAGCCTTCGGGAGGTGCCACTCCGGCGTCGGGGAAGGGACCACAACCGAAGGGCCGGCGCCCCAACACGGGTGGCACGCCGAAGACCGGCAGGCGGCCGAATACGGATCCTGGGAAACGCGGTGGAGGCAGCGATGGCGCGGGAGACGGAGAAGCGGGCAGCTAGCGTCGAGGAGGCCGTCGAGGCGGCGCTCCACGAACTCGGGGTCTCCGAGCAGGAGGCGCGTATCGACGTGCTCCAGGAGCCCCGAACGGGAGTCCTGGGCATCGGGTCTCACGAGGCGGTCGTACGCGTCCGCGCGATCGCCCCGGACGTCGATCCAGAGGATCTCGAGGAACAGGCCGACACCGCCGCCGACTTCCTCGAGGAGTTGATGGGCCACATGGGGATCGATGCCGTGGCCGAACCGAACCTCCATCACGACCACATGTATGTCGACATCGTCGGGGACGACGAGGACGACATGGCCTTGCTGATCGGTCGGCACGGACAGACGCTCGATGCCATCCAGGAGCTGACCCGGATGGTGGTGGGCAGGCGCCTGGACGAGCGCGTCCGGGTGATCGTCGACGTGGAGGACTACCGCAAACGCCGCGAAACGCGTCTGGAAGAGAAGGCCCGAGAGACGGCCGAACGCGTCCTTCGCACGGGACAGGAAGAGGCGCTTGAGCCGATGAACCCGTTCGAGCGGAAGATCGTCCACGATGCGGTTGCGGAGATCGACGGAGTGGAGAGCTCCAGCCGGGGCGAAGAGCCCGACCGATCGGTCGTGATCCGTCGTCGGTAGCACGTGCCGGTGTTTCACGTGAAACATGAGGGTTGGGGATCGGCGGAAGCCCTCGGTCTGGAGCTGACCACCGAGCAACTGGCCAAGCTCGAAGCGTTCGAGTCCCTGATCCGCGAGCGAGCCGTCCCACTGGGCATGGTCGCCGCCGCCGATGTCCCGCGACTGCGGGAGCGGCATATCGTCGATAGCCTGCGGGCGGCCACGGTCGTATCCGTCGAAGACCGAACGGCCTACGATCTCGGCTCCGGGGCCGGACTTCCCGGGATCGCCGTGGCCATCGCGTGCCCCGACCTACATGTCGCCCTGGTGGAGTCACGGCGCCCCCGGGCCGCGTTCCTCCAGCTCGTCCTCGACCGTCTCGAGCTCTCGAACGGCGCCGTCAGCAACGTACGGGTGGAGACGCTCGACGGGCCGGTGGACCTGTGCTTCTCCCGGGCGTTCGCACGGGTCGGGGTCGCCTGGCACGCCGCGGATCGGCTGCTCGCCCCCGGCGGGAGGCTCGTCTACTTCGCCGGCGAGCGCTTCGATCGATCCGAACTCCCCGAAGATGCAGCATCCGCACTGGTAACGACGTCTGCGCTTGCAAGGTCGGGACCGCTCGTTATCATGAGCCGGCAGTGACGACCTCCGGCGCCAAAGCAGCTCCGCGGACCACCTCGTCACCCTCGGCGCCCAATGGCGACTCCGCCACCCCGCCTACGCGCCGGAAACGCGCCAAGAAGGACCCTGTCCCCCCCGAGACGCCCGGTGTGGCTCGCATCATCGCCATCGCGAACCAGAAGGGCGGCGTCGGGAAGTCGACGACAGCGGTGAGCCTTGGGGCGTCGCTCGCCGATCTCGGCTACCGCGTCCTGGTGATCGACCTGGACCCGCAAGGCAACGCCTCCACCGGCATGGGCATCCGGCACGAGGCTCGGGAGACCACCGTCTACCACGTGATCGTGGCGGAGTCCCCCATCGACGACGCCATCGTCCTCACGCCGGTCGAACGGCTCCACGCGGTGCCCTCGACGATCGACCTGGCGGGCGCAGAGATCGAGCTGGTGAGCCAGTTCTCGCGAGAGACCCGGCTCAAGAAGGCCCTGGATCCGATCCGGGAGGGCCGGTATGACTTCGTCCTCCTCGACTGCCCTCCATCGCTCGGCCTGCTGACCGTCAACGCGCTTACCGCAGCGGAGGAGCTCATCGTTCCGATCCAGTGCGAGTACTACGCGCTCGAGGGTCTGGGGCAGCTCCTGCGGAACGTGAGCTTGGTCCAGCAGAACATCAATCCGGACCTGCGGTTGTCGGGGATCGTCATGACCATGTTCGATCCACGGACCAAACTGTCGAGCCAGGTCGTCGAAGAGGTTCAGCGGTTCTTCGGCGACCTCGTGTATGACGTGATCATCCCCCGGACCGTTCGCCTGTCCGAGGCGCCGGGGTTCGGCCAGCCGATCACGGTCTATGACCCGCGCTCACGGGGCGCGCAGACCTATCGCCAGCTCGCTGCGGAGGTCGCTTCCCGGCCACCTCCGGCCGAGCCCATGCCGGTGTTCGACGATCTCCCCACCGTGGTTGTCCCTCCCGTTGTTGACATCGTCACACCGAAGGCTCCCACGGATGAGGACCTCGAGGGTCTTCCAGTCCCGACCGTCCACGAAGTGGTGGAGGAGCTGGAAGAAGAGGTCGAGGTGAAGGCCGACGCGACCGAGCTGGAAGACGCGCCGCCGCCGCCGGCTGCGCCCGTCGCCTCCGATCCTCCCGCGTCCAAGCCGGCGACCCAGGAGCCGCCCGCCGCCCAGCCCGTCCCGCAGCCGGTGCCCGACGAGGACGACGTCTGGGAGGACTCCGACGAGCCTTCCCCATCGACCGAGCCTCCGCCGCAGGCTCGAGAACGCGAACCTTCCACCGCTCCAGCCCCACCCGAACACCTTCCTGAACGACGGGTGGTGGTCATCGACGAGGACGCCGAGCTCCGGACGTCCTCCAGACCCAACTCCGAGGACGTCGCCGTCGACGAGCCGGCCCCACAGCCGGCCGTGGCCTCGATCGGCGCGACCCTGGAGGAAGAGGGTCACGGCAAGCGCCGATGGCGACTATTCCGCAAGGGAGGCGAATGATGTCCAAACGAGGTGGATTGGGCCGCGGCCTGTCCGCGTTGATCCCGGGAGCGCCGGAGTCGGGGGAGGCCTCCGGCCTACTCGAGGTTCCCGTCAACGCGGTCTCCCCCAATCCGAAGCAGCCCCGGACGCGCTTCGACGACGAGGCTATCGGCTCGCTCGCCGCGTCCATCCGGGAGGTGGGGATCCTCCAGCCGATCGTCGTCCGCAAGTCCGGCGCAGGATACGAACTGATCGCCGGCGAACGACGCTTGCGCGCGGCCAAGCTCGCCGGCCTTGCCACGATCCCGGTCGTGGTCCGCGACACCGATGACGCGGACACGCTCCGTGAGGCGTTGATCGAGAACATCCATCGAGAGGACCTGGGGCCGATCGAACTGGCCGAGGCGTTCCGGCAGCTGCTCGAGGAGCTGGGGCTGAAGCAGGAGGAGCTGGCGGACCGGGTGGGCATCTCCCGTTCCCACATCGCGAACACCATCCGGCTCCTGCAACTGCCCATCGACGTCCAGCAGCTGCTCACGGACGGGAAGCTGCAGGCGGGCCACGCGCGAGCCCTGCTCGCGCTCGGCGACGCCGAGGCGCAGAACACCCTTGCCCTCCGGACCGTCGCCGAGGACCTCACCGTTCGCGACGTTGAGGATCTGGTCCGACGCTACGTCGACGGTCCCGCCGACAAGCCCGCCAAGGCGGAGGTGGCGGCGGATCCGCCGCCGACCGACACGACCATGTCCGAGGTCGAGGAGATCTTGTCGGAGCAGCTGGCCACCAGGGTGCAGATCCAGATGGGGAAGAAACGCGGGCGCGTGGTGATCGAGTTCGGGTCGGCCGACGACCTCGAGCGGATCGTGTCCGAGATCATCGGATCGGGGCCCGGGCTCGCCCCCGACTGATCCGCGCTTCGTACCGCTCGTCTCATAGACACTAGTCTGATACAGACTAGTGGAGCAGGAGTCATCGCCGCAGCTCAGGGCCGGTTCAGCGCGAGCCGGCCGAGCTGACGACGCGCTCGCAGAGCTCCGTGAGGGACCAGCCCGCAGCCTGTGCCGCCATCGGGAGCAGGCTGGTCTCGGTCATCCCGGGGGAGACGTTCACCTCGAGCACCCACGGCGTGCCGTTCGCGTCGACGATCGTGTCCACCCGGGCGACGTCCAGGAGGTGCAGCCCTGCGACCGCTCGCATGGCCTGATCCGTGCAGAGGCTCGCGATCTCCGCCGGCACCCGCGCGGGTGCGAAGTACTCGGTGGCCCCGGCCGTGTAGCGGGCGGCGTAGTCGAACACCCCGCCCTTGGGCACGATCTCCACCAACGGGAGCGCCTCGGGAGGCGTGCCCACCACGCCGATCGCGAGCTCTGAACCCTCGACCTTGGCTTCAACGATCGCGGCTCCGGCGAACGACAGCGCGGCCATCACGGCCGTGGCCAGGTCGGATGCCCGCTCGACGAAGCTCACGCCGAGCGCGGAGCCGGAGCGAGAGGGCTTCACCACGCACGGCAGGCCGACCCGCTCCGTGACCTTGCCCAACGCCGAGCCGGCCCCCAGGTCGCGGAGGGCCCAGCCCTCGACGACCACCCAGTCGGGGGTCGTGACGCCGGCTCGCACGAGCGCGTCCTTCGCCAGGACCTTGTCGAACGCCACCTCGCAATCGAACGGCGCGGTGCCGGTGTACGGGATCTGGAGGAGGTCGAGCAATCGCTGCACGGTTCCGTCCTCGCCTTCCTTGCCGTGCAGCGTGAGGTAGCAGATGTCGGGCGCCCGTTCCTGCAACGCCTCGACGAGCGGGTCCTCTCCCGGGTCGACGAGCCATGCCTCATGCCCGGCTTCGCCGAGGGCATGACTTACACGCTGACCGGAGCGAAGCGACACGTCGCGTTCCGGCGTCCGCCCGCCGGCGATGACGGCGACCCTCATGGATGCAGTGAGCGATAGAGCTGCTCTTCGTCCTCGAGCAGCGCGCCGAGACGAGCGATGCCTTCGCGGATCCGGTCCTCGGTCGGGTAACAGAACGCTAGTCGCATCTGGTTGCGTCCCCGATCGTCGGGATAGAACGCCGTTCCCGGAACGTACGCGACCCGTCGCTCGACCGCGGCGGCCAGCATCGCTTGCGCGTCAACCCATCCGGGAAGCGTGACCCAGACATAGAAGCCGCCCGCCGGGCGCGTCCAGGTGGCGTCGGACGGGAAGTGTTCCGGCAACGCCTCGAGCATGGCGTCGCGACGGAGACGGTACAGATCGACGAACGTCGAGAGGTTCTGCCGCCACCGATCGCCGGCGAAGTACCGCTCGGTCACCAGCATCGTGAACGACGACCCGCACAGGTCTGCCGCTTCCTTCGCGAGCACCAGACGTTGCACGACGCTCTGCTCGGCGAGCGCCCATCCGACGCGAACACCGGGCGAGAAGACCTTCGACACCGTGCCGAGGTAGATCACGTTCTCCGGATCCATCGAACGCAAGCAGGGGAGCGCATCGCCTTCGAAACGGAGCAGGCCGTACGGGTTGTCCTCGATGATCGGGATGCCGGCCTCGCGGCACAGCGCCACCAGCTGCCGCCGGCGGGGGAGCGACATCGTGACGCCGGCGGGGTTGCCGAAGTTCGGCACGGTGTACACGAACTTCGGACGCTCGCCGCGCACCAACGCCTCCTCGAGCTGGTCGACGATCATGCCGTCCGCGTCGAGGTCGATCTGCAGGTATCCGAGGTTGGTACGCGCCGAACGCCGTGAGCGCGCCGACGTACGCCGGCGCCTCGACCGCGATCAGGTCGCCCGGGTCGATGAAGATCTTGCCGATCAGGTCGAGGGCCTGCTGCGCGCCGGTCGTGATGACCATGTCGTCCGGATCCGCGTCGACGCCTTCGTCGGTCATGAGCGGGATCAACCGTTCTCGGAGCGAGAGATGTCCCTGACCGCCGGCGTACTGCAGGATCGTCGAACCGTGGACGTCGAGCGCCTCGGCGACGACCGCCAGCACGTCAGCGGGCGGCAACGCCTGCACGTAGGGCATCCCACCCGCGAACGACACGATCTCGGGACGGGAGGCGACCGCGAACAGCGCGCGCACCTCGGAGGCGGACATGCCGGCGGCGCGTTCCGCGTAGAGCTCGACGAATCGATCGATGGAGAACTCGGCCATGGGAAGGTCCAAAGCCTAGCATCGGCCCTGGTCGCTCCCCCTGAACCGGGCTCGGCTAGTCTCCCGTCCGCCCGTCGATGGCTTCGCGCATGATGTCGGCGTGGCCCAGGTGCCTGGCGTACTCCTCGATCATGTGGATCATGATCCAGCGGAGCGAACGCCCCTTCGCACGAGGGTCGGCCGCGGTGTCGTCGAACGATGCCGCCTCCGTCGCGATCACGCGAGCTCGCGCGACCTCGTCTTCATGGAGCGCGAGGATGCGTTCGGGAGTGTCGTCCGGCTCCACGCGGAAGTCCGCGTCGGGATCGTCGTCGTTCCACGGCGGGTCGACCCCTTGCTCACCCGCGAACGCGACCCGGAACCACCAGCGCTCGACGTATGCGAGATGCTTCACGATGCCGAGCAGGGTCAGGCCCGACGGCGTCATCACGCGCCGAAGTCCGTCGTCGTCGAGCTCGCCGACCTTGCGCCAGAGCACGATCCGCTGGTAGTCGAGGAACTCCGTGAGCAGGAGGCGTTCGTCGCCGACCAGATCGGGGTCCGATGGCGCGGCGGGCGACGGGAGGGTCACGCGTTCACCTTCGGGAATACTTGCGTGGCAACGAGTTCGAGCATGTCGAGGTCGTCGTAGAGGGTGAGGTTCAGCATGATCCGCTGCACGCCCGCGGCTGCGTATTCGGCCAGCCGTTCGGCCGCGCGATCGGGCGTTCCCACGATGCAGTCGGCCTCGACGTCCGCGCGGTAGGCGTCGAACGGGCCGGCCGTCGGATCCTGGGATCGGACGCGCTCGAGCTTCGCGAGGTACTCGTCCTCCGTTGGCGCGACGACGCACCACGTCATCAACGACGTCACCAACGAGTCCGGCGCTCGCCCCGCCGCGGCGACACCATCGCGCGCGCGGCCGAAACGTTCCCGCACCTCCGCCGGGGAGCCGCCGACCGTGTTGAACTCATCGGCCCACCCGCCGATCAGCCGCTGCATCCACGGACCGACCCTCTTCCCGCCCAGCACGATCGGCGGACGCGGACGCTGCACGGGAGCGGGGAGGAACTCGGCGTCCTTCACGGTGTAGTGGCGTCCGTCGAACGTGAACCGTTCCTCGGTCAACAGGCCGTGCACGATCTCGAGTTGCTCCTCGAGCATCTCGAACCGTTCGCGTGTCGGCGGGAACGGGAACCCGAACTGCGTGTGTTCCTCGGTCCACCATCCGGCGCCCATGCCGATCTCCACGCGGCCGCCGGAGATCTCATCGACCGTGGCCGCGGCCTTCGCGAGCACGGACGGCAGGCGGAAGGTCACCGGAGACACCAACGTCCCCAACCGGAGCCGGTCGGTCCGCGCGGCCAGGGCCGCCAGGAGGGTCCAGGCATCCGTGGAGCCTCGGCCGCCCACGCCTTCCGCGCTGAAATAGTGGTCGGATCGGAAGAGCCCTTCGAACCCCAGCCGTTCGGTCGCTTCCGCGAGCGCGAGCCACTGGTGCCACGTCACGCCCTCTTGACCCTCGACCATCACGCAGGAACGCACGGCGCGTAGCATAGTCGCGCCGTGTCAGCGGAGCGGACCGCCCCGACCGAGCAACAGCGCGCCATCAGAGCGCTGATCTCCGGCGCGCTCCTGGGTTGGGTGCTTGCGATCCTGGCCCGCCGCCACCCTCGGTGAACGCCGCGGAGCCCCGGCTCGGTCAGCCCGCGAAGAATCGTCGGAGCGCCTCTGATATGGCCCGCGCGATCCCCGGCACGTCGTCTGCGGTGCTCAGGCACGGCTGGATCTGCACGGCCGGCATGCGTGTCTCGCGCAGGATCGCGTCGGTGAGTCCTTCCAGCCAGCCCGACGACCCGGGGCCGCGATCGAGCTCTTCCAGCACCAACTCGGCCAACCGCTTGCCCGCCGGCGAGTGCGTGGAGGCGCTCCCGAAGTAGGCACACACCGGCCCGCCCGCACGTGAGCCTGCCGTGGCGATCTGGAGCGAGACGCATGCCGTCGCCGACAGCTCGTTCGCGGCGCGCGCGGCTTCAGAGGTACCCGCACGGTCGTCTCCCTGGAGTACCACGGGCTTCGCACCCATCGCCGACAGCTCATCGGCGAGGGCCGCGGCGATCCGCCGCTCCGATGCGTCGCCCGCGGGCCCGCCTCCGCCCGCGTCGATCGCGATCACCTGCCCTTCGATCGACGAGCGCATCGCGCGGACCGACTCTGCTTCTCGTACCACCGATCGGCCCGGACCCGAGCCCGTCGGGCGCATCCGTTCGAGCGTGGAGATGGTCTCGATCCCGACGATCCCGTCCGGTTCCTCACCGACGTTGCGTTGGAACTCCCGAACGGCTCGGTCGGTGAGTGGGCCGAAGAGGCCGTCTTCCTTGCCGGCGTCGAAGCCGAGCGAGTTCAGCTTCCGCTGCAGGGCACTGACGTCGTCTCCTCGGTGCAGCGGTGAGTGCAGGTAGAGGGTGCGATCTCCCAGCTGGTAACCGGCCTCCACGAGCTGTCCCCAGGTATCGGGGCCGACCCGGCCGTCGACGCGCAAGCTGCGTCGCTCCTGGAAGCCGCGAACGGCGGCGTCCGTCGACGGTCCGAACGTGCCGTCGAGCTCGGCGAACTCGATGTGCAAGCCGAGCGCGATCAGGCGCTGCTGGATGTCGCGGACCTCTGCGCCGTGGTCGTGCAGGAGGAAGGTACGCACGGGCCAAGTCTCCGCTGCCCCGCCGAGCGCGGCAACCGCGCCGGTGGAGCTTGGGAACCGGGGAGCCGGCTCAGACCACCGGCTGTGGCTCGAGGTGGGGCTCGACGTCCTTCAAGATCGCGTCCTTGGGCTTGGCGCCGACCACCCGCGCGACCTCCTTGCCGCCCTTGAACAGGATCAGCGAGGGGATGCTCATGACCCCGTAGGTACGGGTGGCCTCCGGGTTGTCGTCGATGTTGAGCTTCGCGAGCTTCAGCGCCTCGCCCTTCTCCGATGCGATCTCCTCGACCACCGGGGAAACCATGTGGCAGGGGACGCACCACTCCGCCCAGAAGTCGACGAGGACCGGGGTGTCCGAATCCAGGACGCTCGCCTGGAACTCTGCGTCGTTCACGTTGCCGATGTTGGCCATCTGGTGTCGCTCCTTTCGTGGCGGACCCGCGCGGGTCGGCGCGAGCTCGCCCGGGTTCCAACCTGATCGTGGCGCTGCTGATTCCCGGTCATCCGGCGGCGTGGGCCTCGGCTTCCAGGAACCGTTCAGCGTCGATCGCGGCCTTGCATCCCTGTCCGGCGGCCGTGACCGCCTGACGGTAGATGGTGTCGGTGACATCTCCCGCGGCGAACACGCCGGGCACGTTCGTTCCCGTCCGCGGCTCATCCACGAGGATGTAGCCGTCCTGGAGCCGGAGCTGATCCTGGAACAGCTCCGTGTTCGGGGTATGACCGATGGCCATGAAGACCCCGTCCGCCGGGAACGCGCGCTGCTCACCGGTTCCCACATCGCGGAGCGTGACGCCCGTGACCGCGTCGTCGCCGTGGATCTCGTCGACGACCGTGTCCCAGATCACGTCGATCTTGGGGTTCGCGAGCGCCCGGTCGACCATGATCGGCGAGGCACGGAACTCGTGGCGGCGATGCACGATGGATACCTTGCTCGCGAACTTCGTAAGGAACGTGGCTTCCTCCATCGCGGTATCGCCGCCGCCGACCACGACCAGTTCGCGGTCCCGGAAGAAGAAGCCGTCGCACGTGGCGCACGCGCTCACGCCCCGGCCCCGAAGCTTCTCCTCGCCGGGGATGTCCAGCCATTTCGCGCTGGCACCGGTCGCCACGACCACGGCCTTCGCTCGCCACTCCTGGTCGCCGGCCCAGACCCCGAACGGGCGGCTCGAGAGGTCGACGCGCGTGACGTGCACCGGCAGGATCTCCGCTCCGAACCGCTCCGCCTGTTTCTCCATCAGCTCCATCAGCTCGGGGCCGAGGATGCCGTCGACGAAGCCGGGATAGTTCTCGACGTCCGTCGTGAGCATCAGCTGCCCGCCGGCGTTCAGGCCTTTGAGCACGAGCGGCGCCAGGTTGGCGCGGGCGGCGTAGAGCGCGGCCGTGTAGCCCGCAGGGCCCGAGCCGATCACGATCACGTTCCGGGTTTCCGTCATGTCGTATCCAATCCTCCCATAGGCGCAAACACCCGCGTATTCCCGGAACGAAGGGCGGAGGAGGTCGCGGCTACAGCTGCGCGGAGGAGAAGGAGAGGATCCCGCAGTCGGTCGTTCCGAAGACCCATACGGTGACGGTGTCGGCCGGCTGACCCGCTCCCGGCCCTTCCGTGAACACCGCCAGGTAGGCGGGCGTGCCCTTGAATCGCGCACGGATGAGGGTCTGGAGCTCGCCCTTCTGGTTCGGAGCCGACTTCACGATGCAGGCGAGCGCCTTGCTTGTCTGCGCCTGCGTGCCGAACGCCGTTGCCGGCGCCGCGGCGGTTCCGGCCCCGCTGGCAGCCGGGGCTGGGCTCCGATAGGACGAGGTCAACGCCGTCAGCGAGGCGTCGTCGAAGTTCACGTGGCGGATCTCGATCGCGCTTGCCGCTGCCAGCGCTGCTCCCTCGCGAACACCCCCGGCCGCGCTCTGGTCCTTCCCTTGCGGCTTCGGACGTGGCTCCGCCGCCGTTGCCGATGTGGGGCAGGACCAGCGTGAACACCAACAGTCCGGCGGCGACCG
>CAVRSI010000028.1:0-8622 GCA_963723855.1 uncultured Actinomycetes bacterium | reverse complement strand
GCTCCCGTCGCTCCGACGGCACATCCGTCCGCCAGCGCGCGCCGCGAGGTCCGGTCGATCGTGAGCCGTCGCATCCCGACGAACGTAGTCGTGCCCGGTGACAGCGTCCGGTCCTCGTGGGCCTGGCAGGATTCGAACCCGCGACACGAGGGTTAAAAGCCCCCTGCTCTAGACCAGGCTGAGCTACAGGCCCCGCCCGGATTGTACGGAGGCAGGGGTCTCCGGTCGTTCGAGTCCGGCGAGGAGCTTGCGCAACAGACCATCGAGGGCGCGCCGATCCGCCGGGGTGAGCGAGGACAAGAGGCGTTCCTCGTTCCTCGCATGGGTCTCGACGGCCTTGTCGATGACCGTCCTCCCGCGCCTGGTCAGCCGGACGAGGGTGCCGCGGCGGTCGGCGGGGTCGGGTCTGCGTTCCACCAATCCGGCCTCGTCGAGACGATCGAGCCGCTTCGTCATGCCACCCGATGACAGCATCGTGGTTTCCATCAGCCGAGTCGGGTTGAGCTCGTACGGTCGTCCCGAGCGACGCAACGCGGCGAGCAGGTCGAACCATCCGGGTTGCAGGCCGTGAGGAGCGATCCCCTCGGCGAGGCTCTCGTCGGCGAGGTGTGCGGAGCGGAAGAGCCGCCCCAGCAATCCGATCGGCTCCACGTCGAGATCGGGTCGTTCTCGCCGCCACTGGGCGAGGATGCGGTCCATGTGGTCTGGTGGGTTCGTCATCGCCTTCACATGATACTTCTTGGCAAGATACTTACTAGGAAGGTAAGCTCATAACCCCGGACCGCGCGATCGATCGGAAGGAGCATCGCGTGACAGAACACGCTCACGGCATCGAACCCACCATGTGGGCGATCCGACTGCACACGGCCGGTGGGCCCGACGAGCTCGTGCTCGAACGGATCGAGACTCCGCGTCCGGCGGTGGGTGAAGCGCTCGTGCGGGTCCATGCCGCCGCGATCACGCCGGACGAGTTGGATTGGCCGACCGATCGGCTGCCCGCCATCCCCTCGTACGAGCTCTCGGGCGAGGTGGCCGCCCTTGGACCCGACGTGGACGCCCTCGCCATCGGCGACGACGTGTGGGCGCTCTCCGACTTCGGCCGTGACGGCGCGGCTGCCGAGTACATCGCTATCCAGGCCTCGCTCCTGGCCCCGAAGCCGAGGACGCTGGGTCACGAAGAGAGTTCGGCCGTGCCTCTCTCCGCGCTCAGTGCCTGGCAAGGGTTGTTCGATCACGGCGGATTGATGGAAGGAGAGCGGGTGATGATCCACGGAGCCGCAGGTGGCGTCGGCCACTTCGCGACGCAGCTCGCGCGCGGGCGAGGCGCCTACGTGATCGGCACGACGTCGCCTGCCAGTGCCGACCTCGCGCGTGGCTTCGGCGCGCATGAGGTCCTCGATGCGTCCGACGTCGATCTCGCAGGCTCGCTCGACCCCGTCGACCTCGTCTTCGACACGGTCGGGGGCGCGCTGCTCGAGCGTTCGCCCGCGCTCATCCGCTCCGGCGGGCGGCTCGTCTCGATCGCGGAGGAACCGACGGTCGGGCCCGATGACAAGATCGAGACGTCGTACTTCGTCGTCGAGCCGAACCGCGAGCAGCTCGTCGAGCTCGCCGGCATGATCGATGCGGGCGAGCTGCGCCCCGTCGATCGACTCGGTGTTCCCTCTGACGGATGCTCGTGCGGCGTTCGAGCGCAGCCTGGCCTCGGGCAAACGTGGCAAGGTGATCCTTCGCGTGGCGGACGGGGTGCCGCGAGTGACGCGGCAGAGCGAGAAGGCCGCGGCGTTCCGCGCGCTGCACGCCGGTCCGGCGTTCGTCATCCCGAACCCGTGGGACGCGGGTTCCGCTCGCGTGCTGGCCGCACTCGGGTTCCGGGCGCTCGCCACCACCAGCTCCGGATTCGCGTTCACGCTCGGACGCCGCGACGGCGACGTGACGCTGGATGAGGTCATCGCGCACACGGCCGCGCTCGACCTGGCGACGGATCTCCCGGTCTCGGTCGATCTCGAGAACGGGTACGGATCCGAGCCCGAGCGGGTCGCGCGGGCGATCACCCGCGTGGCCGATGCGGGTGCGGTGGGTGGTTCGATCGAGGACTTCGACCCCGGCGGCTTCCTCTATGAGCGGGACCATGCAGCCGACCGGATCGCCGCTGCGGCGGAGGCCGCACACGGTCTCCCGTTCCCGTTCACGCTCACGGCGCGCGCCGAGAACCACATCCGCGGGAACCCGGACGTGGATGACACGATCGCGCGCCTCCGCGCATTCGACGATGCCGGTGCCGACGTGCTCTACGCCCCCGGCTTGCGGAGCGCTGAGGAGATCCGCGCCGTATGCCAGGCCGTCTCGAAGCCGGTCAACGTCTTGGCGTTGCCCGGGCTCTCGCTCGCGGAGATCGTCGATGCGGGCGCGCGGCGGATCAGCGTGGGCGGCGGGCTGACGTGGATCGCGATCGGCGCGATGGCCACCGCGGCTTCCGCGATCCTCGACTCCGGTGACCTTTCCGTCCTGTCCGCACCCTCCCCGTTCGATCGGTGGCTGGCCTCCGAGTGAGCCGGGACCCGTAAGGGGATCCATCCCGCCCGTTGGGGAACCTCGCGCGCTCCCTTGCCCGTCCCACGAACGTTCACCCGGCCAAGAGGAGGCTCACCGTGAAGCGCATCGGCTATATCGCGGCGGGTGTCGTGCTCGGAACGATCGTGGCGTTGACGCTACCGTCGCTCGCGCAGGACACCGGCTCACCGGCTCCCAGCACCGCGGATCGCACCGTCACCGTGAACGGCACGGCCACGATCAAGGCCAAGCCCGACGAGGCGGTCATCAGTCTGGGCGTCCAGACGCAGGCGAACACCGCCCAGAGCGCGCTGGCGGACAACGCGACGAAGATGACCGCGCTGATCGCCGCGCTGACGAACAAGGGCATCGCCAAGGACGACATCGCGACCAGCTACGTGAGCATCTACCCCACGTACGGCAACAACGGCATGGAGATCACGGGCTATCAGGCCGTGAACCAGGTCGATGTCACGGTTCGCGACATCTCCAAGGTCGGCGAGATCATCGACGACTCCGTCAAGGCGGGTGCGAACCTGTCGAACGGCATCACGTTCCAGCTGTCCGACCAGAACCAGGGCGTGGACCAGGCGCTCGCCGACGCCGTCGCCAACGCTCGGTCCAAGGCGGAGACCCTCGCCGGAGCCGGCGACGCCCAGCTCGGAGAAGTCGTGTCGATCCAGGAAGGCTCGGGCGCTTACACGCCGCCGATCTACTACGGCCGCGATATGGCTGCCAGTTCCGCGGGCGCCGCATCCACCCCGATCCAGCCTCCGACGCTCGAGACGCAGGTATCGGTGACCGTCACGTGGGCGCTTGCCTAGGACGCCGGCGTTAGGGCAGCCCGTACCGGTTCGTGATCGGTAGGCGGCGGTCGCGTCCGAACGCCTTCGGCGTGATCTTCACCCCGGGCGCGGCCTGCCGCCGCTTGTACTCAGCTCGGTCGATCATCCGCATCACGCGTTCCACCGTCGCCCGGTCGAACCCCCGGGCGACGATGGCGTCGGCGTCGGCATCCTCCTCCACGTAGGCCTCGATGATCGGATCCAGCAGGTCGTAGGGAGGCAGCGAATCGGTGTCGAGCTGATCCGGCCTGAGCTCGGCCGAGGGCGGTTTGGTCATGATCTGGTCGGGGATCGGCGCCGTTGCGGGGTCCAGCTCGTTCCGCCATGCGCAGAGCTCGTACACCAGCGTCTTCGGAACGTCCTTGATGGGGGCGAACCCTCCCGCCATATCGCCGTAGAGCGTGGCGTATCCCACCGCGTACTCGCTCTTGTTCCCGGTCGCGAGCACGAGCGAGCCGAACTTGTTGGACAGCGCCATGAGCAGGTTCCCCCGGATGCGCGCCTGCAGGTTCTCCTCGGCGACGCCCTCGTCGGTTCCCGCGAACAGGTCGGCGAGCGTGTGCCGGTACGCGTCGAACGCGTCGGTGATCGGCACCGTGTCGATACGGACGCCCATACGGTGAGCGCACTCCGTGGCGTCCTCGATGCTTCCGCGCGACGAGTACGGGGACGGCATCGCGAGGACGCGCACCGCTTCGGGCCCGAGCGCGTCGACGGCGAGCGTGGCGACGAGCGCCGAGTCGATCCCTCCCGACATGCCGATCACCACCTCGCGGAACCCGTTCTTCCGCACGTAGTCCCGGATGCCGAGGACGAGCGCGCGGTAGACCTCCTCCGGGCCCGTGGGCCACGGTGGTCGGGTGATCCGACGACCGGGCGCGACGGCGGCGTCGATCTCCACGACGGCCAGGTCCTCCTCGAACATCGACGGCGCGCGCGATCACCTCTCCGTCGGGAGACACCACCATCGATCCTCCGTCGAACACCAGCTCATCCTGGCCTCCGACCGCGTTCACGTAGACGATCCACGCGCCGGTCTGCCGTGCGCGCGCTCGACAGATCTCCAGCCGCTCCACGCCCTTGCCGTGGTGGTACGGCGAGCCGTTGATGTTCAGGATCACGTGTGGCCGCGTCCGTTCGTACTCATCGAACGGGGCGTCTCCGTGCCACGCGTCCTCACACACGGACAGGCCGAGATCCGACGTGGCCAGCCGGACGGAGCAGGCGGCGTCGCCAGGCACGAAGTAGCGCTTCTCGTCGAACACGCCGTAGTTCGGGAGTTGGATCTTGTGATAGCGCTCCTGCACACTGCCGTCCCGGATCAACGCGGCCGCGTTGTGCAGACCCTGTTCGGATCGGTCCACGAACCCCACCATCGACCGCGCACGACGATCCGGCGGTGGCGACGGCGAGCGCGTCGAGCGCGGCCAGGTTGTCCTCGACGAAGCGCGGTCGAAGGACCAGGTCCTCGGGTGGATACCCGGTGATCGCGAGCTCCGGGAAGCAGATGAGATCGGCATCCTGCCCGGCCGCGCGCGCGGTCCACTCGGCCATGCGCGCGACATTGCCGTCGAGATCGCCGACGGTCGTGTTCAGCTGGCCGAGCGCGACGCGGACCACGATCGGAAGCCTACGCGACCCGACGCTCAGAACCCGTGGTGCGGAGCGCTACTCGGTGCCTCCGATGTCGACGTTGTACGCCTCCCACACGAGGTCGGCGCCTTTCTGTCGATGCCGCACGACCGCGCCGATCAGGCGCTGGAGGTCGTTCCGTGCGTTGTCGGGCGGCCATGCGTCGCTCTCGACATCTCCCGCATCCAATCGCTCGACGAGCGCAGCGACGGACTCCGTGATCGTGGGGTGCTCGTCCTGCAGCCGTTTCACCGTGCCGGACAGGCGAGGAGCCCGCTGGATGATCTCCTCATAGAGTCCGCCCGGCTTCTCCGTGACGATCACGTGCTGCTCGAAGGCGTCTCGAACCCCGACGACAGCCTTCGTGACCTGCGTCGCCCATTCGGGGGCGCGCCCGGCCGCCGGCGAACTGATCGCCATCTCCAACTGCACGATCGCGTCGTGCAGGGTCTGGCGGCGTTTCCTCGCCTCGCCGAGCGCCGGCGTCAGCTTGTTCTCAGGCTCCATCACTTCACTCTACGGGTCCGTCGCGACGAGGCGCAAACCGACCGAAGCATCGTGGCCGCAATCCGTTCCGTAGGCTCTCCCGTAGTACCGGCATCGCTCCACACCATCCGTGCGTCGAAGGGGAGAGTTCGTATGTCGATCCGTCGCCTGTGTTCATCGCTCGTTCTCGTTGCGTTCCTCATCTTGACGGTCGTCGCCGCGACCGGCGCGGTCGCGAAGGGTCGGACGCCAACCCGTGCCACGAAGACCGTGAAGGCGATCGTGAGCCACTGGTCGCCGACCACCGTTCGGATCTCGAAGGGGGGCACCATCAAGTGGAAGTCCGTCAGCGGCACGCACACCGTGACCGCCTACGGGGGGAACTGGCACTTCAACCACGACCTTGCGCAGGGCCAGGTCGAGGACCGGCACTTCACGCACGCGGGAACGTTCAAGTTCCGGTGCTTGATCCACTCCACGCTCGCGAACGGCGTGTGCTCCGGGATGTGCGGGAAGGTCGTCGTCACTCACTGATCGCGTCGAGGCGTTGCTGGACGTCGTCGACGAGCACGACGATGCCTTTCCGCTCGAAGCGTTCCTGCGCCTCACGGAACGCGGTCTGCGCTTCGGGGATCTTGCCCGCGCGCGCATACACGTGGGCGAGGTCCAGCCGGGAGTTGCCCTGTGACTCCGTCTCCTCGGTCTGGTCGGTCAGCTCGACGGCACGCAGCGCGAGCGCGATCGCGTCGTCGTGCTTGTCGTGGATCGACAGCAGCCTCGCGCGGAACTGCCGCCAGAGGAACTGTGGTGTCAGGTCGTCCGGCGCCGCCGTCTCCTCGCTGAACGTGACGAACGTGTCCGCTTCGTCGTATTTGCCCTGGAGCAGGAGCGCGAAGGCCAGGTACGCCGCGGTGGTGGCGATGTAGTTGCGCTCGCCCATCGCGTCGAGGGTCTGGAAGTCGCGCCGGAGCTCGCGCTCGGCGGCGACCGCGTCTCTGGCGAGGAGCTCGACCGAACCGGAGTCGATCGAGGTGAGGGCGGCGAACAGGTTCCAGCCGAACTCCTCGAGGGTCGCCCGGCTCCGGCGGTAGAGCTCTCGCGCCTCTTCGAAGTTGCCGCGCATCGCCTCCAGACGCGCGAGCGACGCGCGGATCAGTGCATCGGCCTTCTGGTCGCCGCCGACCACCTCCAAGAGGTGCGCGCAGCGTGCGGCCGCTTCGTCCACCGGGGTGGGGCCGTAGGTCGAACAGGTGGCGAGCGCCGGGAGGATCCTGATCTCGCGCGTCCGATCGCCCACCGCCCGCGCGTGCTCGATCGTGTTGATGGCGGCGTGTTCCGCCGCTCCGTACTGTCCGGCGGTCCAGTGCATGAGGAGCAAGAGATGCGACGCGCGGATCAGCCCCATGTGATCTCCCGCCGCTCGAACTCCTCGACCGCAGCCTCGACGTTGTGCAGGAGCGTGCCCTCGGGATCCTCCCCTTCCGTTTCGTAGTGCAGGCGCATGCGGACGATCCGGGCGCCGAGCGCCGCGTTCGAGTCCCCGCGAGCCGTCGCCTGATCGATGGCCGACCCCAGGACCTCGTCGGCCTGACCGAGCTCGCCCAGATCGACGAGCGCCTCGCCCGCCTCGACCAACAGTTCCACGGCGAGCGGATCCCCGTGGGGGAGCGTGGCAGCCGCCCGGCGGAGCAGATTGTCCGCGGCGGGCAGGTCGCCTCGGGCCAGGGCGCGGCGCCCGGCGGCGCTCAGGTACGACGCCGCGCGACGCCCGAGCGTCTCGACCTCGGTGTCGGGAACGCCCAGCTCGGAGCGGATCTCGAACGCTTGCTCCAGGTGGTACCCACGGATCTCCTCGTACTCGAGGATGCGGTCGCCGGCCGCCGATTCCACCCAGTCGACGAACCCCACGTGGAGCTCCGCCCGCGTCCGCTTCAGCAGGCCTCCGTAGGCGGCGTCCCGGATCAGCGCGTGGAGGAACTTGAACGTCTCCTGACCGATGAGCGTCTCCTCGTGGGGACCGATCAGCTCCTTCACCGAAAGCGCCTTGAGCGCGTGAGCCACCTCGGGCTGCACGGGCGGCGGGACCAACGCCTCCACCGCCCCGCGGTAGAAGATCTGCCCGATCACCGCGCCTCGCTCGATCACCGTCCGCTCCGATGCACCGAGCCGATCGAGACGCGCCGTCAGGAGCGCGGCGATCGTCGGCGGGACCTGCAGCTTGGACAACGCATCCTTAGAGACCCATCGGCCGCCCTCGTGCCGGATGGCGCCTTGGTCGATCAGCATCTGCAGCATCTGCTCCAGATACAGCGGATTCCCGTCGGCGGCGACGGTCACGCGTTCGACCATCGTGGCGTCCAGCTCCGCGACGCCCAACAGGTTCTGCATCACCCGGGCGCTCTCGGCCGCCTCGAGCGGTTCGAGTGTCAGCGTGCTGAAGCGCCCGTGGTCCCCGCCCCACTCGGGATGTTCCTCGAGCAGCTCCCGGCGGGACGAGCACAGCAAGAGCACGGGCGCGTGACATTCGTCCACGACGAAGCGAAGGAGGTCGAGCAGCGTCCGCTCCGCCCAGTGGATGTCGTCGACCAGCACGACCAGTGGGCGTCGCGACGCCGAGATCTCGAGCGCGCGGCGGATCGCCCAGAACGTCTCCTCGGCCGAGAACGACTCCTCGATCAGGCCGATCGCCGCGCCGACGCGCTGCGTGACGTCCTCGTGGCCGGGAAGCATGGCGGCGAGCTTGACCCGGGCGGCCTCCAGGCCGTCGTCGGCGCCGATGCCGGCGGCGGCGCGCACGACCTCGCCGATGGGCCAGTAGGTGACACCCTCTCCGTAGGAGAGGCATCGACCTTTGAGCGTGGTGGCGTCGTTCCCGACGCGCTCGAGGAATTCCTTGAGGAGCCGTGACTTCCCGACCCCGGCCGGTCCGAAGATCGTCACGATCTGGCACCTGTTCTCTTCGGCGGCCGCGCGGAATGCATCGTCCAGGACCGCCAGCTCGGCTTCCCGGCCGACGATCGGAAGATCGAGCCGGCGCGAGAGGTCGCGCGCAGAAGTCAACCCGACGAAAGTCGGTCATACCCAGGTGCGGCTGGAGGATCGGCCT
>CAVRSI010000027.1:0-111186 GCA_963723855.1 uncultured Actinomycetes bacterium | reverse complement strand
CTCGGCGACCTTGGCAGCCTTGTCCCCGGGGAGAACGTCCGCGATCACGTGTTCGATGCCGAGTTCCTCGGCGATCACTCGCCGCCGTCGCCTGATTGTCACCGGTGAGCATGACCACGTCGATCTGCCGCTCTCGCAGCGCGTTCACCGCTTCGCGCGAGGTGGGTCGCGCCGCATCCGCGATCGCGATCAAGCCCGCCGCACGGCCGTCGACGGCGACGATCACGGTCGTCCGGCCGCTCGCGGCGAGTTCTTCGCCGCGCTCGCCGAGGGAACCGAGGTCGACGGCGTCCGCCTGCACCAGGCGCCGGTTCCCGACGGCGACCATGTGGCCCTCGACCTTCGCGCGGGCACCGTGACCTGGCACGTTCTCGAACCCCTCCGCCGCCGCGCGGGCGGCTCCCAGTGCGTCCGCGTGGCGCACGACCGCCTCCGCCAAGGGGTGCTCGGACTCCCGCTCGACAGCGGCGGCGAGGCGCAGCAGCTCGGCCTCCTCGACGCCTGTGGCGACGACCTCGACCACCTCGGGCTCGCCCTTCGTGAGCGTGCCCGTCTTGTCCATCACGACGACCTGGATCCCGGCGGCGGTCTCGAGCGCCATCGCGTTCTTGAACAGGATCCCCCGCTGGGCGCCGAGGCCCGTCCCGACCATGATCGCGGTCGGCGTCGCCAGGCCCAGGGCATCGGGACAGGTGACCACGACGACCGTGATCGCGAACAAGATCGCGTCGCTGAACGAACGGCCGACGGCGAGCCACGCGATCAGCGTCACCAGGCCGCCGATCAGCGCGACGAGCACCAGCCAGAAGGCCGCGCGGTCGGCCAGCCGCTGCCCGGGGGCCTTCGAGTTCTGGGCCTCCTGCACGAGCTTCACGATCTGGGCGAGGGCGGTGTCCGAACCGACGGCGGACGCCCGAGCCCGAAGCGTGCCGTTGCGATTGATCGTCGCCCCGATGAGCTGTGATCCCCGGATGCTTCGAGACGGGAAGGCTCTCGCCCGTGACCATGGACTCGTCGACGTCGCTCTCACCCTCGACGACCTCGGCGTCGACCGGCACCTTCGCGCCGGGTCGGATCAGCAGCACATCGCCGACGACGACCTCGGCGGTCGGCACCTGGACGGGCTCGTCGTCGCGGATGACCTCCGCCATCGGCGGCGCCAGATCCAGCAGCGTCCTGATCGCATCGTTGGCGCCGCCGCGCGCCCGCATCTCGAACCAGTGCCCGAGCAGCACGAAGGCGGCCAGGATCGTCACCGCCTCGTAGAAGACCTCGCCGCCACCCGTGAACGTCACGACGACCGAGTAGGTCCATCCGGCCGCGATCGCCGTGGCGACGAGCACCATCATGTCGAGCGTTCGAGCCCGAAGCGCCCGGGCGGCGCCGTCGAAGAAGATCCACGCGGAGTAGAAAACGACGGGCAGGCTCAGCAGCAGCTGGAAGACGTCGTCGCGCAGCCCGAACGGCGCCGGCGTGGTGAAGCCGAGGACCTCCCGCCCGATGCGCGACCACAGCAAGATCGGCACCGAGAAGATGACGGCGACCAGGAAGCGGTTCCGCATGTCGCGGACCATCGCGTCCATCGACATCTCCGCGTGTCCGCCGTGGCCCATCATGTCGTGCGGCGTCGGCATCGCCGCGGCGGCGCGCCCGGCGTGTTCCGCCGGGGGTCGCCCCTCGACGGCAAGCTCCTCCATCGGGTCGCAGATGTGGTTCGGGACCGATCGGCCGGCGCAATGCAGACCGCAGTCGCGGATCCAGCCTTGAAGATCGGCGATCGAGGTCGTCTGCGGGTCGAACGTGATGGTCGCCGTCTGCGCGACCGGGTTCGCCTCGACCGAGCGCACGCCCGGCCGCCGGGCGAGGACCCGTTCGACGACGTTCTTCTCCGTCGCCCAGTTCAGACCCCCGGTGTGCACGACGACGGTGGCGCCATCATGCATCGGGTGTGCGTGCTCCATGCCGGCTCTCCCGGTGGGACCGTTCCTGGCGTCCGACGCTATCGTGTCGGTTCCGCCGTGTCGTGCCCCTCCAGCACTCGCAGCCGCTCCCCGTATTCGTCGGCGTCGATCCCACCCTCGGCGAACCGCTCTGCCAGCACGTCCTTCGCGGAGCGCGGTGGTTCGCGTCGATCTGCGCCGCGCGTGAAGGCGCCGAGCGCAGCCAGCACCAGGGCGATGATCACGCCCCAGGAAAGGACCATCCAGACGATCCCCCACGCGCCGTCATGCCATCCGTACATCATGTCGTTCCTCCTTCTCACGCCAAGCATCGCGGGGTCGTGTGAATGACCGGTGAAGGGCCCGCTCGGTACGGATGAAGACGCCTCAGACCGGCTGCGACGACGCGACGAAGCGGTCGGGGTCGTCGACGAACTCGTCGCGACACGTGGGCGCGCAGAAGTGGTACGTCGAACCCATCCATTCGGCCGACGGCGTCCCGTCACTCGCCGTCACGACCATCCCGCAGACGGGGTCCCATCGGCGCTCGATCTGCGGTCCCGAGTATCGACGCACCTCCGACTTCAGCGACTTCATGACACGGCGGAGCGGGAGCGCGACGGACAGTGCGAGGGCGATCAAGAGCGCTGCCTGCACCGCGAGCGGCATCTTCCCGAGCCACATGGCCAGGTCGCCGAAACGGGCCGTCACCCAACGGTCCCAGGCTGCGAGCGGACCCGGTGTCACGCTCTCCCGGCCGCTCACACCCAGCAGGAAGGTGATGCCACCGAAGACGACGAACATCAGCCCCGACACGGCATCCGTCCAGACGAGATCGGCGCCCGAACACCGTCATGTGACGAGGCGGAGTTTGACGCCGCTCTCCCCTGCGCGCTGACGCGATCGCGAAGAGCAGCAGTGGGAACACCATCCCGAACACGTAGGACAGGCCGAGGCCGAGCCCGGCGAGCCAGGAGCCGCTCAGCGTCGACATCGCCACGACCCCCGCGACTACGGGCGCGCAGCATGAACTCGCGATGCCGGAACCTACGCCGAGGAAGAACGTCGACGCTTCACCGTTCTTCGAGCGCGCCGCCCATGCCGGCGTCGGGATGGGCAGGGTCCACCGCCTGCCGGTCAGCACGTACGCCCCCAGCGCGATCAGGAACATGCCGAGGGTCATGAAGACGAACTCGTGATAGCGGCCGATCACGTGTCCGATCGCCCCGGTCCCGAGCACGATGGGAAGCAGGACCGCGGAGAGTCCCGCCGCGAACAACAGCGTGGTGCCGGGGAGCGCACGGAGTCCACGTCGCAGCGACGCGCCGACGAAGTTCGGAAGCAGTGTCACGATGCAGCACGGCGCGAACAGCGCCAGCACGCCGCCGAGGAAGGCGGCCATGAGCGAAGCCGAGTAGACGAGACCGTTCATGCCGGCACGGCCTCGAGCAGCTTGTGCAAGCGGCGCTCCGACAGCCGACCGAAGCCGAGGAGCCGATCGCCGCGGTAGAGCGCCGGCGGGAACGGGACGCCGTCACGAGCGACGAGCGCGGCCGCCCTGCCGTCGGCCCACGTGATCTCCTCGACGGAGAGGCCGAGGTCGGCGGCGAGCGCGTCGACGATGACCCGCCCGCGCGCGCACAGATGGCAATCGGGAGCCGTGAGGTAGCGAAGGTCGGCCGCCAACGTCAGGCCGCCCTCACCGCGTCCACGATCTCGGACGGTGCGACGTACATCGTCGTACCCGCGAGCTGGCGCCACAGCACGCTACCGTCCGGACCCAGCACCACCACGGAGTGCTGATCGACGGCGCCCATGTGCCCGCTCGCCTCGTAGGTGCCCATCGCCGAGCCGAGCTGGTGATCGACGTCCTCGACGATCGGGTAGGACAGGTGCAGCTGAGCCGCCACCGATGCCGAGACGCCGACGGGATCCATCGTCACGCCCAGGACGTGCGCGCCCATGGCCTCGAGCTCCGCCATGGCGCCCTGGATCTCGACCATCTGGGTCTGGCAGGCGCCGCAGGACTGGCCCTCGTAGAAGTACAGGACGAGCGGAGCACCCGAGAATTGGGACATGGCGAGGGTGCCCCCGTCGCTGGAGGGGAACGGTGTCGTCGATACCGCACGGACCGCGCCTGGCGGGACGGAAGCCGGCGTCTTGCCGGCCGAAGAGCTCTGGCGCACGAAGATTGCAGCGGCGAGGAAACTCACGGCAGCGAGCGCGATGTAGGCGGTCCGGCGTCGCGATGCGCGTCGTTGCGCGATCCGCCGACGTTCCGCCTTCGAGATCCGTCGCGCGCCGTCGGCGTCCGCGCGGGCGCCGCGTGCGGCCGTCCTCGCTGTCATCTGCAGCTCCTCTCAGCGGTGTGACGCATCGACCATCGGCGTCTGGTGTGAAGGTTCGGTGAAGGACGCGTGGGCTCGACGTGCGCTGTCGGAGGCGCGCGCTGGTACGGCGCTCAGGTCGTGCTGCCGATGCCCCCGTGATGCGCCGCGTGCCCCTCACCTGCGGTGGACCACATCTGGTCGTGGAGCGCGTCGCAGCGAGCGAGCAGGTCCGAGGGGACCTTCCCGGCCAGCGCGGCCATCGTCTGCTCATGCATGGCGTCCATGTCGACCCCGGACATCGTCGCACCCATCCCGGAGCCCATCATGCCGTCGACCGTGGACCCGGATCCCATCATCCCGACTGAAGAGCCGCCCATCATGCCGCCCTGTGTGCCGGGGTCCTGTGCTTCACCGACAGCCGCGACCGCGAACCCCACTCCCATCGCAAGGCTGCCCGCGACCACCGCGATCCCCACGAACCACCGTGTCTTCGTCGTCATCGTTCATCTCCTCCTTCAACACCCACTCTCGCTTCCGGATGTGAAGGAGCGGTGAAGGACTCCACCGATCCCGATGCGCGTGGAAAGACGACGAGGAAGCGGCTCCCGCCGCCGGGCTCGCTCTCGACCGACACCTCGCCGCCGTGGGCTCGCACCAGATCCCGAACGACCGCGAGGCCGATCCCGGATCCTCCGGCGCGGACCGACGGACCTCGGTAGAAGCGGTCGAAGACCCGTCCGATCTCCTCCGGCGGGATGCCGGGGCCCGTGTCGCGCACCTCGAGGATCGCGGTGTCGTCCCGGCCGACGACCGACATCGTCACGCGGCCGCCCGACGGGGTGAACTTCAACGCGTTCGAGAGCAGGTTCGAAACGATCTGACGGAGGCGAACGGCGTCGCCATCGACCGCGACGTCCTCGATCGCCGACCGGAGCTCGATCCCGCCCGCGGCGAACCGATCGCGGAACCCATCCTCCACGGTCCGGGCCTCATGACCCAGATCGCACGGGTGCCAGCCGCAGCGAGAACCGCGCGGCATCGGCCTGCGCGATCGTCTCGAGGTCCTCCACGAGCCGCGACATCCGGAGCACCTCCTCGTGGAGCGATGCCATCGATGCGGCATCGGGAGCGACCACGCCGTCCTGGATCGACTCCACGCTCGTCCGCAGGATGGCGAGCGGCGTTCGCAGCTCGTGCGCCACGTCGGACGCGAACGTCCTCCGGATCCGGTCTTCCTCGTCGACGGTGTCGGCCATGGCGTCGAAGGCATCCGCCATCTCACCGAACTCGTCGTCGCGGTCGGATGCGATCCGGCTCGCCCGGTCCCCTCGGGCGAAGGCCCGGGCGGCATCGGTGAGCGCACGGGCGGGGGCGATCGTCCGCCTGGCCAGCAGGAGCCCCAGCAGCAGGGCGACCGCGGCCGCAGCGATGGCGCCGAACAACAGCAGGCGGTTCACGGAGTCGCGGAACGAGACGTCGTGTGGGAGGAGGCCCTCGGTCGGCAGGCGCATGGCGGCATACCCGACGACGTGCCCGCGGACCTCGATGGGGAGCGTGCGTTCGGGGCCGAGCGGTCCGGCGCCCATCATCGCTCGATGCATCGCCGGATCCGTCCCGGTCGTGGACGCGTCGGCCACCCACACGGTCGACCCCGAGACATCTCGCACCTCGAGCGTGCCACCCTCCATCGCGATCAGCCCGCCGACCGGCGAGAGGTTCGCGCTCGACCAGTCACCGGCGGCGCCGTACTCGTCGGCGAGGGCCGTGGCCACCTGCTGCTCCTGGGCGAGCTGGCGGTCGTCGAGGTAGCCCGCGAACCGCCTGCCGAACTCCGCGTTCACCAGGAGCGCGGCGACCGCGGCGGACGCGATCCCGACGCCGACGAACGCCGCGGTGAGACGAAGCGCGAACGACCGCTTAGCCATCGGCCGCGACCCCCAGCTTGTAGCCGACCCCGGTCATGGTCACGACATACCTCGGTGCCTTGGGATCGTCACCGAGCTTGCGGCGCAGGTTCTTCACGTGGGCGTCGATCGTCCGCTCGTACCCCTCGTAGTCGAAGCCCTGCACCCGTGTGACGAGCTCGAACCGAGAGAACACCCGCCCCGGACGGGAGGCGAGCGCGAGCAACAGGTCGAACTCGCTCCTCGTCAGCTGCGCGGGTTCGCCGTTCACGCGGACTTCCCGCCCGTCGTGATCGATCGTCAGGCGACCGTCATCGAACGTGACCTCCGCGGCTTCCGGATGACCCGCTCGCGACCGTCGGACGATCGCCTCGATCCTCGCGACGAGCTCGCGGGGGCTGAACGGCTTCACGAGGTAGTCGTCGGCGCCGAGGCGAAGGCCGGTCACGCGATCGTCCTCGGTCGCCTTCGCCGTGAGCATCAGGATCGGGACGTCCGACGTCTCGCGGAGCGAGCGCGTGACCTCCTCGCCGGAGAGGTCCGGCAGCATCAGGTCGAGGACGATCACGTCCGGGTGCGCGCGCATCGCAAGCTCGAGCGCTCCCTGCCCTGTTTCCGCGGTGACCACCGAGTACCCGTCGGCCTCGAGGTAGGAGCGGACGAGGTCGCGGATCTTGCGCTCGTCGTCGACGACGAGGATCGTTGCCTTCCCCACTCGGCTCCTCCGATCGACGCGACGTCGCCGTCACGCACCTCGTCTGGGGCTTTCATCGTACGGCCGGGTCGGATCGCCGCGCCGGGTGGACCGTCAGTGCCGCGAGGCGTGGTGACGACCCGAGACATGCATCCCGATCATGAGCAACGGGCAGACGAGCCACAGGCCGACCAGCAGCAACCCCGGGAGAGGCGCGAGGAAGAGGATGGCCACCACCAACGCAGCCACCGCCAGGATGGCCAGGGGCGACCACTTCGTCATCTTCGATCCAGGGTCGTCCATCGGGCTCTGCCTCCGGTGTCCTGCCGTTCCCTGACGGAGACAGCTTCGAACTCGGCGGTGAAGACCGTGTGAAGCGGCGATGAGGGCGGGATGGGAAAGGACGCCTCAGCGCCGAGACACGAGGTCACGCACGGTCTTGACCGCAGCTCGCGCCCGCTCGAGATCGGCGTCGGGAGCGGGCCGCCCCGAGAACCGGTCCCGCTCGAGCGTGGCGACCACGACCTCTGCCTCGTCCACGACCGCGCGTTCGATCGCCGGGTCCCCGGAGACACCCCGGAGGTACTCGCGCGGCGTCGCGTGCTCCACGAGCGGATGGCCGCGCGGCGCGAGCACATCCGTCAGGTCGAGGTATGCGCCGAGGGCCGCGGCCTGCGCCGGGGCTCGCGCGCGCCGGCGCCGGCGCGACGTCGCGAACAGCGCGATGAGCGCCAGCACCGCCAGGACCACCGGCCAGGCGCCGAGCAGCCCATCCCGTGCGACCCCGACGCCGATGCCCGCGTCTCGCACGAGGTTCTTCACCGACTCCGGCACGGCGCCCGACAGGAACCGCCCGACGGCCGCGATGACCTCACCCCCGATGAACCGGCTGCTCGCATGCGGGGCCGCCTCCGGCACACCGAACGTCGGGTCGTACGGGACCCATCCGATGCCCGGGTAGAACACCTCGACCCAGGCGTGCGCGTCCGACTGCTTCACCTCGAAGTACCCGGTCAACGGGTTCCGTTCCCCGGGTCCGTACCCCGTCACCAGGCGGGTCGGGATCCCGAGCGTTCGGAGCATGACCGCGAGCGAGCTCGCGATCTGCTCGCAGAACCCCGTGCGGGTCACGAACAGGAAATGATCGACGGAGTCGACGCCGGCGGGGTCCGGAGGCACGTCGAGGTCGTACCTGGTGTTGCGGCGGATCCAGGATTGCACCGCGTTCACGCGGTCGTACTCGGTCGTCGCGCCGGCGGTGATCCGTCGCGCCAGGTCGCCGACCCGGTCGGGAAGCGTGGCCGGGAGCTGCGTGTAGATCGGCTCGCTCACGATCGGTCCGGGCGGATGCGCCAAGCGCAGCGTTCGCGCGTCGGTCACCGGCACGTCGGAGACCACGGAATACACCATGCCCTCGTCGAGGAGGATCGGCGAACGGACGGACCCGTAGTGATCCACCCTCAGCCCCGCGGACGGGAAGTACACCTGCTCCGGGATGGCCGCGGCGAACAACACGTTCGGCTGTGGCGTGTCGATGTAGAACGTCTGGGTGACGCGGGAGATCGGCACCGGTCCGATCGGCCCCGCGAGCCCCGAGGGCACGGTGACGGCGTTCGGTGCGTCGCTCGCCTGCAACGGCTCGGTCGCCCGATCCGAGATCGTCCAGGTCGTGCCGTCGTACGTATCGAACGCCTCCGCGCGCCAGAGGGCGGCCTGCGGCGCGCGTACCCGGAACGCGATCTGGTCCGAGAGGTGCCCGCGTGCGCGGAGGTCGACGACGTCGCTGAAGCCCGGGTAGGCGTCCGCCGCGAAGTTCACGACACCGTCGCCGGCCGCCGCCGGCAGCGAGGGGTTCTCCACGCCGCCGGCGAAGTTCGACACGGCCGATGCGGCGCCCCCGAGCGAGAACGGCAGCGACCGGATCAGCGTCCCGGGGAGCCTCGGGATCCCCATGAAGACGAGCACGGTCGCGAGCACGACGGACGATCCCGCCCACACCGCCCCCCGGACCGATGCCGCCGTTCCGCCGCGCGCCGTCGGCCGCGGCGAACCGAGATGGGCTGCGTGATGACGGCCGGGCGCGGCCGGCTCGACAGGAACAACCACCCGCCGCTGAGGATCGCCCACGGGATCACGAACAACACGAACGAGGACGAGAGCGAGAGCGCGCCGGCCTCCGCCATCAGGATCACGCTGGAGACCATCGAGAACGCCAGGTCGCGACGTCGCGGCACGTCGAACGCGTGGAGCACCTGCACCCAGAGGAACAACGACGCCAACGGCACGCGCGCCTGGTCGACCGAGCCCGCCAGTTGGACGCTCTGCAGGAACGCCGCGAACGCCGCGAGCAGTCCCACCGAGAGCAACACCTTGGTCGTGAGGTTCGAATGCTGACGCTGCTTGTACGAGAACACGTAGCCGACGGGCGCCAAGACGAGCGGCAGGATCGCCGCCGTGCCGTTCACGCCGCCTTGCGCGACGACGGCAAGGATGGCCACCTCGACCGCGCCGGCGACGACCACGCGCATCGCCACGGACTCCTCGGGTGTTCCCGCGCCGCGGCGCATCCGCGCGAGGAGGGACGTCGCGACGGTCACGTCGTCATCACCGGTTCCCGCGTGAGCGCGACGTCGAGCGGCGTTCCCTGGCGCCACGGGTAGACGTCGGCGCCGGACCGGACCAGCGCGCTCACGAGCCCGTCCACCTCCGCCTGCCCCAGCGACGCGATCCGCTTCGCGTCGTCGGCCCCGACCTCGACGGGCACCGCGACGACGGACGTGTGCGCGGCGGACATCGCCTCGATCGCCCGCGCGAGCGCGCCGTCCCCGTTCGTCCGCCACGTGGGGAAGATCAGGACGACGACGTCGACGTCCCGGAACGCGTCCGCGGCCTTGTCCACGAACTCCGCCAGCGGAACCCCGTCGGGCACGATCGCGGCGAGCCGGCGACGGAGCGCTCCTTCTTCCACGTCGTCCCACACCTCGACGGACCGGCCCGGACGCGCCGAGATCATGCGCATGGTGTGACCCTCGCCGAACGCGACGCGGGCGATCGATGCGGCGGCCGTGCAGCACGCGTCGAGCGGCGTCCCCTCGTCGCCGACGTCGGCGAGCGTGTCGACGACGATCGTCAGGCGTTGTGAACGCTCCTCCTCCAGCTCACGCACCATGACCGTCCCGGTGCGAGCGGTCGAGGGCCAGTGCACGTGGCGAGGGCTGTCGCCGGGACGGTAGTCGCGGATCCCCAGGTATTCGGGCCCGGATCCGCGGTGTGGGTCGGGACGCGAGCGGCGGCTCGGATCCGATGCGGAGGCCAGGAACGGGAGCGGGCCCAGCGGGAGGACGGGCGGCAGCACGATCGTGCTGCCGCCGACGGAGAGGGTCCGGCGCCGTTCGGCGACGCCGAACGGCGCCGCGGACCGGAGCGTGACCGGCGTCGCCTCCTGCACCCCGCGCCTGCGCGCGGGGCGCACGGTCACCAACTCGACCCGTTCACCGGGCGACACGCTCGTGACGTACAGGCTCGTCGGCGCGACGTGTGCATCGTCGAGCGTCAGACCCAGGCGCACGCCGCGCGAGCGGTTCGTGACGATGAGGTCGACGAACGCCTCTTCTCCCTGGACGACCTCGGCGGGCGCACGACGTTCGACCTCCACCCCGCGGAGCATCCGGCCCGGGAGGATCACGCCCGACACGAGGGTGCCCAACAGCAGGGCGCAGAGGACGAACAGCCACCCCGCCTGGACGTTCGTTCCGAGCAGGAAGAGGAGGCCGGCCCCGAAGGCGAGTCCGGCGGCCCGCTTTCGCAGGCGCACGGTCAGGATCTCCCGACGACGCCGAGCGGGACCGTGACCTCGTCCAGGACCCGGCGCACCACCTCGCGTCCCACACCCGCATCGCTCCGGCCCTGCCGAGGGATCAGCCGGTGCGCGAGCGCCGCCGGCGCCAACGCCTTCACGTCATCCGGGAGCACGAAGTCGCGGCCCTCGCTGATCGCGCGTGCCTGGGCGCAACGGGTGAGGGCGATCATCGCGCGAGGCGAGGCCCCGAGCGCGACCTCCGGTGCCGTGCGCGTCGCGTGCACGACGGCCACGACGTAGTCGATCACGGTCTGGTCGACGTGGACCTCGCGGACGGCGTGCTGGCAGTGAACGATGTCCTGCGGGCCTATCACCGCCTCCAGGTCTTCGATCGGGTGGCGGAGCAGCTGACGCCGGACGATCTCGGCGGCGCGCGACCGGTCCGGATAGCCGACCGCGACGGTCAAGGAGAACCGGTCGAGCTGACCCTCGGGCAGCGGATACGTCCCGTGCTGGTCGATGGGGTTCTCGGTCGCGATGACGACGAACGGCGTCGGCAGCAGGTGCGTGATGCCCTCGACGGTCACCTGCCGCTCCTCCATCGGCTCGAGCAACGCCGACTGGGTCCGCGGCGTCGTGCGGTTGATCTCGTCGACCAGCACGACGTTCGCGAAGATGGGACCGGGCTGGAAGCGGAACTCGTGGCGGCCCTGGTCGTAGACGCTGATCCCCGTGACGTCGGAGGGCAGCAGGTCGGGGGTCGCCTGGATACGGTTGAACTCGCCGCCGATCGAGCGGGCGAGCGCCCGCGCCAACATCGTCTTCCCCACGCCGGGCACGCCCTCCAACAGCAGGTTGCCCTCGGCGAACAGGCAGATCGCGGCGGTCTCCACCACCGCCGGGTTGCCCGCGATGACCCGCTCGACGTTCTCGACGAGTCGACGGAAGGCAGCGGTGGTCTCACCCACGAGGGGCTCGGGAAGGCTCACCACTTGGGTGTCGACGCAGGGCGGCCCCCGCTTGAGGACCGGGGGTCAGGCTCGCTTCGCGGCCAGGGTCGTGATGGCCTCCATCACGACCCGGTGCGCGAGCAGCGCGGTGATCTCTGCATCGTCGTACGGAGGCGAGACCTCCACCACGTCCATACCGACCAGGTCGACCTGCGACACGATCTGCCGGACCGCACGCAGCAGCTCGCGCGCGAGCATCCCGCCCGGCTCGGGCGTCCCGTCCCGGGGGCCATCCCGGGATCGACGACGTCGATGTCCACGGACAGGTAGATGCACTCCGGACCGTCGAGCGCCTCGGCGATCGCGTCGGCGATCACGGCCTCGGACCCGCGGTCCTCGATCTCGACCATGGCGTGCCAGCGGAGCCCCTGCTCACGCATCCACTCGAACGTCTCCTTCTCGGGCCAGTAGCCTCGCAGGCCCACCTGGACGAAGTTCGGGCCCGCGATCCAGCCCTCCTCGATCAAGCGGCGCATGGGCGTGCCGTGGCCCACGAGCGACCCCCACTGCTCGGCGCCGGTGTCCGCGTGCGCGTCGAAGTGCACGATGCCCACGCTCCGCGGATGCTGCACGCGGGACACGGCGGCGGCGCTCGGGTACGTGATCGAGTGATCGCCGCCGAGCACGATGGGGATGGGCCCGGCGCCGGCCACGCGGACCACCTTCTCGTGGATCACGCGCAGTCCGCGGTCCAACCGGGCGGGGACGATAGGTGCGTCACCGGCGTCGACGACCTTCAACCGGGCGTAGGGCTCGACGTCTTGCTGGATCGACCACGCGGCGGTGTTGCTCCAGACGGTCGGAGCCATCCGGATCGCCCGCGGGCCGAACCGCGCGCCGGGTCGCGACGACACGGCGTCGTCGAGGGGTGCGCCGACGATCGCGACGTCCGCCCCCGCGGCACGCAGGCTCTCGTCGTCGGTCGCCCACGGAAGCTTCTCGAACGAGCCGTGCCAATCGGAGTAGTACGGCAGTTCCTCGGAGCTGAACTCCGTGAACTCGTCGTCCCCGCGGAGCTCGCTCTGCTCGATCCGGAAGTCGCGATCGTCCCCCATGGCCACCGAAGCATACGCGGGCCGACCGGGCAGGCAGAGTGGGATGATGATCGCCATGCAAGCCGAACCCTGGCAGGACGGCGACCTGTACGAGCCGTACGTGGGTCGCTGGAGCCGAGCGGTGGCCGCGACCTTCCTGGACTGGCTCGAGATGCCGGCGGGCGGTCGCTGGCTCGACGTCGGGTGCGGAACCGGGGCGCTGTCGGAGACGATCCTCCTGCGCGCGGAGCCCGTCGAGGTCAAAGGCATCGATGAGTCCGAAGGGTTCGTCAAGTACGCCCGCCAGCACCTGGACGATCCGCGGTTCGACGCCCAGGTCGGAGACGCACGCTCGCTCCCGTTCCAAGACGCGTCGTTCGACGCCGTCGTGTCGGGGCTGATGCTGAACTTCGTCGTCGACCAAGGCGGCGTGGCCAAGGAGCTCGCGCGGGTCGCGGCTCCCGGTGCGCGCATCGGCGTGTACGTGTGGGACTACGCCGGCGGCATGCAGATGATGCGGTACTTCTGGGATGCGGCCAAGGACCTGGATCCCCGGGCGCGCGAGCAGGACGAAGGTGAGCGCTTCGCGGAGATCGCCTCGCTGAAGGGGCTCGGCAGCCTGTTCGACGTCGCCGGCCTGGACGACGTCCGCTCGAGATCGATCGACATCCCGACGATCTTCCGGGACTTCGACGACTACTGGGACCCGTTCCTCGCGGGCCAGGGACCGGCGCCGGCGTACTGCGCCTCGCTCGACGACGGGCAGCAGGCCGAACTGCGCGAGCTGCTCCGGGTTCGGCTCCCCAGCAAGGACGACGGCACGATCCGCCTCACCGCGCGCGCATGGGCGGTCCAGGGACGGCGCTCCGGCCCTCTGACCTTCCGACCCACAGGGGGCGCCTTGACGACTCGAACGTATGTTCGGTAAGATGGCGCCTCGATACGCCGAACCCGGTCCTCCCCCGGAACGGATACGGCTCGTGGCAGCGGATCTTCCGCAACGCCGAAGCGCTCACGGCGCGCGTGCGACGAGCTGCATCGGGACATCTCGCGACTCCAGCGGGAGCTACTCGACACCCTGACCCAGCTCGAGGACGCGGAGGCATGGATCGACGACGGCGCGCGCGACATGGCGCACTGGATCGCGATGCAGCTGGGCGTCTCACGCTGGAAGGCCGAGCGGTGGCAGGCCTCCGGACGCGCTTTGCGGACGCTCCCCGCGACGGCCGACGCCTTCGAACGAGGCGAACTCGGCATCGACAAGGTGGTCGAGCTCACCCGGTTCGCCGAGTTCGACGAGGAGGACGCCCTCGTCCGCTGGGCGCAAGGCGTCTCCTCAGGGGCGATCCGCCGGATCGGCGATCTCCGGGCGCGCGAGAACGTCCAGGACGAGACGGTCATCGCCGAACGTGATCGCTGGCTCCAGTACCGATACGCAGACGGCGGGCGCCGATTCAGGCTCGATGCCGAGCTGCCGGGCGCGGCGGGGGCCGTGGTGGCGCAGGCGCTCGACCGCCTCGGCGATCAGATCCCCGTCATGCCCGACGAGGCGTACGAGGGACTCGTGGGCGCCCGACGCGCCGACGCCCTCGTGACCCTCTGTTCGGTCCAGCTCGCCGACGACGCGGACCCAGATCGCGCGACCGTCGTGGTTCACGCCGAGCTGGATGCCCTCCTCGACGGCGACTCCAACGCGCTCATCGAGAACGGCCCCGTGATCGGGGGTACCACCCTGCACCGCCTCCTGTGCAACGCGCGCATGCAGCTGGTGGTCGAGCATCCCGACGGCACCGTTCAGGGGATCGGCCGCCTCACGCGCGAGCCGGCTCCATGGATGATGCGCCAGCTCCGCCACCGCGACGGCACGTGCCGATTCCCGGGGTGCGACGCCAGGCGCTTCACACAGGCGCACCACATCGAGTGGTGGTCTCGGGGCGGCCAGACCGACCTCGAGAACCTCGCGCTCGTCTGCGCATTCCATCACCGGCTCGTGCACGAGCACGGCTGGGGACTGACACGCGACGACGACGGCGAGCTCACGTGGGTTCGCCCGGAGGATCTGCGATCGCGCGCCGGTCCGGATGCTGCGTGACCGGCGACGAGTTGGCCTATGCGTCCTTCAGGATCTGGCGCGCGGCGTTCGCTCCGGGGCCACCGGTGATCCCGCCGCCAGGGTGCGCGCCGGAGCCCGCGAGGTACAAGCCGTCGAGCACGAACCGATAGCGCGCCTGGCCGTTCAGGGGCCGCCACATGAAGAACTGGTCCAGCCCGGGCTCCGCGTGATAGACGTGACCGCCCGACAGGCCGAACTCGGTCTCGAAGTCCTCGGGTGTAATGACCTGCCGGGCCTCGATCAGCTCGCCCAGGCCCGGCGCGTACTGCTCCAGCGTCTTCACGGTGATATCGCCCAAACGGTCGCGCTCGGTGGACCAATCACCGTCGCGCAGGTGCCGGGGCGCGGCCTCGACCAGCACGCTCATGACGTGCTTGCCCTCTGGTGCGAGCGAGGGGTCGGAGAGCGTCGGGATCGTCGCCTCGAGCCACGGCTCCTCCGCGATGCGTCCGAACTTCCACGCGTCCTTCGCCCGCTCGACGTGGTCGATGCTGGTGCCGATCACGATCCGGCCCTTGAGCCGCTCGACGTCGTCGGCGCCGTTGAAGGACGGGATGTCGGAGAGCGCCAGGTTGACCTTGGCGGTCACGCCCGGCTGGCGGATGTTCCCGGCACGCCACACCATGGTCGGTCCGAGCTCGACCGGGTCGCAGAGCGACAGCGTCCGCTTCGGATCGGCGGCCGAGACCACCGTCGCCGCGTCGATCGTCTCGCCGCCGGCCAGCGTCACGCCGAGCACGCGACCGTCGCGCGATCGGATCTCCGCGACATCGGCGCTCGTGCGGACCGTCACGCCGAACGCCTTCGCGCTCGCCTCGAGCGCCGCCGCCAGGGCGCCGCTGCCGCCCTTCGCGGTCGTGCTCTGTCCCGGCGCTCCCCCGTCGTTGCCCGCGGAATCCATCAGGAAGACGGCCGCCGAACCCGCGGCCCACGGTCCCGTGGCGGTGTAGAGCACGCCGCGCGTGGCGAGCGGTCCGCGGATCGCTTCGTCCTCGAACACCTCGGCGACCAGGTCGGCGACCGCCATCGGCAAGGCGCGGATCGCCTCGCGTCCGGTCTTGGCGCCCAGGTCGCGGAACGCCTTCCCGAGCTTGAGGCCGGCGATCGCGTCGGCGATCGACGGCGACCTGGCGTCCGGCGGTGTGATCGCGTTGATGTAGGCCAGGAAGCTCGCGACCGCGCGCACCTTCTTGTCGAACGCCGGGTACGCCGCGGCGTCGTGCGCGTGACGCGGCTTCAGCCCTTCGGCGGTCCTGGCGGCGTCGGCCCAGAACGTGACGGCCGAGCCGTCGGGCTGCGGCGCGAACACGCGCACGTCGGGGGCGATCAGCTCCAGGCCGAACGCCGGCAGCTTCAGGTCCTTGATCACGGACTGCCGAAGCCGGCCGACGGTGTGGGCGATGCCCGGAGCGGTGAACCCGGGCGCGATCTCGCTGTTCCGCAGGATGCCGCCGACCGTCTCGCTCCGCTCGAGCACCGTGACGTCCCTGCCCGCCTTCGCCAGGTACGCCGCGGCGACCAGACCGTTGTGGCCGCCGCCGATGACGATCACGCGCTCCGTCGTCATCACGCCACCTGCTTCCCGCCGCGCTTCTTCTCCTTCAGGTACTCGAGCGCGGCGATGCGGCCGGGCGCGCCCATGATGCCGCCGCCCGGGTGCGTGGCCGATCCGCACATCCACAGGTCCTGGACCGGGGTGCGGTATCGAGCCCATCCCGGCACCGGCCGGTTGAAGAACAGCTGCTCCAGCGAGAGCTCGCCCTGGAAGATGTTGCCCTCGGTGAGGCCCGTGACGTCCTCGATGTCCTTGGGCGTGATGAACATCGTGTGCAGGATCTTGCTGCGGATGTCGGGGAACCGCTCCTCGAGCGTATCGATCACGTTCTGCCCGAACGCTTCCCGTTCGGTGTCGTCCCACTCCTTGCCCGGCTCCAGCTTGTACGGCGCGTACTGCACGAAGCAGCTCATGATGTGCTTGCCGGGAGGCGCCATCGACGGGTCGACGAGCGTCGGCATGATGCAGTCGATGTACGGACGCCGGCTGAACCGGCCGAACTTCGCGTCGTCGTACGCGCGCTCCATGTAGTCGAGGTTCGGGCTGAAGCTGATCGCGCCGCGCAGCCAGGGTCCGACACCCGGCTTGCACGCGAGCTCGGGCAGGCCGTCGAGCGCCAGGTTCACCTTCCCGCTCGAGCCGCGGTACTTGTACCGGCGCACCTCGGCCTCGAAGTCGGGGTCGAGCGTCCCGGGCTCCAACAGCTTCAGGAACGTGAGGTTCGAGTCGACCGACGAGAGCACGGCACCGGCCTGGACGACCTCGCCGCTCTCCAACGTGACGCCCGTCGTGCGGCCGCCCTGCACATCGATGCGGGCCACCGGCGCCTCGGTCCGGATCTCGACGCCCAGCGAGAGCGCGGCGTTGGCGATCGCGGTGCTGACCCCGCCCGTCCCGCCCTTCGGGATGCCCCATGCCCGGAACGCGCCGTCGATCTCGCCCATGTAGTGGTGGAGCAGCACGTATGCGGTCCCCGGCGAGCGCGGACCCTGGAACGTCCCGATGATGCCGGACGCGCTCATGGTGGCCTTCAACGGCTCCGTCTCGAACCACTGGTCCAGGAAGTCGGCCGCGCTCATCGTCATCAGCTGGATGAACGTGGTCTGCAGCCGCGTCGGGAGGTCCTTGAAGCCCTTCGCCAGGCCGGCGAGCGGCAGCCAGTCCATCGGGTTGAGCTTCCCGGGATCGGGCGGCACGATCGACAGGATCGGCTTGATGAACCGCGCCATCTCCGCCATCAGCTGGCCGTACTCCTCGTACGCTTCCGCGTCGTTCTTCGACCAGCGGCGGAGCTCCCGGATCGTCGTGCCGTGGTCGTTCACGCGCCACAGGTAGTCGTCGTCGAGCGGCGTGATCGTGCCGTCGAGCGGAAGGATCTCGAGGCCGTGCTTGGGCAGCTCCAGCTCGCGGATGATCTCCGGACGGAGCAGCGACACCACGTAGGAGTACACCGAGAACTTGAACCCGGGGAAGATCTCCTCCGTCACCGCGGCGCCGCCCAACACGTGGCGACGCTCGAGCACCAGGACGCTCTTGCCGGCCTTCGCGAGGTACGCGGCGGTGGTGAGGCCGTTGTGGCCGCCGCCGATCACGACCGCGTCGTACCGCTTGGCCATGGACCCTCCCGAGACGTTCGTGATGACCGGAGGTCAAGCCGCCTCCGGTCGGACGGCGCGGATACGCCGGTGGCCCATGGTAGCCGGGGCGTATGGGCGGCACCAAAGAGCCCCTGACCTGTGGTCAGGCGACGGGGCGCTTCAGCCGGAGAAGACCCGATCCTCCTGCGTCGCGAGGACCCAGTCGCTCAACGTGTGGTCCCAGATGTGCGGCATGCGCTGCCCGTCCATCGCTTCGATGTAGAGCTCGCCCGCGCGTTCGTGCTGCCGGAGATCGAGCAGCTCGGCGTCGTCGACGTCCGTCTCGCGCTTCGTCATCTCCCAATAGACGATGTGGTGGGGCATCGTCGCCTCCCTACGTGGTCGCTCTCAGGTCGACGCCCCGACCGTGTGGCGCTCGGGCTGCACCTTCTGCTCGGGGATCGTCGGCTGCCGTCGGATCGCGTGGGCGGTCGTGGACGCCATCCACATCACGACCGTGACCACCGCGAGCGACACCAACACCGTCTGGCTTCCCGTCACGATCCCGATCACGATCAACACGAGCGCAACGGAGCCGAGCACGGCCATCGTCACGGTGAACGGGTTCTTCATCGACCATTCCGTCGTGTTGCGGGCGCCCAGCATGCACATCGCCCACCCGACCGCGCCCAGCACGACGACCCCCGCCGTGACGCTTCCGAGCAGCGGCCAATCCCACTCCTGGGTCACCGCGACCGCGATGGCGACGGCGGCGCCCGCCAGGATCGTCGTCATCCCATCCCTCCACGTGAGCCTCATCGGAGTCGCCTCCTTCGTCCTTCCCTGCCACCAGCCTCCTCCACCGATCCCATGACCTCATGGGACGGGAGTCCCGGAGTCGACGGGACGCATGGGTTCCCTAGGATGGATACGTGGCCGATCGTGGCACGCCCTACTACCGGCGGGATCTCGCGCTCGCGCACCACCGCGGGTTCGGGTTCCACGCCGACGCCTGCGCACCCGGGATCCTGGCGTTGCTCGAACCGGTGCGCGAGCGTGGCGGCCTGGTCGTCGAGCTCGGATGCGGGAGCGGGCTGCTCACCCGGTACCTGGTCGACGCCGGGCATCGCGTGATCGCGACGGATGCGTCGCCCGCGATGCTCGAACTGGCGCACCAGGTCGTGGGCGACGCCGAGGAGATCCGTGAACTGGTGCTGCCGGACGACCCGATCCCGCCTGCCGACGCGATCGTCGGCGTCGGTCATTGCCTGAACTACCTGCCCGACGCCGCGTCGATCGACCGAGCGCTCGTCGCGATCGCGCAGGCGCTCCGCCCCGGCGGCGTCCTCGCGATCGACCTGTGCGACCTGGAGTGGGCCGCGCACCGTCTCGACGCCAAGCCCGCCGGCTGGGTGGCCGATGACTGGGCGCTCGTCACGGAGTTCTCGGTCCCGTCACCCGACCGGTTCATCCGGCAGATGGCGACGTTCATCCGCAACGACGACGGCTCGTGGCGGCGGGACGACGAGCGGCACGACAACGTCATGGTGGACACGGCGCGCGTACCCGGGCTCCTGGGCGAATACGGCATCGAGTCGACCGTCGAGTCGTCCTTCGGATCCGAAACGCTGCCGATCGGGCTGCGAGCCATCGTCGGCCACCGGCTCGGATGACCGGCTGACCTGAGGTCAATGCCCGTCGCGACGGCGCCCATCCGGCGTCGGCTACGCTAGCGAGCCTGATGACGAAGGGATCCCCGTGAGCGTCGGCACCGTGTTCTACCCGCGCGAGGCGGAGCTGAACGCACATCTCGCATGGGGCGAATGGTCGGGCTACCACAGCGCGGCCGTCTACGCCGACTTCCACGATATCGAGTACAACGCGATCCGCGAGGCGGCGGGTGTCGTCGACGTCTCGCCCCTCTACAAGTACATCGTTCGCGGACCCGACGCCGGACGGCTGCTCGACCGCGTGATGACCCGAGACATCTCCCGGCTCCAGGTCGACCAGGTCTTCTACACGCCGTGGTGCGACGAGGACGGCAAGGTGATCGACGACGGCACGATCACCCGGCTGTCCGAGGACTCCTACCGGATCACCGCCGCCGACCCGATGCGAACGGTGGTTCCGCATGAACGCGACCGGCCTCGACGCCGAGGTCGAGGACATCAGCGATCAGACCGCCGGGCCTCGCGCTGCAGGGCAGGCTCTCGCGGGAGGTTCTGGAGGAGGCGAGCGGCCAGGACTGGAACGGACGTTCGGTACTTCCGCCGCCGCCGGACCCAGATCGCGGACGTCGACGTCGACGTGACGCGAACGGGGTACACGGGCGACCGCGGGTACGAGCTGTGGATGCCCCTGGACGGCGCGATCGCCGTGTGGGACCGCCTCTTCGACGTCGGACAGCGCTACGGGATCCACCCGGTCGGCATCCGAGCCATGGACGTCGCGCGCGTCGAGGCCGGCCTGATCCTGATCGAGGTCGAGTACTCCAGCTCGCATCGCGCGATCGCGCAGGAGCAGCACTACTCCCCGTTCGAGCTCGGCCTCGGTCGCCTCGTCGACCTGAAGAAGGCATCGCCGTTCAACGGCAAGCGCGCGCTGCTCGCGGAGCAGGCGTCCGGCGGACCGGCGCGCCGCCTGGTCGGCCTGGAGCTCGAGTGGGCGGGCATCGAAGGTCTGTTCGCCAAGCACGACCTGGCGCCGGCGGTCTCTCCGCTCGTGCACCGCGACCCGGTGCCGGTCTACAAGGAAGGGAAGCAGGTGGGGCGCGCCACCAGCATCACGTGGGGCCCGACGATCAAGAAGATGGTCGGGTTCGGTTCGGTGGACAAGCGGTTCGAAGCGATCGGCACGCGGCTCTCGGTCGAGTGGAGCGTGGAGGGCGAGCGTGGCAAGGTGGCCGCCGTCGTCGTCCCGATGCCGTTCCTCGACCTCGAACGCAAACGCACCTAGGAGACCTGCGGGTCAACCGATGAGACAGAACACCCTTCCGGTCGTCAGTTCGACTCGGATGGCAACCACCGGTGCGCCAAGGTCGAACGTGTGGACCCCGTCGGCGACAACTCGCGTGACGCTTCCATCGCGATTCGCCGTCCAGGCCGTGTCCGGTCCGAGCGACAGGTCGATGGGGTGCTCGCCGATATCGACAGGCAGCTGTGCACGAACGCTGTCGGAGATCTCTTGCACCTCCGTGATCGTCCCGGCCTCGGTGTTGTACACCCAAACACCGTCGCTGCCCGGGGCGATGCCATCGGGGGCCTGGACCGAAGCGGAGCCCTTGATCGTCACGTTCACCCTGTCCACCAGGACGACCTGGCTGCCCGCCGTATCCGCCACCCATACGCCTGATGGGGGAACGGCCACGTCGCTGCCCTGCACCTGCACGCGGGTGATCGCGCCGGACTCGTCGAGCCGGACCAGCTCGTCACGCTGGCTGCCCGCCGTCGGACCCGACGTCAAGATCCATTCCGAGCTCCCGACGGCGATGCGGCGAGGCGCGACGCCCACCGACGTGGTATCGGTCAGTGTGTTGTGGTCCAGATCGATCCGGGACACGTGCTCGCCGTCGGTCACCCACACCCCATCCGTACCAACCCCGAGGTCCTCCACGTGATCGACGCTGATCAACGCGGTCGCGCCATCCTGCTCGAGCCGAGCGACCCCGAGGTTACCCAGGACCCAGAGACTGCCTTGTCCCAAGGCGATGTCTTTGCCCACGAACCCCTGCCCGCCTGGGTTCGGGTGCATGTCGATGACCTTCCCGGTCTCCGGGTCTATCTCCACGACCGCGTGGGAGGGCGGTGCCTCCCCGGTCGTGACGACGCTCGCGTCCGGGCTCCTCGATGCCGTCGACGAACCGGGCCCTCGATCGCGGAGGAGTGCGGCGCCCGCGGCGACGATCACCACGGCCGCGACGACACCAACCACGAGACGCGGTCGGCGTGATCCGGTCTCCCCCTCCTTCTCCTTCGGGGCAGGTTCCGACGACCGTGCCGTGTCTTCCCCGGCCGCGACCTTCGCGTCCGCGAGCTTGCGCAGGGTCTCGACCAGACGGTCAACGTCGTAGTGCCAACGGGCCGGGCTGATCTGCACAGCGTTGCGGCGAGCCAATCGGGCGAGCGACTCCGGCAGCTCGTCCAGACTGGGCATCGGTGCGTCTTGCAACAAGACGGGGATGACCCGAACGTCTCGCCCGAGCGCCGCCTCGATCTCCATCCGGACGAAGTCATCAGGATCGTCCAGGCGTCGTCGTCCTTTGGCGTCGGTGACGGTCGCCCATGGATTGCCGATCAACGCAAGCAACACGTCACACGACCCGACCGCACGGTGCACGACATCGACGAAATCCACTCCGGGCTCGATCGTGTCGATGTCCATGAAGATCCGGTCGCCGAACTCGGCAGCGAGCGCGTCGTACAGGCGCCCGGCCGCGTCTGCGGTGTCATCCCGTCGGTAGCTGATGAAGATCTGGAACGGCTGGGCGCTCACGACGTGCCCGCGCCGTCGGCCGACGATCCCGTGGACGGCTGTTGCATGCCCTTCCACTTCGAGTCCTCTTGCGAGATGAGCGATTCGACCCGCTCGGCGAACAATGCCCGCCGACGTCGTTCGTCCAGGCCTGCATAGGGTCGCGATCCGGCGAGCGAGAGGTATTTCTCATGCTTGAGCGCCTCCGCCGTCGCTCGATAGCTGACCCACAACTGTTGGTACTGATTCATCTGCTGGATCCCTTCCAGGATCACGATGAGCGCACCGTTCGCGCCCGCCATCCACACCGGGGCGCCGACGCTCGTGAGCACTGGGATCGAAGCTGCCGCAACGATCTGTACAGCCTTGAGTGTCTTGAAGAGGCGCTGCGCACGTCGACTGCGGCCGTCGTACCACTCGATCTGTTGATCGACCCGCTCCATCGTGGGGTCGTCGGCGGGGGTATCCGAACGCAGCTCGAACCGATCCGGGTCGGTGGATCGCACCTCCATCAGGGCTCCTCCGGGTCACATCAGCGAACACGAGGGTCTGATGGACCACTATGGGCGAGCGGTCCAGCGTCGGCCCTGGGCATCTGCCTAGGACGGGAGCCGAAGGACCATCGTTTCTCCAGGTCCCCATGCTCCCGACGTTCACTGAACCTCCTGACAGAATCGATAGGTCGTGAGATCTCATCCCCCGCGCTCGTTGTTCCTCTTCGCGCTGCTCGGCGGCGCCGTCGCGTTCATCGTTGCGGCGCTCGGCAGCACCCAGCTCGCGCTGGCCTCCGGGCTCATATGCCTCGCGATCGGCATGGCCGCGCTCGTGTGGCGCACGCGACCCGCGTCGTCGGAAGATCCGGCCGACCCGGGTCGCCGCCGGTTCCTCACGCTCGCGGGGCTGGGCGGGTTCGCGTGGCTCCTCGTGGGTGGCGCGCTCGGCCGCGCGACACGTTCGCTCACCCTCCCCGATCCGGTCCGGATCCAGGACGCGATGGCGAACGACCTGGGAGCCGAGTACATGGAGTTGATCCGGCGCGCGTACCACCCCGGACGGTCGGGCGAGCTCCAACTGGTGCTCGCGCCGTACAACAGCTCGAACTACCCCCCGGAATCGCGCGACCTGGTGCGTTCTACCGGGCCACCAGCCACGCGTCCGTGTGGATGTACCTGGAGCGCGTCCCGCTGGTCGTGCACGCACCGGGCCGCCTCGATCCGTCGGACGACACGACGCGCGTCACGCTCGCCGATCTGGCCCCGACGACGGCCGCGTGATGGGCTCCACGAGTGGCCGGCGGATCGCGAGGGAGCGGTTGCCGGGCATCGCCACCGGGGCACCTCCCCCCAAGGTCATCGTGACGTTCGTGATCGACGGCGGCGGATGGAACGTGTTGCAGCATTGGCCCGACAGTTGGCCCAACTTCAAGTCGTTGATGGGCCGGGGCGAACTACCGGAACGCGATCACCGGCTCGTTCCCCGCCGTGACCGCGTGCGCGCATGCCACGATCGGTACCGGCACGTTCCCCAACCAGCACGGATCACGGGTCACAACATCCGCGACGGCAGCAAGGTCCGAAAGGCCTACGGCGACGCCGGGCACGCGAACCCCGGCGACATCTTGATCCCCACGCTCGCGGACCTGTGGAGCGACGAGACCGACAACCGGGCGTGGGTGGGCGAGATCGGCTACCAGGTCTGGCACATGGGGATGATCGGTCACGGTGGTCCGTCGCGAACCGGCGACAGCTCCCGGTCGGGGTCTACTGGGACGAGGGCGCGTACAAGCAGAACGGTGTCGGCGAGTGGGCGCCGCACAACCCCGATCTGTTCCGGATGCCCTCGACCGTGCCGGGCCTCGACGTGTACGACGCGCATCTGCAGGCGTTCAAGTCGCCCGAGCGGGACCAGGCGTTCGACCCGCAGGGACGCCAGACCCCGTGCTGCGCCCCGCCCGTCGTGCGGTATCAGGGTGACCTGATCGAGGCGACGCTCCGCAGCGAGCCGATCGGGCAGAGCGGCGTCACGGACCTCCTCTACATCAACTACAAGGCGCCGGACTACACCGGCCACATCTACAACATGAAGTCCGAGTGGGAGGGCCTCGTCCTGCAGGAGGTCGACGCACAACTCGGACGGCTGGTCGCGACCCTGGATGAGCTCTTCCCGAACGACTACGCGCTGATCGTGACCGCCGACCACGGACAGTGCCCGCTCCCGGACGACATGGACGGCGTGCGGCTCGATCCCGTGCAGTTGAGCGAGGACATCGATCGACGGTTCGGCGGCGAGCTGGTCACCACCGTGCAGAGCGTGGTGCCGTCCGAGATCTACATGCACGAGGGCGTGCTCCGGGTGAACGGCGCCACGATCGACGATGTCGCGGTCGCGCTCCGCGACTACCGGTACCGGCAGAACATCGGGCCCTACGTGCCGCTGAGCGCGATCGAAGAGGAGCTGCTGGACACGCGCGAGTTCTCGGCGGTGTTCTCCACGACGTACCTCGCATCGCTCGAAGGCGCGGACCTGTCCGCGTTCGGCGAGACCGCGTTCGCCGACGGCGATCCGAACGGGATCCCGGAGATCGCGTAGGCTCGTCTGCGTGCCATCATTCCCGACGCGATGGCCGTCGATCTGACCGCGGCGGACCGAGAGATGCTCGACGGCCGGCACGGCGAGGCCGCTGCGCTGGCCATGCGGATCCTCCTCGACATGGCGCGCGTGTGGGAGGCCGAGCGGCTGATCGACGTCACGTCCGCCCACATCGACAGCTGCCTGTACCACGGTCCGGCGGGGCTGGACTTCGCCGAGCGGCTCCTCGCGGGCGGCGCGCACGTCAGGGTCCCGGCCACCCTCAACGTCTCCTCGCTCGATCTGCTCCATCCTGGGCTCGTCCGGCTCGACGCCGACACGGCGTCGATCGGCGCGTCGGCTCGATGGATGCCTACGTCGCCATGGGCTGCCGGCCCACCTGGACGTGCGCCCCGTACCAACTCGAACAGCGGCCGTCGTTCGGCGAGCACGTCGCGTGGGCCGAATCGAACGCGATCGTGTTCGCGAACTCGGTGCTGGGCGCGCGCACGAACCGCTACGGCGACTTCATCGACATCTGCGCGGCCATCACCGGACGGGTCCCGGCGGCGGGCCTGCATCTCGACGAGCACCGGCGCGGCCGCGTCGTGTTCCGGCTGGCGGACGACGTCCAGGGGCGGCTGCTTCACGACGAGGTCACGCCGACGTGCGTCGGTCACATCGTCGGCCTGCGGATGCCGGCACCGCGTGCCCGTCATCGTGGGACTTCCGGCCGAGACGAGCGAGGATCGACTGAAAGCGCTGGGCGCGGCGGCAGCGTCATCCGGCGCGGTCGCGATGTTCCACGCGGTGGGATCACGCCCGAGGCGCCGACGCTGGACGATGCGCTCGGCGGCGGCATGCCGAGCACGAGATCGTCGTCACCGCCGACCGTCTCCGCGCCGCCCGCGACGAGCTGACGACCGTCGAGGACGGACCCATCGCCGCCGTCAGCGTCGGCACGCCGCATCTCTCCGTGGCGGAGCTCGATGCGCTCGCCACGCTCGTCCGGCAGCACCCACCGATGGTCCCGTTCTACGCGAACACCGGACGCGATGATCACGAGGTCGGCGCGCTCGCGTCCCTGCCCGACGCCGGCGTCACCGTCGTGACCGACACCTGCACGTACATCACGCCGATCCTGCATGACATCGAGGGTCCGGTGATGACGAACTCGGCGAAATGGGCGTGGTACGCGCCGGCGAACCTCGGATTCGACGTGGCGTTCGGATCGCTGGAGGAGTGCGTTCGCTCCGCATCGCTCGGCCGGGTGTGGCGCGACCCGGAGCTCTGGGGCGCAGGATGCCTGAGAGCCGAACGCTCGTCGCCGGCCGCGCATCGGGCATCGCCCTCGTGCTCGATGAACCGCTCAGCTTCTGGGGCGGCCTCGATCCCGAGACCGGGACGCTGATCGACACCCATCACCCCCAGCGGGGCGTCGTCCTCGACCGATCGGGTCCTGGTCATGCCCTCGGGCCGCGGCTCCAGTTCGAGCTCGTACGTCCTGGCCGAAGCGATCCGCGCCGGCAAGGCTCCGGCGGCGATCGTCCTCCGCGAGCCCGACGGCATCGTGGCGCTCGGCGCGATCGTGGCGCGCGAGCTGTACGGCTCGACGATCCCCGTCATCGTCCTGAGCATCGAGGCGTACGAAGCGATCGCCGACGGGCTGGCCGTCGAAGTGCATGGGGCCGACGACGAGGCGACCGTGGCTAGACTCGCTCGATGGCCGTGACCTGCCCCTCCTGCTCCTACGAGAACAACGACGACGCGCGCTTCTGCGCGGGGTGCGGCGCAGCGCTCGGCACGACCTGCGCGATCCTGCGGCACGGTCGTGCCTCCCGGCGGGCGGTTCTGCCCGAGCTGCGGCACGCCGGTGCCGGACGCCGGCCCGCCCGAGGCCCCGGTCGAGGAACGCCGGGTCGTCTCGATCCTGTTCGCCGATCTGGCCGGGTTCACCTCGAGCTCCGATCAGGCCGACCCGGAGGACGTACGACGGACATTGATCCCGTTCCACGCGATCGCGAAGGAGGAGATCGAGCGGTTCGGCGGCACGCTCGACAAGTTCGTCGGCGACGCGGCGATGGGCGTGTTCGGTGCGCCGGTCGCTCACGAGGACGATCCCGAACGGGCGGTCCGGGCGGCCCTCGCGATCCAGGCGAGGGCGGGCGACATGGCGATCCCCGTCCGTGCGGCCGTGAACACCGGCGAGGCCGTCGTCACGTTCGCCACGGGCCCACAGATCGGCGAGAACGTCGCAGGCGACGTGGTGAACACCGCCTCACGGCTGCAGGGCGTGGCGCCGCATGGCGGTGTCGTCGTCGGCGAGAGCACCTACCGGTCGACCCGGCATGCGGTCGACTACCGGGAGCTCGAACCCGTGGAGGTCAAGGGCAAAGCCGACCCGCTGCATGTGTGGCTCGTCGGGTCGGTTCGGACGGAGACACCGGGGCGCGCCGACGAGGATGCGACGCCCTTCGTCGGGCGCGAGCGCGAACGACACCTGCTCCGAGAGCTCTTCGACCGCTCCGTACGGGAGTCGTCGCTGCAGCTCGTCACGATCGTCGGCGAGCCCGGTATCGGGAAGACCCGTCTGGTCGCCGATCTCCACGAACGCTTGTCGACCGGGACCGCTCCCGTAACGTGGTACCGAGGTCGGTGCCTTCCCTACGGTGAATCCGTCACGTTCGCGCCGCTCGAGGAGATCGTGCGCGAAGCCACCGGCGTGATGCGCTCGGACGATCGTGAAGAAGCTGCCGGCAAGCTCACGGACCACATCGCCCGTTTGGAGCCGCGCGTCACGGAAGCCGAGTGGCTCCGCGCCCGGCTCGCGCCTCTCATCGGGTTGGCGGAGCCGAGCTCGACCGCACCGGATCGAGACGAGTCGTTCACCGCGTGGGCGCGCTTCCTGGTCGCCGAAGCCTCCCGGTCACCGCTCGTTCTCGCCGTCGAGGATCTCCACTGGGCGGACCAGGCCATGCTCGATTTCCTGGATCAGCTCGACGACCAGGCCGATGTCGCGCCGATCCTGCTGGTGGGGACCGCCCGGCCCGAGCTCTTCGACGTTCGCCCCGGGTGGGGCGGAGGCAAAGCGAACGCTTCGACCATCACGCTTTCGCCGCTGCCCGAAGACGCGATGCAGCAGCTGCTGGCCGAGTTGCTCGTGCGCTCGGTCCTGCCCGCCGATACACAGGCACCGCTGGTGCAGAGCGCGGGAGGCAATCCGCTGTACGCGCTCGAGTTCGTCCGGATGCTCGGCGACCGCGGGGTCGTGGACGACGCCGGCTCCATCGCGCTGCCGGACTCGATCCAGGCCTTGATCGCGGCGCGTCTGGACGCACTGACACCCGGACAACGATCGCTCCTGCAAGATGCGGCCGTGGTGGGCGATCATTTCTGGTCCGGTGCGGTGGCCTCGATGAATACCGGCGAGGTCGATGTCGCGGAACGGCTGCGCGAGCTCCAACGCCGCGGGATGATCCGACGCTCCTCGACGCAGACGATCGAAGACCAAGACGAGCTCTCCTTCTCGCACGGGTTGGTGCGCGACGTGGCGTACAAGCAGATCCCTCGCGCCGGCCGCGTGGATCGTCACCTCGCGGTCGCTCGGTGGCTGGAAGAGACCGCAGGCGATCGGCTGGAGGATCGCGCGGAGCCGCTCGCGTACCACACGACCGAGGCGCTCTCGTTGGCGCGTGCGGCCCACCTGCCGCACGACACGCCGGAACTGCAAGATGAAGCACGTCGGTTCCTCCTGATGGCGGGCAAGCGGCAGACCTCGCTCGACGTCGCGCAAGCAGCCGTGTACTACGAGCGCGCGCTCGAGCTGACACCCGCCGACCACCCGGATCGCTCCCGGATCCTCCGCGAGGCAACCGGGTTCCGATGGCGATCCGGCCGGCTGAGCGTCGACGACGCGGTGGATGCGTACCAGGAGGCGTTGGACCTCGCCTTGTCGAACGACGACCGGGAGGCGGCGGCGTTCGCGCTCCGCCGTCTGTACTTCCAACTCGGGTTCCGCGGTGACAGTGAGGCCGCGCGGGCGGCGCTGGAACGCGGGATCGAGCTCCTCGAAGGCCGGGAGCCCTCGCCGGCGCTCGCCGAGCTCTACGCCGCCATGGCCGAGAACGAGATGTTCGCCGGCCGCTCGGAGGAGTCGCTCCGCTGGGCCACGCGCGCCCTCGAGCTCCCCCATTCGGACAGCATCGCGGTGATGACGCTGCACATCCGTGGGAACGGCCGGCTCGAGCTCGGCGACCTCGGGGGGATGGACGACCTCAGGGAAGCATTGCATCAGGCGGAGACCTCCGGGTCGGCCCTGGACCAGGCCACGTCCTACTCCTACCTCAGCGAATGGGTGGGCCTGATCGACGGACCCATCCGCGGTCTCGAGATGAACGATGCCTCCATCGAGATCTGCGACCGGCGAGGGATCCAGGGTCAGAGCATGTGGGGTCGGGCCGAATCCTTGTGGCTGCTCTACGACGCCGGCCGTTGGGACGACCTCCTCGATGTGCTCGGCACCCTGCTGCCATGGGTGACCGAACACGGCGACACCGTCCTCGAGTCGATCGGACTCAGCTATCGCGCCCGGGTGCTCGCGAACCGTGGCCTGCTCGACGGTCTCGAAGCGTCCATGCAGCGCATCCTCCCGGTCGCGCGACAGGTCGGCGACCTCCAGGTCCAAGCGCCGGTGTTCGTGGCGGCGGCGATCGTGGCGGACGCGGAAGGCGACGGAACGCACGCACTGGAGCACGTTCGCGAGTTCGAAGAGACCACGCGCGACGGCCCGACGGAGTACCGAGAACTCCAGTCCCCCGAGGTCATCCGGTTGTGCCTGGCGCGCGGCGACGTCGAGCTCGCCGCGCAGGTCCTGGGCGATCGACCCGTCCATGTGGCACGAACCCGGCATGCCGTCTTCGACCGGCAGAGCGCTCCTCGCCGAAGCGAACGGCGACCTGGAAGCCGCGGCCCGGCTCTTCGCCGACGCCGCGGAGGCATGGGCCTCCTACGGCAGCCCGTTCGAGCGCGCGCATGCCCTCGACGGCTTGGCGCGCTGTCTCGAGCAGCTCGGCCGCGCCGACGAACGCGTGGATGCGCGGGACGAGGCCAGGAAGCTCTTCGCCGATCTCGGGGTCTCGCCGCCCGCGCCGGCGCCCTGAGCCGATGCTGCTCGCCGACATCGTGGAGACGTCCGCCTCCGTGGCGTCCACGCGCTCGCGCCTGGCGAAGGTCGCGGCGATCGCCGACCTCCTGCGTCGCGCGGCCTCCGAGGAGGTCCCGATCGTCGTGAGCTACCTCTCCGGCGAGCTGCGACAACGCCGGACCGGCGTGGGATGGGCGTCGTTGCGCGACCTGCCCGTCGCCTGCGTCTCGAGCCGACGCTTGCGGTCGCCGATGTGGACGCAGCCTTCGCCCGGGCCGCGGAGGCGAGCGGAGCCGGGATCCGTCGCAGTCAGGCGCGAGACCCTGGCCACGCTCTTCGGCCGGGCCACCGGAGACGAGCAGCGATTCCTCGCCCAGCTAGCCGGAGGCGAACTCCGTCAGGGCGCGCTGGCCGGGATCATGGTGGACGCCGTGGCGCGGGCCGCGGAGGTCGACGCCGCGGCCGTCCGGCGAGCCGCGATGCTGACCGGCGACCTCCCGGCGGTCGCAGCGACGGCGTTGGCCGAGGGCGCGGCCGGTCTCGATCGGTTCCGGCTGGAGGTCGGTCGTCCGCTGCAGCCGATGCTCGCCAAGACGGCGACGTCGGTCGAGGCCGCCATGGAACAGATCGGGGGCGCCGCCTCGGTCGACTGGAAGCTCGATGGCGTCCGGATCCAGGTCCATCGGGAGGGCGACGACGTGGCCGTCTTCACGCGAACGCTCGACCCGATCACGGAACGGGTGCCTGAGGTCGTGGAAGCCGTGCTCGCGCTGCCCGTCCGCTCGATCGTGCTCGACGGAGAGGCGATCGCCCTTCGACCCGACGGGAGACCACGGCCGTTCCAACAGACCGCCAGCCGGGCGGCCAGTCGCGGCGACGTGGACGCGCTCCGCCGCGAGGTCCCGTTGACACCGTTCTTCTTCGACGTGCTAGCGGGTGGACGACGCGGAGCTGATCGACCTCCCGGCGGCGGAGCGGCAGGCGTCGATCGAAGGGGTCGTCCCGGCGGATCTCTGGGTGCCACGGCTGGTGACGAAGGACGTCGGCGAAGCGCAGGCGTTCTTCGACGACGCCGTCGCGCGCGGTCACGAAGGCGTGGTGGTGAAGTCGCTGGACGCGCCGTACGAAGCCGGCCGTCGCGGCGGAGCATGGCTCAAGGTCAAGCCCGTCCACACGCTGGACCTGGTGGTGCTCGCCGCCGAGTGGGGCCACGGCCGCCGCAAGGGATGGCTGTCCAACCTCCACCTCGGCGCGCGCGATCCGGACTCGGGCGGCTTCGTGATGCTCGGCAAGACGTTCAAGGGACTCACCGACGAGCTCCTGCGCTGGCAGACCGAGCGCTTCCTCGAGCTCGAGACGCACCGCGACGGCATCACGGTGTTCGTCCGCCCGGAGCTCGTCGTGGAGATCGCGTTCGACGGCATCCAGACGAGCCCGCGGTATCCCGCCGGCATGGCGCTGCGGTTCGCACGCGTCATCCGGTACCGCGAGGACAAAGGCCCGGACGAGGCGGACACGGTCGAGACCGTGCGAACGTTGCACCAGGCCGGGCTGTAGTCACCCTCTCACTCACAGGTTCTCCTCCGCCCACTCGTTCCTCAGCGGCGCGGCTTGAGGGTTCGACGACACGGAGGAGGTGACATACAGCATGCGACAGCGACTGAAACGGGTGGCGATGACGTGGCGATCACCGGGGCCTCGTGGGTGGCGGTTCGCGATCGCCCAGCGGCGACGGCGAGCCCGTCCGCGAAGGCTCTCCGCATCGAGCTCGCCTCGAGCTCACGGCTTCGTCGAACGCGGCGGCACGGACAAGTGCCCGAACAGAGACCGAACGGGCGCGGCTCCCGATCGTGGGAGCCGCGCCCTGACGCCTTGCACTGCAGATGCTGCTGGTGGAGGTGGGGGGATTCGAACCCGCGTCCTTGAGCGACCGACTGGGTCTTCTCCGGGCGCAGCCAGGTGGTAAGTCTCACCTCGAGGCTCCCACCGGCAGAGGACCTCGAGGCCAGCCCGGGTTCGATGTTCGGCGGCGGCCCCCGGACGGAACCGCTGCCGTGAGCCTGCTTACGACGCCCATCCTCCGGTCGCAGGCGATCCGGAGGGGACGGCTACTTAACTAATTAAGCAGCGAGCGCGTAGTTATCGGCGCTTGTATTGATCCGGCGTTTAACGAGACATCCGGGATCTCGGCCCGCTTCTCCCAGACGATGAACGTCCAAGTCGAAGCCAGTACACCCCCATATGCAGTTGTCGCTTCGAGTATACGGCCGGGCTCCGACGCGCTTCACTCGGCCGGAAGATCCCGGACGAACCGGCCGACCCGCGCGTCGTGCTCGTATCCCATGGCTCGCCAGAACCCGACGGCATGATCGTGGTCGCCGATCACGACCGCGGCGACACGCCGCGCGCCGAGCTCGGAGAGGCGACGCTCGGCCTCTCGCACCAGCGAACCACCGATCCCGTGGCGACGCGACGGCGGATCGACCGCCAGCCGATAGAGCCCGGCACGCCATCCATCCCACCCCACGATCAACGTTCCCACGATCCGACCGTCGAGCTCGGCGACCAGGAGCGCCTCGGGATCCCGGGCCAACAATGCGTGCACGCTCTGCGGATCGTCGGTGCTGCTCGGCACCGATGTCGCCTGCGTCCAGAACAGCAGGATGGTCGGCACGTCCGCGGGCCGCCCCGAGCGCACGATGACGGGGTCGGCTGACGTCCGTTCACTCATCGGCGACGGCCGACGGAGCGCTCCATCTCGCGCTCGGCCAGCCGCTTCAGCGTCGCCTGGCGCTTCTCGTGCTCGCGCTTGCCGCGACCGAGCCCCAGCTCCACCTTGGCCAGCCCGTGCGAGAAGTAGACGCGCATCGGCACGAGCGCCAGGCTCTGTTCCTTCTGCTGCTGGATCACGCGTTCGATCTCCTTGCGATGGAGCAGCAGCTTCCGTGGACGCTGGGGGTCGTAGCCTCGCTTCTCCCCTTGCTCGTACGGTGGGATGTGCATCTGCTCGAGCCAGAGCTCGCCACCTTGATGTCGGGCGTACGCCTCCGCCACGGACGCGCGCCCCTGCCGGAGCGACTTCACCTCCGAACCGGTCAGGACGATGCCGGCTTCGAAACGCTCCTGGATGGCGTAGTCGTGACGCGCGCGCCGGTTGGTGGCGACGGTCTTCTCCGAGGCTTCCGGTTCGGGGCTCATCGCCCCGCCTACACGTCGAGGAAGCGACGCATCCCGATCGTCCCGGCGATCACGGCGATCACGGTGGCGGCGATCAGGATCCACGGAGCGATCGCCAGCACGTCGTGGTTCTGGATCAGCGGGAAGAACCGGATCTCGTCGCGGAGCCGATCGATGAAGACCACCTTGACCAGGAACAAGGCGAAGATCGCCGCGGCGGCGCCCAGGAGACTCTCGACCAAGCCCTCGATCAGGAACGGGACCCGGATCCGCCAGTTCGTCGCACCCACCAGGCGCATGATGCCGATCTCCTTCCGTCGCGCGAACATCCCCATGCGCAGCGTGTTCGCGATCAGAGCAACCGCGGAAGCGAGCATGATCACCGCGATCGATAAGATCCCGATCGACAAGACGCGCGTGATCGCGACGAGCCGCGAGAGCAGGTCCCGGTAGTCCTGCACCGTCTCCACACCCGGCCCGCACGATTGCTTCCCGGCGGCGTCGGTGCTGCACCCCATGGCGACGGCGATCTGCTCGAACTGCTTCGTGTCGACCAGATTGACGCGCAGGGACGCCGGCAGCGGGTTGTTCTTCACGCAATCGATCCCCTCGACGAAGACCGGCTGGTTGGCGAACAGCTGGTGGAACCTGGCACAGGCCGCTTCCTTGCTCTCGTACGTCACCTCGCCAACCGCCGGAAGGGCCTCGAGCTTCGCGGTGAGGAGCTTCACGGTATCCGCGTTCGCCGAGTCGGTCAGGTAGACGCCGACCTGGACGTTGCCGGTCAGCGCATCGATCACCAGGTTGAATTCCCGGGCGATCAGGAGCGCGAGCCCGAAGAGGAACAGCGCGATGAACGCGGTGGACATGGCGGCGAACGCCACGATCCCGTTCCGGCGCAGACCCGAGGCCGTCTCGCGGAAGTAGCTCTGGAGACCAAGGGCCATCAGCTGTACACCCCGCGAGCCTGATCGCGGATCACGTGCCCCTTGTCCAGCTCCACCACGCGCTTGCGCATGGCGTCGACGATCGCCTGATCGTGGGTGGCCATCACCACCGTCGTGCCGATCCGGTTCACCTTGTCGAGCAGCCGCATGATGTCCACGCTGGTGTTCGGGTCGAGGTTGCCGGTGGGCTCGTCGGCCAGCAGCACCAGCGGACGGTTCACGCAGGCTCGCGCGATCGAGACGCGCTGCTGCTCACCGCCCGACAGCTCGTCCGGGAAGCTGTTGAGCTTGTCCCCCAGGCCCACGTACTCCAGGATCTCGGGCACCCGCTGGTCGATCACGTGCTTCGGCTTGCCGATGACCTCGAGGCCGAACGCCACGTTCTCGAAGACGGTCTTATCGGTCAGCAGCTTGTAGTCCTGGAAGACGGTCCCGATGTTGCGGCGCAGGTACGGCACCTTCCACGACGTGATCTTCGCGAGGTTCTTCCCGGCCACGTAGACGCTCCCTTTCGTCGCCTCCTCTTCCTTCAGGAGCAGGCGGATGAGCGTCGACTTGCCGCTGCCGGACTGCCCGACGACGAAGACGAACTCGCCCTTCTCGACTTCAACGGATACATCCTCGAGCGCGGTGACGCCGTTGCGGTACACCTTGGTGACGGCCTGCAGGCTGATCATGCGGTGACTTCCTTAAGGGTGTGCGAGGGGGTCGAACGACCGGTTCACCCTACCAAAGGAACCCTCGAAGACGGGGAGGTTCCCGTAGGCTCAGACGTCATGAGCAGCACCGTCGCGGGGATCGAAGCCCCGCCCCGCGAAGCCTCGACCTCGGATGGGGATCGGCGATGGCGTCGGATCGCGCTGGCCTGCGCCGGGCCCGCCGTCATCGTCGCCGGGGTGCTGTTCGCGCTGCGCGGCTTCGTGTTCCATCCGCTCCTGACCAACGAACACCCCGACATCCTGACGTTCTGGCTGCCACGGTTCTCGTTCTTGGGTCGCGAGCTTTCGGGCGGACGCATCCCGCTGTGGAACCCGAACGAGATGCTCGGCTATCGCTTCGCGGCCGACCCGCAGAGCGGCTGGCTGTACGTGCCGCCGATGGTCCTGTTCTCGTCGCTCTCGCCCAGCGCCGCGATGCGGGCGCTGATCGTCTTCAACCCGCTGCTCGCCGGGCTCGGGATGTTCTGGTTCCTCCGGAAGGAAGCGTTGTCTCGGCCGGTCGCCACGGTGGGGGGCCTCTGCCTGGCGATGCTGATGTCGACGTCGGACATGGTCATCAGCATGCCGTTCGCGGGGTTCCTCGCCTGGACGACGGTTGCCCTGGTGGGCGCGTCGGGATATCGGCAAGCCGACCGATGGTCGCGACGACTCGCCTGGCTCGCGCTCGCGGCGTTCGCGTGGTCCCAAGTTGCCGGCGCCCACATGAGCCACGGGCTCGTGATGTGTTCCCTGCTGCTGACGACGTACCTGATCGCGACGTCGGTCGTGGCCGTCCGCAAAGGGGAGGTCGAGACGTGGACGGCCGTCGGACGCACGGCGCTCTTCTTGCTCACGATGCCGCTCGCGAGCCTGGCGATCTTGATCCCGCGGCTGGCGTTCATCGGAACGTCCAGCCTGCACCGCGGTTACGACTCGCTCGGACAGCAGGTGCGATCGGCAGCCAATATCCAGGATCGCCCGCTCGCGACGAACGGCGTGTGGGCCGCGTGGCCGCTCGCGTTCGGCTCGGCGCCCGGGGCGTACGTCGGGGCGGTCGTGCTGCTCGCCGTCCTGTTCGCGTGGCGTGATCGCGCGCGCCGTGCGCTCGTCTGGGCGTTCGCCGGATGCATGGTCCTCACGTGGATCCTCATGCTGAACGTGATCGTCACCGCCGGGTGGTTCCAGACGCTCCTGCTGAAGGTGCCGTTCGGAGACGTCTACCTCCACAACCCCGGACGCATGCGCTACCTGTCGATGATCGCGATCCCGGTCCTCGGCGCGGTGGGCCTGCAAGGCCTCGTCGACCGGCCGATGAGTGCCCAGCATGCGCGGTGGACCCTGGGAGGCGGCGTCGCGCTCCTCGTCGTGTTGCCGATCGTCCTCGGCGCGAAGCCGTACCGGTTCATCCTGCTCGCCGTCGCGATGCTCGCTGCTGTTCCCCTGCTCTTCTGGCTGGCCACGGCCCGCAAGCGCTGGGCGATGTCGGCGTTGGTCGTCGTCGTGGGGATCGAGCTGTTGGCGAGCGCCGTGTACTCGGGGCTGTACCAGGGCGGCACGATCTACACCGGGCTCGAGGTGGGCGAACGCCCGAACCTCGTCCCCCAGGTGATGCGGTACCCCCAGCTCTCCGAGGCAGACTTCCTGCGGCCCACGCGCTTCGTCGACATCATCCGGGCCCAGCAGGACCGCTACCTGACCTATGCACCCCCCGCCTCGAGCTTCGACAAGGGATACCTGTTCACCCAACGGCCGCAGGACTGGCCGGCGCTCGCCATGGAGCGTGGGACGCTGTTCGGCATCCCCGACGTCCTCGGGTACAACCCCGTGCAGCTGCCGCGCTACTGGACCTACATCCGCGCGACCAACTCGAACCCGGTCTTCTACAACGCGGCGGTGATCGGGCTCCCCACGCTGCAGAACGTCCGGCTGATGGGCGTCCGCTACCTCGTGGTGCCGGCCGGGGTCGAAGCGGTGCCCGAGGGCAGGATCGTGGCGAGCGCCGACGACTACGACCTCGTGCAGGTGTACGGCTGGGAACCGCGCGTCTCGCTCGTGCACTCGTGGACGCAGGTCGACCGGCCCGTCGATGCGCTGAACGGCGTCCTCGATCCCGGATTCGACCCGGCGCGGACGGCATACGTCGAGCAGGATCCGGGGATCGCTGCGACCCCGGACGCCGCGCCCGGCTCAGCGGTGTATCGAGAGGTCACGCCCGAAGACGTTCGCGTCACGGTGGACACGTCCGCGCCCGCGCTGGTCGTCGTGAGGAACAGCTACGACCCAGGCTGGTCGGCGACGGTGGATGGGCGGGCGGCGCCGCTGCTCGCGACCGACTATCTCGTGCAAGGTGTCGCGGTCCCCGCGGGACGGCACGAGGTCCGGCTGGTCTATCGCGACGACGACGTGATGCGGGGCATGCGCCTGGGGTTCCTCGTCTGGCTCATCCTGCTGGCGTCGATCCCTGCGGCGCTGCTCCTGGAACGCCGATCACGTCGTCGGCGGGATCGGCCCTCGGTGGGAGTGCATCCAGATGGCGCCGCCCCGTGACGAACGCCAGCGCGTAGAGCGTCGCGACCAGGAGCAAGAGGTTCCGATACCCCACGACGATCGCCCCGTACTCCAGCACGCCTCCGAGCATGGCGCCGAGGAGGTTCGCACCGAACGCCACGGTCGACGCTCCCACGTCGCGGAACCGCTGCGTGAAGATCAGGTTCGCCAGGAACACGGGCGCGAACGCGAGCACGATCGCCGCGACGAACCGCGGGACGGGCTCCAGGGACAGCAGCGCGTCGGGCCGCACGCCCCAGGCGACGACGAGGCTCGTGGCGAGCAGGCCGTAGAGGAGGCGCCGGTCGGGCAGCCGGAAGCGGCGCGCCACCTCGATCGCCCCGAGCACGGCGAGCAGGATCCCGGCGAACACCAGCGAGTTGACCAACCAGGTGGTGCCGAACAGGAGCGCGAACTGCACGACGTTCTTCGTCTCGAGCAGCAGGAACGCCGCACCCATGAAGAAGAGGTCGAGGTACGGGCGCATCTCCCGGATGGGTCGACCCGACCCGACCCGCACGGTCACGATCGACGCCAGCAGCACGAGCGCGAGCGCCACGAGGTAGCTGGAGGGGATCGTTCGGCCACGCAGGTACGGGAACGGATGGTCGTCGGTGGCCGGTTCCGGCGCGTTGCCCGGCGCCGCGAACGGTGAGTCGCAGATGATCGAGTCCGCCTGCAGCCCGATCGTGAGCACCGACTGGGAACGGGTGATCGCACCCAGCCCGCCGCGGTCGATGCACGGCGCGTGGCCGAACACCTCGGTGAGGGTGGCCGCGTAGCGCTCGAACACGTCGGGGCGATAGTAGTTGTACATCGAGAACGCCCCGTCGGGACGCAGATGGTCGCGCACGGTCTGCATCGCCTCCGTCGTGAACAGGTAGCTCTCCAGCCGGAGCCCGCCCTGCCCCGAGACCAACGTGAGCGAATCGGGCAGGGCGAACAGGATCAGGTCGTATACGTCGTGGGTCCGCTCCAGGAACGCTCGGCCGTCGTCGATGTGCACGCTCACGCGCGGGTCCTGGTACGGGTGCTCCGGGTGCAGGTCGCGGCCCAACCGCTGCAACACGGGGTCGATCTCGACGGCGTCGACATGTGTCGCCCCTTCCGACAGGGCAAGCGCCACGTCGTTGCCGCTGCCCGCTCCCACGATCAGGACGTCGCCGGGACCGGCCGGGAGATGACGGTACGGGTACGCGTAGAAGGGTTGCTCGGCGAGCAGGATCGACAGGGGCGCCATGGTCTGATGCGGTCGGTTGTTCACGCGGATCGCCACCTGGCCGTCACCGCGCCGCGCGTACGTGACGTGCTGGTACGGCGACCAGATGTCGCGCGGCTGCAGCCAGCTGGTCACGCCGAGCACCAGCAGCGCCGCGAGGCCGACCACGACCACGAGGGTGAGCTCGTCCCGCAGGAGGAAGAGCAGCACGCCGATCGCGATGACGATCCACACCAGGGGCCCCGCGTCGGCGAACGACAACGCCGAGAACGCGACGATCCCACCGATGCTCCCGAGGACGTCGAGCCGGTAGGCGTCGAGCGGGACGAACGCCGCGAACAGCCGCCCGACCCGCTCGGCGATCACGGCCATCACCACGACGACGCCGAGGAAGATCAGCGACAGGGACAGCCATTCCGGAAGGGCGTGCATGCTGCCGAGCCCCAGGAGCTCGGGGATGCGGTCGACGGCGCGACCGATCCGCACCGGGAAGAGCAGCAGGAACAGCAGCATGCCCGACAGCAACAGCGGCGCCCATCGCAGCGAGTCGCGATCCCCGCGGGCGCGGAGGAACCCGAGGCCGATCCCCAGGAAGCTCGCCAGCAACACGAGGTTCGTGAAGAACGACAGGTAGACGTCGGCCGCGGTCGTCCCGCGGATCAACGCGAGCTCGACGAACAGCATGAGGAAGCTCGCCGCGAACAACGAGGAGCGCGGCCGACCCGTGCGCTGGATACCTGCGACGTTCATGCCGGTCGGAAGAGGGTCCGTCGACGGACGGCGATCGCGAGGAAGAGCGCGACGGTCGCGAGCGATGCTGCGGCGACGGCGCCCTCGCCCCGTTGGTAGCCGGGCGGCGCCGGGTCACAGAGGGCGTTCAGGTCACCCTGCAGTTCGTTCGAGAGCGTCGCGTCCTCATCCGCCGCGTTCGTCAGCTCGTCGGGATCCGCCTGCAGGTCGTACAGCTCCCGTTCGCCCGTCGCGTAGCGAGCGTAGAGGTAGCGATCCGTCCGCACCGCGCAGTACGTCGGCACCGGGTTCGAGCCCTCCATGTGCTCGATCAGGAATCGCGTCCGCCACCCCGCGTCGTCGCCGCCGAGGACCGGCAGCAGGCTCCGTCCATCCGTGGAGGCCGGCACGCCGGCCACGGCCGCGATCGTCGGGGCGATGTCGATGTTGAGGGCGAGCGCCGGCGACGTGGCTCCCGCGTCCGCGGCGGTCACCGGGTCGTAGCGAACGACCAGCGGCACCCGGATGCTCTCCTCGTACGGGACCTCCTTCTTCACCCAGCGGTGCTCCCCCCACGAGATGCCGTTGTCGGACGTGAACACGATCAGCGTGTTGGCCAAGCGTCCCGTGTCCCGCAGGGCCCCGACGAGCGCTTCGACCTGCGAGTCGACGCTCAGGAGCGTCCGGTACTGGTCCCGCCGGAACCCGTCCACCGCCGCGCGCCCGTCGCCGGAGAGCGGCGGCAGGTCCCGGATGTACGAGGGCTTGTCCGAAACGTCGGGCTCGTCGTAGCTCGGCGGCCGCCACGGCGACAGGGTGGCGAAGGCACCCTGGAATCGCGTCTCCGGGATCGCCGGGGCGTGCGGAGCCGCCGTCGCGTATTCCACGAAGATCGGACCGGGCGTGTCGCGGATGAAGCGCGCCGCGAGCGACCCGAGCACGTTCGTCGAGTAGTCCGACGCATCGTCCCCGTACGTCTTGATGTGGCCGTCGATCGTCAGCTTGTAGTCCAGGTACCGGGAACGGACGAACGCCGCCCACCGGTCCCAGCCCGGCGGCACGTAGCCCGTGAGGGCCGCGTGTTGATACGCGTCGATGTACTTGCCGAACAAGCCCGTCGTGTACCCCTGGTCGTGGAGCCACGTGGCGATCGTGGAGCCGTCGTGGAAGGACTGGAAGGCCCCGAACGGCGGCGTCTCGCGGTACACACCCGTCGTGTGCGAATAGTCGCCCGTCAGGATGCTCGACCGGCTGGGGCAGCAGAGCGGGTTCACGACGAACGCGTTGGAGAACGTCGTGCCCCTGTTCGCGAGCAGATCACGAACGTGCGGCATGGCCCACAGCGTGTCCCACCGTTGATCGTCCGTGACGATCAACAGGATGCTCGGCCGCGTCGCGGACCGATCCTGGCTCGTCGCCGCCGTGGCGGTCGAGGAATCGATGATCGCCGGGAGCGCGATCGCCGACGAGACCACGATCACGGCCACCGCTCGCGTGCCGACGGCGCGACGCGACGATCGAGCGCCCCCTGCGCGACCGGCCAACATGCCCCCCGTTGTCCCTGAACCCCGTCAGCAGATCGACGTGAGCGTCTCACCCAGCTGTCGCGTCGCCCGGCTGACGCCCTGCTGGTTCTCCTCCGCGTCGGCCATGTGCTCGAGGGCCACGGCGACCAGGGTCGCCTGTTCCGCATCGGCGGTGTTGCCCTGCGCCCGCATGGTGTCGATGTCCGCCCGCACGGCCTCAGCCGTCCTGCGGAGCGCATCCACCCGTAGCGCCATGTCGGGGGCCACCTCTCCGCAGGCCGTCTGGAGCGTCACCTGATCCGGCGTCGCCGATGCCGCGGAGCTCGGCGTCGCTCCCCCGTCGTCGCCGCGGGAGAGGGCGAAGGCCACGACGGCGGCCGCCACCGCCAACACGACGATGAGCACCACGAAGGACGGCGCTTCTGCGCGGACGTGCGGTCGGGCAGGCCGGACATGACGAGCAGCATACGGGCGAGCGACGATTACGCTCGCCCGGAGGCGCGGCGGCGGAGCTCGGCTTCGATGAACCGATCGAGGTCTCCGTCCAGCACGCGCGATGGATCGCCGACCTCCATCTCCGTGCGGTGGTCCTTCACCATCTGGTACGGCGCGAGCACGTAGGAGCGGATCTGCGAACCGAAGTCGACGGCCTTGCGTTCGCCGCGCAGGGTGTCGATCTTCTCCTCGCGCTCGCGCCTGGCGAGCTCCGCCAGGCGAGCCTTCAGGATCTGCATGGCGACGGCGCGGTTCTGCAGCTGCGAGCGCTCGTTCTGGCAGGCGGCGGTGATGCCCGTCGGCAGGTGGGTGATCCGCACCGCCGAGTCGGTGGTGTTCACCGACTGGCCCCCGGGTCCGGACGAGCGATACACGTCGATCCGCAGGTCGTCCGGATCGATCTCGACATCCTCGTCGTCCACGTCCTCCAGCAGCGGGATGACGTCGAGGTTGGCGAACGACGTATGACGTCGCTTCTGCGCGTCGAACGGGCTGATCCGCACCAACCGGTGCACGCCGCGCTCGGTCGACAGAAGGCCGTACGCGTTCTGCCCTCGCAGCGTGAACGTTGCGGACTTGATGCCCGCTTCCTCGCCGTGATGGATCTCATCCAGGTCCAGGTCGAACCCCTGCTGCTCGGCCCACCGCGTGTACATGCGCAGCAGCATCTCGGCCCAGTCCTGGGACTCCGTGCCACCGGCGCCGGCGTTGATCGTGCCGATCGCGTCGGCCGAGTCGTACTCGCCGGACAGCAGCGCGGCGAGCTCCAGCTTCTCCAGATCCTGCTCCAGCGCGTCGACCGACGACGCGAGCTCGCGCTCGAGCTCGGCATCGGCCCCTTCTTCGTTCAGCAGCTCGTCGAGCGCGCGCGTGTCATCCACCTTGCGCTGCATCGCATCGTGGAGATCGACCTCGGTCTTCAGCCGCGAGAGCTTCGAAGTGATCTGCCGGGCCCGAGCGGGGTCGTCCCAGAGCGACGGCTCGGACGCCTGTCGCTCGAGCTCGTCGAGCTGGGCGCGCTTGCCGTCGACGTCAAAGGAACTCCTTCGCGGCCAAGACCCGCTCGGAGATCTTCGCGAGACGTTCCGTGTGATCGCTCATCGGATCGGCATCGTAACAGCGGCCGCCGCGAGGTCGGTGATGAACGTCACGTCGATCCGGTGTGCCGCACCACCGAACCCGCACGGCCGCAGGCCTACGGTGCGCTTGTGGATCGCGACGACGCGGTCGGACCGAAGGAGGGGCACGATGAGCACGCAGGAACTCGGAACCATCCAGGGAGCGAAGTCGGGCGTCGGGCAGACCGCGGGCTGGATCCTCGCGCTCGTCCTGGCGGTGCTGTTCGCGGTCTCGTTGATCGCGACCACCGGTTCAGGGGCGACCGTGGAGCGCGCCCCGGCGGCCCCGGCGTTCTCGGTGGGCGACCAGCTCGCCGGCGGACCCAGCACCGTGAACCGTGACGCATCCCCGAAGCTTGGAGCTGCGTGGCAGCCGGTCGTGGTCAACGGCCGGGTTTGCCACCAATGCCGGTGAGGTACCCCCCTCTCCGCACGACGGAGGCCGGCCCTACGGGCCGGCCTCCGTCACATCGAGCTGCCTGCGCCGTCGTCAGACGACGGCGCCGTGACACTTCTTGTACTTCTTGCCGGAGCCGCACGGGCACGGAGCGTTGCGCGGCACCTTGTCGCTGATGACCTGGTTCGGGTTCCCTCCTTGCGGAGCCGCCTCTTCGTCGCCCCCGCTCTCCACCGCCGCGCGGTTGTCCGACACGCGCTGCGGCCGGGACTGCTGCGCTTCCGGCCGCACGAACTCCACCCGGTAGATGTACCGCACGAAGTCCTCGCGGATCGAGTCGGTGAGCTCGGAGAACATGTCGAACGCCTCGCGCTGGTACTCGGTGAGCGGATCCTTCTGCGCGTACGACCGGAGATGGATCCCCTCCTGGAGGTAGTCCATCTCGTACAGATGCTCCCGCCACTTCGTGTCGGTGATGTTCAGCAGGACGATCCGCTCGAGGTCGCGCATGACGTCGGATGTGAGGGCCTCTTCCTTGGCGTCGTATGCGGCCAGGGCCTCCTCGACGAACATCGCCTGGATCTCGTGGGCGTCGTGCACGTCGGCGAGATCGTCCTTCGTCGTGGTCACCGGGTAGACCTCGCCCAGCGAGACCAGCAGGGCATCGAGGTCCCACTCCTCCGAGAACACGTCGGGGGTGCAGTACTGCTGCACCGTGCTTCCCACGACATCCTCGACCATCTCCCGCGCCTGCTCGCCGAAGTCGTACCCCTCCAGGATCTTGCGACGCTCGCCGTAGATGACCTCGCGCTGGTGGTTCATCACGTCGTCGTACTTGAGGACGTTCTTCCGGCGCTCGTAGTTGAGCTCCTCGATCTGCTTCTGGGCGTTCTCGACGGCGCGGGTCACCATCTTGGCGGTGATGGCCTCGTCGTCCGGCCACTTCAGCCGCTCCATGATCGATGCGACCCGGTCGCTCGCGAACAGCCGCATGAGGTCGTCGCCCAGCGACAGGTAGAAGGCCGACTCGCCCGGGTCCCCCTGGCGCCCGGAACGACCGCGGAGCTGGTTGTCGATGCGCCGGGATTCGTGGCGCTCCGTGCCCAGGACGTAGAGCCCGCCCAGCTCCACGACCTCCTCGTGCTCGGCGTCGGTCTGCGCCTGGTACTTCTCCAGGATCGGCTCGTACTCGGCCTCGTAGGCGGCGCGCTCCTCGTCGTCCATCTCGAACAGCAGGTACCGGTCGTTGTCCCAGTCCCGCGCGGCCATCTCCTGGCGCGCCAGGTACTCGGGGTTGCCGCCGAGCAGGATGTCCACGCCTCGTCCGGCCATGTTGGTGGCGACCACGACGGCGCCCTTGCGGCCGGCCTGGGCCACGATCATGGCCTCCTTCTCGTGGTTCTTCGCGTTCAACACGTGATGCGGGACGCCGCGGCGGTTGAGCTTGCCGGAGAGCAGCTCCGACTTCTCGATGGAGACCGTGCCGACCAGGATGGGCTGACCGACCTCGTGCCGCTCGATGATGTCCTCGAGCAGCGCGTTCCACTTGGCTTCCTCGTTCTTGTAGATCTGATCCTGCGTATCGGCGCGGATCATGTCGCGGTTCGTCGGGATCTCGATGACACCGATGTCGTACGTGGCCTCGAACTCGGTCTGCTGCGTCTTGGCCGTACCCGTCATGCCCGACAACTTCTCGTACATCTTGAAGTAGTTCTGGATCGTGATCGTGGCGAGCGTCTGGTTCTCTTCCTTGATGCGGACGCCCTCCTTGGCCTCGATCGCCTGGTGCAGACCCTCCGAGTACCGCCGGCCCTCCAACACACGCCCGGTGAACTCGTCGACGATCTTCACCTCGCCGTCGACCACCACGTACTCGACGTCGCGCTTGTAGAGCTCCTTGGCCCGGAGCGCGTTCTGCATGTGATGCACGAGGGGCGTGTTCACGTGCTCGTACAGGTTCTCGATGCCGAGCATCTCCTCGACCTTCGCGACACCCGACTCCGTCACGGCGACCTGGAACTTGGACTCCTCGACCTCGTAGTCGTCGTCGCGCTTCAGCCGCGGCGCGATCCGGGCGAACGTCTGGTACCACTTGGCGCTGTCCGCCACCATGCCGCTGATGATCAATGGGGTCCGGGCCTCGTCGATGAGGATGGAGTCGACCTCGTCCACGATGGCGTACTGGTAGCCGTGCTGGACGCAGTCCTCGATGCGCATCGCCATGTTGTCGCGCAGGTAGTCGAACCCGAACTCGTTGTTGGTCCCGTACGTGATGGGCGCGCCGTACGCGGGCCGCCGCTCTGCCGGCGTCATCGCGGACTGGATCAGGCCGACCTGCACGCCGAGGGCACGGTAGATCGGTCCCATCCACTCCGAGTCGCGCTTGGCCAGGTAGTCGTTCACGGTCACCAGGTGCACGCCCCCGCCCGTCAGCGAGTTGAGGTAGGCGGGCATCGTGGCGACGAGCGTCTTGCCCTCACCGGTCTTCATCTCGGCGATGTTGCCCTCGTGCAGCGCCGCGGCACCCATCACCTGGACGTCGAAGTGCCGTTTCCCCGTCGAGCGCTTCGACGCCTCGCGCACGGCGGCGAACGCCTCGGGCAGCAGGTCGTCGAGCGACTCGCCGTTCTCGACGCGCCCGCGGAACTCGGCGGTCTTGGCGAAGAGCTCGGCGTCGGAAAGGTCCTCGAACTCCGGCTCGTACGTGAGGACGAGCTGCGAGATCGATTCCAGGTTCTTCCGCTTGCGCCCCTCACCGAGGTTCGCGATCTTGTCCAATACCACGTTGTCGAGCCTTCCGGGGAGTCGGGGGTCGGTTCAGGTCGGTCGTTCGATTCTACCGGCCCCCACGCGCAAGCCCGAGGAAGGCTGGGATCCGACGGCGATCAGATGGGCTCGGTCAGCGCGCCGAGACGTTCGATCAATCGGGCGTTCTCACGATAGTCGACCGGGCAGGCGATCACCGAGACCACGTCGTCGTCGAGCGCCTTGCGGAGCGTGGGCAACAGCTCGTCGGCGGCCCCGATCTGGTACCCGCGTGCCCCGAAGCTCTCCGCGAGCTGCACGAAATCCGGGTTCCCGAACGACACCGCCGCCTGCCGGCCGAAATGGATGTCCTGCTTCCATCCGATCAGCCCGTAGCCGCCGTCGACCCAGACCAGGATCACGAACGGCACGCGCTCCCGCACCGCAGTCTCGATCTCGGCTGCGCTCATCAGGAACGCCCCGTCCCCCATGGCCGCCAGGACCTTGCGCTCGGGATGGACGAGCTTGGCCGCGAACGCTCCCGGCAACGAGAACGCCATCGTGGCCAGGCCGTTGGAGATGAGGCACGTGTTGGGGCGGTAGGTCGGGTACAGGCGCGCCATCCACATCTTGACCGCACCGGTATCGCAGAGGACGACGTCCTCCTGATCCATCGCGGCCCGGATGTCCGCCACCAGGCGCTGGGGCTTCACGGGGAACGAGTCGTCGGCGGCGCCGCGCTCCAGCTCCTCGCGCACCAGGCCGCGGACCGGCGGCACCCCGCCCGCGATCGCATGCAGGTCGGCCGAGCCGGCGATCGCGTCGAGCGCCTCCCCGATCGATCCCTGGAGTCCCACCTTCAGCGAGTAATGCGCGTCGACCTCGGCGACCGTGCGATGGATGTGCACGATCGCCTTGTCGCGGTTCGGGTTCCAACGGCCCGGCGAGTACTCGACGAGGTCGTAGCCCACGGCCACGACGACGTCGGCGCGATCGAACCCGAAGTTGGCGTAGTCCCTCACCATGAAGCCGATCGTCCCGAGGGCGTTCGGGTGGTCGTCGGGGAACACGCCCTTCCCGAGGAACGTGGTGGCGACCGGCACGTTCAAACGCTCGGAGAACCGGATCAGCGCATCGACCGCACCGTCGCGCGCCACGCCCGGACCCGCCAGCACCACGGGATGCGTTGCCGTCTGCAGGACGTGGGCCGCGCGGTGCACCTGGTCCTCGGATGGTGCCGGGTCGCGAGGAACGTTGACCGGCAGCGGCTCGCCCTCGCCCGGCAGTTCGGCGACGTCCTCGGGCAGGATGACGAACGTCGCGCCCGGCCGTTCGGTGGTCGCCTGCTTGAACGCCTTGCGGATCATCTCGGGCGCCGCCACCGGCAGCGTGACCATGTCGCCCCACTTGGTGATGGGTCGGTACAGCGAGACCAGGTCGACGAACTGGTGCGACTCCTTGTAGATCCGGCCCAACCCGGCCTGGGCGGTGATGGCCACGAGCGGGTGCGAGTCGAGCTGCGCGTTCGCGATCCCGAGCATCAGGTTGATGGCGCCGGGACCGAGGGTCGCCAGGCACACACCCGCATCGCCCGTGAGGGCGCCGTACGTGTCGGCCATGAACGCCGCCCCGCGTTCGTCCCTCGTGGTGATGAACCGGATGGAGGAATCGGCCAGCGCATCGATGATGTGGAGGTTCTCCTCGCCCGGGAGCCCGAACACGAACTCGACGCCCTCGTTCTCCAGACATGCCACGAGGACCTGCGCGACGTTGCGGCCACCCTGGGTCACGCGATGGAGCCTACACGCGGGGGTCGAACAGCTGCCGCGTGAGTTCCGCGTGAGCGACGTGCTCCCGCAGATGCTCCACCGCGTGGATCAACGCCCACACCGCGGTGACCTGTTCGTCCTCACGCGGGTCCTCGCGTATCGCACCGGCATCGAACGCCCCTTCGGTATCCAACAGCGCCCGGCAGTCGGCGGCGATCGGGTCGAACATCGCCAGGAGCTCCTGCGGACCGGTGACGATGGTGCGGAACTCCGACGCACGATCGCGCTCGGGGAGCGGCGCGCCCAGCGCCACGCTCAGCCACCAGCGGGTGCTGTTCACGGCGTGGACGACCAGGACCGAAACGGGATTCGTGTCCTCACCGCCGGGACGGTGGTTCAGCGCGTGGGCGGACGCTCCGGCGATCGCGGACCGCATCGCGGCCAGAGACGAGTCGACGAAGCTCCGCGCTGCCTCGATCGTGGGGTCGACTGCGGTCACCCGGCTGCCCGATCCGACACGCTCAGCTGATCTCGATCATCTTCTCGCGGACGGCGTACACGACCGCCTCCATCCGCGAGTGCAGGTGGAGCTTCTCCAAGATGTTGCGGATGTGGTTCTTGACCGTGTTCTCGGAGATGTAGAGCTCCTTGGCGATGTCGCGGTTGTTGAGGCCCTGCGCGACGAGCTTGAGCACCTCCATCTCCCGATCGGTGAGCCGCGGAGCGGGCATCTGCGGCCGTTCCTCGGAAGCCTTCGACATCGCCGCGAACTCCGTCAGGAGCTTGGACGCCATCGAAGGAGAGATCCGCGACTGGCCCGCCCACACGCTGCGGATCGCGTCCGCGACCTCCTCGATCGGGATCTCCTTCAGCAGGTAGCCCGATGCACCCGCCTTGATGGCGTCGTAGAGGTCGGCCTCCTCGTCGCTGATGGTGAGCATCAGGATCTTCACGTGCGGGAGGAGATCCTTGATCTGTCCGGCGGCCTCGATACCCGAACGCTTGGGCATCCGAACGTCCATCAGCACCACGTCGGGCATGAGCTCCGTGGCCTTGTCCACGGCTTCGGCACCGTCCGAGGCCTCGCCGATGAGCTCGAGGTCGTCCTCACCCTGCAGGACCATCTCCAGCCCCCGCCGGAAGAGCGCATGATCGTCGACGACCATCACCCGCAGCCGCTCGGCCCCGTCCTCGCCTTTCACCGCCACTCGTGCCCCCCGACTCTGTTCAGGACTCCTCCCCCGCCTCGTCCTCGACGTCGGGGGACAGCGTTGCGGAGTCTAGTGCATCCGGCCTGGCCATCCGCTTACGGCGCCTCCCGTGATGATCGCGGATCTGCCGCTCGAGCCGTTCCACGACGCGGTCGAGCGCCGTCGGAACGTCGTCGGCCTCCGCCTCGGCGCGGTACGTCTTCCTGGGAACGTAGACCGCGGCCTCGACGCGGGTCGTCCCGTCGAGGCGCGGGTGATGCTCGGAGATGAACTCGAGATCGATGCGGGTGGCGCGGGGCTCGAGCCGGGAGATGGCCGCCATCTTGTGCTCTGCCGTCTCGCGGACCGCGTCGGACACCCCGACCCCCCGGCCGGTGAACGTCAGGTCCATCTGTCGTTGCCCCCCTTGCGGTCCGATGTGGGCCCTCATCCGGCTGACCTGGTCTTTGCCCCCACACCCGCCTGCGGAGGGGGTCGCCGCCCCCGAAGGGACGGCTTAGCGCCTTCTCCCGGACCGGTCGCCCGTCCCGAGGCAGGACTTACATCTAAACCGCGCCATGCTCGGTCGACCAATGGTCGCCTTACGTGGGTCGCTTCGCCCGCGGCTGGCGTCGACTACCGGGGAAGATCCCCGGGCAACCACAGACCCGGCTGAGAGCCCGTTCGAGTATAGCCACGGCCCTGTCCCGCGAACGCGCGCGCCGCCGTCAGCACCACGATGTCGTGGACGCCCGCGCGCGCGAGCGCATCGGCGCATGCCGCGACCGTCGCTCCCGTCGTCAAGACGTCGTCGACGACGATGACGCGGCGAGGGACGCGAGCCGTTCGGCGGACAGGCTCGAACGCACCGCGCATGGCCGCACGTCGTTCGACACCGGGTCGTCGCGCCTGCGGGGCGGTCGCCACGGATCGCTGCACGAGCCGACGCACCGGCACGCCCGATCGGCTGCCCACCGCCACGGCGAGCGCCCGCGCCTGGTCGTACCCGCGCTCGGCCAGCCGCTGCCGCGCGAGCGGTACCCACGTGACCGCGTCCGCGGTCGGCGGACCGACCGCGACCATGGCGTCCGCGAGCGCGGCCGCCACGCTTCGCCACCCCGAGAACTTCAGCCGATGGATCGCCGCGCGCGCCGGCCCGGCGTACAGGAACGGCGAACGAGCGAACCGTACGGGCGGAGGCGGGCAATCCCGACACCGATCGACCGACACGGGCCAGGGGCGGCCGCACCCCTCGCACCAGGGCGGCCCGAGCGGTTCGAGCGCCGCGCGGCAGACATCGCAGAACGGCCAGGGACCGTGGCCGCACCCCGCGCACCGCGGCGGGAACACGACGTCGAGCGCCCGGCCGAGCACGACACGACGCTAGCGGGCCCCACCGACACCGGCCGAGCACGGAGACGGGAGCGCTACGGCAGATCGAGCTCGATCGGGTCGGGAAGGCCGCGCACGTCGATCCGCAACCGCGACTGCGTCCGCATGACCGGGTAGGCCGTCACGCGAGCCCGGCCGCTCTCATCGTCGAACTCGGTCTCCAGGATCGTGAGCGACGACCCGTCGGCGCTCAGGCGCACCGGCAACGACTCGGGAGGGGTCGTCGTGAAGCTGACGCGGATGGAATCCCCGCCGCACTCGAGTTGATCGACGTGCACCTTGGGCCCGTTCTCCACGCGTGCGGTCTTGTTCACGCTCACGTTGCCCCGACGAACGGTGGCCCGCGGCCACGGCACGGCGAACCGCTTCGCGGGCCGGACGTTCTCCGGGTCGCCGTCGATCGCGACATCGCACTCCAGCCCGTACCACCCCGCCGAGAGCTCCGTGATCCCGAACTCGAACGGGACGAACAGGTCCAGGTTCGGGGCCACATCGAGCGTGACCGGATCGAGCCCGATGGGGACCGCGCCTCGCCCCGAGAACTCGCGTACGCGGGCCGCGTCGATCCGTACCTGGTGCGGGTTCCGGTCGGCCCCCCGCAGGACGAACGCGCCCTTCACGGTGGCGGGGAACCGTTCGAAGCTGGCTCGGATCGAGACCCGTTCGCGCGTGTCCTTCACTTCGATCGCCCGGCTCAGGTGCCCTGCTGCCAGGAGTGCAGATAGGAATCCTGCTCGGCCGTCAGCGTGTCGATCTCGACGCCCATCGCGTGGAGCTTGAGGCGCGCGACCTCCTTGTCGATGTCGACCGGCACCGGATAGACCTCGGGTCCGAGCTCGGCCTGATGCTTCACGACCCATTCCACGGCGAGCGCCTGGTTCGCGAACGACATGTCCATGACCGCCGCCGGATGTCCTTCGGCGGCCGAGAGGTTCACCAGTCGTCCCTCGCCGAGCAGATGCAGGCGCCGGCCGTCCGCCATCGTGTACTCGTCGACGAACTCCCGGATCCGGCGGGTCCGCACCGCCAGTCCCGCCAGCGCGGTCTTGTCGATCTCCACGTCGAAGTGCCCGGAGTTCGCCATGATGGCGCCGTCCTTCATCAGCTCCATGTGCTCGCCCCGGATCACGCTGGTGTCGCCGGTGACGGTGACGAAGATGTCCCCGACACGCGCCGCCTCGCGGATGGGCATCACCCGATACCCCTCCATCACGGCCTCGAGCGCGTTCGTCGGATCGACCTCAGTGACGATCACGTGCGCGCCCATCCCGCTCGCGCGAGAGGCGACGCCTCGTCCGCACATCCCGTAGCCGCACACGACGATCGTCCGTCCGGCCAGCAGGCGGTTCGTGGATCGCATGATCGCGTCGATCGTCGACTGCCCGGTCCCGAACCGGTTGTCGAACAGATGCTTCGTGTCCGCGTCGTTCACGGAGACGATCGCGTACTTCAACGCGCCGTCCACGGCCATCGCGCGCAGGCGGATCACACCGGTCGTCGTCTCCTCGGTCCCGCCGACGATCTCGGCGATCTGCTCCGGACGTTCCTTGTGCAGGACGCTCACCATGTCGGCGCCGTCGTCCATCGTGATGTGGGGGTGCGTGTCCAGCACCTCGTTGATGTGGCGGAAGAACGTTTCGGTGTCCTCGCCCTTCACCGCGAACGTCGCGATGCCGCTCTGCTCACAGAGCGCCGCCGCCACGTCGTCCTGCGTCGACAACGGGTTCGACGCACACAGCGCGACCTCCGCACCACCCGCCGCGAGCGTCTCCATCAGGTTCGCGGTCTCGGTCGTCACGTGCAGGCATGCCGCGATCCGGATGCCGGCCAGCGGCTGCTCCTTCTCGAACCGCTCGCGGATCAACGCCAATACCGGCATCTCGCCGGCCGCCCATTCGATGCGCTCTCGCCCTTTCGGCGCGAGCGCCAGATCCCTCACGTCACATCCCATCTCGAGCTCCTTCGTCGATCCGCGGGAGCAGGTCCACCAACAGCCTGCCCACCGCCTTGGCGGTTTCATTCGACACCCGCACGACCTCTTCATGGCTGACCGGTTCGCCGAACGCGTTCGTGACCATGGCCAGCCCCAACACCCGCATGTCGAGCGCACGGGCAGGAAGCACCTCGGGGACCATGGACATCCCGACCACCGTCGCTCCCGCCTGCCCGATCAGCCTGATCTCGGCAGGTGTCTCGTAGGCGGGCCCCGACATCGCCGCGTACACGCCCGGCGCCGCGGCGATGTCGAGCGCGCGCGCACGTTCCAACGCGAGCTCCGCGAGGGCGGGGTCGTAGGCGCGACCCATCGGGACGAACGCGGGCATCCCGTCGGGATAGCGCCATCCACGCAGCGGCGTGGTTCCCATCATGTTCAGGTGATCGGAGAGCACCGCCACGGTCCCCCCCGCGAGGCCTGGCTCCACACCACCGACCGCGGCGGTGACGATGATGATCTCAGCACCGAGCTCGCGCACGAGGCGCGGCAGGAGCGCCGGCACGTCCATCCCGTGTCCCTCGTAGAAGTGCACGCGCCCGAAGAACGACGCCACCGGCACGCCGGCGAGGTATCCGAGCGCGAACCGTCCGGCATGCCCGGGAACGCCAGGGGGCGGGAAGCCCGGAAGGTCCGTGAACGCGAATGCCGCTTCCTCCTCGAACGCGTCCCCGAGCGCGGGGCCGAGCCCCGAACCGAGGATGAGCCCCACGCGCGGAACCAGCTCCGATGTGGCGCGGACGATCTTCGCGGCGCGTTCGGGCAGGTCGTCGCCGGGACCCGGCAGGTTGGAGCTCACGCCTGTCACGATCCCGCGAGCGCGGCCTTCAGGCGCTCGATGACCGGCACCGGTGTGGGGTCGACGCCGCGGCCGATCGCGAGGTACACGCTGGTCAGGTCCCCGACGATGATGAGCGACATGAGCCGCGCGAGCGCGGAGGTCCCGCGCGCGTTGACCTCTTCCACCTCGCCGCCGGCGGCTCGCACGATGTCGTAGGAGAGCGGGAACCGAGGAGGCAGCTGCGGATCCTCGCCCTCGTGACGCAGCCCCACCACGAAGAATCGCTCCCCGAACGGCGACGTCCATCCCACGACCTCGTTGTGGTCCAGCTCCGACATCGACGACCAGAACGCCGGCAGCTTCCCGTTCTCGTTCATCTGCGTCTTCCATCGGGCGGCGGCAACCGAGCCGATCCCGTCCGCGCCCCAGATGACCGGGCAACGATCGCCGATCCTGGTGGCAAGCGTCTTCGCCGGGTTGTCCTCGGACGGGACGGTCGGTCCCATGTCCGCCAGCACGGCGCCGATCTCAGCGACCGCCTCGTCGACGTCCCCGGCGATCGGGGGAGGATCCCCATGGTCTCGAGCGCGCCGAGCGAGGCGAACCCCAGATGCCCGAGGGCGGCGCGGGGCTGATAGCCGGGGGGCACACGCACGGTCGCGACCCCCGCCGCGGCAGCCTCGTCGGCGATCGTGCCTCCTGAGGTCACCACCAGCACGCGGCAGCCACGCTCCAGCGCGGAACGGAACGACGCGAGCGTCTCGGCGGTGTTCCCGGAATACGAGGAGGCGACGACCAAGGTGTGCGTGTCGCAGTGCTCGGGCAGGACCGGCGAGCGGTTCACCTCCACCGGAAGGCCGAGACGCTCGACGAACACCGACCGCACGACATCGCCCGAGACCGCCGATCCGCCCATCCCGCAGAACGTCACGGATGTGACGTCCTGCGGGGAAGGGAGACCTTCGGCCAGTCGCGCGGAGTCATAGGCCGCGCGGCAATCGTTCGGCATGCCGAGCACGGCGTCGAGCATGCCCTGGGGATCTGCGAGCCGCAGCGCCTGCGGATCGTCGAGATCGGTCACCGCTTGCCTCCACGCTTCTCGGCAGGCTTCTCCGCCTCGTCGATCAGCATCACGGGGATGTCGTCGCGCACCGGATACCGGTAGCCACACGTGCGGCACACGATGACCTGCTGGTCCTCGAGATAATCGAGCTCGCCGCGGTCGTTCGGACACACCAGGATCTCCAGCAGCTCGGCGTCGACCGTCATGATCCTTCTCCTCCTCGGATCAGCTCGAGAACCATCGCCGCCTTCTCCTGAAGGAGCTCGTCGGTCTTGGCCTCGGCGTTCAGGCGCAGGAGCGGCTCCGTGTTGGACGGCCGCACGTTGCACCACCAGTCGTCGAACTCTACCGTGAGGCCGTCGAGACGGTCTTGCTTCCCATCCTTCAGCGCCTCGGCGACATGTTCGATCGTCGCGAGCGGGTCCTTCACCTTCGTATTGATCTCGCCGGAGGCCGCGTACCGGCGGAACGGCGCGAGCAACTCGGAGAGCGGAACGTTCGCCTGCGACAGTTGCGCCATCACGACCACGGCGGCGATCAGCCCGGAGTCCGCGCGATAGTTCTCCCGGAAGTAGTAGTGCCCTGAGTGCTCTCCGCCGAAGATCGCGCCGGTCTCCGCCATCACCTGTTTGATGAACGAGTGACCGACGCGCGTCCGAACCGGGACGCCCCCGTTCTCGACGATCACCTCTTTCACGGTCCACGAGCAGATGACGTTGTAGATGATGCTGGCGCCCGGTTCACGCGCGAGCATGGCCTTGGCCACGAGCGCCGTCACGATCGACCCACTCACGTCCTGGCCCTTCTCGTCGATCAGGAACACCCGATCGGCGTCGCCGTCGAACGCGAGGCCGATGTCCGCCCCGTGCCGCAGGACCGCGGCCCGCAGGTCGCGCTGGTTCTCCGGGTCGATCGGGTCGGCGGGGTGGTTCGGGAACGTGCCGTCGAGCTCCGGGAAGAGGTGATGCAGCGTGACCGGGAGCCGGTCCAGCACCGCCGGGGCGACGAGGCCGCCCATCCCGTTCGCGGTGTCGATCGCCACGGTGAGCGGCCGCATGGTCGACGCGTCAAGGAACGACAGGACGTGCTCGGTGTACGCGGGGAGCAGGTCGCGGTGCTCGACCGGGCCGGGCTCACCGGCCGGCGCGAGTCCCTTCTCCGTCATCGCGCGGATCTCGAGGAGACCGCTCTCCACCCCGACGGGGCGGGCACCCGACAAGCAGAACTTCAATCCGTTGTACTGCTTCGGATTGTGGCTGGCCGTGATCATCACGGCGGGAAGGTCGAGCGACCCCGACGCGAAATACAGGAGGTCCGTCGACGCGAGGCCCAGATCGACCACGCCCACGCCTCGCGACGTGATCCCCGCGGCGAGCGCGGCGGCGATGTCGGGCGACGAGAGACGGCAGTCCCGGCCGATCACCACCTTCGGGCCGGCCGAGAACTCCGCGAACGCGGCACCGATCCGGCGTGCAAGGTCCTCGTTGAGGTCGTCGGGCACGACGCCCCGCACGTCGTACGCCTTGAAGATGCGGTCCAGGTCGTCGACGGTCACGAACGGCATCCTACGGAGGGTTGCGGTCGACCGTCAGGCGGGATGCGGCCTACTGCTGGACGACGAGGCCGATCACGGACTGGAGCGGGACGACCTTCCCGTCGCGATACCACCATTTCGCCTCGCAGAGGTGACAGGTGGAGAACGCGAGCTCGCGGCCCGCTACGGTCATCGTGATCGAGATGAGGTCGCCGGATCGGCAGCTGGGGCAGGTTCCATCGATATCAGTCATCGTTGCTCAAGGGTGACGGAGCGTCCCTTCGACGGCCATAGCACCGCGCGCTCATTTCCCTGGTCTCAGAGTGCCCGGAGCAGATGGGGTGGCGATGAGCCTGCGAGCCACCGTGGGGGACGCCACCGTCCCCCAGACGCGGGAAGGTATCGGCCGAAAGGCGCACGACCTTCGGCGTTCAGGAAGTGAGGACCGGCGCGGTCACCCGCTCGTCTCGAACCGTCCACCCGACCGGCGGCGTCATGCGCGCCACGTGCTCGTCGCACAGGTCCAGGAGGTTCGGGTCCCGTTCGCGGATCAGATCGCCGATCACGACCTGGCGATCCGCATACAGGAGCGAGACGGTGGCCGCCGGTTCCGCATCGCAGCGCATCTTGGCACATGTCCGCACGGGCGCAGGGTAAATCACACGCATGTGATCTTCAAGCACTCACGTCGAGGAAGCGCGGTGGCGAGACGCTCCGAGGACCGGACCTAGAACACGATCACGCGGGTGCCGATGGGCACGAGCGGGTAGATCTCCTCGACGTCGGACATCAGCATCCTGATGCACCCGTGCGAGGCATGCGTGCCGATCGAGCTCACGTCTTCCGTTCCGTGGATCCTGATCCCCGGAGCATTCAGGTAGAGCGCCCTGCGTGCCGAGCGGGTTGCCGGGCCCGGGCGGGATGAACGCCGGCAGGTCGGCTCCCCATGTGTCCGGTGCGGGGTTCGTCCACGTCGGGTTCTCTGCCTTGGCGATGATCGTCCACTGCCCGGGAGGCGTGACGTAGCCAGCGGCGGCGGTGGCGACCGGATACTGCTTCTCGAGATCGAAGCCGTTGTACAACGAGAGCTGGTTGATGGTGCGGTCGACGACGATCGTCTTACCGAGCTTCGAGTCCGGAACCTTCGGCCTGACGACCTTGACCGGCAACCGGACGGCTGTGGTGCCGTCCTCCAATGCGGCTTGCAGGCGCTTCGTCGCGACGTGGGTACCGAGCGCGTGCCCGGGCCGCGAGTGGACGAACGTCACCGTGCCGTCGACGACGGCGACCGAAGCGTCCCGCGGCGTCTGGGCCACATCGTCGGCGATGCTCGTCACCAATGCCGTGACGCCGGTCTCGCCGCCGACGAGCGGGACGTCGACCGAGATGTCGACGGGCTCCTCGCGGAGACGATGCCAGACCCGCGTGATGAACCCGACGGACTCCGACGCCCGGAGCGCCTGATCGACGGCGGCGCCGATGTCGGCGGAGCGGCCGAGCTCGGCGGGCGTGGTCTTCCACGAACCGTCCGCGGCGCGGACCGTGATCGGTTGCGCGAGCTGCTGTTGAACGGCGCGCTGCACCGCCTGGATCGCCTCGACCCGGGTCATGCCGCCCACGTCGGTTCCGGCCACCGTCACACCCGGAAGGATCTGGTCGGCGCTGGCTCGATCGTACCGATAGGCCGCGAAGGACACCCCACCGAGGGCGAGGAGCACGATCCCCACGGCGATCGCCACGACGACGATCGCGCTGCGGGCGCGCTTCATGTGTCTTCCGCGAGCCATGTGAACTCCAGACGCCGTTCGGTGGGTGTGGGTTCCGATGATGCCACAAACAACCCCGATGATAGCGAGGAACTTCCCCTGCAGCGCGCGAAGCGACCGGTTCAGGCCCGCGTCGGGGTCACGCGACCTCTATCGCTGCGGGATCGCCACTCCCATGGCCAGGGCATACGTGGAGAGACCCTTCACCCCGAGCGACGTGGACGCGGCGAGGGCGAGGATGTCGCCACCCGCCGCCCGGATCTCGATCGCGGAGTCGTGCAACCCCTCGAGGAACCCCGGAGGGACCTGCCCGACGGCGCCGGCGGGGATCGTCATGGTGGTGTCGGGGGTCGGCGTGTCTCCCGCCGATACGCAGCGCATGGATCGTCACGGTCACCGTCGTGTTCCCCGGGTTGGCCACCACGATCCGAGGCCGCGCCGGCTCGCCCGCGATCGCCGGAAGCACCACCCAGTCCGACGCCGGCGCTTGCGCTCCCCCGGTCGCTCCATCGTCGTTCCCGACGCCCACGCTCCGCAACGCGGCGGCGAACGAGCCGTCGCCCTGAGCGACCACGTCGACCGAAGACGGACCCGAGAACGTCACCGGATACGGCTTGGCCGACGTCGGGTTCTGCTCGCCTCGGTCAGGCCGCCCGCGGGAACGGGCGACCCGCCCGACCGCAGGGTCGCGCCGAAGTCGAGCTGCGCCTCACCCGGCACCATCAGGTCGACCGTCGACTGACCCGCCCCACCGCCGACCGGGAGGAATGCCCGCGAACCGGTCTGGACGGCTCCGATCACGCTGCGGATGCCGCCGTCCCGCGTGATCCCCAGGGACGAGACGGCGACGCGGCCCAACGAGACGTCGACCTCCGCCCCCACCGCGGGATCGCCTTCGTCGAACGCGTTCAGCCGGAACGCCACGCTCTTCCCGGGGCGAAGGACGTGGTCGGTCAGCTCCGAGCTCCTGATCGGTGCACGTTTCGGCGTCAGCAACACCACGTCGAACACCGCGTCGACGGCGAACGGATTCATCACCACCAGATAGGCGTCCTCGCCCTGCTCCGTCGTCCCGTCGGGGGCGAACCACGTCGGCGAGGTCGCCGGCGCGCACGGCTCCGCGCCCACGCCGATCTCTCCCCCGCCGCCCTGCGCAACCCATGACGCCGCGACCCATCCGTCGAAGTACTCGACGAACGTGGAGGCCTCCCGTCCTTTGGCCGGCACCGGCACGGACACGGTGGCTTGCGGCGGCACCGTGACGGCCTGCGGCTTCCTCTGCCTCCCCGCCGACATCGAGGTGACCCGCACGGCCACCGCACCATCGCCGGGATTCGCCAGGAACAACGTGGCCTTCCACTGCTTCGGTCCTCCGCCGTGGGGGCAGAACCACGCTCCCGAGCTCGTCGTCGACGGCGGCGCCTGTCCGGGCGCGCGGGGGCCCACGCCTCGCTGGAGCGCGAACCCGCCGCCGACGACCACGACGAGCACGGCGACCGCGAGCAAGCCCTGTCCCCGGCCGCGGGTCGCCGTGGCGGCGTGCCGTTCGGATCTCATCGTGCCACCGGCTTCCGGGTGACCCACAACGCCACCAACCACAGCAGACCGAGCACGATGGTCTCCACGGTGCGTATCCATTGATCGGCGAAGCGGACGCGGAGCGATCCCGCTGGTGCGTCGAAGACCGTCGACCAGCCGAACGCCTCCGTCGGGCGTATCGACGTCGCCGTTCGACGCATCCAGACGCCACGCCGGTTCGAACTCCGTCGACACCAGCGCGAGCCCGGGCGCGGGCGCCTGACCCGCCCATCCCCCGGGAACGGGAGCGAGCGGCACCGCGCGGAACGACGGCAGTTGTTCGATCACGCCGAGATCCGCCGATCTCACGGTCCGAGCGACCGCTTCGTCGGCGGGGAGCACCGCCGCGGGCGGGATCGCCGCGGCGTTGCGATAGATGAGCAACCCGGACGTCCCCTCGCGATCGAGGTCGACCTGCGCGGCGAAGATGCTCGCCACGTCGGGCGGGAGGTCGTCGCGCTGCGCGACCACGAAGCGCACCCCGAGCGGGGCGAGCAACGCGCCGCCGTGGGTCGTCGAACCGGAGACGATCTCGGACAACGCGCGAACCAGATAGCCCTCACCGGGACCGGTGAGCGTTCGGCCCGTGTCCGTCGCGAGGGTGCCGGCCCGTCCCGTCAGGCCGAATCGCAGGGACGACGCCCCGTTCGGCAGGATCCCCTCGGGGTCGCCGCCGGGCGCCACGAACCGGGTCCCCGTATCGGCCCCCACCCAGAGGACGCGGAAATCGGCCTTCGCGCTGCTCGACACGACCGCCCACGCGGGAGGCAGGGCATCGGGGCCGCCCACCGCCCAACCGCCGACCATCGCGCCGATCGGATTGCAGCGCGATCCCGGCGCCGAGCACCACCGCCAGCACGGCGGTTCCGATCTGCCGCAGCCCGAACGACTCACGCCCGAGACCCGATAGCACGGACGACAGGCCCAGGCCGACGATCAGAGCCTCTCCGACGGCGGCGAGCGCGAGGTAGACGGGGGCGTTCGCCGCCCACGCGGGGAGGTAGCCGGCCGATGACACCCACGCGAGCGCGAGGCCGGCGATCACCGCGACCACCGTCCGGTTCGCGATCCCGCGGTGCTCGGGACCGACGAGCGAGAACGCCAGCAGAGCGGCGATCGGCAGGAACGCGGCGATCGACCACGTTCCCGGCCCTCCGCCGACCGCGAGCCGGCCCAGCGCCCCGAGGTCCGTGGTGCCGATGTGGGAGCCGAGGTCGACGGCGTCGCCGGCCAGGATGGTGGGCACGAACGGGAAGAGGAGCGCCGCGGCCGCGGCGAACGCCGCGGCCGCGATCCCCAACCCGCGAAGGCGTGAGGAACCGAACAGGACCTGCACGATGACGAGCACCGCGGCCGCGAGCGCCACGCCCGGCATGAACGCCATGCCGACCGCGAACGTGACGGCCAGACCGGCGATGAACCTCCAGCGTCCGTCGGGGAGCTCCCCCGGCCCGAACGCGACCTCGAGCCGTTCGAGGATGACCGGGAAGCACGCACAACGCCACCAGCAGCGCGATGCGACCTTCGGAGAACGCCCACAGCACCGTGGCCGACAGCCCGTAGGACACCGCCCCGAGCACCGCCGCGCCGGGGCGGCCGGTGATCCGCGCCAAAGCACGGTAGAGCATGATCGACGCGAGGATCGGTCCACCGGCGAGCAACACCTTCTGCGCGACGGTCGTGCTGCCGAACGCGATCCACGACACAGCCCCCATCGCTCCGAGCGCGGGACTCGCCGCGAGCGTTCCGCCGAGTCCGGTCGTTCGGTAGCCGGACGTCAGCTCGGAGAAGAAGCCGCTCCACGAGCCGGGGAACGCCGGCAACGCACCGCCGTGCAAGGCCTCGGGCCCGAGGAAGCTCCGGAACGCGATCGCGGCCACCACCGCTCCCAGGAACGACGCGACGACGACGGGATGGGTGCCGACGAGCGACGCGGTCCGATCGCGCAGCCGACGTCCGACGGTGGCGTCCTCGTCTTCGTCCTCGACCTCCCGCTGCTCCTCCAGGATCTGCCCCGCGGCCGCGAACCATCGAGGCAGCCGCACCCCTGCCGATTCCATGAACCGACGCAGTTGGTGATCGGGAACCTTCCGAACGGATTGCGCCCGGACGCGACGGGAGATCGTCCCCGGGAGATGCACGATGTTCCATCCCCATGCCGCCAGCAGGTCGAGCGACTCGTCGAACCGTCTGGTGAGCACCAGGTATGCGAGCCGGAGCAACCCGATCAGGATGGCGACGGGTAGCAGCCACAGCAGCGACGGCAAGGAGTAGTTCTTGAGCATCGCCACGTTGGCCGCCCGCTCCTCGTAATAGCGCTCGGTCCGACGCTGGCGGGCCGGTGGTCGTTCACCCACCGCCGATGCATCGCGATGACGGGCGCGCGCGAGCGGCGTCATCAGCACGTGGAAGCCGGCGAGCCGTGCGCGCCAGCAGAAATCGAGATCCTCGTGTCGGGTGTTCAACCGCTCGTCGAACAACCCCGCCCGTTGCCACGCGTCCCGAGCGATCAACATGGCGCACGTCGGAACGCACAGCACCTCGATCACCCGGTCGAACTGGCCCTGATCGATCTCGCCCGGTTGCAGTGGCGTGTACGCATGGCCGAACCGGTCGGCCGACCGACCGACGTCTCGCAGGAGTCGCGGCTCGTCCCAGTCGACGACCTTGGGACCCACGACCCCGACGTTCTCGACACGCATGCCGATCGCAGCCTCGACGAGGCGAGTCACAGCGTCGGGATCGAGGGCGGTGTCGTCGTGCAACACCAAGAGGTAGTCGGCCTCGCGGGCGGCCGGGATCTCGAGCGCGGCGCCGACCGACCCGGCGAGGCCACGATCGAGTTCAGATGTGATGACCCGTCGTTCGCCGAGCGCCTGGGTGAGGAGCTCTCGCGAACCATCGCGCGACGCGTTGTCGACGGCGACGACCCCCATCCGGGGGTACGTCTGCGCGCCGAGGGCCGACAGGCATCCGCGGAGCCATCCGGCGGCGTCCCGGACCACGAGGACGACCAACACCGAGGGCGCGAGCTGAGAAGGGGTTCCGGTGGACGATGCAGTCATGCGATGCGCTCCCGCGCGGCGCGGAGCCTAGCAGGCCCGGACCCGTGACAAGCGGAAGGGGGGCTCACCGCCCCCCTTCACACGTCGGTCCGTCCGATCGCTCAGCGCTTGCGCGCCGCGGGCTTGCGAGCCGCCGTCTTCTTCCGGGCGGCGGGCTTGCGTGCTGCCGTCTTCTTGCGCGCGGCCGGCTTGCGTGCTGCCGTCTTCTTGCGCGCGGCGGCTTGCGTGCTGCGTCTTCTTGCGCGCGGCCGGCTTACGTGCGGCTGTCTTCTTGCGCGCCGCGGGCTTGCGTGCGGCGGTCTTCTTGCGCGCGGCCGGCTTACGGGCCGCCGTCTTCTTGCGCGCCGCGGGCTTGCGTGCGGCGGTCTTCCTGCGCGCCGCCGGCTTACGTGCGGCGGTCTTCCTGCGTGCCGCGGGCTTGCGTGCGGCTGGTTTCCGTGCGGCCGTCTTCTTGCGAGCGGCCGGCTTACGGGCCGCGGTCTTCTTGCGAGCCGCGGGCTTGCGAGCCGTTGTCTTCCTGGCTGCCATGCTTGCCCTCCCTTCGCGTTTCCCTTGGATCTAAGACGCCATACGTTTCAGGCGCCGACGCTCCCGTTCACTCATCCCGCCCCACACGCCGTATCGTTCATCGCGGCGGAGGGCGTAGTTGAGGCATTCGATCCGAACGGGGCATTCGCTGCAGATCCGTTTGGCCTCCCTCGATGAGCCTCCCTTCTCGGGGAAGAAAACCTCTGGGTCGTAATCACGACACCGTGCTCGTTCTTGCCAAGGGATGTAATGGTGCACGCCTCGTCTCCCCCCGAAATCACATCCATGTGATTCTGAGGGAAGAACGTCCTCGGTGACAAGGGGTAAACCGAGAAAGTTCCCTGCCTCGCGTCCCTCTTCATCGCCAGTCCGTGCCCTGTCTCGTTCATGGTGTCGGGCCGATGCGCCGCGTGCAAGTGCTTCGAGGCAGAAAAGTGATGGTCAAGCTCGTTGACCGTAACGGTCAAGCCGATTGACTGTTTCGCGCGCTGTCCACCCTGCCGTACGTCGTGGTGCGCACCGCGGGAACGCGACCGATCGCGCGGATCGCGTCGTCGAATCCGTCCGGCGACATGCTGATCCCCCATTCGGCGCCGGCCATACGGCTGATCGTCTCCTCCATGAGCGTTCCGCCGAAATCGTTCGCGCCGGACCGCAGGATCGTCTGGCATGCGTCGATCCCGAGCTTGACCCACGACACCTGCACGTTGGGGATCAGTCCGTCGAGCAGGATCCGCGCGATGGCGTGCATCCTGAGGTTCTCCTCGAACGTCGCTCCCGCGCGCGCTTTGCCCGCCAGGTAGATGGGGGCGTTCTGGTGTACGAACGGCAACGGCACGAACTCCGTGAAGCCGCCCGTGTCCTCCTGGATACGCCCGAGTCGGCGGATGTGCGCGACCCAGTGCGGCGGAGCGTCGACGTGTCCGAACATGATGGTCGAGCTGCTCCGGATGCCCAGACCGTGTGCCGTGCGGACGATCTCCTCCCACGTGTCGGCGGGGAGCTTGCCCTTGGTCAAGAGCCACCGGACGTCGTCGTCGAGGATCTCCGCCGCCGTGCCGGGGATCGTGCCGAGGCCGTGCGTCAGGCATTCCTCCAGGAACTCCTTGAAGGAGATGCCGAGCTTCGTGGCGCCGTTCAGGACCTCCATGGGGCTGAACGCATGGATGTGCATCCCGGGGGTCCGCACGCGGATGGCGTCGAGCAGATCGAAGTAGAACGTTCCGGGGAGGTCGGGGTGGATCCCGCCTTGCATGCACACCTCGGACGCCCCCGCCGCCCAGGCTTCCTCGGCCCGATCCGCCACCTGGTCGAGCGTCAGCGTGTACGACTCCGCGTCCACCTCCCGTTGGGCGAACGCGCAGAAGCGACACCCCACGTAGCAGACGTTGGTGAAGTTGATGTTCCGGTTGATGACGTAGGTGACCTCGTCGCCCACGGCATCCGCGCGCAGGTCGTCGGCGACGCGGCAGAGCGCGTCGAGCGCCGGCCCCTCGGCGCGGAACAGCGCGAGGGCGTCCGCATCCGAGATCGAACGATGGGCCGCCGCCTTCGCGAGGGCGACCTTGATCTCCACATCGAGGCGCTCCGGCACGACGTCGCGCGTCGACCAATCGCGCGTCGCGTCGAGGGCGTCGAAGTCGCCGTAGACCGACATCGCGTCCTCCCGGAGCCCGGCGTTGGGTCCCTTCGCGAAGGTCAGCTCGATCGTCCGAGGCTTCCATCGGACGTCGGGGTCTTGCCACGCAACCGGTTCGGGAACCTGTCCTTCGACCGCGAGACCGTCGGCACCGAGCAACGCGGCGATCGGCGCGCGCATCTTCGACGCCACGTAGGGATCGGGCCGCTCGGCGAACCGGCCGTAGATCGTGAGTCGCTCCCGGAGCACGAACCCTCGCTCGGCCGTCGTCGCCGAGAGCGCCTCCAACGTGGGCCACGGCTTCTCGGGGTTCACGTGGTCGGGCGTGAGCGGCGACACGCCGCCCCAGTCGTTGATGCCGGCGTCGAGGAGACGCAGACGCTGCGCGGGGTCGGAGAGGTTGGGGGGAGCCTGCACGCTCATGTGCGGACCCAGGACGACCCGCGCCGCGGCCACGGCGGCGAGGAACTCCTCGTCCTCCGGCTCGGGCGCGTGCCGCATCGCGGTGCCGGGCTTCGCCCGGAAGTTCTGGACGATCACCTCCTGGACGTGGCGGTACCGCCGATGGAGATCGCGGATCGCGAACAAGGACTCGGCGCGCTCGCGCGGCGTCTCGCCGATCCCGATGAGGATCCCGGTGGTGAACGGGATGGCCAGCCGGCCGGCGTCCTCGATCGTCCGCAACCGGACGGCGGGGACCTTGTCCGGCGAGCCGAAGTGCGGACCGCCACGCTCCGACAACCGATCGGAGGACGTCTCGAGCATCATGCCCATCGAGGCGCTCACGTGCTTCAGGCGCGCCATCTCCTCATAGCTCATCACGCCCGGGTTGAGGTGGGGCAGGAGGCCGGTCTCCTCGATCACGCGGATCGCGACCGCGCGGACGTACTCCAAGGTGGAGCCGAACCCGCGCTCGTCCAGCCACGTGCGCGCGACGTCGTAGCGTTCCTCCGGACGGTCGCCGAGGGTGAAGAGGGCTTCCTTGCATCCCATCTTCCGACCGGCATCCGCGATGGCCACGACTTCGTCCGGGGTGAGGAACGGATGGTCGAGCTTGGCGGGAGGCTTCGCGAACGTGCAGTAGTGGCAATGGTCCCGGCACAGCATGGTGAGCGGTATGAAGACCTTCCGGGAGTAGGTCACCGTGTGCCCGTGTCCGAGGTCGCGGAGCCCGGAGGCGACCGCCATGAGCCGCTCGAGCTCGTCTCCGCGCGCCCACAGCAGTGCCTCGGTCTCGTCGAGCGACAGCGCCTTCCCCGACCCGGCGCGGGCGACTGCGCGACGCAACTGCTGCGGTGTCGCCTGGGGCATCCCGGCGAGCCTACTACGCTATGCCGCGATGCAGATCGTGGCGCTCGCCGGTGGGGTCGGCGCGGGGAAGTTCCTCCGCGGGGTCGACCACGCCTACCCCGGTGAGCTGCGCACGGTCGTCGTGAACACCGGCGACGACATCCTCATCCACGGCCTCCATATCTCCCCCGACCTCGACTCCGTCTGCTACTGGCTGGCCGGTCTGATGGATCGCGAACGGGGCTGGGGACGGGCCGGCGAGACGTTCAACGCGATGGACGCGATGCGTGCTTCGGGCGCCGATCGACGCCTGGTTCAACCTCGGCGATCGCGACCTCGCGACACATGTGTTGCGGACGGAGCTCCTGCATGACGGCCGCACCCTATCGGAGGCGACGGCCGCTCTCTGCACCATGCTGTTCGGGCGTCGGGATCGACGTGCTGCCGATGTCGGACGACACCGTCACCACCAGGATCGACGTGATCGACGCTGCCGGCGAGCCGCTCGACCTGCATTTCCAGGAGTACTGGGTGAAACGGCACGCGGAGGATCCCGTGAAGGGGATCCGGTTCGAGGGCATCGAACGAGTCGATCCCCGCGCCCGGAGTCCTCGACGCGATCACCGATGCCGACGTCGTGCTCCTGTGCCCGTCGAACCCCGTCGTATCGATCGGGCCGATCTTGTCGGTCCCCGGCGTGCGGGAAGCCGTCGCCGGCCGGCCCGGGCCCGTGGTCGGCGTCTCGCCGATCGTCGGCGGCGCGCCGCTCGCGGGCATGGCCGACAAGCTGATGCCCGCCGTCGGGCTCGATGTGTCGGCGTTCGGGCGCGGCGCGCGCGTACCGCGACCTGCTCTCCGGGTGGGTGATCGACGAACGCGACCGTGATGCCGCGTCCTCGATCGCGGACGAGCTCGGGGTCAGTGTGGCCGTCACCGACACCGTGATGCGCGACGACGAGGTCGCAGCCGCGGTGGCCCGGGTAGCCGTCGAGCTGGCGCCGTGACGATCGAGATCTGGCCGGTCGAGGGACTGCCGGAGATCCGCGAGGGTGACGACCTCGCGACGATGCTCGCGGAGCCGCTGCGAGCCCTGGGGGTGCGAGAGGGAGACGTCGTCGCGATCACGCAGAAGGTCGTGTCGAAGGCCGAGGGACGGGTCGTCCCCAACGAGGGCGAGGGGCGCTCGGCGTGGGTGGAACGTGAGACCCGCCGGGTCGTCGCCAGGCGTGGCGAGCTGATCATCGCGGAGACGCGCCACGGCTTCGTCTGCGCCAACGCCGGCGTGGACGCGTCCAACGTCGAGGCGGGGTTCGTGTCGCTCCTGCCGCTCGATCCCGACGGGTCCACGGAGGCGATCAGGGCGGCGCTCAGCTCGCTGCTCGGTCTCTCGCGCCTGGGGGTCGTGATGACCGACACGTTCGGGCGTCCTTGGCGCAACGGACTCGTGAACGTGGCGATCGGATGCGCCGGCCTCCCCGCGTTGGTCGATCTCCGCGGAGAACCCGACCATCACGGGCGCGAGCTGGAGGTGACGGTGGTCGCCGTTGCGGACGAGGTGGCCGCGGCGAGCGGCCTCGTCATGGGCAAGAGCGCCCGCGTGCCTGCGGCGCTCGTGCGTGGCATCGACATCGGTGCCGCCCCACCCGGCCGCGGCGCCGACCTGGTTCGCCCGCCCGACGAGGACCTCTTCCGCGAGGGCACGATGGAGCCCTGAACACGGGCCATCCCACGGGGAAGGACGGTCCCGGCATAGGGAGGGCGTGGTACGGCGCAATCGCGCGGGCTGTCGGTAAGCTTGCGGACCCGAGAGACGACGAGAGGTATCGACGTGACAGGAAGCAACGAGGGCGATCTAGGGCGGCGCCCGACCAAAGCCGAGCGGCGCGAGGAGGCCCGGCTCAAGCGCGAAGCGATCCAGCGTTCGATGGCTCGTCGACGCCGGAACCGGACGCTGGGGCTGGGGCTCGTCGTCGTCGCCGTCGCCATCGCCGTCGTCGCGGTCTTCCTGACCTCGGGGGGAAGCGACGCCAATGCGAGCGGCATCCCGTCCGCGGAAACGGTCCTTTCCCAGGCGTCGGCGGCCACGACGTCGGCCGGCTGCGATGCCGTGCAGGAGACGCCCAACTACGCGGACGCACCGGGAGCCGACCCCGCGATCGACCACGAGCACATCGGCTCCTCCGCCGATCTGACCACACCGCCGAAGCTCTCGACGTACCCGACGACGCCGCCTGCATCCGGACCACATGACCCGTCGCCCCTCCCCGCCGGGATCTACGATTCGCCACCGGACGTCTACCGGACGATCCACTCGCTCGAGCACGGCGCGGTGATCATCTGGTACGCGCCGGGTACGACGGGGAAGGCGCTGGACGACCTCAAGGCCTTCTACGGGCAACCGGCGTCGGACGCGGACGTGGGCCAGGCGAAGATCATCATCGCCCCGTACGACTATCCGGATCAGGGCGACGCGGGCCAGCTGCCCGCCGGCGTCCAGATGGCCGTCGTCGCCTGGCACCGTCTCCAGACCTGTGCCAGCGTGAGCCTTCCGGTCGCGTTCGACTTCTCGTCGCAGTTCGAGGTTCCGGGGTACGGCGGCCAGACCTACAAGGGCGTCGCGCGCGAGCCGACCACGCCGATCTAGCGTCATGGCGAACAAGAAGAGGCGCAAGCCGCGCCGCCCCGTGACCGGCCCTGCGGCGCCGCCCGCATCAAGTGGGGCCAGCCCCGAGCGGCGGGAACGCAAGGAGCTGGCGCGGCAGGCGAGGGAGGCGCAGCGCAAGCGCGCCGAGCGATCGGCGCGGCTGCGGCGGTTGGGCACGTTCGCTCTGATCGGGGTCATCGGCGTCGGCGTCGTGTTCTACCTGCAGCGCGCGGCGAGCCCTCGCCCCCTCCCGCAGGCCGCCGTCGACGCGGCGAAGGCGGCCGGGTGCAGCGAGGTCCAGACGCCCGCGGCGAGCGCCCCCGGCGGCCTGCACCTCGAACCAGGCGCGAGCTACACGTACGACCAGCACCCGGCGACGTCCGGGTACCACGACCCGACGCCGCTCCCGATCCCGCCGCGGGTGTACTCGGCGCCGATCAAGGAGACGAACGCCGTGCACAACCTGGAGCACGGGGCCGTGATCATGTACTACCGGCAGTCCGGCGGCGGCGCGCTCTCGCCCGCGATCGTTGCCCGGCTCACGACGATCGCGAACGAGAGCCACAACGTGATCCTCGCCCCCTACACGCCGTTGCCGGACGGAACAGCGTTCGCCCTGGCCGCATGGAACAAGCTCCAGACGTGTCCCGCAACGGTGAGCGGACCGCAAACGACGAACATCGCCAGAGGGTTCATCGAAGCGTTCGTGTGCACCAGCAACGCGCCCGAGGGGAAGCTCGGCGAAGGGCTGCTAGCGCCGGCTCGCGGAGCCGGCGCTCAGGATGTCCGGCAGTTCCCGCCGCTGCCGCACGTGATCGTGCCGTGCTCGAACGTCGCCGAGGACGAGCCGTTGTCGTGCGCCTGCACGCGGGACGTGGGGAAACCGAGCGATCCGGTCGCTCCGTCCCGATCGAGGTAGAACGACAAGACGTTCCCCCACAGAGCGAACGCTCCGAGGCCGCCGTTCCAGTAGATGCGTCCGTGCTCGAACACGCCGCGCGAGCAGCCGTCCGGACAGTGGATGCCACGGAGCCTCCCGATGTTGCGCGGATCCGCGAGGGGCAGGCCGAGCCGCCCCGGAGCGCCCCCCACGGCCAGGTACTCCTCGTAGACCGGGCCCTTCAGCCACACCGTGGCATCGAGCGCGCCGTTGCGATAGATCGCCCCCGTCTGGAACGTCTGCCGGGCTCCGCCGGCGAGCGGCTTCGACGTGGACGTGGGAAGGCCCGGTTCGCACATCAGCGAGTCGTACTTCGAGCGGATGGCGCCGACGACGTTCTTGTCCACGTTGATCCACACGCGGTCGTCGGGAAGCGAGAGCGCCGATCGGAGCTCGCTCCCGGTGATGGTGCCGTCCGCGTCGGCCCCGTGCACGACGGCATCCTCGATCCTCCCGGAGACCCCGCGGGTGATGTTCCCGAAGCCCGCTACCGCCCCGATGTCTCCGGTGTACGGAACGAGCGCCGACGTGAGGGCGCTCATGGTGAACGGGCGTGACCAATCGGTCCAGGGGTTGGCGGGGGTGTAGTCGCCGGGATCGCAGACGCCCGCCAGGTAGGGGAACTCCGACAGCGGCGTCCCCCATTGCACGTTCAGGTCCTCCGTGTGCCCGCCGTCCGACGCAGTGAACACCGTCAGCGCCACCGCTCCGTGGTAGGTCACGATCGAGCCGGCCGTCGACCGGACCGCCTTGACCCAACGCGCGCCGTCGAGGCCGCCCTCCTTGTCCCACCCGATGTACACCTGGTCGTTCGAGCCGTCCGTCAGGTCGCAGTTGCACGTCGGCTGCAGGCCGTACTTCCGGAGCTTGTAGAGCGCGAAGCTCCGCGCGGCGATCGCCTGCGCTCGCAGCGCTTCCGCGGGCCAGCTGCTCGGCACCTCGCCGATCCCGAGCAGGTACTCCTCGAACGGCACCCGCAGGATCAGCCGGAGCGAGCAGCCGTTGGCGCACGTCGTGAGGTTGAACTCGAGCGTGCCGCGGTTGTAGGTCGCCCCACCCTCGGGCACCGTGACGCGCGCGCCGTGGTCGGCGTACGTCGCGAAGAGATCGGATGTGGCGCTGCCCCAGGTCTTCCCGCCGACCACGGCGCCGGTCGCGTCGTGCACCTGGTACCCGCCGTCGACGGATCGGACGACCCACGTCTCGCCGTCGGGGATCTTGCCGACGAGCGTGCCCCCGACCGCCTTCTCCACGGACAGACGCACCGGCCCGGCCGCCGCCGTCAGATGCAACGCGTCTTCGGCCGACGCGAGCGCGATCCGGATGTCACCTGGATGACCCGCGCTCTTCGACACCTTCGTGCCGCTGTAGAAGTGCGTGAGGATCTTGGTCGCCGACCACCCCTTGGTCGCCAGCCCGTACGCGCCCCACTGGGACAGGCCGAGCCCGTGTCCCCAACCGCTGCCGTAGAACGTGATGGGGCCATCCGCGCGCGCGGCGGGCGCGGGGACGAGGGCCGCCGAGACGGCGACGACGAGCGCGAGTGAACGGATGCGTCGCATGGAAGGGTTCCCCGGTCGGAGGCCGCACCGTAACACACGGAACCGGCCGGACCGGAGAAGCTACTCCCCGACCGCCTCCGTGCCGGCCGGCACCCGTGCCCCGTCCAGGTCCGCGCCGTCGGCAACCCGGGACCCTTCCCCCAGAACGCATCCCATCAGGGTGGCCCCCGATCCCACCCGGGACCCCGGGCCCAGGACCGACGCCACGATGCGCGCCTCCGCCTCCACGACCGCGTCGCGGTGGATCACCGAGTCGTCGATCTGCGCGCCGGCCCCGATGACGGCTCCCGGCCCGACCGCCACCCAGCGCCCCAGGTGCGCGCGCACGTCGACGTCGGCCGTCGGGTCGATCCATGGCGCCGGATAGGAGACGCCCCGGACCTTGCCTTCGAACAGGTCGAAGTGCGCCTCCAGGTATTGCGCGGGCGTCCCCAGATCGAGCCAGTACGGATCCGAGAGGAAGCCGAACACGCCGTGTCCCGCGGCGATGACCACCGGGAACACCTCGCGTTCGATCGAGACATGCTCCCCCGCGGTCCAACCCTCGAGGATCGCCGGGTCCAACAGGTACGTGCCGGCGTTGATGTCGCCGGGGATCGCCAGTTCCGGCTTCTCCCGGAACTCCTCCACCCGCCCGTCCGCGGCGGTCAGACACCAAGCCGAACGCGCGCGCATCCTCGACGTGGTGGAGCGCGATCGTGGCGTCCGCGCCGCGCTCCCGGTGGAACGCGAGCATCGCGGTCAGGTCCAGGTCGGTGAGGATGTCGCCGTTCAGCGCGAAGAACGGTTCGTCGCCCAGCGAGGCGAGCGCGTTCACGACCGCCCCGCCGGTGCCGAGCGGCGCGGTCTCGGTGATCCACGTGATCGCGGGATCGCCGTGGCGCGACCGGATGAACGGATCGAACATGTCCTCCAGGTACGGAGACGACAGGACCACCTCGTGGACGCCGTGACGGGCGAGATGGTCCAGGACGTGATCGAGCGACGGCCGATCCATCAAGGGCACCAACGGCTTGGGGATGGTCTCGGTCAGAGGGTCGGAGCCTCGTGCCCTCACCCCCGACCAGCACGACCGCCTTCATCCGGCGAACCTCCCTCTCATCCACGCGACCTCGGCGCGCACGCGCAGTGCCATCCACGCGACCGGCAGCGTCAGTTTCCGCCATCCGGCCGCGCGGTGCTTGCGGTAGTACCGGTAGATGCTCGCGGAGTGCATCAGCGTCATCCGGCGGGAGCGCCCGGTCGACACGCCGATCGCGTGGAGGACCTCGACCCTCGGCGTGAACAGGACCGACCATCCCGCGCCGCGGAGCCGCGTGGCCAGGTCCAGTTCCTCGCCGTAGAGGAGGAACGACTCGTCGAGGAGGCCCACCTCGTCGAACACCTTGCGGGGCAGGAGCATGCAGCAGCCCGATACCCAGTCGACCTCGCGCTCGGTGGTTCGGTCCCATCCCTGCATGCGGTAGCGCCTGCTGAAACGGTTGCCCGGAGCGAAGGGGCCGATGAACGCGTGACCCGCGGCGTCCACGACGCTCGGGATCTGCCTGCCGCTCGGATACACGCTCCCGTCGGTGTTCCGAACCATCGGCCCCACGATCCCCGCTCGCGGGTGGGTACGCGCGACCTCGACGAAGTCGGCGAGCGTTCCCGTCCACCATTCCGTGTCGGGGTTCAGCAGCAGGACGTACGGCGCGACGGTCTCGCGGATACCTTGGTTCCACGCGGGCGAGAGGAAGACGTTCTCCCGATTCTCGATGAGGCGCGCCCACGGATGCGCGGCGATCGCCATCGTGTGGCTGCCGTCGTGCGACGCGTTGTCGATCACGAGCACGTCGACGTCGATCGCTCCGCGATGGGCCTGGAGGGACGCGAGGCACCGTTCGAGGTAGTCCCCGGTGTTGAAGTTCACGATGACGACGGCGAGCTCCGCCTCGCGGGCCGCCGTCATCGATGGGGCGTCTGCGCGACCAGCACGATGCCGACCATGATGAAGAACACGCCCGCCCAGCGCAGGAGGGGAACCTGCTCGTGCAACAGGAATCGGTCGGCGAGCAGGATCAACACGTACGTGAGCGACGCGAACGGATACGCGAACGAGAGCGAGGTCCGCGAAAGCACCGCGAGCCAGACGATCGCGGACAGCCCGAACAGGAAGAGGCCAGCCCAGACCGCGGGCGTCGACACGACATCCTTGATGGACGCCGACGACAGGGTGAGCACGCCGGAGCTGTCGGCGACCTGGTTCATGCCGTGCTTCAGCGTGAGCTGGGCGCCGGCGGCGAGCAGCACGGAGAAGAGGATCAGTCCGATCAGCATGGTTGATTGCTTCCCTTCCGTTCTGGTGACGTCCTGGGACGGAGCGCTGTCGCTCACAGGTCCTCGACCTCGGCTTCGACGACGACTTCGATGTGCTCCTGCACGCGAGGCACCTCGATCACCTCGAACAGGTACCGCTGCGTCTGCACATGGAACAGATGGCCGGTGGTGCGCGACGACAGGCCGATCGTGACCCAGTACTTGCCCGCGGTGTACGGGAACGACGGGATCCGGAAGCGCACGCGTTTCTTCCCGTCGAACCGATCGATCACGATGCCCTTGCTCGAGGTTCGCTCCTCGATCACCGGATGGTTCGTCGCTCCGTCGAGCACCGCGAAGTCCACATCGAGATCGTCCACGGGCTCGTTCGTCCGGACGTCGATCTGGATCGTCAACGGATCGTCGCGGAGCACGGGGCCGTCGCCGGCGCCGGACGCGCGGATCAACTCCACCGCCTCGATCTCGGCCTCGCGGCTCCCCTCCTCGGCGATGAACCCCGGGTCGGTGACGCCCAGCAACACGTATCGCATCTCGCGCACCACGTCGTCGGGCATGCCGATCGCGTGGATGCGCCCGTGGTCGAGCATGACCGCCCGGTCGCAGACCGCTCGGACGGTGTCGAGCGCGTGCGTCACCAACACGATCGTCCGGCCCTCCGCCTGGAAGCTCCGGACCCGATCGAGGCACTTCGCCTGGAACGCCTCGTCGCCGACGGCGAGCACCTCGTCGATCAACAAGATGTCGGGCTCCACGTGCACGGCCACCGCGAACCCGAGCCGGACCAGCATGCCCGATGAGAAGAACTTCACCTGGTTATCCATGAAGTCCTGCAGCTCCGCGAACGCGACGATGTCGTCGTAGACGCGATCCGTGTCCTTACGCGACAGCCCCAGGAACGAGGCGTTCAGGTAGACGTTCTCGCGGCCGGTGAGCTCCGGGTGGAACCCGGCTCCGAGCTCCAGCAACGCCGCGACCCTTCCGCGGTAGCGGATCACCCCGGACGTCGGCCGGAGGATGCCGGCGATGCACTTCAGCAGCGTGGTCTTGCCCGAGCCGTTGTGGCCGATCAATCCGAGCGACGACCCCTCCTCCACCGCGAACGCGATGTCGCGGAGCGCCCAGAAGTCCTCGGCCCGCATGCGCCCCGACAGCACGCGCTGCTTCAGCGAACTCGGCCGTTCGCGGAAGAGGCGGAAGACCTTCGAGACGTCCTCGACCTCGAGCGCGGTGTTCACAGCTCCTCCGCGAAGTCGCCCGAGAGCCGGAAGAAGAGCCGCCACGTGTACAGGAAGAACAGACAGGAGCACACCAGCACGGCGCCGATGACCGCGACGAGCCAGAGCACGCTCACGTCCGGGAGCACCCGGGTACCTCCGGGCGAGACCGTCGCATACAGCGCCCGTTGGAACCCGGAGACGATCGGCGTGAGGGGGTTGAGCAGGTACACGGTCCACAGGTGCGGGGACCACGGCGCCGTCGCCGCGGTCAGCTTGTCCTGAACCAGTCCTCCCGGATACACGATGGGCGTCATCCAGAACCACACCAGCAGCGCCAGGCCGATCAGGTGCTGCACGTCGCGGTACCGGACGTTCAACGCCGACACCCAGAAGACCATCGCCGTCGAGAACACCACGAGGGTCGCGAACGACAGCGGATACAGGACGAGCGCCTCGAGGTGGAACCCGTACCCGCTCACGATCATGAACAGGAACAGCACCGCCGACTGCAGGACGAAGTCCACGAGCACCACGCCGATCACGGATAGCGGGAGGATCTCGCGGGGGAAGGCCACCTTCTTCACGAGGTTGCCGTTGTCGATCACGCACCGGGTCCCGTTGCCGACCGCCACCGAGAACAGGTTCCAGGCGAGCAACCCCGATAGGAGGAACACCGGGTAGTGCGGGGTGGCGTTGCCCAGGACCTTCACCACGAACGTGAAGACCGCCAGGAACACGATGGGGTTCAGGATCGACCAGACCGCGCCGAGGATCGACGCCGTGTACTTGACCTTCAGCTCCTTGCGGACGAGGTTCAGCAGGATCTCGCGGTAGGCGTACAGCTCTCGGACGCGCGCGACCGGCCGCAGCGAGAGCGACTCGGACGTGCGTTCGGTGACGCTCAATGCGGCCGTGATGTCGTGGCTCCTCGGGTGGATGCGCAGGTCAGACGCGGTGCGTTCGAGTCTAGCAACGGGTGACCGCGCGATTCCGGAGGTTCTATGACGTTCCGCGGAAGGTGGCGAGCGCTCGCGCGTAGTCCACACCGAGGCCTTCGCGCAGGTCGTCCTCGTCGGCGCCGAGGTCGGCGAGCGCCTTGCCCCAGATCGCGAGGGCCTTGTGAGCGGGGTCGCGGACCAGGCGCAGGGTCTCCTCGATCGCGCGCCTCGTAGCCCTTCGCGGTCGCCTCGGACGTCCGGACCGCGTCGACGTGGGCTCGCGCTGCTTCGCCCATCCGGGCCCGCAGGTCGGGGTCCGCGAGGAGCGAACGGATCCGTTCGGCCAGCTCGCCCGGGCTCGTCGGGCCGGGCGCCACGCGGAGCACCGCGTCGTCCGGAACGTCGAGGTACGTCCCGGTCGCGCTCACGATCGACGCCTTGCCGGCCTGCATCGCGCGGATCAGCGACCCGCTCACCTCGCCCCGATGCGGGAACCGCAGGTCGACGACGACGTCGGCCGCGGCGAGCCATCCGCGGAAGTCGTCGTCGGAGACATCGGAGGCGAGCACGACGCGATCGCCGAGCCGAGCCGCGTCGACGACCGCGTCGACGTCGTAGCCCTCGATGCGCCGGCCGACCAGGACGACGTGGACGTCGTCGTCCAGCTCGTGCGCGGCGGCCAGCACGGCGTCGAGTCGCTTCGCCTGGTTGAGGTCGCCCGGCGCCACCACCAGCGACCGCATGCCCTTCGCCGCACGCTCCGGCGCGCAGCTCGGCCGCGCGATCGACCGCGCGCCGCATGTCGGTCTCCGACTCGACGATGGGATGCGGCACGACGAAGACGGGCGTGCGACAGCCGGCCTCCTCCAGGTACCGGGCGCAGAACGCGGAGTGGACGATGATGCCGCGAGCGCGACGAGCGACGTGCGCGCACCACGGCTCTCGCAGCGGCTCGTTGCGCACGACGTCCGGTGAGTGGAGGTTGAGCCGGAGCGCGGCGGCCTCACGCGTCGCCATGAACCCGAGCGGGTCGCCGAGCGTCCGCAGCCCCCGGACGAAGTCGTCGAGCGCCAGGTCGTGCAAGCACGATCAGCGACGACCTGCGCGAGGAACGCGGCGCGGTAGGCCTCCAGATGGAACTCGACGTTGTTCCCCAGCTCGAACACGCCGAGGCGGTACCCCGGCAGCCGCGGGGCGTGCTTCGGCTCGATCGGCCAGAGCACGTCCATCCGGTGCCGGTCGAAGAACCCGATGCGGCGCAGGCCGTCCAGCACCGCGCGGTCGTACGTGGCGACACCCGTCCGAGCCGGCGGCAGCGGTCCCGAGAACACCAGCTCCCCCACCGATCCGGGAGCCGCCGGCGCCGCGCGGCGCGTGAGCGTGCGAACGACGTCGCGGAGCATCAATCCAGCAGCCGTGCGACGACGTCCGGCCAGCGAGGAACCTCGGAGCGGACGAGCGCGTTGCCGGCGACGCCCAGCCGCGACGCCAGGTCGCGGTCGGCGTGGAGCCGGTCGAACGCCTCCGCGATCGCCCGGGGCTCCGGCGCCGCGACCAGACCGGTCTCGCCGTCGACCACGAACTCGAGCGGGCCGCCGCTGTCGGCGAGCGTCACCACCGGACGGTCGGCGGCGAACCCCTCCAGCGTCACGTAGCCGTAGTCCTCGTCGAACGGCCCGTAGTAGACGGCCAGCGCGGCCCCGTACAGCTGGAACAACCGCTCGTCGGTCACGTCGATCTCGAACCGCACGCGCTGCTGCAGTCCCAGGCGATCCACCTGATCGCGGAGCGCCTGCTCGTCCGGCCCCTTCCCGACCAGGACCAGCCCGACCGCGGTCTTCACGTGCTGCATCGCGTCGACGACGAGCGACTGCCGCTTCAGGCTCTCCATCCGGCTCGGGAACAGCACGTACTCACCGAGCGGCCCCGACGGCTGGTCCATCAGATGCTCCATGACGGGCGACGGGTGGTAGAGCACCTCCGCCGGGATCCGGAGCGAGGTCCACAGCCGCTCCTTCACGTTCTTGGAGTTGGTGAACACGCGTTTGGCCTCGTTCAACGCGAGCCGGTCGGCGTTCCACACCATGTCCCTGACCGCCGGGCCGTCCTCCTGACGCGACAGGTCCGCGTACATCGGGGTGATCCCAGAGCTCGTACGCGGTCCGGTGCTGGTGCATCAGCCAGACGATCTTCCGCTCGTGCTCCACGAGGTACGCGGGGAACTTGAGCCCCACGACCGCGTCGACCTTCAGACCGTTCGACTCGGTGATGTCGAAGCTCCGCCACACCGCCATCTGGTGCGCGAGCTGCGAGGCCGGGTACCACTTGCCCGCGATCTGCACGAGGTCCGCGTCGTGGCCGGCCGCCCGCAACGCGCGGACCAGCCCCTCGGCGTGCGTCTCCGCACCGCCGCGGACGAACGCGGTCTGCGGGTGAAGGACGGCGACCCTCATGCGGGTCCGTCCGTCTCGGCAGACCGACGGCTCGGGTTCGATCTCGGCGCGGAGGCGGGCGACCTCGGCCTCGAGGGCCATCAACCGCTCCGCGAGGCTCGTGGTCAGCTCGGCGTGGTCGGCCAGCAGGCGGTCGTACCGCCACGAGATCGGCCTCGCCACCCGGAACAACCCGTACTTCAGCTTCCGCCGCCAGCGCGACGTCGACGCCAGGTTGCCCTCACCCTGCGGGATGATCACCTTCTCGTCCGAACGCAGCTGCATCGAGAGGTCGAGGAGCCGGTCGCGGACCTCGGGGGTGTCCATCCGGGCACGCGAGACGCGCTCCTGGGCCCAGTAGAGCTCGCGGGAGAGATCGTCGATCGTGGGATCGTGGTCGGAGGTCGCGGCCATCGGCGCAGGTCAGCGTAGCATCCGGCCGGTCGCCGCCCGCTCAGCCGGCGCCGTCGGCCGACACGTCCTGGGATGTCGAGCCGAGCCACTCCGCGACGGCTTCGTCCAGCGCGGGGAAGGGCTCGATCCCGATGTGCTCGAGGTACGCGCTCGCCAAGGCGGAGTTGGCCGGACGCGGCGCGACGAGGCCGAGCGACGCGAACGCCTGCGCGTCGACCGCTCCCGGGAAGCCCACCGATCTCCCGCGCGCGCTGCAGGACGTCGAACCAGCAGGCGGGCTCGGACCCGGCCAGGTGATAGGTGCCGAACCGGCCGGTGAGCAGCAGCGGCAGCAGCCGATCCGCGAGGTGCCGGACGAACGTCGGCGACCCGATCCGGTCGCTGGATGCCGCCGGCGCTCTCGCCCGTGCGCAGCCGTTCGACGGCGCCGCTGGCATAGTCGTCGCCGGCGCCGTACACGTAGCTCGTCCGCACGATGAAGTGCTCCGGAACCAGGTCCCGCACGAACCGCTCTCCCGCGAGCTTCGTCCGGCCGTACACCGAGAGGGGGTGCGGCGTGTCCATCTCGTCGTACGGCGCGCCCTTCATGCCGTCGAAGACGTAGTCGGTCGACACGTGCAGGATGGGGGCCCCGCACGCTCGCGCGGCGAGGGCGACGTGTTGCGTCCCGAGCGCGTTGGCGCGAGTGGCGGCGCGCCGGGTTCGTCTCGCATGCGTCCACCTTGGTGGACGCCGCGAGATGCAGGACGGCGTCGGGTCGGAGCAACGGGATCGTCTGCATCACCGCATCGCGATCGCCGACGTCGAGCTCGTCGTGCGTGAACGCGTGGACCTGGTGGTGGGACGGGACCGCGTGCAGGAACGCTCGTCCGAGCCCGCCCGCCGCCCCGGTGACGACCAGCCTCATCGCCCCGCTCCGGCCGCGCGCGGCTCCGTCACGACCGGAACGTCGTGCGCGCGTCGCAGCCAGGCGAGGTGATCGCGGTACCACTCGACGGTACGCGCGAGCCCGTCGTCGAACGACACGCGAGGCTCCCAGCCGAGGCCGCGCAGGCGATCGGACCGCAACCCGTACCGGAAGTCGTGACCGGGGCGGTCGGCGACGAACGAGATCTGCGACTCGGGCACGCCGGCCAACGCGCAGATCCGCTGCGCCAACTCCAGGTTCTCCAGCTCGTGCCCGCCCCCGATGTTGTAGATGCCGCCGGGCTCGCCGTGCTCGAGCACCGTGAGCGCGGCGTCGACCCAATCCGTGACGAAGAGGAACTCGCGTCGCTGCCTGCCCGCGCCGTAGACGGGCAGGGCCAGACCCTCGAGGGCGCAGATCGAGAACGTCGGCATCACGCGCTCGATCTGACGCGGTCCGAACGCGTTGGTCCCGCGCACGATCGTGACCGGAGCTCCGTACGTCACGACGTACGCGCTGCAGAGCAGGTCGGCCGCCGCCTTGCTCGCGGCGTACGGGCTAGCGGGCTGAAGCGCATGCGTCTCGTCGAAGACGCTGTCATCCGGCCGGCCGGGCCCGTAGACCTCATCCGTGGAGAGCATCAACATCCGGACGTCGTGCCTGCGGCTCGCCTCCAACACGACCTGCGTGCCGCTGACGTTCGTGCGCAGGAACTCGCCGGGGTCGTCGATGCTCCTGTCGACGTGCGATTCGGCGGCCGCGTGGATCACCCAGTGAGCATCGGCGACCGATCGGTCCACCAGGTCGGCGTCGGCGACGTCGCCGAGCACGAACCGCAGGCGGGGATCGTCGTCGTGCGCTTCCAGGTTCGCGCGGCTGCCTCCGGTCGAAAGACGGTCGAGCACCGTCACCGTGGTCGAGGGGCGTTCGAGCAATGCATCGACCAGGTGGGAGCCGATGAAACCGGCGCCGCCCGTGACGAGGACGTTGATATCGGGAGTCATGGTGGACCTCGCAGAGGGACCGGGACGTGTGAAGTCTACCGTGGAGGTGGGCCGGGACCTTCCCCGGAAGCCGTCACGGAGGCCGCCTCCCGCAGCACGGCCGCGGTCGCGCGCGCCGTCGCCTCCCACGTGAACCGCGACGCCCGTGCGACGCCGGCAGCCGAGAGCACCGCGCGGAGGTCTTCGTCGGCCACCAGCTCCGAGAGGGCGGCGGCGATCGCATCGACGTCCGCCGGATCCACCAGGACCGCGGCCTCTCCGGCCACCTCGACCAGCGAGGACACGTTGGACGTCAGGACGGGCACGCCCGCCGCGAACGCTTCCAGCACCGGGAACCCGAACCCTTCGTAGATCGACGGATACGCGAGCAGGGTCGCGCCGGACAGGAGCGCCAGCTTGTCGCGCTCGCTCACGTAGTCCGTGCGCACGATGCGCGCCCGCACGCTCTCCGGGAGCAACTGGATAGCCGCGTCCAGCCGCTCGGTCGCCTCCGGGTACCAGCGAACCGAACCGCCAGCGAGCACGAGCGAGAGGTGGCCGGAGTCGCTCACGGCGAACGCCCGCACGAGCTGCTCGAGGTTCTTCCGGGGCTCGATGCCGCCGACGAACAACACGTAGGGACCGGGGATGCCGAACCGGCGTCGGACGGCATCGACGGCGGCATCCGAGACCGGCGCGAACGCCTCCGCATCGACACCGTGATGCACCACGTGGACCCGCGCTCCCGGCAACCCCGAACGACTCGCGGAGATCCTCCGCTGCGGACGTGGACGGCACGATGATGGCCGGCGCCTCGGCGAGCGTCGCCGCGAACCGACGCCGCCATCGCTCATCGATGTGCGGCGCCGACTCCGGGAAGTGCTGGAACGCGAGATCGTGGACGACCGGGACGACGCGGTCCCGGTGATCGGTGGCGGGAGCCAGGAAGTTCGTCGCCACGAACAGGTCGAAGTCGACGAGCCACTCCACCCGCGGCACGCCCAGCCGGTACGACGCCGGCTGGAAGATCCGCGCGGGGAACCGCGACGCCTTCTCGGTGAGGTTGCGGGCGCGCACGTCGGCGAAGAACCGGCGAGGGCGCAGCAGGCCGCGTGCATGGAGGTACCACGCGACGAACTCGTCGTCGGGATCCGTGATCGGCAGGTACCGGATCAGCTGCTGGGTGTATTGGCCCACGCCGGTGCGCCGAGGATCGAGCGCCGGCCGAGCATCGATCACGACTCGCACCCGTGAAGGCTAGCGGAGACTCAGTACAGCTCGACGCGGCTCTGGTCGCCGACGACCAGACGATGCACGCCCCCGCACCGGAATGCAGCACCTCGACGTTGCGTCCGAGGATCGACGTGGCGAGGCCGTGCACGTCCACGATCTGGCAGCCCTCCATGACGATCGAGTCCTCCACCGAGCTCCGCATGATCCGCACGTCGCGCTCGACGGACACGTTCGGACCGACGACCGAATCCTCGATGACCGCGCCGGGCCCGATCGCGACCGGACCTCGCAGCTCGGAACGGATCACCTTCGCACCGACGGCGAGACGGATGCTTCCCTCGAGCGTGGAGCGGTCGTCGACGTCGCCTTCGACGCCGGGGCTCACGACCGAGAGCATCACGCGGTTCGCCTCGAGCAGATCGGCGGGACGACCGGTGTCCTTCCACCACGCGCTGACCATCTCCGCTCGCACGGTCTTGCCGTGGTCGATCAACCACTGGATCGCCTCGGTGATCTCGTACTCCCCTCGCGCGCGACGGCTCGAGCGTGTCGGCAGCTTCCAGGATCGAGTCGTCGAACAGGTACACGCCGACGAGCGCCAGGTCGCTCACGAACGACGTCGGCTTCTCGACCAAGCGCACCACCCGGTCCCCGTCGAGCACCGCGACGCCGAACCGCTCCGGCTCCGGCACGCGCGCGAGGAAGATCTGCGCATCCGGACGCGTCCGTTCGAACTCGTCGACGAACCGCTTCAGACCCTCGAGCAGCACGTTGTCACCGAGGTACATCAGGAAGGGCTGGCCCGCGACGAAGTCGCGGGCCGTCATGACCGCGTGCGCCAGACCGAGCGGTGCCTCCTGCTGGATGTAGGACACCGAGAGCCCCCAGGTCGATCCGTCCCCCACGGCGGTACGGATCTCGTCCCCGGTCTGCCCGATCACGATCCCGACGTCGGTGATGCCCGCGTCGCGGATCGCCTCCAGCGCATGGAACAGGATCGGCGCACCCGCGATCGGGATCAGCTGCTTCGCGTTGGTGTGCGTGATGGGGCGGAGCCGCGAGCCCTCGCCCCCCGCCAGGATGAGCGCCCGCATCAGGACTCCGACGGGATGCAGCTCGTCGAGCCGCCGCCGCTGCCCACCGGCTGCAGGACGAAGCCTCCGGTGATGAAGACCGCCACCGGACTGCCCTTCAACGTGTTCGCCTTCACCTCGAGGAGCGGGAGGTTCGGGAAGTACTTCTGCACGACCTCCGCGTCGCTCTGGTGTCCGGCCTTGTACGCGATGACGGAGCCCTTGACGTCGGAGCCGTACGTCGCGTAGTCGACGATGCCCGGCAGACGTGTCGAATCCGGCGTCGTTCAAGATCTGCTCGACCTTCGCGGCCGTCCCTGCCGAATCGTGATCGACGACCGGAACGGCGATGTTCGCCTCCGACGGAGCCGTCCCGGCCAGGTTCTGACCGAGGTCGCCGAGCGGTTTGCCCTGTCGGATCCGCGCGAAGATCTGCCCGGCGACCGGGTCGGGAAGCACGACGTCCAGCCCTCCCTCGGTTGCGCCGACGCCGGGAACCGCCCGGAACTCCACCGCGCCCGTCGAGATCCCCTCGAGCTGCTTGACCAGGTAGACCACGTCCGCGAGATCGAAGCCCTGGTCGGCGACCAGGTTCCGGGCGACGGGTCGGATGAGCGACGGGGCCTTCGCGATCTCGCCCGGCGACAGGAGCCGGTTCAGCACCGCGCGGAGGAACTGTTGCTGCCGGCCGATCCGCGCGAAGTCGGGAACCAGGTCGCACGGCTGATGGCGCGTCCGCACGTAGGCGAGCGCCTGGTAGCCGTTGAGCGTCTGGCACCCCGCCTTGACGTCCAGGCCGGTGAGCGGATCCGTCATCGCGGTCGGGATGCACATCGTGACCCCGCCCAGCGTGTCGACGATCCCCTGGAAGCCGGCGAGATCCACGTAGAGGACGTGGTTGATCTTGAGGCCGGTCAACTGCTCGACCGTCTTGGCGACCCGTTGGGCGCCGAACCCGGCCAGGCCGCCCGAGAACGCCGCGTTGATCTTGTCCATCCCCATCCCCGGGATGTTCACCCAGAGGTCGCGCGGGAACGACAATACGATCGCCTTCTGCAGCTTCGGATCGGTGTGGACGAGCATGATCACGTCGGATCGCTGGGATCCACCGATGTCCGCGTTCGTTCCGAACTGCACCTGTTCCTGGGGTGAGAGGCCCGCCCGCGAGTCGCTGCCGAGGATCAGGTAGTTGCAGACGTTGTCGACGCACGGACCGAAGTCGCGCTGTTCGGGGCTACCGCTCGGCACCGGCGACAACGGGATCCGCGTGATGCCTCCCTGGGCTTGGAGGTAGCCGACGTAGGCGTACGCCGATACCGCGGCAACGACGAGCGAGAGGCTCGCCGTCATCCCGATCAGTGCCCGGAACAGCGTGCGATGGGCGTGCGGCGACCGCTCGTGACCCGGCTGGGATGTCATCGGCTCAAGCGTACCTGTGGCGCCCCGATGGGTCCTCACGGGCCCATGGCATTCCTGTGGAGGCATCGGGCGCATCCGCCGGCCGAACGCCCCGACTAGGATGACCGAACGACCAGGCACGAGGGGGCGCATGACCAGGATCCGATCCGGGCGCTCGTCGTCGGTATCGACGACGAGCTCGAACGAGAGCTCATGAACGAAGAGGGGTTCACCGTCGATCGCGCCCAACGCCTGGACGGCTCCGCTCCGACCGACGTTAACGTCGTAGTCCTCTCGCTCGCGGGTGAACCGCTCGAGGTGCTGGCGTCGGTCCGCGCGCACGCACCCGCCGCGGCCGTGGTGGTCATCACGACTCCGGAGGATGCCGCGGACGGTACCGTCGCCATGCATGCGGGGGCCGACGATCACCTCGTTCGTGGAGCGATCCCCCCGGGATGCTCCCGCGCGCGGTCCGATACGCCGTCACCGTCCGGCGGCTCCGGCGAGAGCTCGCCACGCAGGATGAGGAGACGGGGCTGCCCAACCTCCGCGGGTTCGCCCCGATCGCCGAGCACCACCTGCGGATGGCAGACCGCAGCCACGCGCCCGTGGTGTTCCTGTTCGTCCGCCTGGAAGGGCAACGAGAGATCGTCGCCGCGAGCGGGCCGGACGAAGCCGCGGCGGTGGCGCGCGAGGCCGCGTCCCTGGTGCTCGAGGCGGTCCGCGACGCGGACGTGCCAGCCCGGATCAGCGAGGACACGTTCTGCGTCCTGCTCACCGGCGAGGCGCGCGGAGCGGAGGCGCTCGTGCTCTCGCGCCTGGTGGAGGCGATCGCCGTGAACGACGCGCGACTCGACCATCCCCGGCAGCTCTCGCTCTCTGTGGGAAGCGCGCTCTACGACCCCGATCAGCCGAGCACGCTGGAACAGATCTTCTCGACCGCCGACCGACGCCTGGCCGCCCAGACCGAGCGCGGACGATCCGAGGGTTCATGAGCTGCGAATACCCCTCGACATCCACCGTGAGACTTGTCCGCACCAGGAGGAGCAGCAGCGAACTCCCTGATCGTTCGACGTGTGACCCATCTCCGGAGCGAGCCGGTGGAGGCTATCGACCTCGCTGAGGCTCGCGACCGCGAGCTGGTGCAGGGGATACGCCGTCGTGACGAGGAAGCGTTCCGTGGCTTGTTCGGCCGCTACGCGCCGAGCGCCAGGTCCCTCGCGATGCGCGTCGTGCGGCAATCGCACCTGGCGGAGGAGATCGTGCAGGAAGCGTTCATGGCGCTGTGGCGCAACCCGGCCGCGTACGACGATCAGCGCGGCTCCGTGAAGTCGTGGCTCATGGGCATGGTGCACCATCGGGCGGTGGATCTGGTTCGCCGCGAAGAGTCGTACCGCCGCCGCGCGGAACGATCCGCACAGCAGGAGGTCGATCGGGAGTCTGATCCCGCCGACGAGGTCGTCGAGCAGATCGGGCTGCCGGAGGAGCGACGACGCGTGCGGGCCGCCTTGGACGAGCTGCCGGAGGCACAGAGGGATGTGTTGGAGCGTATGTACTTCGACGGGATGTCCCAGACCCAGATCGCGGAGGCCACCGGGCTGCCGCTCGGCACCGTGAAATCCCGCACGCTCCTGGGCATGCGCCGCCTGAGATCCGCCCTCATCCAGGAGGAGCCATGACGCGCGACCACGCCGTGATCGAGGAGCTCCTTGCGATCAGATCGCTCGGTGGGTTGGACGGCGACGACGTGGCACGGTTGGATCGCGAGCTCGCCGCGCACGGCGATTGCGAGGAGTGCCGCCGACTGAGGGATGAGTACGCCGAGACCGCCGGCCGTCTTGGTTTCGCGCTCGATCCGACGCCCGTCGACCTGGAACAGGCGAACGAGATCCTCAGGCGCGCGACGCATCCCGCCACGCAGGACGCCGCTCCCCCGCCCTCAGTGATCCCGGCCGACGAGCTCGGGGCACGACGTTCCCGGCGTGGTCGCGCATGGCCGGCGCTCGTGGCAGCGGCCGCCGTCGTGGTGCTGGTGATCTCGACGGTGGCGATCGTCGGCCCGGGACGCTCGACCGAGGTCACGGTCTCGACGAGCCAGACGGTGGTGGGTTTCACCGGCGACACGGGGGAGCTCGCCATGGCATACGAGCCGGGGAAGCCGGGAGCGTTGTTCGTGGGCTCAGACTTCCCGGACCCGGGGTCGGACAAGGTGTACGCGATCTGGATGCTGCAGGGGTCGACAGCGGTGAGCGGCGGATGCGTTCGCCCGCACGACGGATCGATCGTGGCGTTCGTCGATGCGGACCTTGCGGATGCCGACCGGATGGCGGTCACCGTGGAGCCGAGCTCCTGCCCCTCACAGCCGACCAGCGCGCCCGTCCTGATCAGCGACCCGCTGGTCGCCTAGCCGCGCCTGTCACTCAAGCGGCCTCATCCACCACGTGTCGCACGATGACGACCGGGCACGGCGCGTGCTGGGAACATTGCTGGCTCACCGAGCCGAGCAACAGCTCGCGGAAGCCGCCCAGACCACGAGATCCCACCACCAGCAGATCCGCGCCTTCGGCCACGTCCAGGAGCACGTTCGCCGCTTGCCCCTCGACCGCGTGGGTCTCGATCTCGACGTCGCGGGCCGCGGCGCGGGCTTCATCGAGCGCGTCCGCCAAGATCTCCTCGGCCCGCTCGACCAGGCCCTCCCGCATCTCCCCCGGCATCTCCGCGATGCCGAACCCGAAGGCGTAGCTGTACATCGGGATCTCCCATACCGAGATGAGCTGGATCTTCAAGCCGCGGAGACTCGCTTCCCTCGCGGCCCAGCGAACCGCCATCTTCGCCGTCTCGGACCCGTCGACGCCAACCACCACTCGCCCGCTCATCGGTGCCTCCTCGATGTCATCGTTGCCCTCTTCTTCATCCATCCTCGGTCTCGATCGGCGAGGATGGGTGGGGCCATTCGGTCTCCCATGGACGGGACCTCCGATCGAGCATCCTGGTGCACGACGAAGGCGGGGCCGGTTCGGCCCCGCCTTCGGGTGACTCGCCCGAGGTGGGTCAGGCGAGTTGTCCGTGGGCCGTCACGTCCTGGTGCTGGAACACCGTTCCCTTGTGCCAGGGAGTCCCGATCGCCGGGAGGACGTACCGGTCAAGCCCGTAGTAGCCAGCGTTCCGCCAGGCCAGGATCAAGAGGACCTCGACCACCAGGAACACGGGGTTGACGCCCGCGATGCCGGCCAGGCCGAAGGAGAAGTTGAGCATCGCGCCGAAGAACGCCGCGATCCCGACGAACAGACCGATGATCAGGGCGATCCCGATCATCGTCTCGCCGAGCGCGATCACCTTGGAGAAGACGGCTGCGGGACCGGGGTGTCCGAGCCAACGCAGGAAGGCCGCGTACCACCCGTAGTTGACCGACGAGTTCGCGCCCTGGTCCGCGTTGCCCGCGGCGTAGGCCGCGAAGCCCTGTAATCCCTTGGAGCTCCGAAGCCAGGAGTCGCTCGTGTACGCGAAGTGCCAGGTCCAGAACCCACCCTCTGTGCCCGTGATCTTCTCGAATCCCGCGTGGAACCATTGGTATCCGAGCCACACGCGAGCCACGAGCCAGATCCACGCCGCCTGAGGCGACGAAAGGAGCCACATCGCGAACTTCGGCTCCTCGAAGGTCACGTCCTGCTTCTGCATCGTTCCCACCTCCTCGCCCTGCCTTGCTTCTTCTTTGCGAGAGATTGGGCGAGAACGGAGCGGCAGGCAGCGGGCGAACGGCCCGGTCCTGGAGGGTCCTTCGGACCAGACGGATCCTGGTGCGACGTCCCGCGCGCACCGGGACCATCGGCACATGGCATCGGCGGTCGCCGACACGACGCTGTAAGGACTCCTTCCTCGCGGAGGCGGCATCGGCACGGCCCGCATCCTTGCGAACCTTCGCGGAGACCGCTCGGCCACTGTGATGGCCGGGAGGTGTTCGGGCGGGGCCGGCAACCCTTGGGCCGGCCCCGCCTGAGCGGTTCAGCTGGCCGCTGAGCGGCTCGCGAACGGGGTGGCGGGCCGAGACAGTTGGATGCGCATGCGCGTGTCGACCACCCGCACACCGTGCGTCAGCACCATCACTGGGTTGCAGTCCATCTCGGCGATCTCGGGATGAGCGTCCGCGAGGGCGCCGATCCGCAGGATCGCGTCGATGAGGGCACCCACATCCGCCTTCGGGGCGCCGCGGAACCCATCCAGCAGCGGGAACGACGCCAGCGATCGAACCATCTCGTCGGCATCGAGGTCGGTGAGCGGCGCGACGCGGACGGCAACGTCGCGCTGCAGTTCCACGGTGACGCCCCCTCCCCCGCACGCGACGACCGGCCCGAACACCGGATCGGCCACGACACCGACCAGCATCTCGACACCACCGTCGATCTGCTCCTGGAGCGCGAACCCGTCGATCCGCTCCCCCGCGGCCTCGACGCGGCCGATCATCGCCTGGGCTTCCCCGAGCACATCTGCCGGCGACAGGCCGATGCGCACGGCTCCGGACTCGGTCTTGTGCAACGGCCCGATCCCCTTCAGCACCAGCCGGCCTCCGAACGACGTCGCTGCGGCCGCCGCCTCCTCGGGGGTCGCGACCCTGACCGTCCGAGCCATCGCGACCCCGTAACAGGCGAGCAGCTGTTCGGCCTCCTCGGTCGGGAGCCACCCCTCACCGCGAGCGAGCGCCGCGGCGATCAACGCTGCGGCCTCGTCCTCGCGCACATCGTCGAACACCGGCACCGTCCCTTCCTGACGAGCGCGCCAGACGCCGTATCGCGCGGCTCGCGCCAGGGCGATCGCGGCCTGCTCCGGATAGCGATACGAGGGGATGCGCGCCTCCGGCGATCGCAGCGCCTCGGGAAGGCCGCGGGTCGACATGAAGCACGACAGCACCGGGATCCGCCCCTCGACGTCGGCGATCGCGGCCACGAGCTGACGGGCGACCTCGGGTGCCGCGGCCTCGAGCGGGGGGATGTAGATCACGATCAACGCGTCGATGCCCGGATCCGCCGACACCACCCGGATCGTGTGCCCGTAGTCCTCGGCGGCGGCCGAAGCGATCATGTCGACGGGATTCGATACGGACGAGGCGGCCGGAAGGAACGAACGCAGCTCCGCGACCGTGGCCGCGCTCAGCTCCGGAACGTCGAGGCCGTGCGACTCGCACGTGTCGGCGCACAGGATCCCCAGACCACCCGCGTTCGTGACGATGGCGACACGGTTGCCGGCGGGCACGGGTTGGTCCGCCAGGAGCGTCGCCACGTCGAACAGTTGCTCCAGCGTATCGGTGCGGATCACGCCGCTCTGGCGGAAGAGCGCATCCACGGTGGAGTCCGACGCGGCGAGCAGCGCCCCCGTGTGCGACATCGCGGCGCGACTCCCGGCCGTGCTCCGCCCGCTCTTCACGGCGACGATCGGCTTGCGCTTGCCGATGCGCCGGGCGAGCTTGGCGAACCGGCGCGGGTTCCCGAACGACTCGAGGTACATCAGCACCACATCCGTCTCGGGATCCTCGTCCCAATAGCTCAGGAGGTCGTTGCCGGAGATGTCCGCCTTGTTCCCGACCGACACGAACGTCGACAGACCGAGTCCGAGCTCGGCGGCCTGACCCATCACGGCGATGCCGAGGGCGCCGCTCTGGGAGAGGAACGCGACGCGTCCCGCCGGCGGCCAGGTTGTCGCGAACGTGCCGTTCAAGAGGATGCCGGGGTCGGTGTTCACCACGCCCATGCAGTTCGGCCCGATCAAACGCATCCCGGAGGCGCGGCACACCTCGACGAGGTCACGCTGGAGCGACGATCCGTCCGGGCCGGTCTCCGCGAATCCCGACGAGATCACCACGAGCCCGCGCACACCCTTGCTCCCGCACTCGCGCGCGACGGCGATCACGGAGTCGGCGGGCACCGCGATGAACGCCACATCGACCTCCCCGGGAACGTCCAGCACGCTGGGATACGCGGCGATGCCCTGCACGACCGCGGCTTTGGGGTTGACGGCGTGCACCACGCCGGAGAACGGGGGGGCGAGCAGGTTGTGGAGGAGGCGTCCGCCGATCGAATCGGGATTCCTCGACGCGCCGATCACCGCGACCGACGACGGGCGAACGATGGCTCGGACCGCGTTCGCGGCCGCGACCCGTTCGTGGCTCTCGTACGCCTGGAGCGCTTCCTCGGTCAGTGCGGTCGGGAACTCCACGTCCACGGCTCCCGGCGTGACCCGGAGATGCACGGGGAAGCCGCTGCGACGGAAGACGTCGATCATGCGGTGGTTCTCGGGCAACACGTGCGCGTGGAACGTCGAGATGCCGGCCTCTCCGGCGGCATCGGCCAGGTGCGCGACGAGGATGGAGCCCAGACCGTGGCCCTGAAGCCTGTCGGCGATGCTCACGCTCACCTCCGCGCGGGCGGAGTCCCCCTCTCGGATGTACTGGGCACCGCCGACCACGTCGCCGCCTTCGCCCGCAGCGAAGGCCAGCAACGTGAGGTGATCTCGGTAGTCGACATCCGTCGCCCGTCGTGAGATCTCGCTCACGTCGACGGAGACGCCGCCGAACCGGAGGTAGCGGGACTGGTCCGAGAGACCGATCAGGTAGTCCTCGACCCGTTCGCGATCCTCGGCGCGCGCGGGCCGGATCCGAACGGTGGCCCCGTCCCGAAGGACGACGTCGACCGCTCGATGGGCGGGGTAGCCGTCGGGGACGTCGGTCATGGAGGCGCGCCTATTCGACGCTGCCGGGCGTGGTCGTATGTCGAGCGAGGTACGCGGCAGCCTCGGCCCGCCGCGCGACCTCGAGCTTGGACAAGATGCTCGAGACGTAGTTCTTGATGGTCTTCTCCGCCAGGTTGAGCTCTTCCCCGATCTCCTTGTTGGTCCGGCCATCGGCGACCAGCATGAGGATGCGCTCCTCCTGCGGGGACAGGCGCGCGAGCTTCTCGTCGCTCATGAGGTGCTTGCCTTTGCGGAGTCGATCGAGGACCGACTTCGTGACGGCCGGATCGAGGAGGCTCTCACCGGCGCCCACCGCACGTATCGCCCGGAGCAGATCGTCGGACCGGACCTGCTTGAGCACGTACCCGGATGCTCCGGCCATGATCGAGGCGAACAGCGCCTCGTCGTCGGCGAACGACGTGAGCATCAAGACCTGCGTCTTGGGGTGCTTGGCGCGGATCTCGCGGGTCGCCTCGATCCCGCTCCCGTCGATCAGGCGAACGTCCATGACCACCACGTCGGGACGGGTACGGTCGGCCTCATCGATCGCGTCTTGCACCGAGCCGGCTTCCGCGGTCACGACGACGTCGTCCTGCGATTGCAGCATCGCCCGGATGCCGTCTCGGACGATCTGGTGGTCGTCGACCAGCATCACGCGGAGCGGAGGCTGCTTCATGACCCGAATGCTAGTCGGCGTGAGCTGGGACGTCCCGTGACGCCCCGACGTCGCCCTGCGCCTCGAGGAGGAGGGCGGCAGCCACGCGATCGAGGAAATCCTTGAGCGTGGCCTCGGCAACGCGGTACAGGATCGCGCGATCGGCGACCTTGCCGATCGAGCCCAACGGCGGCAGATAGCGGGCGCTCATCGCGAGCTGGGTCCGGTCCGGGGGCAGCGGCGCCACTTCCAGGTCCGCTTCCAGGGCCGGGAACAGGCCCGGAGCGTCGGTCGGAAGCCACCGCAGCGGCAGCACCGTCTTCCCCTCGAGGTGGACCGGGACCCCGAGCTCGATGGCGACTTGGCGCGCGACGCGCACGCGCTCCCCGAAACCGACCTCGGCGAGCAGCGTGTCGCCTCGATGGTTCGCCTCGCTCGCGAGGGCCCGCAGCCAGGTCGCGGGCGCCTGCATCAAGCGGTGCTCGACCCACTGGGGCTCCACGGGAAGCTCAACGAAATACCGCGCAAACATGCATCGATGCGTGGCAGCCACGGAGGCCGCACACCGGGGCCGTTCGACCTGAGCATGCAGGGACGGTCAGCCCCCATCCGGCTGCGACACCCGGTCGAGACTCTCTCGGTATGACGTGGTCCGCACGTCCTGGAGAGGAGCACACGATGATGAAGTCCGTGCGGAGGTGGGGGCTGTTGAGCATCGCGAGCGTGCTCGCGGTCGTGACGGTCTCGTGCGGCGCGGGGGCAGTAGCGGGGTCGCCGGCACGCAAGAGCAAGCGGCCGCCGGCCCGGCGACGGTCGAGGTCATGCTGAGCGAGTTCAAGATCGATCCGTCGGCCATCGCGGTACCGGTCGGCCAACCGATCGAGTTCTCGGTGATGAACATGGGCCAGGCCCAGCACACGTTCGCGGTCGACGTGGGAGGCAAGACGTACGCCACCGATCTGATCGACCCGGGCGCCACCGCGGTCCTCAAGGTGCCCGCGCTGGACGCCGGCACGTACGCGGCGTATTGCACGGTCTCGGGACACAAGGATCTCGGGATGCTCGCCACGGTCACCGCCGGAGCCGGGACCGGCGCCACGGGTGCGGCCGGAACATCATCGTCGACCATGTCGGCGGCGATGATGGCCGCGATGCACAAAGCCGGCGTCGAGGCATTCCTCGCGGGCAACCAGACGAGCACGCAGGGGAACCAGCTCTTGAAGCCGGCGATGGATGGGACGACGAAGATCTTCACGCTGACGGCCTCCAACGTGAGATGGGAAGTCTCGAAGGGGCAGTTCGTCGACGCGATGGCGTTCAACGGCCAGATCCCGGGTCCGCAGATCGACGTGTCGTACGGCGACCACATCCGGATCGTGGTGGAGAACCAGCTCGATCAACCGACCGTCGTCCACTTCCACGGCATGACGGTTCCCAACGCGATGGACGGCGTCCCGTACATCACGCAGGACCCGATCATGCCGGGCCAGGTGTGGACGTACGAGTTCACCGTCAAGGACCCGCCGGGGATGTACGTCTACCACTCGCACTTCAACTCGACCGAACAGGTGGGCGCGGGACTGTACGGGGCCCTGATCGTCCAGCCGCAGGGCGGGCTCTGGCCGTACCCCGCGTTGACGGTCAACGACCGGACCGGCGCCACCACGGTCGGCGCTCCCGTGAAGGTCGACGACGAATCGACGTTGTTCCTCGGCGACGGTCCGCTGGGCTACGTCCTCAACGGGAAGTCGTTCCCCGCGACGTCGCCGATCGTCGCCACGCAGGGCGACTGGGTGCTGATCCACATGGCGAACGACGGCTCGATGCTGCACCCGATGCACCTTCACGGGTATCACTTCGAGGTGGTCGCGCAGGACGGGTTCCCGCTCGAACAGCCGTACATGGCGGACACGCTGGTGATCGCGCCGGGACAACGGTTCGACGTCCTGATCCACGCGATCTACCCGGGCGCCTGGGCGTTCCACTGCCACATCCTCCCCCACGTGGAGGGGCCGCAGGGCATGTTCGGGATGGTGACGGCACTGGTCGTGCAATAGTCTGAGCAAGACTAGTAGCGCGGAGCGGCGGCCGAGGTCGAACCTCGGTCGCCGTTCCTACAAGGGAAGGACCGCCCGTACGGTGGTGCCCTCTCCCGCGGTGCTCAGGATGTCGAGCGAGCCACCGAGCGACGCGACCCGGTCGCGGAGGTTCCCGATACCCAGACCTTCGCCCGCGGTTCCCGACTCGAAACCACGTCCGTCGTCGTCGATCACCAGGATGGCGCCCTCCGCTCCCCTGCGGAGCGATACCCGACAGGTCGTCGCCTCGGCGTGGCGCCCGACGTTCGAGAGCGCCTCACGCGTGACCTGCACAACATCCGACGCGATCGACGAAAGCTGCGCTGCGATGGACGCGTCGACGTCCACCACCGTGACGACGCCCGAGCGCTCTTCGAACTCGGCGCCCAACTCGCGCAACGCCTGATCCAGCTGGCGATCGGCCAGGATCCCCGGCCGGAGGCCGAAGATGTAGTTGCGAAGATCCCGGATCGCGCCGTCGATGTCCTCGACGGCGCCTTCGATCCGCATCGTGATGCCCGCGTCCTGCGCGAGCGCGGCGGCTCCCTGGAGGCTCATCCCCACGGCGAAGAGCGACTGGATCACTCCGTCGTGGAGCTCTTTCGCGATCCGCTCGCGCTCGTCCAGGACCTCGAGCCGCCGGACCTCCTCCTGCGCGTGGATCATGTCCTCGTACAGCCGGGCGTTCTCGACGGCGACGCCCGCCTGGGTGGCCAGGACCTGCAACGCGCGCTCGTCGTCGACCGAGAACTCGTCCTCGCCCTGCTTCTCCGTCACGTAGATGTTCCCGAAGACCTTGCCACGGGCCAAGACCGGCGCCCCGAGGAGCGAACGCATCGGCGGATGACGGGGCGGGAATCCGACCGATAGAGGGTGGGCGGCGATCTCCGCGAGCCGGAGCGGCCGCGCCTCGCTGATCAAAAGGCCTAGGATCCCGTGGCCGGTCGGCGGGTCGCCGATCTCCGCTCGCTCCTGGACCGTGATCCCCTCGGTGATGAACTCCTGGATCCGACCGTCCGGAGCGAGGACGCTGATCGCGCCGTATCGAGCGGCGGTGATGTCCACGGCCAGCTCCACCATGCGTTGGAGCACGGCCTCGAGGGACCGCTCCGACGCCAGCGCCAACCCGGCTTCGATCAACAGCTCGGCCCGATCCCGGTCCCGCACGTGGTCGCTCACATCCCGGAGCCTAGCGTGCGACGTGTGGGGTGCCGTGGCCACGAACCGGCAACCCGGGGGGCCGATAGGCCCGTCACGGGAGTGCCCCCCGGACCGACCTGGTCCGGTCCGTTCGGAACACACTTGCGGAAGAGGAGAAGGGAGGCGAGATCCATGGTGGCTCACCGCATCCGTACCGGCTTCACCTCGGAGCAGGCCGAAGCCGTGGCCGAGATGCTCGAAGTGGACCTGGCCGGCGAGGGGATCGAGCTCGAGGCGTTCCGTCGCGGCATGGTGGTCGAACTCGAACATGGGAGCCGCGACCCCCGCACGAACGTGACGGACGACGACCCCATCCTCACGGGCAAGATCGCCCTGGCGCATCTCCGGGAGATGCCCGATTACTACGATCGGCTGGACGTGATGGAGCACGGGGACGAGCCACGGATCGTCGACGAGGACGCCGGAACGTCTCATCGATGGCTCGGCTTGGGGCACCAGTTCGCGGAGCGTGAGGACGGCACGCCCAGCGCCGGCTGAAGCGGGCGCCGTGAAGACGCTCGCCGACGACCGACCGGTCGCGGAGTCGACGCGTGATCGGCCGAACGGAGCCGATGACGGGCGACGCCGTCGCCCCCAGCCGGCGTCGATCGCCTTCGGCGTGCTTGCCGTCTATCCCTTCATGGTGTTGGTCGTGCTCCCAGAGGGTTCGGGTTCGGTCGCGTCCCGCGTCGTCGCATCGGTCCTCATCTCGGGAGCCGTCGCGATCGTCGATCGCGATCGCGCGGTGGGCGCCCCGCTGGATCCGAGGGGTGGCGATGCTCGTCGTGGGCTTCGCCGGCATCGCGGTCACGGCGGGAGCGATCGCGAAACGCGTCGCCATGGGGATCGACGTGAGCGCCGTGCTCGGCGTCCTCTTCGCGTTCGCCAGCCTCACGTTGGTCGTGATCGGATGGCGCCGGTGGCTCCAGGGCATGCATCATGCGTGGACGAAGGCGACCGTGGCGGTCGTCGGCTCGCTGATCGTCGCGCAGTTCGTGCTCCTGCCGGCGACCTTCGCGATCGACGTCACCAACCGGGCACGTCCGCAGGAGTCCGGTCGCACGCCCGCCGGCCTCGGGCTCGCGTTCCGCAACGTTCGCATCACGACACCCGACGGCGTGGAGCTCGCCGCGTGGTGGATCCCGTCGCGCAACGGCGCCGCGGTGCTCGTCCTCCCGGGCGCGGGCTCGACGCGCGACGACGTCCTCGGATCATGCGGCGCTCCTGGCTCGCGAAGGGTACGGAACGCTCCTGCTGGACTGGCGCGGTCACGGCGCGAGCGAGGGGCGGCTGAACGAGTTCGGATGGGGCGCGGACGCCGACGTCCGAACCGCGGTCTCGTGGGTGCTACGCCAACCAGAGGTCACGCGAGCGGTGGGACTGCTCGGGCTCTCGATGGGCGGCGAGGTCGCGGTGACCACAGCCGCTGAAGATCGTCGCGTGGCGGCCGTCGTCGCGGAGGGCGTGAGCGTGCGGACGCTCGACGATGCGCGCCTCCGGCAGGACGAGTGGGCGATCCCGTTCGAGAACGACGCACTGATGTTCGGCATGGTTCGCCTGCTCGGGAGCGCGTCGCCGCCGGAACCCTTGATCGACGCGTTCCGCCGGATCGGCGATCGACCCGTTCTGCTGATCGCCGGCAACGACCCCGCCGAGGCCGAGCTCGGACCCGTGTTCGCATCCGCGGCCCCGAGCACCGTGACGCTCTGGTCGCTGCCCGACACGGCACACATCCAAGCCCTCGCAATACATCCCGACGAGTATCGGACGCGCGTGCTCTCGGTGTTCGACGGGGCGTTGCTCAGGCCCTGAGAGGAGATGGGTTCGATGTCACAGACACTCGCGCCACCGCAGCGGCCCGACCTTCGGCGAGGGATGTCCACGGCGGTGCCGTCGGTCGCCGGCTACTGGATCGGTGCGGTCGTCGGGATCCTCGGGCTGGCGCTCGTCGGCGTGCTCGCGGTGACGGGCGTCCTTCGGATGGATGATCACATCGATGCGTTCCCACGGATGGTGATCCCGGGAACCGTCACGATCACCTTGGACGGCGGGATCGGTCGGACGCTCTACGTCGAAAGCATCGCGCCGATGCCGCTCGCAGCGCTCGACATCCGCGTCACGGATCCGAGGGGAGACGAGGTCGCCGTGCGGCCATACGGCGCGGTCATGCGCTACGACGTACCGGGCTCGCCCGGATACATCGGACACGCGGTCGGCACGTTCCGGACGACGGTCGGCGGCACGTACCGCATCGAGTCGGCAGCCACGGCGCCGCCCGGCACGAACCTCGCGGTCGGCGACAGCGTCGTTCCGGGTATCGTCGGATATGCCGTCGGGGCGTTCCTCGTCTTGCTGATGACGATCGCCGGCGCTCTTGCCATCGTGATCACGACGGCGGTGCGTCGCTCGCGGGCACGTCGCACGGGGTGACGGTCCGAAGCCGCTCCCCCAAACGAGAGGGAGGCTGATCGATGAACGTCATGGTCGCGTGCGCGAGCAAACATGGTTCGACCGAAGGGATCGCGGAAGCCATCGCGGAACGGCTCAGTCAACTCGGACACGACGCCGTGGCGGTTCGCGTGGCGGATGCGCCCGACTTGACCGGCGTCCATGCCGTCGTGTTAGGCAGCGCCATCTACCTGGGGTCGTGGATGAAGGAGGCCACCGACTTCGCCGAGGTCAATACCGACGTGTTGTCCCGACTGCCGGTCTGGCTGTTCAGCAGCGGACCGTTGGGGACCGAGGTGGAGGACGAAGAGGAGCAGCCGCGACAGCTCGCCGACCTGAAGGAGCGTCTGCGGCCGAGGGGGCATCGCATGTTCTTCGGCGCGTTGGATCGCAGCAATCTCGGGTTCGGCGAGCGCATGATGGTGAAGGCCGTGAAGGCGCCCGACGGCGACTTCCGCGACTGGAACGCGATCAGCGCGTGGGCGGACGAGATCGCCCGAGAGCTCGCAGAGGGTTGATGGGCGCCGATCGGCTATCGGTCGAGCAGCTCTCGCAGCACCATCCGGAGCAGGCCGCCGCTCGCGAAGTATGCGACCTCGGCCGCGCCGTCGATCCGCACCAGCGCCTCGAACGCGCATTCCGCCTCGCCGTCGCCGACGGCCTCGACGGCGACCCGCATCCCGGGTGACACGCCGTTCTCCAAGCCCCGGACCGAGAACGTCTCGCGGCCGGTGAGGCCGAGCGACGCCGCCGACTCCCCCGGGACGAACTGCAGCGGCAGCACCCCCATGCCGACCAGGTTGCTGCGGTGGATCCGCTCGTAGCTCTCCGCGATCACGAACCGCACGCCGAGGAGCGACGGACCCTTCGCCGCCCAGTCGCGACTGGAGCCGCTTCCGTACTCCTTGCCCGCGATCACGGCGAGCGGCACGCCCGCCCGGCGGTACCGCCCCGCCGCATCGAACACGGTGATCACATCGCCGTCGGGCAGGTACGTCGTCCAGGGACCCTCGGTCCCGGGTGCCATCTCGTTGCGGAAGCGGATGTTCGCGAACGTCCCACGCATCATCACCTCGTGGTTGCCGCGTCGCGCCCCGTAGCTGTTGAACCCGCTCGGCGCCACGCCGTGCGCCTTCAGGTACTCGCCCGCGGGTGAGTCCGACTTGATCGACCCGGCCGGCGAGATGTGGTCCGTCGTGATCGAGTCGCCGACCTTCACCAGGACGCGTGCACCCAGGATGTCCCCGCCGACCACCGCGTCGTCGAGCCGGTCGAAGAACGGCGGCTCTCGGACGTACGTCGAGTCCGGGTCCCAGTCGTACATCGGTCCGGACGGAGAGGGCAGGCCCGCCCAATGCTCGTCGCCGTTCCAGATGCGTCCGTATTCCGTCTCGAACTGCGCCGGATCCGTCGAGGTGCGGATGGTCTCGGCGACCTCCTCTGGGCTCGGCCAGATGTCGGCGAGGTAGACGGGACCGGCGACGCCATCGCCGATGGGCTCGGTCGTGAGGTCGACATCGACGCGGCCCGCCAGCGCGTACGCGACGCAGAGCGGCGGCGAGCCCAGGTAGCTCGCGCGCACCTGCGGGTGGATCCGGCCCTCGAAGTTCCGGTTGCCCGACAGGACGGCGACGACGTTCAGATCGCCCTCGTCCACCGCGGCCCCGACATCGTCGGGCAGCGGACCGGAGTTCCCGATGCACGTCGTGCAGCCGTACCCGACCAGCGCGAACCCCAGCTTCTCGAGGTACGGCGTGAGGCCGGCCTGATCCAGGTAGTCGGTCACCACCCGCGAACCCGGGGCCAAGCTGGTCTTCACCCACGGCTTCGCCTGGAGTCCGGCGTCGACCGCCTTCTTCGCCAGCAGTCCGGCGGCGACCATCACCGAGGGGTTCGACGTGTTCGTGCAACTGGTGATCGCGGCGATCACCACCGAGCCGTCGCGGAGCTCGTTCGGCTGGTCCGCGCGTCGATCGCCGAACACCGACGCGAACGACGACCAGACGTCCGGGAGCGCGACGCGGTCCTGCGGACGCTTCGGTCCCGCGAGCGACGGGACGACCGAGGAGAGGTCGAGGTCGAGCACCTCGGTGAACACCGGGTCCGGGTCGCCGTCCGACCGGAACAACCCCTGCTCCTTGGTGTAGCGCTCGACGACATCGACCAGCGCGCCGCGACCCGTGAACGACAGGTATCGGAGCGTCTCGGCGTCGACCGGGAAGTACGAGGCCGTCGCGCCGTACTCGGGACACATGTTGGAGAGCGTCGCGCGGTCGGCGGTCGAGAGCGTGGACAGCCCATCGCCGAAGAACTCGATGAACCGGCCGACCACGCCGTGCGCGCGAAGCATCTGGGTGAGCGTGAGCACCAGGTCGGTCGCGGTGGTTCCGGGGGGCAAGCCTTCCGTCATCCGGACGCCGATCACGAGCGGCTGCGGCAGGAACATCGGCTGGCCGAGCATGGCGGCCTCGGCCTCGATGCCGCCGACGCCCCAACCGAGCACGCCCAGGCCATTGATCATGGTCGTGTGCGAATCCGTCCCGACGAGCGTGTCGGGGAACGCGATCCCGTCGCGCACGGTCACCACCTGGCCCAGGTGCTCCAGGTTCACCTGGTGACAGATGCCCGCGCCCGGCGGGACGACGCGCAGCCCGTCGAACGCCTGCTGTGCCCAGCGCAGGAGCGCGTAGCGCTCGGCGTTGCGCTTGTACTCCCACTCGATGTTGGCGGCGTACGCACCCTCGGTGCGGAACAGGTCGACCTGCACCGAGTGGTCGATGATCAGATCGGCCGGCACGAGCGGGTCGACCGTGGATGGGTCGCCGCCGTTGCGGGCCATCGCCGAGCGCATCGCGGCCAGGTCGACGACGGCCGGCACGCCGGTGAGGTCCTGCATCAGGACTCGCGCGGGCATGAACGCGATGTCCTTCGCCGGTGCCGGCCAGGCGGCGAGCGCGGCGACGTCGTCGTCGGCGACGTCTCGCGTGCCGGCACGCCGGAGCAGGTTCTCCAGCAGGATCTTGACGGTCTTCGGGAGCTGGTGGATGTCGCCGAGCGTGTCGAGCCGGTAGATGTCGACGGCGCCGCCGGCGGTCTCGAGCGAACCGCGGGCGGCGGTGAGATCGGAGGTCATCGTTGCGTCGCTTCCTTCCTTCGAGGCTCCCTCAATCCTCCCACGCGCACAGCCGAGACCCCGACACGCTCCCGCCGATGCCGGATCAGCGCCACGATCGCCTTCGCACGATCGCCTTCCGCGACTCCTCGAGCGTGAGCAGGACGAACGGCGCGATGAGCACCGGGATCCACTGCTGCGGCGTCAACGCGGTCATCCCCAGGAGTCGCGCGACCGGCGGGATGTGGATGAAGCACAACAGGATCACCGCCTCGACGGCGACCGCCCCCACCAGCAGACGGTTGGTGAGCGGTCCGATGGACCTGAGCGACGCCGGCGTGCTGCGACAGGCGAACGCGTTCGCCATCTGCATCGTGACGATCGACGCGAAGACCAGCGTGGACAGGAGGGCGAGCGGATCGCCGGCGTCCGGCAGCGGCGCGCCGGCGTGCCAGCCGAGGAACAGCGCGGCTCCGACCGGCAGGAGCGACAGCGAGACGACGGCTTCGATCGGCCCCAGGAACCCGAACGCTCGCCCGAGCACCCGGCGATCCAGCAGTCGCGCGTGTCGCGGCCGCGGCGGGCGACCCATCGTCCCGGGCTCCGGCCGTTCTGCGCCGAGCGCGAGCGCCGGCAGCAGGTCGGTGCCGATGTCGAGGGCGAGGATCTGCAGCACCGACAGGACGAGCGGGATCGTGCCGCCGCTCAGGGCCCACAGGACGAACGGCGCCAGCTCCGCGACGTTGTCGGTCAGGTGATACGTGAGGAACCGGCGGATGTTGTCGAACGCGGCCCGACCCTCCTCGACGGCCTCGACGATGTGCGCGAAGTTGTCGTCCAGGAGCACGATGTCGGCGGCTCCCCGGGCCACGTCCGTGCCCACCACCCCCATCGCCACGCCGATATCGGCTTGCCGGAGGGCGGGTCCGTCGTTCACGCCGTCGCCGGTCATGGCCACGACCTCGCCGAGCGCCTGAAGCGCTCGAGCGATCCGGAGCTTCTGTTCGGGTGCGACCCGGGCGAGGACGGATACGGAGGGATCGGCCAGGAGCGTCTGGAGCGCGACCTCATCCTCGGGCAGGTCGGCGCCCAGGACGATCGTGCCAGTCGCCAATCCCGCCTTGGCGGCCACCGCCGCCGCGGTGAACGGGTGATCGCCGGTGACCATGACGACCCGGATGCCTGCCTCCCGGCACCGCCGGACTGCCTCCGGGACCTCCGGGCGCACCGGATCGGCCAATCCGACCAGTCCGATGAGCGAGAGGTCGATCTCGACCTCTTCGGGCGCCCGCGGTGGCTCGCCGCCCTCCAGCGTTCGACGCGCGAAGGCGAGCACGCGGAGGCCGTCCGCAGCCAGCGCGTCCACGTCGGCAGAGACCCGGGCTCGCTTCTCGTCGGAGAGTGGTCGAACACCTCCCCGATCGAGGACCGACGCACAGACCGCCAGGACCGCTTCGGGCGATCCCTTCGTCAGCACCTCCGACGCTCCCGACGCGAGCCGATGGATCGTCGTCATCCGCCGACGAGAGGAATCGAAGGGGAACTCCGCGATCCGCGGGGCCACGTGCTCCGCGTCCTCCCGCTCGATGCCAACCTTCCGCGCGAGCACGAGCAGCGCCCCTTCCGTGGAATCCCCTATCGCGACCCAATGACCGTCGTGCGACTCCAGCCGGGAGTCATTGCAGAGTGCGGCCGCGCGGAAGAGCGGTTCGGCCCGCTCGCGTTCCTCGGGTGTCAGCGGTCGCCCGCCGACCAACACGGCGCCCGCCGGGTCGTAGCCCGTCCCGGAGACGTGGAGCGTGCCCACGGGTGCGACGACCTCGCGCGCCGTCATCTGGTTGGCCGTGATCGTGCCCGTCTTGTCCGAACAGATGACGGTCGTCGATCCGAGCGTCTCCACCGCCTCCAGGTGTCGCACGAGCGCGCCTCGAGACGCCATGCGCGAGGCGCTGATCGCGAGCGACAGCGTGAGCGTCGGCAACAGCCCTTCCGGGACCAGCGCGACGATCACCCCGATGGCGAACAGGAACCCGTCGCGGGCCGGAGTGCCGAGCAAGAGCGAGACCCCGAAGAACACCAACCCGGCACCCAGCGCGAAGGCGGCGATCACCTTCACCGAGTGGTCCAACTCCGCGCGGAGCGGTGTCCGGCCGCGAACGACCTCGCCGGTCAACCGGGCGATGCCGCCGAGCAACGTGTCGACGCCGGTGCTCGCCACGACGACCTGCCCTGAGCCGGCGGCCACGAACGTGCCCGCGAAGACCAGGTTGGTTCGATCGATGAGCTCTTCGAAGGGGTCGGGGGATCGTTCGGGATCACGCGACAACGCTTCCGACTCACCGGTCAGCGTCGAGTTGTCCACGCGCAGGCTCGTGGAACGAACCACCCGAGCGTCGGCCGAGATGCGGTCTCCCTCCCGGAGGAGCACGAGATCGCCGGGGACGAGCTCGGCCGCGAGGATCGCCGAACGACGTCCGTCGCGTGTGACGGTGGCTTTCTCGGGCAGGAGCGCCGAGAGCGCCTGCGTCGCTCGCTCGGCTCGATACTCCTGCGCGAAGCTGAAGACCCCGTTGATGATGACGACGGCGATGATCGCCCATCCCAGTTGCGGCATCCCTCCGACGAATGCCAGGATCGCCGCAACCCAGAGCATGAGCGCGAAGAGATGGATCATCTGTTCGAGCAGCTGGCGAGCGGGGCTCGGACCGCGCGAACCGGCGATCTCATTGCGACCGATCCGATCGAGCCGGACCCCGGCCTCACCCGACGACAACCCCTCGGGCCCGCTCCCGAGCTCGACGAACACGTCGTCGACCGAGATGCGCGAGATCCGCTCCAGCACCTCCCCGCCCGGGCGATCCATCTTCACCGCCACGCTACGGCCTCCCCTCGCCCTGAACGCTGTGACTTCAGCCGATCGAGCGTTCGGCCTTCCGGGCGGCCCTGACGGCCTCCTTGTGCGTCATGCGCGTCTGCCGGCGGAGCTTGGCCTCGCGCTGGCGGCGAAGCTCGTTCTCGCTCTCGGCGAGGAGCGGCGGCACCGGACACGGGCGCCCGTCGTCGTCGATCGCGACGAACACGAGGTATGCGCTGGCGGCGTGGACACGACTCCCGGTGATCGGGTTCTCGGCCTCCACGCGGACGCCGCACTCCATCGACGTCGTGCCGACGTCGTTCACGGACGCGTGGATCGTCAGGACATCGCCGATGTGGACCGGCTCGCGGAACGTCATCTCGTCGAGCGACACCGTGACGGCCAGCCGGCCGGCGTGACGGATCGCGGCGAGCGCGGCGGCGGTGTCGACCAGACGCATGATGGCGCCGCCGTGGACGTTACCGGCGACGTTCGCATCGGTGACCTCCATCATCTGCGTCAACGTCACACGGGAGTCGGCCGCAGGCTTGGGCGCGAGGTCGGGCTCGGTCATGGCGGGCATCCTACGCCGACACCGATAGGCTGCCGTGATGCGGCGGGCGATCTTGGCGACGACGCTCGTCGTGCTCGCCGCGTGCACCGGCGATAACCCCACCGTCGCGTCTCCGGCCGCGTCGTCCTCCGGCTCGCAGATCCCGGCGATCGAACCGGTCGGTGTCCCCGATGGAACGCCACCCTCGTACGACCGGGACCTCGATGCCGCCACTCTGCCGGCTGGTGCGTTGATCCCGCCGCGAACGGTGCCGACCGATGTCTGGCCGGCCATATCGCCCGACGGCACACAGTTCGCCCTGATCGCGTTCGCGGCGAAGGGCGGCGATCCGTTCCGACGGGACCGCGGGCTCGTCCTGTGGCGACGGTTCGATGACCCGCCGGCGTGGCGAGCCGTCTACGGGATCTCGGATCCTCTCGAGGCCGGCGTGCTCGAGATCCACGCGTTGATCGGCGATGCGACCGGCGACGGATCTCCCGACGCCATCACGTTCGAGGATACGGGCGGATCCGGCTCGTGCGGGACCTGGCGCGTGCTCGATCTGGCGGCGAACGCCGATGTGTTGACCAAGGAAACCTGCGACACGTCGATCGACCTTTCCCCCGACCCGGTCGGACTCGTCGTCCGGGAGGCGGTGTTCGCGCCGGGTGACGCCCACTGCTGCCCGAGCTCGACGAAGATCTCGGTCCTGACGTTCGATCCGGCGTCGGGATGGACGGTCGCGTCGTCGACCGAGCAACCGACCTGAGCCCGACGGCCGGCGTTCGACGCGGCGCGCGATCGTCGGTATATTCAATCTCTCAGTTGAATACCCAGGTTGAGGAACCCCTGACATGACGGTCGATCAGCTCGATGAGACATTCTCGGCCCTGGCGGATCCGACCCGTCGGGCCATCCTGGCGCGTCTCGCCCACGGCGAAGCCACCGTCAACGAACTGGCCGCGCCGTTCCCGGTCAGCCTCCAGGCCGTCTCGAAGCACCTCAAGGTGCTGGAGCACGCCGGCCTGATCACCCGCGGGAAACACGCGCAATGGCGGCCGTGCCGTCTGCATGCAGCACCGTTGGGCGAGGTGACGCATTGGTTGGAGGACTTCCGGCAGTTCTGGGAGCAGAGCTTCGACCGACTCGACGAACACCTGCGACAGATACAGGAAGGAGCACGGGATGAGTGATGCGGCGCCGCCAGAAGGTGTGGTCTCCGCGCACAGCGACGCGGAGGGCATCCTGATCGTGCGCGTGTTCGACGCGCCCCGCGAGTTGGTCTTCAAGGCGTGGACGGAGGCCGAGCGATTCGCGACGTGGTTCGGCGAGCACGGATCGTCGATCCCGCTCGACAGGGTGTCGATGGATGCCCGGCCGGGCGGCGCGTGGAGTGCCACGATGATCTACGGCCCGGACCGCGTGGAGCTTCCGTTCTCCGGGCGCTTCCAAGAGGTCGTCGAGCCGGAGCGGCTCGTCATGACCATCACGAACACCCCCGACCCCGACGCGCAACCGGTCGAGGTCTTCACGGTGGTCTTCCGAGATCTGGGCGGCGAGCGGACGGAGATGACGTTCAGTCAGCGCGGAGGCAACCTGCCCGCCGACGAGTACTCGCGAGCGATGCGCGGCTCGTTGATCTTCTTCGATCGGATCGCCGAGCACCTCGCCGACAGCCTGAAGGCCAGGCACGACACCGACTCATGACGCACGAAGGGAGCTGTCCCCGTTCGCCGTTACCGATCCGGCCTCCGATCGATGGACGGCCTCTGCGATCATCCGCGCCGTCTCCGCGTAGGGCACCAGGTCCGTGTTGATCACGAGGTGGTACAGGAGCGGATCCTCGATATCGGCGGCGTAGTACTGCTTGACGTACCGCTTCCGCCCGAGATCCTCGTCGCGGAGGTACGTGGATGCCGCCTCGAGGCTGAGGTGCTTGTACGAACGGAGATGTTCGATGCGCTTCTTCTCCGACCCCACCAGGCGGACATGGAACGCGGAGTCGAGACCCCTCGTGATGATGTTCGCGCCGCGGCCGATGATCACGACGTTGCCGAGTTCCGCCAGATGCAAGATCGTGTCCGCCGTCTTCCGCACCAACGTCCATGTGGGCGGATGCAGCCCGAACAGCCCGTCGAGCGTGTCGGACACGTTGGACATCCGATCTTCCGGCATGAACTTGGCGAGCCGTGCCGGCAGGTCGTGGTCCTGCAGCACCCGCTCGACCAGGTTCCGATCGAAGATCGTCCACGGAGGCGACCCCGCCGGCGCCCGGCCCTGGAGCAGGGCGATCAACTCCTCGGCCACGGCATGCCCTCCCGCCCCGGCCTGACGCGAGATCGTCACCGCCCGCCAACGGGGAACCGCGACCTCTGACGCGAGCTCCCGAGGCGTCTGCACCTGCGAGTTGATGTATTCGAGACATCGACCGTAGTCCGTCGTGGCGTCCATCTCACTCACCTCTCGCGTCACCGTCGCACGGTCCGGATCATCCGGTGTCCTCACCGTCAGCCTGCGCCCCGGCGAGGGCTCACGGTCGGGTCGTCCGTCCCCCGCCCGGCGGGACCTACGCCCCTGAGCGCTCTCCGATCGACGGCGCACCGTGGCGAGGTCCGGCGTCAGGTCGGCGCAGAGCGACCCCTTCGACGGGAGGTTCCTCGGTGCGGATAGCGGTGATCTACGAGTCCATCTACGGCAATACCCGAGCCATCGCCGAGGCGATCGCGGACGGCCTCCGGGTTCATGGGGATGTGACGCTCGAACCGGCCGACGACCAAGCGTTCATGGACGTGGATCTGCTCGTCGTCGGTGCCCCCACGCACGCGCACGGGCTGCCGACGGCGATGACCCGCCGCGGGGTCGAGGCCGCCGCTCAGGCGGCGCAGGACGAAGGTCAACCACTGGAGAGCGGGCCGACCCAGGCGGTCCGATCGTTCGTCGATCGCCTTCAGAAGGGGTCGGGCAGATCGGCCGCCTGCTTCGACACACGGTTCGACAAGTCGCCGCTGCTCACGGGCTCGGCGGCCAAGACGATCGCCAAGAAGCTCGGCAGGCTCGGCTACGAGCTGGTCGCGCCGCCGCAGAGCTTCTACGTGCTCGACAGCGAGGGCCCGTTGAAGGATGGAGAGTTGGAGCGCGCACGCGCGTGGGGAGCTTCGCTCATCGCCACGCAGTGAGGGCCGGCGTGCTCACCGACCGCGACCTCACCATTCGCCGCGGCGCCGTCGCCGCGCGATGTTGGGCAAGTGTCCCCGACGAGGCACGCCTCTTCGCAGGTGGATCCGGTTCGGCAGCTGGCCCCATCGACGAGCCGGCCGGAGCTTCCGGCCCATCGCCCGGATGAATCCCTCCGTTCCTCGCACCGTGTCTCCTTCCTCAGCCCCCGAAGAGCCGGGCGCCGACCTCATCGGGGAGGCCGACGCCCGGCCGCTCCCGGCCCTCATCTAACGGGCCGTCCTCACGAGCTCGGGAAGATCGACTTCCTCCCGATCGGGGATCGCGAGCTCGCCGGGCGCAGGGATCGCGAGGTCATGGTGCACGACCAGGCGCTCCCGTCCCCTGCGCCACTTGACCCACAGGTACACGGGCACGCCTGCCATCAGCAGCAGGTATCCCTTCGCGATGGACTCGGAGCCGGTCGCGTACATCGCCCAGATGGAGTACCCGAAGCCCAGCACCGCGATCGTCGCGTCGCGTACGAGCTTGCGGCCCGTGAACCGAGCGGGCTCCTTCATGAACAGGGCCAGCTCGGCCGCCGCGGAGAACGCGTACGGCACGACCGTCGTCAGCGTTGCCAGCAGGATCATGAACCCGAACTGATCGACGAGGCTCTTGTTGTAGTTCATGAACGTGAGTCCCGTGACCAGCACGGCCGCCGCGATCAACCCGAACACCGGGGTGCGACGCGATCCGTTGACCCGGCCGAACGCCTTCGGGAACAACCCGTCCTGGCCGGCCGCGAGGGATACCCTCGCCGTCAGCAGGATCCAGCCGTTCAGGCAACCGAACGCCGCGATCATCCCGATCGCGGCGACCACCTTCGCCCAGCTGCCGCCGAAGATCTCGGCCGTCGCAGCGGCGAACGGTGCGTTCGACTGGGCGAGGGCACCGAGCGGGAGGATCCCCATGACCGCGACCGTCGCGATCACGTAGATCAGCGTCGTCACGCCCGTGCCCAACATCGTCGCCCGCGGGATGGTCCGCTCGGGGTCCTTCACTTCCTCGGCCGGCACCGTCGCCGACTCGAGCCCGATGAAGGCCCACAGGGTGAACCCGATCGCCACCGTGATCCCCTCGAAGAACCCGAGGGTCGCGCGGCCCGCGGTTTGCGCGGCGGGGATGAACGGCGTGAAGTGGTCGGCCTTCAGGTAGATCAGGCCGATGATGCCGATCAGTGCCAGCGGCACGAACTTCAGCACCGTCGTGACGACCTGGACCCACCCGCCCTGCCGGACCCCGAGCACGTTCACGAACGTGAGGAGCCACACGGCACCGACCGCCAACAGCGCCATGGCGAGGTTGCTGTTCGCCAGGCCCGGCCACAACACGGTCGTGTAACCGACGAATGCGACCGCGAGGGCGGCGTTGCCGACCCACGCGGCGATCCAGTAGCCCCATGCCGTCTGGAAGCCGACGAACTCACCGAACGCGCGTCGCGCGTAGACGTAAGGGCCGCCGGTCTTCGGATAGGCGCGTCCCAACGTGGAGAACACCCCGGCCAGGAGCATCGCTCCCGCACCGGTGATCGCCCACGCGAGCAGGGCGCTCGAACCGTAGACCAACGCGACACCGGCGAGTGCGGCAGGGAGCAGGAAGACGCCCGAGCCGATCATGTTCCCGATCACGAGCGCCGTGGTCATACCCAATCCGAGCTCCCGCTTCAGCTTCGGTGGGTCGCTCGGCTCGGGGCGGAGGACCGTTTCCGTCTCGATCATCTCGTCGATCATCAAGACCCCTCCTTTCGGGCGTGAAGCCCACGGATGAAGGGCTTCCGCCACCTTCGACGCTATGGGTCGGCGGGCAGACCCATCAGGGCCGATGGGCACGCGGACTCCGGGACCGCCGCCGGCGTGGGATCTACCTGGTGGAGAGCGTGATGAGCGGCGCCAGCGCATCGGCCAGCGTCGGAGACCCCTCGGCCTCGTGCAGCCCGTACGTCACTCGCACGGCGGGCTTCGCGATGCGGATCAGGCGCCGAAGATCGATCGGCGTCGCGATCACCACGACATCGGCATCGGCTGCGGTGATCGTCGCCTCCATGTCGGCGATCTGCTCCGGGGCGTAGCCCTGCGCCGGGATCACGGGGCCGACGTCGTAACGCTCGAGGACCTCCTTGATCGTCCCCACGGCGTACCGCCGCGGATCGACGACCTCGGCGCCCGCCGCCTTCGCGGCCACCACGCCGGCACCGAACTTCATCCCACCGTGCGTGAGCGTGGGGCCGTCCTCGATGACCAGCGCCCGCGCACCGGCCAGCAGCTCGGGCCGATCGACCGTGACCGGGCTCTCCGCATGGATGACGAACGCGCCTGCGTTCAGGTCACGGATCGACGTCTCGACGCGAGCGATCTGTTCGGGCGTGGCCACGTCGACCTTGTTGATCACGACGACGTCCGCCATCCGCAGGTTCGCCTCGCCCGGGTGGTACGAGGTCTCGTCGCCCGCCCGCAACGGATCGGCGACGACGATGTGGATCGTCGGCCGGAAGAACGGCAGGTCGTTGTTGCCGCCATCCCACAACACGACGTCGGCTTCCAACTCGGCGCATTCCAGGATGGCCTGGTAGTCCACGCCGGCGTACACGACGGTGCCGTTCGCGATGTGGTGCTCGTACTCTTCGCGCTCCTCGACCGTGACGCCGGCGGAGTCGAGATCCTCGATCGACGAGAACCGCTGCACGCGCTCGGCCACGAGGTCCCCGTACGGCATCGGATGACGAACGACCACCGGGTGGAAGCCCGCATCCCGGAGGATCTGCGCCGCGAGCCGTGTCGTCTGGCTCTTGCCCGCTCCGGTTCGAACCGCGCAGACGGCCACGACCGGGACCCGCGTCTCGAGCATCGTCGCCTCAGGCCCGAGGAGCAGGAAGTTCGCGCCCGCGGCGAGCACCTCACTCGCCCGATGCATCACGTACTCGTGCGACACGTCGGAGTAGGAGAAGACGACGTCGTCGACCTCCAGCTTGCGGATCAGGTCCGGCAGTTCGGCCTCGTCGTGGATCCGGATGCCATCGGGATAGCGGCTGCCCGCCAGGGCCGGTGGGTAGACCCGGTCGCTGATGAACGGGATCTGCGTGGCGGTGAAGGCCACCACCTCGGTGTCGGGGTCGTGCCGGTACACGGTGTTGAAGTTGTGGAAGTCGCGGCCGGCCGCTCCCATGATCACGATCCGTCGCATCCCGATCCCTCCTCGTGGCTCCCTCAGCTCCCCGCGGCGTGCGGAAGCTGCGCCTGCCGACAGACTGGATCGAGAAGACGTCGGTTGACCGGGGCGAACGGCCGTGGAGGCTCGGGACCTTTGTGCTCCGGCGGGAACCGGACGTCGAACGGGCCGGCGGGCCGTCAGGCCCGCCGGCCCGTGGTACCGGGAGCCGCTCCTTTCATGCGGCCTTGATCTGCGCCGGCGTCGTCACCGGGATCTCTCTCGCGGGCGGTGCCTCGAGCTTGGCCATCGCCTCGGGGACGACGACCTCGAGGACCCCGTCCAGGTAGGTGGCCGTGACGGCGGCATCGTCGATCCCGTCGGGGATCGGGATGCGCCGCTCGAAGGTGCCGTACGACCCTTCCATCCGGTAGTACGTGCCCTCGTCGACCTCCTCCTCGTGGCGGCGTTCGCCCGTGATCACGAGCTCGCCGTCATCGATCGAGACGCGGATGTCCTTCGCCGGATCCACACCCGGCAACTCGACCCTCGCCACGAGGTCCTTCTCGCGGGCGAAGACGTCGATCGCCGGCACGAACGGGCGCTCCACGAACAACGGCAACGTCGGGTACGTCAGCCGTGTCCGCTTGCCGAGCACCGCGCGGAGCAGGTCGTCCATCCGCTGCTCTAACGTGCCGATCTCCTCCCAGTAGCCACGCATCGTGACCACCTCCCTGGAGCCGTCGCTCCATCCTCAACGTACGGCGGGCGGCGTCGGCGCACCACGGGCGCGGGTCCCGCGGATCCCGGGCCGAGTGTCGGGGTTGGGTCGGCCTTCGAGGTCGCGTCTGGGTGCCCGGCTACGATGGCGCCCATGACGCGGATGTTCGTCGAGGGATGGGCGCCCGAGTACGGGGCACCGTTCGATCCGGACGAGCAGCTCGCACCGGCCGAAGGGGTGGTCGACGCGACCGCCGAGCTGACCGAGTGGGAACCGCTCGAAGGCTCGGACGACGGCGTCGACCGGATCGCCTTCGTCGACGGGGTCCGGCGCGTCGACGCTCGGTTGCTGCTGGACGATCCCGTCGCCGGTCCGAGCCCCGGGATCTGCGGGACGTTCGCCGTGGGCGCGACCGACTGGCATCGGGGCGAGCGCTGGTCGGAAGTCACCGAGGTCCGGGTCGAACGATGGGCGGTGTTCTCCGGTGGCCGCGACGAACAGCTGCCGGGGGTCGACCTGGAACCGCCGTACCGTTCCACGACCACGCCGTCGGACGATCCCTCACACCTGATGAAGGAGCTCCATACGCGGATGCGCCGCGCCGAGGGGGAGCTGGCAACGCAGCTCGCGGCCGACGCGTTCGTCGTGGCCGACGGACCGCTGAACAAACCGCTCGCTCCCCTGCCGGTGGTGGGCTACATCAAGTCGCACCGCGTCACGTACCTGCCACTGGAGCAGAACGCGGTGGTCGCGGAGCTCGCGCCAGGCCAACGCACGCCGCTGTTCACGATCGCGGCGGACCGGCCCGACGTGTGCCGGTACTCCTGGTACGTGCGCCTGGCGATGCTTCCCGGCGGCCATTCGTGGACCGGCATCGTCAGGTGCGAGGCCTCCGGCCGCCTGCCGAAGGACGACGTCAGGCGGATGGCCGATCGGACCGCCGCGGTCCTTCCGATCGTCGGTTCGGAGCCGCACATCGATCCGCGGGCGCCGCAGAACCTGGTGCCGATCGGCGCCCTCGAGCGCGAGCTGCGCCACCGGATGGGCGATCCCGGCCTCGTGTATCGCGCCCTCCGGCTCGCCGTGAGCGAACGGGCGGTCTCGT
>CAVRSI010000026.1:0-9990 GCA_963723855.1 uncultured Actinomycetes bacterium | reverse complement strand
GAAGGCGGAACCTGCGCGGTATTGGCGAGCGGCGGAGCCCAAGCTGAACTACGAGGTCGTCGTGGTCGGCGGGGGCGGGCACGGTCTGGCGACCGCGTTCTACCTCGCGGAGAACCACGGCATCACCGACGTCGCGGTCGTCGAAAAGGGCTGGCTCGGCGGCGGCAACATGGCCCGCAATACCACGGTGATCCGCTCCAACTACCTGTGGGACGAGAGCGCCGCGATCTACGAGCACTCACTGAAGCTGTGGGAAGGGTTGGAGGAGGCACTCGACTTCGACGTCCAGTTCAGCCAGCGAGGCGTCCTGAACCTGGCGCACGACCTGGGCGACGTGCGGACGTCGATGCGCCGGCTGCACGCGAACCGGCTGAACGGGGTCGACGCGGAATGGCTCGACCCATCGCAGGTGAAGGAGTTCTGCCCCATCCTGAACGTGTCTCCCGACGTCCGATACCCGGTGCTCGGCGGGACGCTCCAGCGACGAGGCGGCGTCGCGCGCCACGACAAGGTTGCGTGGGCCTTCGCACGAGGCGCGGACCGCCGCGGCGTCGACATCGTGGAGCACGCGGAGGTGACGGGGTTCCTCCGCGGCGACGGCGGCCGGGTCGAGGGGGTCGAGACCACGCGCGGGACCATCCGGGCGAACAGGGTGGCGCTGGCGGCGGCCGGCCACACATCGGTGCTCGCGTCGATGGTCGGCCTACGCCTGCCGCTGCAGAGCCATCCCTTGCAGGCGCTGGTGTCGGTCCTGCTCGAGCCGGTCCTCGGCTGCGTCGTGATGTCGAACGCCGTCCACGTGTACGTCTCGCAGGCCGACAAGGGCGAGCTCGTGATGGGTGCCGGCATCGACGCACACAACTCGTACACGCAACGAGGGGCGTTCCACGTCATCGAGCAGCAGATGGCGGCCGCGATCGAGCTGTTCCCGATCTTCGCGAACGCACGGCTGTTGCGGACGTGGGGCGGCATCGTGGACGTGTGTCCCGACGCGTCGCCGATCGTCGGCACCACGCCGATCGATGGACTCTTCCTTAACTGCGGCTGGGGCACCGGGGGATTCAAGGCGACGCCGGGGTCCGGATGGGTCTACGCAGACACGATCGCGAACGGCCGTCCGCATCCTCTCGTCGAACCCTATGCGCTGGAACGGTTCACGAGCGGCGCGCTGATCGACGAGCACGGGGCCGCCGCGGTGGCGCACTGATGCGCGCGGACACGTTCAGGAAGATCGCGCTCTCCCTCCCCGGCGCGGAGGAGCGCGAGACGTGGGGGGAGGCGACGTTCCGCGTGCGCGACAAGATCTTCGCGATGATGGGGGGCGACGGGAAGCGCGGCAGCATCAAGGCGTCCAAGGATGAGCAGACCGCGCTTATCGCGTCCGATCCGGACACGTTCTACTACCCGGAGTACGTGGGCGTGCACGGATGGGTCGGCGTGGTCGTGCGCGCGGCAGACACCCAGGAGGTCCGCGAGCTGCTGACGGAGGCCTGGCGCATGACGGCGCTGAAGCGCGAGGTCAAGGCGTTCGACACGTCACACGACGGGGCGGCCTGAGCGTGCTGCTGGTCCCCTGCCCGTGGTGCGGGCCGCGCGACGAGGCCGAGTTCCGCTACGGCGGTCAGGCGGGTGTCGCGTATCCGGCCGATCCGGACGCGCTCAGCGACGAGGAGTGGGCCGAGTACCTCTTCATGCGCGACAACCCGAAAGGCGAGTTCGCCGAACGGTGGATGCACGCGGCCGGATGCCGGCGGTGGTTCGACGTGGTGCGCGACACCTCGACGGATGGGTTCCGGACGGGGCCGCCGGCGTGAGACGGCTGGAGGGCCACGGCTCCGCGATCGACCGTTCCCGGGTCGTTCCGTTCACGTTCGACGGACGCGACCTGACCGGTTACGGGGGCGACACGCTGGCGTCGGCGTTGCTGGCGAACGGCGTCGACGTGGTGTGCACGTCGCCGATCTTGGGGCGCCCGCGCGGCGTGTACTCGGCGGGCGCAGAGGAGCCGTCCGCATTCGTCGAGGTAAGCGAGCCCTGGTTCGACCCGATCACGTCCGCCACGACCGTGGTATCTCGTCGACGGCCTGGTGGCGGCGGGGCGTCCCGGTGTCGGCGCGCTCTCGTCCCGCGAGAATCATCACGGCACGCGCGTCGACCACCGCCACGTGCACGTGGAGACCCTCGTCGTGGGCGCAGGCGTCGCGGGCCACCTGGCGGCGCGCGAGGCCGCGTCGAGCGGTGATCGCGTGATGCTCGTCGACGAACGGCCGATGTTCGGAGGTACCGCCGCTTCGACCGACGCGGTAGAGGGCGTGCCGGTCTGGACATGGCTCGCACGGATCACCGAGGAGCTCATCCGCCACGAGGTCGTGCGACTCGGAAGCTCGACGGCGATCGGCGTCTACGACGATGGTTATGTGGTCGTGCATCAACGCACGCCATGGCAGAGACAACGCGTCTTGCATGTCCGAGCGAAACACGTGGTCCTTGCGACGGGAGCGCACGAGCGGCCCATCGCGTTCGCGGACAACGACCGACCCGGCGTGATGCTCGCCTCGTCCGCGGGGACGTACCTCGATCGGTTCGGCGTCCTAGCGGGCGAGCGCGCGGTCGTCTTCACGACGAACCACGCGGGTCACGACGCGGGGTTCGCGCTCCGCGAGGCGGGCGTCGAGATCGCGGCCGTCGTCGACACGGGATCCGGCGGATCGGCCTCGGATGCGGCCCGCGGGGCAGGGATCGACGTTCGGAACGGCTGGGCGGTCGCGGGGACCGATGGCGATCCGCGTCTCTCCGCGGTGCATCTGCTCGGCCCGGGCGGAGAACGCGAGACCGTCGACGCCGACCTGTTGCTCGTGTCCGGGGGATGGAACCCGGTGGTGCAGCTCTGGCGGGCGATCGGCGGCGGCCTGACGTACGACGATGCCGCGCGCGTGCTTCGTCCCGGACGGGAACGGTCCCGGGTGGCTCTCCGTCGTCGGCGCCGCGGCCGGTGAGGTCCCCACGTGCCGATCCGTGCTGGTTCGTGCCTGCCGAGGACTACTCGCGTCACTACGTGGACTTCCAACGCGACCAGACGGTCGCCGACGTGCTCGACGCGGTGGAGCACGACCTCCGCTCGGTCGAGCACATCAAGCGGGCGACGTACATCGGCACGGCGCTGGACCAAGGGCGGACATCGGGCGTGCTGACCGCCGCCATCGTGAATCAGGCGCTCGGCGCCGGACCCGGCGCGCAAGGCCCGACGAACGCGCGACCGCCGTACCTCCCGGTATCGTTCGCGGCGCTCGCCGGCACCGACCGCGGTCACCTGTTCGATCCGGTGCGCGTGACGCCGATCCATGGCTGGCACGTCGACCGCGGGGCGGTGTTCGAGAACGTCGGTCAGTGGAAGCGGCCGTGGTACTTCCCGCGGAACAGACGCCCAGGAAGTCGATGGAGACGGCGGTGCTCCGCGAATGGCTGGCCGTCCGGACCGGCGTGGGCGTGATGGACGCGTCGACGCTCGGGAAGATCGACGTCACCGGTCCCGATGCGGGCGCCTTCCTGGACCGGATGTACACGAACCGCATGCCGACGCTCCGCGTGGGGTCGATCCGCTACGGCCTGATGTGCGGCGTGGACGGCATGGCGTTCGACGACGGTGTGGTGATGCGCGCTGGCCGACGACCGGTTCTTCGTGACCACGACGACCGGCGGCGCCGCGAAGGTCCTTGACCACTTCGAGGAGTGGCTCCAGACGGAATGGCCCGACCTGCGCGCGTATTGCACGAGCGTCACGGAGCAGTGGGCCACGATCGCCATGAACGGCCCGCGCGCCCGGGACGTCCTGGCCGCGCTCGGCACCGACATCGACCTGTCGGCCGACGCGTTCCCGTTCATGACGTTCCGCGACGGGGAGGTGGCCGGCCTGCCCACCCGCGTCGCCCGCGTCAGCTTCAGCGGAGAGCTCGCGTACGAGCTGAACGTGACCGGCTGGCAGGGCCTCGCGATGTGGGAGGCGGTCATGTCGGCCGGCGAGCCGTTCGGGATCACGCCGTACGGCACGGAGGCGATGCACGTGCTGCGCGCGGAGAAGGGCTTCCCGATCATCGGGCAGGACACCGACGGCACGGTGACGCCGCACGACCTGGGGATGTCGTGGATCGTGCGGAAGGACGACTCGGACTTCCTTGGGCGCAGGTCGTTCCGGCGAGCGGACACGATGCGACCCGATCGCAAGCAGCTCGTCGGCCTGCTGCCGGTCGATCCCCAGGCGCGCATCCCGGAGGGCGCGCAGCTCGTCCTCGAGGACACCGGCCGGATCCCGATGCCGATGGTGGGCCACGTGACGTCGAGCTACCGCAGCGCGATCCTCGACCGGACGTTCGCGCTGGCGATGGTGGAGCGCGGGGACGAGCGGATCGGCGAGACGGTGTACGCACCGATGCCCGAGCGAACGATCGCCGCCGTGGTCACCGCACCGGTCTTCTACGACGCAGAAGGAGCGCGGCGTGACGGTTGACGAACGCGCGCGCAGCCCGCTCGCGCACCGGCTGGACGACCTGGCATCCGTCGGCGTGCGAACCGGCGGTGCGGTGATGATCGAACACGTCCCGTTCCTCGCGCAGGTCGACGTGAGACTGGACGTCGCGTTCGTGGGACGTGTGCCTTACCCGCTACCGACGACGCCGAACACCGCGTGGGAGGACGGCCCCCGCGCGGCCGTGTGGCTCGGTCCCGACGAATGGGTGATCCTCGGGCCACCCGGCACCGGTCCGACGATCGTAAGCGAGCTGAGCGCGGCCCTCGACGGTCTCCACCGGTCGATCGTCGACCTCTCCGCCAACCGCGTCGCGCTCGAGCTGTCCGGCCCTCGTGCGAAGGAGGTGCTGTCGAAGGGCTGCTCGCTCGACCTGCACCCGCGATCGTGGCTGCCGGGGATGTGCGCGCAGACCATGCTCGGTCGCGCGCAAGTGATCCTGCACGAGCGATCGGACACGACGGGGATCCTCGTGCGCCCGTCGTTCGCCGACTACCTGGTCGACTGGTTGATCGATGCTTCGTCGTAACTCGTCCACGACGGACGAGTCGCGCAAGCTCAGGCGACCTCGCCCAGCTCCGCGAGCATGCGCTGCTGCCACGCCACGGTCGCGCCCACCTCGTTGAACGTGAACACGTGCAGGCGCTGGATCGCGACGGCCGGATCGGCGACGGCCGGCCCCAGCCCCTCGAGGAGCGCGTCGGGACCGAAGCTCCCCGGCGAGAGCAGGCGGCCCACGATCTTCCGGTTCTTCTTCAGGTAGCGGGCTGAATCGGCCACGCCGATCCGAGCCGCGACCCGCATCAGCTTCGTGATCTCGGCGACGCCGGGCACCCCCAGATGGATCGGCATCGTGACGCCTTGCTCCCTGAGGCCGGGTATCCAGCTCGTGATGGCGCCCGGGTTGAAGCACATCTGCGTCGCCATGTACGAGGCGTACCGCTGCTTCTCGACGAGTGCGGCGAGCAGCACGTCGTCGGCGATGTCGGGATGACCTTCCGGATACGAGGGGACGCCGATCTGCAGGAACGGATGGCCGAGCTCGTCCATGGCTCGAAGGAGCGAGAGCCCGTCGTGGAACTCCCCGCGGTCCTTCGCGTCGCCTCCCACGACGAAGGCGCTCCGTAACCCCGTGTCGCGGGCGCGCTGCAGCAGGTCCTGCAGGTGCTCGCGCCCGCGGATCATGTGCGCGGAGAGATGCGGCGTCACGTCGTGACCGAGCGCGGCGACGTCCTCCGCCAGATCGAACGTCGCCTCGATCCCATGGCTCGGCGAAGCGGTGACGGTGACGGTGGCACCGGGCGGGAGCGACGCCGCGCGCTCGAACGCGTTCGGCAGCGGGATGAGCTCGAACTTCGCGGTCGAGACGAGATCGCGAAGAACCGCGGCCACCTCGGCCGAGATCGCCTCCGCGTCCTTGCGTCCCATGCACGCTCCTACACGTTCGAGTCGGGGAACGACGCCTTCTTGCGCCCGATCCATTCCCTCAACTCTTCGTCGACCGTCTCGTTGATCGGAGGCGGCTCGTACTCGGCCAGCATCTTCTTCCAGATCGGGTTCGCTCGGTGAGCCGCGTCCAGCGACCCCTCGGCCTCCCACTGCTCGTAGCTGTTGTTATCGGCGATCGACGACCGGAAGAAAGCGGTTTCGAAGTTCGCCAAGGTGTGGGCCGTCCCCAGGAAGTGCTGGCCCGGCCCGTTCTCGATGATCGGCTCCAGCGCCTGCCCGTTGGGGGAGAGATCCACGCCCTTCGCGAACGCATGCATCATCCCGCACTGATCCAGGTCCATCACGAACTTCTCGTACCCCATGGTCAGCCCGCCCTCGAGCCATCCGGCGGCGTGCAGCACGAAGTTCACGCCGCCGAGGACGGTGGGCTGCAACGTATTCGCCGACTCGTACGCCGCCTGGGCGTCGGGGATCTTGGATCCGCAAAGCGAGCCGCCGCTGCGGAACGGCACGCGGAGCCGTCGCGCGCACGCCGCCAGCGCGTACAGGACCAGCGCCGGCTCCGGTGTGCCGAACGTCGGCGCGCCCGACTGCATCGACATGGACGATGCGAACGAACCGAACACGACCGGCGCGCCGGGCCGCACGAGTTGCACGTACGTCATGCCGGCCATCGACTCGGCGAGCGTCTGCGCCGCGGCGCCGGCGACGGTCGCCGGGCTCATCGCGCCGGCCAGGATGAAGGGCGTCATGATCACGGCCTGATTCGCCTCGGCGTAGGCGCGCGCGGCGCCGAGCATGGTGGAGTCCCACACCAGCGGGGAGTTCGCGTTGATCAGGCTCATGATCACCGGGTTGTCGTCGAGGAATCCCTCGCCGAACAGGATGCGCGCCATGTCCACCGTGTCCTGCGCGCGCTGCGGGTGCGTCACCGAGCCCATGAACGGCTTGTCCGAGTACCGCATGTGCGCGTAGACCATGTCGTAGTGCCGCTTGTTGACCGGCAGGTCGACGGGCTCGCACACGGTGCCGCCCGAGTGATGCAGGTACGGCGCCAGGTACGCGAGCTTCACGAAGTTCCGGAAGTCCTCGATCGTGCCGTAGCGGCGACCGCCGTCCAGGTCGCGGACGAACGGCGACCCGTACGCCGGCGCCAGCACGGTGTGCATGCCGCCGATCTCCACGTTGTTCGCCGGGTTGCGCGCGTACTGCGTGAACCGCTCGGGCGCCGTCGCCTGGATCAGCTCCCGACACATCCCGCGCGGGAAGCGCACGCGCTCGCCGTCCACCTCGGCTCCCGCCTCCCTGAACAAGGCATGGGCATCGGGGGCGTCGCGGAAGTCTATCCCGACCCGCTCCAGGATCGTGTCGGCGTTCTGCTCGATGATCTCGAGCCCTTCCTCGGTGAGCACCTCGAACGGCGGGAGCGTCCGGGTGATGTACGAGATGCGATCCGGCGCGGAGGCGGCCCGCGCGGCCTGGCGACCGGCGCGGCCTCCGGTTCGCCTCCTCGGCGCGTCCGCCGGTGGCGTCTCCGTCTGGTCGGTGTCGCTCATGACGTGCTCCTCTCGTTCGTGTCGCTCGCGCGCGCCGGCTCGCGCCGTCGACGGCGGCGCTCGTCGCCGGTCGCTCCACCGGACGCTCTCGGCGCGGGCAGGGGCACGACCATGGACAGTCGCGTCGACGGCTCGGTCGTGTGGGGGATGCCCATCGCTCCGACGAAATGCTCCTGGAAGCGAGGCTCGATCGCGGTCTCGATCTTCTCGACCCGGCGGACGACGTCCTCGATCTCCGCGCGGGCGGCCCGGTTCAACAGCGCGATCCGCGCCCCCGTGCCTGCCGCGTTTCCGGCGGACGTGACGTGCTCCGGGTCGCAGTCGGGCACCAGCCCGAGGACCAGCGCGTGCACCGGGTCGATGTGCGCGCCGAACGCGCCGGCCAAGCGGATGCGATCGACGGTCTCGATCCCAAGGTGGTCCATCAAGAGCCGGCACCCGGCGTAGAGCGCGGCCTTCGCCAGCTGGATCTGCCGCACGTCGTTCTGCGTGACGACCAGGCGCGGCTCGCCGTCGTGCAGGACGTAGGAGAACGTGCGCCCGTCGGGGACGACCCGCGGCGTCCGGGCCGCAAGCGCGCCGTCGATGACCCCATCGGTGGTCAGGATGCCGGCCAGGAACATCTCCGCGATCACCTCGATGATCCCAGAGCCGCACACCCCGGTGACCTTCGACACGTCGAACCCCGGTTCGTCGGACCAGCGATCGTCCCCGATCACGGTGAAGCGCGGCTCGAGTGTCTGCTCATCGATCCGGACGCGTTCGATCGCGCCCGGCGCCGCCCGCTGACCGCAGCTGATCTGGGCGCCTTCGAACGCCGGGCCGGTGGGGCTCGACGCGGCGAGCATCCGGTCGCGGTTGCCCAGGACGATCTCCGCGTTCGTCCCGACGTCGACGATCAGGTTGACGATCTCCTGCTGGTACGGCGCCTCGGACAGGATCACGCCCGCCGTGTCCGCACCGACGTGTCCGGCGATGCACGGCAGCAGGTACACGCGCGCGCCGGGGTGGGCGTGGAGGTTCAGGTCCGTCGCGCGGCGGTGCACGGCGCCGTCGGTCGCGAGCGCGAACGGCGCCCCGCCGAGCTCCGTCGGATCCAGGCCCAGGAAGAGGTGATGCATGATCGGGTTTCCGACCACGGTGAGCGCCAAGATCTCGGTCGGGTCCGCGTCCACCTGCACGCAGAGATCAGAGATCAGCTCGTCGACGCACGACCGGGCCGCGTCGGTGAGCAGTGTCTCGGATCCGGGGTTCATCATCACGTAGGACACGCGGCTCATCAGGTCCTCGCCGAACCGGATCTGGGGGTTCATCGCGCCGGCCACCGCCAGCACGTTCCCGCTCGCCAGGTCGCACAGCTGCCCGGCCACCGTCGTCGATCCGACGTCGAACGCCACCCCGAGCGCGCGATCGCGGAAGCCCGGCCAGACGGCGACGATCGTCGCGCCGCCGTGCACGGCGACGGTCGCGGTCCAGTTCCCCGCCCGGAGCGTTCGCTGCAACACCGCCAGCACGTGGTCGTCGCAGTGCAGACCGGTAAGCGACCAGTCACGCTCCAACGCCTCCAGCAGCCGCTCCAGGTCCCCCGACGGGTCGGCCATGTCGGGCTCGCGGACCTCGACGTAGTGCAGGCGCACGATCGGGTCGACCTCGATCGCGTGCGCGTCGGCTTCCTTCCGGACGACCTGCCGGTGGAGCTGGCTCTCCGGCGGCACGTCCACCACCAGGTCGCCCACCACCTGCGCGTGGCAGCCCAGCCGTCGTTCCGGCGCGAGCCCCGACCGGTCGCGATACGTCTGCTCGGGGATCGAGACGCCGCGAGGATCTGCCCCCGAACGGATCCCGTGCTTCGCGAACTCCCCCTCGCTCACAACCACCTGACACCGGCCGGAAATCCCCGGCCGCCGCAGACCGAATCGAGATCCACACCCAGCGCGCGCGCGGCCGAGAGCAGGTCGTCCGTGCGCGAACCGCCCACGCTTGCCGGACGGGAGAAGACGACGAGCGCCTCCGGCTCGGCGCTCACGGTGCGGGTGGTGCCTCGACGGTGTCGGTGCCGGTCCCCGCCTCCCTGCCCTGCCGCCTCGACGGCCCCCGCCGCGCCGGCCGGCTGCTCGCGGAAGCGCGGATCCACTCCTGGCAATCCGGGTCGTTGCCATCATCACGTCGGCGGCCATCACGGCGGCGCGCACCTCGGTGTGCAGCGGGCTCGTGTCGCCGACGTCATCCCCGACGTCGATCGCCATGGTGAGGAACGCGCCGTTCAACGGCCACGGTTCGGCAGGCCGAAGCTGACGTTGGACGTGCCGCAGGACCAGTTCACGCCAAGCTCGCCGGGCAGCCGTCGTATCAGCGCGAACACCTGCGTCCCGCGAGATCCACCGCGTCGATCGGCACCACGCAGCGATCCTCGACGACGACGTCCTCCATGGCGATGCCGTGGTCGGCGGCGCGGTGCACGAT
>CAVRSI010000025.1:0-196593 GCA_963723855.1 uncultured Actinomycetes bacterium | reverse complement strand
CGCGAGGTCGGCGTCGAACCGTTCGCGCATCTCCGGGATCGACGGGGCGGACACGGCCCGGACGCCGTCGCGCATGACGGGCTCGAGGAGCGGTTCCGCGTTCGCCGGGCCCGGCTCGTCACGGAGGCCGAGCACGTCGCCGTCGGGACCTCGCCACACCTGCTTGCGTCCGGGTGCGGTCTCCTTGCCGGCCGAGAGCTTCAGCACGGGATGCCCGTCGAGGTCCGTCAGCTTGTAGACGGAGTCCACGAATGGGGCGTCGGCTGAGACGCCCATCTGCGTCCCGATCCCGAACGCGTCCACCGGCGCGCCGTTCATCACCAGCGCGTCCACCTCGAGCTCGTCCAGACCACCGCTGGCGAAGATCCGCGCCTCGGTGAGCCCCGCTTCGTCGAGCAACGCCCGTGCGCCGCGCGAGAGCGCATCGACGTCGCCGCTGTCCAGCCGCACGCCGATCCGCCCGGTCAGCTGCATCTCCTTCACGACGGCGATCGCGTTCTTGACGCCGTTCAGCGTGTCGTACGTGTCGACCAGGAACGTCGTTCGTTCGGGATGATCCTCCGCGAACGCGCGGAACGCCTCGCTCTCCGACGGGAACGCCTCGATGAAGGAGTGCGCCATGGTGCCCGCGACCGTCAGGCCGTACCTGCGCGCGGCCTCCACGTTCGAGGTCGCGGCGAATCCGACGATCGCGCTGTCTCGCGCGGCCGCCATGGCCGCCTCGACCCCGTGCGTGCGCCGGAACGCGAAGTCCACCAGGTCCTTGCCGGGCGCGGCCAGCCGGTAGCGCGCGGCCTTCGTCGCGAGGGTCGTGTGGAGCGTCACCTGGTTCAGGAGCAGCGTCTCCACCAGCTGCGCGGCGGGGAGCGGCGCGGTGACCTCGATGATCGGCTCACCTGCATGCACGATCCGGCCTTCGGGCACGGCCCAGACCTCTCCGTCGAATCGAACCTCGCGGAACGCCTCGACGTCCCGTTCGTCGAACCCGATCGACCGCAGGTACCCGAGCTCGTCTTCGTCGAACGAGAACGACTCGAGCGCGTCGAGGCACGCCTCGAGACCGGCCGCGACCAGGAACCCGCGGTTCGCGGGAAGGTTGCGGACGTAGAGGCTGAACGTGGCGGGAGCCGTCATGTCGCGGCGGAGATAGCTCGCGGCCATGTTCAGTTCATACAGGTCCGTCTTCAACGCCCCGGGCATCTGGGTAGGCTACGTGAGGACCGGCACGGTCGCCGGACGGCCCGCGGAACGCGTGCCGTACGGACCAGTGACCGAAGGTGGGCGTCGAGGAGGGTGACTGTGGACATGTCGACCCGTTACCTCGAACGCGACGCGCTCGGCCGGCTCCTCGACCTCCTGGTCGAGCGGGGCTACGAGCTGATCGGTCCCACGGTGCGCGACGGGGCGATCGTGCTCGATCGCATCGACGGCGTCGACGACCTCCCCAGGGGCATCCGCGAGATCCAGGGGCCCGGCACCTACCGCCTCGAGCAGACCGGCGACGACCGGCTCTTCGAGTGGGCGCACGGGCCCGATTCCGGCAAGCGATACCTCTTCCCGCCGCGCGAGACGATCCAGACCGGCACGAGGGACACCGACGGCGAGCTACGGATCGCACCGGCGCCGACCCCCGACGTTCGCTACGCGTTCGTCGGACTGCGCGCGTGCGACCTGCATGCGATCGAGATCCAGGACAAGGTCTTCATGGGCGCCGACCCCGCGTACCGCGCGCGACGCGAACGGTCGATCGCGATCGGCGTGAACTGCTCGACGCCGGGGGAGACGTGCTTCTGCGTCTCGATGAACACGGGTCCGCGGTGCACGACCGGTTACGACATCGCGCTCACGGAGCTCGACGGCGGCTTCACCGCCGATGCGGGGACGGACGCCGGGGCCGACCTCATCGAGGCGCTCACGACCGTCGAGGCCGACGACGCGCAGGTCGCTGCGTCGCTCGCGGTGTCGGAGCGCGCCGCGGAACGGATGGGACGGAAGCTCGAGACGGCCGACCTGCCGGGACTCCTGTACCGCAACCGCGAGCACCCTCGGTGGGACGAGGTGGCGTCGCGGTGCCTCACCTGCACGAACTGCACCATGGTCTGCCCCACGTGCTTCTGCCACGACCTCACGGACGAGATCTCGCTGGACGCGAATGAGGCGACGCGCCAGCGCGAGTGGGCGAGCTGCTTCAGCGAAGAGTTCTCCCACATGTCGTTCGGCGAGGTTCGGTCGTCGGCGAAGTCCCGGTACCGGCAATGGCTCACGCACAAGTTCTCGTCGTGGATCGATCAGTTCGGCACGAGCGGCTGCGTGGGCTGCGGACGGTGCATCACGTGGTGCCCGGTCGGCATCGACGTCACCGAGGAGATCGCCGCGATCCGCATGACCGACGGCGAGATCCGAGTCGGCGGGGAGGTGCTCGCATGATGGCGACCGCCGTCGACATCGGCGAGCCGATCGCGGGGGTTCCCACGCTCTCGTCGACCGTGTACCGGGTGGTGGAGGACGCCGCCGACACGTACACGTTCTGGTCGACCATCGACGACCCCGACGCGCGTCGTGGCTTCTCGTTCGCACCGGGTCAGATCAGCATGGTCGGCATCTTCGGGGTCGGCGAGGTCCCGATCAGCATCTCGTCGGACCCCGCCCGCCCGATGCACCTTGCGCACACGATCCGCGCGTGCGGACGCGTCACCAACGTGTTCGCGGGTCTTCGACCCGGCGATCGGATCACGGTCCGCGCGCCGTTCGGCCGGCCGTGGCCGGTCGAAGAAGCGCGGGGCGGGGACCTGCTGATCGTCGCGGGCGGGCTCGGTCTGGCGCCGCTTCGCTCGGCCGTGTTCGACGCGCTCCGCCACAAGGGGATGTATCGCCGGGTGATACTCGCGGTCGGTGCGCGCGATCCGAGCCAGATGCTCTACCGCCGCCGGCTCGAGACGTGGCTCCGCCGGACCCGGTTCGAGGGGCTCGAGGTGCACCTCACCGTGGACACGGCGGACGAGGCGTGGCCACACCGCGAGGGGTTCGTGACGACCCTGCTCGAGGATCTGCGGATCGATCCCGGGTCGACCACGGCGTTCACGTGCGGCCCCGAGATCATGATGATCGGCGCGCTGCGTGAGCTCGAAGGGATGGGCGTACCCGACGAGCGGCTGTGGCTGACCATGGAACGGAACATGCATTGCGCGGTGCGGCTGTGCGGGCACTGCCAGCTCGGACCGTGGTTCGTCTGCGCGGACGGACCGATCTTCCGGTGGGACGAGGTCCGCGACCTGGTGGAGGTGCCGGAGCTGTGAGCGTGCTCGCGGAGTTCGCCGAGGGGACCGCGCCGCTCGAGCCGGCCAAGCCGCGGGTAGCCGTGTTCAAGATGGCCTCATGCGACGGTTGCCAGCTCCAGCTGTTGGATGCCGAGGAGGCGCTGCTCGAGCTCGCCGGCGCGATCGAGATCGTGAACTTCGCGGAGGCGACGTCTCGTGACGAGCCCGGCCCGTACGACGTCACGCTCGTCGAGGGATCCGTGTCCACGAGCGAACAGATCGAGCAGCTGCGCGCGATCCGCGCGGCCTCGAGCTTCCTGATCACGATCGGCGCCTGCGCGACGTCGGGTGGCGTGCAGGCGCTCCGCAACGGGCACGACCTGGGCGTGACGATCCGCCACGTCTACCCCACGCCGTCGTTCATCGACTCGCTCGCCGACTCCACGCCGATCGCCGATCACGTCGACGTGGACCTGGAGCTCACAGGCTGTCCGGTCGACCGCGGCCAGCTGCTCGCAGCGCTCGCGTGGCTGCTGCAGGGCTCGGTGCCGCGGCCGCCCACGACCCCGGTCTGCATCGAGTGCAAGCGGCGCGGCTACGTCTGCGTGGTGGTGGCGAAAGGAGAGCCGTGCCTGGGACCGGTCACGCGCACCGGCTGCGGCGCGCTCTGCCCGGGGATGGATCGGGGCTGCTACGGGTGCTTCGGTCCGTCGCAACCGCCGAACACCGAGGCCCTCGCACGGCGGTTCATCGAGCTCGGGATGTCGCCGTCGCTCGTGGCGGAGAAGTTCCGCTTCATCACCGGGTACGCGCCGGCCTTCCGTGAGGTGGCCGACCGGCTGGAACGGGAAGCGGCGACATGACGCATCGCTCCGTCGAGGTTCCGGTGATCGCGCGCGTGGAGGGCGAGGGCGCGTTGCACATCACGCTCGACGGCGACGAGATCCTCGACCTCCGGCTGCAGATCTACGAGCCGCCGCGATTCTTCGAGTCCTTCCTGCGCGGACGGCCGTTCTCGGACGTGGCCGACATCGTGCCGCGGATCTGCGGCATCTGTCCGGTCGCCTACCAGATGAGCGCGATCCACGGTCTGGAGCGGTTGTTCGAGGTGCAGGTTCCCGAGGGAACGCACGAGCTGCGGCGCCTCCTGTACTGCGCCGAATGGATCGAGAGCCACATGCTGCACGTCCACCTGCTCGCCGCGCCCGACTTCCTGGGGTTCGACAGCGCGATCGAGATGGCGCAACAGGGCCTCAAGGCCGAGGTCGAGCGCGGCCTGAAGATCAAGCGGCTCGGCAACGACCTGCTCGCGTTGATCGGTGGCCGGGAGATCCATCCGGTCTCGCCGATGGTGGGAGGGTTCTCGAAGGCCCCGCGCCCGCGCGACCTCCGCGCGCTGGAGGGGCGGTTCGAGGACGCGCTCGCCGTGATCCTCGACGTGGCCGACTGGGTCGGGACGCTGACGTATCCGTCCTTCCCGCGCGAGGCCGAGCTCGTGTCGATGGTCAACCCCGACGAGTACCCGATGAACGAGGGTGACATGGGCTCGACGTCGGGACGCCGATGGGATGCAGCCGGCTATGAGGACGAGACGCGCGAGATCCAGGTGGAGCATTCGAACGCGTTGCATTCGGTCTTCTCCGACACGGGGACGGAGTACTTCTGCGGGCCGCTCGCCCGGATCAACCTGAACGAGGCGACGCTCACCCCGGTGGCCCGCGACGCGTCGTCGTCGGGCGGGCCTGCCGGTGCTGCCGAACCCGGATCCGTTCCTGTCGATGGCGGCTCGTGTCGCCGAGACCGCGCTCGCGCTCGAGACGTCGCTCGACCTCATCCGCTCGTACCGGCCGCCCGACCCGCCGCTCGTGCCCGTGCAACCGCGCGCGGGCCGGGCCACATGGATGACGGAGGCGCCGCGCGGCACGCTCTACCACCGCTACGACGTGGCGGACGACGGGACCATCCTGGAGGCGAAGATCGTTCCGCCGACGTCGCAGAACCTGCGGCACATGGAACGCGACCTCCGCGAGTTCCTCCCGTGGGCGCTCGAGCAGCCGGAGGAGGAGCTCACGCGCCTCTGCGAGATGGTGGTGCGGAACTACGACCCCTGCATCTCGTGCGCGACCCATTTCCTGCGGGTCGACGTCGAGCGCGTCTGAGGCCGGTGTGCCGCGCGTACGGATCGTCGGCTGCGGGAACCCGGAGGCCGGCGACGACGCGGCCGGGCTCGTGGCGGTCGACCGGGCGCGGCCGCTCGTGCCATCCGACGTGGAGGTGGTGACGGCGCCGACCGCCCTGCACGTCCTCGACCTGCTGGAAGGCGCCGACAGCGTGCTGCTGGTGGACGCGATGCGGACGACGGCGGGCGGCCGCGATCCCGGGGAGGTCGTCCGGGCGGAGTCGGGACCCGACGGGTTGCCGGTGGCGCTCCGATCGTCGCTCTCGTCGCACGGGCTCGGTCTGGCGGAGGCCGTCGGACTGGCTGCGGCGCTCGGGCCGGTCCCGAACGTGGTGTTCCTGGGCGTCGAGGTCGGCGACGTGCGCGCCGGTCGGGCCCTGTCGCCTGCGGTGGAGGCGGCGTTGCCCGCGCTCGTCGATGCGATCGTCCGCGAGGCCGGCCGTGGGACGGAGTCGCCATGACGCGACCGGGGGCCGAAGCTCGCCGGGTCTCGGTGCGCGGCGTCGTGCAGGGGGTGGGGTTCCGGCCGTTCGTCTGGCGGCTCGCGGAGCGCCACGGTCTGACCGGCTGGGTCCGCAACGCCGACGGTGTCGTGGAGATCCACCTGGAAGGGCCGGCGGCGTCTCTCGATGCCTTCGTCGACGAGATCGGCGGCTCCCCACCGCCGCTCGCCCTGGTGCAGGACGTGAGCTGGACGCCCGAGGACGTCCAGGGCTTCCCGGGGTTCGACGTCGAGCCGAGCGTCGAAGGCGAGGCCGGCGACCGGCTCGTCCCGCCCGACGCCGCGACCTGCAAGGCGTGCCTGCGCGAGCTCTTCGACCCGGACGACCGCAGGTACCGGTACCCGTTCATCAACTGCACCGACTGCGGTCCACGGTTCACGATCATCGAGTCCCTGCCGTACGACCGGGCGCGAACGTCGATGCGGGACTTCCCGATGTGCGAGGCCTGCCGGCAGGAGTACGACGATCCCGGTGACCGGCGCTTCCACGCCGAGCCCGTGGCGTGTCCGGCCTGCGGGCCTCGGATCGAGCTCCGCGATGCCTCGGGCGGCCGTATGGACGGCGATGTCGTGGACCTCGTCGGATCGATGCTCCGAGGCGGGGCGATCGTGGCGATCAAGGGGCTCGGAGGGTTCCACCTGGCGTGCGACGCGACCGACGCGGCGGCCGTCCGACGGCTCCGTGAGCGGAAGCGGCGCCCGGACAAGCCGTTCGCGGTGATGGTGGCCGATCTCGCTGCGGCGCGAGCATGGTTCGAGCCGACGGCGGAGGAGACGGCCGCGCTGACGTCGTGGCGCGCCCCGATCGTCCTGGTGGCCGATCGGGGCCGGCTGGCGCCCGGCGTCGCGCCGGGCCATCGCCGCTGCGGCGCGATGCTTCCAGCGACGCCGCTGCATCATCTGCTGCTCCGCGCGGTCCCGGGCCCGCTCGTGATGACGAGCGGCAATGCGAGCGACGAGCCGATCTGCATCGGCAACGAAGAGGCGCTCGCTCGTCTCTCCGGCATCGCCGACGCGTTCGTCCTGCACGACCGCGCGATCGTCGCGCGCTACGACGATCCGGTCGTCTGGCTCCGGCCGCACGACGAGCGGCCGTCGGTGATGCGGCGCGCCCGGTCGTTCGCGCCGTCGTCGATCGACCTCGCATCCCCGATCCGGGTGCCGACGCTCGGCGTGGGGGCCGAGCTTCATGGCGCGTTCTGCCTGGCATCTGACCGACGCGCGTTCCTCTCGCAGCACATCGGCGATCTGGACACGGAGGAGGCGATGGCGGCCTACCGGAGCGCCCTCGACACGTACCGCGAGGTCTTCCGAGTGGAGCCGGAGCTGGTCGCGCACGACCTGCACCCGGACTTCGCGAGCACGCGGTTCGCCGAAGCGCTCGGGATCCCGCGGGTCGCCGTACAGCACCATCACGCGCACATCGCCGCGACGATGGCCGAGTGCGGATTGGAGGGCGAGGTGCTGGGGATCGCCTTCGACGGACTCGGACTCGGGGACGACGGAACCATCTGGGGCGGTGAGCTCCTGCGGTGCTCGGCGGCGAGCTCGATCCGTGCCGGCCGGCTGCGGCCGGTGCGCCAGCCCGGCGGCGACGGCGCGACGCGCCATCCGTGGCGGATGGCGATGGCGTTCGGCGAGGCGGCCGGCGTGCTCGACGAGGTCCAGGAGCGTCTGCGTCCGCCGGAGTCGGAGGCCGATGTCGTCCGCGGCCAGCTCCGCTCGGGTCTCGGATCGCCGTGGACCAGCTCCGCCGGCCGGCTCTTCGACGCGGTTGCGGCGCTGCTGGGCGTCTGCCGAGACGCGACGTACGAGGGGCAGCCCGCGATGCTCCTGGAACAGTGCGCCGGACCGCCCGAACCGCCGCTCGACCGCGTGCCCGTCGGAGTCGTCGACGACCTCGTCGAGATCGACACTCCCGCCTTGTTCGCGGCAGCTCGTCGCGGACCTCGGCGCGCCGGCTGCGTCCGTCGCCGGCCGGTTCCACGCCGCCGCTGGCGGAGGCCACGGCTCGGGCGTGCGCGATCGTCCGCGAGCGCACGGGCCTCGACCGCGCCGTGCTCGGCGGCGGTGTCTTCCACAACGACCTGTTCACCTCGGAGCTGGTCCGCCGGTTGACGGGGATCGGGTTCCGTGTGTTCCTACCCAGAGAGGTTCCGGTGGGCGACGGCGGGATCGCCCTCGGCCAGGTGCTCGTCGCGAACGCGCAGAGGGAGGCGGTCTGAGATGTGCCTCGGCGTCCCGGGGAAGGTGATCGAGATCTTCGAGGAGGACGGCATCCGCATGGGAACCGTGGACTTCGGGGGGATCCAGCGCAAGGCCTGCCTGGAGTACGCGCCGGAGGTCGGGCTCGGCCATTGGGTCGTGATCCACGTGGGGTTCGCGATCAGCGTGGTCGACGAGGAGGAGGCCGCCCGCTCCTACGCGTTGCTGCAGGAGATGGACAACCTGGAGAACATCGACCTGCCGCAGGATCCCGACGGGGTCCGCCCGGAGGCGATCGCATGAAGTACCTCGACGAGTATCGCGACGACGACGTCTCCCGCGCGTTGCTGGACGACATCGCGCGGATCGCGACGCGCCCGTGGACGATCATGGAGGTCTGCGGCGGACAGACGCATACGCTGATCCGCCAGGGGATCGACCAGCTCCTGCCCGCGGAGGTCGAGCTGGTGCACGGGCCCGGGTGCCCGGTCTGCGTGACGCCGGTCGCGCTGATCGACGAGGCCATCGCGATCGCGAAGCGGCCCGACACGATCCTGTGCTCGTTCGGCGACATGCTGCGCGTGCCCGGGTCGAGCGAGGATCTGTTCCACGCGCGCGCGGCCGGTGGCGACGCGCGCGTCGTGTACTCGCCGCTGGACGCGCTGGAGGTCGCGCGTCGCAACCCGGACAAGACCGTGGTGTTCTTCGCCGTGGGCTTCGAGACGACCGCGCCCGCGAACGCGATGGCCGTCCGCCAGGCGAAGCTCTTGGGCGTGACGAACTTCGCGCTGCTTGTGGCGCACGTGCTCGTCCCGCCCGCGATCATGGCGATCCTCGTCTCGCCGGGGAACCGCGTGCAGGGGTTCCTGGCGCCCGGTCACGTGTGCGCGATCCAGGGATGGCGCGAGTACGAGCCGATCGCGCAGGATTTCGGTGTGCCGCTGGTGGTCACGGGGTTCGAGCCGGTGGACCTGCTCGAGGGCATCCGGATGCTCGTGCGGCAGCTCGAGGAGGGCCGGACCGAGGTGGAGAACCAGTACGTGCGCGCGGTCCAGCGCGACGGGAACCCGGCCGCGCTCGCGGTCGTGGACGAGGTGTTCGAGGTCGCCGACCGCGCATGGCGCGGCATCGGCGTGATCCCCGCGAGCGGCCTGCGTCTGCGCGAGGCCTACGCGATGCACGACGCCGAGCGCCTCTTCCCGCACGAGGGCGGCGTCCCGGCGAGCGAATCGGAGATCTGCATCGCCGGAGACGTCCTTCGCGGGCGGGCGAAGCCCCACGACTGTCCGGCGTTCGGCACGCTCTGCACGCCCGAGACACCGCTCGGCGCGCCGATGGTGTCCACCGAAGGGGCCTGCGCCGCATACTTCCTGGCGGGCCGTACCCGCGAGGGAGCGTCGGCGTGAGCGACGTGGAGGAGCGCGAGATCCGGGAGTTCGCCATGCGCTGTCCCGTCCCGCTCCCCGCCGACGCGTCGGTGCTGCTCGGGCACGGCAGCGGCGGAAAGCTCACGCAGCAGCTGATCCGCGACCTGTTCGTGCCCGCGTTCGGCGCAGACCCCGAGCTCGCGCGCATGGGCGATGCCGCCGTGCTGCCGCTCCCGGACGGATCGCGCCTGGCGTTCACGACCGACGGGTTCGTCGTGACACCGGCGTTCTTCCCCGGATCGAACATCGGCGAGCTCGCCGTGAACGGGACCGTGAACGACCTGGCGATGATGGGGGCGGTCCCGCTCGCGCTGTCCGCGGCGCTGATCCTAGAGGAGGGGCTCGCCATGGACCGTCTGGGCGCGGTCGTCACGTCGATGGCGGACGCGTGCGTGCGCGCCGGGGTGCGGCTGGTCACCGGTGACACGAAGGTCGTCGAGCGCGGCGCGGCCGACGGCCTCTACATCACCACGTCCGGCGTCGGGCTGATCCCGGATGGGGTCGACGTCGGACCCGAGCACGCGCGGCCCGGCGACCGGATCCTGGTGACCGGTCCGATCGGGTCGCACGGCGTCGCGGTGATGTCGCGCAGGGCGGGGATCGCGTTCGAGACGGACGTCGTCTCCGATTCGGCGCCGCTCACGTCGCTCGTGCAGGCGATGCTCGCCGCGGGAGAGGTCCGCTGCCTGCGCGATGCCACGCGCGGGGGCGTGGCGAGCGTCCTGAACGAGCTGGCCGGGTCGAGCGCGGTCTCGATGTCCGTGACCGGCGCCGACGTCCCGGTCCTGCCGGCCGTCTACGCCGCGTGCGAGATGCTCGGACTCGATCCGCTCTACGTGGCGAACGAGGGCGTCGCGGTCGCGATCGTCGCGCCCGGCGACGCCGACGCGATCCTCGCGGCCGCGCGCGCGGATCCGCTCGGGGCACAGGCCGCGGTGATCGGCGAGGTCGGCGACCCGCCGGTCGCCGTCCGGGTCCGCACCGGGCTGGGCGCCACCCGCCCGCTGATCATGCTCGCCGGCGATCAACTCCCGCGTATCTGCTGAACCGGCCGCGGCTCGTACGATGGTGGTAGGAGGTGCGTCACCGAATGCGTCGCGGATCTATCTGCTCGATAGGGCTGGCGACGATCCTGCTGGTGTATGCGATCGACCTCGTGCCGGCGGATGCCTCGCCGGCGGGCCGGCCCGTTTCCGGATGGACCGTGACGCTCCCGATCGACCTGTCCGGCGGCTCCGTCGCGATGGATCGATCCGGGGCCACCTACGTCACCGGGACGCGGACCGCGGATGAGCCGGCCGCCGTCTTGCGGAAGCTCGGTCCCGACGGATCCGCGCTTTGGACCCGGGTTTGGTCACCACGCGGGGCAGACCGCGTGTCCGGCGAGTACGTCTCCATCGGATCCGATGGCTCGGTGTATCTCGCCGGCAGCGTCGCTTCCCACTACGAGGGCGGTGCGTGGTTCCTGCGCAGCTATACGGCCGATGGCGATCTGCGATGGTCTCGGTTCGAGCGCGGCTGGCGGCACGGACGAACGGCCGACGCCCCGACCGGTCTGGCGGTGTCCCGGGATCAGGTCGTGCTGGCCGGACGGTTCGAGGGGTGCTGCGGCGATTTCCGGATCATCGACGGCTGGGTGCGCGCGTTCGGCATCGACGGCTCGCATCGGTGGCGGAGCCCGTTCGAAGCTCCAGGGCTCGGCGTCTACAGCGACGACGCCGATGCGGTCGCTATCGGTTCGGGGGGTCGGTCGTACGTGGTCGGCTGGGCGGCGCTCGGTCCGGAGTCGGAGGAGGTCGCGGCTCCCCACGAGTTGTTCATCCAGGCCCTCGATGCGAACGGGCGCCCGATCTGGTCGCGGACGTATCCGGCGACCGCATATCGCGATCAGCACTTCGAGGCCGACGCGGCGGTCCGGGGCAAGGCGCTGGTGGTCTCTGCGGTCGTGGACGGTGTCCCGGTCGACTGGCGGTACGGGCGGCCCGGACGCGCCTGGCTGAGCAGTCTCACGCTCGAGGGCGATCCGGTGTGGACCCGGCGATGGGGCACGACGTGGTCGCGAGCCGCGCAGCCGGTGGCCTTGGCCCTCGGCGCGCACGGGCGCATCACCGTCGTCGGGACACGGCATGACCCGTCGGATCACGGGCTGGATGCGTTCGTTCGCCGTTACACGTCCCGAGGTCAGCTGCGCTGGAACGTCACCCTCGAGGAAGACCAGCGGTTGATGGAGGCGAGCGACGTGGCCTTGTCGCGCCGCGGGTTCACGGTGTCGGGCGAGGCGATGAAGTCGCGCTTCGAGCCGTTGTTGGGCTACGTGTGGATGCGCCACGACCACGGGTCCCAGGGCTGACGTCGCCCCGATCCCACCCCTAGGCTGGCCGTGTGACCCCCGAGGAACGGTTCATGGACCTCGCCGCCGAGGCGGTCGACGGCCTGCCGGAGTGGGTGCACGAGGCGATGGACAACGTCGAGGTCTTCGTCGAGGACCTGCCGCCCCCGGACCAGCCGGGGCTCCTCGGCCTCTATCACGGCGTGCCGCTGTCGAAACGAGGGAGCAACTACGCCGGAGCGCTTCCCGACCACATCACGCTCTATCGCGCTCCGATCGAGCAGATCGCGCGCGGGAGCGAGGAGCGGCTGCGGCGCATCATCGCGCACACGGTGGCCCACGAGGTGGCGCATCATTTCGGGATCAGCGACGACCGGCTGCGCGAGATCGGGGCGTACTAGTCCGTGTCAGACCAGTTGGCCTTCGACGAGCGGATGATGCGACGCGCACTGGAGGAGGCCGAGGCGTGCCTGGACTCCGGCGACGTGCCCGTGGGCGCGGTGATCGCGCGGGACGGCGAGCTGTTGGTCGCGGCCGGCAACGCGCGCGAGCGGATGCAGGATCCGACCGCGCACGCCGAGGTGCTCGCGCTCCGGGAGGCGAGCGACCTCTCGGACTCCTGGCGCTTGGACGGATGCACCCTGTACGTCACGTTGGAGCCGTGCGCCATGTGTGCGGGCGCGAGCGTGCTCGCCCGGATCGACCGGGTCGTGTTCGGCGCCCTCGACCCGAAGGCCGGGTTCGCCGGCTCGCTCGGGAACCTGCTCCAGGACGAACGCCTGAACCACCGCGTGGCGTTGACGGGCGGACTGCTCGAGGACGAGTGCGGGGAACTCCTCCGGGCGTTCTTCCGCGACCGGCGCTAGCGATCCGGCGTCGAGCGTCGTCAGCGCTGCATGCGCGCGCGGATCGCGGCGTGGATCTGTTCCGCCACGTGGGGCATGACGCCGGCCATCGTCTCGAAGTCGCGCGCGAGCATCACGACGGCGGTGACGGGCGTGTTCGCGACGACCGTGGCCGTCCGCCGATCGTGCTCCATGATCGCGATCTCGCCGAAGAAGTCTCCCGGGCCGAGGTCCGTCAGGTGTTCGCCGTCCTTGGTGACGGCGCACGTCCCGGTCTCGAGGACGAAGAACTCGTGCGGCAGGCGCCCCTGCTCCAGCAGGTGGTACCCGGCGGGAACGTCGATCTCGTCCGTCCACCGCGAGATCTGATCGCGCTCCTTGCGCGAGAGATCGCGGAACAGCGGGAGCGTTTCCAAGCGCTTGGCGTCCACCGGAAGCCTCCTCTCGTGGACGGCATCCTGCCACGGCGGAGCGCCCGCCGCCACCCGGCATCCGGGCGCCTACAGGGCGCTTGCTAGACTCGGCGACGGAGGCGTGCCGGAGCGGACGAACGGGACCGCCTCGAAAGCGGTTAGGGGTCTAAACCGCCCCTCGCGTGTTCAAATCACGCCGCCTCCGCCATCGAGGGCGGGCCTCCGGGCCCGCCCTCTGCGTCCTTCGGCGCCTACCATGGTCGGCACATGCGCTCGTCCCGTCCCCTCCGCGTCGTCCTCGGAACGCTCGTCGCAGCGAGCGTGCTGCTGTCCGCATCGCCTGCGCTCGCGGGGATCCCGGCGGGGCGCTACGCGATCGGCGACTCCGTCATGCTCGGCGCCCGCGACGACCTGATCGCCCGGGGGTTCCGCGTGAACGCGCAGGTCAGCCAGGCAGTTCCGCGATGTGGTGCCGCTCGTCAGGGAGCTGGCCGCCGGGGGACATCTGCCCGTGAACGTGATCGTGCACCTGGGGACGAACGGCCTCGATCGACGGCGCCGACTGCGACGGTTGGTGCGGGTTGCGGGCCCCGATCGCCGCGATCTTCCTGGTGACCGTGAAGGTGCCGCGCTCGTATCGCGACCCGAACAACGCGCGCCTGCGCGCGTGCGCGCACCGTCACGACAACGTCTCCATCATCGACTGGTACGGGCTCAGTCGATACCACGTCGGATGGTTCTACGGCGACGGGTACCACCTGCGACCGGTCGGCCGCAACGCGTACGCGGCGCTCCTGGATCGAAGCGTCTGAGGCGCCGGCCCGCGCCGAGGCCGAGCGAGACCGCCCGCTAGACTCGTCTCGGTGGCCTGCCCGAGCGGCCGAAGGGACGCGCCTGGAAAGCGCGTGGGGGGGCAACTCTCCCGAGGGTTCGAATCCCTCGGCCACCGCCAGAGAAGCTCAGAGATCGATCGCGAGGTGCGTGTAGGACTCGCGGATCTTCATGCCGACGCGCTCGTAGAACGTGATCGCGCTCCGGTCGGAATCGGTGGAGAGCGACGTGACCGTGTAGCCGCGGTCGAACGATCGCTGGAACGCGACCTGGAGGAGCGCGCGGGCGATCCCGCGGTTCCGCTGGTCGCGACGGACCGCGAACTTGTCGACCCAGATCTCGTCGGAGTCGATCAGGAACGCACCGCCGACGATCTCGCCGTCGAGCTCGGCGAGCACGAGGTCCTCCGGCGCGAAGCCGTCCCGTTCGATCGTCATCGCCCGCCAGGTGGCCAACGTCGATGCGGGCCGGCCCGGCACCTCGGCGAACGCGTCCTCGAACATCTGCAAGCGCCTCGTCTTCGTCCCCGGGCCGGAACGCTCGCAGCGTCACGCCCTCGGGCGGTGCGGGATCCGCGGGACGCTCCGGGTGGTCCATCGTCAGGATCCACGACGTGTACCGAGGGGTGTAGCCCGCGTCGGTCAGCAGCCGGATCGCGTCCGCCACCCGGTCGTTGATCGACTGACCGACGCGGGCCGTCCCTCGCTCGCGGCCTCTCGTCTCCGTCCACGTCCGGAGCCAGGTCCCGATCCCTCGACCTCGAGCATCCGGATGGACGTCGACCCATGCGCTGCGCTCCTTCGGCCAGAACGCCCATCCGATGAGCCGGGCGTCGTCGAACACGCCGACGGAATCGACCCGAGGGTCCACGCCGGGCAGCCGGAAGTCGGAGGTCAGGTCCTCCCGCTCCCACATCGGATATCCGACGTCGTGCATCTCGCACGTCGTTGGCGAGCGCGATCACGTCGTCGACGTCGTCGAACGTGAGCGCGCGGACCGTGAGTCCTTCGAGCGGCGCTAGGAGGTCGTCCATCCGGGACACTGTATCGGCGCCACCGGTCCCGGCGGCGCCTGGGTCGCCTCGAGCGAGCGCCGCACGTCGTCGAAGTCGTTCCACGGCACGAACGGGACGCCGTCGCGCAGGCAATGGTCGACCAGCTCGCCCTTCGCGAACGTCATGTCGGCGTAGATCGCCCCGTATCGGTCCGACTGCCCGTCGCCGATGAACCCCACCGGACCGTGCGCCTCCCGGTAGCGGAGCACCGCGTTCATCTTGCACGTCCCGCACCCGACGCAGACCTCATGACCGTTCACGAATCGCATGCCGCCCGGTCGACCGTCGGCGCCCCACACCTGCTCGTTCGAGAAGACCGTGAGCGCGCCGAGTCCGGCCGCCTCCAGGATCGGCCGGATGTAGAAGCCGAAGCCGTCCGAGACGAGCGCGAGCGGGATGCCGTTCGCGGTCAGCCAGTCGACGAAGGACGGGAACGTGGGGTCCAGGGGACAGTGCTCGACGGCGTACGCGATGAGCTCGTCACCGGTCGCCCGGAGCAACGCATCCTGTGCCTGGATCGCGTCGCGCAATCCGATCTCGCCGGCGTCGACGGCGTCGTCGTACTCGGGCCACGACGGGTCGCCGAACACGGTCAGCAGGAGCTCCGCGACGTCGTTCGAGCACGCGGTCCCGTCGAAGTCGACGAGCACGGCCGCGATCGGGAGCATCGCGGAAGGCTACCTGCGAGACTCCGGCCGTGGACGAGGTCGGGGAGCGGATCGCGCTCGGGTTCGCGGCGGCCGAACGGCAGCGCCGCGCGAACGTGGAGGGGGCCGAGGTCATGGAGATCGACGGCCTCCTGCTCGCGTTCGCGAACGTTGCCGATCCACCCGTGAACTCGGTGCTCGTGATCTCGGAGCCGGCGGATCCGGTCGCGGCGCTCACGGCCGCCGAGGAGAAGTTCCGCGAACGAGGTCGTCCGCTCGGTGTCGACATCGCGGTGGGTCGGCACCCCTCGGTGGATCGCGCCATCCGGGAGGTGGGGCTCACGCGGCTCTTCGCGTGGCCGGGCATGGCGGTCGACGTCGCGGACCTGCCGGACGATCGATCTTCCCGACGGCATCCGCGTGGAGCCGGTCACGGATCGGCGGGGCGCGGCCGCGATCGCGCGCGTGGAGCAGGACGGGTTCGGGTCCGAACCGGAGATCGCCGAGCGGTTCTACGCGGCCGCGTCGTACGGAGGCGACGGCGCCCGGTCGTTCGTGGCGTGGGACGGCGACGAGCCCGTCGGGATGGCGGCCGCGTATCTGCACGCGGGCGCGATCGGGATCTTCGGTGTCGCCGTCGTGCCGGCCGCTCGTCGGCGAGGGATCGCCTCCGCGTTGTCGGTGATCGCCGCGAGAGCGTTCCCGGCCGATCTCGCGTGGCTCCACACCGATGACGCTCAGGCCCGGTCCGTCTACGAACGGCTGGGGTTCCGCGAGGTCGCGATGTGGGAGGTCTGGGTCCGGTCCGGCTGACCAGGTCGACCGAGGCTGTCCGGGGACCCGCGTATACTCGCCCGCGTGACCGTGCTAGGCGGGGAGCCAGCGGTGCCCTGTACCCGAAATCCGCTTCTGCGGGGCTGAATCCCCGTCCGAGGCCCGGATGGTCCGGGGCAGCTCTGGGCACGGAGCGTTGATGGTTCGGGTCCTACGCGACGCCAACCTGCGAACCCGGTCAGATCCGGAAGGAAGCAGCCGTAAGCGGGCGCTGGCGGGTGCCGTAGGGGTGCCTGGCCGGAGCTACCGGCCCGGGAAGCGCCCGAGTCGTCCGTGGTCGACGACGGGTGCACGGTCACTTCTCTAGTGTGGGAGCGACGTGGCGGAGGACAAGCAACATCAGGCGCTGTACCGGCGGTACCGGCCGCAGACACCGAGCGAGGTGCTGGGGCAGGAACACGTCATCCGGGCTCTGACCGGCGCCATCCGCGAGAACCGCCTGCATCACGCGTTCCTGTTCTGCGGGCCCAGAGGGACGGGCAAGACGTCCACGGCTCGGATCCTGGCCAAGATGGTCAACTGCGAGAACGGCCCGACGGCCGAGCCATGTGGCGTCTGCACCCAGTGCGTCGCCATCCGCGAGGGCCAGCACCTGGACGTCGTCGAGATCGACGCGGCATCGCACGGCGGCGTCGAGGATGCCCGCGAGCTCCGCGAACGAGCTCCGACCGCTCCCGCCATGGGCCGCGAGAAGGTCTACATCATCGACGAGGCGCAGCGGCTGTCCCGCGAGGCGTTCGACGCCCTCCTCAAGGTGTTCGAGGAGCCGCCGGCCGGCGTGCGCTTCGTGCTGGCGACGACCGAGCCGCACAAGATGCCGGCGACCATCGTCGGCCGCTGCCAGCGGTTCGAGTTCCGGCGGCTCACCATGGAGACGCTCGCGGCGCAGCTCGAGGCCATCGCCACGTCCGAGGGTCGCACCATCACGAAGACCGCCGCGCTCGCGATCGCTCGCCAGGCCGAGGGGTCGTCGCGTGACGCGCTCTCGCTGTTGGACCAGGCCAGCGTCATGGGCGGCGAGACCATCGACGACGCCGTGGTCCAGTCGCTCCTCGGGGCGCCGCGCGGCGAGGTACAGCACGAGCTCGCGGACGCGGTCGCGGTCGGTGACGCCCGCACGACGTTCGAGATCGTCAACCGCCTGGTGCAGGACGGCCAGGACATCCGCAACGTGACGGCCGAGGCGCTCGCGCACTTCCGCAACCTCCTGCTGGTCAAGACCGCACCCGGACAGGACGATCTCCTCGACATCCAGGCCGACGGGTACGAGCAACTGCGCGTGCAGGCCGAGAAGTTCACGCCCGGCGAGATCGCCCGTGTCATCTCCCTGTTGCTGGCCGCCCAGAACGACATGCGCTGGACCACGTCGCCCCGCCTGTCCCTCGAACTGGCGTTGGTCCGCGCCACGATCCCGGAGACCGACCCCAATCCCGCGGGCGTCGTCGCCCGCCTCGAACGCCTCGAACGCCTCGCGAACCTCGACGTTGGCTCTGGCGGTGGCCCGGCGGGCGGCGCGTCGGACGCGGCGACTATTGCGGTCCTCGGCCCTTCGGGCCTCCGGTCCTCAGGGTCGCCGCTTACCGACGCACCTTCCACCGTCTCCGTTCCGGAGGCGGCATCGCCCGAGCCCGCGGCTGCGGAGGGAGGGGTCGCGCAGAGGGGCGACCCTGAGGAGCGGAGCCGCGAAGCGGCGAGCACCGCAATAGTCGCCCCGAAGGCGACCCCGACCGTCGCCGTCGAGCCTTCGACCGTCGCCGAGGACGGTGTGCAGACGCAGGTACATGCGGCGGATGCGGGGAGCGTGGACGTGGCGATGCTCAGGCGGGGGTGGCCGTCGTTGATGGAGCACCTGCAGTCGACGCGGCAGATGATCTTGAAGGCGTCGCTCGAGAGTTCGACCGTCGCCACATACGACGGGGAGACGCTTGGAGCTGGCGTTCCCGCCGGCGAAGACGTTCACGGTCGAGAAGGTCATGGGCAAGACGGCGGAGCTGCAACAGGCGCTGACGGATCTGTTCGGGATCCGCCCCACGATCGTGTGCGTCGTCCGCGAGGCTCGGGACGCGGTCGAGCCCGACGTTGCTCGAGATCGTCGACGACGAGGATCCGCCGTCGGACGAGGAGGCGCTCCGCCGGGTGCAGGAGATGTTCGGCGCGCAGGTGACGGCCGACGCGTCGGAACCCGGGGACTAGCACGTGGCGTACGAAGGCCCCATCCAGGAGTTGATCGACGAGCTGGCCCGGCTCCCCGGCGTCGGACCCAAGTCCGCACAGCGGCTGGCGTTCTGGTTGGTGAAGGCGCCCGCCGAGGACGCCAAGCGGCTCGCGGCCGCGATCGTCCAGGCGAAGGACCGCATCGCGTTCTGCCGCGAATGCGGCAACGTCGCCGAGGGCGACCTCTGTCGCGTGTGCGGCGATGCCTCGCGCGACGCCACCGTCCTGTGCGTCGTCGAGGAGCCCAAGGACGCCGCGACGATCGAGAAGGCATCGCTGATCAAGGGCCGCTATCACATCCTCGGTGGCGCCATCAGTCCGCTCGACGGCATCGGCCCCGAGGACCTCCGCGTCCAGGAGCTGCTCGACCGCGTGGAACGCGACCACGTCACCGAGGTCATCCTCGCGACGAACCCGAACCTCGAGGGGAACGCGACCGCGATGTACGTCGCCGCGCTGCTGAAGCCGGCCGGCATCCGCGTGACACGGCTGGCGAGCGGCTTGCCGGTCGGGGGCGACCTGGAGTACGCCGACGAGGTGACCCTCTCTCAGGCCCTCGAAGGCCGCCGCGAGATGTGATGGCCGGCGCGCGGCCGACCGCCGTCCAGGTCGCCAACCGCGCGCTCGTCCTCTACGCGCTCGTGCGACGTGGGTACATCGAGCACGTCATCGCGAACACCGACGGGGATCCGTTGCGCATCCGACAGGGCGAGGCGGCCCGCCGGGAGACCGACCGATGGCTCGGCCGCGAAGGCTTACACGAGGCGCTGACCGACGTCGAACGCCAGCTCTTCGACGCTCCGTCCGGCTCGTGGCCCAAAGACGCCACCGCGGACGCCCTATGGCGCAAGGAATCCCTGGGCGCGCTGCTCTGGGCGCTCCAACATGTTGCGGAGATGCCTCCGTACGACCGGGAGTTCGACCAGACGGCACTGGACGACGCGATCATGCGGTACGGGTCGGTGTCCGGCTTCCGCGCAGAGGGGCTGCTCCGTCACGACGACGATCTCGACCGCGCGTGGATGGAGGCGGATGCGTGGTTCGGCGCGACCGAAGGCCGGGTGGACGACGACGCCACCATCGCGTCGATCGCCGCTGAGCGCTACCGGGCCCTCAGCTGGCTCCGCGACGCCGCCGCACCGCAACCGTGACGAGCCAGATGCCGAGAGCTAGGACCGCGATCGGGATCAGGTAGCCGAGCCCGATCACCACGGCCGACACGACGTTCAAGAACCCCTGGATCGAACGGTCCCACGCGCTCCCGAGGCTCGGGTTCTCGACCGCGCTCGTCTGAACCTGTGCGGCGTCCTTCTCGTGCAACTCCACGTGCACCGTCGCCTCGGCGACCTGGTCCTGGATGAAGTTCAGCTGACCCTGGATCTGCTCGATCTGCAGCTCAACCTGGCTGAGACGGTTCTGTACCGTGATGGTCTCCTGGATCGTCGTCGCCTGCGACATGAGGTTGCGGAGCACCGTGCGCTGGCCGATCGCGTTCTGGAGTCGCGCGGTCAGGTCGATGTACTGCGCGGTGACGTCCCTGCCGGAGATGGATTGGGCTTGCACCACGCCGACGTTGCGGAGCGCGAGCATCGCCTCGTCGAACCGCTTGGCCGGGATGCGGAGGACGAGGATCCCGCGCCGCTGCCCGCGGATCTGCGAGGAGAGCACGAACCCGCCGTTGTTCTGTGCGATGCGCGTCACGGCCGCGAACCCGGTGGAGAAGCCGTCCTTCTCGAGCTGGATCGACATCGAGCCGTCGCGGATGATCTTCGAGACGTCGCTCGTTTGCCCGCTGGGCGCCGGCAGGAATTGAGGTACTCCGTCTCCGCCTGAGCTCGCCCCCCCGCCCGTGGCACCGGAGGCGCCCACCACGTTGCCGAGTTCAGCACGACTCACCGGCGTCGTAGACGCGGCGGCCTTCTGGTCCGCCGAGCTCCCGAGCCCTCCGTTCGTTGCGAGCAGGCCGATCAGGCCTGCCACGACCAGGAGCCCGATCACGGAGGCGGCGACCGCTCCCCATCCGATCCCCAGGGACCGCCGCCGACGGATCGGAGGTGCGGTCTTCATCCACCGCTCGCGCTGCCCGGCCTCCCGCAGGTCCTTCTCGAGGAGCGTCAGGTACTCGATGTCGGACTTCATGGGGTCTCCACCTCCGCGGCGGGCCGGAGCCCGCGCTCCTGCAGCACGATCGCCAGGCGCCGCAGGCCGCGGCTCACGCGCTGGCGCGCGTTGTCCTCGGTGCACGCGAGCCGTCGCGCCACGTCCGGGTACGCCAGGCCGTCGATGACGTGCAGCTTCAGCGCCTCGCGCTGGTCCTTCGAGAGCGTCTCCAGCGCCTCGACGAGCGCGTCCTTGATGGGGACGAAGTCGACGAGGTCCTCGATCCGCTCGTAGTCCTCGGGGGGGAGCGGTCGCTCCGGCATCCCGAGGCGGCGGCGAGCGGCGGAGTCCACGCGGCCGGCGCGGAAGAACCGCCCGAGCTGGTGCCGCGCCACCCCGTAGAGCCATGCCACGCCGTTCACCCCCGTGTCCGTGTAGGTCTGCCGTGACGCGAACGCCTGCGCGAACGTCTCCGCCGTGAGCTCCGCGGCCGCCTCCGGGTCGAGCGTCCGGCGCGCGAAATACCGCAGGATGTCCTCCGCGTGTCGTCGGTAGAGCTCGGTGAACGAGTCGGGGTCCTCCCGCGACGCCAGGAGCAGCTCGGTGTCGGTGCGTTCGGTGCTCACGACCTCCCTCTCGTCCGGCGGCTCGCGGCTGGTCCGGCCGTTCTGCCCGTACCATGCCGCAGACATCAGCCGCTGTGACACCTGAAGGGGAGACGCCTCGTGGCCGACGCACAGTTCCCGACCGACACGTTCCCGCGGCAACAGGCGCGGACCCGGCGCTACACGTTGGGACGGCCGCGGACGTTCACCGTGGCCGAGGACGGATCGCGCGTGGCGTTCCTGCGGTCCCGGGCGAGCGACGATCCGGTCGGCTGCCTCTGGGTCTTCGACGTGGATACGAGAACGGAACGGTTGGTCTTCGATCCGTCGGGCTCGGGTGACGAGCACCTCTCGGCCGAGGAGCGGGATCGCCGGGAGCGACGACGCGAATCCCTGACCGGCGTCACCGACTACGCGACCGATCGCGCGGGCTCGATCGCGGCGTTCGCGATGGACGGCGGTCTCCATGTCGCCGACCTCGTGAACGGAGGTGCACGTCCGCTGCACATCGACGCCGAGGACCCGTTCGATCCGCGGCCCGATCCGTCCGGACGGCACATCGCGTACGTGGCTGGCGGAGCTCTGCGTGTCGTGGACGTGGACGGCGCGAACGATCGGGAGCTCGCGTCGGATCCCGACCCCGACGTGTCCTGGGGGCTCGCGGAGTTCGTCGCCGCCGAAGAGATGGAGCGTCAGCGAGGCTACTGGTGGTCCCCGGACGGGACGCGACTGGCGGCCGCTCGCGTCGACGAACGTCCGGTGCGCGTCTGGCACATCGCCGCGCCGGTCGATCCGGAGGCGCCGTCGCGTCCGGTTCGCTACCCGGGCGCCGGCACCGACAACGCCGTCGTGACGCTCGCGATCGTCGACCTGGACGGCGGACGCGTCGACGTCGCGTGGGATCGCGAGGCGTTCCCCTACCTCGTGAACGTCGTGTGGAACGCGCAGGGCCCGTCGACCGTGCTGGTGGAGTCGCGGGATCAGCGCACGATGCAGATCCTGCGGGTCGATCCGGACACGGGGGAGGCCGAGCTCGTCCGCGAGGATCGCGACGACCGATGGCTGGACATCACCGTGGGGGTCCCCGCCTGGCTCGGCGACGGCCGCCTGGTACGAACCCTCGACAGCGACGACACGAAGCGCCTGACGTTCGACGACGAGCCGGTGACCCCCGTCGGCCTGCAGGTGGCGCAGGTCCTGGACGTCGGCGACACCGTCGTCTTCCGCGCGAACGAAGACCCCACCGAGACGCACGTGTGGCGCGTCGACGCGGCAGGTGCGCTGACCCGTCTCACCGAGGAGCCGGGCGTCCATACGGCCGTGGTCGGCTCGAACGTCACCGTGCTCACGTCGGCCACGATGACCGGCCTGCCGACGACCGACGTGCTCGTCGACGGAGATCGCGCCGGCACGATCGCGTCGACCTCGGAGACACCCGTGCTCTTCGCGACCCCGTCGTTCTTCGTCGGTGGTGCGCGGGACCTCCGGATGGCGCTCTTCACGCCCGGCGGAACCGAGCCCGACGGGCCGCTGCCGGTGCTGCTCGACCCCTACGGCGGTCCCCATCTCGCGGTGGTACAGAAGGTCCTCACGCTGCAGCTCGAGTCGCAGTGGTTCGCGGACCAGGGGTTCGCCGTGCTCGTGATCGACGGGCGCGGGACCCCGGGACGCGGGCCGGGCTGGGATCGGGAGGTCTATCGGAACCTCGCGGATCCCGTGCTCGAGGATCAGGTGGACGGGCTGCACGCCGCGGCGGAGCGGTACCCGTTCCTCGATCTCGAACGCGTCGCGATCCGCGGCTGGTCGTTCGGTGGGTTCCTCGCGGCGATGGCCGTCTTGCGCCGGCCCGACGTGTTCCACGCGGCGGTGAGCGGCGCGCCGGTCACGGACGGCGAGCTCTACGACACCCACTACACCGAGCGGTACCTGGGGATGCCCGGCACCGAGATCGAGGCGTACGCCCGGTACCGCCTGATCGACGACGCGCCGAACCTTCGCCGGCCCCTCCTGCTGATCCACGGCCTCGCCGACGACAACGTCTACGTCGCGAACACGCTTCGTCTGTCGAAGGCGCTGATGGAGGCGGGCCGGTTCCACTCGGTGATCCCGCTCTCGGGCATCACCCACGCGCCGAGCCAGCCGGAGGTCGCCGAGAACCTGCTCCTGCTCCAGGTGCGGTTCCTCCGCGACGCGCTCGGGCTGGCCGATCCGGCCTGAGGCCGCTGCTACGCTGGGCCGGATCGCCAACGGAGGTCCGCCGAGCGTGCCCATCATCGTGCAGAAATACGGAGGGACCTCGGTCGGCACGACCGAGCGGATCCAGGCCGTCGCCGACCGGGTGGTCCGCGCCAAGGAGGACGGGTTCGACGTCCTGGTCGCCGTCTCGGCCATGGGCGACACCACGGACGACCTGCTCGCGATGGCCAAGCAGATCGCACCCGTCCCGAACCCTCGCGAGCTGGACATGCTGCTCACGGCCGGCGAGCGCATCGCCATGTCGTTGCTCGCGATCGCGATCAACGCGCGCGGCTGCAAGGCGGCGTCGTACACGGGATCGCAGGCCGGCATCATCACCGACACGCAGCACGGGGCGGCGCGGATCGTCGAGATCCGGCCCAAGCGGATCCTGGAGTCGCTCGGAGAGGGCAACGTCGTCATCGTCGCCGGCTTCCAGGGCCTGTCCACGAACTACGACATCACCACGCTCGGCCGCGGCGGCTCCGATACGACCGCCGTGGCCATGGCGGCCGCGACCGGAGCCGAGGTCTGCGAGATCTACACCGACGTGCAAGGCGTGTTCACCGCCGACCCCCGGATCGAACCGGCCGCGCGGAAGGTCCAGACGATCTCCTACGAAGAGATGCTCGAGCTCTCGGCCGCCGGGGCGAAGGTCCTGAGTTCGCGGTCGGTGGAGTACGCTCGGCGCCACGGCGTGAAGCTCCACGTGCGGTCGTCGTTCGATGACGTGCCGGGCACGTGGGTGCAGGAGGCGGACGAAGCGCAGATGGAAGGCGTGCTGATCTCGGGCGTGGCGCTCGACAACGACGAGGCGAAGGTCACGCTCGATCGCGTGCCGGACCGGCCGGGCGTGGCCGCGACGGTGTTCCGCGCGATCGCCGGCGAGGGCATCAGTGTCGACATGATCGTGCAGAACGTGTCGCACGAAGGCGCCACCGACCTGTCGTTCACCGCTCCGCTTGCCGACATCCCCCGCCTGCAGTCGGTCATGGAGCGCGTCGTGAAGGAGATCGACGCGACGCGGTTCTCGATCGACGACCAGATCTCGAAGGTGTCGCTCGTGGGAGCGGGCATGAAGGCCCACCCGGGCGTGGCGGCCGACCTCTTCGATGCATTGGCGGCCGAGGGCATCAACATCGAGATGATCTCCACCTCGCCGATCCGCATCTCCTGCGTGATCCGGAAGGCCGACGCCGAGCGAGCCGTGCGCACCATCCACGCCCGGTTCGAACTGGATCGCGACGGAGCCAGGCCCGACGTCGCGACGTGAGCCTCCCACCCCCGCCCCCCGCACCCGTTCCGCCGCAGATCCCGCCGCCTCCCGGAGGCGAGCCCGGAGCCATCCCGCCGATCCCGGAGGCGCGACCGTCGCGAGCACCGCTGGCGATCGGGATCGTGCTCGTCGTCGCGTTCTTCGGAGCGGGAGCCCTCCTGTTGTCCTGGGCCACGCGTCCCGCGCTCTGCCAGGACGCGAACGTCACCTCCGAGCGGTTCGGCTATTGCATCACCGCTCCGCCCGAGTGGCGCCTGGCTGTGCCGGTCGGCGGGGAGCTCCCCGCCGACCAGCTGATCCGGCTCGACGCCGACACGACGCTGATGATCCAGGCGGTCGAGACCGGACGCGACCTGCCCGCGTACGCCGACGACGTCCGCCGGCTGCAGACCGACAACGGCCTGCACGCGGGGGAGATGCGGTCACTCACGGTGGCGGGTGTCGAGGCGCTGCGATGGGACGCGACGTTGGGATCCTCCGGCGCCGTCAAGGCGCGGACGGTCGTGTTCGAACGCGACGGCATCGCGTGGCGGCTCCAGTTCGCGGACTCGTCGAAGGCGTTCGACGCACACGTGGGCGATCTCGCGCAGATGCTCCGATCGTGGCGGTTCCGCTGAGCTCCGCCGCTCGCCCGGTACGATGAACGACTATGAAGGTCGCGGTCGTCGGAGCCACCGGTGCCGTCGGCCGGGAGATGACCCGCATCCTCGAGGAGCGGAGCTTCCCCGTCGACGCGTTCGTCCCGCTGGCTTCGTCGCGCTCGGTGGGGCGGAGCGTGCGGTTCGGCGGCGAGGACCACGAGGTCGGCGAGCTCTCCCTTCCGGCGCTCAGCGGGGTGGACGTGGCGCTGGTCTCGGCCGGTGCGGGCGTCGCTCGTTCCTTCGTCCGCGAGGCGGCCGCAGCGGGAACGACCTGCATCGACAACTCCAGCGCCTTCCGCATGGACGCCGACGTGCCGTTGTCGATCCCCGAGGTCAACCCCGAGGCGCTCGACGGCCATCCGAAGATCGTGGCCGTGCCGAACTGCACCACGATCACCGCGCTGCTGGCGATCGGCCCGCTCCATCGCGCGGCGGGTCTCCGGTCGCTGATGATCTCGTCCTACCAGTCCGTGTCCGGCGCCGGATGGAAGGGAACCCGCGAGCTCGTCGAGCAGGTCGGCAAGCTCCAGGGCCAGATGGAGGAGCTCGGTCATCCCGACGCCGATTCGCTTCCCGTCGGCGAGGTGTTCGGCAAGACGATCGCCTTCAACGTCGTGGCCAAGATCGGTGAGTTCGGCCCCGACGGCTACACGGGCGAGGAAGCGAAGATCATGGCCGAGCACCGGAAGATCCTCGGCATCCCCGACCTGCACGTCGTGGCCACGGCCGTCCGTGTCCCGGTCCTGGTGGGTCACGCGGTCGTGCTGGTGGCCGAGTTCGACCGGCCGATCACGCCGGACGAGGCGCGCGAGCTGTTGCGTTCGGCGCCCGGCGTCGAGCTCCAGGACGATCCCGCGAACGACGTCTATCCGAGCCCGCTCGAGTCGGCCGGTCTGGATGTCGCGCTGGTCGGACGGATACGTCAGGTGCCCGGCCGCGACGACGCGCTCACGCTCTTCAGCTGCGCCGACAACCTCCGTATGGGCGCGGCGCTGGATGCCGTGCAGATCGCCGAGCACCTGTTCCTCGGCTGAGGGACGACGCGCGACGCCGTACCTAGTCTGGCTCGGACTAGTTGTCGTCGCTCGGCTGCCCGCCCGGCCCGATGCCTTCGACCAAGGGCTTCACGAACCACCTGCCGTAGTCGGCCCACCCCTCACGCACGTAGAAGGCGATCGTCGCGTCGCGCCATCCGGCCGTCACCAACGCCATGCGGAAGCAGCCGCGCTTGCGAGCCAACGTCTCGGCCCCGCTCAGGAGCTCGGTGCCCACGCCGGCGCCTCTGGCGCGCTCGGTCACGACCAGGTCGTTCACGCGGGCCTGCGGACGATGGTCGCCCAGGCGCTGGTGATACTCCATGTCGACGACCCCGACCACCTCGCCGTCCACCTCGGCGACCAGCGTGACGCTGTCCAGCCGCCGCAAGTGACCCGCGAACTGCATGCGGTGGGTCGGATCTTCGGCGGTGCCGGCCGCCACGCCACGTCCGAGCTCCACGAGCAGCGCGGCGACCGCGCTCCAATCCTCGGGTCTCGCGGCGCGCACCGTGATGGTCATGGCTCGTCCGTCCGCACGCCGGCTAGAAGAAGAACGGACACCAGGGGTCGGCGCCGGCCAGGAGCTGCTGCAGGCCAGGCACGGCGGGGTCGCTCGCGTCCAGGTGACCGAGGCGGACCGCGTCGGGTACCCGCAGGAACCCGGTGAACAGGCTCGACAATGTGCCGATCGACAGCGGCCGGACGTCGACGGCGGGGGCGTGCTCGACGGTCGCCTCGCCGCCTCGAACGGCCAACCGCCACGGTCCGGCGTTCTCCGGGAACTGCGGGTCGTCGACCGCGACGACGACGTCGGCGTCGATCGCCGGATACCCACGTTCGGCCAGGGCGCGTCGGACGTCGAGCACGCGGAACATCCATCTGTACCGGAACGGCGTCGCGATGTTCTGCTCGGGCAGCAGCATCGCGATGGGGTCCTCCGGCGGTCCGCACCACTGCACCCAGATGCCCACGCCCCGGAACGACCGGAAGTAGGCGAGGAGCGCGCGGATCGCGCGGTCCGACGTGGCGGCGAGCGCCAGGCATTCCAGTCCGAAGTCGATGTCGAGGTGCCCGCCTTCGGCGTCCGTGTAGCGGAACGCGGCGAACCCCTCGATCGATCCGCCGGGTCCCCGGACCGCGACCGCGCGTGAGATGTTCTCGCCGAACGGGCGCAAGATCCGGCGCGTCCACCACGCGTCGTCGGTCGGCTCGAGCGGGCCGTTCCCGTGCCGGATCGACTCCCGGTAGCACGCGTGAAGGCCCTCCAGGTCTCGTTCGGGGTCGAGCAGCTCGACGGCGGGCAGGCCCTCGCCCAGGTCGGACGGGATCGCGTCGAGGGCGAGGCGATGCTCGCTGAACGACCCGCCCAGCTCGTAGCCGAGACGTCGGTAGGGTCGGACGACCGCCGGGTAGAGCGCGCTCACCGACATCCCGGCGTCGCGTGCCTCACGCATGACATGGAGCACCGCGGCGCTCGCCAACCCGTTGCCGCGATGTTCGGGCAGGGTCGCCACCGCGTAGATACCGGACATCGGCAGATCCCGTCCGCCGAACCACTGGCGGAACCGGTAACCGGCCGCGGCCGCGACGATCCGACCGTCCACGAACGCGCAGCGGTAGTCCGCCAGCGGCATGACAGGGCCACGGTCGTCGGCCCATGCGCGCGTGAAGTTCAGCGATGTGCGGAGCAGGTCGACGAGCTGTTCGCGGTCCTCCTCAGCGGGCGTTCGGATGTCCGTCGTCATCGAGGTTCGCATCCGCACGGGAGGTGCCCGCACCGAGGACAGCCGTGTGCGTATCGAGCCGCCGCTTCCTCGAGATCGACGCCCTCGAGGTTCGCGAGCGACGCGAGCCACGCCAGCACGTCGCCGAACTCGTGCAGCAGGTTGTCGCGATCGCCGGTGCGGAGCGCCCTGGCCAGCTCGCCGACCTCCTCGGTCAGCCAGCGGAACGTGGCGTCCCTCCCGCGCGCGGCATCCCGCTCGACGTACGTGGCGCGCATCGTGTCCTGCAGGTCCCGGATCTCCATGGAGCCGCGAGTCTAATGTGCGATGGGCGCCGGTTCGGCGTCAGGACACCACGGCGGTGCTCTCGGTGTCCGGATGCTTCGCGCGTTTGCGCACGTACATCCGCTCGTCGGCCTCCGCCATCAGATCGTCCAACGTGCGCGGAACCTCCGGGTCGTAGAACGCGACGCCCGCGGAGAACGACAGGACGAACGGACGTCCCTCCTGGGCGTTCGCCTCGTCCACCGCGTTCTTCAGCCGCGTCAGCGCGATCTTGGCCGCGTGATACGTATCGGCGGCGAAGAGCACGCAGAACTCGTCGCCGCCCATACGTCCGATCAGGTCCGAGGAGCGGAACGTCTCACGGAGCACGAACGCTGCTTCGGTGATCATGCTGTCGCCGACCGAGTGTCCGAGCGCGTCGTTCACGAGCTTGAGCCCGTCCAGGTCGAGGAACATCAACGCGACGGGTTGGTGGGTGCGGTTCGCGACCTTGAGCTGATGCTCGGCGGTCGGCAGGAACCCGCGACGGTTCATCAGCCGGGTGAGCGTATCGGTGGTGCCCATGCGCCGGAGCTCGCCCTGCAGCTCCCCCACGCGCGTCCCGCTCTGCACCAGCACGCGTTCGAGCCTGCCGAGCTCGTCGTCGGAGGTGCTCGGCTTCCGGAGCGGCAAACCCGCCTCCATCATCCGGCCGATCTCCTCCGTCCGCACGATCCTTCCCGCGAGGTGTTGGACGAAGAGCATGACCACGATCAGCGACGCCAGCACGCCCAGCGGCATCCCGATGATGCCGACCAGGTACGAGGCCCGGCGGGACGCGTCGAGTCCGCGTTCCCGCTGCGCCAGGAGCGACGCCGCTTCAGACTCCTCCTTGGCCACGAGAGCTCGGATCTGGTCCATGACGACCTTGCCGCGGCTCATCTCCGAGACCAGCTGTGAGTGGTTCGTGAGTCCGGTCACCGGCGCGAGGAGCTGGCTCGTCTGCAGGAGCGAGAGGCGTTGGTTCGTCAGTACCCGCATCTGCGCGATCTCCGCCGCCGCGACGCCGGTGTTGCCCACCAGACCCGTCAGCGTCTGGATGTCGCCGCGGACCGCCTCGGCTCCCTGCGTGTAGGGCTCGAGGAACGACGCTTCTCCGGTCAAGATGTAGCCCCGCGATCCCGTCTCCGCATCCGTGAGGTCGACCAGGATCCGGTCGAGCGTGTCCCGAACCGCGACAGCGCTGCGTTCGGCGTCGAGCGCCTCGGTGGTCTGCTGTCGTGCCTGCAGCAGGGCACCGGTTGCGACGCCGAGGACGATCACGGGGACCGCCATGACGGCGAGGATCTTGGACCGCAGGGACACAGAGCCTCCAAAGGGGGTTGCTGGGTGCATCGACCGCCGCCGGGATGGCCTTGACCCGCAGCGGGCAAGGGTTGTCTACCAACTGGTAGATACCCCATAATCTGCCGCATGGTAGAGAACGCCGCCGACGTCCCGGCTTCCGAGATCGTCGATCGCCTCGCGGGCAAGACGATCCTGCTGACGGGCGTCACCGGCTTCCTGGGGCAGGTGATCTTCGAGCGGCTGCTCGGCGACGTGCCCGAGGGCCGGATCGTCCTGCTGGTCCGTTCGCAGACGGGTTCCTCATCGCGCGCCCGGGTCGAGTACCTGTTCCGAAAGCCCGCGTTCGACGTCGTGCGAGGGCGGATCGGCGAGGATGGTTTGCGCGCCATCCTGGACGAACGGGTCACGATCGTGGACGGCGACTTCTCGCGTGGCGTGCCCGAGCTCCCAGGCGACATCGACATCGCCATCCACTCGGCCGCAACGGTCTCGTTCGATCCGCCGATCGACGAGGGGTTCCAGACCAACCTGTTCGGCGCCATGAACCTGTACCGGGGCGTGATCGAGAGCGGCTCGCGCCCGTCCCTGGTGCACATCTCGACGGCGTACGTCGCCGGCGTCGCCAAAGGCGTGGTCCCCGAAGACACGTTGGACCACCGGGTGGACTGGCGGACGGAGGGCGAGCTCGCCCTGCAGGCACGTCGCGACGTGGAAGCCCAGTCCCGGCGTCCGGAGATGCTCGACGACTTCATGGACAAGGCGTCGAAGGAACACTCCCGCGCGGGCCCGATGGCCGTGGCCGAGGACGCCGAGCAACGGCGCAAGGACTGGGTGTCCAAGCGCCTGACCCACTACGGCCGGTCGCGCGCTCGCTCGCTCGGATGGCCCGACGTCTACACGTTCACGAAGGCGATGGGCGAACGGGCCGTCGAAGAGCTCGCCGACCTCGAGGACCTGCCGCTGTCGATCGTTCGCCCGTCGATCATCGAGAGCGCGCTGGTGCATCCCGCACCGGGATGGATCGACGGGTTCAAGATGGCCGACCCGATCATCCGTGCATACGGCCTGGGTCAGATCCCGGAGTTCCCGGGCATCCCGGAGGGGATCTCGGACATCATCCCGGTGGACATGGTGGTGAACGCCATCCTGGCGGTCGCCGGCGCGCCGCCGCCGCCCCGCCACCCCGCGTACTACCACGTGAGCTCGGGGAGCCGGAACCCGCTCCAGTATCACGAGCTGTATCGCTACGTGCGCCAGTACTTCGAGGCCCATCCCTTGCCGGAGCGCGGGCGCGGCGAGCACAAGGTGCCCGAGTGGTCGTTCCCGGGCAGCCTGAGCGTCGAGCGATTGATCGATCGGGCGGAGCGGCTGACCGACATCGCGGACACCATCGTCACGCACCTGCCGAAGTCGAAGCGGATGCGCGACCTGGTCTCCCGCGTGGACCGCGACAAGGCCCGCGTCGACTTCGTGAAGCGCTACTCGGATCTGTACGGCGCGTACACCGAGGCCGAGGTCATCTACACCGATGATCGCATGCTCGCGCTGTCGGACTCGCTCCCGGCGGGGGACCGGGCCCGGTTCCCCTTCGATGCGGCCGTCATCGACTGGCGCTACTACCTGCAGGATGTGCACTCACCCGCCGTGACGCAGAGCCTCCGCGAGCTGTCGAAACGCGAACGCGAGAGGCCGACCGTCACGATCCGGGAGCGCGACCAACCCGTCGTCGCGCTCTTCGACATGGAGGGCACGATCATCACGTCGAACGTCGTCGAGTCCTACGTCTGGACGAAGATGGCCGACCTCCCGCCCGACGAGTGGCCGCGCGAGCTGGTGAGCGTGTTCGGGAAGATCCCCTCGTACCTGCAGATCGACCGACGCGACCGGGGGGACTTCCTGCGTACGTTCTTCCGCCGGTACGAGGGAGCGTCGGTCGAGGGCGTGGAGCGGTTGATCGACCATCACGTCGGGGAGTTCATGCTCCAGAAGGCGAGCCCGGCGTCGATCCGCCGGATCCGCGAGCACCGCGCCGCGGGACACCGGACGATCCTCATCACCGCGGCGGCCGACATCTTCGTGCGGCCTCTGGCGCCGCTGTTCGACGTCGTGATCGGCTGCGAGCTCGAGGTGCGGGACGGGCGCTATACCGGCTTCATGGCCTCGCCGCCGCTCGTGGGTGAGGCGCGCGCCGCATGGTTGCGTCGCTATGCCCTCCAGGAAGGGGTCGACCTGAAGCACTCGTACGCGTACGCGGACTCGTATTCCGACCTGCCGCTGCTCCGGGCGGTCGGCAACCCGGTCGTGGTGTCGCCCGATTCGGCCCTGTATCGCTACGCGCGGCGCCGTCGCTGGCCGATCGAGCCATGGGGGATGTCGAAGGGCATGCCCCGCGTCCGCTTCCCGAAGCCGGCGGTCCGATGAGCGTCGCGCGCGGAACGGCGGTGCGGGTCTGATGGCGCTCGCGCTCGAGCTCTTCCGGTCTGCTCCGAGGTACCTCGCCGCCCGCGCCGTGGGCGCGAAGGCTCCCGGCCTGGTGGCGGGCCCGCTCGCACCGCTCCGGTTGGCGAACCGCCCCGATCCGGAGCCGCGCGACGAACAGTGGACGCGCGTGAAACCGAAGCTCTCCGGGATCTGTGGCAGCGATCTCTCCACGCTGGCGGGCAAGTCGTCGTTCTACTTCTCGCCGCTCGTGTCGTTGCCGTTCGTCCCCGGTCACGAGGTGGTGGGCGACGTGATGGACGACGTCGACGGTCTGTCGGCCGGCGACCGCGTGGTCCTGTCGAGCGTCCTGAACTGCGTGACCCGAGACCTTGATCCGTGTGAGAACTGCCGCGTCGGCGCGTTCAACCGATGCGACGCGGTGACGACGGGCGACCTGAAGGCGGGTCTGCAGACCGGATACTGCACCGACACCGGCGGCGGATGGAGCCGGATGATGCTGGCGCATCGGTCGCAGCTGCACCGGATCCCCGACTCCATGGAGGACGACGTGGCCGTGCTCCTCGAGCCGTTCGCGTGCGCGATCCACGCGGCGCTCCGCGCGAACGTGCCGGACGGGGGCTCGGTGTTCGTCGTCGGCGCGGGAACGGTCGGGATCCTCACGCTCCTCGCGGTGAAGCTCCTGACCCGCGCGGATCACGTGATCGTGGCCGCCAAGCATCCGGCCCAACGCGTGGCCGCCCGGCTGGCCGGCGCTGACGTCGTCGTGGTCCCGGAGCACGCGGTGAAGGCGGTGCGCCGCTCCGAGCACGCGATGAAGCTCACGCCGGAGCGCGGCATGGACTTCCTGCTCGGCGGCGTGGACGTCGCGATCGAGTCCACCGGATCGAAGAGCGCCCTCGACCTGGCGCTCCGCACCACGAAGGCCGGCGGCCGGGTCGTCTTGAGCGGCATCCCCGGACCGGGCGCCGACCTGACGCCGGTGTGGTTCCGCGAGCTGGAGCTCGCCGGCGCCTACACCAGCGGGACGGAGCGCGTCGGCGACGTGGACCGGCCCACGATGGAGATGGCGATCGAGCTGGCGAGCGGTCTGCCCATGCTCGCCGACATGGTCGGCGCGCGCTATCCGCTCGACCGGTGGCGCGAAGCCGTCGATCATGCGCTCGGCGCCGGCCGGCTCGGCACGTTCAAGGTGGCGTTCGCGCCGCAAGAGACCTGACAAGGAGACGAACGAGCGATGCCCAGACCCGGATTCGTGTTGGAGGTCGACGAACGGACGCCGCCCCTGTTGGTGCATCAGGGGGAGGGGTTCCGTCTGCAACGCTTCCCCCTCGGATCACGCGTGGTGTACCCGCCGGACTCGCTGCCGGGGATCAAGGACGTGAACGCGGCGATCCGTCACGCGTTGCTGAACCCGGTCGACGCCGAACCGCTCACCGAGCTGCTGACGCCCGGCATGAAGCTCACGATCGCGATCGACGACATCTCCCTGCCGTTGCCGCCGATGACCACGCCCGACCTCCGTCAACGGATCATCGAGCACGTCGTCGAGCTGGCGGCGCGCAAGGGCGTCGAGGACGTGAAGCTGATCGTCGCCAACGCGTTGCACCGGCGCATGACCGCGGACGAGATCAAGCGGATGGTCGGCGAGCGCGTGTTCCGCTCATTCTGGCCGGACGACCTGGCGAACTTCGACGCCGAGGATCGCGACGAGCTGACAGAGGTCGGCGTCACCGACCAGAACGAGGTCGTCGAGATCTCGAAGCGCGCGGCGGAGTCCGACCTGATCGTCTACGTGAACATCAACCTGGTCGCGATGGATGGCGGTCACAAGTCCGTTGCCGTCGGATTGGCGAGCTACCGGAGCCTCAAGCACCACCACAACGTCGACACGATGATGCACTCGCAGTCCTACATGGACCCGCGGCCGGGGCACAGCGCGATCAACGACTCCGCCACGCGGATGGGCCGGCTCCTGGCCGCGAGCGGGGTGAAGATCTTCCAGATCGAGACCACGGTGAACAACGACACGTTCCCGTCCAACCTCGGGTTCCTCAACAAGCGGGAGTGGGAGTGGTCGACGTACGACCAGGCGCTGATGATGACCGCGAAGAAGGCGAACGACGTGGCGCCCCCGCGTGTGCGTCGTGAGTTCTACCGGCGGATCGAGGCGCCGTACAAGCTCACCGGCATCAATGCGGGTGAGGTCGAGGCCGTGCACGAGCGGACGCTCGAGAACCTGCATCGTCAGCAGCTCGTGGAGGTGCAGGGGCAGACCGACGTCCTGGTGTTCGGGCTGCCGTACGTGTGCCCGTACAACGTGAACTCGATCCTGAACCCGATCCTGGTCCACTGCCTGGGCCTCGGCTACCTGTTCAACATGTACCGCAACAAGCCGTTGGTGAAGCCCGGCGGCGTCGTCATCATGTTCCACCCGGTCCCGTGGGAGTTCCACCAGATCCATCACCCGAGCTACATCGACTTCTTCGAAGAGGTGTTGCGGGAGACCACCGATCCGGCGACGCTCGAGTCGAAGTACGAGGAGCGCTACGCGACGGACCCCTGGTACACGCACCTGTACCGCACGAGCCACGCGTACCACGGCGTGCACCCGTTCTACATGTGGTACTGGGGAGCGCACGGTCGCGACTACGCCGGCGACGTGATCTTCGTGGGCGGCGAGCCGAAATCGGTGGCGCGTTTGGGCTATCGAACGGCGGGAACGTTCCGCGACGCGCTCGAGATGGCGAAGGACACGGTCGGCCCCAGCCCGTCGATCACGTACATGCACACGCCGCCGCTCTCGATCGCGGACGTGCAGTGAGGAGGCGACCGTGAGCTTGCGCGACGAGCTGAAGGAGATGTCCCGGGGGTTCCGATGGGGCCGCCGGCCGTTGGTGCCCCGGTCGGCCGAGCCCTTCGTCGAGGAGAAGGACGACATCGGCTTCCCGACCGACTGGGCCCGGACCCAGGCGGGGACCGCTGCACGCCAGGCGATCCTGAAGGGGTTCATGCATCCCTTACTCAAGAACGAGCTGTCCCTGCGCGTGTTCGGCCTGGACAACCTCACGGGGGTCGACGCGCCGGTCGTCTTCTTCTCGAACCACTCGAGCCATCTGGACGCCACGCTCATCCTGACGACGCTCCCCGACGTGTGGCAGGCGAAGACCGCCGTCGGGGCGGCGCGGGACTACTTCTTCGACGTCTGGTGGCGGCAGGCGTTCACGGCGCTCGTGTACGGCGCGTTCCCGATCGATCGGTCGCGCGGTGGCCGCGGCGCCGTCGACAAGGCTCGCGAGTTGATCGAGGACGGATGGAGCCTGGTCGTGTTCCCCGAGGGCACCAGGTCTCCGGACGGTCACGTGCAGCGGTTCCGCCATGGGACGTCGCGCCTGTGTCTCGAGCACGGGATCGCAGCCGTGCCCATCGCGATCCTCGGCGCGCATCAGGCCATGCCCAAGGGGCGGTTCTGGCCGAAGGCCGGTCGTCCCACCGTGACGGTTCGGTACGGCACGCCGCTGTATCCGGAAGAGGGCGAAACGCATCAGGACTTCTCCCGCCGGATGGCCCAGGCGGTCGCCCGCCTCTTCGATGAGGACCGCTCGACCTGGTGGGATTCGCTGCGGCGGGCGGAGCGCGACGAGACGCCGTCGCTCGCCGGGCCGCAGGGCCCCAGCTGGCTGAAGCGGTGGGAGGGCTCACGCCCGTTGTCGAGCCGAGGCGACGCGAGGACCTGGGAGTAGGCTGCCGTGCCCCGGACCGGCGGCGAGAAGCGCAAGACCACGCTGGTCGAGGAGGCCATCCGTCAGTTCGGTCGGGAGGGCTACAACGGCGCCAGCCTCGACCAGATCGCCACCGCAGTAGGCGTGCGCAAGCAGACCCTCCTCTACTACTTCCCGACGAAGGACGCGCTGCTGGAGGCGTGCCTGTCCGCGGCCGGGGAACGGCTCGTGCTCGAGATCGCGCAGGCGCTCGAGGGCAAGGAGACCTACTGGGATCGCGCCGAAGCCGTGATCCACTCGGTCTTCAGCCTGGCCGAGCAGTGGCCGGAGTTCCCGATGTTCATCCGCGAGGCCGGCCGCCTCGGTCCGGACGCGTTCGCGCGGTTCGCCGGCGTGTTGGATCCGTTGCGGCTGCGCGCGATCGACTTCCTCCAGGCGGGGATGGACACGGGCGAGATCCGCAAGCAGGACCCCGCCATGCTGCTCTTCACGCTCTACACGGGCGTGGTCGGTTCGTTGACGGAGGCCAGCGTCTTGAACGTGGTGGTCGGGGCCGACAAGGGACGCGCGTCGCTGAAGCGCCGGGAGCGCGAGGTGATCGGGTTCGTGCGAGCCGCGATGATGCCTCCCGCGGCGCCGGACTGATGCGGAGCGATCCCCGGCGATCGATCCCGAAGCTGCTCCACCAGATCTGGCTCGGACCCAGGCCCGCGCCCCTGGTCTGGACCGAGACGTGGCGCGAGGCCAACCCCGACTTCACGTATCGGCTGTGGAATGAGAACGCGATCGACGGGCTGGGACTCAGCAACGACGACGTCTATCGTCGCTATCTCGCCGAAGGTCTCTTCGACGGAGCTGCGGATGTCGCCCGCATCGAGATCCTGCACCGATTCGGGGGCGTGTACGTCGACGCCGATTCGGTCGCGCTTCGCCCGTTGGGCGACGCACCGTTCATGACGGCGGGGTTCTTCGCTCCGCTCGAACCGAACGATGAGCACCCTGGGCTCATCACCAACGCGTTCATGGGAGCGATTCCCGAGCATCCGGTGATAGTTCGGTACATCGACGTCGTGTCCAGGGTGCGAACCTTGCGCCCTGTGTGGCGCCTGACCGGCCCGGGCGCGCTGACCGATGTGCTCTCCGCGGCAAACGACCCCGGCGTCATGATCATCTCCCGGCGTGGACGTTCTTCACGAAGGGGCTGTCGGGCGAGGCAGTGCCGGGCGGCCGCTCCGTACGCGAGCCACTTCTGGTCGACGACGGCGGAGCGGTGGGGGCGCGGATCGGTGACGCCGTATCCGCCGGAGGGCTAGCGGCCGGAGTAGTACTCGACGATCAGCCGTTCCTCGACCTTGGCCGGGAGCGGGATCTCGTCGCGGTCCGGCATGCGGGACAGGACACCTTGGGCGTCGTCCTTGTTCCGGTAGAGGTAGCTGGGCGGGTCCGGCGTGATCTCGAGCGCCTCGCGCACCGAGATGAAGTTCTTCGCCTTGGCCGAGAGCTCGATCGTCTGCTCCGGCCTCACGCGGGCGCTGGGGACGTTGATGCGCTTGCCGTCCAGCTTCACGTGGCCGTGGGAGACCAGCTGGCGGGCCTGGCGCGTCGTGAGGGCGAAGCCCAGACGCAGGATGACCGTGTCCAGGCGCGTCTCGAGCTGGCGGATCATCTCCTCGCCCGTGACGTCCATGCTGTTGGATGCCTTCTCGTAGTAGCGGCGCATCTGGGCCTCGGAGACCCCGTAGATGGCCCGGAGCTTCTGCTTCTCGACCAGGCGGGTCTGGTACTCGGAGATGCGCTTGCGGCCGCGCCCGTGCTGGCCAGGCGGGTAGGGTCGCTTGTTCGACGGACAGTTCGGCCGGCCGCAGAGCGGCTCGCCGACACGCCGGCACATCTTGTGTTTGGGTCCGATCTTGTCCATGCGGTCGCCCAGCGTACCAAAGGTTCTGCGTTCGTGACCTGCGACGATGCGTCCGAGCTGCGAGGATGCCGGGTCATGGATGCGTCGGAGCGAGCCGTCGGAAGCGTGCTCGGTCTCGCCCTGGGCGACGCCCTGGGGGCTCCGTTCGAGTTCCGGCGCGCGGCCCAGGTCCCCGATCCCGTCCCCGCGTTCGAGCTCGGGTGGATGGGGCTGCCGCCGGGCTCCACCACCGACGACACGGCCATGGCACGGAACCTGATCCGCTCGTTGATCGAACGCGGCGGGCTCGACACGGACGACGTGCTGGCGCGCCACGTCGCGTGGCTCGGCCACACGTCCGCCCGACGTGGGGAACCTCACGCGGATCGTGCTTTCCCGCGCGGCCGAGGGCGCGGCGGACGCCGCCCGCGAGTACGTCGAGCAACGCGGACCGGAGGTGAGCGCGGGCAACGGGTCCGTGATGTATTGCGCGCCGCTCGGCGTCGCGTACGCGTTCCGGCCCGACGACCTGTTCGAGCTCGCCCCTGCGCTCTCGGCCGTGACGCACTGGGACGAGCGCTGTCGCACCGCCTGCCTCGCGGTCACGCTCGCCGTCGCCGCGTTCGTACGCGGCGAACCGGGCGACCGGGCGGTGGTCGGCGCCGTGAGGGCGGTGGCGGACCGTGAGGGCGGCGAGGAGTTGGAGTACCTGGTCGAGGCGGCGGGGCGCGCGCGGCCGGTCGACGGCCCCGACATGGGCTTCACGTTGTTCACGGCGGGTCTGGCGCTGCAGGTGGCGGCCGAGCGGCCGGCGTTCGAGCAGGGGCTTCGGTACGTGGTCGGCCTCGGCGGCGACACCGACACGAACGCCGCGGTGGCGGGAGCGCTCCTGGGCGCGATCCATGGCCGGTCCGGACTCCCGGCGATGTGGCTGGACCACCTGCAGGATCGAGGAGCCATCGAGGACGAGGCGATCGCGCTCGCGGAGCTCGCCGGGCGTCGGAAGCGGGCGGGTCCGGCAGAATAGGCGGATGGCGGTGTCGGACGACCCCCGTGAGGTCCGTGAAGAGCGACGCGTGATCACGGCCGTCTTCGCCGACCTCGTCGGCTCGACCGCGCTCGGCGAGCGCCTGGACCCGGAGGAGCTGAAGCTGATCGTCGGCGACGCCGTGGCGCGCGTGATCGACGCGGTCGAGTCGTTCGGAGGCACCATCAAGGACCTGGCCGGCGACGGCGTCCTGGCGTTGTTCGGCGCGCCGACGGCCCATGAGGACGATCCCGAGCGGGCGGTGCGCGCGTCGCTGCGGATCGTCGAGGAGATCGCCGACTTCGCCCAGGAGGTCGAGGACGCCTGGGGCGTCGGCGGGTTCGGTGTGCGTGTCGGCGTCCAGACCGGCCCGGTCGTCGTCGGGGCCATCGGTGCGGGAGGCCGGGTCGAGTACGCGGCGCTCGGCGACGCCGTGAACACGGCCGCACGCCTGCAATCCGCGGCCGGGCCGGGAGAGGTGCTGGTCGGCGAGGCGACGTTGCGCCTGGTCGAGCCCATGTTCGACTGGGGCGAGCCGGCGGAGCTCCAGCTCAAGGGGAAGTCCGCGCCGGTCGTGGCACGCGTCGCGCACGCCGCGACCGGTGTTCGCGCGGGCATGCGGGGGCTGGAGGGCGTCGAGGCGCGCCTGATCGGCCGCGAGCGGGAGCTCGACGAGGGGCGTCGCGCGGTCGCGGGAGCGCTCGCCGGCACCGGCGGCATCCTGTTCGTGACGGGTGAGCCCGGGATCGGCAAGACGCGGTTGGTCGCCGAGCTGCGCGACCTGTTCGAGGCCGGGACGCCGCAACACGGTCGTTCGCTGTGGCTGGAGGGGCGATGCGTGTCCTACGGCGAGACCATGCCGTACTGGCCCTTCCGCGACCTGCTGCGCAGCTGGATCGGGGTCCTCGCCGACGAACCGGAGCTCCGCGTCCGCGTCGCGCTCCGGCGGATGGCCGAGCGGCTGTTCGGAGCCCGGGCGGGCGAGATCTCGCCGTACCTCGCGGCGCTCCTCGGGCTGACGCTCGAGCCGGACGCCGCGAAGCGCCTGGCCGAGCTCTCGCCGGAGGCGCTGCAGTACCGGACGTTCGAGGTCGTGCGAGAGGTCATCGCCCGGCTCGCCGAGGCGGGGCCGCTGGCCGTCGTGCTGGAGGACCTCCACTGGGCGGACGCCACGTCGCTCCAGCTGCTCGAGCGGCTGTTCGGCGACACGGAGGGCACCGCGCTCCTCCTGGTGCTGACCTCGCGTCTGGAGCGCGATCACCCGTGGTGGCGAGCGAAGGAGGACGCGGCCCGCCGGCTCCCGCACCGGATCACCGACGTGACGCTCGAGGCGTTGTCGGGCGATGCCGGACGCGAGCTGCTCCACGCGCTCGTGGGCGAGGGCACGCTCCCTGCCGACGTGGAGCGCCGCATCCTCGGAGCCCGCCGAGGGCAACCCGTTCTTCCTCGAGGAGCTCATCCGGTCGCTCGTGGACGCCGGCGCGGTGACGCACGACGAGGACGGCTGGCGTTTCGTCCACGACGTGCCGCTCGAGGTTCCGCCCACGGTCGAGAAGGTCATCCTGGCGCGGATCGACCGGCTCGACGCCGGCGCACGAGACGCGCTGGTGGCCGCGTCCGTGCTCGGGCGGCAGTTCGGTCTGCCGCTCCTGGAGGCCGTGGTGGACGGCGCAGGAGGGTGCCGTTCGGCAGTCCCTGCTGGACCTGATGCGGCTGGACCTGGTCCGTGAGGGCCGGCGATGGCCCGAGCCCGAGTACCGGTTCAAGCACGCGCTGATCCAGGAGGCCGCGTACCGCACGCTGGTCACCGCCGATCGCAACCGCCTGCATCGCGAGGCGGCCACCTGGCTGGAGGCGCGGTACGAAGACCGGGAGGAAGAGGTCGCCGGCCTGCTTGCGCATCACTGGCTGGCCGCCGACGACGAGGACAAGGCCGTCACCTATCTGACGATCGCCGGCGACCGCGCCCGGCAGGAGTACGCGCTCGACGAGGCGATCGGCCACTACCGCGAGCTCCTGCCGATCCTCGAACGCCGCGGAGAGGACCGCGAGATCGCGCTGGTGCTGTTCAAGCTCGCCCTCGCGCTGCACATGTCGCTGCGGTTCAAGGAGGCGAACGAGACGTATCAACGGGCGTTCCCGTTCTGGACGCCGCCCGAGCCGTTCCCCGACGAGCCGACGGCGACGGTGCGCGTCGCGACCAGCTACCGCCCGCGCGTCAACGACCCGCGCGCGGCCATCGCGTGGCCCGACATCCAGCTCTGCATGCAGCTGTTCGATCGGCTGGTCGAGCAGTGGCCGGAGCGCACGATCGTCCCGTCGCTCGCGGACCGGTGGGAGATCGCCGACGACGGCCTGCGGTACGTGTTCCATCTGCGGGACGGGCTCGAATGGTCCGACGGGACGCCGCTCACGGCGGGCGACATCGAGTTCGGCATCAAGCGCGTCCTGGATCCCGTCGCGCCGGGCTCGTCCGTCGCGATCTACTTCGTGCTGGAGAACGGGCAGGACTACTACCTGGGCCGCAACGAGGACGCGGATCGCGTGGGCGTCACGGCGCTGGACGATCGCACGGTCGAGTTCCGGCTGGTCGCGCCGGCCCCGTACTTCATGAGCGTCATGAATCGCCCGGACGGCGGTCCGCAGCCACGACATGCGATCGAGGCGGAGGGGGCGTCGTGGACCGACGTGGGCCGGCAGGTCGTGAGCGGTGCGTTCCGGATCGTCGAGCAGACGGACGATCTGCTCGCGCTCGAGCGCCAGCCGAACGACGTGGGCTCGCGGGTCGGCAACATCCGGCGGGTCGAGTACGTCCGCTCGTCGGTGGCCGACGCCGTCGATCGACTGGAGCGCGGCGATCTCGACATCGGGACGGTCCGCTACACGCCGAGGCTCGCGGACGTGGTGCCTTCCGTGCGCGACCGACGCGCATGTCGGACCGGCCGCCTGGTCGGGGTACTTCGGCTTCGACCTCGCGCACCCGATCCTGTCGAACGTGGACTTCCGTCGCGCCCTGGCGCATGCGGTCGATCGGGAGATCCTGGAGAGCCTGGTCCCGGACAACGTGGTGGTGGCGACCGGCGGCGTCGTCCCGCCCGCGCTCCAGGGCCACACGCCGGACATCGTCCTGCGGTTCGATCCGGACAAGGCTCGCGCGTACCTCGAGGCGAGCGGCGTCCTCGAGCGGAGCGTGACGATCGCGGGGATCGAGACGTGGGTGACGCCGTTCCTCGAGGGCGTGGCGGCCATGTGGAACGAGGTCCTCGGGCCTGGACGTGCGGGTGGAGTCGTGGACCCTCGAGCGAGCGCTGACCCTGACGAACCTCCGCGAGATCGCGCCGGTGGTCTTCACCGGGTGGCTGCCCGGCTATGCCGACCCGGAGTACTTCCTGCGGCTGCTGTTCCAATCCGACAGCAGGACGAACGAGGGAGGCTTCTCGTACCCGCCGTTCGACGACCTGATCGAGCGCGCGCGGCTCGAGCGGAGCGACCGGTCGCGGTTGGAGCTGTTCCACGAAGCCGACCGCATGGTGGTGGCGGACCGGGTCGCGCTGATCCCGCTCGTGTACGGGCGCAGCATGGCGTTCGTCAAGCCGTGGATCCACGGGTGGTGGGAGTTCGGCAAGTCGTCCTCGGCGTTCGCGAGCCTGCTCGTGGACCCGTCGTCGCCGCGCGTCTGAGCCGTCTCGTCAGTCCTCGACCAACACGACCCGCGCGGGCCCGCCGTCCCCCTCGTGGATCTTGAGCGGCAGGCACCAGAGCGTGTACCGGCCCGCCGAGACGTCGCGCAGATCCAGGCCCTCGACGATCGCGATGCCGGCGCCGAGCAGCGCGCGGTGGACGGGGAACGTGGGATCGTCCGCGGTCTCGATCGAGATGAAGTCCGTTCCCACCAGGCGGATGCCGTGGTCGACGAGCCACCCGGCTCCGTCGGGAGAGACGGCGGTCATGGCATCCGGGAAGGCCGGCGACGGTTCCGCCCATCGTGCCGACCAATCCGTCAGGAACAGGAGACGCTCCACCCCGAACGGGAGATCCAGCGCGTCCAGCTCGCTCGCTCCGATCGACCCCACGCCTCGCATGTCGACGACGTGCGCCGGGCCCACCAGCGTGTCGAGCGCGAGCTCGTCGATCGTCGCGCCGTCCTCGACGAAATGGATCGGCGGGTCGACGTGGGTCCCCGTGTGCGTGCTCATCGAGAGGATCGACAGGTTCGAGACATCGCCGTTGCGCATGTCGGAGGTTCGCTCGATCGCGACGACCGGATCGCCGGGGTATGTGAGCATCCCCGGGCGAACGGGCAGGGTCACGTCGATGATGCGAGGCACGATGTCGCGCTCCTGGTCGCGTTTCCGGAACATGTGAGACGGTGCGGCAGCACAGTAGCCCACGGATCTCGCGGTATGAGGAGGTCACGGTGGAGCCGAACGAGATCTTCGAGCTGATCATCAAGGCCGACGAGAAGATCAAGTACGCGAAGCCCGGCAAGGGCGACCTACGGGCGGGTCAGGCGCGCGAGCTGCTCGAGCAGGCGAGGGACGCGGCGCGTGCGATCGACAACGGCACGTTGGTCGAACAGGCGGAGCGACGACTGGCCGACCTGGAGACCCTTGCGAACGAAGCAGATCCCGCCTGACGGGGATCCCGACCGGGCGGATCGCCGTGACGATCGATCAGCCGATCCGGCCGCCCCAGTCGAAGTACTGCCAATAGACGGGACGGATCGCGACCTCCCCGCCGGGACCGGGGTGGCTGGCGTCGATCATGGAGCCGCCTCCCAGGTAGATCGCGACGTGGCTGACGGGGGAGTAGAAGAACATGAGGTCGCCGGGCAGCAACTGGCTCTCCGACAGGCGCGGCAGCATCTCCGACATCATCGCGGAGGAGTGCGGCAGTGCGATGCCCGCCTGGGCGTAGGACCACATGACCAATCCCGAACAGTCGAAGCCGACGCCCGGATCAGCCGAACCGAACACGTAGGTCGTCCCGATCACGGATTCCGCCGCGGCGATGGCGACCTGCGCGGCGCTCGCGTTCTGCGGAGGAACGAACACGCTGCCCCCGCCGCCCGATCCTGACGACCCACCCGAGGAGCTTGCCGCGGCCGCAGCCGCAGCCGCCTCCTGCGCGGCGAGCGCGTTCTTGTAGCTGGTGCTCATCTGGGAGTACAGGGCTTCCTGGTCGGAGATGCCGGCCTCGATCTGGCTCTTCTGGTTCGCGATCTCGCTCAGCGTGGCCTGGCGCTCCGTCACGGCCTGGGCGTACTGCTGCGCCGCCCACTGCGACTTCTGGCTCGCGATCTGCGCCTCTGCCGCGAGGTCGGCGTCGTCCTGGGCGAGCGCCCCCATGAACTGGAGGCGGTCGGAGAACTCCGTGAAGCTCGCGGCCCCCAGGAGCACGTCGAGCTGCGATCCCATCCCCGTGTACGCCGCGACCGCGCGCTTGGACAGCTCGGACGTGGCTCGGGCGGTGATGGCGTCGGCGGCGTCCTTGGCCTGTTTCGCGTCGAGGAGCTTCGCCTGGGTCTGCTGCAGGCGCACCTGCGCCTGGTTGTACTGCTCGACCATCTGGTCCAACTGGCGGTTGAGGGCGTCGAGCTTCGCCTTGGCGGCCTCGACCTGCGCTTTCGAGGGGGCGGCCGACGAGGAGGACACCGAGATGGCGACGCTGGGGATGGCGAGCATCGCGGCTACGACGAGCCGCAGGACCGTCTTGCGCGAGCCTGTCATCTGCCCCCGGGGGATCGGCTGGGAAGTCCCTGACATGCGAAAGCTCCGTTTCCGGAGCTAGGACGAGGCTAACGGGGTGGAGGGCCTTCGTCAAACGACCGGGGTTGCTTCGGAAGGAACGGGCGGGGGCGGGCCGGAGCCCGCCCCTACGCCCGCTGCTCTGGTCGGGACGGCGGGATTTGAACCCGCGACCTCAGCGTCCCGAACGCTGCGCGCTACCAAGCTGCGCTACGTCCCGAGCGGTTCGCCAGTCTAGCGGCTCGCCGAGACCGACGGTCCCGCCGGTCGCGGATGGAGCTCCAGCAACGTGGCCTCGGGGCGGCAGAAGAAGCGGAACGGGGCGTACTTGCTGGTGCCGAGGCCCGGCGAGACGTTCACGATCGAGCCCCCCATGCGGATCAGCCCGCTCACCAGCCGGGACGGGAGCGAACAATTCGTCACCAGGGCCCCGACGCCCGGCAGGCACACCTGGCCGCCGTGGGTATGTCCGGCGACCAGCAGGTCGTAGCCGAGCGCGGCGGTCTCCGGGGCCGAGTCGGGCGAGTGCATGACCGCGAACCCGAACAGGTCCGGCGACGTGCGAGGCGCGACCCGCAGGTCGTGCCAGGCGATGTGTGCATCGTCCAGGCCGAGGAGCTCGACGGGCAACCCGTTGAGGTCGACCCGGCGGCGCACGTTCGTCAGGTCGTCCCAGCCCTCCGCCGTGAGCTGGGCGACGAGATCGGCGGATCGCCCTCGCACCGCCCGACGCGGCCTCCGAGCGCCGCGGAAGTACGCGAGATAGTTGAGTGGCTTCGGTGCGTAATAGTCGTTCGAGCCGAGCACGAACCACGACGCCAAGCGCCCCCGGGTCGCCCGCACGGCGGCCACGGTCGTCTCGACGGCCTCGGGTTCTGCCAGGAAATCGCCGGTGACCACGGTGACGTCGGCGGCGGGCAGCCCGGCGAGGAACGCCGTCTTGCCGGGGTCCTTCCGCACGAAGTGCAGATCCGACAGATGGAGCACGGTCAGAGGCGCTGCGGCGGTCGCCGGTAGGATGTCGAGGCGGTGGCGCACCAGCCGGTAGCGGCGGCGTTCGACGAAGATCCCCCACAGGACGCAGCACACGCCGAACGCCAGCACCGCGACGACGATCCAGGGAAGCACGGGAGGCAGTGTAGTGAGCGAGTCGGGCCTGAAGGACGAGATCCAGTCGCAGATGCACCAGGCGATGAAGTCCGGCGACAAGCTGCGTCTGGGCGCGCTTCGGTTGCTGACCGCCGCGATCAAGAACCGCGAGATCGAGGTTCGTCACGAGCTGACCGACGATGAGGTGCGCGAGATCGCCGGCAAGGAGGTCAAGAAGCGCACCGAATCGATCGAGGCGTTCGACGCCGCCGGGCGGACGGAGCTCGCCGACAAGGAGCGTCAAGAGCGCGACGTCGTGTCGGTCTACGCGCCCGCGCAGCTGTCCGACGACACCGTCGATGCGTTGATCGACGAGGCGCTGGCCGCCACGGGCGCCACCTCGCCCAAGGAGATGGGCAAGGTCATGGGCTTCGTGATGGGGAAGGCCAAGGGTCAGGTCGACGGCGCCCTCGTGCAGCAGAAGGTGCTCGAACGTCTCAACGAGAGCTGATGCCCCGCCGCCGCCGTGGCATCACGGCCCGGGGCTCGGACTGGGGCTGGGTTCCGGACTCGGAGACGGCGTGCCCGTATCGCTCGAGCCCACCGTGATGGTGACCGTGCTGCCCTGCAGGAGCTTGGTTCCGCCCGCCGGCTGCTGATCCAGGACGACATCGACGTTGTGGGGATCGCTCACATGCTTGCTCACGACCTCGACGACGAATCCGGCGGCTTCGAGAGCCGTCTTCGCGTCGGTCCGCGACATCCCGACGACGTCGGGCACCTTCACCTTGGAGGGAACGCCGCTGCTGACCTGGATCGTGACCAATCCTCCGAGCTCGAGCGCGGTACCCCCTGCCGGGGTCTGTGCGACGACCGTGCCCTTCGGATCGGCGGAGTCGACGATCTCGACGAGCGGCGTGAAGTTCGCCTTGGCGAGCACGTTCTGTGCGTGCTCGGACCGCTGGCCGACCACGTCGGGCACCGTCCCCGACTGGGGCGCCGGCGGTGCGGGGAAGCTCTCGGCCGGCATCCCGGCCATGACCCGCAGCATGTAGTCGTGCCAGATCGGCGCCGCGAGCGTGCCGCCGAAGACCGACCCGCCGAAGTAGAGCGAGAGCGAGTCGGGCGTTCCGGGGAAGCCGACCCACACCGCGGTCGAGACCTGCCGGGTGTATCCGACGAACCAGGCGTTCGTGTAGTCCTGGGTCGTCCCGGTCTTGCCCGCGACGGGCCAGGACCCCAGCGCGGCCGCGGTGCCGGTTCCTCCGGAGACGACTCCCTGCAGCATCGCGGTCACCAGGTGCGCGATCTCAGGTGCGACGACCTGCTTGCACACGGGTTTGTGTCGGAACAGGACACCGTCGGCATCGACGACCTTGGTGACGGTGTAGGGCTCGCAGTGCTTCCCGTCGTTCGCCAGGGTCTGATACGCCGACGCCATCTCGATCGGCGTGACGTCGGCGGTCCCGAGCGTGAGCGACGGCACCGCGGGGAGATCCGACTCGATCCCCATGTCGTGCGCCGCCCGCACGACCTTGTCGGGCCCGACCTCCAGGATCAACTGCGCGAACACGACGTTGATGGAGTCCTTGGTGGCACCCCACAGATCCTCGTACCCGGCGTCCCCGGCGCCCTCGGCGTTCGACACGCACGAACAGTCGTTCCCCGTCCATTGCGGGAGGTAGAGCGGCGACTTCGTCGAGAACACCGAGCCGGGAGGGATCCCATCTCGGAACGCGGCCACCAGGGTGAACGGCTTGAACGAGGAGCCCGGCTGACGACGGGCATCGGCCAGGTTCAACTCGTCCTTCTGGTAGTTGCGACCCGAGAGCATCGTGCGGATGGCGCCGGTCGTGTTGTCGACCGACACGATCGCGGTGTCGGGGGTCTGCGCGTAGTTCGGGTTCGCCACGGACTCCCGGTAGGGCTCCATCGCTACGGCCTGCGCGGCCGCCTGCCAATCGGGGTCGAGCGTCGTGTAGATCTTCAGACCGCCTTCGTAGAGCCGCCTGCGGCGCGCCTTCTGGGTCTTGCCGAACGCGTCGTACTCGCCGTCGACGTTCGCGATGATCTGGTCGGTGATGTAGTGCACGAAGAACGGCGGTTGCCGGAGCTTCAGGCCTCCGGCGTCGGCGGCCAGGCCGAGCGGGGAGGACTTCGCTTTGTCGATCCGCTCCTGCGGCACCCATCCCAGCTCGGCGAGCCGGTCGAGGACGAAGTTGCGGCGGACACGGGCCTTCACCGGATGCACCAGCGGGTCGTAGTAGTTCGGCGACCGGACGAGCCCCGCCAGCATGGCGGCCTGCGCCAGCTTCAATCGCGACGCCGGCTCGTGGAAGTAGAAGTCCGCCGCCGTGCCGATCCCGTAGACGCCGTTCGCGAAATAGACGTCGTTCAGGTAGAGCGCCAGGATCTGGTCCTTCGTGTAGCGCTGCTCCACGCGGATCGCGAGTGCCAGCTCCTGGAACTTGCGCTGGAACGTCTGGGCGGTGTCGCCGGTGATGGCGTTCTTCACGAGCTGCTGCGTGATCGTCGATCCTCCCTGCACCACCTCGCCCGTCGCGGCGTTCGTGACCAGCGCGCGGACGAGCGAGGTCCAGTCCAGGGGGCCGTGTTCGTAGAACTGCGCATCCTCCACCGCCAGGACCGACTTGCTCGCGATCGGGCTGATGTCGTTGAGAGCGACGATCTCGCGGTTGTCCAGGTAGAGCGTGGCGAGCTCGGTCTTCCCGTCGGACGCGTAGATCGTGGAGCGCTCGGGGAACCGGGGGATCCGGGTGAAGTCCGCGCCGAGCGACGTCAGGCGCGCGTCGATCCGCTTGGCGCCGAGCCCGAGCCCGGCGAACGGCGGAACGATGATGACGGCGATGAGCAACGCCGCGATGGCGACGACGGGCACGAGGAGCAACACGGCCAGCGGATTGAATGGCCGGTCCGCCGCGTGGCGCCCTGGTTGGACGGTTCGGGCCATGAGAGATGCCCAGGATACCCTTCGCCTCGCGGTCGGTAGCATGAGGCCCGATGCGCCGCCTGTCCCTCTTCCTCGCCGCTTGCGCGCTGCTCGCCCTCTGGCCGCGAGCGGCCGTCGCCGCGACGCCGACGGTGGTCGAGGTCATCAAGGTCGAGGGAGCGATCGATCGGCCGCTGCTGGGCTACCTGAACGACCGGCTCGACGCCGCCGAGGCGGAGGGCGCGGTCGTCGTCCTGCAGATCGACACCGCCGGAACGCTCGACGAGGACGGTGTGGCGCTGGCGCAGCGGGTGGTCGAACTCAGCGTCCCCGTGATCGCCTGGGTCGGTCCCGCGCCCGCCCGGGCGAGCGGAGCCGGCCTCCTGCTCATGTACGCGTCCTCCCTGGCAGGGGTATCGCCCGGGAGCCAGACCGGCCCGCTCTACCCCATCGATCTCGCGCACCCGGACGACCGGCCCGCGGGGCTTCACGACACGATCGCCGGATGGATCCAGGCACGGGACAAGCAGACCGACATCGATTGGATCGACCGGCCGCTCACGGCGGCGGAAGCGCGACATCGCGACATCGCGCAGGTCGCGGCCACGTCGATCCCCGACCTCTTGGATCGCATCGACGGCAGGACCGTGCAGACCCCGTCCGGCCCGGTCGTGCTGCACACCCACATCGCCACGACGGAGCAAGAGGCCATCGACCAGGGCACGGTGGACATCCGGTTCGAGAACCTCGGGCCGGTCAACCGGGTGCTGCACGGCGTCGCCTCGCCCTCGATGGTGTATTTCCTGCTGGTCATCGCGCTCGCGGCGCTCGCGTTCGAGCTGACGCAGCCGGGCTTCGGGTTCGCCGGGTTCGCCGGACTCGGGATGCTGGCCCTCGGCCTCTACGGGCTGACCGTCGTCCCGGTGAACTGGCTCGGGCTGGCGCTGCTCGTCGGCGGGATCGGGCTGATGGTCCTGGACGTGCGGGCGAGGAAGCTCGGTCTGTTGACGGCCGTGGGTCTCGTGGCGTTCGCGGCGGGGTCGGTCGTGGCGTGGCGAGGGATGGCGGCTCCCATGCGGATCTCGCCGTGGCTGATCGGGGGGGCGGTGGTGGCGAGCGCCCTGTACTACGGGTTCGCGCTCACCGTGGCGATCCAATCGCGGGACCGCATCGTGAACGCCCAGCGAGGGCTGATCGGCCTGGTCGGCGAGGCCCGTGGCACGCTCGCCCCGGACGGGCCGGTCTACGTCAAGGGCGCCATGTGGCGCGGCCGGTCGACCGGCGACGAGATCGCCTCCGGGACCGCGGTGCGGGTGCGTGGGGTGGACGGCCTCGTCCTTCGGGTGGAGCCCGAGCTCGCGGACGACCCGGACGACGTCCCGCACCCGGCCGAGACCTGAGACTTTCCTGTGTTCTCACCCGTGGCGGGAATCCCATCGGGCCGGACTTACGAAAGACAAGATGAACGGCCCGTGCGGGCCCCAGGGCGTGCGACGTGGGAGGGACGGCCATCCGGCCGGATGCGGTGATCGAGGGTTGGACGAGCGGCTGGCAGCTCCAGGCCGCATGCCGCGGTGAGGATTCCTCGTTCTTCTTCGCGCCGAGCTACTTCGAGAAGCGCCGGGAGAAGGACGCCCGCGAGGCGGTGGCCAAAGCGATCTGTCGAACCTGCCCGGTGCTCGAGGAGTGCCGGGAGTATTCCCTGGAGGTTCGGGAGACGCCACGGGATCTGGGGCGGCTTGAACGAGATGGAGCGCCGGGCCCTCCTGCGCCAGCGGGCCGCGCAAGCCGTCTGACCGTCGTTCGTGGGAGGATGCGCCGCATGAACGACGCGGACGTCCTCCAACGCATCGCCGATCAGGGTCTCGAGCTTCCGCCCCCGACCAAGCCGGTCGCCGCCTACGTGCCGGTGGTCGTGTCCGGCACGCTGGCGTTCGTCGCCGGGCAGGTGCCGATCATCGACGGGCAGGTGCTGCATCCGGGGCTGCTCGGCGCCGGCGTCTCGGTGGAACAGGGCTACGAAGGTGGGCGCCGCGCGGCGCTCCAGGCCCTGTCGGTGCTCCGGGCCGAGCTCGGTTCGTTCGATCGGTTGCGGCGCATCGTGCAGGTGACCGTGTACATCGCCTCGACCCCGGAGTTCGGCGAACATCCCCAGGTGGCGAACGGGGCGAGCGAGCTGTTCGTCGCCGTGCTCGGCGAGGAGGGCAAGCACGCCCGCGCCGCGATCGGTATGGCGTCGCTGCCCCTCGGCGGGTGCATCGAGGTGGCGGTGACCGCGGAGGTCGCCCCGAGCTAGGAGCTTCCGGCCGGCGGCTCGCGCGCGAAGCGAACGTCGCCGTCGCGGCGGGTGACGCCTCGCTGATCGAACCACTCCATGAGCGGCACGGCGTACTTCCGGCTCGTGCCGAGCGAAGCCCGCAAGCGCGCTCACGGTGATGCCGCCCGTTCCCGAGTCCCGGATCGTCGCCTCCGCTCGCGTGACGAGCGCGGGCGTCACGACGATGTCGGGGGTGAGACGGACGACCAGCCCCTCCCGCGCCGCCGCATCGATCACGTCGCGGGTGACGCCCGCCGCGATCAGCTCCTTGACGGTGGGCGGCGTCGCCTCGGCCGCGCCGGAGATCGCGGCGAGCAACCGGTCGACGTCGGCCGAGCGCTCCTCGAGCGCCACCCGGTGCGACGCCAGGCGGATCGTGGTCCGCCTCCTGCGCCGTGACGCCGCGCTCGCTCAGGTCGTCGAGGAGCGCGTCGGCGAGCGCCGCGTCGGTCGGGGCGCGCGCGGCTCGCAGGACGGCGACGACCGCGCGCCGGGCAACGGTCAGATCGGCGCCGGCGTCCAGCGGATGCTCGGCGTGATATGCGGCGAGCGCCTCCACCACGGTTGTCTCGACCGACGCGCGCGAGCGCCTCGGCGACGAGCCATCCGCCGACCGCGGTTCCCCCGTCCGCTCGTGAGCCGGTGAGGCCGTACACATCCCGCGCGCGGATCGCACCGCGTTCTTCCACCAGCCGGGCGGGGAGCTCGTCACGTGTCGCCGATGCGCGTGCCGCCAAACGCGCGACGGTGTCGACACCCGCCCTCGCCGGAGGGCCGATGTCGAGCACGTCTCCTCCCGCGACGGTCTCCCCTCGTCCGCTCTCGCGCAACGACGAACCGGTCGCCCACGTCCAACACCACCGGCGCCGACGTCGTGATCCGCGCGAACGCTTCCCGGCCCGCCTCGAGCCTGGTGATCCCGTACAGGCGCAGGCGTGCGTCGACCTCTGCGGCGCCGACGTAGAGCTTGAAGGCGCCGCGCGCGGTGATGGCGCGGCTCAGACCGCGCACGGGTCGCAGTCGGGCCTCGAAGACGCGCGTGGGTCGCCACGTCCCCGGCATCGCGAGCACGTCGCCGCGCCCGAGCCGTTCGCGCTCGACGCCTACCAGGTTCGCCGCGACGCGCGAGACCGGACACGCGCGTTCCTCCGCCTGCTTGTGGGTCTGCAGCGAGCGGATGCGCGCGCGGAGCCCGGTCGGGTAGACCTCGACCGCGTCGCCGACGTCGATGCATCCGCCGGCAAGCGTGCCCGTCACCACGGTGCCCGCCCCCTTGATGGTGAACACCCGATCGATATGCAGGCGCGTGCGAGCGTCCTCGGCCGGCCCCGCCTCGTCCAGCATCGCGTCCAGCGCGGAGGCGAGCGCGTCGATCCCTTCGCCGGTCTCGGACGACACGGCAACGATCGGCGCGTCGGACAGCCCGGTGCCCGCCACGCGTTCGCGGACCTCGTCGGCCGCGAGCTCGAGCGTCTCGTCGTCGACGAGGTCGCGCTTCGTGAGGGCGATCACCCCGCCGCGGACCCCGAGGACGTCGAGGATCTGCAGGTGCTCCTCGGACTGCGGCTTCCACCCTTCGTCGGCCGCGACCACGAACAGCACCAGGCGCACCGGCCCGACGCCGGCGAGCATGTTGCCGATGAACCGTTCGTGGCCGGGGACGTCCACGAAGCCGATCTCGCGGCCGGACGGGAGCGTGCACCACGCGTACCCGAGGTCGATCGTGAGCCCGCGCCGCTTCTCCTCCGCCCATCGATCCGGGTCCATCCCGGTCAGTCGAACGATCAGCGACGACTTGCCGTGATCGACGTGGCCGGCCGTGGCCACCACGCGGAGCTCGCCCGGCAAGGCGGGGTCAGTCCTCGTCGATGTCGTCGCCCTCGAGCGCGTATTGGATCGCACGGGTGAGGTCGGGGAGCTGATCGGGGAACACGGTCCGCACGTCGAAGACGACCGCGTCCGGCTCGACGCGACAGAACACCGACGGGCTCCCGGCGCGCAGCCGGGCCGCGAACGTGCCGGGATCAGCGGTCTTCACCGCCACGCCCCACGAGGGCATCGACGTTCCGGGCATGGAGCCGCCGCCGACCACGGACTGGGTCTTGCGGACGTGCGCGCCCTCGAGGTCGCCGTCGAGCGACTCCGCCAGGCGGTGCGCGCGCTTCGACAGGTCGTCGATCGATCCCTGGAGCATCCGGCGCACCGGCAGCTCGTCCTCACGTCCCGATGCGTGCATGGCCAGGACGGTCTCGAGCGCCGCGATCTGCAACTTGTCCACGCGGACGGCGCGCGCGATCGGGTGCGAGCGCAGCTTCGCCACGACGTCGGCTCGGCCGACGATGATCCCGGCCTGCGGCCCGCCCAGCAGCTTGTCGCCCGAACACGTCACCAGGTCGGCGCCGTCGGCGAGCGCCTCGACCACGGACGGCTCGTCGGGCGGCATCCCCTGCTCGTGGCGCAACAGGCCCGAGCCGACGTCGAAGATGAACGGCACGCCGCGCTTCGCGGCGACGGCGGCCAGGTCCTTGGCCGGCGGCGTCGCGGTGAAGCCGACCACCCGGTAGTTGCTGGGATGGACCTTGAGGATGGCGCCGGTCCGATCCGTGACGCGCCGAGCGGTAGTCGCTCGTCCGCGTGCGGTTCGTGGTGCCGACCTCGACGAGCTTCGCGCCGGACGCGGACATGATGTCGGGGATCCGGAACTCGCCGCCGATCTCGATGAGCTCGCCGCGAGAGACCAGGACCTCCTTGCGGCGCGCCAGCGCCGCAAGGGCGAGCAGGAGCGCGGCGGCGCAGTTGTTCACGACGAGCGCGTCCTCGGCTCCGGTCAGCGCGATCAGCAGGGCCTCGGCGCGGGTCGAGCGCTTGCCGCGCTTGCCCGTCTCGCGATCGATCTCCAGGTCCGTGTAGGTCCGCGCGGCTCGGGCAGCGGCGCGCGCCGCTGCCTCCGGCAGCGGCGCCCTTCCTAGGTTCGTGTGCAGCACGACGCCGGTCGCGTTGATCACCGGGGTGAGCCCGGTCGCGATCCTCGACGCCAGCCCGACCGCGTGGGCCAGGATGTCGTCGTCGGACGGCGGGTCGATCGCCGCGCTCGGCCGCCGCGCGCGCCTCCTCGAGGGTCTGGATCAGCATGCCTTTGACGATGGGGCGCCCGAAGTTGGCGACCGCCCGACGGCCGGGTTCGGACCGGAGCAGGGCATCGACGGAGGGGAGCCCGCGGCGCACGTCCACAGTCATCGTGAGAGCAGTGTAGGGCCCGTCCGGGCGACTCGGACGTTCGCGTAGGATATCCGGCGATGGTCGACACCGAGCGCCCCGCGTTCCAGAGCTCGCAGGTCGCGTCGCTCGTCCGCGGCGGCGGGCTCGACATCGACGTGGTCCCCTCGGGAACGATCAAGACCGAGGAGATGATCCTCAACATCGGGCCGCAGCACCCGTCGACGCACGGCGTCCTCCGGGTGGTGCTCGAGCTGGACGGCGAGGTCATCACGCGCGCCGAGCCCGTCATCGGGTACATGCACCGCGCCGCCGAGAAGCTCTCCGAGTACCGCGACGCGCGCCAGGTCCTGGTGCTGATGAACCGGCACGACTGGATCAGCGCGTTCAACAACGAGCTCGGGTGGACGATCGCGGTCGAGCGGCTCGCCGGCATCGAGGTGCCGGACCGCGCGCAGTGGATCCGCACGATGTTCGCCGAGTGGAACCGGATCCTGAACCACCTGATGTTCAGCGGCTCGTTCCCGCTCGAGCTCGGCGCGATGACGCCGATCTTCTACGCGTTCCGCGAGCGGGAGCTGATCCAGGACATGCTGGAGTCGGTCACCGGCGCCCGCATGCACCACTCGTACTGCCGCGTCGGCGGTCTGAAGGACGACCTGCCGCGCGGGTTCCTGAAGCGATCCGCCGAGGTGCTCGCCGTGACGCGCCAGCGGATCAAGGAGTTCGAGACCCTGATCATGGGCAACGAGATCATCTTCGCGCGGACCCGGAACGTGGGCGTGCTGCCCAGCGGATGTCGCCGTGGCCTACGGGTGCTCGGGCCCCGTGCTGCACGCGAGCGGCGTGCCGATGGATCCGCGCAAGGACGAGCCGTACGAGAAGTACGCCGAGGTGGAGTTCAACGTTCCCGTCGGACAGACCGGCGACTGCTACGACCGGCTGTGGGTGCTGGTCGAGCGGATGAAGGAGTCCTGCGACATCATCGAACAGTGCATGGACAAGCTCCCTCCCGGACAGTTCCGCGCGGAGAAGCTCCCGAAGACGCTGAAGATGAGCGGCGAGGTCTACGTCCGCACGGAGAACCCGCTCGGCATGATGGGCTACTACGTCGTGGGCGACGGCAAGATCGAGCCGTACCGGCTGAAGATGCGCACGCCGTCGTTCTCGAACGTCAGCGTGATCCCCGCGCTGCTTCCCGGGGTGCTCCTGCCCGACGTGGTCGCGATCCTCGGATCGATCTTCTTCGTGGTCGGCGACGTCGACCGCTGACGCTCCCGACCTCTGTACACGTCCGCGCCTCAAGGGATATCGTGTGCGATATCGCGGCGATATCGGGAGGAAGGCGTGGACGACGGGAGCCGAGAACCTGCTGCTCAAGGCCATCAAGAGCCTTCCGCCTGAGGAACAGGACGAGGTCCTTCGGTCCATCATCGGGCAGGCCTTCGGGGCGCGAGGCGCCTCGATGACGTTCCACGGGCCGGATGTCTTCGCTCCGCCGCCCGGCGTCACCGTCGTGCAGGGCCGGCCGGTCGACACGGTGAAGCAGATGACGGCGCCGCTGCTGGTGCGTCTCCCTGCCGATCTCCACGACCGCTTCCGACGCTGGTCGACCACGAACGGCTTCTCGATGGCCGCCGCCGCGCGGGGCTTGATCGAGCGGTTCCTCGACGATCAGGAAAGCCGCAACGAGGTGGTCTGATGCGGACTAGCGTTCGCGAACGAACCAGACCCCGCCCGGACCCGTGTACGAAGCGCCCTCGCCCCAGATGGCGACGACCTTGCCTTCGTTCGTGATGTCGATCTCGCCGTAGTCGCCGTAGGCCTCCGCGGAACCCCTTCGAATCCCTTGTAGACGGCCCCGCCGCGGGCGTTCGAGAGCCGGATCGCATCGGACCAGGTGGTCCCGCCATCGGTCGTGCGCGAATACCACACGTTCCAGCGGCCGGTCCGCGTGTCCATCCACCACACGCGGAAGTCGCCGGGTCCACCCGAGACGGCGGCGGGGAAGATCGCGTCCGCTCCCGGCGGGGAGAGCGCGGTCGGGGTTGCCCACGTGAGGCCGCCGTCGCTCGACGTGGTGGCGAAGACCTGTTGTGGCGCTCGGTCTGCGTCGTTCGCGGCGTAGACGAACAGCAGGTCTCCGTTCGCGTCGGCCGTGAGGGTGGGTGTCGGTCCGTAGAAGCCGTCGTAGCACCCGTCCGACGTGCAGTCCGGTTGCTGGTCGCCGGTCGCCACACGGATCACCTGCCACGTGGCGCCGCCGTCGTCCGACAGGACCACATCGGAGTGGATCTGCGCGGCGGACCGCTGATCGTAGTCGCTCTCCGCGAACACGATGTGCCGGCCGTCCGCTGACACCCATCCACCGCCGGCGAAGAAATAGCGGTTCTTGTTCGTGATCTTCTTCGTGACGAACGAGGCGCCTCCATCGTGCGAGACGCCGACGAAGCTATCCCCGTGGCTGGGTCCGTTGTACGCGACGTAGACGTCCTGTCCCGACGGCGAGACGGCCAGCCAGGGCTTGTCCGACCACGCGGACGGCATGCTGACGGGTGTGGTCCACGTCCGACCATGGTCCGTCGACCTGGAGACCGACACGCCGGGCTGGAACCCCTCGAGCCACGCGGCGAACACCGTCCCGTCCGCATCCACCACGATCTGCGGGTCGTACTGCCCGTGTTTGATCGCCTCGCAGACGCAGAGGAACCGGTCGGGTCCCCACGTCCGTCCGCCGTCGGCGGAGACGCGCAGGACGATCGAAGGGCTCGGGCAGGAAGGACACCGGGGCGGTCCGGTGTAGCGGGTCGAGAGGCTGTAGACGTACGGAGCCGATGGGTCGGCGGCGATCGCCGGTTCCCAGTCGTCAGCGCCGGCCTTCCACACCCGCTCGGTCGTCCAGCCGGGGTTCGGGATCGGGCGCGCCCGGCCGGTGCGCCCGATCGTGCCTGCGGCGCGGGCCGCATCGACGGCCTCCAGACGCGCCCGCGTCTGCTCGGATGCCTCGCGCTCCTCGTCGGAGAGGGTGTGGCTCTCTCCTTCTTGGTCGCTTCCTTGCTCGCTACCCTCGGACCCGCTCGGGTGTGAGGCACGGGTCGCGCTCACGGCAGGGCCGTTACGCGTAACGACGACCGCGACGACCCCGGCGATCGAGAGCACGGCGAGGATGGCGATGAGGATCCGGATCCGGGACGACACGACGAGCCTTTCTGACGGGTCGCCGGAGCCTAGGAGCGTCGGTACGAGCCGGTCAAGGCAACCAGGATGGCGGCGGGAGACCCGGCGATGCGAGCAGGAGCCACCGGAAGCGCCCGAGCGCCGATGGGTCGATCAGCAGCGTCGCCTGGCTCCTGCCGGTCCAAGTCCGAACCGCCTCGAGACCGTTCCGGTCGTCGAGCAGCGCCGTCTGCCGCGCGAGCTCCTCGCGCTGCCACTCCTCGAACCCGAGCGCGAGCAGTGCGTCGTGCTGGGTGATCGAAGGGAAGGGAACCAGCCCGCGTTCCTCGGCGCGTCGGGCGATCCCCGCGAAGTCCACGCCCGCGGTGATGTCGCTCGAGCCGGGATCGGCCAAGACGTCCTCGACCACCCGATGGTGGCGGTAGCCGTGGATGTCGCCGCCCGGAGAGCCGATCCCGCCGTAGTCGATCAGCAACGCGTACCCACGTGCGAGCGTCTGTACGAGACGATCGATGAATGCGAAGGCCCCGACGGGGACGATCGTCTCGACGTCGGCCGGCCCGGGCTCGCCTTCCCATGGGGCTTCGATCTCAGCGAACCGTTCGCCGTCCAGGCCGATGCGGATCTCGCGATCGCCTCGCACCCGGCGGAACGGAAGGTTGTCGAGTAGCTCGTTGGCGACGACGACGTGCGGTCCGGCCGTGAGATCGTGCGCTGTGCGGATGCCATCGATCGTTGTGAACGCCGAACGGGCACCGGGACTGACGTCGATCGCCTCGTAGTCCACGTCGATGCCGTCGAGCTCGCCGAGGATCTGGGCGGCGAGCGTTCCGTCGCCGGCTCCCACCTCCGCGATGTGAAGAGGAACCGGTCCGCCGAGCGCTTCGTGCAGTTCCCGCACGGCTCGTCCGACGAGCGCACCGAACACCGGATGGACGTGAGGGCTCGTCACGAAATCCTCGGTCGGTCCCACCGGCGGGTGTTCGTAGTAGCCACCCGGTCCGTAGAGGGCCAGCTCCATGTACTCGGCGAACGTGATCGGTCCGTGGTCGCCGATCGCTCGGCGGATCGCGTCCGCGACCTGTTCGCTCATAGCGAGGAGTATGCCGCCTGGGGTTACCCCGGTTCAGCGGACACCGTCATCCTTTACGGACATGGAACCGACGGCCTCGTACTCGACCGGAGAAAGATAGCCGAGCCTCGAATGACGTCGTCGGCAGTTATAGAAGACCTCGATCCATTCCGCGATCACCGAATGAGCGTGAGCCCGGGTGAGGAAGCGCTCGCCGTGCAGCCGCTCACGCTTCAAGGTAGCGAAGAAGCTCTCGACGACCGCGTTGTCGTATGCAGAGCCGACCGCACCCATAGACAACGTGATGCCGGCTTCCGCCGTCCGGTCGGCGAAGGCCTCGGAGGTGAACTGCGTCCCGTGGTCGGAATGGTGGATGAGCCCACCCGAGGGGAGTCGACGCTCGATCGCCATCTCGAGCGCGTGAAGCGCCAGCTCGGTCCGCAGGTGATCGGCCGTGGCCCATCCCACGACCATGCGTGAGTGCAGATCCAACACCACCGCGAGGTGCAGCCACCCTTGGGCGGTGGAGATGTCGGTGATGTCTGAGGCCCAGATACGATCGGGATCCTCAGGGTCGAAGCGACGAGAAACGAGGTCAGGCACCGACGAAGCGGGCTTCGCGCGAGGCCCTCGCCACCGGCGCAGGTGTTCGCCCTGCAACCTGCCCGCTCGCATGAGGCGTGCGACCCGCTTAGTGGATATCCCCATACCCTGCGCCCGCAGCTCCGCCGCGATCCTCGGTGCGCCGTAGGTGCCTCGCGTGATGCGATGGATCTCGCCTATCCGGGCGGTGAGCGCACGATCGTCGAGCTCACGCCGTGACGGCGGTCGCGTGCACCAGTCGTAGAACCCGGAGCGGGAGACGCCGAGCACCCGACACATCGCCGTGACCGGAAAGCTCGCCCGCTCCGCCGCGATGAACCGGTAGGTGCTCACCGGTCCTCGCTCTCCTTCGCGAAGAAGGCGACGGCTTTTTTCAAGATGTCGCGCTCCTGCTGGGCCCTGCGCAGTTCCTTCTGCAGACGTCGGATCTCTGCCTTGTCGTCGACCGCGGCTTCCTCGACCTCGGACTCGGCCTTGCGGACCCAGTCTTGGACCGTCGGAGCGGTGACCCCGAGCTGAGCGGCGACCTTGCGGTAGGACATGCCCTCCTGGCGGTAGAGGCGGAGACCCTCGGCCCGGAGCTCCTCTGGATAGGCGAACGGATTCGGCACCCGGCACCCCTTTCCCTGGCTATGCCAGTCCTAGGGTGTCCGTGAAACCGGGTCAAGCCCAGTCCCCTTCCGCCGTCAGCCTCTTGCCATGGTCCTCGGCCGCGGCCGGCGGCGGACGCGCCTGGGAGAATCCGGGCGTGGTTGACGAGCTTCGGCTGGCGGCGTCGGTCATCGCGGGGCGCGACGGCTCCGCGGGGCTGGAGTTGCTGGTCATCGAGCGAAGCCGGTCCAGCCGGTTCCTCCCGGGCTACGTCGCGTTCCCCGGTGGCGCCACTGACCCGGGCGACGCGGATCTGGCGATCGAGTGGTTCGGCACGGCGGACGAGATCTCCCGCGCGTGTGCGATCCGAGAGCTGTCCGAGGAGACGGCCCTCGCCCTGACCGTCGACGGGCTGGGCCCGATCGGCAGCTGGGATCCACTGAGCCCCGTCGGGATGGCGCCCCCGAGCCCGGAACAGCTCCCCGAGATCGCGCACTGGATCGCGCCGGAGGAGGTTCCGGTCCGGTTCGACGCCCGGTACTTCGCGGTGGAGTCCATCGACGGCCTCGAACCCACGCCCGACGGCTCCGAGGCCGCGTCCGCCTGGTGGGCCACCGCGCGGGAGCTGCTGACCGATCACGAGGCCGGCCGGCGCAAGCTCTACTGGCCCACGTTCTTCACCATGACCCATCTCGCCGCGTGCGCGTCCGTTGCAGATCTGCTCGCACTGCGGTTCGAGACGCGCGAGCCCACCGAGGACGACGTCGAGCGCTTGCCACGCGCGACGTTCTGGCAGGACTGATGCTGCGCATCGTTCGCGTCCTCGCGCCGAACCCGAGCGTGTACACCCTCGAGGGCACGAACACGTGGATCGTCGGCGCGGATCCGTCGATCGTCATCGATCCCGGTCCGGACGACGCGGGACACCGCGACGAGGTCGCGCGCGCGGCCGGCCGGGTCGCCGCCGTGCTCGTGACGCACGACCACGAGGATCATGCACCCGGGGCTCCCGCGTTCGCCGCCCTCGTCGGCGCGCCGCTCTTTGCGTTCCGGCTCAAGGGCGCCGACCACCTGCGCGACGGCCAGCGGTTCGCGACGTCAGATGACGCCGAGGTCGTCGCGGAGTACACGCCGGGCCATTCGTCCGACCACGTTTCATTCTTCGTTCCGTCGGAGGGCGCGTTGTTCACCGGCGATGCCGTCGTCGGTCGCGGGACGAGCTTCATCGACCCGCCCGACGGGGACCTCGTGCAATACCTGCGATCGCTCCGTCGGATGCAGGAGCTGAACCCGCGGGTCATCTACCCGGGCCACGGCCCGATCGTGATGGACGCCCCGGCCAAGCTTCTCGAGTACCTGTCGCATCGCGAAGACCGGGAGCAGCAGGTGCTCGAGCAGCTCGGCCTGGGTCCGCGCTCCGTCGCAGACGTCGTCGCGGCGATCTACGCCGACCATCCGCAGGAGGTGCACGCCCTTGCCGAGCGCTCCGTCCTGGCGCACCTGTTGAAGCTCGAGAGCGAGGGACGTGCCGAGCGGAAGGGCACGTCGGAGGGCGCGAGGTGGGCGAAGAGCGAGCCGCGCGCGTGTGCGCGCTGCGGCCGTCCGGTCAAGGGTCGCGCGCGGCTCTGCGGTCCGTGCAGCCTGGCCGTGCTGCAGGACACCGCGGATGCCGGCGGCTGAGACTCAGCGACCGGCGTCGGGATCGAGTTCCCAGACCGAGATGTGCTTCCCGCTGGTTCCCGAGAACGGCGTCCGATCCCAATCGCCCCAGCGCTCACGGAGGCGGAGCCCGGCGAGCCGCGCCATCAGGTCGAGCTCCGGCACGAATGCGAATCGGATCCGAACCGGATACAGGCGGACGCCGTCCTCACGGATCACCACGTGGTGCGTGTCGTTCACCTGCGCGGCAGGGTCGTAGATCGACACGTCGAGCGAGACCCCGTCCGGCTCGACGCGGATCGCCGATACCCGTTGACCGCGATCGAACCGCGCGAGATCCGGCACGAACGCCTCCATCACGAAGACGCCGTCGGGCGTGAGGTGGCGGGCGACCGTTCGGAAGCACGTCACCTGATCGTCCTGGGTGAGCAGCCCGAAGAACGTGTTGAACGGGACGTAGATCGCCGAGAACGCTGTATCGAGCGAGAAGTCGCGGAAGTCGCCGATCGTGACCGGGATCGCGTCGCCGCCCGGTTTCGCACGCAACCGTTCGACCATCGCCTCCGACGCATCGATGCCGTGGACCTCGACGCCGGCCGCGGCCAGCGGGATGGCCACCCTGCCGGTCCCGATCCCCAGCTCGAGCGCCGGCCCTGCGCCGGCGAGCGACGCCAGGAAGTCGACCGTCGCCGCGACGTTCGGGGCGGACTGCACGACCGGATACATCTCGTCGTAGACGCCGGCGATCCGGTCGCCGTAGGTGGACGGCCCGTACGTGTCGCGATCGCTCATCACCGAAGCCAAGCAGCGAGCGATGCACCCCGTCAACTGCCGATCCACCTCCATCATCGAACGCGGTGGAACCTCGCCCGCACGACGTACCGGCCGCGCGCGGCGACGCGGATGTCGCCGTCGGCCACCATCGCGCGGAGCGCCCGGTTCGCCGACTCCCGGGTGGTTCCGGCGAGCGCCGCCACCTCGTCCTGGGTGAGCGGCAGCAGGATGAGCCTGCCCCCTTCGACCGATCGGCCGAACCGCTGCGAGAGGTCCTCGAGCCGCCGCGCGATCCGCGTCCTGACGTCAAGCCATGCGAGATCGGCCGCGAGGGCGGCGGCGCGATGGGCGCGGGTCGTGAGGAGGTCGGCCGCCGCCCGGCCGGAGACGGGCGAGAGGCGGCAGGGACGGAGCGCCCGGACCGTCGCCGGGCGAGGGCACCCCGGCAGGCTCGCCCGCTCCATGACCGGGCCCCAGGACATCGATCACCAGCTCGTGTCCGGCGTCGGAGATGGTCGCGACACGGAGGGCGCCGGACTCGACCAGCCACAGGCCGTCGCCGATCGCGCCCTGCCGGATCAGCGTCCCGTGCTGCCGCAGGACGAGCGTGAGGGGGAGCGGTTGTGGGCCGCGTCGCACCTGGACCGACACGCCGCTCCTTCCGCCGTGCGCCGCAGACGGTATCCCGTCCCACCGACATCCGGCCGGCGTAGCGCGTGCGCCCGTCCGGGGGGTAGGCTTGCGCCGTGGCGACCAGCAAGGCGACGATCAAGCAGCTCACGACGGTCCTCGAGGCCGTTCCCCTGTTCGAGGGGCTCACGCACAAGCAGCTGCGGAAGGTCGCCGACCTGGCGGACGTCGCCCGGTTCATGGCCGGCGCCACGCTCGTGAAGCAGGGGGTGATCGGCGACAGCTTCTACGTCGTGCTGACGGGTCAGGCGAAGGTGATCGCGAACAAGCGCACCTTGAACCGCCTGCTCCCCGGCGATCACTTCGGCGAGATCTCGCTGCTCGACGGCGGGCCCCGTTCGGCGTCGGTCATAGCGGAGACCGAGATGACGCTCGTGATCATCACCCAGAAGGACTTCCTGGCGATGTTGGGTAAGGACCCCGAGATCACCATCAGCCTGCTCGAGGGCATGGCTCGAACCGTCCGCCGGCTCGACCGTTCGCTCGCCGGGTAGCCTCCGTACATGAAGGTCGAGCTCCACCGCCCGGACGAACCCGACGCCGTCGTCGCGACGGTGGCGTGGACCGACGGCCTGCCGGCCATCGATACCCAGGACGACATCCTGCGCGCGACGCTCCAGAAGGTCTTCCGCCGAACGCCGGTCGTCATCGACGACGCGTCGTACCGCCGGATGGGGACGGCCGGCGCGGTCCTGATCCAGCCGGGCGACCTCGAATGGTTCCGTGCCGTGGCGCAGACCCGCGTCCCGGCCGAGGCCGGCCTGGCCGTCCGATTCGTGCCGGGGGTCACCGAGGGCGGGTTCGATCCCGCGGCGGGCTACCGGACGTTCGAAGCGCAGATCGAGCGGCTCACGACGTAGCGGCGTCGGCGGCGCGTGCCGCCCCCGCCCTCCCCTGCGGGAGGATCAGTCTCCGACGGCTCGATGGCTCAAGCGAGCGAGCGCATCTACATCGACTCGTAGGGCGTGAAGAGTTGAGGTCTTCATCGTCGGCCAGATCCGCTCTCAGCTCGGCGCTCGGCTCACCTGCGGACGACCGTGCGTTGTTTGATGGTATCGAGGTGCTCGGTCGCCATGGCGAACGTCACCCGATCGTAGTTTCAAGGCTGGCATCCGTGTGTCGGGTACACGCTTTCGAGATCTCCTGGTGTAAAGCGGTGAGGGTAGGGCGAAGATGCAGGCATCAGAGGTTCCGCGTGCGGTCGCTGCGGCCACGTCGACCGCCTCAGCGCTTGACCTGACGGTCGACGACGCGATCGTTCTTCACGACTCGAACAAGCTCGCTCTGCGGCTGCTGCCCTGTGATGTCCTTGCCCGAGTCGCACCTGTAGCGCACCAGGTCGCGCAGTTCGAAGTCGACCTTGCTCAACGGCTCTCCGGAACCGAGAGCCCTGTGGCTGCTCTGGAGCCTCGAGTGGAGCCGCGCGTCTACGAGCGTGACGGCTTCGTGGTCACGCTGTGGACCTACTACGAACCTCTGTCACCTCGCGAGGTCCTCACCAGCCGACTACGCCAACGCGCTCGAGCGGCTGCATGCCGGCATGCGGACGATCGATGTCACGACGCCGCACTTCACGGATCGAGTCGCGGAGGCTCAACAGCTCGTTGCGAGCCGCGACCTCACTCCGGCGCTCGCCGACGCGGACCGGGAGCTTCTCAGCCACACGTTGCGGACCCAGAGACGAGCGATCGAGCGACGGCGGCGCCCCCGAGCAGTTGCTACACGGCGAGCCGCATCCGGGCAACGTGCTCAGCACGAAGAACGGGCCGCTGTTCATCGACCTCGAGACCTGTTGTCGTGGGCCGGTCGAATTCGACCTCGCCCATGTGCCCGAAGACGTCAGCGAGCGCTATCCGGGCGCTGATCAAGAACTGCTCGGCGAGTGCCGGATGCTCGTACTTGCGATGGTCGCAGCGTGGCGCTGGGATCCGGGCGACCGATTCCCGAACGGGCAACGAGCTGCGCGAGAACTCCTCAACGCCCTACGCGAGGGTCCGCCGTGCCCGGCGCTCGACGCCGTGATGGGTGCCGATCAGGTGTAGGTATCGTCCGGCGGAGCTGCTCTCGGCGCCCGGGATCATGCTCCCAATGGCGGTATCCACGGCGGTTCGTTCCGTCGACGATAGGTCACCAAACGGCCACGCGCCCCGGCGCGGTCAGCCGCGCAATCGCACGCGATAGACCCGTGGCGACGTCGGTGGTCATCCCGCGATAATGGCCGACGTGGAGGAGGTCGAGGTCGTCGTCGCCCATCACGAGCGCGCGACCCTGCGCGTCGGCGACGTGTTCCTGAAGATCGACGCCGATCAGACGCGCACCGACGTCGAGGTCGAGGCGATGGCGATGGCGCCGATCCCGACTCCGGAGGTTTTGTGGCGGAAGCCGCCCGTGCTCGCGCTCGCCGCCCTCCCAGGGACGGCACTCGGCCGCCTCGGCGAGCCGTCGACCGCATCGTCGGCGGCGTGGGCCGCGGCGGGTGCCGCCGCACGGATGCTGCACGACGCGCCGCTGCCGCCATGGCCCGGTCGAGAGCCTCGACGAGATCGCATCGCACCTCGACGGCGAATGCGAGTGGCTCGTCACGAACGGCGTCCTTCCCGCCGACCTGGTCACGCGCAACCGCCGGATCGCCGAGGCTGCGCTCCGGCCGTGGACACCGGTGTTCACGCACGGCGACCTGCAGATCACCCACGTGTTCGTCGACGGTGACGAGATCACCGGCGTGATCGACTGGTCCGAGGCGGGCCAGGGCGATGCGCTGTATGACCTCGCCACCCTGACGCTCGGACACGAGGAGCACCTTGGCGACGTCGTCGCCGGCTACGGCACCGACGTCGACCTCGACGTGATCCGCGCGTGGTGGTCGTTGCGAAGCCTGCTGGCGGCCCGCTGGCTGATCGAGCACGGCTTCGACCCGTCCTCGCCAGGCTGCGAGTTCGACGTGCTGAGATCCCGGATGCGGGACTAACGAGAACGAGCCAGTCCAGGCGGTCATTGGACTGGCTCGTGGGACTTCGGTGGCACTGGCTCGTGAGACTGCTCGTGGACATCATTCGCGAGGAGCTCGGGTTGCGAGATCGGTCAGCCGAGAAGGATCTCCTCGAGTGGCGTTACATGGGTGAGTTCTTCGTCGAGCCCGAAGATGTGAACGCTGTCGAAACGACCCTTGTAGTCGAGGTGCAGTGCCTCGGCTTCCTGCTGGGCCTCATCGAAGTGGCCGTGGTCGAATGTCCTCGGCCGGAGCTCGAGAGGGTCGCGGTGTCTTGCGCTTCGGCGAAATGGCCGAGGCCTACATCAGGCACGTACGGCTGTTGCGTCCACAGATGCGGAAGGAGGAGGCCTGTGTAGAGCGCGTCGTGCAGCGCGATGACCTTGTCCATCCCTTCAGCGACTGCGAGGAAGAGCCAGTGGTCCCAGGACTTGTCGAGTCCCCTCAGACGGATGTCGAAGGAGGGCGTCCGCGACACGACTCCGCGCACGTGCTCCCGGAATGCATCGCCGCCGATCGTTGCCGGGACCGGGAAGACAACCGTGAGGTGGGGCTCGATGAGATGAGCGGTCGGATAGTGGGCCCGCCGGAATGAGCCGATCGGCTCCCCGGGGAGCCACGGCAGGCTGTTCGCCACGGCGAAGAAGTCGATCAGATCCACAGCTCCGGTCATGTTCCGTCGACCATACGATTACGACTAGCTGCCCCTCGCCTCCGTTCGCGCCGCTCCGCCAACCACGACTTCCCCTCCGGGCAGAACGCCCGGAAGTCGCAGTACGTGCATTGCGGCCCCGGGGTCGCATGGAACGCCCCCGCGTCGATCGAACGCAAGGCCTCCGTCACGCGAGCCTTCACGGCGTCGGGCTCCTCCATGGGGTGCGAGACCTCGTCGCCGCTCGCGAGGTAGAGGTAGGTGAGCGTGACGTCTTCGGGACGCTTGCCCCAGATCTCGACGCAGGCCAGGCCGTACAGGTCGAGCTGCAGTGCGGCGAGCGGGTCGTCGTCGGCGGGTCGGCGACCCGTCTTCCAGTCCACGACCTCCCACGGCCCGTCGGGATCGCCGTAGACGGCGTCGATCCGCCCGCCCACCGTGAAGCCCTCGAGCCGGAGCAGGAACGGCCGCTCCGCGTGGAGCGGGGTGACGTCCGCGAACCGGCTCCCCAGGAACGCCTCACGGAGCCGCTCGACCTTGCCGGGCTCGCCGGCGAGCTCCTCGCTCGGTGAGATCGGGCGCCTCGTCCACCTCGAGCAGCACCGCTTGGCCGCTCGCCCGCCGCTCGATCCACCGGTGCACCTCGGTGCCGATGCGCGCGGCCGGGCCGCTGAACCGCGGCAGCGGTCGCACCGCCGTCCAGTAGAAGCGCTTCGGGCAGCGCGCGTAGTCGATCACGCCGCCGACCGACACGGTCCGCCGCGCCGACGGGCCGCCCGAGCCGTTCGTCGCGTCGGAGCCTTCGCGCTCCCGCAGGAACCCGGCGTGGTGCCGCCGCTCGGCCGCGAGCTCCTCGAACAGCTCGCGCTCCTCCGGGCTCGAGGGGTCGAGCAGGGTCGGCTGCACGCCGCCGATCGGCGACGGCGTCGAGCGCCGACCGTCGCCACCCCTCGGGGAACACTCGTCGGTGTCGTCGGGCCGCGCCGGTTCGGGCCAGTCCTTCACGAACCGCTCCCGATACCCGAGGAGCGGGTTCGTCTCCTCGTCGATGTCCTCGCCGGGATCCACACGTCCCATGCCGAACGTCCATCACCCATCCCGCGAGCTCCTCGGAGGAACTTGCCGCCCTCCTTCGCGTTGATGTTCTCGCCGTACCAATGCGCGCCGGTGCAGAAGAGTCGGCGTGCGCGCGCGCGTCATGGCGACGTACGCGGTGCGGCGCTCCTCGTATTCCTCCTGCGCCTGCAGGTCCTGCTTGAAGTGCGACAGCACGCCGTCGAACTTCGGCAGGATCTTCGCGTCGCCGCGGAGCTCGAAGTCCATCGACTTCGCCGCGCTCTGCCGGGTTGTGCTGGATCCGGGTGCTCGGGAGCAGTCCCTTCGCCATGCCCGGGCACGAACACGTTGTCGAACTCCAGTCCCTTCGCCGCGTGGATCGTCATGACCTTCACGGAGTCCTCCGCCGACGGCTGCACCGGCGACCACTCCTGCTTGTCCATGCGCTCCACCGTGTCCACGTAGTCCAGGAACGCGCGGAGCGTCAGCTCGCCTTCGACCGGTTCGAACGCGTGGACCTGGTCCATGAACGCCGCGAGGTTGCGCTTGGCGGCGGTGGCCGCGACCTGATCCGTGTGGGCGTCCAGCTCCGCGAGGATGCCCGTGCGCCGCACGACCTCGCCCAGGAACTCGCCGACGGGCTTGCGCGCTTCAACCCGCAGCTCCGCCAGCTCCGCACGGAACTCCTCCAGGCGCGCCTTCCCGTCGTCGGACAATCGCTCCACCTCATCCAGGTGCTCCAGCGCCTCGGCGAACAGGAACGGCGTCGCCTCGCCCTCCTCCTCGTCGACCATCCGCAGCGCATAGCTCTTCGTCTTGGCGAGCGCCGCGACGCGCGCCAGGTCCTTGTAGCCGACGCGGTACCGCGGGCCGAGCAGGATCTTCGCGAGAGCCACGCTCGCGAGCGGATCGCTCACGGCGCGCGCGTAGGCGAGCACCTCGACGATCTCGGGCAGGCGGAGGAGCCCGGCCAGCCCGAGGATCTCCACCGGTATCTCATGCTCCGCGAACGCTTGCTGCAGCGAGAAGAACAGCCGGCTCGACCGGCAGAGCACGGCGATGTCCGACCACTTGTTGCCGTCGTCGTGCAGTTCGAGGATGTGCTCGGCGATCCACTCCGCCTCCTTCCACTCGTCGGAGATCCGCGCGACGTGCACCTCGCCGGTCTTGTTCTCGATCCAGGGCACCAGCTGTTTGTCGGGATCCGGCCGCTGCTGCTCGGGGAGCTTCGAGATCACCACGTCCGCCGCTTCCAGGATCCACGCGCCCGAGCGGAAGTTCGTGTACAGCGGGAGCTGCGTCGAGGGCGAGCCGTCCGCGCGAGCGAACTGCTGCGGGAAATCCAGCAGGTTGAACAGGCTCGCGCCGCGCCACGCGTAGATGTTCTGGTCGGGGTCGCCCACCGCGGTCACGGGATGCCCGCCGCCGAAGACGCCCGCGATCAACTTCGCCTGGGCGACGTCGGTGTCCTGGTACTCGTCGAGCAACACCGCGCCGAACCGCTGCCGGTACTCGGCGGCCACCTGCGGATGCTCCTCGACCACCTTGAGCGCCAGCGAGATCTGGTCGCCGAAGTCGATCGCGCCCAGGTCGCGCTTCAACTGCCGGAAGATCGCCGCGCCTCTGGCCAGCTCGATCCGCTCCAGCGCGGCGTGGTACGCGCGGTCGGAGCGATGCTCCTGCAACTGCTCCAGCCGCTCCTCGTTGAACGCGATGATCTCGTCGGGCGTGCGCCGATGGTTCGATGCCTGATCGTCGAGCAGCAGGATGTTGTCGATCACGCCGCCCTGCGTCTCGGTCTTCACGTGCTCGAACGTCATCAGGTCCATGACGCGCGCGCACAGCTCGGTGCGCTGGGCGGGGAGAGCACCCGCTGATCCGGCTCGATGCCCGCGAGCATCCCGTATCGGTCCAACAGCTTCGCCGCGAACCCGTGGTAGTTCATGATCTCGGGCTCCTCGCCCTCGGCCAGGTCGAGCTCGGCGAGCGCGCGGCGGATCCGCTGCTGCAGGTTCTCGGTCGCCTTGTTCGTGAACGTCAGGCAGAGCACGTTGCCGGGCAACACACCTGGCGTCGTCGGCGCCGAGCCGGCCGGTCGCGGCGAGCGCCAGGTAGACGACGCGCGCGGCCATCACGGACGTCTTGCCCGATCCCGCGCCGGCGACGAGCACGAACGGCTCGAGCGGCCACGAGATCGCCCGCCACTGCTCCTCGGTCGGCTCGCGGCCGCCCATCACGGCGACGATCTCCGGTGGGTAGACGCGATCCGTCACGATCCACCGTCCGTCGAGAACAACGGCGCGCCCTGCGGATAGAGCGAGCAGAGCGTCTTGAAGTCGCAGAAGAAGCAGTCGGCCTGCGAGTTCGGCCGGTAGCGCTCCTCCGCGTCGAGACGGCGGAGCTCGGCGATCAGCCAGGAGAGCCGCTCGCGCATCCGCTGCTGGTACTCGGCCTCGCGCTCGCCGGAGCCGACCTCCCATTCGCGCATCTCGATGGCGCCGGTCTTGTAGTGGCCCTTCAGGTAGGCGAGCTCGACGCCGGTGATCGCGCCGACCTCCTTCAGGTCCTCGGCCTCCTGCGCGGCCAGGTAGTAGATGCCGAGCTGCAGGCTCTCGTTCGCCTTGGGCATGTTGTACGTGCCGCCGGTCTTGTAGTCGGTGATGCGCGTCCCGAACCCGAGCGGGTCGGGTCCGATCCGGTCGATGTAGCCGTTCAACGTCGCCCCGTCGTACGCGAACTCGAACCCGCGCTCGGTACCGGTCGCCGGGAACTCGCCGAACCGACCGAACCAGTTCGGCAGCATCCGGTCCTTGGCCAGGCGCTTCCACGTCTCCGAGACGGCGGTGGACGGGAACTCCTGCGGGCGCCAGCGGACGTCGACCTCGCTCTTCAGCTTGTCGAGCGTGCGCTCCACCTTGCCGTTCTCGCAGTCCTCGATGATCTTGTGGATCGTCTTGCCGACCCATGCTTGATAACCGACGAGGCCGCCCAGACCCAGCTCCGCGGACAGCACGTACTGCAGCTCGCAGTTCTCGAGCGTCGAGAGCTTGGAATACGACACCCGGATGGTCTCGTGGAGCGGCACGCCGGTGTCGGTCCATCCGCGCTGGAACCACCAGCGGCCCGGATCGACGTCGAGCGCCGCCAGACCTTCGAGCGCCGCCAGGCGCCGGACGCGCGGGACGTCCAGGTCGGCGAGGGTGCGCCGCCACGTGGCCGTCGCCTCCCGCACGGACACCGGTTCCTCGAACGGCCCCTGCGGGATCGGGGTCCAGGCGAGGTGCTGCTCGTCGACGAACCGCGATGTGGCGACCGACCCGTCCGCGTGCGTCTCGCTCGCGGTCAGGACGACCCGGGTCCGCGCGCGGCCGAGCATCATCCGGAACAGCCGCCGTTCGTCCTCCAGATCGGGCGCGGTTGCGCTCGGACTGCGAGATCGGTCGCTCGAGCGCCGCCAGGTCGAACATCGGCTCCGGGCGGGACAGGCTGGGGAAGTTCCCTTCGACGGCTCCCGCGACGACCACGGTGTCCAATTCGGTACCGACGGCGCCGTGCGCGGTCAGCACGCGAACCGAGTCGAACGTCGCGGGATCGGTCGAGCGATAGCCCGGGCCGTGCTCGCCGGCGTCGAGCGATCGCACGAACGCCTCCGTCGACGGGTCGGGCGAGTCGCCGGCCTCGGCGACGACGCCGGAGAGCCCGACGACGACGTCGATCTCCCGGCGTGCGCTGGACGAGCGTTCGGCGTCGGCCACCAGACGAGCCGAGTACGGCAGGTCCTGCCAGAGGATCCGGAACGTTTCGAGCACCGACCGGTCGGCCACGGTCCCCGCGTGCTCGAGCACGTCGCGCACGATGTCGATCTCGGCGGCCTCGGCCTGCGTGAGGCCCTCCGTGTGATCGAGTGCCGCGCCGACCGTTCCCTCCACCGCCTGGGCCGCGCGCATCACCCCGCGGGCGGCGGCCGGCGACAGCCGCACCAGGTCGGACGTGAGGACGGATTCGATCAGCTGCTCGCGCGCGTCGGCGTCGGCCGTCAGCCAGCGGAGCGCCAGCACGTACGGGAACGTGGCCGGCTCGGCGGTGAGCGCCATGCCGCTTTCAGGGAGCGCGCGCGGCACGCCGGCGTCGTCGAGCGCCCGCAGCAGCGAACCGACGTGCGAGCCCTGCCGCCGGACGACGACGGCGAGCTCGTTCCACGGCACGCCCTCTTCCACGTGGAGCCGGCGGAGCTCGCGCGCGATCGCGGCGTGCTCCTCCGAGGTGTGCGGCGCGATCCACGCCTCGACGGTGATCGCCGAGCCGGCGCGATGCGGCGTCTCCAGCTCGATCACGTCCGCGCCGCCGAACCGCTCGGCGAACCGGCGGATCGGGATGTCGGTCGCGCCCTGGAACGAGAAGACGTGCGCCTCGGGATCGCCGGCGACGATCAGGTCGGGCGGCGCGAGCCCGGCCACGATGGCCTCGGCGGCCAGCGTCGTGTCCTGGTAGTCGTCGACCAACAGGTGGTCGAGCAGCGGCTCGCCGTCCGTGGACACCTGCGCCGCTCGCTGCAACAGCGCCGCGAAGTCCACGACGTTGCGTCCGTCGATCACGTCCTGGTACTCGCGATAGAAGCGTGCGAGCTCGTTCCAGCCGCTCAGGCCGGCCTTCTCCGCCCGCGCCTCGATGTCCTCGGGGCTGAGGAGCGCCTCCTGCGCCCGCGAGAGGAACTGCCTTACCTCGTCGGCGAACGCGCGCATGCCGAGCATGTGTCCGTATGCGGGCCACGCTGCGGGGTCTTGGTCGTCGAGCAGCTCCTGCACCAACGCGAACTGGTCGCCCGCGGGCAGCAGATCGGGAGGCTCCGGGTAGTCCAGCCGCCGGAACCGAGCGTTCAACACGTGCCGCGCCAACCCATGAACCGTCACGACGCGGAGCTCCGGGAGCGAGCCCTGGAACCGTGCGAGCAGGGCGTCGCGCTCGGCGTTGCGCGCCGGAGCGGAACCCACGACCAACGCCACCCGTTCGGGGTCGGCGCCGTCCTCGAGCAATCGGGCGAACCGCTCCCGGAGGATCGCGGTCTTCCCGGTGCCGGGAACGCCGGTCACCAGGAGCGCTCCGGCGTCATGAGCCAGGACCCGCTCCTGTTGGGGGTCGGGTAAGAGGGGGGGTGTCATCGGACACGATGCTACTTCGCGATACCGACAGGTCGGCAGGTCAGAGGGCAGATCGGTTCACAGGTCGGGTCGTGGTGGCAGCGCCGCGAACCCCGTCGGGGCCGAACGTCCCTCGATCACCCGCCGGTACCAGTTCTCGACGTCGTGCGGCGTCAGCGCACCGATCAGCACGCCGTCCTTCACGACGAAGCCGGTCTCGCCACCGAGCCATTCGATCGCCGCGTCGAGCGTCTCGTCGGGAGCGAGCACCGTCGTCTGGTTCATGGGGATCAGGGCGTCGCGGACCGGCCGCAACGGGTCCCGGGCGCCGATGCGACGGGCGCTCTGCATCGAGATCGAACCGATGACGTGACCGCCCTCGTCGACGACGGGGAACGGCTGGTTCGGGGTGCTGCGGAGCGCGTGGTCCAACGCCTCCGCCAGGCTCATCGTCGCCGGGATCGTCCGGGGGGAGGTCGCATCGCGTCGACGACGACCCCCTTGATCAACTGGTCACGGAACGCGATCCGCTGCTCCATCCCGCGGCCGGTCGTGATCAGGATCGCCGCGATGTAGCCCGCGAAGATCCCCAATCCGATGCCGCCGTTGGCGATGAACCACACCGCGGCGGCGCCGAAGACCAGGCCGACCAGGACGCCGGACCATCCCGCGGCGCGCAACGCCGTGCGTCTGTTCTTCGTGAGGCCCCAGACGGCCGCGAGCAACATCCTTCCGCCGTCGAGGGGGAACCCGGGCAGCGCGTTCAGGACCGCGAAGACGAGCGAGAGCCATGCCAGGTACCCGACGATGTCCGAGACGATGCCGGCGGTTGCGATGTGGGCCACCCAGAAGACGCCCGAGAGCGCCAGCGTCGTGGCCGGTCCGACGGAAGCCACCAGGAACTCCCCGAGCGGTCCGCGGATGTCGGCCCGCGTCTCGGTGGCACCACCCCAGAAGACGAGCGTCACGCCGCGGACCGGCAGGCCGAGCGTGCGCGCCATCACGGCGTGCGCGGCCTCGTGCGCGAGGATGCTCGCGAAGAAGAGCGCTGCGGCCAACACCGCGAGGAACACCGCTTCGCCCGAGCCCGCCGCCAGGCCCCACCTGACCGTGAGGTAGTTGTACTGGGACCAGACGTAGAGCGCCGCGATCCACACCCACGACGTGCTCACGTACAAGGGGATCCCGCGAACCGTTGCGACCTTCCACCGGTGCCCCATCAACATCCATCGAGCCTACCTTCGAGTCTGAGGAACAGGCTCGATGTGCCGCTCACTCGTCGCGCAGGAGGTCGCCGAGCTCGCTGGCGTTCCTGACCGCGAAGTCGCGGTAGCAGTTGTTCATCAGGACGTGGGTCTCGCGGGTTTCGGATGCCAGCTGCTGGATCCTGGGGACCCATTCGGCCAGTTCCTCCTGCTTGTAGTCGTAGCGGAACCGGACCGACGCGCTCTCGCTCTTGGCGGTCCACGCCTCGGGGTCGCGCCCGTGGAACCGCACCATGGCCAGATCGTCGGCGGTCGCGGCGGCGATCGGCGGGATGCTCGAGACGAACCCCTGCGGCATGTCGACGCAGACGAACGGCAGCTTCCGCTCCTCCAAGAAGGTGAGCGACTCCTCGCGGTTGCGTTCGCTCATCCACGTCTCGTTTCGGAACTCGACGGCCACCCGGTAGTCGGGCAGCCGGGCGGCGCACTCCTCGATGTATGCCTTGTTCTTCTTCGAGATCACGAACCACTGCGGGAACTGGAACAGCACCGCGCCGAGCTTGCCCGCCGAGTGCAGCGGCATCAGCGCGTCGCGGAACCGCTGCCACACCTCGTCGACGGCCTCGTCGGGGAGCTTGTCGCGATACACGTTCCGCTTCTCGAGCGCCTCGGGCGGGAGCGTCGCCTTGATGTCGTTGTAGAGCGAGTCGACCTTGGTTGGATGGTTCGTGAGGAGCGAGTACGCCTTGATGTTGAACGTGAAGTCGGCCGGCGTCCGTTCGATCCAGAGCACCGAGTTCTTCTCCGACGGCGGGTAGTAGTACGTGGAGTCGACCTCGACCAAGGGGAACCGCGACGCGTAGAACTTCAACCGCGCCTCGGCGCTCGTGGTGCCGGGCGGATAGAAGTTCCCTTCCTTCACCAGCGTCGAGTCGGTCCACGACGAGGTCCCGATGAGAACGCGGCCGGCCATCTCAGAGATACCGCGCCGACGCCATCGCCACCACCGCGAGGAGGACAAGGGAGAAACTCACACGCTCTGCGACCACGAGCCGGCGCTGCAGCGAGCCGATCCGTTCGGCAGTCTCAGGCGACGGCGGCCCACCGGACGCCGCGACCTGTCCTCCGAGCGTGATGAGTCGACCGATCGTGGGACGCGTGACCGACGCGGCGACACCGAGCCCCGAGATCGCGAGCAGAGCGCCGACCGTCAGCGCTCGACCGAAGCTCGAGCCGATCCAGTCCCCGAAGCTCGGGAACAGATGCCAGTCGTGCCAGTAGAGGAACGCCCCCGCGATCACGGTGAACACGGCGTCGATGAAGACGACATCGACGAATCGGCGACGGCGAAGCTCCGACATGAACGGCGCACCCGCCGGTCCGAGCGTCGCGGCGCTCGGCTGCACGAACACCACCACCACGAACAGCGAGCCGACCCAGATGACCCCTGTGGCGATATGCACGATCCGCAGGAGCACCACGTATGCATCGGTCGCCAACATCACCCCTCCTTCCGAGCGCTCGCGAGTCTCCTACGGATCGCGCACCAGCGCCACGCTCCGAGCACGAGGCATGGGGCAACCCTCGACCGGTTCGACGGCGCCGATCAGGATGCGGCCGGTCACGGCGGAAGCCTATCGACGGATCAGGACACGTCGGGGCCGTCGGAGGACGTGGCCTCGCGACGGTCGGCCTTCGCTTGCTTCCTGCGCAGAACCTTGTCCTTCGCGTTGTTCGCCTGTTCCTTGGCGACCCGGAGCAGCCGCTGCGCCCACACGTACTCGGTCCCCAGGATCGACAACCCGACGAAGATCAGCAGCCAACCCGGGCCGGGGAGAACCAGGAGCGCCACGCCCACCAGGACCACCAGGATCCCGACGATCGTGATGGCGATGCGACGGCCGTTCCGTGCGATGAAGAGGGCCACGACCTTGAACGGGACGACAGCCGGGTGGTCGTGCCAGCGTCGGGCCGACTCGGGGTCGACGGACGAGATCTCGGCCACGACTTCGCTCGCGTCGCGTTCCTCGGGGTCGTCGCCCCAGATGTCCTGCCGGTGGAGGTTGTCGCTCATGACCTCGTACTCTGCCACGTTCGGGGCGGAACCGTCGCGGGACCTCGAACGGCCGGCATGCAGGTCAGTCGTCCGAGCCGTGGCCTCCGCTACCTCCACCGTGATCGTCGCCCGGCTCGCCCCCGCCCCCGCTGCCGCCGCTTCCCACCGGGAGTCTCGCTCGGTGAGGCCTGTGGCTGCTCCGTCGCGGGGCTCGGGGTCTGGTGGTGTGTGTTGTCTTCGGACGGGCTCTTCGACGGGGTCTTGGACGTGTTCTCGGACGGGGTCGCCGCTGGCACCTTGACGCCGGAGGCGGGGTTGCTGAGGGAGCCACCGACCAATGCGAAGGCGGCGACGGAAACCCCCACGGCGAGCGCCATGCCCGCAAGGCCCAGTCCGATGATCGTGAGCGTTCGTTTCATCGGTTCGAGCCTAGTCGCGCTCGTGCTAACGCTTGGTTAAGGGTCGGCCACGGCCGGGGCAATGGTTCGGGGAGCGGTCTCCCCGGGGCGGATGTCGCGCGGCCATCGCTTCATCTCGAAGAAATCCGGGCGCTCCATCAACCAGAGGGTGTGTTCCCACAGCCGCACCGCCTCCTCGCCCTCCGGAGCGAGCGCGAAGACCGGGCCGTAGATCACCGGCAGGTCGGCGATCCCGAGCGTCGGCACGCCGAACACGCTTTCCTGTCGGGCGTCCAGGAACTCCTGCCGGACCTCCTCGGCAAGCTCGGGGATGGCGATCGCTCGATCGACGAGGTCGGGCATGCCGGCCGCTTCGGCGCACGCGCGGACGAGCTCCGGCGACATCTCCTGCTTCTCCTCGTGCACCCGGAGCCCGAGCGCGCCGTAGAACCGGTCGAACGCGTCGTCGCCTCCCTCGCGCCGAGCGAGCGCGAGCGCGACGAGTGCTTCTCCCTGCCGCCGGCACGCCTCCCAGAACGGCGCGTCCAGTTCGGATGAGTTCAGCTCGAGGCTGAAGATCCGCCAGTCCAGCTCGACGACGCCGGTCTCGGCCAGCCTCCGGAGCCACACCGCACCCTGCCACGCCCACGGACATCCCGGGTCGACCCAGAGGCGTACCGGGATCGGCGTCACGTCGCGTCCCCGATCGTCGCCGTTCGTGCTCGGCGCCGAGGCGACACGGAACCGGACCTCGATCCGCGTGCCGCCGCCCTCCGGGCTCTGGACGGACAGCGCTCCGCCCCACCGTTCGGCGAGGTCCCGCGCGATCGCGAGACCGAGGCCGGAGCCGCCGGGGGGAGCGGTCTTCCCTCGGTAGAACCGCTCGGTCACCTTGGTCTGTTCCTCGGCCGGGATGCCCGGCCCATGGTCGCGAACCGCGACGAACGCCCGACGCTCGGCCGTGCCGGTCTGCACGTCGATCGGGCCGGGCGCGTACGTCATGGCGTTCTCGATCATGTTGTCCAGGATCTGGTCGACGTCGGTCGCGTTCGCCTGCGCCGTGACGGCGTCGCCGCCGACCGACAACGTCGAGTCGCGGGTCGCGGCGCGCTCGCGCCAACGATCCGCCGCGCGTTCGGCAGCGTCGTGGAGCTCGATCTCGGTCGATCCGCCCTCTTCGAGCGTGCGGGCCATCACCAGCAACCGGTCCACCGTCGCCGCCAGGCGGTCGATCTCCTTGTCGGCGGCGGTGAGATCGTGCGTCATCTCCGGCGAGTCCGATCGTTCGATCGCGGACTCCAGGCGGAGCTTCATGCCGGTGAGCGGGGTCCGAAGCTGGTGCGAGGCGTTCGCCACGAACTCGCGCTGCGCATGGACCGTGCGTTCGACGCGGTCGGCCATCTCGTCGAACGAGCCCGCCAACTCCTCGATCTCATCGGCGCCGGAGACGTCGTGTGCGCGCGCGGAGAGATCTCCCGCGCCCAGCCGCCGTGCGGTCCCGGCGAGCCTCGTGAGGGGCCGCGCGAGGGAACCGGACATGATGACCGCGATCACCAACCCGATCGGAGAGTCCGATCCCGCCGATGACGGCGATCAAGCTGATCGTCGTTCGGCGGACCGCGTCGTTCACGCTCTGGATGTCCTTCGTGATGCGGACCGCCCCGATCAGACCGGGATCGAGGACGGGAGCGGCGGCGAACAAGGCGTCGCTCCCTTGGTGTCGCTGTGGCGGATCTCGGCGTTGGGCGTGGGCTTGCTGGGGTCCAGCGCTTTCTGCATCTCGGGCCGGAGTGGCGTGTTGTAGTTGTCGCCCACGGCCGTGCCGTCCGAGTCGGCCAGCACGATCCCGGTGGCATCGGTGGCGATGACGCGCCCCTGCACCTGGTCGGCGGATCGGCTGACCAGTCGGTCGAGCGCCGGTCCCGGCTTCAGCGACTCTCGATCCAGGTTGGCGGCGATCGTGAGCGCGCTCGTCAGGGCCGCCGTCTCCTGCTCGGCTCGGGCGCGATCTCGCAGGCTCAAGGCGAGCGGCACGGTCAGCGCGAGCAGCACCGTGACGACCAGGTAGGTGAAGGCCAGGATGAGTCGGCTGCGAACCTTCGTGGGTCTCTCCCTCGATCGTCGCTACGTGGCGTCGTTCGCCGCGACGTCCTCGGCCGACGCGAACCGGAACCCGACGCCGCGGACGGTGACGATGTAGCGCGGCTCGGATGGATCGTCTTCGATCTTCTTGCGGAGCCACGAGATGTGGACGTCGAGCGTCTTCGTCGGTCCGAACCAGTGCGGGTCCCAGACCTCGTCCATGATCGCCTCGCGTCGGATCACGTCGCCGGCGTTCGCCATCAACATGTGGAGCAGGTCGAACTCCTTCGCGGCGAGCTCGACGCGCTCTCCGTCCTTCGTGACCGTGCGCGAGGATGGGTCGAGGAGGATCGGGCCGATCTCGATCGGTCCCTTGCGCGCGGTGCCTCGGCCTCTCCGCATGATCGCGCGCATGCGCGCCACGAGCTCCCCGGCCGAGAACGGCTTGACCACGTAGTCGTCGGCGCCGAGCTCGAGGCCGACGATCCGGTCGATCTCTTCGCCGCGCGCGGTCAGCATGATGATCGGGACGTCGGACTCGGTCCTGATCAGGCGGCAGAGATCCCGCCCGTCGCCGTCCGGGAGCATGACGTCCAGCAGGATCAGGTCGGGAGGCGTTGCGCGCCAAGACCTGGTGGCCTCTTCGATCGTGCCCGCGACATCGGCGTCGAAGCCCTCTCGTCCCAGATGCTCGGCGAGAGGCTCGGAGATCGTCTGCTCATCCTCGACGACCAGCACCCGGGGTTTCATGCCGCCATCGTATCGCCGCCCATTTCAAGCGAACTTGTCACTCTTGCCTCTGTCGGAGCGCTTCGGTAGAACTACGCACACTTTCGGCGCTGCCCTCCCCCAACGCCGACCAGGGAGGGAGGGACCGTGTCCGTCACCGCCACTTCTCACGGGACGCGTAGTTCGGGTTCGATGGGCATTGAGCCCTTTGGATTTCGCCTTCTAAGTTGGGGCCTCTTCTCGAGTGTTCTGCTCATTCTTGGGTTGACTTCAATCCGCGGCGGCCAATCTCTTCCGACATCGGTTGGCGAACTGATCCTCTGGGTGGCTCTCGTGGGCTCCGCCAGTCTGGTCCCTCTCACTTCCAAGGCTGGGCCAGCGCTTGTCATGGATCTTCCGATTCTGCTCGGGGCAGGGTTTGTCTTTGGGCCGATGTTCGCGGGACTGCTTGGCTTGTCGGCTGTATCGACATCCGTGAGCTTCGAAGGGAAGTCTCGATATCGCGGGCCTTGCTCAACAGAGCTCAAATCAGCCTAAGCGTGATGGCGGCTGCTCTCGTCTTTCATGGCCTTGGCGGGCAACTCGGCGTTTGGCCATGGGCAGCCCTGGTGGGGTTGCTAGCTCTGTCGGCGGACTGTGCCGTGAACTACACGCTCGTTGCGCTGGCGACCTCCCTTATGAGCAGGCGTCCGGCGCGCAGCGTTCTGAGCGAGATGAGCCTTGGTAGCGCCGAGACCTTCGTTCTGGCGTACGTCTGCTTTGGCTTTCTTGGGCGTCTTGCTGGCCGAGACATACGCCCGCCTCGGCTTTCTTGGCGTTGCGGGTTTCGTAGCACCAATCATCCTGGCTCGTCAGGGTTTTGTTCATTGGCGAAGATTGGACGAAGCGCAGGAATCCATCGAAGCAAAGAACGACGCCCTCAGATCAGTGGATGAACGGATTGCTGACGAGCGTCGGGACGAGCGCGCCAGGATTGCTGCAGCGCTTCACGACGACGTCCTGCAATGTCTGTACAACGTCACGATTCGGACTCAGATCATCAAAGAGGATCTGCGGTGGGGTCGCCTGTTAGATCTTGATGATGATGTTCCAGCATTGCTCCAAGCGAGCGAAGAAGCCGTCGAGGAGCTTCGAGATGTGATTGGCGATCTTCGCCGATCCACGATTGGCCACGCCGGTCTAGTCGATACGCTAACGCTTCTGGTTGAGCACTTGAGGGCCGAATCCGGGGTTCATTTCGTTGCGGAATTAGACGCAACGGTGAGAGCTGAACCAAGCACAGAGCTCGTTGTTTACCAGGTCGCTCGGGAGGCCCTAACCAACATCCTTAAGCACTCTGGCGCTAAGACGGTCTGGATCTCCCTGAGCTGTGTTGAGGGCTGGGTCGTCCTCGCTGTTGAAGATGATGGCTGTGGGTTTGACGTTCGAGGTGGCGACAAGGGAAAGGGTCAAAGGCATTTTGGGCTGCAGCTCATGCGCGAGCGTGCTGCATCTTGCGGTGGTTCCTTTGATCTCCGGTCTTCACCTGGTGGGGGAACGACTATCGATCTCAGGGTGCCCCCTCGCGATCGACCTTGACTTGCGAACCAAAGAAAGGCTCGACCACAAGTGGTCGAGCCTTTAATCTTGCAGGAATGAATACTAGATGCGGTAGTGGGCCCCGCCGGCAAGCATGATGGCAAGCAGCGAGCCGAGGGCGATCGCGATGCGCTTGGGCAGACGCATACGCCTCTCCTTCCTGTCAGGGACCCCTTGGTCCATAATTCGTAGCCTGGTCCCCCAACGGGGGACACTGCCGGTACTATCGACCGACGGCAGGTAGGGGGACAAGAGGGCCTTCCCACCTACAACGGATGCTGTACCCGGGTGAGAAGAAGCGGTCCCACTTGTTGCTTCAACCAGCCCGGCTCAAGGGCGAAGATGGGTGTTACAAAGCAGTGTTAGGTCTGGAGCTGGCGTGAGCGAAGCAGCAAAGGCACCACGCACGATGTCTTTCCGTCAGCCGAATCTGGCGTCCTTCTTCGGGATGCTTGTTGTCTTCCCCACGCTCGGGGCACTCGCCCTCCTCGTCGCGGGCAGGGATCAGCCGATTCCGCTCAAGGTCATTCCTTGGGTAATCCTTATCGCCCTCGTCGAACTCTTGCCTGTGGCGACATGGGGCGGCGTGACAGTCAGCGTTGGCTATCCGCTAGTCATGGCGGTGGCGTTCACTTTTTCTCCTGAGGTTGCGGCACTCGTGGCCCTGGTTAGTGCCTCGGACCCGAGAGAGTTCAGGGGAGAGGTCACCCTGTTGCGGGCTCTGGTCAATCGATCCTGCATTGCTCTGGCAGTCCTTGCGGCAAGTTGGGTCTTTCACGCCGTGTCCTCAGTTCGTGCGCCCGTCCTTCAGATGTTCGCAGCGGCCCTACTGGCGATCATCGTCGACTACGCAATCAACCTTGGGCTAGTTACCGTCGGTGTCTGCCTTATCTATCGTTTCCGCCCCTTCCGTGTGGCCAAGGAGCTGTTGGGTCGAGGCCAAGAGTTCCTCGTGAGCTATCTGGGATTGGGTGCCCTTGGTGCCTCGCTTGCTCGCTTGTATACAGTCCCCGGCTTCGGTCTTTGGTCTGTCCTGACCGTTCTAGCACCTCTGCTGTTTGCCCGCCAGATGTTTCTCAGGAGTCAGGCGTTGGAGGAGGCGCACAAGGAGCTCAAGGATCGTGAGCAGGTCTTGCGAACCCTCTCGAACGCGATGGCTGAGGAGCGCGCCGACGAGCGTCAGAAGATCGCCGCGTACCTTCACGACGACTTGGCGCAGGTGTTGTTCCGGCTCTCCATCCAAGTGGACGTCGCGCGGAAGCTCCTCGACAAGGGTGACCTGGTGGAGACGGGGGAGCAGCTGGAGAAGATCCGCGAGTCGAAGCAGGACACGTCCGACCGCATCCGTGCGCTGATCCGCGACCTGCATCGCTCCCCGCTCGGCGCCAAGGGATTGGCCGAATCGCTCGAGTCGTTCACGGACGAGGTGGGGAAGGACTCGGGCGTGCACTTCCATCTCGACGTGGCCGACGTCGCCATGCCTGCCCCGATCGCGCTCCTCATCTACCACATCGCCCGCGAGGGTCTGATGAACGCGCTGAAGCACGCGCAGGCCACCGATTTCTGGATCGCGGTTCGAGGGGACGAGGAGTTCCTCGAGCTGGAGCTTCGGGACAACGGCGTCGGCTTCGACACGGCGATGCGCCCGGGCCGGAGGGGCACTTCGGGATGACGATGATGCGCGAGCGCGCGCAGATCGGTGGTGGGACGTTCGAGGTGTTCAGCGTTCCCGGTCAGGGGACGACGATCACCGTCCGCTTCCCCACGTCCCTGCTCCAGCAGGAACCGGCGCCGGCGCCGGCCGAGTCCGATCCCGGAGCCGGCGTGAGCTCCGGAGCACCCCCTCCCGGGCACACCGATCGGAGAATCGGCGGCCGAAGACACCCGCGGCACCGTCCACGTCTGAGGACATCGCACGACCACGACCTCGCCCGCTGACACACCGAGCGAGGTCGAACATCCAGCTGCCGATACAGTGACGTGATGGGCAGCGGCGCCGACCTCGGCTACTTCGGACCGGGCAGCGTCAGTTGGCAGGTCCATCGGGAGGTCACGGTCCTGTTCGGCGGCGCCCGCGCGGTCTTGATGCAGGCCGCGCATCCGCTGGTGATCGCGGGCGCTCGGGAGACGGGGTTCTACGAGCGGAACCCATGGAAGCGGCTGCAGCGCACGTTGATCCTCACCTACACGATCACGTTCGGTTCCAAGGCCGAAGCGCACATCGCCGCAGATCGCATCAACGACGTCCACGCGCGGATAAAGGGCGTCGATGAGATCACGGGCAAGCCGTACGACGCGCTCGATCCGCACCTGCTGCTCTGGGTGCACGCGTGCCTGGTCGACTCGGCGTTGCTGTTCGAAGAGCTCACGGTCGGGAAGCTGGACGACGCAGGACGTCAACGGTTCCACGAGGAGCAGATGCTCGCCGCCGAGCTCGTCAAGATCCCCCGCGAGATCATCCCGCCGACGGTTCCCGAGCTCCGCGCGTACATGGCCGGCGTGATCGACCGCGGCGAGTTGCTGGTGACCGAGTCGGCCCGCAAGGTCGCCGAGCTCTTCTACCACCCGCCCGCCGAGGCCGAGTGGCGCCCGCTGTTGAAAGGCGTTTCGCGTCTGGCGTTCGCGACGCTACCCCCGCCGCTCCGCGAGAAGTTCGGGATCCGGCTTGGTCCTGCGAAGCGCGCTGCGATGCGCGCGACGTTCGCCGCCACGCGGCTGGCGCGTCCGCTCCTGCCGCCGAAGGTTCGATACATCGCGCCGTATCAGGAGTGGCGGCTGCGTCAGAAGGGGATCGAGCCCTCGCACGATGTCGAGGAAGCGCGTAAGCGAGCAGGCATCAGGCTCGTCCCGTAGTCCCCGGGCGGCGGCCGGGTCCACCTGTCGCTATGCGAGACTGCACCTCATGGAGGTCGACGGACTCCTGCTCGATATCGACGGGGTGCTCGCCGTCTCGTGGGAGCCGATCGACGGCGCCATCGAGACGCTCGGATGGTTACGCGAGCAAGGCATCCCGTTCAAGCTCATCACGAACACGACGACGCACACGCGCGAGGCGCTCGCGGGAACGCTCCGTGACGCAGGGTTCGCGGTCGAGCCTGCCGACATCGTCACCGCCGTTGCCGCGACCGCCGAGTATCTGCGGACCCATCACGCCGGCGCCCGCGTGTTCCTCCTCTCTGACGGCGACGCACGAGCGGATCTTCAGGACATCACGCTGGTCGGCCCCGACGAGTCCGCCGACGTCGTCGTGATCGGTGGAGCCTGCGACGATTTCTCGTACGCCGCCGTCGATCACATCTTCGGGCTCCTGAACGACGGCGCTACGCTGATCGGCATGCACCGCAACATGTATTGGCGAACGGTCGAAGGGCTCCAGCTGGACGGCGGCGCCTACATCGCCGCGCTCGAGGAGGCGACCGGCACCACGGCAACGATCTGTGGGAAGCCCGCCCCGGCGTACTTCGAGGCGGCGCTCGAGATGCTCGGCGTGCCCCCCACGTCCGCCGCGATGGTCGGCGACGACGTCGTGAACGACGTGCTCGGCGCCCAAGCCATCGGCATGACCGGCGTGCTCGTTCGCACCGGGAAGTTCAGGCCCGCCGACCTGGAACGCGACGACGGCAAGCCCGACCACGTGATCGACTCGTTCGCCGATCTGCCGGCGCTGCTTGCGGACGACCTGACGACATGTCCGATCGCGCGCGCCACGCTCGAACGCTCTTCGCCGGTATCGCGCCCGAGTACGAGTGGATGGGCGCGGTGCTCTCGTTCGGCCAGGACGCGCGGTGGCGTCGAACCATGGTCTCCAAGGTGAACGCGCTTCCCGGCTCGCTGGTGCTCGACGTCGCATCGGGCACCGGCCTGGTCGCGCGCGAGCTGGCCGCACGCAAGCGCCTCCGCGTGATCCAACTGGACCCCAGCGAGGACATGCTCCGCGCCGGCATCCCGGTGACGGAGGCGGCGGGCCTCGGACCGCAGGTCCGCCAAACCCTCGGACGCGCCGAACGGCTCCCGTTCGCCGACGAGACGTTCGACGCCGTCACGTTCACCTACCTGCTTCGCTACGTCGACGATCCCGAGGCCACCATGCGCGAGCTCGCGCGGGTCCTGCGACCGGGCGGCACGCTCGCCAACCTGGAGTTCTTCCGTCCCGAGGACCGCACGCTCCACGCGGGGTGGTGGGCGTACACCAGGCTCGTCATGCCCGTCGTGGGTGCCGTCGTCTCGCCGGCGTGGCGCTACACGGGCCGGTTCCTGGGGCCGAACATCAGCGCGTTCTACGATCGCTACCCGCTGCCCGAACAGGTCCGATGGTGGCAGGCGGCGGGGTTGCGCCACGTGCGGACGCGTGTCATGTCGCTCGGCGCCGGCATCGTCATCTGGGCGGTGAAGGACGGACCCCGTGTCCTCTGACGGCGCACGCCGACGGCGAACGTCCCGCCTTCTACGCGCTGACTCCGGGCGGCTGGCGCGACTACTGGACGCTGCTGCACCCGCCGTACACGCTCTGGCACCTGTCCTACGTGGTGATGGGCGCGTGCATCGTGTCGACCGTGAACGTCCGCTGGCTGGTCGAGACGGTGATCGCGTTCTTCCTGGCGATGGGCGTCGCCGCGCACGCGCTCGACGAGTTGCGCGGACGGCCGCTCGGCACGCGCATCCCCGATGCGGTGCTGTGGGCGCTCGCTGTCATCGGTCTCGCGGGCGCCGTCGCGCTCGGCATCGACGGCGCGCGCGAGGTCTCGCCGTGGATCTGGGCGTTCATCGGCGCGGGCGTGTTCCTGGTGCTCGCGTACAACCTCGAGCTGTTCGGCGGCCTGATCCACTCCGACCTCTGGTTCGCGCTCGCGTGGGGCGCGTTCCCGGTCCTCACCGCGTCGTTCGCGCAGACCGCGCGGATCGAACCCGAGGCGCTCGCGCTCGCGGCCGCGTGCGCGGCGATCTCGGCGGCGCAGCGCGTGCTCTCCACGCCCGTCAGGCGACTGCGCCGGCGCGTCGCGACGGTCGAGGGAACCATCACGCTGCAGGACGGCGACGTCGAGTCGATCGACGCGGCGACGCTCCGCTCGGCACCGGAGCGAGCGCTCAGATGGATGTCGCTCGCGATGCCGCTCCTGGCGCTCGCCCTGCTGCTCCCGCGGCTCCCGGGTTAGCCGCCGACCGTCATGGTCTTCGCGACCTCGTCGCCGGACTGACCGGTGCGCCGCAGGACGAACGCCACGCACGCGATCGCGAACAAGGTCAACAGCAGCAACAACGTGGACACGGATGCGACCTGGGGTCTGAGCGCGTTGCGCACCGCGCTGAACACGTACACCGGCCAGGGCGATGCGCCCGCCACGCTCACGAACGACGAGATGATCGTGTCGTCCAGGCTGAAGCTGAACGCCAGCAACGCGCCCGGCGAGCACGGCCGGCAGCATCAGCGGGAGCGTGATCTGACTGAACCGGCGCCAGGGCGTCGCGTAGAGGTCGGCGGCGGCCTCCTCGAGCGTCTCCTCCATCCCCGCGAGCCGCGCGCGCACGATCAGCGTGACGACCGCGGTCGCGAACAGCGAGTGCCCAGCCCACAGGCGGAGCATCCCGTAGCTCACGGCGGGGATCGTCATGTTCGGACCGAACGGGCCGCCGAGGCGCACGTACCAGATGAGGAGCGCGATCGCGTCGACGATCTCGGGCGTCACGAGGATCGAGGAAGACGAGCGCCAGGAAGAGCATCGTCCACTTCCCCTTGCGCCTGGCCGAGCGCGATGCCCGCGAAGGATCCGAGGATGGTCGCGATGATCGCCGTGCCCGAACGCAGCCACGATCGAGGTCTTCACCGCGTCCAGGATGGTGGGATCGACCGTTCCCGTCCGATACCCGTTCAGTCCGAGCCGCCCCACGTGAGCATCGTCCGGCCGTTGTTGAACGAGTAGACGACGATCACGAGGATCGGCAGGAACAGGAACGCGTAGACCAGCGATCGCCCAGACGCGGAGCGCGACGCTCGCGCGGTCACGTCGGTGCTTGACGGCCGCGCGACCCCGGCCGCGCTCATGCTGCGGACTCCACGGCCGAGGGGATCGTGATCTTCCGGCGTGCGCGCGCGATCGTCCGCATCGACGAGACCGAGCACAGCGAACACGGCGACGGTGCCCATGATCATCACGATCAGGATCACGGCCTGCGCCGGCTCCGAGCGCCCAGTTCTGAGCGACGTCTGAACTGGCTCGCGACCATCGCGCCCGCCATGTTCCCCTTCGCCCCGCCCAGCACCGTGGCGGTGATGTAGTCGCCGGAGAGCGGGATGAACACCAGGAACAAGCCGGCGACGATGCCCGGCGCGGCGAGCGGGAGCGTCACCTGCCGGAACGTCTTCCACCGGCTCGCGCCGAGATCCTTCGAGGCCTCACGCATCGCAGGGTCCAGCCGGTCGAGCGCAACGAACAGCGGGAAGATCATGAGCGCCAGGTAGTTGTAGACGACGCCGAGCTGCACGGCGCCCCGGGTCTGCAGCAGACGCAGCGGCTCGCTCCGCAGCCCCAGATTCTGCAGAGGGTCGACACGGGTCCGGCGGGCGACAGGAGGATCAGCCACCCGATCGTTCGGATGAGGAAGTTCACGAAGAACGGCACGATGACCAGGCCGAGCAGCACGCCCCGCCACCGCGCCGGACACGCGGTCGCCAGCCAGTACGCGAACGGGAACCCGATCAGCAGGCAGAGGATCGTGCCGATGATCGAGATCTGCAGCGTCTGGGAGAAGACGTGCACGAACGTGCTCGAGAACGCTTCACGGTAGCTGATCGAACGAGAGCTTGTCGGTCGCGATCGGGTGGAAGATGTCCGGCTTGTAGCCGAACGAGTAGTAGACGATCCACAGGACCGGCAGCGTGAAGAAGAAGACGAACCAGATCCACGCGGGGAGCGCCAGCGCGAAGCGAGGTGCCCGGATCCTCCGAGCTCCTCGCTCCGACTCCGATACGCGCTGGACCATCCTCGGCGCGACCTAGCCCCCTGCCGCGGCCTTCACCTTGTGGAAGATCTCGACCTCGCGATCGAACGCCGAGTTGACCGCGCCCGCGCGGAATCGTGGCGACCTGGGCGTCGGTGAAGAAGATCATCTCCAGGAACGGCGGTGTTCGCCGCCGCCGCAGCCTCCTTCACACCCTTGATGCCGGTGTTGTAGCCGTGGAATTGCATGTCCTGCAGCGAGTTCGCCGGATCGAGGATGAAGTTGATGAACGCGTAGGCCGCCTCCGGGTGCGGGGCGCCCTTCACGATCGTCCAGTTGTCCATCCACAGCTCGGTGACGGGCGCGCCCAGACCCCACGCATACCGGCTCGGGTCCTTGAACGAGTTGAACCCCTGCCGCGCGTCGCCGTTCCACACGTGCGACAAGGCGTAGGTCCCACTCGGCGAACTGGTAGCCGGGGTACGACTCGAACGTCTTCGATGTGCGGCGCCAGCTGATCGACCGACGAACGCCTCATACGCGTCGAGGTCTGCGGTGTCCTCAGTGGTCCAGTCGATCCCGTTCGCCCAGAAGTAGACGACCCGACGACCTCGTTCGGGGCGTCGAGCACCGACACGTTGCCGCTCGCCTCGTTCATCGCGACGTCCAGGAAGTCGCTCCACGTGTTGATCGGTCGCGAGATCTGGCTCTTGTCGACGATCCAACCGGTGGTGCCCCAGTCCTTGCAGACCGAGTGCTTGTTCTCGGGGTCCCAGGGCTGGTTGGTGTACACCGTGTCGAGGTTCTTGAAGTTCGGGATCTTCGACAGGTCGAGCTCCTCGAGCAGGTCGTTCTCGACCATCAGCGGGATGTAGACGCCGGTCGGCACGACGATGTCGTATCCGCTGCTACCGGCTGCGGCCGTCAGCTTCGCGATCGCCTGCTCGTTCGAGTTGTAGGTGTCGATCGAGGTGACCGGGCCGAGCTCTTCCGTGAACCGCTTGAAGAGCTTCGGGTCGTCGTACTGGGCCCAGTGGAAGAAGTTCAGCTGGTCCTCGAGGGCGGGCGTCGCCGCCCCCCGTCGATCCGCTCGGCGCCCGTCGTCGCCCCTCCGCTGGGCGTGTTGCTCTTGCTGCACGCCGAGAGCAGGTAGCCGCCGCCCGAGAACGCGACGACGACCGAGCCGCTCATGAACGCACGCCGGCTGATCCGTTGCGCCGAAGCCGTCGACGCCAGGATCTTCAGACCATCATCTGGTTCCGTCATGCTTCCCCTCTCCCTCCGTCCCATGTTCGACGGTCTAGCCGGCAACCGCCGCCGCCGCCTCGTCGCTCGCGGGATCGGCCAGGACGATCTCGGCCTGCTCCGCGCCGAACACCTGCGTCTGATCGGGGCCCCACGAGCACCACACCCGTCCCCCCAAGTCGAGACGCGGTGCCTTCGGGCGCGGGAGACGCGCGATGATCTCCTTGCGTCCCGGCGTGATCACGACGAATTGGATCACGTCTCCCAGGTGGGAGATGCTCGCGAGCTCCGCCGAGATCGCGTTCTGTCCAGGCGCGGGTTCCTCATCGGACACCGTCATGGCCTCCGGACGGACCGCGGCGAGCGCGGCCCGACCGTCCACGGCGCCGTTCGGCTCGAGCGAGGACCGGATCTTCCATCCGTCACCTTCTACGGTCGTGCCGCCGTCGCGCGACGTCCCTTCGAAGAAGTTCTGCTTCCCGATGAAACCTGCGACGAACGCCGAGGCCGGGTGGTCGTAGATGGTGTCGGGGTCGGCCAGCTGCTCGACGCGGCCGTCGAGCATCACCGCGATCCGATCGCTCATGGAAAGCGCCTCGTCCTGGTCGTGGGTCACGAAGATGAACGTGATCCCCACCTGCGACTGCAGCAGCTTGAGCTCGATCTGCATCTCTTCGCGGAGCTTGCGGTCGAGCGCACCGAGGGGTTCGTCCAGCAGCAGCAGGCTCGGCCGGTTCACCAGGGCGCGCGCGAGCGCGATGCGCTGCTGCTGCCCGCCGGACATCTCTCGCGGCTTGCGCGTGGCCAGCTTGCTCATCTTCACCATCTCGAGCGCTTCGCCGACGCGGCGGCCGATCTCGCCCCGGTCGACCTTCTTCTGCCGCAGGCCGTACGCGACGTTCTCAGAGGCCGACATGTGCGGGAACAGCGCGTAGTTCTGGAAGACGGTGTTCACGTCGCGCCTGTGCGGCGGCACGCCCTGGACCGCGTGGCCGGAGATGCGGATCTCGCCTTCGTCCGGTTCCTCGAACCCCGCGAGCATGCGGAGCGTGGTGGTCTTGCCGCATCCGGACGGGCCGAGGAGCGATAGGAACTCGGCGGGATGGACCTGGATGTCCAGGGCGTCCACGGCCGTGACCGTTCCGAACCGCTTGGTGACGCCGATCAGCTCGACGGACCCGTCACCGGCGCCCATCGCCACATCGTCGGCGCCCACGGTGCCTGACCCCCCACCCTCGGACATCTTCCGCAGGAGTCTGGCCGAGACGCCTCGGCCGCGCAAGGCGGTCGCCGGAGCGGCGGCAGGGGCGCTGCTACGACAAGAAGTAGCGCCGGTTAAGCGGGACCTCCGAGACCGGTTCCACGGCGAGGACGCGTCCGTCCAGCGAGACGGTTCCGTCCACCTTCGACACGTCGACGGCCGGGACGGCGGTGTTCACGAGCAGGTCGCTCCGAAGGATGCCGCGCGTCCCGCGGGCGGCGACCACCCGGCGGCGCGTGGCGAGCGTCCCGGCGATGCCGGCGTCCAGCGCCGCGCCAGAGACGAACGTGGTCGCCAGCGCGGCGGCCGCCTCGCCGGTGGCGCCCCAATCGGGGCCGAACCGGGTGGGCTCCGCGCCGTGCACCGATGCGTTGCCCTCGCCGATCGGCCCCCAGGCGACGACGCCCCCCTTCATCACCGCCACCGGCTTCGCGCCGAACGACGCCGGATCCCACAGGACCAGGTCGGCCAGATGACCGGGCGCGAGCGACCCGACCTCCGCATCGACGCCGTGCACGCGGGCCGGCTCCGCCGTGACCTTGGCCAGGTAGCGCAGGACCCGCTCGTTGTCGTCGGCGGGCTCGTTCGGCCAGCCGGATCCCGCCTCCGATGCGCGCCACCCTTTCATCACGTGCGCGAGCTGCCATGTGCGGCGGATGGTCTCGCCGATCCGCCCCATGCCCTGCGAGTCGCTGTTGATGATGGAGATCGCGCCCAGATCGTGCAGCGGGCCCTCGGCGGCCATGGTCGCCGGGTGGATCCGCTCGCGCGCCGCAGCCACGTCCTCGGCGAGCCGCGGGTTGCCCTCGTGGACGATGAGGATCATGTCGGCGTGCTCGGCCGCGGTCGCCCGCGCGTAGGGGATGCCGGGCGTCGTCGAGGAGCAGATGACGTTCGGCTCGCGGACGATGCCGATGAGATCGGGGATGTGCCCTCCGCCCACCCCTTCGACGTGATACGCGTGGATCGTTCGGCCCGCGATGGCCGCCACCGTCTCCTCCAGCTCGCCCGATTCGTTCAAGCCGTCGGTGTGCAGGCACACGGCGACGTCGAACGCCTGGGCGGTGGTCAGCGCGGCGTCGATCACCCGCGCGGACGAGCCCCAGTCCTCGTGGACCTTGAGCCCGATCGCGCCCGCCGCGATCATCGCCTTCGGCGAATCCCGCGACGTCGGTGCGGGCCGACGCCTGCAGGCCGAGGTTCATCGGAAGGCGCTCGAACGCCTCGAACGTGCGGAGCATGCGCCACGCCGGCTCCTCGAACCCTGCCGTGATCAACGTGGTCACGCCCGCCGACAGCGCGACGGGAACCAGCCGCGGACTCAGCAGGTGAACGTGCGAATCGATCGCGCCCGGTGTGACGATCAGGCCGTGGCACGGGATCGGCCAGGTGCCGGGGCCGATCGTGAGATCGACGCCGTCGGTGATGTCGGGGTTGCCTGCCCGTCCGATGCCGACGACCCGTCCGTCCTTGATGCCGACGTCGGCCTTCACGACGCCGATCGTCGGATCGACGACGACGGCCCCGCCGATCACCGCGTCCAACTCGCTCTCGGAGGTCGCGCGGTCGTGCTGGCTCATCCGCGAGCGGAAGTTCTTCGCGTAGCCCCAGAGCGCTTGATCGGCGGGCTCGGTCAGGTCTCGCTCGATCCGGATCCACAGATCCGTGTCGCCCAACCGGATGCGGTCTCCCGCCGTGGGTCCGTGACGCAGGGCATGTTCCCGGCGAGAGATGCGTTCAGGCATCGGACCCGCCCTCGCCTCCGTATCCCACCAGATCGACGTCCTTCGTCTCGCCCGGATCCCAGCGGATCGAGTCTCCGGCCGGAAGGTCGAGCCGGAACCCCCGCGCCGCCGCACGGTCGAACGCGAGCTTCGCGTTCGTCTCCATGAACGGGTAGTGCGACGAGACGCGCACCGGTCGTTCGGATGCGTTCGTGACGGTGAGCGTGATGCGCCTCCGTCCCGGGACGAGCGCCACGTCGCCTTCACCGAACCGGACCGCGCCGGGACCGTCGATCGTCGCGGGTCCGAACGGTTCGCGGAGCACGACGAGCCGCGAGCCCTCCTCCAGCAGCACCTCGAGCCGGATCTCCGTCGTGACGTCGGCGACCCCGTCCATCACGTCTTCCGGGGCGATCGCCGCGCGGCCCGCGGCGGCGACGTCCTCGAACGACCCACCGCTCCGCGCCGACAGGTGCATCGCGTCGCAGACCACGGCGATCGCCTCCGGCGCGTTGAGCTTCAGGCCGAGGGCGAGGGTGCGTCGCGCGAGCTCGGCGGCCGCGAAGACGCGGAGGCGTTCTTCCTCGGTGGGGGTCAGGCGCACGGACGGAGCCTAGACGGTCGCGACGACCGCGAGAACCTCGTCACCGTAGCGTTCGAGCTTGGTGGGGCCGACGCCGGAGATGGCGGCAAGGTCCGCCCAGTCCTTCGGCAGCAGGTCCGCGATCTCCTCGAGCGTCTTGTCGTGGAAGATCACGTACGCCGGGACTCCGTCGGCTCTGGCGCGCGACTTCCGCCATTCCTTCAACCGCTCCAACACGGGTCCGCCGGCCTTCGGCAGGCGGATGCGCGCGGACGACGGGCGCCGCGGAGCAGACGGCGTCCGCACGCCGAGCTCGTCGAGGAACGGGCTGGGCTTCGTCTTGGCGTCGGTGGCCCACGTGAGGAACAGGTACGTGCGCGCGCGCGTGATACCGACGTAGAGCAGTCGGCGCTCCTCGTCCGGATCGGCTTTCGCGCGGCCGGAGCGGAAGGGGAGCTCGCCGTCGAGCAGGCGAGGCAGGAACACCGCGTCGAACTCCAGCCCCTTCGCCCGGTGGTACGTCAGCAGGTTGACCCCGCGGCCGCTGTGCTCGGTGGAGAACCGCTTGCCGAGCTCCTCGACGAACGCCGCCACGTCTCCGTGGTCATGCGCCCCGTCGAACTCCTCGGCCATCGCGCGCAGCCGGGCAAGGTCCGCCTGGCGCGTGACCTCCTCGTCGGAGTCGGGCGCGTTCTCGGGATCGAACCCGAGCGCGTCGGTGACGCCGTTGACGACGTCGGTGACGGATCCCGCCGGCGGGCGCTTCAACCGTTGCAGCACCGACTTGGGTCCCGGCCGGCGCAGGAACGCGCCGTCGCGCACCTGGTACGGGATGCCCTCGGCGGCGAACGCCTCCTCGAACGGCTCGGAGCGGGCGTTGATCCGATACAGGACCGCCATCTCCTCCAGCGCCACGCCGTCCGCGCGCAGCTTGCCGACGGCCTGGACGACGGAGGCGATCTCCTCCTCGACGTCGTGGATCGGCCGCGCGAGCACGGGCGGCCCCGACTCCACGGTCGCCTCGAGCGTCTTGCGGAACCCGCCGAGGTGCGCGGCCAGCTCGTTCGCGAAGCCCAGGATCTCGGGCGTGGAGCGGTAGTTGCGCTCCAGGCGGACGACCGTGGCCGACGGGAACCGATCCGTGAAGCCGAGCAGGTGGGCCGGCGAGGCGCCCGTGAACGAGTAGATCGTCTGGTAGTCGTCGCCGACGACGCAGAGGTCCTCGCGATCGCCCAGCCACCGGTCGAGGAGCGCCTCCTGCAGGGGGTTCACGTCCTGGTACTCGTCGACCGTGAACGCGTGGAACCGCTCCCGGACCGCCGCGGCGGCCGCCGGGTATCGGTCGAACATCTGCACCGCGAGCCCCAGCATGTCCTCGAAGTCGATCTTGCCGCTGGTCTGCTTGCGCCGCTCGTAGCCTTCGAACACGCGGAGCATCAGGTCTTCCGGGATCGGCGGCTCGTGCCCCGAACGCTCGAGCTCGGCCAGGTAGCCCTCGGGCGCGACCATGCGGTTCTTCGCCCATTCGATCTCACCGGCCAGCTCGCGCCGCGGCAGGAACTTGTGCGGCGCCGGCAACGCGTTCGCGAGGGACGAGATCAGCGGCGCCTTGTGATCGAGCACGGCCGGCACCGGTTGGCCGGACGCGTCTTCCCAGAAGCGATGGAGATGGGAGAGCGCCGCGGAGTGGAACGTGCGGGCGTCGACGCCTTCGACGCCCAGACCGGCGAGCCGTGACTTCAGCTCGCCCGCGGCCTTCTCGGTGAACGTGACCGCCAGGATCTGGGACGCGGGGAACGTCGTCGGTCGCTACCTGGTAGGCGATCCGATGGGTGATGGTCGTGGTCTTGCCGGTCCCGGCGCCGGCCAGGATGGCGACCGGGTCCGCGGTTCGCCCGGGCCGCCTGACGCTGTTCCTCGTTCAATCCCTCGAGGATCTGCTCAGCGTCCACCTATCGAACCTAGCAGGGAAGTGCGACATGTCCTTCGCCGACGGCGACCGGGCGCCACGTTTCCGACGGCCCGCGATACCCTGACCGGGTGACGCAGCAAGCAACGATCGGAGCGCTGCGCGACTCCGGATACCAGGACCGAACGGTCAAGGACGAGTTGCGCGCGAACCTGCTGGCCAAGCTCGAGCGCGGCGAAGAGCTGTTCCCCGGGATCGTGGGGTTCGACGAGGCCGTTCTCCCCGGGTTGGAGCGCGGGATCCTCGCGGGACACGACCTGATCCTGCTGGGGGAGCGCGGCCAGGCGAAGACGCGGCTGGTCCGCGCGATCGTCAACTTACTTGACGATTCCGTCCCCGCCATCGAAGGGTGCGAGATCCACGATCACCCGTTCCGTCCGATCTGCGCACGCTGCGTCGCGCTCGTCGCGGAGCACGGCGACGCGGTGCGGATCCACTGGATCGGGCGCGACGACCGGTACGCGGAGAAGCTCGCGACGCCCGACACGTCCGTCGCCGACCTGATCGGCGACGTCGACCCGATCCGCGTGGCGGAAGGGCGTTACCTCTCCGACGAGCTGACGATCCACTACGGCATGATCCCGCGGACGAACCGCGGCATCGTGGCGATCAACGAGCTGCCCGACCTGCCCGAGCGCATCCAGGTGTCGCTGTTCAACATCCTGGAGGAGCGCGACATCCAGATCCGCGGGTACCGGATCCGGCTGCCGCTCGACCTGTTGGTCGTCGCGACCGCGAACCCCGACGACTACACGCACCGTGGCCGGATCGTCTCGCCGCTGAAGGACCGGTTCGGCACGCAGGTCCGCACGCACTACCCGGAGGAGCTGGGCGACGAGATCGTGATCATGGACCAGGAGGCGCGCTCGCCCGCCGGCGACATCCCCGTGCGCGTGCCGGCGTTCATGAAGGAGATCGTGGCGGCGCTCACCGCCGAGCTCCGTCGTTCGCCGCACATCAACCACCGGAGCGGCGTCAGCGTCCGGTACTCGATCGGGAACGTCGAGACGCTGTCGGCCGCGGCGGTCAGGCGCGCGGCGCGGGCCGGCGAGCCCGAGGCCGTGCCGCGGGTGTGCGACCTCCCCGCGGTGCTCGCGTCGTCGGAGGGTCGCGTCGAGTTCGACACCGTCGAGGAGGGCCGCGAGGGCGACATCCTGTCCCGCGCCATGCGCACCGCCGAGCTCGAGGTCTTCCGGCGCCGGCTTTCGGGGTTCGACTTCCAGCCGCTCCTGCATCGGTTCGACGAGGGGCTCACGGCCGAGACGTCGGACCTGACGCCGGCCGAGCGACCTGCTCGCGCAGTTCGGCGACCTGCCCGGGCTGTCCAAGCTGCTCGATCGACTGGGCGTGGAGGAGGAGAGTCCCGGCGTGGCCGCGTCCGCGCTCGAGTTCGTGTTGGAGGGGCTCTACCTGTCCCGGCGCCTGAACAAGGACGGCGGCGACGTACCGGGCTCGGTCCGCTACGAGGGCCCGGTCTCCGGCTAGCTCCCTGCTCTGGAAGGCGTCGGCCCGACCCCGTAGCATTCGAGCCGATGTCGAAGCGAGACCTGGTCGAGCGGCTGAAGGACACCCCGCTCTTCGGGACGTGCTCCGGCCGGCAGCTCCGCCGGATCGCGGCTCGAGGGGTGGAGCAGGAGTATCCGGCGAAAGCGGTGCTCTGCCGGCAAGGGAAGCCGGGCGACGAGTTCTTCGTCATCCTCGAGGGCCGGGGCGACGTCATCCGCGACGGCAAGAAGGTTCGCACGCTCGGTCCCGGCGACTATTTCGGCGAGGTCGCGCTGCTCGGTCCGCCGATCGGCAAGGCCATGCGGACCGCGACGGTGACGGCGACGACGCCGATGCGCTGCTTCATCCTCGGGAAGAACGAGTTCCGCTCGGTGATCTACGAAGAGAACATCGCGGTGAGCCTGCTGCACGGACTCGTCGAGCGCCTGCCGGATCGCGCGACGCCCCATCCGCACTGACACGACCCATCAGGCTCCTCGCCGCGTAAGCTCCGTCCTCGTGATCGAGGTCCACAAGTACGTCGGGTTCTTCGTGGTGGCGTTGTTCACCGTGGGCTGGGTCTGGGGCCTGATCGCGTGGATCGCGAAGCGCGACCCGGGGGAGCGGTTCTGGGTCTGGGTGACGGTGGTGCAGGTCGTGGCCGGCCTCCAAGCGCTGATCGGCATCGTGGTGTTCCTGTTGGGCAATCGGGCGTCGACGATCCTGCACTACGCGTACGGGATCTTCCCGATCCTCGCGCTGGGGATCGCGCATGTGGTCGCGCGCAGACCCGATTTCCGCGAACGGCCGTGGGTCCCGTTCGCGTGGGTGGCGTTCATCTGCTTCGGGCTCACGCTGCGAGCCGTCATGACGGGCCTCGCCGCCTGAGCGGCGTGCCGTCTCAAGCAACGTTGCGGGACTGCCGAACCCATCAACGGTATGCCCGGAGCAACGACGAACGATCCCGCGCACCTCGAGGGCTTGGCGCGCCTGTCCAGAGAGCTGGGCCGACTCGACCCGTACAGCTTCTGGGTCGTGCCTGCCGGCACGCTCTCGAGCGCGGCCGACCTGATCGTCGCCGGCGCCACCGGTCTGTTCCTGACCGCTGTCTGGCCCGCACCTGGGGCGTTCTCCGTGTCGCGCGGCCGTCCGATGGTCGACGAGCACCCGATCCCCGGGGTCCGGACGCTGCGGCTGGACGCGAAGCACCTGAGCGCGAAGCTGTCGGCAGCCTCGGTCTCCGCGACCGTCGAGCCCGTCATCTGCCTCACGCACGGCGTGATGGGGATGCCTCGAGACGTGAAGGGCGTCCACGTGGTGACGCTGGGCGAACTCATCAAGGATCTGGCCTCCCGGCCACGGATCCTGGAGCACTCCCGCGTCGAACGGGCGGCTCGCGTCCTGGGCGTGCAGATCGCCGGCGACCGCAAGCGGCATTTCGCCTAGCCGGAATCTCCGGCCTTAGGGCGAAAGTTCTGCCCGGTCCGTGCCGATGCAAGTTGAAGAGTCTGGCTGGCGCTTGACGTCCGTTGGGGCGCATGGGCCATAGAACGAAGGGAGTGAACGTTGCGAACCATTAACGGTCGTCAGAGGCCATCGAGTGGGGTGCCCTACACGCGGATCTTCGCCGCGTTCATGCTGGCGACCCTGATCTCCGCCCTTTTCGCACTTCCGGCGCAAGCTGCAGCTCCGGATCTTCGGCGTAGCGGTTAGCCCGGCGCCTGTGAGCGCTCCGAGCGGCACGCCAGTCGTCTACACGATCACCGTAACCAACAACGACACAGTCGATTCGGTCGTGGCGAGCTTGACAGACGATATCGGCAACGGAACGTACGTCTCTGACGACCAGGGGTGCGCGTTCGCGACTCCCACACTCACCTGTGCAGTTCCGGTCCTTGCCTCCGCCGCCACATGGGTCGTGAACGTCACTGTCACGGCTCCGCTGTCCACCGCCGGACCGTTCGTGAACACTGCGACCGCAGCTATGACAGGAGACACGAACGTTGCAAACGACGCCGTGGTCACGACCGTGCCGGTCACCGCCATTGCGGACCTGTCAGTCGTGAAGAGCCACTCCGGTCCGGGCACGCCAGGATCGGACGTGACTTACAGCCTCCAAGTGAACAACGCCGGTCCGGATGCGGCAACGGGTGTCGTCGTTACCGACTCGCTCAATGTCGCACTCACCTTCAAGTCCTCGGCCTCCGGTTGCACTGCAGCGGCCCCCCCGGTCGTCTCGTGCGCGCTTCCCGCCAGCATCCCTGCGGCCGGTAGTGCGACTGTGACCTTCGTCGCAACAATCGGTGCAGCCGTCACAGCCGGCACTGTGATTCCGAACACAGCCACGGTCTCCTCTACAGCTGACCCGAACGCAGGCAACAACACTTCCGCTAACGATCCGCTCACCGTCGGGGCGGCTTCGGTCGATCTCGGCGTGACCCTGGCGGTTGCTCCCACTACCGCTGCTCCCGGTAACACCGTGACCTACACGGTCACGGTGACCAACCCGGACACGGCGACCGACGCGACGAACGTCGTCGTGACGGACGCCCTGCCCGCCGGGCTCACGGCGGTCACCCCGCCGACGGCCGGCCCCACGGGCTCGACGACCGCCCTCAACGGGAACACGTGGACGTTGACCATCCCCACGGTCGCCAAGGCCACCGCTGTGGCAACTCCGACCGTCGTGACCGCAACGTTCGACGCGGTCGTCGACCCGGCGACCGTTCTGACGACGATCACGAACACGGTCACCATGACCGCTGACGCAGACCGACCCCACGCCGGCGAACAACACGGCGTCGGTCGATCTGACGATCTCCGCGGACGTCGCCGACCTGAACATCATCACGGGCGTCGACGACTCGAAGCCGAACAAGGGCGACACGATCCACATCTACATCCAGGTCTCGAACGCGGGTCCTGCCGATGCCACGAACGTCGTGGTGAAGGACGTGCTGCCCGGCCGGACTGAAGTACCTGTCGTGCCAACCCACGGGTTGCGACCAGACCGGTCTTCGTCGCCAGTCGTCGCAGACCTTCTCGATACCGTCCGTACTAGCCAATGAGGCGGCAATCGGTCATCCTGGCCGTGCAGGTGCAAGCGAGCTCGGGCACGCTGCAGAACACCGCATCGATCGTGTCGGCCGATCAGACCGACCCGACGTCCGCCGATACCTCGGATTCGCTGAGCATCACCATCGGTGGCGCGGCGAACAACCCGGGAGGACCCACCGGCGGCACCGGTGGTACGGGCGGAACCGGTGGCACCACCGGCGGCACGACCGCGTTCACCGGGTTCACCGCCGGCCAGCTGTTGCCGTGGTTCATGCTGCTCTTCTCGCTCGGCCTGGTTGCGGTCGAGTGGTCGCGCAGGATGCGCCTGGTCTCGCCGATCGGCTCCACCTACGGCTTCGAGCCGCCGTTCTAAGGTTCACAAGGCCTGCTTGGGGTCGCGCCCGGAAGGGCGCGACCCCGCGTGGGCTCCTAGGAAGGCGCGACCGCGCGTAGGCTGAACGGGTGCGCTATCGCTACTCGCGCTGGGACGGCACCCAAGATCCCTTCGGTCCCGAGGTCGACGCCTCCGACGTCCTCGAGGAGCTCGCCGACGACGTCCTGATGGGGACCGGCGCCGACAACGCGCTCCGGCGACTGATGCGCCGGGGGATGCAGGGTCGGTTCTCCGGGCTCGACGCCCTCCGCCGGCGCCTGAACCACATGCGACAGCAGGAGGAGGAGGCGCTCGACCTGAGCGGTCCGCTCGAGGAGGTCCGGGAACAGCTCGACGAGATCCTGGATCGCGAACGGAGCGCTCTGTCGTTCAAGGCCGAGGACGACGCGCGGATGCGCGAGCTGTTCCTGGATTCGCTCCCGCCCGACGCGCCGGGGATGGTCCGCGAGCTCCAGGACTACCGGTTCGTCGATCCGCAGGCGCAGCAGATGTTCGACCAGCTGATGGAGCATCTGCGCGAGCAGGTGCTGGGCGCGTACTTCCGCAGCATGGCCGAGGGCATGAAGAACATCACGCCCGAGCAGCTCGCCCACTTCCGCGACATGCTCGCCGAGCTCAACCAGATGATCGAGCAGCGGGCGCGCGGCGACGAGTACGACTTCGACGGGTTCATGGAGCGGTACGGCGACCTGTTCCCGGACAACCCCCGGAGCCTCGACGAGCTCCTGGAGAACATGGCGCGCCGGATGGCGGCGATGAGCCGTCTGTTGGCGTCCCTGTCTCCCGAGCAGCGCTCGGAGCTCCAGGGACTCGCGGAACAGGTGATGCAGGACATGGACCTGGCGTTCGAGATGAGCCGTCTCGGTTCCAACCTGCAGGGCGCGTTCCCGGACATGCCGTGGGGCGAGCCGACCATGAGCGACGGCGACGGCGACCAGCCGATGCCGCTGTCGGCCACCGTCGACGCCATGGAGCGCATGCACGACTACGAGGACCTGGATCGCGCGCTGCGGGCGATTACCCCGGCGCGACGGTCGACGACGTCGACGAGGAGGCGCTCCAGCGGATCCTCGGTGAGCCGGCCGTCCGCGACCTCCGCAGGCTCAAGGAGGTCGAGCGCGCCTTGGAGAAGGCAGGCCTGGTGAACCGGAAGAACGGCCGCTTGGAGATCACGCCGCGGGGCGCGCGCAAGCTCGGCGAACGCGCGCTGGTCCAGGTGTTCGAGGAGCTGAAGCGGGATCGCGAGGGAACGCACGAGGCGCGGGACGCCGGTGGCATGGCCGAGCCGACCGGTGCGACCCGGCCGTGGCGGTTCGGCGACACGGGGCAGATCGCCGTGCAGCGGACCGTGTTCAACGCGGTCGTGCGCTCCAAGCCGGGGGAGCCCATCCGCCTGCAGCCGGACGACTTCGAGTTGGTCGAGGCGGAGCAGCGCACCGAGGCCGCCACCGCGCTCCTGCTGGACCTGTCGTTCAGCATGCCGCTGCGCGGTCACTTCGTGCACGCGAAGAAGATGGCGCTCGCGTTGCACGCGCTGATCGAGGGCCGCTACCCGCACGACACGCTCTACCTGATCGGCTTCAGCGACTACGCGCGCCGGCTGCAGCCGGAGGACCTCACGGCTCCCGGGTTCGAGCGCGTGTACGGCACGAACATGCAGCACGCGTTCCTGCTGGCCGGACGGTTGCTCTCGCAGCATCCGCGCGCCGCGCGACAGGTGATCATGGTGACCGACGGGGAGCCGACGGCGCATCTGGAGGGGGATCAGGCGTTCTTCTCGTGGCCGCCCGTGTCGAAGACGATCAACCTCACGCTCGCGGAGGCCGTGCGGCTGTCGAAGTCCGGCGTCACGCTGAACGTGTTCATGCTCGAGGAGTCGGAGGGCCTGATCGGCTTCATGGAACGGCTCGCCCGCATCACGTCCGGGCGGGTGTTCCTGATGGATGATGAGCGCTTGGGAGACTTCGTCGTGCGCGACTACGTCAAGCGCCGCGGCCGCCACTGATGCGCCGATGGATCAAGGTGGCGGCGTGGGCCGCCGTGTTCCTGGCGTGCGCCGGGGTGGGCGCCTTCATCGCCGCGCACACCGACCCGTTCCCGCCCGGGGTCGACCGGCAGGGCGAGTCGCCGTTCCCGACCGTGTCGCCGACGCCCTCGCCGACGCCGGCACCCCGACCTGTCGTGTGGGCCGGAACCCTGCGGAGCGTCACGTACCACGACCTCTACGTCGGCGGGCGATGCACCACCCGGTGGCGGGGGAACCTCCGGTTCACGGCGGATCCGTGCCGGGAAGATCGCCGGGACCGGAGCCGCGCGGCTTGACGGCAAGCTGGAGTGCGACTTCCCGATCGCGCAGACGCAGGTCCGCGGTTCGGGCTCGCGGTCGTCGGGCACATGCTGGCGATGGCGGCATGAAGATCCGCTTGCTGCAGACCTCGATCGACCCGACGAACGGCCACGACTTCGGCGGGTTCGGCGCCGTTCCTGCCGATACGGCTGTTGCTGGCGACGCATCACGGCACGGTGCACGAGCGCATCGATCGCCAGCACGTCGACGAGAAGGGTCGGGGTCTGTATTCGTGGTCCACCGTTGTTCGACCTTCACACCTGTCTCGAGCTGAGTCCTCGCTACCGGTCCCACCACAACGTGACGACGGTCCGTTCCTCCGGGCCGACGTCCCAAAGGCCGTCGCGTTCGCGAAGCCGTCCGCCGAGCGCCTCCGCGATCTCGGGGTCGCGGTCGGCGGGCAGGCACAACCGCTTGCGGATGGAGTGGATCGCGTCCTCGCGACGCGCGAACCCGCCGCCGCCGAAGCCACCGGCGATCAACCGTTCATCGCGACCCACCCGGAGGCCCAGATCGGCGAGCACCGCGGCGGCGTCGTCCGCCGTGGGTCCGTCGGGCCGTTCGAGGTCGTGGAACCGGAGCCACAGGTCGTTCATCCAGTCGAGCGGATGCCGCTCGCGTGAGCTCGACGACGACGCGACGCCGGGCGTGCGCGTCGAGCGCACGCGCGAACGGTTCGAGCTCCGGGATGTTGTAGAAGACGTGCCCCGCGACGACGACGTCGGCCGGCTCGACGTCCACGGCAGCGTCCGGCCATGCCCCGGTCACCGCGCGCGCCTCGACCCCCGCAGCCGCGGCGTTGGCCAGGAATCCTTCGAGCATGTCGGGCTGCTGGTCGATCCCCACGATCGACCCGGCCCGCCCGGCCAACGGGAGCGATGTCGCGCCGCCCCCGACGCCGACGTCCAGCACGGTGCCGCCCTCGGGAAGCGCCTCGAGGGCTCGGCGGGTCGTCGGCGTCGGCTCGGGATCGGGAGCCGCCTCCCCTCGCCGCCGGAAGCACTCCGTGGCGAACCCCCAGGGCGACTCCGGTGCGTTCGCCACGATCTCGTCGGGGATGGCCCACTCGCCCAGTCGTTCGCGCCACCGGTCCGCCGCCGTCACGGTTCGCTCCCTCCACGAGGTCTCGCCGCACCTCCGCGTCGTGCTCGCCCAGCAACGGCGGCGGCATGCGCGTCGCCGGCGCCACGCCGTCGAACCGGATCGGGTTCGCCACCAGTCGGAGCAGTCCCCGCACGGGATCGTCGACCTGCTGGATGAGGCCGGCGCCCTCCGGCGATGCGAACACCTCGTCCATCGCCATGATCGGTGCGCACGGCACGGCCGCCTCCTCCAGCAGCGTCGAGCCAATCCTGCATGCGTGCGCTGCGCGAACGCATCCTCGAGCATCGGGATCAACTCGTCGCGATGCACGACGCGGGACCCGTTCGTGGCGAACCGCGGATCGTCGGCCCACTCCGGATGCCCCACGACGATGCACGTCCTGACGAACAGCCGGTCGTTCCCCGCGGCCAGGATGAACGGCCGGTCCTTCGCATGGAACGACTGGTAGGGAACGATGTTCGGGTGCTCCGTCCCCATCCGCTGCGGCACCACGCCGCCGATCAGGTAGTTGGCGGCCTGGTTCACCATGGCGGCGACGCTGGCGTCGAACAGGGACACGCCCACGTGGCGGCCGCGTCCGGTGACGTCGCGCTCGCGGAGCGCCGCCAGCACCCCCACGGCGGCGTACAGGCCGCTGATCACGTCGAGCAGCGCGACGCCCGCCTTGGTCGGCTCTCCGTCTCGCTCGCCGGTGACGCTCATCAGGCCGGACATCGCCTGGACGATGATGTCGTAGCCGGGTCGTGAGGCCGTCTCGCCCGTCTCGGCCCCGAACGCGGTCAGGGAGCAGGTCACCAGCCGGGGATGGGCCTCGCGGAGGTCGTCGAGCGCCAAGCCGAACCGTGCCATCAGCCCCGGCCGGAAGTTCTCGATCAGCACGTCGGCGGTCGACAGGAGATCGCGGACCAGGGCGACACCCGCAGCATCTCCGAGGTCGGCGGTCACGGACCGCTTGTTGCGGTTGAGCGAGAGGAAGTAGGCGGCGTCCTCTCCGGCGAACGGCGGTCCCCAGTGCCGGGTGTCGTCGCCCTCTCCCGGGCGCTCCACCTTGATCACGTCGGCCCCGAGGTCGCCGAGCACCATGGTGCACAGGGGCCCGGCCAGGATCCGCGACAGGTCGACGACCTTCACGCCGGCGAGGGGAGCAGGAGGCGGGGCGTTCGGGGTCGGATCCTCGGGGTTCGCCATGGGACTCGGCGAAGGCTACACGAGAGACCCCACAAAAGCGGAACCGCCGAAACCCGAGGGCTCCAGCGGTTCCGGGGGATTTGTACAACGGGAGAGCGCCGGCCGTCAATCTGGACCGGCGATTCTTGTCACTCTTTCTCTCGTCCGTGCCCCTAGCCACGACAGTGGTTCATTGGGCATGATTGTCCGGTGAACCCACAGAGTCTGGACCGGGCCAATGCGTTCCTCGCCGCCGTCGCCGCTCGGACGGAGGTCGGGGAGGTCCTTGCGGGCACCCCGGCCGACATCGGCCACGAGTTGTCCTTCCCGGATGCGTTGTCGACCGCCCGAGCGGTCAGGGCATTGATCGCCCGCCGGCGGCTGGAGGCCGCCGAAGGCTCATATCGCCTGCTGGATGCCCGTCCCGTGGACGCCGGCGAGCGAGAGGTCCTGGGACGCCGGCCGCGGAAGCCCCGCGCCGCAGCGACGCCGTCCGAGGGTCGGAGCGCGGGGTCGACGTCGTCCTCCTCGGCACCGATGTACTCCGACGTCGGGCGTGCGGCGGTCGATCGCCTCGTGGAGCTCGGCCGCGAGGTCGCGTCGCTCCGCGCCAGCCTCCGGGCGGCCCGTGAGGAAGCACGGGCGTCGCGTGAGGCCCGCGTGGGAGCCGAGCAGCGCGCGGAGGTCTTGAGCGCCAAGGTCCGCGAGTTGGACGCCCGGGCGGAGATGGCCGAGGCGAACCTCAGGACGCTGCTCGCATCCGTCCGGGGCCGCGAGGCGCAGCGCGACGCACCCGTGGGGGACTCCGAGATGGAGGCGATCCTCGGGGTGCTGAAGGGCGGCGAGGACGGCGACGGTGAGGTCGCCGCTTCCTCGGCGGCCGACTGACCTCGACCTAGCCGGACGAACCGGGATCCGGGGAACCGGGATCGGACGCTGCCGGGACGGAGCTGGCGCGCGGGGTTTCGCCCATCTTGGTCGCCCAGCACGCGACGCCGTGGTCCGGTGCGAACGGTTCGATCATCAGATCCTCGCCCGTGCACTTCTCCAGGATGCCGAGTTCCGCCGCGCGGCCGGTGGCGACGACCGGGCATCGTGGATGGAACCGGCAACCCTTCGGGATCTTCGTCGGATCCGGCGCCTCGCCTTCCAGGATCGGCCGGTCGATCCCTCCCGCCTCCGGCACCACGTCGAGCAGGGCCCGCGTGTAGGGATGCAAGGGCCGGAGGAGCACGTCCTCGGTCGGGCCGAGCTCGACGAGGCGGCCGAGGTACATGACCGCGATACGGTCGGCCACCGTCCACGCCAGCCCGAGGTCGTGGGTCACGATGATGATCGAGAGGCCGAGATCTCTGCGGAGCTGCATCAGCAGCTGGAGGATCTCGCCGCGGACCGATGCGTCCAGGTTCGACACCGGCTCGTCGGCGACGATGACCTCCGGATCCAGGGCCAGGGCGCCGGCGATCACGACGCGCTGTCGCTGTCCACCCGAGAGCTCGTGCGGGTACGAGAGATAGAAGCGCTCCGGTGGCCGCAGGCCGGAGCGTGAGAGCGCGCGTCCGACCAACTGCTCCTCGGTCTCGCCGTTCGGGCCGGTGTGGATCTCGTGGATCCGCAGACCCTCCGCGATGATCTCGTAGATCGTCTGGCGCGGGTTCAGGCTGCCGGTCGGGTCCTGGAACACCATCTGGACCCGGCGCCGGTAGGCCTGGAGCTTCTTGCCGATCGGCTTGCCCTCGAACACGATCTCGCCGGCGTTCGCTTCCTGCAGACCCATGATCGTCCGCGCCGTCGTCGTCTTGCCGCACCCGGACTCTCCGGCGAGCGCCAGGACCTCGCCGCGGCGGAGCTCGAACGAGATCCCGTCCACGGCTTTCGCCTCGAAGCCCTTCTTCCCGGTCAGTCCCGCGATCAGGCCGACGTGGCCGGCGAACGTCACGTGCAGGTCGCGGACCTCGATCACGTTGTCCGTCGACCCGGACGGGCCCTCCCCGGTCACCGGCGCCTCGGTCGCGCTCATGCGTTCTCTGTCGCCGCTCGCGCGTGCGCCGGCTCGAGCAGCAAGCACGCCGCCCTGCGACCCGGGCCCGATGCGAGGAGCTCGGGTTCGCGCTTCGAGCACTCATCGAAGACCAACGGGCACCGCGGGTGGAACGAGCAGCCCGACGGGATCTTCTGCGGGTCGGGCGGGTCGCCCCCCAGCCCGGTCGGCTTCCTGCGGAACCGCTCGTCGCCGATCTCGGGGAACGCGGCGGCGAGCGCCTTCGTGTACGGGTGTTTCGCGTCGTAGAAGACCTCCGTCGCCGGGCCGTGTTCGACGATCTTGCCGGCGTACATGATCGCGAGGACGTCGGAGACCTCGACCAGCACCGACAGGTCGTGCGTGATGAAGATCATGGACAGCTCGAGATCCCGCTGGAGGTCCTTCATGAGCCGTAGGACCTGCGCCTGCACCATCACGTCGAGGGCGGTGGTCGGCTCGTCCGCGATCACCAGCGAGGGGCTGCAGGCGAGCGCCATCGCGATCATCACGCGCTGCTTCTGGCCGCCCGACAGCTCGTGCGGGTAGTCGTCGATCCGTCGTGGCGGCAGCCCCACCTGTTCGAACAGCGCGCCCACGCGAACCTTGGCCGTCTTCTCGCTCGCCTGGCCGTGCACCATGATCGCCTCGGCGATCTGATCCGAGACGCGCTGCACCGGGTTGAGCGCGTGCTGGGCGCCCTGGAACACGATGGATGCACCCGCCCACCGAACCGCCCGCAGGCGACCCGGCGACAGCGTGAGGATGTCCTCGCCGTCGAGCACGATCTTGCCCTCGACCTTGGTGGTCGATGGCAGGAGCCGAAGGATGGCGCCCGCGATCGTGGACTTGCCGCAGCCGGATTCGCCGGCCAGCCCCATGACCTGTCCGCGCTCCACCGCCACGGTGACGCCGCGGACCGCCGGGACCGGACCGCCCTTCGTCTGGTACGTGATCCGCAGATCCTCGATCTCGAGCAGGCTCATCGGCCCCTCAGCTTCGGGTTGAGGATGTCGTCCAGGGCGTAGCCGATCATGGTGAACGAGAGCACGAGCAACACGATCGCCACTCCCGGCGGGACGATCCACCACCAGTATCCGGAGTATGCCGCGCCTTGCCCGAACGCCTGCTCCAAGATCGTGCCCCACGAGATGTTGACCGTCGGGTCGGGGCCGAGGCCCAGGAACGACAACGTGGTCTCGGTGAGGATCGCGATCGCGACGATCAGGACGGTGTTCGCGAAGATCAGCGGTCCGACGTTGGGCAGGATGTGGCGCGTGACGAGGCGGAAGTCGCGGGATCCGAGCGCCCGCGAACGCTCGACGTACCCCCTCGTCTTGAGCGAGAGGACCTGCGCGCGGATCACGCGCGCGGTGCTCGGCCACGACGTGATGCCGATGACGAAGATCACGGTGAGCAGCGACGGCTTCAAGATCACGGACAGCACGATCGCGAGCGGCAGGAACGGGATCACCAGGAACCAGTCGGTCAAGCGCATGAGCCCGGTCTCTCGCCAGCCGCCGTAGTAGCCGGCGACGAGACCGATGCCGGTCCCGATCACGACGGTGATGAGCGTCGCGGCCAGTCCGACGATGAGCGAGACCCTCGCGCCCCAGATGGTCAGGGAGAGCACCGAGCGTCCCTGGAAGTCCGTCCCGAACCAGAACTGCGAGGTCGGCGGTGAGAGCGACGGGTTGTTCGGATGGCAGATCGGTGAGAGGTCGCACTTGTCCGCGAGCAGCGGAGCGAAGATCGCGATGATCACGAAGAACAACAGGATGCCCAGGCCCGCCATCCCCATGAAGCTCCGCCGGTACTGCCTCCAGATCCGAGTGATCGAATCCTTCCGGCGCTGGCGGGCGATCTTCTTCGGGTTGACCGGCGCTTCCGAGATCGGGTCCGGGGCGGCGTCCGGGTTCGAGGCCGCGTCGGTCGTCGTCGTCGCCATCTCAGGCCGCCCTCACGCGCGGGTCGAGGTAGGAGTAGAGGAGATCGGCGACCAGGTTCGACACGATCACCGCGGCGCTGAACACCAGGAAGAGCCCTTCCAGCAACGCGTAGTCCTGGTTGCCGATCGCCGTGTACGTGAGACGTCCCAGTCCGGGCCAGGAGAAGATCGTCTCGATGACGATGGCGCCGCCCAGGATGTAGCCGAGCGACAGGATGGTCACCGTCATCACCGGCAGGAGCGCGTTCGGCACGGCGTGGCGACGGCGCACGTTCCGCTCGCGGACGCCCTTGGCGCGCGCAACGAGGATGAAGTCGTCGCCGAGCACTTCCATCAGCGACGAGCGCATGATCAGCGAGTACTCGGCCAGGTACGACACCGTGAGCACGAAGAACGGCAGCGCGAGGTGGTTCAGGACATCGGCGATGTGCGCCGTTCCCGTCAGCGTCGATGCCGCCGATTGCATGCCCCCCGACGGGAAGATGTTCCACGTGACGGAGAACAGCATGATCATCAGCAGGCCGAACCAGAACTCGGGCATCGAGTACAGGATCAGCGTGAATCCCAGAGCCCCCTTGTCGAACGTCGACCCCCACTTCCAGCCCTGGCGGATCCCGATCCAGATCCCGAGGACGATCGATGCGATCGTGGATGTGCCGATGAGCAGCACCGTCGGCCAGATCGCGTGCGGCGATCTCCGTTGAGACCGGTTGGTTGTCGAACGTGCAGACCCAGGTTGCCCTGGGCGCTCTGCTTCAGGTAGTTCAGGAACTGCTGCGGCAAGGGCAGGTCCAGGCCCAGCTGGGATCGCAGCTGCTCGAGCGCGGCCGGTGTGAGGTTGCCTCGTTGCTTCGCGAGCAGCTGCGTCGGATCGCCCAGGCCGCGGAACAGGAAGAAGTTGAAGACCAGGACGAACAGGAGGGTGAGCACCGCCTGGAAGATCTTGGCGAACAGGTACTTCCGGGTGCTCACCCTCGTCCGTTCCTTCCGTCGACTCCGGTTACGCCTCGTCTTCGTCCGACTCGCGGCGCCTCCGGATCATCAGCGACGCGCCGACGATGACGACGACCGCCGCGAGGATGCCGATCCAGACGCCGGCTGGGATGCCGCCCGACGAGCCGCCGCTGCCCGCCGACGTTCCGCTCACGGGTCGGATGCTGACGAACGACAGCGGCCCGTACGTGGCGAGCACGTCGCCGTTCGGATCGGGTTGCGGCTTGAAGCCCGTCCAGTTCGGGCTGTACGCCTCGAGCAACGCGTCGTTCCAGAGCACGAGGTATGGCTGGTCTCGATACAGGATCGCCTGCATCTGGTGGACGATGTCGACTCGCTCGGAGACGCTCGTCACCGTTGCCTTGCTGGTCGTAGAGCTTGTCGTAGTCCGGGTTGCAGTAGTAGCTGTCGGAGTTGCGGTAGGTGTTGGCGTCCGGCGGACGCTGCGCGCACGTGAAGATGTTCAGGATGTAGTTCGGGTCGGGGTTCGGGTACCAGCCCCACTCGAACAGGTCGTAGTCGCCCGCCAGGATGACGTTGCCCAGCTTGTTGCTGTTCAGCGTCTGCGGTTCGAGCTTGATGCCGATCTGCTGCATCCATCCCGTCACGTACGGGACGATGTCGATCGAGGTTCTGGTCGGATGAGCGGCTGAAGAACCGGAAATCGAGCGGCTTCCCGGACTTCGGGTCGATGCGGACGCCGTCGGGTCCCATGGTGTAGCCGGCGTCGTCGAGCATCGTGTTGGCCGCGGCGATGTTGAACGAGAGATCCGGATCGTCGGGCCCGGGTTGCCAGGCGCCCGTGGTCGCGCCCGGCTGGACCGGCGAGATCCCCGGCGTGCCGTAGCCGAGCAGGACCTTGTCGACCAGCGTCTGGTTGTCGACGGCTCTTCGCATGGCCTGTCGGAGCACCACGTCCTGGAGCGCCGCATGCCCGTCACCGTGCGGCTTGAACCCGCCGGTCGTGTCGGTCTGGTACGCCGGAGCCGGTGTTGATGCCGATCTCGCCGAAGCTCGGGACGGCCGCGCCGCGCGTCTCGAGGCCGCGCGACTTCAGCGTGTTCAGGATGTTCGCGGACGTGAAGTAGCCGAAGTCGACCTCGCCCGACTGCAGGGCGGCGGCTTCGGCATCCTGGTTGCCGTAGATCCGGTAGATGATCTGGTCGACGTGCGGCGTGAGGCCGACGGCGTTCCCCCAGTAGTTGGGGTTCCGGTCCAGCTGGACGAACTGGTTCTTGACGTAGTTCGTGATGATGAACGGCCCGGTACCCACCGACGGGAACCCGGTCTGCTGCTTCGCGCCCTTGTAGTCGTCCTGGAACTTCCCCCAGATGTGCTCGGGCAGGAGGTACTCGTACATGAAGACGGAGTCCCCGGAGTAGAACGACGTCGGGCTCGTGCTCGTCAAGACCATCGTCGTGTCGTCGGTGGCCGTCGCCTTGTCCATCAGCGCGAGGTCGGCGCTGTAGTTGGGGACGTTGTTGGCCTTGTAGTAGTTCAACGTCCAGGCGGCGTCCGCCGCGGTGAAGGGCTGGCCGTCGGACCACTTGACCCCCGAGCGGAAGTGGTACGTGAACGACATGCCGTCGGAGCTCGCGTCCACGCTCGTCACGATGGAATGGGCGTAGTCGGGGCTGAAGTCCTTCGTCGAGAAGTTGATCGGCAGGTCGTATGCCATCGCCCAGAACGTGTAGTCCGTCCCGAGGTAGCCGACCATCGGGTTGAGGGAGCTGGGCTCACTGACATCGGCGTACGTGAACACGACTTTGGACGGCGCTCCTGAGGCCGAAGGCGAATCCTGCGCGAACGCGTCGTTCATGAACAGCGCCGAGGCGATCACGGTCGCGGACAGTACGGCGACCGTCAGCTGCTTGGTGCGGCGCGCCTTGATGAGTCGAAACATCGTCTCCCCTTTCCCGGGTCCTGCCTGTTCCTACGAGCGTGTGGGCTCGCCCGGTCGTTCCTTCCTCCGCGTCTCACCCCCGCGTGGGGGCCATCCTCGAGCCGACGAAAGGGCCCGCCGACGGCGGGTCTGTATAGCATGCGCCGCCCATGCGGGGATAGTTGAGGAACGTTGCCGTGCCCTACCCGGACGTAGGCGGCCGCTCGGATGGTTCCCAGCGGACCGGGAGTGGCTTCTCCTTCAGCTCCTGGACGAACTCCATGCACTCGTTGACGGCCGCGGCCAGGAGCGTCCGGCCCTTGTCGGCCGTCGCCTTGGTCGCGTCACCGTGGACGCCGGTGTGGCTGATGGCGTTCCACCACGGCATGACCGCAAGCGGCCCGTCGGACCAGTCCATGTGGGAGTGCTTGCCTTCGGGGAACGAGTTCTCGTCGACGGCCTTGTCCATGAAGACGGCATCTGGGTCGATGGCCAGGTAGATGCTGGTCTCCAACTCGCACGCGTGGCCCATGCCTCCGGGGCCGGACTCGCGGACGTCCTCGACGACCTGCATCCCTTCCTCGCTCGTGAGGTAGAAGGCGGCAGCCGCCAGCACATCGGGATGCTCCAGACCGACCAGACGGGCGGCCATGTCGATGAGCGGGATGTTCGAGCCGTGGCCGTTCAGGTACAGGATCCGCCTGAAGCCGTGCCGCGCCAACGATGTCCCGATGTCCACGGCGTACTTGACGAAGGTCTCCCAGCCGATCGTGATCGGGCCGGGGAAGGCCATGTGGTGCGGCGTGTACCCGTGGATGATCGGCGGCAGGAGCACGACGTCGTCCGGGATGGCGGCGGCCGCCCGCCGGCAGATCTCGGAGGCGATGCGCGTATCGGTATCGAGCGGGAGATGGGGTCCATGATCCTCGAGCGTCCCCGCCGGGATGAGGCACACCCGGTCCTCGCCGGCGGCCCTGCGCACCTCGGGCCAGGTCAGGCGTTCGTAGAGGAGCGGCGTCGTCCATGCCATCGGTCGGTCGGTTTCCCTTCGGTCAGTGGCGCAGGTCGGCCAGGTCGATCTCGGTGTAGTCCGACTCGCAGGGGTTGCCGGCGGTGACCCACATCCGTTTCGCGCCCACGTCGGCCACCATCGAGAACATCACCGCCGAGGCCTCGTCGCCCTCCTCCGGCTCGGGATGCAGGCAGATCGCCTGCGGAGCGGAGTCGTGGTCGCGCATGACCTCCATGAGGTCCTCGGGCGACGACGGTTGCCGTTCCTCGAGCAGAACCTCCAGCCGGCTGATCCGGGCGCGGCTGCCCTCGGAAGGGGGCGGCGCGATCGCGGCGAGCCCGGGGTCCAGGTAGTGGTTGGTGTGCGGCCCGTCCCCGTCGAGCACGCGGTGCCGGCGCCCGGTGGTCTCCACCGTGAACGCGTCGTCCGAGAACGCGTAGACGTGCCCGTAGCCTCCCGCCCGCCCGGGCATCGCGGCTCTGGCGACCGCGTCGGCTCGGGAGCGAGCCTCGAGCGAGCTCCGCGACACCAGCACCCTCGGGACGCCGACGCCGTCGTCCGAGGCGGTGAGCGATCCGATGCCCTGGCCCGCCCCGTGGGCGTTCAGCCCCACCGCCGGGAGGCAGCAGACGACCGTGGGCGAGACCACCGGGACGCGTCCGTCTTCCGGAAGGTCGATCACGACGGCGACGTTTCCCAGATCCCCTGCGAGCCAGTGCTCGTTGTGGGCGATCAGCGTCGTGTCGGGGAGCCGGACGGACACGCTCGAGCAGCGTTCCAGCGGCGCCGGGCTCGCGGGGGATACCGGCGGCTTGACGTAGCCCTCCTTCCGCTGGAGGAACAGCAGCTCGCCCTCGGGGGATTCGAGGAGCGGCTCGAGCTCCTCGAACGCGTTGATCGCGAACAGCTCGAGGATCGGCACCATCGCGCCGATCGACATGCCTTTCAGCACGTTCATGGACTCGGGGTACGAGGTCTCCGCGCCCACGAGGTACGGCGTCAACAGTTCCTGGAGCTGTTCGGACGAGACGCCGCGCCGTTCGAGGTACAAGTGGTAGAAGGCGACGGAGGCCTGCACGAGGTCCACGAGCTCCTTGCCGATGTGGATGCCTCGGTCGAACCCGTGGCCCTGCGCCCGCACGACCCGGATGTCCCCCACGCGCGGATTATGGGCGAGCCGAGACGCGCGCGCTAGTTACTTCGGGCTACATGTCGGCGAGGGCCCGCGCTTCGATCGACCGGATGAACGCCGTCTTGCCGTCCACGTAGGTCTGGATGTCGCGGGGGTGCTCGGCCGCGAGCCGTCGTTTCAAGGCCGCGTACTCGGCGGCTGTCTCCGGATCGCGGCGGAGTTCGTCGCGGAACGCGAGATGTCGGCGTTCCCACTCGCTGCCCGTCTCGCACACGTGGATGTGGACCTTCCGCGGGTAGTCGTCGTCGTATCCCCGGCTGAGGAACTCGTGCTCGGTCTCGATCGGATCGATCCTATGTCGGTACCCGACCGCGAGGAGGGGATCGACGATCGGCGCCCGGGGGATCAGGGATGCCACCGAGAGCTGGATATCGATCACGGGTTTCGCGGCGAGTCCCGGCACGGACGTCGAACCCACGTGGTCGATGCGAACGACGAGGTCGCCGAGCGCGTCCTGGATCAGTGCCGCCTCGTGTTCGAACATCCCCGGCCAACCGTCGTCGTATTCGACGAGCCCATACTCTCGGTTGCGACCATGCGCTTCCCCGGGTTTCGCCCTGGACCCGCGCCACTTGGACATCAGCGCGAACCCGTCGAAGATCGCCTGCTGCGCCGGGTCGTTCGCGGCCGTGTCCTCGGGATGCCATTGGACGCCGAGCATCCACCCGTCCTGGTACGGATCCTCGGCAACCCGCTCGAGCGCCTCGACCAGCCCGTCGTCGCTCCAGCCCGTCGCGACGAGCTCCCTGCCCGATCTGGTCGATCCCCTGATGATGGTGGGAGGAGCAGGACAACTCGTCGACTCCGACGGTCGCCAGGAGCCGGCTGCTCGGTGCCGGTCTTACCGCGTGCGTCGAGATCGTGTCGGCGACGGGAACACCGTGTTCCAGCATGCCCTGCACGTCCGGGAGGTGCTGGTTGAGCGTTCCGCCGAACGCGACGTTCATGATCTGCATGCCCCGGCAGATCGCGAGCGTCGGCATCCCTAGTCGATCGGCGGCGAGGAGGAGATCGATCTCCAGCCGATCGCGATCGGGTTCGACGCCGTAGGTGTGTTCCGCGTCCGGCTCTGCGCCGTAGAGGGCGGGATCGACGTCGCCGCCCCCGACCAGCATCAGCCCGTCGAAAGGCTCCAGGATCTCCGTCGGGTCGTTCGTCTCACCGGGACTCACGATCAAGACGCGGGAGCCGGCTCGGCGAAGGGCATCGAGGTACGGCCCGGGCACGCCGTATCCGCCTTCGGGCCAACGGCTCACGCGGCCGGGTGCCAGGTGGTAGCCGACGACCACGATGAGCGGACGGTACGACTCCGTCAACCCGCGTTCCCTTTCGCGACGTTCGTGAAGCCCGTGAAGAGCTCGCGGCCGCGCTGTTCGTGTTCGGCCATGAACGTGTCCGCCTCGGCCCGAACCTCCTCGGCAGACTTGCCCCACTCCGTGAGGAGGTCGCCTTCCATGCCGAAGATGTCCAGCCAGGACTCGAGCTCCGGCCGGTCGATCTCGAAGTGCCACTGGATGCCCCAGGCCCGCTCCCCGACGCGGAACGCTTGGTGACGGACGTGATCGCCTGTGGCGAGCAACATCCGCCCCGGCCGGCGGCTCGAACGTGTCCATGTGCCATTGGAAGACCGCGTCGCCGTCGCGGTAGTGGCCGATGAGCGGATCGGTCTCAGCCTCGGGCTCCAGCCGGACCTGTTCGAACCCCACCTCACGGGTGGGGGCCTTGCCGACGTGTGCGTCGAGCGACCACGCGAGCACTTGCGCTCCGAAGCACACGCCCAGGAACGGGACCTGTCGGTCCATGGCCTCCAGCGTCAGTTCGCGGACGTCCTTGATGAACGGCTGCTCGTCGGCGTGTTCCACGTTGAAGGTGCTGCCGAAGAGCACGACGCCCTGAACGCTGTCGAGGTCGGGACGCGACACGCTGCGATCCAACGCGTCCCACACCTGAACGTCGGCGCCGGCGGCCGCCACGGCCCCGGGTGCGACGCCGAAGGTATCAACGTCATCGCAGTGGACGAAGAGGATCCGACTCATGCCCCGAATATACGGGTGGAGCGGGGACCGTGCTGCGGGGATTGCGATTCGATGGGTGTCTGAGGGCCTAGCCGGCGAACGGGCTGGCCATCACGGTGAAGCCCATGCCGGCACCTTCGTAGGCGGCGTCGCCAGGCGTGCTCGGCCATGTCGTCTGGACGGTGAACCGGGCCGCGGACCCGGCCGCCAGGAGGCCGGTGTGCTCGATGCGCAATCCCGAGATGCGACCTTGGTACACGAGGGCCCCGGAACGATCGCGCACGGCGATCCGAAGCACGTTGTCCAGGGAGTGGGGGCCGTTCGCGATCAGACCCTTGGTGTCGACCGCGAAGGCCACCGGGACCGTGCCCGTGTTGCGAACCTGGAACGAAGAGGTCTGGGGCTGCATCCCCGGCAGTGCGCCGGAGATGTCGATGATTCGGGCCGCTGAGGACACCCGGCCGTTGCCGTCCACACCCTGGACCAGGAGCGTTCCGTGCCCGGAGGCGCGAGGCGCCGCGATGACCACGCGCTGGATCGCGAGCGTGAGCATCAGGCTCATCAGGATGAGGCCGACGTACGTGCGGGCGGGACGCCGCGTGCGAAGGTTCCGGGGCCCTGCCACGAAGATCTCTGCGGATGTCGAGCTCATACCCGTCATGTCGACGGGGAGTCTCATCCGCGCGTCTGCGGAAGGTCAAGACGCGCTCAAGGTTCGGTGCAACGGACGGAACGGGGATCTAGGCCTGCCCGACGACCGATCCCAGCCCGTTCGCCTGCCAGAGGATCTCGGGGGAGTCGGGGCGACCGAAGTAGTAGCCCTGACCGAGTGGGACACCCAACTCGCGGATGACCCTGAGCTCCTCCTCGGTCTCGATGCCGACCGCGATGACGCTCGCTCCCACCTCACGCGCGAACGTGACCAATGCCGATGCCATCGCGCGCTGCGACCGCTGCCTCTGGATGTCCCGCGTCAGGCTGACGTCGAGCTTGATGAGATCCGGGTCGAGTTGCAGGATGTGGCGCAAGCTCGCGTGTCCTGCGCCCACGTCGTCGACCGCCAGACGTGCTCCTCCGCGCCGGAGCGCCGCGATCGCGGTCCGCAGCTGTGGATAGTCGGTGATCGGGGCGTGCTCGGTGACCTCCACGACGATGCGGTCCAGCGGAACGCGACCGATCGTCTCCATCAGCCGCGGCGACATGATCGATGTCGGGGAGACGTTCAACGCCATGAAGGTGTCGGAGGGCAAGCGGTCGACGTGTGAGATGGCGGAGCCGACGGCGGCGATCTCCAACTCGAGCGCATACCCAAGGGCCTTCGCCTCGGCGAACCACGCCCCTGGGCTCCGGACGGGCTCCGAATCGAACCGCGCGAGCGCCTCGAACCCCACCGGCTCCCCGGTATCCAGCGCCACGATCGGCTGGAACACGCACTCCAAACCGCCGCTCTCGAGGACGCGATGGATCTGCTCGTCCCAGGCGAAGCGCTGTTGATCCACCTCTCGCTCGGCCTCCAGGCGAGACGCGAGCTCGCTGACGACGAACGACGCCGCCCGCGACGAGAGTCGAACCTCACCTTCCACGCTCGAGCAGATGGCTTCGACCAGGTCCTTGGGACTCGTTCCCTTGGTGAGGTAGTTGTAGGCCCCGGCCGCGAGCATCTCCTGCACGCTCCGGGCGTCCTCGTGGGCGGACAGCGCGATGATCGCCGTCTTGGGGGAGGACGCGCGGATCTCGCGCGCGGCCCGCGGACCGCCCCCCGGCATCTTCACGTCCAGCAAGGCCACGTCGGGTTGCTGGCGGCTCGCGAGCTCGATCGCCTGTTGCGCGTCCTCGGCGACCCCGACGAGCGTGAGCGGATCGGCCCGTTCGATGATGTCGATGAGCACGCTCCGCATCTCGGCGTCATCGTCCGCGATCAGCGTCCGGATCAGGCCACGCGTCATCGTCTGCGTGCGCCGCTCATGCCGCGGCTCCCTCTTCCTCTCGAGGGATCCAGGCCTCGGCGACGGTACCGGACCCGCAGGCGCTCTCGATGCGGAACCAACCGGCCGCCAGGGAGGCGCGCTCTCGCATCGAGGTCAGACCGATGTGCCCGAGCGACGGATCCGAGATCTCCGAGGGTTCGAAGCCGACACCGTCGTCCTTGACCTGCAGGGTGTACCCCTCGTTGCTCTCCTCCAACGCGATGTCGACCGTGGTCGCGTGCGCGTGCTTGCGGACGTTGACGAGCGCTTCCTGTGCGATGCGGTACAGGATGACCCGGACGCTCTCCGGTGGTTCGGAGTGCAGGTAGCTGTGGACCACGTATGTCGTGTCTCCCGCAAGCTTCCCCTCTTCCTGTACCAACACGGCGAGCGCCGCCGCGAGGCCGTCGTGGTCCAACACGTAGGGTCGGAGCTCGAACATCAGGCTGCGAAGGCTTTCGATCGATCGATTCACCGTGTCCTGCGCCTTGTGGAACTGCTCATCGGCGGCGAGCTCGGGATGATCCTGGAGCACCATGTCCAACCGCATGGACGCGGCCACCATCTTCTGGATCGGGTCGTCGTGGATGTCGGATGCGATCGTCCTGCGCTCCTCCTCCTCGGCATGCACCAGGTGGGACAGCAGCTTCCGGCGCTCCTGATCCAGCCGCCCAAGGTCGTAGAGGCGTTCCTGCAACTTCGCCGTCTGCGTGGTGACCAATGACTCCAGATCGACCTGGCGGCTGAGCAACTGCAGGTACAGATCGTGGGCCTCAAGCAGATTGGCTGCGCGGCAAAGTACCTCGGTCCGGTCGAGGGGCTTGGTGAGGAAGTCGCTCGCGCCGGCGAGCAGGCTGCGATGTTTCGCCTCCGGTGTGACGTCGGCCGTGAGGACGATGATCGGAAGCTCGACCGACTTGGGGAAGCGCGTGCGCAGCTCGCGGATCAGCCCCAACCCGTCCAGGGGTGTGTGGAGGTCCAAGAAGATCAGGTCCGGGGCGTCACGGTCGATGCGATCGAGGAGGTCGTTCGGGTCGGTGAAGCCACGGACGTGGGTGTACCCGGCGCCGGTGAGCACGCGTTCCAACAGTTCGACGTTGCTCCCGCCGTCGTCGACCACCAGGATCCGAGCGTCCGGACAGGTGGGTTCGGGCCGTTCGGCTGGGGGCACCACGCCGGCGGCCGTCATGCGGCGTTTCCCAGACGGTAGCCCACCCCTCGCACGGTCCGGATGAACGTCGGCCCGATCTTGTGACGGAGGTTGGACATGTGGACGTCCACGATGTGATCGTCCCCATGCCAGTTCGGTCCCCAGACGCGTTCGAGGAGACTCACCCTGGACACCACCGCCTTCGGGTCGGTCGAGAGGACGTCGAGCAGGTCGAATTCGATCCTGGTGAGCGCCACCGGTTGACCGCCCACGTACACCTCACGGCTGGAGGGGTCGACCCGAAGGTCGCCGAACGCGCGCACCCCGTTGGTCGTGGATGCGTCCCGGGTTCGGCGCATCAGCGCGCGGATCCTGGCGATCACCTCCGGCATCGAGCAGGGCTTGGTCACGTAGTCGTCCGCTCCCGCGGACAGCCCGACGAGCTTGTCGCTCAGATCGTCGGAGGCGGTCAGCATCAAGATGTACGCGTCGGAGAACGTGCGCACCCGCTGGCACACGTCGATGCCGCTCAACTGGGGAAGGTTCAGGTCGAGCAGGATGACGTCCCGGCCGGAACGACTGCGCGAGGTCCACAGCGGACCGTCCGTCGGCCGCCTGTCGCAACTCGAAGTGCTCGCGCTCGAGCGCCGAGAGGATGACCTCACGGACATCCCGATCGTCGTCGACGACCAGGACGCGCACGGCCCCTCGATCTCCGCTGCTCGAACGTTCCTGCATGTCTGGGCTCCCGTTGCTCGACGGAGAAGCCCGCAAGGGGCTCAAAACTTGAAGACTCTCTCTGGGTTCCATCGGCACGCAACTGGCGGTCATTGAGATGGCCGCAGCCCTGCTTCGTGAGGGGATCCGGTTTGACGGTCTTTGTCGGACAAACTAGGCTCCGCTGCTGCAGATGCGACGACTCTCTTTCTCGGTGCGGGACGAGCTCGCGGGGCGGATCACGTCGGGCGCGATCCCCCCTGGCAGTCGCTTCCCGCCGGAACCGCAGCTCGCCGATGAGCTCGGCGTCTCGCGAGCCACGCTCCGCGAGGCCCTCCGCTCCCTCGAAGAGGACGGCTTCGTGACCCGACGCCGCGGAGCCGGCACGTTCGCGACGCACCGGCCCCGTCTCCGGAACAACCTGGACGTCAATTTCGGCGTCACGGAAGCGATCAGAGCGTCCGGCATGCGGCCGGGGGCCGTCGACATCAATGTCACGATCGCGGAGGCGGGCGCCGGCGAGGCCGCGGCCTTGGACATCGAACCCGGCGAGCCCGTGGTGACGGTCGAGCGGGTTCGGACGGCCGACGAGCGACGGGTGGTCTTCTCCCGCGACGTCGTCGCGCGGTCGTTGGTCGGCGAGGACGTGCTCGAGCAGCTCGAGGACGGCTCCGTGTACGACCTGCTGGAGTCGGCCGCCCACGTCGCGATCCAGCACGGCGTGGTGACGATCGAGCCGATGGCCTCCGACCGTGCGCTCGCCCGCAAGCTGAAGATCCCCGTCGGGTCGCTCTTGCTGTATCTGCGACAGGTTGACTACGACCGTGGCGGTGACCCGGTCCTGCTCTCACACGAGTACCACGTCGGCGACGCGTTCGAGTTCACCGTCGTTCGCCGTGGTCCCGGAAGGAGGTTCCGATGACGATCGGCAAGACGATGAGATTGAAGCGCGTGATCGACCCCGCAGGTGTGTCCATCATCTGCGCGCTGGATCACGGGATGACATCCCCCACGTTCCTCGAACCGCTCGCGGACATCGCATCCCGCGCGGCCGAGACCGTGGCCGGAGGCGCCAACGTGATCATGGCGAGCAAGGGCATGATCCGGATCGCACAGCCCGCGTTCCAGCGAGAGACATCGCTCGCGATGCTGCTCTCCGCGTCGGCGAGCCCCGACGGGGACCGCCCGCAGATCGTGCAGATCGCCGAGGTCGAAGAGGCGCTGCGAACGGGAGCCGACGCGGTCGTGCTGTTCACGGCGCTGGGCGGGGATACCGAGGCGGGGATGATCCGGATCCTCGCGGGGGTGGGCCGCGAGTGCGAAGCGCTCGGGATGCCGTTCATCGCGGAGGCCGAGTTCCCCACCACCTACGCCTCCGTCGAGGCGTTGAAGGAGCAGTACGGGTTCGAGTACCTGCGGCGCAACGTGCGACTGTGCGCCGAGCTCGGCGCCGACATCGTCAAGACGAACTGGCCGGGCGACGCGGAGTCGTTCGCGAAGCTGGTGGAGGCCACGTCCGGGATCCCGGTGGTGCTCGCGGGTGGCTCGCGCCTGGAGGACAAGGAGCTCCTGAGCCGGATGGAGCAGGCCGTGAACGCCGGGGCGATCGGTTGCTCGGTCGGTCGCAACATCTTCATGCACACCTCGCCCGAGGCGATCTCGCGGGCGTTGTCGCGAGTGATCCGGGAACGTTGGAGCGCGGATAAGGCGTACGACGCCCTGCAGCAGGAGCTGAGCGCATGAGAGCGGCGTACATGACCGAGGTGAACGCCGTACAGGTCGGCGACGCCGAGGAGCCCAAGCTCGATCCCCGCGGCGCCATCCTGAAGGTCGAGGCGTGCGGCATCTGCGGGACCGACGCACGCACGTTCTTCAACGGCGACCCGAAGGCGCCGGTCCCGTGGGTGCTGGGACATGAGCCCGTGGGCACGCTCGTGGAGGTCGGTCCCGACGCGGACCTGCCGCCCGACGTGGAGGAGGGCGATCGCGTGTTCTTGGGTTCGATCCTCACGTGCGGCGAGTGCCGGTGGTGCACGGAGGGCTTCCAGAACCTGTGCGAGCACCACCTGCTGTACGGATACGACCCGTTCCCCGGCGCGTACGCGGACTACGCCGCGGTCCCGCCGATCGCGACGAAGAACCTGATCCCGCTTCCCGAGCACCTGCCGTCGGATCTCGCGACCGTCGCCGACCCGTTCGCCTGCGCGCTGAACGGCATCGAGCAGTTGGACATCCAGCTCGGCGACACCGTGATGATCCTCGGCACCGGTCCCATCGGGTGTTGGCAGGCCGTGATGGCGCGCGACCGCGGCGCGAGCCGCGTGTGGATGACCGACGTGAGCGGCGACCGGCTCGACATCGCCACGGGTGTCGTCGGGAAGTTCATCGACGACGCGTGGGTCGCGGGCGAGGACAACGGGGTCGAGGGCGTGCTGTCGCGCACCGACGGGCCTCGGGGTCGAGCGGGTGTGCGTCGCTGCGCCGGCGAAGCCGGCGCAGCAGGCCGCGCTCGAGATGGCCGCCAAGCGCGCGAAGGTCGTGTACTTCGCAGGTCTGCCGAAGCACGACCCGGTCAGTCCGCTCGACATGAACCAGCTCCACTACAAGGAGCTCGCGATCCTGGGCGCGTACGGCGCGTCGCACCGGCAGTACCGCATCACGATGGACTACCTCAACCGCCGGCGTGAGGACCTGGAAGGCGTTGTGACGCACCGGTTCCCGCTCGAGCAGATCGGCGAGGCGTTCGAGACCATCCGGTCGGGCGCCGGCCTGAAGATGGTGATCATCCCGTGAGCGGCCCGTACGTCATCGGCTGCGACGTCGGCAGCCAGGGGACGAACTCCGCGCTGTATGCGGCCGACGGCACGTTGGTGGCGTCCGCCTACGAGGCGTACGACCTGTCGTTCCCGTACCCCACCTGGGCCGAGCAGGATCCCGACCTGTGGGTCGGCGCGATCGAACGAACGGTCGCTCGGCTGGTCGCCGATGTCCCGGAAGGGGCGTCCGCCGTCAAAGGACTGTCGTTCGGCTCGCAGCTGGACGGGATGGTGGTCTGCGACGCCGCCGGCCGTCCGGTGCGCCCCGCGATGATCTGGATGGATCGCCGGGCAGAGGACCAGTCCGCCGCGCTCGCGAAGGCGATGTCGCCTCAGGCGTTCTACGCGAACGTGGGCGCGAACCTCGACTCGTCCCACGCGGTGTTCAAGGCGCTCTGGGTGCGCGACGAGGAGCCGGAGCTGTGGAAGGACGCCGCCACCCTCATGTCGCCGGGGACGTATGCGCTCCGCGCCGTGAGCGGCGTGACGGCCGTCGACTACTCGAACGCCTCGTCGCTCGCGTTGCTCGATCCGCGTTCTCGGACCTGGTCGGAGGCCGTCCTCGAGGCGACGGGCATCGATCGTTCGATGCTCCCGGAGCTGGCGGCAGGCACCCAGTCGGTGGGTACGGTCACCGCAGAGTTCGCCGAGGCGACCGGTCTCGCGGCTTCGACGCAGGTGGCAGTGGGGTGCGGCGACGAGATGGCGGCGACGCTCGGCGCCGGCGTCTTCTCACCCGGCGAGGTCTGCGACGTGGTCGGCACGGCCGAGCCGGTCTGTGCCGCGTCCGCCGAGCCGCGGGAGGACCCGACGATGCTCGTCGAGTGTCACCCGCATGCGGATCCGGATGCCTGGCTGCTCGAGAACCCGGGCTTCGTCTCGGGCGGCAACCTGCGTTGGTGGCGCGACCAGTTCGCGCCGATCGAGCGCTCCGCGGAGGCAGAAGGGCTGGGCGACGCGTACGACTTCCTGTCGAAGGAGGCCTCGAGCGTGCCCGCCGGCGCGGAAGGGCTGGTGTTCCTCCCGTGCATGCAGGGAGCGATGGCGCCGGAGTGGAACGGCGCGGCCCGCGGCGTGTTCTACGGGCTCACGCTCGCTCATACCCGCGCGCACATGACGCGCGCGGTCTTGGAGGGGAGCGCGTTCGGGCTGCGGGACATCCTGGAGGCGATGCGGAACGCCGGGCTCGAGACGCGCCGGCTGACGATCGTGGGTGGCGGCGCCAAAGGGCCGCTCTGGCGGCAGATCAAGGCCGACGTCACCGGGCTCCCCGTCCGCGTGCCGACGAGCGTAGAGACGACGGCGACGGGCGCCGCGATCCTCGCGGCGGTCGGTTCGGGCGTGCACGCCACGGTGGCCGATGCCGTCGGCGCGTTCGTCAGCTACCAGCCCGAGGAGCACGAACCCGATCCCGAGCGACGCGAGGCGTACGACGACGCGTACCGCCGCTACCGCGACGTGTACTTCGCGCTGAAGCCGACGTTCGCCGCCGGATAGGAGACAGCTGCTCAGGCTTCAGCCGCGCTCGAAGTACCGGGCCAGCTCCCAGTCGGTCACGCAGTTGTTGTCGTAGATGATCTGTTCCTGGACGGCTGTGTTCAGCAGGTGCTCGAACACGAAGTCACCGAACGCTTCGCGCGCCACCGCGCTTGCGCGGAACGCCTCCACGGCCTCGTGCAGGGACGACGGAACGCGCGGAACGTCCTTGGCCTCATACGCGTTGCCGACGAACATCTCCGGGGGCTCGACCTTGTTCGCGATGCCCCACATGCCGGCCGCGATCGTCGAGGCGAACGCCAGGTACGGGTTGGCGTCGGCGCCGGGGATGCGGCACTCCACGCGCGAGCCCGTGTGCTCGCCGACCGTCCGGAAGCCGCACGTGCGGTTGTCGCGGCTCCATACGATCGCCGTCGGCGCCCACGACCCGAGCTGATACCGCTTGTAGGAGTTCACGAACGGCGCGTACGTGATCGCCATCTCGCGCGCGTTGGCCATCAATCCGCCCATGTAGTGCCGGTAGGTCTCGGACAGATGGTGCGGCGCGTCGTCGTCGTGCATGAGCGACTTCGCGCCCTTCGCGTCCCACACGCTGGAGTGCAGGTGGCACGAGGACCCGGCCTCGTCCATCGTCCATTTCGCCATGAACGACGCAGCGACGCCGTTCAGCGCGCAGATCTCCTTGACGCCGTGCTTGTAGAGCGCGTGGTTGTCCGCGTTCGACAGCGCGTCGCTGTACGTGATGTTGATCTCGTGCTGCCCCTTGCCGAACTCGCCCTTCGAGAACTCGACCGGGATGCCCGCCGCGACCATGCCGTTGCGGATCTGCCGGATGATCCACTCGTCCTTGGTGGTCTGGAGCATGTGGTAGTCCATGATGTAGGTGGAGCTCGGTCGCAGGTCCTGGTACTCGGCGTCCCGCCGCTTCCTCGTACGAGTCCTTGAACAGGTAGAACTCGAGCTCCGACCCTGTCTTGACCACGAAGCCGGCATCCGCCGCACGCTGGATCTGCCGCTTCAGGATCTGCCGGGGCGCGACCTCGACCGGCTCGTTCGTGTCCTCGTCGTGGATGTCGCAGATGACCATGGCGGTCTTCTCGAGCCACGGGCATAGCCGGAGCGTCTTCAGATCGGGGATCATCTTGAAGTCGCCGTATCCGGTCTCCCAGCTGGCGTACTCGTAGCCGGGCAGCGGCTCCATCTCCATGTCGATCGCCAGCAGGTACAGGCAGGCGTGGAGCCCTTCCTCGCCGAGCACCTCCTCCAGGAAGAAGTGCGGGAGGACCCGTTTCCCCTGGAAGCGTCCCTGCAGGTCCGTGAACATGCATAGGACGGTGTCGATCTCGCCGGAGTCGGAGAGCTCCTCCAGCTGCTTGACGTCGAGCATTCCCTGGGCAGACATCGTGTTTCTCCCTCCGGTAGTCGCCGGAGGGCGGTGGGCGTTCCGCCCACCGCCCTCAGCGTTCAGGCGTACGACTCCCTAGCCCGTGGGAGGGGTCCCGGATGGTGCCGACGGCTGCGCGGTCTCTCCGGTACCACCCGCCAGGATCGATTCCTGCTCCTCCTTCGAGGTCGCGTACCCTTCCTGGCCCGGGACGCCTTTCTCGCCCAGGGTGAGGGCGAACTCCTCTTCGGGCGAGAGCACCAGCCGGTGTCGCCCGGCGATCGCGAAGTACAGGACGCCCAGGACGTAGTAGACGGCCACGCCGTACACGCCCGGGCGATAGGCCGAGTTCAGGAAGATCGCGATCAGCGAGATCGCGGCGAGCCCTCCGGCGATCACCGCCCCGGGTACGCCCCACCTGCTCCGGTACGGTCGCTCGATGTTCGGGAGCTTCCGCCGGAGGACGACGAACGACGTCATCTGGAGGATGTACGAGATCACGGCCGCGAACACGGCCATGTTCAGCAGCGCCGCCACCACCTTGGCCCCGAGCGACGTCGTTCCCAGCTTCCAGACGATGATCGCGACCACGTACCCGACGATCGCGCCCGCGATCAGGGCCACGTGCGGCGTCTTCCGCTCGCCATGCGTCCTCGAGAGGAACTTCGGGAAGTAACCGGCTCGCGACAGCGAGTAGGTGTTCCGGCCGTACGCGAAGATGATCGTGAAGAAGCTGGCGATCAGCCCGATCATGAACAGGCAGCCGAAGACGTACGCGAGCTTCCCGCTCGATCCGAAGATCGCCTTGAAGCCGTCCAGGAGCGGGAACCCCGACGTGCCGTACAGGAACGCCCCGCCCGGGAGCGCGGTGTTGAAGACCAGGGTCAGGACCGCTGCGATCAGCAGCGTGTGCATCGCGAGCACCGAGCCTCTCGGCACGTCGCGGCGCGGGTCCATCGACTCCTCCGCCGCGAGCGGGACCTCCTCGATGGCGAGGAAGAACCAGATCGCGAACGGTAACGACTTGAAGATCCCGCTCATCCCGAACGGGAGCCACGGACCACCTCCGCCCGGGATCGACCGTGCCGGCGCTCGATTGGTTGTTCCACAGCGGAGAAGTCGAGCTTCCCGGAGAAGATCGCCGCCAAGAAGAAGAAGAGCAGGACGCAGATCGACAGCACCGTGATCGTGACGGTGAAGCGCATCGTGGCCTCGATGCCGATGATGTTGATGCCGACGAAGATGATGTAGAACACGGCCCACCAGAACGGGAGGCTGTTCCACCACGTCACACCGACCACGTTCCCGGCCGCGTCGAAGTGCCCGCCGGCGTTGAACAACCCGACCACGACCTGCTGCCAGAGCAGGCCCATCGCGCCGACGACCACGGCGGGCGTGATCACGTACTCCATGTTCTCGGCGAGGCCGGTGAGGAAGCCGCCCCACGGGCCCATCGCCGACCGTGCGAACGAGTACGCGCCGCCGGTATGCGGTAGGGCTGGGGACATCTCGGCGATCGAGTAGACCAGGCCGTAGTACATGAGCGCCATCAGCGCGGCCGCGACGAGCAAACCACCGAACCCACCGGTGCCCAGGCCGAAGTTCCAGCCGTAGAACTCGCCCGAGATGACGGCGCCGACGCCGAGGCCCCAAAGGGACCACATGCCGGCATGTCGCCGCAGCCCTCTCGACTTGAAGTAGTCCTCGTCCACCTCTTGATAGGTGACGGAACCGACCTTCCGTTCGGACATGCGATCCCCCTCCCGAATCGGCGTTCGACGACGCGTATCGAGCCACATCCGGGGTTTGTCTGTCAAACCTCCGGAGGAGGGATGGGCGGCATCCGACGTCCCCGCAGGGGGATGAGGAGGGCCACCAAGGAGAGGATGCAGACGTTCGTGACCATCGAAGGTCCGAACCCGTCCGAGATGGAGTCGATCAGTCCGCCGGCGAAGATCGCCGCCGGGATCGCCCAGAGCTTGAAGGGGAGGTGCGACCGGCGCACCGCGAGGAGGATGAGCGCCGCGTACAGCAACGGCGTGAAGTCGATATCACCCGTGGTTGGGATCGCGGGATGGCCGGTGGCGAGCAGGCTCTGCATCGACCCAACGATGGTACGTCTCGTCCGGCTATCCGATGATGCGGACCATCAGGCGCTCAGTCGTCGGGCGTCACGTATGCAGCCGTGATGCCGCCATCGACGATCAGCGAGGCACCCGTCATGTAGCTGGAGTCATCACTCGCCAGGAAGAGGGCCGCCTTCGCGAGCTCCTCCGCCTGGCCGAGTCGGCCCATCGGGATATGCACGAAGCGTCGCTGACGCTTCTCCTCGTCGGAGAGGAGCTGCATCAAGAGCGGTGTCTCGATCGGGCCCGGGCACAGGGCGTTGCAGCGGATCCCCTTGCGGGCGTACTCGACGGCGATCTCGCGGGTCATCGCCAATACCGCGCCCTTCGAGGCGGTGTATGCGGTCTGTGAGGTCGCGGCGCCCATCCACGCCACGAACGAGGCAACGTTGATGATCGAGCCGCCTCCCGTTCCGAGCATCGCGGGGATCCCGTACTTGCAGCCGAAGGCGACACCTTTGACGTTCACCGCGAGGACGGTGTCCCACACCGCAGCGGCCGTGAGATGGACGGAACCGTCCTCGGCGGGCATGATCCCTGCGTTGTTGTAGAGCACGTCGAGTCTGCCGAATCGCGTGACTGCGACGCCCACCATGGATTCGGCGTCGGATTCGTTCGACACGTCGGCGTGCACGTATTCGGCGTTGCCCCCCGCGGCCGTGATCGCAGCCGCGGTCGCCTGGCCCAACTCGTCCGAGACATCGGTCAACACGACGTTGGCGCCTTCGCGAGCGAAGAGCTCCGCGGCGACCTTCCCCATGCCGCTGGCACCACCGGTGATCAACGCGACCTTGCCTTCGAGACGCATGCCGACCTCCTGCCCGTTCCGCGTGCCGGAGAAGGGTACGCCTTCTCTTTGAAGGGTGAGCTCCTCGGTCACCCATCCGGCTGAAACGTGTCGGCCAGATGACCCAGAAACTCCCGAGAAATGGGTATCCGTCTTTCGCGCTACCCCGCCGATAGCAGTGTCAAGGAACGCTCAAGGAACGGTCAAGAACGCACGCCGGCCGATCGGTCGGCGGACACGGCCCGAGGGGCTCAAACACAGGAGGCTCGGCATGACACGGTTCAGGGACTCGCGTTGGTACCGGCGCATCACGGCAGGCTCGATCCTGTTCGGCATCATCTTGGTGTCGAGCGTCGCGTACGCGGCGTGGACGGCATCGGGTGGCGGCCAGGGATACGCCAAGGCAGGCACCGCACAGGCCCTGACCACGGTGGACGTCTCGGCGTCGACCACGGCGACCCTGTACCCGAGCGGCACGGGCGACGTCCTCCTCAAGATCAACAACCCGAACCCGTACCCCGTGACCGTCGCGTCGGTGACCGGCAGCGGGGCCGTCACCTCGGACAAGGGCGCGCTGTGCAACGCGTCGACCGGCGTCACGTTCGTCAACCAGACGGGTCTTTCGCTGACCGTTCCCCCGACCGGCGCGGCCCAGTTCACGCTGACGGGCGCGGCAGCGATGAGCAACGCGTCCGACAATGCCTGCCAGGGTGCGGTCTTCACGATCCCGGTCACGCTCTCCGGCGCCAGCAGCTAACCAACGAAGCTCCCGGCGAAGGAGGGCGGCAACAGCCGCCCTCCTTCGCACATCAACTGAGGTGACAGTGTGTTGAGGGCCCGAAGGACCGGCGGTCACGGCGTGAGGCGCGTGCTCACGGGCGTGGCCATCGTGGCGTCCCTGGTCGTCGCAACGCCCGGGATCGCCGAGGCAGCGTGGACGGCTACAGCCGCGACCCCGAGGGCGTACGCGAGGGCCGTGTCGGTCCCGCAGGGGAACACGCCGACGACCTCGGTCAACGGTCGCGACGTGACGGTGTCGTGGGCCGTCGCGCGCTTCCCGAACACCGCCCCGGTGGCCGGCTACACGGTCCGGCGGTTCAACTCCTCGACCGGGGTTCCGCAGACGGTGCTCGCCTCATGCACCGGGACGATCGCGACGCTCACCTGCACCGAGTTCGGCGTGGCGCCTGGGACCTGGAAGTATGCGGTGACGCCGAAGCAAGCACTCTGGACCGGGCCGGAGAGCGCGCAGAGCGCCACGGCCACGGTCGGATCCCCGTCGCTCACACTCACCACGACCACGTTCAACGCGCTCCCCACGACGAGCGCCGGCTCGATCGCGAACTTCCTGGACGGCGAGACGGTGACCTACCACTTGGATAGTGCGGGCGGTGCCTTGCTCACCGGCTCGATCATGCCATCGCCTGTGCCGGTCGGCGGCTCCGCCGTGCTGAGCGTCACCATCCCCGCCGGAACCGCGCTCGGCGCGCACACGGTCTTCGCGGTCGGCTCGCTCGGATCCACCGCCAGCGCCGCGATCAACGTGGTCGACACGACCCCACCGGTCGTCAGCGCCGCAGTGATCAACAAGACCGCCGGCGACAGACCGGGGTTCGTGAAGCAGGGCGGTACGTACTTCGTCTACGCGAACGCGGACGATACCGCCGGGACCACCGGGACCCACGTCATCTCGACCCTCACCGCCAACGTGGCCAGCATCACGACCGGGAGCACCGCGGTCGTGCTCACGACGGCGGGCGGGCCGTGGACGGTGGGCGGCATGAGCTACATCTACCGAAGCGCTTCGCTGACCGCGACCAACCCGCAGTTCGCCGGCTCGAAGACCTTCACGGTCAACGCGACGGATGTCGCGGGCAACACGGGGAGCTTCACGGGATCCGTCATCGTGGACAACACGGTGCCCTCCGCCTCGAACGTCCAGACATCGAACGCATCGGGCGGCATCGTGGGCAGAGCGGAGACAGGCGACACCATCACCTTCACGTTCAGCGAACCGATGGACCCCGAAACCATCCTTGTCGGCTGGACCGGCACCTCTCAAACGGTGACGCTGCGACTCAACAAGGGCACCGTGAGTGACACGGTGACGATCTTCGACTCCGCGGACTCTGCGCAGCTACCGTTCGGTATCACCGCATTGGGGGGGACGAATTACGTCACCGCTGCCAGGACGTTCGTGGGTTCGACCATGGTGATGAGTGGGTCCACGATCACCGTCACACTTGGAACCACCACCGGGGCGACGAAGACCGAGAGCACGAGCGGCACCATGCTCTGGACGCCATCGATCGCTCCGACGGACCTCGCGAGCAACGCATGCGCCGCGACGATCGCGGCCGAGTCCGGTGCTGCCGACGTGGAGTTCTGACCCAACGAGCAGGTTCTGATGCATCGAGTGCGCGCATCCGACCTATCATCGGCGCGTCACCCCGAGAAGGAGCTGTCCGTGGCGGAGCTGTTGATCGTCGGCGGGGAACGCATCGCCGCCGTCGAGGGCAAGACGTTCGAGGTGGTGGAGCCCGGCACCGCCGAACCCATGGCGGATGTGGCGGAGGCGGGTCCCGAAGACGCGCATCGTGCGGTCGACGTGGCCGTCGAAGCGTTCGAGGAAGGGCCGTGGGCGCGTACGAGCGCCCGTGAGCGCGGCCGGGTCCTCACCAAGGCTTCGTTCCTGATCCGCGAACGGCTGGAAGATCTCGCGCGCCTCGAGGCACGCAACGGCGGCAAGCCGATCAACGCCGCTCGGGGTGAGATCGACCTCGCGGCCAACGTCTTCGAGTACTGGGGCGGCGCCGCCAACAAGATCTTCGGCGAGACGATCCCGATCGTGCCGCCCGGCATCGACGTGACGCTCCGCGAGCCGGTCGGCGTCTGCGTGCTGATCACGCCCTGGAACTTCCCCGCCGTGATCGCCTCATGGAAGATCGCGCCGGCGCTCGCATGCGGGAACACCGCGATCGTGAAGCCCGCGTCGCAGACGCCGCTGACCGCGCTGGCGATCGCCGACATCCTGGTCGAGGCGGGTCTCCCCGAAGGCACGCTCTCCGTCCTTCCAGGACCCGGCTCCACGGTCGCGGGGGCGCTCGTCGCGGATCCGCGGGTCTCCAAGATCAGCTTCACCGGCTCGACGGAGGTCGGCACGACGGTCATGCAGGAGGCCGCGCGCAACATCACCCGGGTCTCCCTCGAGCTCGGCGGCAAGTCCGCCAACGTCGTCTTCGCCGACACCGACCTCGACGTGTGCGTGGAGAAGTCGATCTGGTCCGTCTTCGACAACGCGGGGCAGGACTGCTGCGCGCGCTCGCGGACGTTCGTCGAGGAGCCGATCTACGACGAGTTCGTCGAACGCTTCGCCAAGCGGGTCGAGGCCATCGCGGTGGGCGACCCGCTCGACGAGGCGACCGAGATGGGTCCGTTGATCTCTCGCGGTCAGCGGCAGACCTCGATCGACTACATCTACCTGGGAGTGGACGAGGGCGCCCGGCGGGTCACCGGCGGTGACGTCCCGGAGCGCCCGGGGTTCTTCATGCGACCGGCCGTGCTGGCCGACGTCCACAACGACATGCAGGTCGCGCAGGAGGAGATCTTCGGTCCGGTCGCGTGCATCCTGTCGTTCGAGTCGGAGGAAGAGGCGATCCGCTTGGCGAACGACTCTCCGTACGGACTGTCGGGGTCGGTATGGACCCAGAACCTGGGCCGCGGGATCCGCGTCGCGAAGGGCATCCGAACCGGCAACATCAGCGTGAACTCGTCCTCGAGCGTCCACACGGAAGCGCCGTTCGGCGGCTACAAGCAGAGCGGCATCGGCCGGGAGATGGGGATGCACGCAGCCGAGCTCTACACCGAGCTCAAGAACATCTACTTCTCGGAGCTGTAACCGAGGCGGACGGCGAGGGCGATCTCTCCGGAGCTAGACTCGATCCCATGGTCGAACTGCCAGAAGAGCTTCAGAATCGCCAGCCCCGGAAGGAGGGGCAGCAGCCCACGGCGCGCCTGACGCTCGACGCGTACAACCGGCTGAAGGCCGAGCTGGCCGAGCTGATCGAGAACGGCCGCCCCTACATCTCCGAGCGCATCAAGGTGGCGCGCGAGCACGGCGACATCCGCGAGAACTCCGAGTACGACGCCGCGAAGAACGAGCAAGGACTGATGGAGTCGAAGATCCGCAAGCTCCAGCAGATGCTCCGCGACCCCGACATCGTCGAGGCGCCGACCGGGGCCGACGCCGTCGGTCCGGGCATGCTCGTGACCGTTCGTCCGCTGGACGATGACGACACCGAGGACGAGACCTACCTCCTGGCCGAGCACGCCGAGGAGAAGGCATCGGGCGCGCGAACGGTCACCATCACATCGCCGTTCGGCTCGGCGCTCATAGGCGTGGCGAAGGGCGAGGAGATCGTCTACCAGGCACCCGGCGGAAGCTTCCGCTACGTCGTGGTGGGCTTCGAGCCACACACCGGCTAGTCGTCGGGTCGGTGATGGACTAGTGGGCAAGCGCGACGCGCACCTCGAACGCGAAGCCTCGAAGGTCCGCGACATGCCGGCGCCTCGCAAGAGCGAGGGCGCGGCCGGCGGGGCGATGCAGCGCATCTTCGCGTGGCCGTATCGCGGCATCCTCGCGTTCCTCTTGTGGTCCGGCGTCCGTCCGTACCAGCTGACCCTGCTGTCGCTCGCGCTCAACATCGCGGTGGGGACCCTGATCGTCACGGGGGACTGGCTCGTGGCCGGTCTGCTGTTGATCCTCGCCGGCCTGTGCGACGTCTTCGATGGGTCGGTTGCGCGTCAGCGCGGCGAGGAGAAGCGCTCCGGCGCGTTCATGGATTCGGTCCTTGATCGGGTATCCGACGCGATCTTGTTCTCGTGCTTGTTCTGGGCGCTCTCCGCGAACGGGGACGGGTTCGAAGCCGCGCTCGCGCTCATCACGCTCGTCGTGAGCCTGTCGGTGAGCCACGTCAGAGCCGAGGCGGAGGCGGTCGGCGTGTCGCTCACCGAGGGGTTCTTCCAGCGGCTCGAACGGTTCCTGGCGTTGATCGTCGGCCTGTTGATCCCCGGCGCGATGCGCCCGGTGCTGATCGCGTTGACGGTCCTCGGCGGGATCACGCTGCTCCAGCGGAGCTGGTCGGCCGTGCAGGACGCCCGTTGACGGAGCGTCCCGACCGGTAGTGTTCCAACGGCTCGGCACGCCGGGAGGAGTGATCATGGAGTTCATCCGGTTGGCGGGGATCGCCGAGATCCCCGAGGGTGAGATGCGGGCGTTCGACGCTCCGGCCGGGCGGATCGCGGTCGCGCACGTGGAACATCGGCTGTTCGCATTCGGCGATGAATGCACGCACCAGGGTTGCTCGCTCGCGGAAGGCGATTTCGACGATCGAGAGGCGAAGGTGGTCTGTCCGTGCCACGGCAGCGTCTTCGACGTCGAGACCGGCGAGCCTGTCGAAGGACCGGCGGTGGATCCCGTGCCGGTGTTCGCCGCACACCTGACCGACGACGACTGGGTCGAGGTCGCGACACAGCCGGGCGGTGACGAGTGAAGCTGGGGATGGTCGGCCTCGGCCGCATGGGCGGCAACATGACGGTGCGACTCCAGCAACACGGCCATCAGGTGGTGGCGTACGACCCGTCGGCCGACGCGGTGGCCGCTGCCGTCACGTCCGGCGCCGACGGAGCGGCATCCCTCGCCGAGCTCTGTTCGAAGCTCGGGTCGCCCAAGGTCGTCTGGCTGATGGTGCCCGCAGGGGAGATCACCGAGAGCACGGTTCGCGAGCTCGGCGGCATCCTCGGCAGCGGCGATGTGATCGTGGACGGGGGAAACTCGAACTGGCACGACTCGCAGCGCCGCGCCGAGCAACTGGCCGCGGGCGGCATCCGGTTCCTGGACTGCGGCACGAGTGGCGGCGTCTGGGGGCTCGCCAACGGCTATTGCCTGATGGTGGGTGGCGAACCGGACGCGGTCGCCGTGGTCGAACCCGCGTTCCTCGCGCTCGCACCTCAGGACGGCTACGCGCACGTCGGGCCGTCCGGTGCCGGCCATTTCGTGAAGATGGTCCACAACGGCATCGAGTACGGGCTGCTCGCCGCGTACGGCGAGGGCTTCGAGATCATGGAGCGATCTGCGTTCGATGTGGACCTGGAGCAGATCGCGGGCATCTGGAGGTACGGCAGCGTCGTGCGTTCGTGGTTGCTGGAGCTGCTGCACGACGCGCTCGTCAGCCACCCGGGCCTCGATGACATCCGTGGGTACGTCGACGACTCCGGCGAGGGGCGATGGACGTTGGAGGCGGCGATCGCCGAGAACGTCCCCGCGCCCATCACGGCGCTGGCGCTGTTCTCGCGGTTCGCCTCGCGGCAGGACGAGTCGTACAGCGCGAAGGTGATCGCCGCGTTGCGCAACGAGTTCGGGGGCCACGCGGTGAAGACCGAGGAGCCCGGCTGACGTGGCGCGCCGTCGGCACGCGGCTCCCCAAGCGATCGTCATCTTCGGCGCCTCGGGCGACCTGACCCGGCGCAAGCTCCTGCCCGCGTTCTTCCATCTGTATCTGGAGGGCATGCTGCCCGAGGAGTTCGCGATCGTCGGGTACGCGCGCACGGTCTTCACCGACGACGAGTTCCGCCAGCACGCCCGGGACTCCGTGAAGGAGTTCGGCAGGCGCGAACCCGTCGGCGAGGTCTGGATGGACTTCGCCAAACACCTGCGATACGTCCCCGGGGAGTTCTCCGATGCCGGCGCCATGAGCGAGGTCGCCGAGGACCTCGTGGACATCGACGCGACGCACGGCACGCAGGGCAACCGCTTCTTCTACTGCGCGACCCCCCCGGATCGCCTATCCGGACATCGTGAAACGGATCGGCGAGGCGGGACTCCAGGTCGGCGCGAAGATCGTCTTCGAGAAGCCGTTCGGACGAGACCTCGCGAGCGCCCGGGAGCTGAACAGATGCATCCACGCGGTGTTCGACGAGAAGCAGGTCTTCCGCATCGATCACTACCTGGGCAAGGAGACCGTGCAGAACATCCTGGCGTTCCGGTTCGCGAACGGCCTCTTCGAGCCCATCTGGAACCGCCGCTACCTCGATCATGTGCAGATCACGGCTGCCGAGTCGATCGGGATCGAGGGGCGCGGGGCGTTCTACGAGCAGACCGGCGCCATCCGCGACCTGGTCTCCACGCACCTGTTCCAGATGATGACGTTCCTGGCGATGGAGCCGCCGGTCAACTTCGAGCCCGATCGGTTGCGCGACGAGACCGTGAAGGTGCTGCGCTCGGCACAGTTCTGCGATCCGACGAAGTTGGTGCGGGGACAATACGAGGGCTACCGCTCAGAGCCCGGCGTGGCCGACGACTCGAACACGGAAACGTTCGCGGCGCTCCAGGTCGACATCGACAACTGGCGCTGGGCCGACGTGCCGTTCTACCTTCGGACCGGCAAGGGCCTGGCGAAGAAGTCGACGGAGATCACGCTGAAGTTCCGCAAGGTGCCGTTCAACGTGTTCCGTGGCAGCGACATCGATCTTCCGCAACGCGATCACCTGACGCTGCGCGATCCAGCCCGACGAGGGGATCACGCTCGCCGTCAACGCGAAGAAGCCCGGTCCGGGCATCGAGCTCGGCAGGGTCACGATGGACTTCGACTACGACAAGGAGTTCCGGTCTCCGCTGATCGACGCGTACGAGCTGTTGCTGCTCGGCGCCATGGAAGGCGACCACACGTTGTTCCTGCGGCAGGACGGGGTGGAGCGCGCGTGGGAGCTGCTGGAGCCCGTCCTGGACGTCCGGGGCGAGGTCCATCGCTACCCCCGCGGCGGATGGGGGCCGGCCGAAGCCGACGCCCTCATCGCGCCGCGGAAGTGGCACATGTCGACCGAGGACTAGCCCGCGCCGCCCGGGCCGGGGACCGGGACACCGCCTCCTCCTCCGCCGTTGCCCTCCGTGTTGATCCCGTGCCAGAGCGGCACGATGACCCTGCGGTGCCCCGGCGTCCCGCGGAGCTTGATCTCTCGGAGCTCGGTGTTGTTGGCGGTGCTGCCCTCGATCAGCATGGCCGTCGGGGTTCGCCTGGACCGAGATGAAATACGTGCCGTTGGGGAGGTCTGTGATGTCGAACGATTGTCCGGGCAGCCCCTGGAAGTACGTGTCACCCCACCCGGTCGGAAGCACCTCTCGCGTCCAGATCGAGCTCCGGCTGCCGCAGGCGGTGGCGAGCCCGATCGAGTACGGGTTCCACTCGGCACCCGGAGCCGTCATGTCGATCGCGTCCGTGGGCGCCAGGCAGAACCCCGTCTTCTCGCTCCGGACGATCTGGGTCTGGTCCGCGGCGAGCAATGAATACCGGGCGAACTGTTCGAAGTGCCAGTGTTGATGTCCCGGGCGGGCGTCGTACATCAGGTCGCCTGCCGGCGCCCGGCCGACCGGCTCTCCGTTCGCGTAGAAGTACTCCCAGCCGTCCATGATCGCCTCGCCCGGCCGGCGGAATCCCTCGACCACCATCGGAGACGGTCCCCTGTCCCATACGGTCGCGCCGAAGTCGATGAAGTCACGGTTGTCCTTGCGCTGATGGTCGATCGTGATGCCCCAGGCCGGGAGCGCGATCAGGTCGGGCCGGATGCTCGGGTCGGGGTTCGTCATGATCGGCACCGACGCTGACGGCACACCGGCGGATCGGCCGCGACCGCGCACGCCGGGTCGCGGAAGCGGAACGCAGAAGGGAAGGCAGGTCCCGCGTTTCGTGGTCTTGACCCGCACGTCCACGCTCACCGACGCATCCTGCGGTGCCACGCCGAACATGGCCTGATAGTTGTCGGCGATCGACACGACCGCCGTGTAGTGGCCGTCGGGTCCATCGATGGAATCATTGGTGCCGTATCCGAACGCGCTCGACGCCCAGCCGCTGTCGATGCCCCACACGGCGCCGAGCGTGAACGGGTTGCCGCCGCAGAACTGCGGATACGTCGCGACGTCGGGTCCGTCGTCGCTCACCCGAGCGAGCTCACCGGCGCCGGGGCAGAACGCGTGGTACCGATCGAGCACCACGCTTCCCTCTGCGTCGGTGACGACCAGGTGCAGGAACTTCGACAACCCCTTCCAGTCGCGCTCGACCGATGATGGGAGCGGATACATGGTGAGGTCCGCTCCCGACCGAACGACCTGCGACACGGAGACCGGCGTGTCGTAGTCGGGACGGGTGGCCCAGATCTCGAACGCCCCGCCGACGGACGCGACGTACGTCCCCAGATCGAGGTACGCCCGTTGGCCCGGTGGGCGCTTCAGCGTGACGGAGTCGACGGCGGAGACGAGTCGGACCGACGGACCGTTGCCGCCGGCGTGCGCCATCGGGAGAGACGTGATGCCGGTCATCGCGAGGACGACCGAGAATGCGAACACCATGGCGCCGCTGGGGCGCCCACGTGGAACTGACATGCATCCCTCCCAGGAGGTCGGCGGCACAAGGCGGAGTCCACCCGGCCCTCTGACGCACGAAGCGCCCGGGAGGTTGCATCGCCGGCACCATCCTCCCACTCGGTGTCGATAGCCATCCTGCGACCGGCACGGTAGGCTCGCGCCCCGGACGTGGCGATGGAGGAGGCTTCCCCATGAGCGAGCAGCGCACCCGATTCGACCTTCGACCCGAAGACGTGCCGTCGGCGTGGTTCAACATCATGCCGGACCTGGCGCAGAAAGTGGCCCCGCTCCCGCCGTTGAGTCCCATGACCAAAGAGCCCATCGGGCCCGCGGACCTGGCGCCGTTGTTCCCGATGAGCCTGATCATGCAGGAGGTCTCCACCGACCAGTGGATCGACATCCCCGGTCCGGTCATCGACATCTACCGGCTGTGGAGGCCGACCCCGTTGTTCCGGGCGACACGGTTGGAGCAGGCCTTGCAGACGCCCGCCCGCATCTATTTCAAGAACGAGAGCGTGTCGCCCGCCGGGTCGCACAAGCCGAACACCGCTGTGCCGCAGGCCTACTTCAACAAGGAAGCAGGGATCCGTCGGATCGCCACCGAGACCGGCGCGGGGCAATGGGGCTCATCCATGGCGATGGCGTGCAGCATGTTCGGGCTGGCATGCACGGTGTACATGGTGAAGGCATCGTTCGAGCAGAAGCCCTACCGGCGCATCTTCATGGAGATGTTCGGCGCCGTCGTGCTGTCGTCGCCGTCCGACACCACGAACTCCGGTCGCGCGATCCTGGCGCAGCATCCCGACTCGACCGGATCGCTCGGCATCGCGATCAGCGAAGCGGTCGAGGACGCCGCCACGCACGAGGACACGAACTACTCGCTCGGAAGCGTGCTGGGCCACGTGCTCCTGCATCAGTCGGTGATCGGGTTGGAGGCGCAGAAGCAGATGGAGATGGCCGGGGAACGGCCCGACGTCATCATCGGGTGCGTCGGAGGCGGATCGAACTACGCCGGTCTCGCCTATCCGTTCATGGCCGGCAAGCTCCGCGGGGAGACCCCCGACCTCCGGTTCCTCGCGACGGAGCCCGCGGCGTGCCCCACGCTCACCAAGGGCACGTTCGCATACGACTACGGGGACACGGCGCAGATCGCGCCGATCGTCCCGATGTACACGCTGGGTCACGACTTCGTGCCCGCTCCCGTGCACGCGGGTGGCTTGCGCTATCACGGCGACTCGCCGTCGCTCTCGCTGCTGGTCCGCGAGGGCTACATGCAGGCGAAGGCGTACACGCAGAACGAGATCTTCGGCGCCGCGGTCCAGTTCGCCAAGGCGCAGGGGATCGTCCCGGGGCCGGAGCCCGCGCACGCGATCATGGGCGCGATCGACGAGGCGATCGAGGCGCGGGAGGCCGGCGAGGAGCGCGTGATCCTGTTCAATCTGTCCGGTCACGGCCACTTCGACATGCAGGCGTACGACGATTACCTGAACGGCCGGCTCCCGGAAGTGGAGTTCGATCCCGCCGACGAGGTCGCGGCGCTCGCGAAGCTGCCGGACGTTCCGATCAAGGTGTAGCGCGCCGCTGGAGGAACCTGTGGGCATCGTCTCGAACATCCGGTTCGCGCTCCAGCGATCCCGGAAGTCGGGGTCGAGGTCCTGCTCGCACCTCGGCATGATCCACGACGTGCGGCGCGGGTCCGACGGTTGTGATCGATGCGTGGCGCTCGGCGACACCTGGGTGCACCTCAGGATGTGCATGATGTGCGGCCAGGTCGGATGTTGCGACTCGTCGAAGAACAAGCACGCGAGCCGGCACGCGCGTGAGATCGGGCATCCGATCGCGCGTTCGCTCGAGCCCGGCGAGGACTGGATGTGGTGCTACGTCGACGAGACGTTGGTGGATGTCGCCACCGGCTGACCCGAGCGGGTGGGCCGAGATGAAGCCGGTCCTGTTGGTGGTGGACGATGAGCCCGACGCGCTCCGTTCCGTCGAGACGGAGATGCGGCTGCGGTACGCCAACGACTACGAGGTCTCGACTGCCTCCTCGGGACCGGACGCGTTGGAGCGTCTCGCCGCGTGGCTCGAGACCGGGGTCGACGTGGCATTGATCCTCGCAGACCAATGGATGCCGGATATGAGCGGGACCGAGCTCCTCGATCGAGCTCGCGAGCTGTATCCGCTGTCGAAGCGGGGCCTCCTGATCTCGTGGGGCGATCGGCGCGCCGCGGGTCCGATCCTCGAGGCGATGGGATCGGGCGCGTTCGACTACTACCTGCCCAAACCGAGACCCCCGAGGAGCGAGGACTTCCACGTCGTCGTTCAGGGGTTCCTGCTCGACTGGAACCGCGGCGTCGGCGAGGGCGGAGCGGTGGGTTTCACGCTGGTCGGCGAAACCGGGACGCCTCGGATGCACGAGCTCCGTGACATCTTCACTCGGAACGGGCTGGCGTTCGTCGAGCGACCGGCGGAATCCGAGGAGGGTCGGGAGCTGCTCGCTCGGGCGGCACGGACGACGGCGGACCTGCCGCTCGTCGAGGTCCTGGGAACGGTCTTGTCGAACCCATCGAACGCCGAGATCGCCGATGCATTGCTCGGTGACCTGGATGCCATGGGAGGGCCGTCCGGCGAGCCGTTCGACCTGGCGGTGATCGGCGCCGGGCCGGCCGGGTTGGGTGCGGCGGTGTACGCCGCGTCCGAAGGGCTTCGCACGCTCGTCGTCGAACGGGAAGCCGTCGGCGGGCAGGCCGGAACGAGCTCGCTGATCAGGAACTTCCTCGGGTTCCCCACCGGGATCAGCGGGAATTCGCTGGCGATCCGGGCGTACGAACAGGCGTGGCTCTTCGGCGCGACCTTCTCGTTCATGCGAGAGGTTCTCGAGCTCCGAAGGAACCCCGGCGGCTACGTGCTCCGCCTGTCCGACGGGCGGGAGATCGGGACGCGCGCGATCGTGATCGGCACCGGGGTGTCGTACCGGCGGCTCGGCGTCCCCGAGCTCGAGGCCCTGTCGGGCGCAGGCGTCTTCTACGGCGCCGCCGTCTCCGAGGCACCCGCCATGAAGGGCAAGCGGGTCTTCATCTCCGGGGGAGGCAACTCGGCCGGACAAGCGGCGATCCACCTCGCCAAGTTCGCCGAACACGTGACGATCCTCGTGCGGGGTGAGGCGCTGGCGGAGACCACGTCCGATTACCTGATCAAAGAGATCGCTTCGACCGGGAACATCGACGTTCGATCCTCCGTGGAGGTCGTCGGAGGGGGCGGCCGGGGGCGCCTGGAGCGGCTCCTGCTTCGTGATCCCGGAACCGGCGCGGAGGAGGAGATCGCGGCTGCCGCCCTCTTCGTCCTCATCGGAGCAGCGCCGCACACTGACTGGCTCCCTGCGGACCTCGCCCGGGACGAGTGGGGCTTCATCCTCACCGGCCGGGACATCGCAGGCGATCTCGCGCCCCCCGGGTGGCCGCTCCGACGCATGCCGATGCTCCTCGAAACCAGCCTGCCCGGCGTGTTCGCGGCGGGGGACGTCCGTCACCGGTCGGTCAAGCGGGTGGCCTCGGCGGTGGGCGAGGGCGCGATCGCGGTGACGCTCGTCCACGACTACCTGGCCGGCGCCGGCGCGTGACCCATCCACGCGCCGGAACGATCGAGGTTCGTCGTATCCGAACCGAGGAGCTGCGGCGGTTCGCCGCGGGCCTGCCGGCCTGGAACTCGACCGAGTACGCGAAGCGCCTTGCGGCGCAGGAGCGGGGTGAGCTGGTCCAGGTGGTCGCCTGGAAGGACGCGCGTCCGGTCGGCAAGGCGATGGTGCTGTTCCCCGGACACGATGAGTACTCCGAGTCGGCGGAGCGCGAAAGGTGTGGCGAGATCCGGGATGTCGCCGTCGCGCCGGAGGCGCGACGGCTCGGTGTGGCCACCGCGATGATGACCTTCCTGGAGGCGGCCACGCGCGAGCGCGGGATCCCGCGCATCGGGCTCTGCGTCTCGCTCGCCGATGATGACGCCGCCGCTCGCGGCCTCTACGAGAAGCTCGGCTACACGGTCGCGCACGGGCCGTTCATCGCCAGCACGAACCTGTACGCCGACGACGGGCGTCCGGTCCCCGTCGGGGCGGTCATGTGCTACCTGACGAAGTCGCTCCTCGCGGGCTAGCCTCCGACGACTCGCGGCGTCAGGTCGAACTGCCGTTGGGCCACCTCGAGGACTGCTCGAGCTAGCAGCGCGTACCCCGTGGCATTGAAGTGCAGACCGTCGGCCTCGCGGACGAGCTCGACGGTGCCGCCGCTGCGATAGAAGGCCGTGTACCCGCCGTCGGGCGCTGCGAACATGTCCCACGTGTCGAGGTAGGCGACGTCGTCGACGGTGTGCGCGCTGTGTTCGAACACGTCGTCCTGACGTTGGATGATGCCCCACCGCCCCTTGTCGCTCACGACCGGCAGCCCGACCCATACGACGCGAGCGCCCTTCGACGTCGCCAGGTGCATGAAGTCCGTCACGCGTTCGCCGTAGGCCCTCGGCCAGTCGATCGTGCCCACCTGCGTCTCTTCATGACCGGCGGCGTCCCGCAACGCCTGGTTGTCGTTCTCTCCGAGCATCACGACGATCAGATCCGGGCGGAAGTTGTCCACGATCTCCGAGAGCGCGGCCGGCCAGTCGAAGTAGTCCGGGCGCGCGAGCCCTGTGGAGATGCGGCCCTGGCGCGACACCCGGACGAGCGACGGCTTCAGCGCACGCTCCAGGTACACCCCCAGCCCCGACGCGAGGGAGTCGCCGACCACCACGACGCGGAGCTTGTTCGTGGCCGGTCGGCTTGCGGATGGGTCCCTTGGTGTGGACGTTCCCGCCGGAGCCCTGGCCGCCGGTCCCCGGCTCGCTCGGGATCGGTTCGGGAGGAACGACGATCCCGCCACCGGGTGCTTCGTTGGGATCGCGCCCGAGCGCCTGCTCCACGGCGTCCGTCAGCTTCGTGATCTGGAGCGCGTCGTTGATCGCGACGAACGGCGTCAGGATCGCGAGCGCGGCCGACCGGCGGGCACCGTCCGGTGAGGCCTCCGCCGCGCGTTTCATCGTGGGCGCGAACAGGAACGCCCAGAGCAGCAGGCACACCAGCATCACCACGAAGACCTTGCCGGCCGGCATCGTGGGGCGCTCGTGGTGCGCAGGCCGTTCCGGCCCTTTCGCGGCGGGGGCGGGGCGATCCCTGGATGTCCTCGGTGTCGTCATGGTCAGAACCGGAAGTAGATGAACGGGGCGACGCCCTGGGGGCCGAGCGTCACGATGACGAACAGCGTCACCGCGAAGACCGCGCCCATCGCGACCGGGCGCAAACCGGCGACGCGATCGACGATGCGATCAGCGGTGGTGTGCGGCGCGTACTGGAGCGCCAGCATGAAGGCGATCGTGCCGACGACCATCGGGGTCACGAGGGCGGTCGATCCGCCCCAGCCGGTGATCAGCCGGCCGAGCATCGAGAACGCGGTCGAGAGCGAATCCGCGCGGAAGAAGACCCATCCGACGCAGACGAGGTTGAACGTCAGGATGCGCTGACCCCAGATGCGCGCCGGCGTCTCGGCGAGAGGGGGCAGGCCACGCTTCGCGCGCGTTGCCCGGCGATAGGCACCCAGGCACTGGCCGACCCCGTGATACGCGCCCCAGAACACGAACGTCCACGCGGCGCCGTGCCACAGGCCCCCGAGCACCATGGTGATGAGGATGTTCAGGTACGTCCGGCGCTCCCCCTTCTTCGAGCCGCCGAGGGGGATATAGAGGTAATCGCGGAGCCATCGGCTGAGCGTCATGTGCCACCGGCGCCAGAAGTCCTGCAGCGACCGGGCGCTGTACGGCCGGTCGAAGTTCTGCGGGAACTGGAAGCCGAGGAGCTTGGCAACGCCGATCGCGATGTCGGTGTACCCGCTGAAGTCGGCATAGATCACGATCGCGTATCCCCAGATCGCGAACAGCGTCTCGACCGCGCCGTGACGCGCGGGATCGCCGAACACCGGGTCGACGATCGCCGACGCCAGGAAGCTCGAGACCACCACCTTCTTGAACAGGCCGCCGAGGATCAGCCATGCGGCGCCCCCGATGTCGACGTGCCGCGGGTCGCGTCGGACGTCGAGCTGGGGGATCAGCTCGTTCGGCCGCACGATCGGCCCGGCGACCAGGTGCGGGAAGAACGACAGGTACAGGTAGAGGTCGATCCAAGCTGGCCGGCTTGGTGTCGCCTCGCTGGATGTCCACGACGTATGCGACCGCCATGAACGAGAAGAACGAGACCCCGACGGGCAGGATCACCTGGATCAACGGCGGGCCCGCGTGGATGCCGAGCCGGGAGAGCCCGTTGGTCACGTTGAGGGCGAAGAAGCCGTAGTACTTGAAGTACGCGAGCGGGGCGAGCGTGGCCACGACGGCGATCGCCATCACCAGACGCCGCCGGGCCGGCTCCTGCTGCTTCGCGACCGCGAGCCCGCCGATCTGGGCGATCGTGCTGACCCCCGCCAGCAGCCACACGAAATGCCAGTCCCACCAGGCGTAGAACACGTAGCTCGCCGCGATCATGAACAGCTTCCACGGCAGCGGGCGTGGGTTCAGGAGCCAGTGGCCCAAGAAGACCAGGCAGAAGAAGACCGCGAAATCGACCGTGGGGAAGAGCATCGAAGGGCAACTCTAGAGCAGCGGTCAGCCTTCGCGAAGACGATGCTCCAGGAATGCCCGTTCGTGTGGGTTCGTCGTCAACGCGAGGGCTCGTTCGTACGCGGCGGACGCCTCCTCGCGGCGGTCCGAGTCGCCGGAGCAGGTCGGCGCGCGCGGAATGGAACAGGTGGTAGGAGTCCAGCTCGTCCGCCAGTTCGTCCGTGAGCGCGAGCCCCGCGTCCGGTCCGTCGGCCATCGCGACCGCGACCGCCCGGTTGAGCGACACGACCGGCGAGGGAGCCCGCTCGGCCAGCGCCCGGTAGAGCGTGGCGATCTGCGGCCAGTCGGTGTCCTCGGCGCGCGGTGCGCGGGCATGGAGGGCCGCGATCGCCGCCTGCACCTGGTACGGGCCGGGCGCGCCGAGCGCCATCGCGCGGTCCAGCGTCTCCAGGCCCTCCCGGATGAGATCGCGATCCCAGAGGGAGCGATCCTGGTCCTCCAGCAGGACGAGCGCGCCCGCCGCGTCCACGCGGGCGCGGTGCCGGGAGTGCTGCAGCAGCATGAGCGCGAGGAGGCCGAGCGCCTCCGGCTCGTCGGGCATGAGGGTCGACAGGACGCGCGCCAGCCAGATCGCCTCGTCGCACAGCTCCACGCGGACGAGAGGACCTTCGGTCGCGCTGTAGCCCTCGTTGAAGATCAGGTACAGCACGGCGAGCACGCCGTCGAACCGCTCGGGCAGCAGCTCACGCGGCGGGACCCGGTAGGGGATCGCGGCGTCGCGGATCTTCTTCTTCGCGCGGACCAGACGTTGCTGGATCGTCGTCTCGGTGGAGATGAACGCGCGCGCGATCTCCCGCGTGGACAAGCCGCCGACCGTCCGGAGCGTGAGCGCCACCCGCGATTCCAGCGGGAAGCGCCGGGTGACAGCACGTGAAGATCAATCGGAGCCGGTCGTCGGTGATCTCATGCATGTCGTCACCCAGTGATTCGAGGTCGCGTATCCGTTGCGCCGCTTCGGTCTTCCCGGGCCGCTGCTGCTCACGCCGGATGCGGTCGATCGCGCGGTTGCGGGCCGTCGACGTGATCCAGGCTCCCGGGTTGTCGGGGATCCCGTCCACGGGCCAGCGATCCAATGCGATCGCGAACGCCTCCTGCACGGCCTCCTCGGCCAGGTCGAAGTCGCCGAGCACGCGGATGAGCGTCGCCACCGCACGCCCCGACTCGCGCCGGAACAGGCGGTCGACGACCTCCGCTGCCTCGCTCACATGTCGATGAGGGGCCTGACCTCGATCGATCCTCCCGCAGCCAGCGACGGGATCCTCCCGGCCGCCTCGATCGCCTCGTCGAGGTTCGCGCACTCGACGATGTAGTAGCCCCCGAGCTGCTCCTTGGTCTCCGCGAACGGTCCGTCGGTCGCGAGCACCTTGCCATCCACCTGCCGGACGGTAGTGGACTGGCCCGTGTCCGCGAGCGGATCGCCGGCGCGCATCCAGCCCTTCTCGGTGAGCCATGCCGAGTACTTCTCGTACTCCGCGAAGACGCTGTTCGTGTCTTCTGGCGACATGTTGGCGAACGCCGTCTCATCGCCGTAGATCAACAGCATGTATCGCACGCTGCCCTCCTTCGGATCGTCGCGGCCGCCGTCGGCCCCGTCCACCTTATCGACGAGCGAGGAGGAACGATATCGACACGATCGCTCCGTCGTCGGCTGGGAACCGTTCAGGCGTGGCGCGTGACGTAGCGTCCGAAGTAGTCCTGCACCATCGGGAGGAGCCCGGTCACGTAGCTCCCGTTCGAACATCCTCGGCACCATGCCGATGCACGGATCGCCTCTGCGGTCGTCATCGCGCCGTCGCAGCGACCCAACGAGTCCAGGATCGCCTGGTACCCGAACGACGCCGCACCGCCCGCGAGCGTCTGTGCGGACGCGCGCAACCCCTGCGTCAGCGAGACGTAGTTCTGCACCCCGACGTCGTTGAAGCTCGTCGACCCGGCCATGCGGTGCGTGGTGGCGAGCGGGTTCCATCGGGCTTGCGTGAACTCGTTGGCCTGCCATGCCACGACCACCACGACGTTGTGGCGACACGTCGGGGCGCTGATGTGTTCGAGGAAGCGGCGGGCCCAATCGCCGAAGGGGAGCGCACCGGCTCGCCGGGCGATCCGCCGTTCGAGCGTCCGCACGTGTCGCACCGCGTCTCGCCGTTGACCGGCGAGCTGCGCCAGCGCGGCCTGCTGCGCGGCGAACGCCGTCAGCAGGTCGGTCTGCCGGGACTGGATGCGCGCGACCAATCGGGTTCGTTCGCTCGTCGCTCGCTCGAGCGTTGCCTGCGCCGACGCCATCCGTGTCGCTTCGGCTTGGGCCTCCGCGCCGAGGGCCGCGTCCGCCTGTTGGACGCTGTCGAGCAAGATCGTGCGGTCCATGAGGTCGGAGAAGGAGTCGGCTCCCAGCAGGTACGCGGCGTACGCGCCCGGCCCCGACATCATGAATGCCTGACGTGCACGATCGTTCAGCCGGGCCTGCACGGCTTCCACCTGCACCTGCGCGTCGGCCAGTTCGTGCTGGGACTCCACGAGCCGTCCCTGGAGGCGCCCGAGGGCGCGACGGGCGGTGGCCACGTCCGACGCCAGCGAGAGGATCCGGCGCTGGAGCTCTGCCGCCGAGGCACGCGCAGCCACGACCTGGGTGCCGAGGTGGTGCGCTCGCCCGCGCGCCGACTCGATCGGCGTCGTGGCTCCGGCGACGGAGGTGACAGCCGCGAGCATCAACAACGTCAGCAGCGCAGCCGCGATGCGCCGCATCGGTCCGTCCCGCCTGATGTCTGTCTTCTCCCCCACGTTCCCCCATCGGCCGGCCGCGGCCGACGCTTGACGTCCGGGCGGGCGCGTTAGGCTACCCGCCCATGACAGCTCCCGATCCGCTCGATTTCCTCGACCTCGACCATCTGCTCTCCACGGAGGAGCGGCAGGTGCGCGATCTGGTGCGCGAGTGGGTGGCAGACAACGTCCTGCCGGGCATCGACGGGTGGTTCGAAGCCGGCACGTTCCCCAAAGAGGTCGCCCTCGAGCTCGGCCGGCTCGGACTGTTGGGCATGCACCTTGAGGGATACGGGTGCCTCGGCGCGAACGCCGTCACGTACGGCCTCGCGTGCCTGGAGCTCGAGGCGGGCGATTCGGGGTTCCGCTCGTTCGTGAGCGTCCAGGGGTCGCTCTGCATGTTCCCGATCCGGAAGTACGGCACCGAGGAGCAGAAGCAGCAGTGGCTCCCGAAGATGGCGACCGGTGAGGTGATCGGGTGCTTCGGCCTGACCGAGGCGGACTTCGGCAGCGACCCGAACCACATGCGCACGTCCGCGAAACGAGACGGCGACGGGTGGGTGCTCAACGGCTCGAAGATGTGGATCACCAACGGCTCGATCGCCGACGTCGCCGTCATCTGGGCCCAGACCGACGACGGCATCCGTGGGTTCCTCGTGCCGACGGACACGCCCGGCTTCTCCGCCAGCGACATCCATCGCAAGCTCTCCCTCCGCGCGAGCGTGACATCGGAGCTGGTGTTCGACGGCGTCCGGCTGCCCGAGGACGCCGCGCTCGACGTGTCGGGCATGAAGGGTCCGCTCTCATGCCTGTCCGAAGCGCGGTTCGGGATCGTGTGGGGAGCCATGGGCGCCGCTCGCGCGTGCTTCGCGTGCGCGCTCGAGTACTCGAAGACGCGGGTGCAGTGGGGCCGGCCGATCGCCGGGTTCCAGCTCACGCAGGAGAAGCTCGCGAACATGGCGACGGAGCTGAACACGGGGACGCTGCTCGCGCTGCACCTCGGCCGGATGAAGGACGAGGGGCGCTTGCGACCCGAACACGTGAGCATGGGCAAGCTCAACAACGTGCGCGAGGCGCTGCAGATCGCACGGACCGCGCGAACGATCCTGGGCGCGTCCGGGATCACGCTGGAGTACCCGGTGATCCGTCACGCGAACAACCTCGAGTCGGTCCTGACGTACGAGGGCACGAGCGAGATCCACACGCTGATCCTCGGTCAGGCGCTCTCCGGCGAGCGCGCGTTCGACTAGCGCGAACGGTCGACGCCGGCGCGTCGCTCCGTGACCCGTCGACCGACGAACTGCAGGACGAAGAGCAGGTACCAGCTCGCCTGCGCGGCAGTCGTGTTCACGAACGCGAGCGGGATCGAGAGCAGGAACACGAGCGGGGCGGCGAGACCGCGGAACACGTAGTAGCGCGCCATGGCCGGATGCAGCGGGCCGGTGAAATGACGGTGGATCACCGTGTACCACGTGAGTGAGGCCGACACGAAACCGGTGACGGAGATCGTCACTGCGTAGAACACCGTCGCGCCGACGTCCGCCGGATGGTCGCCGAGGATGGCGCTCGGGTACGGCAGGAACGCGATGCAGAACAGCAGTGCGAGGTTCAGCATGATCAAGCCGTGGTCGTACTCGCGGACGAACCGGAAGAGCCGGTGGTGACCCATCCAGAACAACGCGATCACCCAGAAGCTGATGAAGAAGGCAACGAACTTGCCGTCCTGCGTCGTGAGGAACGCCGCCACGTTCTGCCTCCGAGCCGGGTGGGGGATGTTCAACACGAGGAGCGTCATCGCGATCGCGAAGACGGCATCGGAGAAGAAGACCATCCGCTCGAGCGCGGCGGCCGCTCCGAAGGTGTCGGGTTCCGCTCGTGAGGATGCCATAGCCGTCGAGTAGCCTTTCGGACGCGAAGCCTAGTACCCGAGGGGTCCGATGGAGGTCTATATGTCTCGCGAAACGGATTGGATGGTGTTCGAGAAGGCAGTGGAGGTGACGGCGTCGGCGGTGCGCGGCACGGCGGGGGGAAGTCAGCCGGCGTCATACGTCGGCGACGTGTTCCGCGAGATCCACAAGGCGCTCAAGGATGCGGCCGAGGCCATGCCTCCCAAGGAGTCGAAAGCCGGCTTCTAGCCGATGGCCTGTCGACGTCAGCCGAGCGGGGCCACGTCGCGCATGGAGACGATGCCCACCACGAGGTCGTCGTCCACGACCGGCACGTGTCGGAAACCGCCGCTCAGCATCATGCCGAGCGCCTCGCCCGTGTCGGCGCCGGGAGGAAGCGTCGTCGGGCGCTCAGTCATCCAGTGGGACACCAGGTGCCCGGCCGCGTCGAAGTCCGACGCCAGCGCGCGCAGGATGTCTCGCTCCGTGAAGATGCCCACCAGGGCGTCGCCGTCCATCACCAGTGCCGCCCCGACGTGACCGGTCCCCATCACCGTGGCGGCCTCGGCGATCGTCGCTCGTGGGGAGACGGCAACAAGCTCCGTGCTCATGACATCTCGGATCTCGGCCATGGCCCTCCCGTCGAACGAGCCTAGTCGTCGCGATCGCGCCCGGGAAGCGCTCCTGGCCTGGTTCCGGGCGAACGACCCCGGGTACCCCTGGCGGCGGATGCACGACCCCTACGCGGTGCTCGTCTCGGAGATCATGCTCCAGCAGACGCAGGCGTCCCGGGTGGCCGAGGCTTTCCCGGCGTTCATGCAGCGGTTCCCCGATGTTCGAGCGCTCGCGGCGGCGTCGCGCGCCGACGTGCTCCGCGCCTGGGGAGGCCTCGGGTACGCTCGCCGGGCGGCGTCCCTGCAGGACGCGGCGCGCTCCATCGTCCGCGACACGGGCGGCGAGGTTCCGTCCGACGTCTCCACGCTGCTCGCGCTCCCCGGCATCGGTCCGTACACGGCATCCGCCGTCGCGTCGATCGCGTTCGGCGTATCGGTCGCCGCGGTCGATACGAACGTCCGCAAGGTGATGGCGAGGCTCGCGTTCGGCCGCGAACCCGACGAGGTTCCGGCGGCCGACGTCGTCGCCGCAGCGGCCCGGTGGCTCCTTCGGGAGGCTCCGGGCGACTGGAACCAAGCGGTGATGGATCTGGGGCGCGCGGTGTGCCTCCCCGTTCCGCGCTGCGAGGCCTGTCCGCTCGCCAGGGCGTGCCGGTTCCGGGCGAACGGCCGGGCGGGCCGGCGGAGCGGCCGCAGCCAGCCGGCGTTCGAAGGCTCCATGCGCCAGGCGCGCGGGGGAGTGTTGCGCGAGCTCCGGGGCCGCGACCGCGCCGCGACGATCCGGACGATCGCCGCGGCGCTCGGCTATGCGATGCCGCGCGTCGACCTGGCGGTTGACGCGCTCGAGCGCGACGGTCTGGTGGAGCGGACCGGCTCGGGCCGTATCCGCCTGGCCCGCTGACCCTCGGGGGATCCGAGCGACGCCGATGTTCGAGGGTTGACCGTCGCGCACGCCGGCTGTTAGCCTGCCGACAGTAATGAGAGCGATTCTTATTCTGAGAAGTGCGACGCCTCCTTCGACACACCGCCCGCTCGGCCGTGCGTCGATCGCGATCGCGATGCTGGTCGTGACGGGGTCGCTCGGCGCCGGGTGCGCGTCATCCTCCGGATCCGGCGGCCGTTCGTCCGGCTCGCTTTCGGTCGTCGCCGCGTTCTACCCCGTGCAGGAGGCGGCGCAGAAGGTGGGCAGCGATCTCGTCGACGTCACCAACCTCACCCCGCCGGGCGTCGAGCCGCACGACCTCGAGCTCTCACCGGACCAGGTCGAGTCGATCGCGACCGCCGACGTCGTCCTGTACCTGGGCGGGGGGTTCCAGCCGGCGGTGGAGGACGCGTTGGGCGATGCGGAGGGCGTCACGGTCGACCTCCTCGCGGGCTTGCCCACCGTGGAGCCTCCCGGCGGAACCCAGGAAGGGTTGGCGGTCGATCCGCACGTGTGGCTCGATCCGCTCCTCTACGCGCGGATGGTGGACGAGGTGCGTGCCGCGCTCGCGAAGGCGGCGCCCGATGACGCCGCCACGTTCCGGACCAACGCCGATGCGTTCACGCACGAGATCTCGCAGCTGGCCGACGACTACCGGACCGGCCTCGCGTCGTGCGAACGCACGCTCATCGTCACGAACCACGCCGCGTTCGGCTACCTGGCCGCCGAGTACGGGTTGACGCAGGAGGCGATCACCGGGCTGGCCCCCGATGCCGAACCGAGCGCGCAACGCCTGTCGGAGCTGAAGGACCTGGTGTCGCGGCAAGGGGTCACGACCATCTTCACCGAGGATCTGGTGTCCCCGAAGGTCGCCGAGACGCTTGCGGACGAGGCCGGCGTGCAGACCGCCGTTCTCCATACGCTCGAAGGGTTGACCGACGAAGAGCTCGCGGCGGGGGACGACTATGGTTCGCAGATGCGGGAGAACCTCTCGACCTTGAGGTCGGCGCTTGGTTGCTCCTGATCCCACCGGGCCGCGCGCTCCCGCGGGTGTCCCGCTGCTGGAGGCATCCGGAGTGTCGTTCGCGTACGGGCGCATGCCGGTGCTCGACCACGTCGACCTTCGCGTGGGCCCGGGGGAGTTCGTGGCCCTCGTCGGCCCCAACGGCTCCGGCAAGTCGACGCTCGTGAAGCTGCTGCTCGGCTCGCTCACTCCGACGGAGGGCGAGGTGCGTCTCTTCGGTGTCTCTCCCGCTGCGCGTGCAGGATCGATGGCGCCTCGGATACGTGCCCCAGCGGCCCGTGTTGGGATCGGAGGTCCCCGCCACGGTCGAGGAGATCGTCGCCACGGGCCGCCTCGCGAAGCGGGGCTGGTGGCGTCCCCTCCGCAAGGAGGACAGGGGATTCTCACGACACGCGTTGGAGTCCGTCGGGCTGGCGGAGTTCGCGCAGAAACCCGTGAACGAGCTGTCGGGTGGGCAGCAGCAGCGAGCCTTCATCGCGCGAGCGTTCGCGAGCGAGCCCCAGCTCCTGGTGTTGGATGAGCCCATCGCCGGGGTCGACGCCGAGTCGCAGCGCCGCTTCCGCGACTCCCTGGTCCATCTGATGCACGAGCACGGCGCCGGGGTGCTGCTCGTCTCCCATGAGCTCTCGGCCGTCGCGAACGATCTGGATCGGGTCGTCGTGTTGAAGGGCACGGTGTTGTTCGACGGTCCTCCGTCGAAGCTGATCGACGAGGGCGTGAGCCTGGGCGTCCACCGCGAGGACCTGCCGCTCTGGCTCGAGGGGCTGCGCTGATGCCGTGGCCGGTGTCCGCGCTCCCGTATCCCTTCGAGCTCGGGTTCATGCAGCGCGCGCTCGTGGCCGGCATCGCGGTCGGCGTGTTCGCGCCGATGATCGGAACGTTCCTCGTGCAGAAACGGATGTCGCTGATCGGCGACGGGATCGGCCATGTCGCGTTCGCCGGTGTCGGTGCCGGCCTGATCGCCGGCATCTGGCCGGTGTGGACCGCGTTGGTGTTCGCCGTCGGCGGCGCGCTGGGCGTCGAATGGCTGCGTTCGCGTCGCCGCGCCTCCGGCGACCTCGCCCTCGCGCTCTTCTTCTATTCGGGGATCGCGCTCGGCGTGGTGCTCGTGAGCTTGGGGGGTGGCCTCAACGCGAGCCTGCTGACCTACCTGTTCGGCCAGCCGCTGACCGTGAACGACAGTGAGCTCGTCGTGATCCTGGTCCTGGGTGCGGTGATCGTCGTGGCGATGCTGCTGTTGCGCCGCGTCCTGTTCGCGGTCGTGACCGACGAGGATTGGGCTCGCGTCTCGGGACTGCCGGTCGGATCCGTCAACAACGTGCTCGCCGTGCTGACGGCCGTGGCCGTGGTCGCCGCGATGCGGATCGTCGGCATCCTGCTGATCGCCGCGATGATGGTGCTGCCTGTGGCGAGCGGTCAGATGCTCGCCCGGTCGTTCGGTTCCACGCTTCGGTGGTCCATCGCGGTCAGCGTGAGCTCGGTGATCGCCGGGTTGGCGGCATCGAGGATCTGGGGCACGGCACCGGGCGGCACGATCGTGCTCATCGCGGCCGCGGTGTTCGTGGTGGTGGCGATCGCCAAGCGCAGCGTCGCACCGCGTCTGCCCGCCACCGAAGAGGTCGACCTATGAAGTCCAGCCGGGCGAGCGACCTCCACGCGACGATCGAGACGCGGCTGCACGACGTGGGACAGCGTTACACGCCGAAGCGCCGCGCGCTGGTGGACATGCTGCGGCGGGCGGGTAAGCCGGTATCCATGACCGACGTCGTGTCGGGACGTGCGGCTCCTCCGCAGAGCTCGGCGTACCGGAACCTGGCGGTCCTCGAGCAGGCCGGCGTGGTTCGGCGCGTGATCACCGAGGGCGAGTTCGCTCGGTTCGAGTTGACCGAGGAGCTCACCGAACACCACCACCACCTGATCTGCTCGCGCTGCGGCCGGGTCGAGGACGTGACCGTGCCGTCCGACCTGGAGGGGACGCTCGACAAGACCCTGGACCGGCTGGCGAAGCGGGCCGGCTTCGCGGACGTCGATCACCGGCTCGACCTGATCGGCACGTGCGGGGACTGCGCCCGCCGACGGTGAAGCGCGCTACGGCGTGAGGTAGGGCCGCTCCGGCTGGGGGATCGAGTGAACGTCGCTCGCATCGACCAGGATCTCGCTCCCGAGCGGGTAGATGCGTCCGGTGACGCTCACCCAGTCGTCCGGCTTGAACCGGCCGGGAGGGACGTTCACCACGCGGACCTGGGCGCTCGTCGCGTCCGCGACACAGCACGTGACGACGTACCGGGTCAGGAGGATCTCGTCGGCCGAGGCCCCGTCCTCATGCCAGACGAACCCCTCCAACGTGACCTGCTCGCCCGCCCGTGAGCGCAGCGCCGCCATGCCGGTCTTGGATGACTGCGCCGCAGCGACGTCGATGAACGAGATCGTTCCCGATGTGATGTCCGACGTCGACACCACGACGCCCGATCCGACGAACGAGCTCCGGCGACCCAGCGCGTAGCCGGAGAGCGTGGCCGGCGGGAGGACCATGAGCAGCACCACGGGGAGGGCGACCACGCCGAGCGTCCACGACGTGGCGCTCGGGAGCGGCTGCGGTCGGATGACCCGGGCCGTAGCCAGCCGGCCCACCGCCGCGATCGTCATCAGCACGGCTCCGGTCGGCACCACCCAGAACGTGCGCGTCGACAGGTAGAGCGACCAGCGCCCGCTCACCAACAGGAACCAGAAGAACGCGGCCCACGCGGCAAGCACGGCACCGGTCGCGACGCGCGAAGGGCTCCAGCGCAGCCTCATCCGAACACCACCTGGATCCAGAGCGTGCCGACCAACGTGACGGCCACGACGGTTACCACCACGGTGCGAACGAAGCCCTTGCTGTACGTGCCCGCGTAGAGTGCCGCGAGCTTGAGGTCGATCATCGGACCCGAGACCAGGAACGCGAGCTGCGCGGCGGGACCGAACGACGTGAACGACGCCGCCACGAACGCGTCCGACTCCGAGCAGAGCGACATCAAGAACGCCAGCCCCATCATCGCGAGCAGCGACAGGACCGGCAGGTTCGCCAGCCTCGTCACGATCGTCTGCGGGACGAACGTCTGCACGGCGGCCGCGATGGCCGCTCCCATGACGAGGAAACGGCCCATGAAGAAGAAGTCCCCGCTCAGGTGCGAGGTGAACCGCGCCCATCGCGATCCGTCCGGTCCCGCCTCGACGTCCACGTCGTCGTCGCCGGGGCGCGCCTTCAAGATGTCCTCCTTCCGGGTGGCGCCGATCACCCACCCCACGGCGACGGCGACGAGGAACCCCAGGGCCATCCGGCCGAGCACCATGACCCAGAGCGAGTCGCGCCCGCGATACGCGACGAACGTGGAGGCCACGACGACCGGATTGAGGATGGGCGCAGCCAGCATGAACGTGATGGCGGCCGACGGCGCCAGGCCCTTGCTGGCCAGCCGGCGCGCGACCGGGACCGAGCCGCACTCGCACACGGGGAACGCGATCCCGGCGAGCGCCGCGGCGGGGAGCTGCAGTGGACGCGGCAAACGAGCGAGATGCGCGAACGTCGACGTCGGTACGAAGACCTCGATGGCCGCGGACACGAACGCGCCCAACAGGATGAACGGCGTCGCCTCGACGAGCAGCGACCCGAAGACGATCAGGAAGTTCTGCAGCCAGGCGATCCGCTCTGGGTCGGCCACGCGAACGGCCACCGCGATCAGGGCGAGTCCCCCGAGCACCGTCAGCGCGGTTCGGCGCGACGACCTTGTCTGCGGCGGAGAGACGTCCGGGCGCGCGACGTCGACGGCCATCAGCAGTACCTCGAGAACGAGATCGCGAACCCCGGATACGCGTCGGCGAACAGCCGCGTACCGTCGGGCGTCGTCATCGCGTCCATCGCGCGGACCACGTCGTCGGACGTGATGTCGTTCGCAGCCATCACGGCTTGATCGAGGAAGAGCCCTCCCGGCACGACCGCAGCGACGACCGGCGATCCGATCGCTCCGTCGACCATGCGGCCCACCACCGCTCCGCTTCCGTCGGACCGACCCGTCCGGCCGGAGGCGGTGACGACGAACGTCGCGCCGGGCACGGCGTTGCGAACGGCTCCGACGATCGCGCGCGTCTGGGCGTCCGCGTCCGGCCCGGCGAGCACGACACCCAGGATGTCGGTCGGACCGTCGACGCCGTATCCGGACCGGAGCAACCGGCCGACGGCCGGCACGGGATCGTGCCGTCCGAAGACGAGGTCGTCGCGATCGTGGTCCAGGTACCACGTGCCGCCGATGAGACCTCGGTCGGTCGGATCCGGTGCGATCAGTCCGATCCGGGCCCGCTGGCTCTGCGCGTGATCCCAATCGTCGGGCAGCGTCGCGATGATGGACGTCGGGACGGAGGCGCTCCATGCGGGCGTCGCGGCGCCATCCCTGTCACGGATGAGGCTGCCGGTGATGCCGTGTTGGAAAGGCAGGCCGCCGGTGCCGATCGTCGTCAGCGTCGTCGCGGGCTCGACCGGCAGCGAGCCGGTCGTTCCCCGCAGCGTGCTCGCGACGTCGCCTCCCGAGGCGAGTCGCTCCGTCCACGCCGGGAAGCCATGCGAGAACGCCTCGCTCCCGACGCCCTTCCAGACGATCTCGACCACGAGCGGAGGATCGGCGTTCGGACGGACGGCCGTCGACGACGGCGCCCCGCTGCGGATCTCCGGATGGGGCCGGTCGTATCCGATCAGCCGGGCGACGGTAGGGGCGATGCTGTCGAGGCCCGTACCGGGCGGGATCTCCCTTGCGTTGACGCCGTGACCGAACCACACGATGGGGACGCTGTTCTGCAGCGCCGTGAGCGGTGCGTGGGGCCACGCGGCGTCCGAGCTCCCGGTCGTGCCTCCCGTGATGTCGGCCCCGCTCGTCGCCGCCATGACGTCCGGTGAATACCCCTGCCGGAACCCGGCCTCGATCTGCGCTCGCAGATCGGCGGGGAGAGCGCAGAAGGGAACCGCCCCCGCGACCTGGTCTTCGTCGGCGCAGCTCTTGCCCACGCAGAACGCCGTGAGGGCGACCGCAGGCGCGCCGACCAGCGCTAACGCGACGACCAGCACGGTGAGGCGCCGCCCGGATCCCACGTCGTCGAGGCTACCGCCTGGGTTGTCGTTCGGTGCGCCGTCGGGGACGCTAGTCGGCCAGTGACCCCGAGGCGCCTCGTCCTGCTCACGCTCGTTTTCGCCCTGCTCGTGACGTCCGCCGTCACGGTGCCGCGTCTGTCCGCGCGCGCCCAGACGGGCGACCAGGACCTGGTGAACCTGGCGTGCTCGGTCCCGCATGAGTTCCTGCTGCGGACGTGGCGCGGCTGGCGTCCCGATCGCGGCGCGCAACTGTCCTACATCCCGCAAGAGCCCAACTTCGTCGGCTCGGGATTCCCCCACGTGGGTCCGTGGGACTACGTCGAGGACGTTCCGATGCTCTGGTACGGGCCGGGGTTCGTGCCCGCCGGCAAGACCGTGAAGCGTCCCGTGACCTTGGCGGGTATCGCGCCGACCGCAGCGAAGCATCCTGCACTTCGACGGGTTCCACCCGATCGACGGGCAGCCGATGAACGAGGCGGTGCTGCCGACCGCCAACCCTCCGAAGCTGTTGGTCACCCTGGTGTGGGACGCGGGCGGCATGAACGTGCTCGACGCCTGGCCCGATGCGCATCCCTACCTCGATTCCCTGATCCCCAAGGGCACGTGGTTCTCGGACGCGAGCGTCGGATCGTCGCCGACCAGCACCGCGCAGGACCACGCCACGATCGGCACCGGCGACTTCCCGGACCACAGCGGGATCACCGGACACCACCTGATCGTGGGCGATCGCCTGACCAGCCCGTGGAACGAGGGCCCGGCGTTCCTGATCGAGCCGACCCTCGCCGACGTCTACGACCGCGCGATGCACAACAAGCCGGTCGTCGGCATCGTCGGCACCGTCGACATCCACTTCGGCATGCTCGGGCACGGCTCGTTCTTCACCGGCGGCGACCGCGACATCGCCTTGACCCGTTCGGTGGTCGGCGGGACGACGCTCACGGACGAGGGCTTCACCTGGAACCTCCCCCCGCGGGACGCCGCGTACTACAAGCTCGCGAGCTACGCGAACGACGTGCCGGGGTTCGCGCAGGACGTCCGCCGCGTGGATCAGGCCGACGGCAAGCTCGACGGCTTGTGGCGCGGGAACTCGATCGATCAGCTGCTGAAGGGGTTCGACACGCCGGCGCGCACGCCGTATCAGGAGCGCGTGGTCGAGACGGTGATCCAGCACGAGGGGTTCGGCAAGGACGACATGCCCGACCTCCTGTACCTCAACTTCAAGGAGATCGACTACGTCAGCCACGTCTGGACGATGAACTCGCTCGAGATGCGCGACGCCGTGGTGGCGCAGGACCTGGCGCTCAAGCGCTTCGTCGCGTTCCTCAACAAGCAGGTCGGGAAGGGCAACTGGGCGATGGTGCTCACCGCGGACCACGGGGCGATGCCCGATCCGGCCGTGAGCGGCGGGTTCCAGATCCAGACGCCGCCCGATCCAGGCGGGCATCAACGCGCACTTCGACACGGACGGCGACAACACCCCGGTCGTCGAGCTCGTGCAGCCCTCGCAGGTGTTCCTGAACGTCCCGGAGCTCGAGCAGAACGGCTTCACGGTGGCCGACGTCGCGCGCTACGTCATGACGCTCACCCAGGCGCAGACGGCATCGCCCACACAGACCGTCGACCCCGCGACCGCGAACGATCCGGTGTTCGAGGCCGCGTTCCCGTCGGACCTGATGCAGCACCTTCCGTGTCTTCCGGAAGCTCAAGCCGCCGGTTAGACCCTCCCGGTAGGATGTCGCCCGCATGGCGCTGACCGATACCGAGCGAGCTCAGGCCCCCACCGATACCCCGCCACCGACCGAGAGCCGCCTCGGTCATTGGTGGGTCATCGCGCTGGTGGCCCTCCTCCTCCTGCTCGCACCTCGGGTGGCAGTTCCTGCTCCACCCGACCATCACGGCGCCGACGCGCGACCCTGCCTGGTACACGTGGCGCGCGAACGTCATCCTGGAGTCCTCTCCGGGATCGGTCGTCCGCGAGTGGGGTCCCGGTTCGACGTTCAGCGGGGGATACCGGATCACCACGCCGCTCGCGGGCGCGTTGCTCCAGCGGGTCGCGGGCATCGACCAGTACAGCTTCAGCGCGTTCCTGATGATCGGCATCCCCGTGCTCGCCGGCCTGGCGCTCGGTGCGGGTGCGTACCGAAGCCGGAGGGACCCGCTGATCGTGCTGCTCTGCATGCTGGTCGCGGCCGCGCTGTTCCTGACCATCCCGTACGTCGGCTACCTGGACAACACCCTGATGCTGTTCCTGCTCTGCGCGTTGCTCCCCTTCCTCGGGGCGTCTCGAACGTCGTGGGGCGCGCGGTCCGCCGTGTTCCTGATCTCGGTGGCGGCGGCGTTCACGCACCCCACGACCTGTGTGATCTTCGGCGTCGTCCTGCTCGCCGTGTTCGGATTCCACTTCCTGACCAGCCGGTTCTCGTTCGGCGCCGCGCTCCGCTCCGACGGGCCGATGCTGATGTCCTGCGGGTTCGGCATGATCGCCGGCCTGGCGATGTGGGTGGTCGGGATCTGGGGCCCGTCGGCCAGCCTGTCCGACGCCGCGCTCCCGCCGCCCGTACACGAAGGCGTTCTTCCTGGCCCGGCTGGGGCAGTGGGTGGGGTCGCTGCAGCCGCTCGTGATCGGACCCGTTGATCGTGGTCGCGATCGTCTCGACGATCCTGCTCGCCCGGCGCGAGCGCAAGCCGGCCAACACGTTCGACATGGTCTCGATCTGGTGGATGCTCCCGTTCCTCGGATCGTTCACGTTCCTGACGTCCGCCGTCGTCCCGTACTACCGGTTCATGAACGCGACGGCGGCCGTCATGCCGCTCACGGCGCTGGGAGCGTTCGTCGCGATCCGCTGGTTCCTCCGGTTGGACGGGACCAAGCGCGCCGCCGGTGTGCTCGCGAGCGTCGCCGTCGTCGGAGCGCTCGGGTGGGTCTTCTACGACGGGTTGGCGCATCGGTGGGCGAGTGAGAAGGCGCAGTGGATCAACGAGGACGCTCGCGTCTCGCTGGCGGCGGTCCACGAGGCCGTCGCCGATGCGGGCGTGCGTCCGAACATCTTGATCGCGAACTTCGGCGACACCGCCACGGCGTACGGGTGGGCCAAGACGTACACGAACATCATGCGCACCGGGATTGCCCGGCGAGGACGCGCAGTACTCGGCCACGTATTTCGGGACGCTCGAGAACTACCTCGCGGGCAAGCCGACCGTGGGCCAGGACGCCGGATACACCCAGACGTCGAGCGACTACTTCAAGGAGGTCCAGGCGAGGGAGCGCGCCGTCGACGCCGACCCGATCGTGATCCTGGTCGGCCAGTTCTACGGTGGCGGCCTCGATCAGCAGGCCGCGCTCGCGCAGGGCGTGTCGATCGGCCCCGATGTCAGCGTGATCACCGGCGACGGGCTGTACACGCCGTCGGCCGAGACCGTGGCCGCGGCGAACGCAGCCGCCGCCGCCGAGAAGGCGCATCTGGACGATCACCCCGGCCCGCTCGGCGATCCGCTGCACACGCTTCGCGTGATCGTCGGTCTGTTCTTCCTCGCCGTCCTCCCCGGGCTGATCGCCTCGGATTGGTTCGAGCTGCACGACACGCCCAGCAAGATGGGCCTGATCCCGGCGACGTCGATCGCCCTCACCTTGCTGTCGGGCATCGTGTTGCTCACGGTCTGGCGCGGGCCGCTCACGACCGTCAAGGGCTGGGCCGCGGTCGCCCTCGCCACCCTCTTCGCGCTGGGTCTGCGGTTCGGGAAGACACGCCTGAACCGCGTGCTTGGTGTCGTTCGGAGGCTTCTTCAACACGATGTTCTCCGTGTTCTCCAACCGCGCGTACGCCACGCTGGTCGGGGTGCAGTTCCTGGTCCAGGCGGGCCAGGGCGTCATCCAGGGCGCGTTCGCGAAATCGATCGCGTTCGGCGGTGAGAAGGGGTTCGACGTCACGGTCGTCCCGTCGGCGCAGTACCTGCTGAAGGTCGTGCTGGCGCTCTACGTCCCGTACACGCTCGTGAGTCCGTTCATCGGCGTCGGGATCGACCGGTTCGAACGCCGGCGGATCCTCAGCCTGTCCAACATCATCACCGCGGTCGTGGTCTCGATCGTCGCGGTCGCGGTCATGTTGCCGCTCGGCAAGGAGACGTCCGAGGGGAACGTCGGCGCGACGGTCGCCCTGATCGTCGGGCTGTTGTTCGTCCAGGGGTGCACGCGTGTCGCGCTCGCCGTCAAGTCGGCGGCGATCCCCGACGTGCTGTCGGGCAAGGACCTGCTCCAGGGCAACGGTCTCTCCCAGGCGGGCGGGGCGCTCTTCCAGGTGCATCGGCATCGGCTTCGCGTTCGGTGCGGCCGCGGCGCTTCCGTCGTGGATGGTCGTGGTCATAGGCGCCGGCGTGCTCGTCGTCGCGGCGCTGGTCGCGAACCGGCTCGAGCGCATGGAGATGCAGCCGCACGATTCGACGTTCGCCCAGGAGGCGAAGCGGGTCATCTCCAGCATCGTCGCCGGGCTCAAGGAGGTCGCCTCACGTCCCCCCGCGGCGCTCGGGTTGTCCTCGTTCCAGATGTTGCGCTACCAGTTCTGGGGGTTCTGCCTCTTCACGTTCGGGCTGTACGCGAAGAACCTGGTGCAGAGCGGCGCCGACAACCTCGGGCTGGCGCTCGTCGGCGGCGGCGGGTTCCTGGGCGGCGCGATCGGATTGGTACTCGCGCAGAAATGGAAGGACCGCGTCCCGCCGATCCGGCTGCTGATGGGAGCGATGTTGGCGCTCGGGATCGCGACGGTCGTGTTCGGCTCGCAGGTCTCGCTCCCGGGCTTCGCGGCCCTGCTGTTCGTGGGGTTCTTCACGTTCTTCCTCGGCAAGATCTCCGCCGACACGATCATGCAGCAGTCGATGCCCGATGACTTCCGCGGGCGCGCGTTCGCGTTGTTCGACATCGCCTACAACCTGGGCTTCATCATCCCCGCGTTGATCCTGTCGTTCGTGTGGATCGAGGACGACTCCACGCGGACACGCGCGATCCTGGTCGTGTCCGGTGTGATCTTCCTGCTGCTGACGCTCGTGATCTACCGGTGGTCGCGCCGCATCCGCGACCAGTTCGCTCCCCAGGACGATCTGGTCGAGGACCTGGTCGCCGCGGAGTAGCGGCACGGTCCGTCAACGACCGATCTCTGCATCGAACTCGGGGAAGTAGGTCGCGATCTGGCTGATGTCGAACCTGCGCAGGATCGACTCCTTGGGTTCCCGTTCCAGCAGGAACTCGAAGGACGCATGGATGAATGTCTCGGGACTCGGATATCCCGACGCGAGGCGTTCCAGATCGGCGTTCGTCGACGTCACATCGTGCTCGCTGGTGCTGCCGTCGTCGTCGGTCACTCGAACGTGGAAGCTCGTCGCGGATGGGTCCTGCCGGGTCCTGCCGACTTCGATCTGCGACACCCCATCGCTCCTCGCTCGCGGAATGGCTCCGCGCTCGACATCGTAGGCTCTGCCGAACGGCAGAGGGACCGATCAGACGCGATGCCCGACATCACGACCCAGGACGCCACGCTCCACGTCGAGGTGGAGGGTGAAGGCCTGCCCGTCACCGTGTTCGCGCACGGCTTGACCAACTCCCGCAACGAGCTGGCGGCGTTCACGCCGTTCCTCGCGGGCACCAAGGTGCGGTTCGACTTCCGCGGCCACGGGCTGTCGAGCGTCCCCGAGACCGGGTACCGGTTCGTTGACTTCGCACGCGACCTCGACGCGGTGGCCACCGCGTACGGAGCCACCCGGGCGGTCGGAACGTCCCTGGGTGCGGGGGCGATCACGAACCTGATCTCGCGGGATCCCGGCCGGTTCGAACGGATCGTCTTCCTGCTTCCCGCGGCCTTGGATGTGCCGCTCGGCGATCATCGCGATTTCGATCGCACCGCCGAGTACCTGGAGAGCCTGTCGAAGGACCAGGCGATCGACGCCATCCTCTCCTCGCCCGACCGGGTCGAGGTCTACGAGCGCGCTCCCTGGCTGCGCGAGTTCGACATGCTGATGTGGCAGGACATGAACCCCCAGGGGATCGCACGGGCGATCCGCGAGGTGGTGCGCGACGTCGCGGTCGAAGATCGCGAGCTGCTCCGCCGCGTCGCGGCGCCGACCATGATCATCGGCCGGGAAGGCGATCGGGTGCACCCGGCCGAGCTGGCCCGGGTGCTGGCTCAGCTCATGCCGAACGCCGAGCTGATCGTGATGTCCGGTGAGGAGGAGCTGATGGCGTCGATCCCCGTGCTGGTCGGCCGGGTGAAGGCGTTCCTGGAAGGCGCCGACGCGTGACCGACGAAGCGCTCTCCTCCCGTCGCGCCACGGATCCGCGCGGCGAGCTCGTCGGCTCGCTGTCGAGCGTCGCGATGGCGGTGTTGTTCGCGGCGGTCGTGATCTTCGGCAAGCAGGTCGAAGCGGGGAACCTGCCGTTCGTCATGCTCGCGATCCGGTTCGGCGGCCAATCGCTGTTGCTGCTCGGTGCGCTGCTCGTGTTCCGCCGGCCGCTGTTGCCGGACAAGGGGGAGCGGCTGCCGCTCGCGCTCGCCGGCACGATCGGGTACGGCTCCGAGGCGGCGTTCTACTTCAGCGCGCTGAACCACGGGAACACCGCCGCGATCACGCTGCTCTTCTACACGTACCCCGTCTGGGTGATGCTCCTGACGATCGGGCTCGACCGCAAGGCCCCGCCGCGGGCGCTCTTCGTGGCGCTGGCGCTCGCGTTGGTCGGGAGTGCGTTCGTGGTCCTGGGCGGCGGGAGCGCCGAGATCGAGACCATCGGGATCGTGCTGGCGCTCTGCACGGCGCTCACGTACACGGCATATCTGGTCGGAACCGATCGCAACGTCAGGACGACCGATCCGCTGACCGCCGCGACGTGGCTCGGGATGGGCGCCTGTCTCGCGAACGTCGTCTACTCGATCGCGTTCAACGCTGTCGTCTTCCCGGCGCCGAGCGACTGGTGGCGGCTGCTCGGCATGATCGTGTTCTCGGCCGGCGCGTTCGTCGCGATGCTCGCAGGCTTGCAGTTGGTGGGAGCGGTGCGCAACGCGATCATCGGCGTCCTGGAGCCGCTCACCGTCGCCGTGCTCGCGTACTTCTTCCTGGATGAGCCAGTCACCGCGGCGGTGATCTTCGGCGGCGTCCTCATCCTGGGCGGGGCCGTGCTCGCGATGTTGATCCGCACCACGAAGACCGCCGAACCACCCGTCTGAGGGTGTTGTGCGATAGCGTCCTGCCCATGACGGACGAGATCTGCTCCGCGCGACGCCTATCAGCCCGCGACCGAGGCGACCGTCGCCGAGATCCGGGACGACGGGATCGTGCTCGATCGAACCGTCTTCTACGCGCGCGGTGGGGGCCAACCAGGCGACACGGGAACGATCCGCTGGGATGGGGGCGACGCCACGGTCGTCGACACGGTGAAGTCGGGTGGCGAGGTCCTCCACGTGCTCGACGAAGGGGTCATCCCACCGCCCGTCGGCACGCCCGTCACCGCCGAGATCGATTGGGCACGCCGTCACACGTTGATGCGAACGCACACCGCGCTCCACGCGCTCTCCGGGATCGTCTTCACCGACTACGGCGCGAAGGTGACCGGCGGCAACATGGAACCCGGCGTCGCCCGGATGGACTTCGAGCTCGACGGGATCAGCCAGGAGTTCGGCCGGGAGGTGGAGGCCAAGCTGAACACCGCGCTCCAGCAGGACCATCCCGTCCACGTCAGCTTCCTCCCGCGCGCCGAAGCGCTCTCCGACCCCGACCTGATCCGCACGAAGGTGAGCTTGATCCCCGAGACCGTCGACCCGATCCGGGTGATCGACATCGAAGGGCTGGACAAGCAGGCGGACGGCGGGACGCACGTCCGATCGACCGCAGAGGTCGGCATGGTCCGCGTCGTCAAGACCGAGTCGAAGGGCAAGGCCAACAAGCGGATGCGGATCGAGCTGATCGACCGATGAACACTCCGCGGCAGGACGGACTCCGGATGCCCGCCGAATGGGCGCCGCACCAGGCCACGCTCATGGAATGGCCGACGGTCACCCGGACCGCCTTCTGGGGCGCGCTCTTCGACCGGGCCAAAGCGGATTGGGCCACCATGGCGAACGCGGTGGCGGCGTTCGAGCCGGTCGTCATGGTCGTCGACCCCGAGCAGGCAGCCGAGGCCCGTTCGATGTGCGGCGCAGGTGTCGAGATCCTGCCGCTCCCGATCGACGACTCGTGGATGCGAGACAACGGACCGATCTTCGTGACAGACGCGAGCGGCGGCGTCGCCCTCGTGCACTTCCGGTTCAACTCGTGGGGCAACAAGTACCTCCCCTTCGACCGTGACGCCGAGATCCCGAAGCACATCGCTTCCCATCTGGGGATGCGCCGCTACGAGGCGCCGATGGTCCTGGAAGGTGGGTCGTTCTTCGTGGACGGCGAGGGCACGCTCCTCACCACCGAACAGTGCCTCTTGCATCCCAATCGGAACCCGGACATGACCCGGGAGCAGATCGAGCAGACGTTGGGCGAGTACGTGGGGGTCGACCAGGTGATCTGGCTCGGACTGGGGCATCCGCTTGACCGCGACACCGACGGTCACATCGATGCGATCGCGCAATACCTCAGCCCCGCGACGATCCTGCTCGACGTGCCCGGCGATCCCGCCGACCCGTACTACGTCACGGGACGGGACAATCTGGCTCGGCTCCGCGCGGCCCACGACGCGGCAGGAAGGTCGATCGAGGTCGTGGAGTTCGACGCGGGCACGCCCGCCGTCACGGCGTACATGAATCATTTCCTCGTGAACGGCGGCGTGATCGTTCCCGCCGACGGGGAGCCGAACGACGAGGCCGTGCTCGTGCAACTGAAGCGGGCGTACCCCGGTCGCGAGATCGTCACCGTCCCCGGCGCGGTCATCCTGGAGGGCGGAGGCGGGCCACATTGCATCACGCAGCAGATCCCGGTCGGCACGACCCTCGATCCCACCCGGCCGTGAGCCGTTCCGCTCTCGACGGTCTCGCACAGGTGCGCGAGGGTCATATGCGTCGGAGGTTCATGCCCGGGATCGCGGCGATGGGCTGCAACATGGTCATCATCAGCGTCTTCCTGGTGACGGTCGTAGGTCCTCACATCGGTGCCGCACCGGCCCGGTCCGGTGGAACGGTGCAGCTGCGTTTCTTCGATCGCCGGGGCCATGAGATCTCGGCCGCTGGCGCGAGGTCGCGGATGTCGAACGGGAGCGCCGGCTGGCGCAATGATGCGCTGATCGATCCCACCTTCTTGTACGACGTCCAGGCTCACCCTCTCTACACCGACGACTCCGGTCATCTCTCCTTCACCCTGCCCGACCGGCCCGTCGCGCTGGCGGTCAACTGGCCGACGACTCGCGGCTACTCCCTGCTGATCCTGGATAACGGCGGAGCCGGGTTCAGGCGCGGTGGGGTCGTCAACTTCACGTATCGAGCGGCGATCGACGCCAAGCGCATGCTTGACCAGGAGATCGCGATCCGGCCGTCGTTCGTGCGGTCTGCGGCGTTCAACGGGGCATACGACGCCGCCGCGAAGGATATCGATACCGCCAACGCCTCCTCGGCCCCTTCGGTCCGGGGCCGGTACGGCGCCCTCGCGCTCGATCACCTCGCTCTGGCGAACGACGTGTTGCTCGCCGACTACGGCACGCAATTCGCGAGATCGCCGGCGTCGATGACACCGTGGCTCGGCGTCACCATGGACACGACCGACCGCTACGCCTCCGATCTGGATCTTGCCGGCAGGCTGACCGGCCCATACGGCTGGGTGCGCATCGTCATGGATCCGGGAACCGACTTCTCCGCGTATGCACCCGCCGTGCGTCGTGCCCATCGGGAGGGTCTGAAGGTCCTGGGGCAGCCGATCGACTCCTACTACGCGAAGGCCTTCCCCGGTTCGACGTACGTCCACCGGATCCAACGGGCGGTCAGAGCTCTGCCGGCGGTGGACGCGTGGGAGATCGGCAACGAGGTCAACGGGGGCTGGCTCGGTCTCGGGATGGGCGACCGCATCGACCAAGCCGCCACGTGGCTCCACGCGAGCCATCCCGGGAAGACCGTCGTCGTGACCCTCTACTGGCAGATGGGAACGGACGCGCCGCGATGGTCGACGTTCGATTGGATCCGAGACGAGCTCAAGCCGTCGACGATCCGAGACACCGATGTCTTCCTCCTCTCGACCTGGATCGAGGATGCGCCCCTCGGGCTGGCGTACGACCGGATCCTCCGAGCGTTCCATTACGCCCTTCCCGGGTCGTGGGTGGGGATCGGCGAGCTCGGCTACTGGGGTCCGGCGACGTCGAAGGCGTGGTGGTACGGCGACGCCACCGATCCCGCGCGAGCGCGCCGGATCGTGCTCGACCAGGTCTATCGGGCGTCCCTCGGGTACAGCTGGTCCGTCGGTGGCGTCTTCTGGTGGTACTTCGCAGAGGACATGCCGGCAGATCCGGCCCTTGCCGGCGAGCTGTCCGCGATCAGGGACGACCTCACCGCCTAGGGGACCCCGGAGCTCCTCAGCCGCCGAGCACGGCGGCGAGCGCCGCGATGAGCACGTAGACCAAGGCGCCGCCGGCAACGAGCATCAGCCGGAGCTGCCTCGGGATCGGCGAGCGTCCCCAGACGTAGTACAGGATCGGTCCCAACAACGGCACCAGGATCACCACCGCCATCCATCGCGCGCGGAACGAGACCGGAACCGACTCCTGCCGGATCAGATCCCATAGCGCGATCGTCAACCATGCGGCGTAGAGGAACCCGGGGAGCACGTACGCGTACAGGCCGAGGATGAGGCTCCACCACGACGTGGCGAGCGGGATCCCGAACACGAGCACCTCTTTGCTCACCCGCGGCCCGGGCGCCGACGTGACGTCGGCGAGGTCGCGGATCCGATAGCTCTGCGGCAGCCCCGATGGATCCGCGGGGAACGGGGGCGCGGTCTGCGCGTCCTGCATCTGCGTCTGGGGCGGGGGGGCGGGCTGTTCCCTCCAGTCCCCGTGCGGGAACCGGCCGTCCAGTGCATCGAGGAACCGGAGGCCGGTGTTCACCGTGGGAGCGAGGTCGCCGCCCCCGAACATGCTCAGGGACGGCCCTTCGCATCCGTACAACGTCTCGATGTGCGGCGGCTCGCTCGTGGCCGGATGGTTCCCCGCGAAGCAGTCCCCGCCGGCCGACGGAGCGCCGAGCGCCAGATCCGCCCGGCCGCTCCGGCGAACCATGTTGTCGCGCACCTCGTTGTCGCTCGTCGGCCAGAGGTTCGTGTCGAGGTTCGGGACGATCGCGATGCCGTACGTCGCCTGGTCCTCGACCAGGTTCTGCGTGACCGTGTCCTCCACCCCACCCGCGATGAGGATCCCCACGCCGTACGTGGGGTATTCAAGATCCTTCGTGTCCGCCGTCGTCGAGTTGTTGTCGTGCACGTAGTTGCCGGCGATCAGCACGTCGCGCTGCGGGGGGTTCGCCTCGGAGTCGAGCGTGTTCGGAACGATGCCGGCCATGTTGTCGCGCCACTCGCTGTTCACGATGGCAAGGTCGCCCCCGGCGTTCGTCCCGGAGTACCCCATGGCGTTGTTCTCCGCGAGCGAATCCGTGATCAGCGCGTGGCAGGGGTCGCACTGCCCGATGTAGAAGCCGGAGTCCGGCGATCCGCCGGCGTACGAGTGGTCGAACTGCCCGTACTGGGAATCGAACGCGTAGATGCCGTAGTCGCCGTTGTCGTACGCGGTCACGTACGACGCGCGGAAGCCGAACACGCTCGACCACTGCACCCCGTTCAGCACGAAGTGCCGCGCCGTCAGGTTCTCGATGGACACGCCATCGGCTTCGATCACGTGGATGCCGTTCGGGAGCTGGTCCTTCCCGTCGAGGATCGTTCGGTTGCGGTCCTCACCTCTGATCGTGATGATATGGCGTCGTCACGACCACCGACTCGTGATACACGCCGGGCGCGATCAAGACCATGCCGCCGGGTTCGGCGTGATCCACCGCTTCCTGCACGGTCGGGTAGTCCGCCGGAACGCGCACCGTCGCCGAGAACCCGCCCGGCAACGGTTCGCGACCCGGGCCCACGCCACCGCCCGTCGCACTCGGGATCTGGACGTCTCCCACCACCACGATCCCGGTCATGCCCACGCCCGGCGCTCCGTGATACTTGCAGAAGTACGTGTACACGCCCGGCTGATCGAACTCCTTCGTGTACGTCGCCCCGGGATCCAGGTTGCCGGAATCGTAGGAACCGTCGTCCGCCGTGACGGTGTGCGGGCTGTTCCCGTCGTTCGACCATCGGACCGATCCGCCCGGCTGGATCCGCACGATCCCCGGGTCGAACGCGTTGTCGATCGCGCTGATCTCCGAGTCGTAGTCGTCGGCGCGAGCCGCGAGCGCCGGTCCGAGCATGAGCAGCACCAGGAACGCGACGGCTGCCAGTCGGCGCGCTGCCAGTCGGCGGATCATCGGCCGGGACCCTAGCACTTCGGTACCGTGGGGTTCCTATGCCACCCGAACGCCTCTCCAGCCTCGACGCGAGCTTCCTCTATCTCGAGCGCCCCGCCATGCACATGCACGTCGCGGGCGTGTCCGTGTTCGCGCCTCGTGAGGATGGTCCCCTCACGTACGAGGATGTCGCCCGCGTCGCCACGGCACGCCTCCACCTCGCACCGCGCCTGCGGCAGCGCGTCCTCAGCCTGCCCGCCGGTCTCACCCGGCCGCTCTGGGTCGACGACGATCGGTTCGACCTGGACTTCCACCTCCGGCGAGCGGCGATCCCGCAGCCGGGCGGCCGGCTCCAACTGGAGCGCGTGGTGGGACGGGTCCTGTCTCGTCCGCTGGACCGCAGCAAGCCGCTGTGGGAGCTCTACGTCTTCGAAGGACTCGAGCACGACCGAAGTGCGGTTCTCCTCAAGATGCATCACGCGTTGGCGGACGGGATCTCCGGGATGTTGATCGCGTCGGCGTTGTTCGACCTGTCGCCCGACTCGGACCTCGGTCCGCCGCCCAAGGAGCCCTGGGTTCCCGAACCCATCCCCAGCACGGCGGAGCTCGCGGCGGAGGCCGTGCAGGACCTCGTGCTGCACCCGATGGAGGCGTTGGTCCGCATCGCACAGGCGCCGGCGCATGCCGCGGCGGTGGTCGGTCAAACGCTCGATGGTCTTCGCTCCATCGTCGGGATGGGGAACCCTCCGCAGGGACCGTTCGACGTCCGCGTGGGTCCCAATCGGCGGTTCGCCACGGCCGAGGCACCGTTCGAGCTGGTGCACGGCGTCAAGCGCGCGCTCAGCGGGACGATCAACGACGTCGTGCTCGCAGCGGTCGGCGGCGGGCTGCACGACCTGCTGGATGCACGCGGCGAGCCGACCCGCGGCCGGGTGCTCCGCGTGATGGTGCCAGTCTCCGTGCGATCGAAAGCCGAACAGGGTGACGTGGGGAACCGTGTCGCCCCCGCGTTCGTGGACATCCCGGTCGGCCATGATGAAGCCCGCGACCCGGCTTGAAACGCGTGCGCGCCGCCACCGCGGCGTTGAAGAGCTCCGCGATGGCGGTGAGCGCGGACTCGATCATCGGGCTCGGGGCCTATGCGCCGCCGGCTCTGCACGCCATGGCCGCCAGACTCGCGTCGCGCAACCGATGGTTCAACCTCGTCGTGTCCAACATCCCCGCGCCGCAGGTGCCCATGTATCTCGCGGGAGCCCGGCTGGTGGCGAGCTACCCGGCGATGCCGCTGGGCGAGAACTGCGCCTTGTCCATCGCGTGCACCAGCCTCGGCGGAACCATGGCGTTCGGACTGACCGCCGACTGGGACGCGCTGCCGGACATCGATGTGCTCGCTCGCGGCATCGAGCGATCCCTGAACGAGCTGTCCGACGCCCGGTCGACGACCAAGCCGCCGACCCTAACGCACGACCTCGGCGTACCAGTCGGCGACCTCTGCCAGCCAGCGACCGGGCGCTTCCATCTGCGGCGCGTGACCGATGCCCGGGAAGATGCGTCCGCGCCAGGACGGGTGAGCCGCCAGCACGGCCTCGGCGAAGGCCGCCGGCACGAATCGATCGCGCCGGCCGTGCAGCAGGAGGACGGGGCAGGCGATGGCGCCGAGGGCTCGCGCCGATACGTCGGGTCGCTTCCCCAATCGGAGCATCGATCGCGCGGCGTCGAGGAAGGCGTCGGGCGAGTCGGGATCGCGCTGGCGTTCCCGAACGAGGTCCACGCTCATCCGCACGATCTCGTCGGGGATCGATGACGGATCCGTCGCGACCATCCGGTATCCGAACCGCACGACCTGTTCCGGATCCATCCGGCTCATGCGGAGACGCGCGAACCGGTCGCCGACGCCCGGTGTGTCGTACAGCGCGAACGCTCCGATGACGGCGGGATGGGGGAGGCCGCCTCTCGACCACGGCAGTGCGGACGAGGTCAGCACCAATCCGGCGGTCGAGGCGGGCTCGACGGCCGCTTGCAGGATGGCGATCACGCCTCCCATCGAGTGTCCCGAGAGCACCACGCTCCCGGTCGCGAGCTCCGAGATGAATCGCGAGACGATCCGTCGTTCGTCCATCACGCCGGACCCGCGACCGAGTCGGAGAGACGAGCCGAACCCCGGCAGGTCGATCGCCAGGACCCGGCCGAGCCCCGCGAGCCCGGGGGCGACCTGGAGCCAGTTCAGGTGTGAGCCGCCGAGGCCGTGGATCAACACGAACGTCGTGTCGCCCGGACCGTCCCACGCCCGGTATCGCACGGGTCCGTCCAGGTCGATGGTCGCAAGCTCGGGGAGGTCGAGGCTCACGGACGAGAGCCTACCCGGGGCGTTCGTTCACCGCGCGCCGGGAAGATGGGCTGGAGTGGAACATCTCGCACGCCCAGGAGCGTTGCAGGGGAAGGACGCCAGGGCGGGCGATCCGGGAGGTGGCGGCAGCGGTGGGGGACCTTCAGGGGTCAACGGGGCCGCTTCCCACGCGTTGTCACAAGACGTTCACACCCCGCTACCTTTACATATGCCATCAAGACGCATTACCATACCTTCGAGCGGCTGCCAAGGCGTCTTTTTCCGCGCGCCTGCACTTCCGGCAGCCTCCCTGAGTTACCGAGTTCCCGAGGACCGGTACGGTTGCTTCCAGCGACAACCCGGCCTCGAGGAGGAGAGTGATACGAAGTGCCGGAACCAGCGCGTCCCCTAGGGACCGACGACGCAGACGATCTTCGCCTGTACCTCGAGGCGGCGGCCCGCGAGCCGCTGCTGACCAAGGAGGAAGAGGTCGAGCTCGCCATGACCATCGAAGCGGGCAAGGAGGCAGAGGATCGCCTCCGGGCCGGTCGACTGCGTTCTGAGAAGAGCATCGCGAAGGCCCGCCGCGACGTCCGAGATGCCGAGGCGGCCCGTCAGCGATTCATCATGGCCAACCTCCGACTGGTGGTGTCCGTGGCCCGCAAGTACCAGGGCCAGGGGCTCCCGCTGCTCGACCTGATCCAGGAAGGCAACATCGGACTGATGCGCGCGGTCGAGCTGTTCGACTGGCGCCGCGGCTTCAAGTTCTCGACGTACGCGACGTGGTGGATCCGCCAAGGGATCACGCGCGCGATCGCCGATCGCTCGCGTTCGATCCGCCTGCCGGTCCACATCCACGACCGGCTGCGCAAGCTGAACCGCACGCGGTTCCAGTTCGCCCAGTCGATGGGTCGTGAGCCGAGCCGCGAAGAGCTGGCGAAGGCGCTCGACACCACGGTCGAGGAGATCGACGACCTGACCGAGATGGGCCGCCGCGAGCCGCTGTCCCTGCAGTCGCCCGTGGGCGAGGACACCGAGCTCGGCGACCTGATCGAGGAGGTCGACTCCGACGCCGCGTTCAACGAGGTCGAGGACGCGCTGCTCCGCGAGGAGATCGGCGACGCCGTCGACCGCGTGCTCGACGAGCGCGAGCGCCACGTGGTGGCTCTGCGTTACGGGCTGGAGAACGGGCAGCCGCTGTCGCTCCGGGAGACCGGGAAGGTGCTCGGCCTGTCGGGCGAGCGCGTCCGGCTGATCGAGCGAGAGGCGCTGCGCAAGCTGCGCGACTCCAACCTGATCAGCGCGGTGGCGCTGGGCTGAAGCCCCGCTGCGAGAACCTCGAAGGGCCGGCCCGCATGGGCCGGCCCTTCATGCGTCCGCGCTAGGATGCTCGTCTCAACTTCGACTCGGAGGGCGCATGCCTCCCAAGCGGTCACGGGTGCCCGCCCGCCGTTCGAGCTTCACTCACACCCATCTTCCTGTGCCTCGTCACCCTCGTTGCGTGCACGCACGGTGGGGGCTCGGAGCCTTCGGATCCGCGTCGAGTCGCACGCCGGTGGCACGCTCGAGCTGTCGATGGTGCGTAGCGACTTCCGATCCCAGTACCCGGGCGACCCGGCCGTCAACCTCGACCCCGCACGGGATCACACCCGGACGGGGATGGAGCTGCTCCGCTGTTGCCTCGCGCGCACCCTGCTGATGCCGGATGATCGCCCGGGTCACGCCGGCGGGCTCGTGCCGGACCTCGCGGCGGCGATGCCCGTCGTCTCGACCGACGGGCTCACATGGACGTTCCGACTGCGATCGGGCCTCACCTATGCGCCTCCGCTCGATCACACACCGATCGTGGCTGCGGATCTCAAGCGGGCGCTCACGCGTGTCGCGCTCCTCGGTGACGCGGCCGCCTACGCGTACGAGTTCTCGCCGATCGAGGGGTTCGATGCCGTCGTGCAAGGGATCGCCTCATCGATCACGGGCTTGAACGTCCCCGACGACCGAACGCTCCAGATCCTTCTGACCGACGCCGACCGCCGATCTGGGGTACCGGCTCGCCCTTCCTGCCGCCGCACCGCTCCCGCCGTCGTCGAAGGAGACGGCGACCGTGGGGATCGCGACGGGCCACGACCAGGACTACGGCGAGTTCCTCGTCTCGTCCGGGCCGTACATGTACGAGGGTGCAGCTGGCCACACCTCGATCGACGATCCCTTGATCGACCTCGAGGATCCGGCCGGTATCACGCTCGTCCGGAACCCTTCGTGGAACCTCGCGACCGACCCGATCCGAGGGGCCAACCCGAACCAGATCAACATCTCGACGACGGCGGAGCGACCGTCGGAGAACGCGACGCTCGTTGATGACGGGACGCTCGACTTCCAGTTCGAGGAGCGTTCTACGACCGCGCAAGCGGACTACGACGCGTCCACCGGCGATCCCGCAGCGGCGACCCGGTCGTTCCAGTGGTCGCTCGACGACACGTGGGTCATCGCGATGAATGTGGCAGTGCCTCCGTTCGACGACCTCTTCATCCGCCGCGCCGTCGGCCTGGCGTTCGACACCAAGAGCGCGCTCGCGGCGGTCCACGCCAGCGACGTCGCTTCGACCGGTTGGTACAGCACAGGGAAGCAGGCTTATCACGTCGCGCCCGACGATCTGGAGGGCGATCGACTCACCGAGTTCGACCCGTTCCTGGGGAAGCAAGGTCCGGACCGGCGAGCGCGCGCCGACACCGCGATCGGGAAGTCGTCGTACGAGCATCGCAAGGACGGCGATTGCATCGATCCCGTGTGCCGGGGGATCACGATCGCGGTGTACGACCAGCCCCCGTTCTTGGACATCGCCGATTCGCTCAGGCGCGACCTCAGCGCGGTGGGCATCAAGCTGCAGGACACCAACGTTCCCTACGAGGACGCGTTCGACCCGGCGTCCCATGTGGGGATCGTCATCGGGCCGCCGTGGAGCACGGACTACCCGAACGCCTCGCGATCGTTCGTGCCGATGACCGGCCCTATGGTCGCGGCGGTAGACAACCACAACTTCTCATTGACGGGGGCGTCGTCGACGCAGCTGGCGACCTTCGGGTACCCGGCGGCCGATGCGCCGACGATCGACGGCCGTTTCGGGTTCTGCGCGCCGCTCACGTTGGAGGAACAGTCCTCGTGCTGGACGCTCTTGGACAAGTACACGATGACGGAAGTGGTTCCCTGGGTGCCGTACCTGTCCTCGACGCTCGTCTGGACGGCGTCGTCACGGGTGCACGGCATCGTGCAGGATCCGTTCTCGAAGATGGTGGCGCTCGATCAGGTCTGGCTGTCCGACGTCACACCGTCGCCCGGCTAGGGGTGCGCCAAGGCGACCCACGCGCCACCGTCGCCGATCGCGAGCGCAGCGGGCGGCGCCGCGAGCCGCACCCTCGAGCCGTCCTGCCCGACGAGTCGGATGACCTGGCCGCCGCGGGACGTGAGGACCCACGCCCCGCTCGCGTCGGCAACGATGGTCGACGGGCCACCCGGAACCTGGATGTCGCCTTCCGAGATCCCGGACAGGCTGAGCTTCTCCACGAGGTCGTCGGCCTCCATGCTCACCCACATCGTGTCCTTCGATACCGCGAGGTCCACCGGCTGATACGCCAGACTGATCGGAGCGCCGACCGGCCGCGCGTTCCACGGTGAGATCCGGACCAACGAACGGCCGATCCCATTCAGGACCCAGATCGCGCCCGGGCCGGCGTCGATCCGGACCGGGCCCGCCCCGGCGAACGGCGATGTGATCGTCCGTTCGCGCTTGCCGGTCGAGCCGTCTGCTTGGTAGACGCACTCGCACGTGGCGTCGACCACCCAGAGGGAGCCGTGGGCGAACACGGCGTCGACCGGAGCCGGCGAATGCCAACGGAAGCCGTTGTCGACCTGGCCGGACGCATCGAGCGCCGTGATGCCTCCCGCGTACGGATCGAGCACCCACGCCCGGCCGCCGCCGGCGGTGATCGCGATCGGGTCGATGACGCTGCTGACCGGCAGCTCCGACGTCCGCGTGTCCGTGTGGATCCGCGTCACGGTGCCTGCGTTCCCATCCGCGACCCAGAGCTCCGCGCCGTCCGCTGCGATCGCCGACGCCGAACCCTCGACCACGATCGGTGACGCCGGCGTATCGTTCGTATCTCCGAGGAGGGCGACGGCCGACCGTCCGGCGGGGCTCGTCGTGGTAGCCGGGCGACGGTTGAGCGTCACGAGACCGATCGCCACGAGGACCAACGCATCGATCAGGCCGGCGAGCACCAAACCAAGCCGCCTGCGTGCCGGCACGGTCTGCATGACGGGAGCGTCGGTGTGCGCCAGATCGTCACGTTCCTCCGACCTCGCCAGCGTGGGTGTCGCCGCCCGAAGGGTCGGGTCCTGGGCGAGCACGCGTCGATGCAGTTCTTGAAGCTCGTGAGATGGGTCGATACCGAGCTCCTCCGCGAGGACCGCGCGCGTGCGCTCGTAGGCATCGAGCGCCTCGGCTTGGCGACCCTCGCGATACAACGCCACCATCAGGAAGCCTCGGAGCCGTTCGCGGAGGGGATGCTGCGCCACGAGCGATTTGAGCTCTGGCACCAGGTCGTCGCGTCCCACCGCGAGCTCTGATCCCATGAGGTCCTCGGTCGCGGCGACCCGGAGCTCGTTCAGCCGTTCGGCGTCGGCGCGCGCGAATGACTCTGACGCGACATCGGCGAGCGCCGGCCCGCGCCAGAGCGCGAGCGCCTCGCGGAGCGAGGCGCTCGCCTCCGCGAAGCGACCATCTTCCGTCGCCGACCTCGCAACGGCGACATGGTCCTCGAACCGATCGAGGTCGACCTGTCCGCGTTCCAGGACCAGCTGGTAGCCGGGAGGACGCGTCATCAAGATCGGTCGCCCTTCGTCGCCGAGCGCCTTGCGGAGCCGCGATACGTAGACATGGACCAGGTGGTCTGCGGTATCCGGCGGATCCTCGGACCATAGCTCGTCGATCAGCCGCTCCGAGGAGACGAGCTCGTTCGCCCGCAGGGTGAGGGCCGCGAGCAACGCGCGCTGCTGACGTCCGCCCAGGGCGAGCGGTTCGCCGTCGAGGTGCACCTCGAACGGCCCGAGGATCAGGAATGCGAGCGTCATGCCATCGGCTCCCGAAGGTCGCGCTGCACGGTAACACCGTTCCTGACCTGCGGTTCGAGGTCATCGGCACGCTGGTGAGCGGGCGTTGAGCCGCGGTCGACCTCCCCGCGAGGGGCCGGGCGTGAAGTGCGGTCATGGACAGACAGCGCACTTCACGGGAACACCGGCGAGCGCACCTCTCGCGGCTCGCTTGCCTGGGAACGACGATCGTCTTGGCCTCGACCTGTGCGTCGGCCACCCGGATCACGGTGGCCCATCCATTGGCTCAGGCCGTCGTCGATCGACCGAACGTCGTCTTGATCCTCACGGACGATCAACGGTTCGACTCCTTGTACGCGATGCCGACCGTGCAGCGGGATCTGATCGCGCGTGGCGTTCGATTCACGAACGCCATCGTGTCCAACTCGCTCTGTTGCCCGTCGCGGACCGCGATCCAGACAGGGAGCTACTCGCACACCAACAAGGTCTACACGAACGTCTGGACACCGTGGAGTCCGTACGGCGCCTGGCCGGCGTTCAAGGCGGCGGGCGACGAACGGGGCACGATCGCGGTCGCGCTCGACCGTGCGGGCTATCGCACCGGCCTCGTCGGGAAGTTCCTGAACGACTTCACCGGGCCGCAAGCCCCCCTCGGATGGGACTGGTTCTCCGCGTTCACAGGGAAGGGCACGGGCGGCGCCTACTACGACTACTCGATGTTCGTGAAGAACGGCAGCGGCACGCACACCGAGCGCTACGGCTCGAGGCCGATCGACTACTCGACCTCGGTGATCGACCGCAAGTCGATGGCGTTCCTGAAGTCGACGCCGACCGACCAGCCGTTCTTCCTCTACGTGGCTCCGTTCGCGCCGCATGCGAAGGTGGTTCCGGCGCCGCGGGACCGAGGGACGTGGGGCCTCCACCACCAGACGCTCCGGCCGAGCTTCGACGAGGCGGATGTCTCGGACAAGCCCCGATACATCCGGGAGCGGCCGATGCTTCCGGAAACCTCGGCCCGGTTGAAGTTCGAGCTCGAGGACGAGGCGCTGCAGGCCGTCGACCGCATGGTCGGGCACATCGTGGACGAGCTCCGCGACAGCGGGCGCTTGGGCAACACGATGCTGATCTTCATGTCGGACAACGGTGTCGAGAACGGCGAGCACCGGTGGGTCTACAAGCTCACGCCGTACGAAGAATCGATCCGCGTGCCGCTCGTGGTGCGGTACGACCCCTTGACGGGTTCGAACGCCGGCGCCGTCGCGCCGGGACTGGTGTCCAACGTCGACATCGCCCCGACGATCGCCGACGCCGTTGGCATCGGGTTCGACGGCGTGGGCACGGTCGACGGCGTCTCGTTCGTGCCGATGCTGACCGACGCGGCTCGATCGATCCGGTCGTCCGTCCTCCTCGAGCACCTCGACTATCCCGGGAAGTACCACGTGCCGACGTACTGCGGGCTCCGCACTTCGGAGTGGACCTACGTCCGGTACACGGCGGGGGTCGAGGAGCTGTACCACCTGGCGAACGACCCGTACGAGCTCACGAACGTGGCCTCCGTCGACACGGCCGAGCTCGCGCGGCTCCGGCGTCGAACCCACGCCCTCTGCGATCCTCTCCCACCGGGATACCACTGGTGATGGTCGCCCGGCGAACCGTCCTCGTGCTTGCCTCCTCGATCGTGGCTCTGATGTTGGTGGCCGGCGTCGCGACTCGCTCGGCATCGTCCGCCGACGGCGTCATCCATGGGCTGGGCCCCTCGGACGGCGTGGATCCTGCGCTCGGGTTCGACAACATCGACCACCTGATCTTCGTCGTGCAGGAGAACCGCTCGTTCGATCACTACTTCGGAACGTTCCCCGGCGCGAACGGGATCCCTCGCCGGCCCGACGGGTCGTTCGCACCGTGCCTGCCCGATCCGAGCGGCGCGACCTGCCGCCGTCCGTACCACGACACGAACACCTTCGACCAAGGGGGACCTCACTCGCAGGAGGCCTCCGTCACCGACGTGAACGGCGGCGCGATGAACGGCACGGTCGAAGCTTTCCGGCACGCACCCGGTCCCTGTCGGAGCGACACGTCGATGGAGTGCCGCTTGGCAACGCCGGGACCCAACGGGACGCCCGACGTCATGGGGTTCCACACCGCGAGCGAGATCCCGAACTACTGGGCGTACGCCGAGCATTTCCTGCTGCAGGACCGGATGTTCGCGCCGACCGATTCGTGGACCCTGCCGTCACACCTGTTCCTGGTCTCTGGATGGTCCGCAACGTGCTCCGATCTCTCGCAGCCCTCGTCGTGTCACTCAGACCTGGAGTGGCCCGGAGGCATCTGGGCCGACCACGGACCGATGTGGATGCCGCCGATGGGAGATCCGCGTCCGTACATCTGGGCGCCCATCACGTGGATGCTCTACCGAGCCGGCGTGAGCTGGGCGTACTACGTGGGGCCGGACACGTGCTTGGCGCAGCCCTGTCCCCACCCGGGCTCGAAGCGGGTCACCAACGTCGTCCAGAACCCCCTGCCCGGTTTCACCGCGGTCGTCCGGACGCACCAACTCGGGAACGTCCGGCCGAACACCGACTACTTCGCCGCCGCTCGTGACGGCACGCTCCCGGCCGTGTCGTGGGTGATGCCCGAGATGGGTCGGAGCGAACATCCGCCGCTCAACATCGACCCAGGGCAACGATGGGTGACGCAGGTGGTCAACGCGGCGATGCAGGGCCCCGATTGGCTCCACACGGCGATCTTCCTGACGTGGGACGACTGGGGTGGCTTCTACGACCACGTCCGTCCGCCGTCTGTCGACGAGAACGGGTACGGGCTCCGCGTCCCGGGGATCGTCATCAGCCCCTGGGTCAGGCCCGGTATCGACGATCAGACGCTGTCCTTCGACGCCTACCTCAAGCTGATCGAGGATCGGTTCCTCGATTCGCGACGGCTCGACGGGTGGAACTGGGGATGGCCGGATGCCCGCCCGACGACGCGAGAAGAGGCGCCCGTGCTCGGCGATCTTCGCAAGGAATTCGACTTCACGCAACAGCCGCTGGATCCGTTGATCCTTGATCCGAGCGGACGACGGACGGACCCGGCGGGATCGTGATCGATCGGAGGACCGCGTCCGTCATGGCCGATCCGTGATGTCGCGCGCGAGTGCGACCTGCACCTCGATCGCCTCCCGGACGCGTTGGGTGAACGCCGCGAGGTCGTCGGCATCCAACGGATCGCCTTCGGGAGCGACGATGTCGCCGAAGACGAACGCGAGCCGCGGCCGCCACGGCGGGCCGTAGCGACGGCCGCTCTTCGGCCACCGCACCTGGGAGCCCCAGATCCCCACCGGGATCACCGGCGCCTTCGTCGCGAGCGCCAGACGTGCGACCCCTCGATGGAACCGCAACATCTCGGCGGCGCCGTCATCGTTGACGCGTCCCTCGGGAGCGATCGCGGCGATCGCACCGGCCGAGATCGTTCTGACCGCCTCGTCGAGAGCGCCGGAGTCGCCCTGCCCGCGCCGGATCGGGATCTGATCGAACGACCGGAGGATCCAGCCGGCCAGGCGCTGGCGGAACACCTCTGCGGCGACGAGGAATCGCGATTCGCGACGGCGTTTCCTGGCGACGACGATCGCGACGGCCGGTCCGTCGATCACGCTCACATGGTTGAACGCGACGATCGCCGGCCCCTGCGTGGGCACATGCCAGGCTCCTTCGACGTGGACCCGGAAGATCGCACGCATGAAGAAGTTGGAGACGGCCGACACGATCTCCCACCAGCCGTTCAGCTCCGAGGTACGCATGTTCGGCGGATGCTACTCCCCGTCGCGGGTTCGCTATGCGTCGAACCGCACGACGGACCGGATGACCTCGCCGGCGAGCATGGCTCGGAACGCCTCGTCGAGCTCGTCGAGACCGAGCGTCCGCGTCACCATGTCGTCGAGGTTGAGTCGTCCGTCCAGGTACCAACCGGCCATCTGCGGGAAGTCCTCGGCGGGGATCGGATCCCCGCCGTCCGTGATGAGCAGGCTGGCCTTGTGGGGATACGCCGCGCGTTCGGAGCCGCCCCACGGCAGGACGACCTCGCTCGGGATCGGCGGGACCCCGATCGCGACCGCCGTTCCCGCGTACGCGAGCATCTCCACGGCCTGACCGACGCACGCCGGGATCCCGGTCGCCTCGAACGCGAAGTCGACCCCCGCTCCGCCGGTCAGATCGAGCACCGCTTGGACCGGGTCGAGCGATGAGGCATCGACGACGTCCGTGGCGCCGAACGTGGCGGCCCACCCCAGCTTGGCGGACGCGATGTCGATCGCGATCGAGACGCTCCGCGCCCGCGATCCTCGCTCCCTGCATCGCGGCCAGGCCGATGCCTCCGAGACCGATCACCGCGACGGTCGCTCCCGGCCAGACCTTCGCGGTCTGGATCGCCGCCCCGACGCCGGTCGAGACGCCGCAGCCCAGGAGGCACGCCCTGTCGAGCGGGATGCCGTCGGGGAGCGGGATGGCCAGCGCGGCGTGTACCACGGTGTGCGTCGCGAGCGTTCCGCATGCGAGGACGCCGGTAAGCGGAGCTCCGTCGCGGGCCCGGCGGAGCCGGGGTGGCTGCGTCCAGGCGTGCGAGCATCGCCGGGGCTCTCCGCGGATGCACGATCGGCACGTTCCGCAGGGGACGGCCCACGACAGGACGACGCGATCGCCGACCCGCAGCCCCTCGACGCCGGAGCCGATCCGTTCGACGATCCCCGCGCCTTCGTGGCCGAGCAGCAGCGGGAACGGCATGCCCCAGTTCCCGTTGTCCCTCGCCCAGAGATCGCTGTGACACACGCCGCTCGCCGCGATCCGCACCTGGACCTCGCCGGCGTGCGGATCGTCGACCTCGATGGGCTCGACGACGATCCGGCCTCCTGCCTCGTCGACGATGGCTCCCAACGCTTCCGTGACCATGTCGCTCCCTCGGCCGATCCGGCGGGGCTCCCTATACTGCCCCGCGTGGACGCAGGGACCCTACGCGACATCGCGGCTCGCCGCTACGACGAGTTCGTGTCGGCGCTGGAGGCGATGGTGAACGTCGACTGCGGCTCGTACACGCCGGCGGGCGTCAACGCGATCGCCGACATGTGCGAAGCGCGGTTCCGCGCGAACGGCTGGGACGTCGAGCGTCGTCCCCACCGGGCGGGCGACGGGGATCCGTCGCAGTTGGGCGACCTCGTGATCGGCCGGCTCCGCGGCGCCGGCGGTCCCAACGTGCTGCTGGTCGGTCACATGGACACGGTGTTCGACGAGGGAACCGTCGCCGAGCGGCCGTTCCGGATCGACGGGGATATCGCCCGGGGTCCCGGGGTCTCGGATATGAAGGGCGGCCTGCTCACCGGGTTCGTCGCGACCGAGGTGCTGCAGGAGGCGGGGTTCGATCCCTTCGGCACCATCACGTACGTGTGCAACCCCGATGAGGAGATCGGTTCGCCGTACTCCGGTCCCGATCATCCGCGAGCTGGCGCCGCAGCACGATGCGGCGTTCGTGCTCGAGGGTGCCCGGGCCAACGGCGACATCGTCTCCGCGCGGAAGGGGATCACCGACTACCGGATCACGATCGCGGGCCGCGCGGCGCACGCCGGCGTCGAGCCCGAGAAGGGCCGCAACGCGGTGCTCGAGGCCGCCCACGCGATCATCGCGCTGCAGGGACTCAACGGCCGTTGGCCCGGCGTCACCGTGAACGTCGGCGTCGTCCACGGCGGGACGCGGACGAACGTCGTCGCGGAACGCTGCGAGCTCCAGGTGGATCTCCGCTCTCCGGAGCTCGAGACCCTCCAGGCGGCGGAGACCGAGATCGAACGCATCTGTGCGGCGCACGTCGTCCCCGACGTGACGACCCACGTGGTCGGGAACGGTTGGCATCGCCCCATGGAGAAGAAGGAAGGCGCCGCGCGCTTGGTGGACATCGCCGTGGCGGTCGCCGGCGAGCTTGGCTTCGAGCTCCGGGATGCGGCGACCGGCGGCGCCTCCGACGCGAACACCACGTCCGCTGCCGGCACGCCGACGATCGACGGGCTGGGTCCGGTCGGCGGCGACGACCACGCGCCGGCGGAGTGGCTGGACCTCACGAGCGTCGTGCCCCGGGTGGCGCTGCTCGCCGGTTTGATCTCGCGCGTCTGAGGACGCCCGGCTGATCGTCCCTACGTGCGGAGGACGGCGAGCATCCCCACGCCCACCACGATCGCCGCGATCCCCACGATCTGGATCCGCCGGAGGCGTTCGCCGAAGAAGAAGTACGCCCCGACCGCCGAGATCGCCGCGAACTGGGATCCCAGCACCGACGCGATGCTGATCGAGTCCCGGGCTCCCCAGGCGAACGACGCGACGCCGATCACCTCGGCGACACCCGCCGCGAGCACGAAGGGAGCGGTGCGTTTCGGGATCCGGAGCCCGCCGCGGACGGCGAGCGGAAGCGTGATCGCCGCCACTCCCACCAACCGTGCGGGAATGACCAACCACGCGAACTCGACGTCGCCGCTCACGTGACCGATCGCGTAGAGGCTGACCCCGAACGACAACGCGGCCCCGAACGCCAAGAGGACCGCCTTCGTCGCCCAACGGTCACGTTCGCCGATCTCCGGGCTCTGTTCGAGCGAAGCCAGCACGATCCCGGTGGCGATCAACGCCAGGACCGCTGCCACCGCAGCCGAGAGCGGCTCGCCGGCGATCGCCGAGAGCACGGCGGCGATGGCTCCTTCCGTGGACGCGATCGCGGCCACGATGCCGACCTTGCCGGAGCGGACCGCGGTGTATTCGCATCCCAGGCCGACGACGTTGCCCACTCCCGCGAACAGGAGCCAACGCGTCTCCGAGCCGGTCGGGAGGGAGCCCGCGAGGATGACGAACGGCAGGATGACGACGAACCCGACGGCCATCACCCATGCGAGGGTCGGCACCGCGCGCAGCTCCCGGCTCGCTCGTGACGAGCAGAGCATCGCGACGGTCCAGCACAGGGCGGCGCCGAACCCGCCGAGGATGGCCGTCATCGCCGAGGCAGTCCTGCTCCCGGGCCGAAGCCCGCGTCAGACGCCGGCCGTGACCGCGCGATCCACTTCGATCGATGCACCGGTCGCCGGGTCGAAGAAGTGGAACCGAGCGGGATCGATCGACAGGGTGATCTCGTGGCCCGGTTTGCAGTGCGTCCGGGCGTCCACGCGAGCGCAGAATCGAGCCAGCGGCTTCGCATCCGCCATCAGCGACATGTTGTCCGCGCCGCCCTCGTCCGACGAGGCCTTGATCGTGTCCTCGGTGAGCACCGGTGGTGCGTCGATCGTGAAGATGACGTTGACCTCGGAACCGAGCTCTTCGGTTACCTCGGCCGTCACGTTGATCGTCGGCAGGGTGTCGCTGTGCCAGACCGCGAGGTCTTCGAGGTCCGAGGGACGGATGCCGAGGATCACCGTCCTGCCCTGATACGCGGGCAGGTCATGGCCCTCGGGGAGCGCCATGTCGTACCCCGCGAACGAGATGCGACCCGCCGAGACCGTCGCCTCGACGAGATTCATGGGCGGCGAACCGATGAACGCGGCGACGAACAGGTTCGCGGGATGCATGTACAGGTTCTGCGGCGTGTCCACCTGTTGCAGGACGCCGTCCTTCAGCACGGCGACGCGTTGCCCCAAGGTCATGGCCTCGACCTGGTCGTGCGTGACGTAGACGGTCGTTGTCGCGAGGCGTTCGTGGAGGAGCGAGAGCTGCGCGCGCATCTGCACGCGGAGCTTGGCGTCCAGGTTCGACAGCGGCTCGTCCATCAAGAACGCGCGCGGCTCACGCACCATGGCGCGGCCCATCGCGACGCGCTGACGCTGTCCTCCCGAGAGCTCGCCCGGCTTGCGCTGCATCAACGGATCCAAACCCAAGATGTTCGCGACATCTTGCACGCGGCGCTTCAACTCGTCCTTCGGCATCTTGCGGAGTCGGAGACCGAACCCGAGGTTCTGTTCGACGGTCATGTGCGGGTAGAGCGCGTAGTTCTGGAAGACCATCGCGACGTCTCGCTCCTTCGGCGGGAGGTCGGTCACCTGCGTGTCGCCGATGAAGACCTCGCCCGCCGTCACCTCTTCGAGCCCCGCGAGGATGCGGAGGATCGTCGACTTCCCGCAACCGGAAGGACCCACCAACACCATGAACTCGCCGTCGCCGATCTCGAGCGAGACGTTGTTGACGGCTATCACGTCGCTGCCGAACACCTTGCTCACGCGGTCGAGGACGATCTTGGCCATGGCTTACCGCTCCTTCCGTCGGGCGAGAGTCTGCGTTCCGAGACGCTCGTGGGTCAAGGAACGCCGCAAACGAACCTGCGCCCCCTTCGGCGCCTCGAGTCGGTCCAATCCCATCATCGCCGCCCCGGCGACGGGCGGGGCGTCCAGCACGCGTACCTCGGCGGCCGGGGCGATCTCGCGGAGACCCGAGCCGATCCGGTCGAAGAACGCGTGATCGTCCGTGCGGAAGACGCCGCCGCCGAGCACCACGTGGACGTCGAGCCGCTGCATGCGCAGCCGTCGGATGGCGGTTCCCGCCATCGTCACGACCTCGTCGGCCTGGCGCTCGACCACCTCACGCGCGACGGCGTCTCCCTGGCTCGCCACCTTGAACAGGACGGGCGCCACCTCCGCCAGTCGCTGCTCGTCGATGCGCCCGAAATAGATGGCCTCCATGAGCTGCCTCGGCCGTTTCAAACCGAAATGCGCCGGCACGGCGCGCTCCAGCGCCGTCTTCCTGCCGCGGCCGTCCTCCGAACGCACGGCATGCCATGCGGCGAGCCCGCCGAGGTCGCCGCCACCGCCCCAGTCGCCGGAGATCGGACCGATCGCGGGGAACCGCGTGATCCGCCCGTCCGGCGCCACCGCCGAGCAGTTCGTTCCGTAGCCGCACACGACGCCCACGCCCCACGGTCGGTCGGTTCCGGCGCGGAGCACCGCGAACGTATCGTTGCGAAGCACGTCCGTCTCGGTCCATCCGTTGGAACGGATCCATCGAAGCAGTCGGCGATCGTCCGCCGGAAGGTCCGCGCCCGCCAGACAGAAGACGCCGAGATCGGCGATCGGGAGGCGGTCGGCGTCGACCCCGGCTTGACGCGCAGCCTCCTCGATCGCCACCGCGACGGGAACCAGATGGCGCTCTTCGATCTGCGGCTGGATGAGCCAGGTTCGGCCGTCGATCTCGTGGCTGTGCACCCGAGCCGCTCCGAGGAGGGTGCCGTCGCGTCGCAGCAGGGCGACGTCGGTCTTGGAACCGCCGGCGTCGACGGCCAGGATGGCAGGGCGCTTGCTCACGGCAGGTCGTCCAGCTCGTCGATCGACACGAACGATGCACCGATGCCCCGGAGCCCCGCGATCATGGGCCCGATGCTCTCACCGGTGCCTCCCGGCCACGTGTGCAGGAGGACCACCGCCCCGTCTCCGTGCGCGCGGACCCCTTCGATCGCATCGTGCGCGATCATCGAGCCGGTTCGCAACGCCTCCCAATCCTCGAGCTCGATGTGCCAATGCACGTTGCGGTACCCGAGCGTCTCGAGCACGGCCAGGACGCGCTCATCGTCGGCTCCGGCACCGAACGGACAGCGGAACCACGGCCGAGGATCCTTCCCGGTGGCCGCCTCGATCGCCGCTTGCGCGTCGAGGAGATCGCTCCGCAACCCGTCGTCGTGCAGGAGCGGCATCCGGGCGTGGTAGTGCGAGTGGTGTCCCACCAAGTGTCCCTCGTCCGCGATCCGCCTGGCGATCGAAGGCTGCGACTGCGCCCAGCGCCCTTGCACGAAGAACGTGGCCCGCACGCCCGTGTTCCCGAGCGTGTCGAGGATGTGGTCGACGTTGCCCGGTGGACACCAGGGGCGGTCCGGATGTTCGGCGTCGAACGTCAACGCGACCCGCAGGAGCGTGCCGTCATTCACGGGTCGTGACCTTCGACGCCCGGACGTACGAACCGGGCGGGCGGCCCCGGTCGACGGCGAGCTTCCATGCGAGGAGCTGCGCGGGGAGGACGGACACGGCGGGAGCGAGCATGCGGTCCTGGGTGCCGATGTCGATCCGCAAGACGCCGTCGGGGGTATCTCCGCCCTCCACGACGACCGCTGCGTTCGCGCCCAGCGCGACCAGCTCGCCCGACAGGCCGACGTCGAGGTCGCGGGTCTCCGGTTCGGTGGCGATGACCATCGCGGCGAGATCCGGTCCCGCGAGCTCGAGGGGCCCGTGGCGGAACTGGGCGGTCTGGAGAGACTCGATCGGCATCCCCACGGCCTCCTTCAGGGTGAGCGCGCCCATCTCGGCCGCGGCGCGGGCAGGGCCGCGGCCGAGGATGACCGAGCTGGTGCGGCCGCCGAGCCATCTCGCGAGGTCGTCGGCGAGTTCCGGCTCGGCGAGCAAGCCCTCGAGCGCGTCGGCGGCCGATCGTGCCGCTCGATCGACCTCGTCCATCGCCGCCGCCGCCCCCTCGTCGCGCAGAACCCGGCCCACGGCCGCCAGCGCCACGAGGGCGGCCGCGAACGTCATGGTCGAGGGCCCGACCTCGTCTCCCGCTCGCGTGTCGAGGACGACATCGGCCAGTCCGGCGAGCGTGTTGCTCGACCCGTTGGTGACCGCGACGACGAGCGGCGCGGCCTCGGTTCGCGCGAGCCCCTCGATCAGGCGGACGACCTCGGCGCTCTCGCCCGATTGGCTCACCGTGACGAGGAGCCCGGCGCGCGGGAGCAGGTTCCTGCGGAAGTGCAGCAGCTCGGACGCGTCGATATGCAGGGCAGGCACACCCGCGACCGCGAGCGCCGTCACCGCCGGGTAGCACGCGTCGTACGAGCTCCCCATCCCGGTGAAGACGATCGTCCGTCCGTTCCCGGCTTCGGCCGCTCGCTCGAGCGCGGGGCGTTGATCGGCGAGGCCGTCCGCCGACCGCCGGATCGCGTCGGGCTGGCCCGAGATCTCCGCGATGAATGGGTCAGGAAACTTTCCTAACGATTTCATCGACGGGAGTGTACGATGCCCGCGCCATGGGTGTGAAGGTGACGGTCGTCGGCGGCGGGAGCACGTACACGCCCGAGCTCGTCGAGGGGTTCGTGACCCGCGGCGACCGGCTCCCGGTCGACGACCTCGTGCTCCTGGACATCGACCCGGAGCGGCTCTCCATCGTCGGCGCGCTGGCGGAGCGGATGCTGCGCCGGGTCGGCTGGGCGGGGAACCTGACGCTCACCGGCGACCGAGACGAGGCGCTCGAGGGCGCCGACTTCGTGATCGTCCAACTGCGCGTGGGGGGCCAGGCCGCGCGCTTCCAGGACGAGACGATCCCGCTCCGGTTCGGATGCATCGGCCAGGAGACCACCGGCGCCGGCGGGTTCGCCAAGGCGTTGCGCACGGTCCCGATGGTGCTGGAGCTGGCGGAGGAAACCGCTCGCCGCGGCAACCCCGGAGCGTGGTTCGTGGATTTCACGAACCCGACGGGGCTGGTGACCCAAGCGTTGCTGGACGAAGGTCATCGCGCGCTCGGCCTCTGCAACGTGGCGATCGGGTTCCAGCGGCGGTTCGCGGCTCACTTCGACGTGGGGCCCGAGCAGGTGCAGCTGGAGCACGTCGGGCTCAACCATCTGACGTGGGAGCGCAAGGTCCTGGTGGACGGCGTCGATCGGCTGCCGGAGATCCTGGATTCCGCGATCGAGCTCGTCGCCGACGAGACCGACATGCCGGCCGAGCTCATCCGCGAGATCGGCGTCGATCCCGTCGTACTACCTGCACTACTACTACCTGACCGGCGCGTCCTCGAGCAGCAACGGACGGGGAAGACGCGCGCGGAAGAGGTGATGGAGATCGAAGCCGGGCTGCTCGAGCTCTACAAGGACCCGGCGCTCGACACCAAGCCGAAGCTCCTCGAGGAGCGGGGCGGCGCGTTCTACAGCGACGCGGCCGCGGCGCTGGTCGCGTCGCTCCACGCGGGCACGAACGACATCCAGGTGGTGAACATGCGGAACGACGGCGCCGTGCCGAACCTGCCGGACGACGCCGTGGTCGAGGTCGCCGCCCGCGTCGATCGTGACGGCGCGCACCCGCTCCCCGTGGACCCGCTGCCGCCCGAGATGCTCGGGCTGGTCGAGCACGCCAAGGCGTATGAGCTGCTCGCCGCGAGGGCGGCGATGTCCGGCGACCGAGGCGATGCGTTGAAGGCGCTGATGACGAACCCGCTCATCGGCGACTACGACACGGCGAAGCCGTTGCTCGGCGCGCTCCTGGACGCCAACCGGGACCATCTGCCCCGGTTCTTCCCCGGGAGCTGACGCCCGGGTCTGCTAGCCCTTGGGCAGCTCGTCGGCGTGCCGCTGGACCTTCGCGACCGCCTCGACGGCGTCCTCGATGCCCTTCGTCCCGTCGCGGAAGACGTTCTCCATGAAGTACACGGACTCCCGTTGACCCGCTGCCTCGGCCACCGGGAACGACATCCGTTGCGGGTCCAGCCGGTCGGCGAACTCCACGCAGACCGGAAGGCGGGAGAGCGACGGCTGGAAGAGCTCGTAGCGGTTCATCGACGGGTACTGCACCTCGGCCGGGATGCCTTCGGCCTCCAGAGCGGCACAGACGATCTCGTTCGTGCGACCGGCGAACGCGTCGGGGTCGATCGCGATGATGTAGTTGTAGAAGGACCAGCGCGTGACCCTCGCGTCCACCGGCATCACGCGGACGCCCGGCACCTGCGCCACCAACCCTTCGAACAGCGTGCCCGCGTCCGCGCGCTGCGCCTGCTGCGCGGGGAACCGCTCCATCGCGACGACCAGGAGCGCCGCGTGGAGTTCGCCGAGCCGGTAGTTGGCGCCGAACGTGTACTCCTTCTCATCCGGGTCTTTCGCGCGGCCGCAGTCGATCAGCGAGTGGGCCCGGCGGGCGAGGTCGTCGTCGCTCGTGAGGAGCGACCCACCTTCGCCGGCGGTCAGGATCTTCGAGGATTGGTGGCTGAACGAACCGAAGTCGCCGATGCAGCCGGCGCCCTTGCCCTGCCATTGCTGTCCGTGCGCGTGCGCGCAGTCCTCGACGACGGCGAGGCCGTGCTTCGCCGCGATCGCCATGATCCGGTCCATGTCGGCCATCTGATGCCCGAGATGGACGGGCATGATCGCCTTGGTCGCGGGTGTGACGGCCGCCTCCACCAGATCGGGATCGATGCACCATGTGTCCGGCGAGACATCGACGATGACGGGAAGCGCTCCCGCGGCGATCGGCGCGTACGCGGTCGCCGCGAACGTGAGCGCGGGGATGATGACCTCGTCGCCCCATCCGATGCCCAGCGCCTTCAGCGCCACCTCCATCGTGATGGTGCCGTTCGACATCAGGATGCCGTGGGCTGCTCCCTGGTAGGCGGCGAACGCCGCTTCGAACCGCCCGCCGTAGCGCCCGGGTTCGGGGAACCCACCCCACTCGCCGTTGCGGATGACGTCGGTGACCGCCTCGATCTCTCGATCGTCGCCGCTCGGCCAGGCCGGGTAGGCGCTCGAGCGGACCGGCGTGCCGCCACTGATCGCCAGTTCCTTCATGGGTTCGTGTCCCTCCTGACGTATATCGGCTCACGTGCCGCCGGGCGTTCCGTGCATACGCATCTTGCGCGCCGCCGGTCCGCATGGACCTGTCTTGACTCCGGCGAATGGCGCAGCGTAGCATCCGCCGCAATAGTTAGGAAAGTTTCCTTTGCGCTAGGGGGAGGGCGAAACGAGCGTCGAGCGCACGTCCGTCGGGTGGCACCCCGAGCCTGCTTCGGGCGATCAACGAGCGGACGGTCCTGGAGAGCGTCCGGCGGGTCGGCCCCGTGTCGCGCGCGCAGATCGCCCGCGAGACAGCGCTGTCGAAACCCACGGTGTCGCAGGCACTCTTGACGTTGCTCGACGCTGGCCTGGTTCGGGAGGCCGGCCGCACCAGCGGCGGGAAGGGCCCGACCGCCCTGCTCTACGAGTTGAACCCCCAGGCGGGATGGGTCGTCGGGATCGATGTTGGCAGGGATTGGGTGCGCGCCGCGATCGCCGACGTCACCGGTCAGTTCGTCGCCCGCCGGGACGAGCGCGCCCAGGTGAAGAGCGCGAAGACCCTCATCACGCAGATCGGCGCCATCGCGCATGCCCTGGCCGCCGATGCCGGGATCAAGTGGCGGCAGGTGACGTTCGCGGTCGTCGGGAGCCCCGGCGTGTTCGAACCGGAGCGCGGGCAGGTGTCGCTCGCCTATGCGCTGCCCGGATGGGGCCGGCAGGGGCTGGTCGAGCTCGTTCAGCACGAGCTGGGAACGAACATCGCGTTCGAGAACGATGTGAACCTCGCCGCGATCGGTGAGCAGTGGCAGGGACTCGGCAAGGGCGTCGACGACTTCGTGTATCTGCATCTGGGCACCGGCGTCGGCATGGGCATGGTGCTGAACGGCGAGCTGTATCGGGGGAGCGCCGGCGCGGCCGGCGAGGTCGGGTACCTCCCGCTGGCCGAGACCGACCTCCGAGATCCGTCGAGCCGACGTCGTGGGGCCCTCGATGCAGCGGCGAGTGCGACCGGGGTCGTCGCCGACGCGCGCCGGCTCGGGATGTCTCCTCCGCTGACCGCGAAGAAGGTGTTCGAGGAAGCTCGGCGCGGCGATCGCAAGGCGCGCCGAGTGGTCGCTGCCGAAGCGCATCGGATCGCACTCGCGATCGTCGCGGTTGCATCGGTGGTCGATCCGGAGCTGGTGATCCTGGGTGGCGGCATCGGCTCGAACGGGGACCTCCTGTTGGATCCCGTGACCCGTGAGCTGCGTGAACTGTCGCCGTTCCGCCCTCGGGTGGAGTGCTCGACCCTGCAGCAGGAGGCGACGCTCTACGGCTCCGTCTCGATGGCGCTGCAGGCCGCGCAGGATCAGCTGTTCGCACGAGGAGAGGCGTCCGCATGATCCCGGACGTCAGCGCGGGATCGTACTTGGATGAGGAGCGAGGGGATCGAGGGACCGTGGTCCCGATCCCAGAGGAGGGAGACGAACATGAAGCGATGGCTCATCGCCATGACGACGTTCGTGCTGGTGACCGCGGCATGCACCGCCGGCGGCGGCAGCAGCGATGCGCCGTCCGCGGTCGACACGGGGAGCGGCGCCTCACATGCCCCGGTGACGTTGCAGATGTGGGGTGCCTGGACCGGTCGCGAACTCCGGCAGTTCAACAAGATCTTCGACGGTTTCACGGCGAAGTACCCCTGGATCACGGTCAACAGCGTGGGTGGTGTGAACGACCAGAAGATCATCGCCTCGATCAACGCCGGCAACCCGCCCGACGCCGTGCTCTCGTTCACGCTGGACAGCGTTGGCCAGTTCTGCGCCTCCGGTGCATGGCAGGATCTGAACCCGTACATCGAGCAGAGCGGCTTCGACGTCAGCCAGTTCCCGCCGTCGGTCGAGGCCTACACGAGCTTCGCCGGGAGCCGGTGTGCGTTCCCGTTCCTGACGGACGCGCAGGGTCTGTACTACAACACGGATCTGTTCAAGAAGGCGGGCATCGCGGACGCGCCCAAGACGCTCACCGAGCTCGAGGCAGACGCGAAGAAGCTCACGACCTTCAACTCCGACGGATCGATCAAGGTCGCCGGCTTCGTCCCGTGGTTCGGCCATTACGAGTTCAGCACGCCCAACCTGGGGAACCTCTTCGGCGCGAAGTGGTACAACGACGACGGCACTGCGACCGTGGTGGACACCGACCCAGCGTGGAAGGCCATGTTCCAATGGCAGCACGATTTCATCGCTAATGTATTCGGCGGGGGCGACTTCCAGACGGGGTCGGACAAGTTGCAGCGGTTCGTGGCTGGCTCGGGAGACGAGTTCTCCTCGGCGCAGGACTTCGAAACGGGTCGAGTGGCGATGAACTTCGACGGCGAGTGGAGAACAGCGTTCATCGCCGACGAGGCGCCCGACCTTCCCTACGCGACGGCCCCATACCCGATGCCCGACGATCGAGCCGACGCTTACGGGACCGGTCCGGTCGGAGGCACGATCATCGGGATCCCGAAGGGTTCGCCGCACCCCGACGAGGCGTGGCTGCTCGTCGACTACATGGCTACGGACACCGCGACCTTGGTGTACATGGCCAACAACGTCCGGAACGTGCCGACGACGCTCGATTCGCTCAGCTCGCCGGACCTGGATGTCACTCCGCAGTTCCAGACGTTCCTGGACATCTTCAAGAACCCCGACTCCCACTACAAAGAGCCCTCGGCCATCGGCGCCGCGGATCAAGACACACTGAGTGCGTGGGCCGCGAACTATCAGGCGGGGAAGGAAACGGACATCGACGCCGGCCTCGCGAGCGTCGCGAAGCAGATCAACGACCTACTCGCGCAAGCGGCTATCTAGCGAGAGGAACGTGCGACGAGCACGACCGGAATAGCGGGATCGGGGATCGCCTCCGGGGCCGACGCGCATCGTGCGTCGGCCCCGGAAGCGCAACGTCAAGCGCGGCTTGACGGTGCTGCTGTTCATGTCGCCGTGGATCCTGGGGTTCCTGCTGCTGATCCTGTATCCGATGGTGTCGAGCCTGTACTTCTCGTTCACCAAGTACAGCTTGCTCGAACAACCGGTGTGGATCGGCACCGAGAACTACACGTTCATGTTCACGAAGGACCCGTTCTTCTGGCTGGCGTTCCGCAACACGATCTGGATCATCATCGTCGGCGTCCCGCTGCGGATCGCGTTCGCGATCCTGACGGCGTGGCTGCTGACGCTGCCTCGGTCGGGGTCGCGGACGTATCGGACGCTGTACTTCCTGCCGTCGATGGCCCCTCCTGCGGCGGCGGCGCTGGCCTTCGTGCTCGTCTTCAATCCGTCGTTCGGGCCTGTCAACCAGATCCTGATGCGTCTGGGCGTCGCCAAGCCTCCGTTGTGGTTCTACGGTCCCAACTCGTCCAAGTGGGGGCTCGTCATGCTCGGGTTGTGGGGGGTCGGCGACGCGATGATCATCTTCCTCGCCGGCCTGTTGGACGTTCCCCGGCAGCTCTATGAGGCCGCGGAGATCGAAGGCGCGAACGGCCGTCAGAAGTTCCGATTCGTCACGTTGCCCATGATCTCGCCGGTGATCTTCTTCTCCCTCGTCATCGGCGTGATCTACGGGTTCCAGCTCTTCACCCAGGCGTACGTGGCGAGCCTGGCGGCGACGGGGAGCTCGGTGACGGAGGCCGCCTCCAACCTCGGGGCGCCCCAGGGCTCGATGCTCTTCTACGCGATCTACCTGTACCAGCAGGGATTCCAGAACTTCCGGATGGGCTACGCGTCGGCCATGGCCTGGGTGCTGTTCGTGATCACGATGGTCTGCACGATCGCGATCGTGAAGGGGTCGCGTCGGTGGGTGCACTACCAGGGAGGCGGGTTCCGATGACGACCGTCGGCGGTCAGGAGACCAGGCTCGAAGAGGTCGGAGACGCGTTCGACTTCGGGGCGATCCCCGGGATCGACTCCCGTCCGATCCCCCCGCAGGTGAAGCGACATCGTTTCCTGAGCTCCGTCGGGCAACACGCGATCCTGATCGCGTTCGCGGCGATGTTCCTGGCGCCGTTCTTCTTCATCGTGATGACGGCGCTGATGACCAAGGAGCAGGCCGTCACCCCGTCAGTTCATCCCTGACCCGTTCGTGTGGAGCAACTTCGCGAAGGTCTTCCATCGGGTGCCGTTCTTCCTGTACACGTGGAACACGCTGCAGATCGCGCTCCTGTCGACGGTCGGGATCATCCTGTCGTGCATCCCCGTCGCGTACGCCCTCGGGAGGATGCGCTGGAAGGGTCGCCAGGTGGCGTTCCTGCTGGTGCTCTCGACGTTGATGCTCCCCGTCCAGGTGACGATCGTGCCGCTGTACGTCCTGTGGGTGCGCGTTGGGCAGATCGACCACCTGACGCCGCTGATCCTGCCGAGCTTCCTGGGCGACGCGTTCTCGATCTTCCTGCTGCGGCAGTTCTTCATGACGATCCCCGAGGAGCTTTCCGACGCCGCCCGCGTGGACGGCGCGAGCGAGTTCCAGATCATGACGCGCGTGATCGTGCCACTGGCCAAGCCCGCGATCGCCGCGGTGGCGCTGTTCAACTTCCTCTACAACTGGAACGACCTGTTCTCGCCGTTGCTCTTCGTCGGGGCACAACCAGCAGCTCTGGACGCTGACGCTCGGCCTCACGGAGTTCCAACAGCGGCACGGCACCGAGTGGAACCTCACCATGGCGATGTCGCTCATGTTCATGCTCCCGCTCATCATCCTGTTCTTCCTCGCCCAGCGGGCGTTCGTCGAGGGTGTGACGCTCACCGGCGTCAAGGGCTAGCGCCGCATGACCCGCGTCGCGCTGTTCGGCTGCGGGTGGATCCAGGACTTCCACGCCCGCGGCGTGCTCGAGCACGGTGACGAGATCGTCGCCGTCGCGAACCATCGCGAGGAGACGGCCCGAGCGTTCGCCGAGCGGTACGGGATCCTCGCGGGTGACCACCGACTGGGAGGCGCTGGCAGCCGATCCCGACGTCGAAGCGGCCGTCGGTGTCGACGCCCAACGCGCTCCACGCTCCACAGTCGGCCGCGTTGCTGCGCAACGGGAAGCACGTGATGGTCGAGAAGCCCATGGCGACGTCGGTGGCCGGATGCGACGAGATGATCGCCGCATCGCGCGAGGGCGACGCGTTCCTGATGGTCGCGCACTGCTGGCGGTTCCGCGACGAGGTCCGCGCGATGCGGGCGCGCATCGCGGCCGGAGAGCTCGGCGAGATCGTGAAGACCCACGGCTACGGCGTGCACGCTGGCTGGGGCCCGAGCGGGTGGTTCACCGACCCGGAGCTCGCCGGTGGGGGCGCGCTCGTCGATATGGGCGTGCACGCCATCGACACCGCCCGGTTCCTGCTCGGCGACCCCGCGCCCGGCCGCGTCTGCGCGACGATCGGCACGCGGTACGCGGAAGGCCGCTACACCGTCGATGACGACGGCGTCGTCATGATCGCGTGGGACAACGGAACGAACAGCGTCGTGGAGTCCGGATGGTGGCACCCTCACATGGGCGGGCTGGAGGCCGACACCGAGGTCTACGGGACGAAGGGGTACGCGCGGATCTGGCCGCGCGGAGGCTCCGTCGGCCGACTACGAGCACTGCACGCAGCCGATGTACAGCGCGCAGGTGGCGGAGTTCCTGGACGCGATCGGCGAAGGACGCCAGCCGCGCCCGTCCGGCGAGGACGGCCGCGTGGTGATGCGGGTCGTCGAGGACGCGTACCGTTCCGCCGGTCTCATCCGGTGAGCTGCGACGACGCGCGACTCATCGGCCGATCAACGCGCTGACCGTGGCGCGCGCCACCATCTCGTGGCGCATCCGGAGATCGCCGTAGGCGACGACGTCGGAGTCGAACGGCCGCTCGCGCGTGGACACCGGGTCGAGCCGGTCGGCGTCGAGGTGCACCCCCATCGCGCTCCCGGTGACGATCGCGGCGCCCGTGGAGGCCGCTTCGCCGTGCGTGCGCGCGACGACGGGCCGGTTCGCCACGCCGGAGAGCACCCGGCGCCACAGCGGCATCGCCGCCCCGCGTCCGGCGAGCGAGAGCTCGACCGCGTCGGGCGCCGCGCGATCGAGGCAGCGCACCGCATCGAACGCGATCCCTTCGACGAGCGCGCGCGCCAGGTGCGCGGCCGTGTGCACGGACGTCAGCCCGACGAACGTGAGACCGGTGCGGGCTTCCCACCACGGTGCGCGAGCCCCGCCGAGCCAGGCGAGCGCGAGGAGCCCGCCGGCGCCGGCGTCGATGTCGTCCGCCTGCTGCGTGAGCTCGTCGGGGCTGAGACCCGTGAGCCGGCCCAGCCACGCGAGCGCCGAGCCCGCCAGGGGAAGGTCGGCCTCCATCACGTAGCCGCCGAGCGCTCCGCGGGAAACGAAGATCCCGGGATCCGGGGCCGGCACATGCCCGACGGGCACCGACACGCCGGCGACCGATCCCCAGGAGACCATGGGCCGGGCCGTCGTGGCCGCGACGCCGAGCACCTCGCAGGCTCGATCGCCCGCGCCCGCGACGACGGGCGTTCCCGACTTCAGGCCGATGGCCGCCGACGCCTCAGGGAGCACGGTGCCGACGATCGTCGTCGATCCGACGATCTCCGGGAGGAGCTCCGCCCCCTCGAGGCCGGCCCCGTCGAGGGCGATCAAGCCGGTCCGTGACGCCACGGAGGTGTCGGTGATCGCCGCGACCGGTCAGCCGGAACACCATCAGGTCTCTGGCTCCCAGGATCCAGCGATGACCGCCGCTCAATCGATCCGGCTCGTGCCGGCGTATCCACGCGACCTTGGCCGCGACGGTGCCCGCGTCCGGCACCACGCCGGTGAGCACATGGAAGTCCTTGCCCAGCGTTTCCATTTCCTCCGTCGCCCGTCGATCCGCTGCGGCGATCGCCCGGCCGATGGGCTCTCCGGACGTGGTTACGGGGACGAACGTGTCGCGTTGGGTGGAGAAACCGACGGCGTCGACCTGCGACAGCTCCTCCGGAGGGAGCTGCCGGCACGCCGCGATGGTCGACGTCCACCATGACTCGGGATCCTGTTCCGCCCATCCGGGGCGCGGGTGCTCGACGTCCACGGGGGCCCGTCCCATCGCGCTCGGGCCGTCCTCCGACCACAGGGCGGCCTTCGTCGCGCTGGTACCCAGGTCGATCGTCAGGATCCGCATGTCCACCTCGTTCGCAGCCGACGTCATCCTAGGCCGGGCGGCGGGACAGCACGT
>CAVRSI010000024.1:0-163631 GCA_963723855.1 uncultured Actinomycetes bacterium | reverse complement strand
ACAAGGGACTGACCCGCCCGATCGGCCAGCCGATGGCCGAGTTCGTGTGCCCAGGGCACCCGCTCCTCGATGCCACGGTCGACCTGATCCTCGAGCGCTACCGCGCCCTCCTCAAGAAAGGCACCGTGCTCGTTGACGAAGCGGACGAGGCCGAGGACGTTCGGGTCCTGCTCTATCTGGAGCACGCCATCCAGGACGCCCGAACCGACGCGGAAGGGAACCGGCGGGCGGTCTCCAACAGACTGCTCAGTTCGTGGAGATGACCCAGTCCGGCGCCATCGACCACACCGGCTATGCACCCTACCTCGACTGACCCGCGGAGCCTGGAGCATCGGCGTCGCCTCCACACTCGGTGAGCAATGGCTGGCCTTCGGGCTGGAGCAGCGCGTCCTGGACTTCGCGATTGAGCAGGCCGTCCCCGAGCACCTCGAGGAGGTCCGTCTGCGCACGATCGCACAGGGTGGACAAGACGATGGCGGCCGTGAAGGATCGATTGACGAAGGAGATCGACTACTGGGACCACCGCGCCAACGAGCTGAAGCAGCAGGAGCTCGCGGGCAAGCAGCCGCGGATGAACTCGGACGGGCGCGCCAGCGCGCCGACGACCTCCAGGCGCGCCTCAGGCGTCGATGGACGAGCTCGAGAAGGAGAGGAAGCTCTCGCCGATACCGCCGACGATCGTGGGCGGCGCGCTTGTCATTCCGGCTTGCTGGAGCGGCTCGGGGGCGAGCGTGGCGGGGAACCCGCGATGTACGCGAAGCGGAGAACGCATCGAGCGGATCGCAGTCGACGCGGTCTTGCGCCCGAGCGCGAACTGGGCCGGGAACCCGAAGAGATGCCCCACAACAACAAGGGTTTCGACATCCAGTCCCGCGCCTGCAAACGACGAGCGCTCTTCATCGAGGTTAAGGGCCGAGTCGCAGGGGCGACGACCTTCACGATCTACCAAGGACATCCTCACCGCCCTCAACGAAGGAGAACTTCATGCTCGCTCTCGTAGTCGCGGACGATGAGAGCCGAGTCCGCTACGTCAACGTCCCTTCAAGGAGACGAGGAGAGCTATTCGGCGTGACCAGCGTGAACTACAACCTCGCGGGAACTGTCGGCCGCGCGCGGGAGCCCGCGTGACGCATCGCCGCCAAGAAGCTGATCGAAGTCGCGCTGCCGCTCGAGGCGATCAACAAGGCGTCGGCGCGGAGAAGTCGATCCGCCACGGGCACCCGACACGCTGCACCTGTGGTGGGCGCGGCGGCCGCTGGCGGCGGCGCGGGCGGTGATCTTCGCGCAGATGGTGGACGACCCGTCGGCGCATCCCGGACCTGTTCCCGACCGAGAAGGCGCAGGAGAAGGAGCGCCAGCGGCTCTTCCAGCATCATCGAGGACCTGGTGCTGTGGGAGAACACCACCAACGAGAGGTGCTGCAGCAGGCGCGCGACGAGATCTGGCAGAGCTGGCGGCGCGACCTGCGCCGAGAACGCCGACCATCCGCGCGCCAAGGAGCTGTTCGACCGGCACAAGCTGCCCGCCTTCCACGACCCGTTCGCCGGCGGCGGCGCGCTGCCGCTGGAGGCGCAGCGGCTGGGGCTGGAGAGCTACGCCAGCGACCTGAACCCGGTGGCGGTGCTGATCAACAAGGCGATGATCGAGATCCCGCCGAAGTTCGCGGGCAAGCCGCCGGTGAACCCGGAGGCGCGCAAGGAGAAGTCGCTGCTCGCGCAGGAGTGGAAGGGCGCGCAGGGGCTGGCCGAGGACGTGCGCTACTACGGCCAGTGGATGCGCGACGAGGCCGAGAAGCGCATCGGCCACCTCTACCCGAAGGTCGAGGTCACGGCCGAGATGGCGAAGGAGCGGCCGGACCTGAAGCCGTACGTGGGCCAGAAGCTCACCGTGATCGCCTGGCTCTGGGCGCGCACGGTGAAGAGCCCGAACCCGGCCTTCGCGCAGGTGGACGTGCCGCTCGCCTCGACCTTCATGCTCTCCACCAAGGCGGGCAAGGAGGCGTACGTCGAGCCGGTGATCGAGGACGGCGGCTACCGCTTCACGGTGAAGGTGGGCAAGCCGAAGGATGCGGAGGCGGCGAAGAACGGCACCAAGCTCGCGCGCGGCGCGAACTTTCAGTGTCTGATGTCGGGGACGCCGATCGCGGGCGACTACATCAAGGCCGAGGGCAAGGCCGGGCGCATGGGCGCGCGGCTGATGGCGATCGTCGCCGAGGGCGAGCGCGGGCGGGTCTATCTCGCGCCGACGCCGGAGCATGGAGGCGGTCGCGCGACAGGCGAAGCCGGAGTGGAAGCCAGATGTCGAGATGCTCCGAGCAGCGCGCAGTACTTCGGCGCTGCCGCTCTACGGCATGACGACTTGGAGCGACCTCTTCACCCCCCGCCAGCTCGTGGCGCTGACGACCTTCTCCGACCTGGTGCAGGAAGCGCGCGAGCGGGTGAAGCGCGACGCGCTCGCCGCCGGCCTGCCCGACGACGGCAAGCCCCTGCGCGACGGCGGCACCGGCGCCACTGCCTATGCCGATGCGGTGGCGGTGTATCTGGCGTTCGCGGTCGAGCAAGACTGCTGACACTGGACCATCGCTCTGTCACGTTGGATGCAGCCGATCGAGACTGCATCGCGCAACACGTTCGGTCGCCAAGCGATTCCGATGATCGTGGGACTTCGCGGAGGCGAATCCGTTCGCTGATGCGGCAGGCAGCATTCTCGGACGCATGTCGACTGGATCGCGAAGTCCTTGACGGCATTGCTCGGCTGCGATCGGCGCAGGCTCGCGCAGTCAAGCTGACGCGCAGACGCAAGTCGATCAGTCGCGACAAGGTCGTCTCGACCGACCCGCCCTACTACGACAACATCGGCTACGCCGACCTGTCGGACTTCTTCTACGTCTGGCTGCGCCGCTCGCTGCAGGCCGTCTTTCCCGACCTCTTCGCCACGCTCGCTGTGCCGAAGGCCGAGGAGCTGGTCGCCACGCCCTATCGCCACGGCAGCAAGGAGAAGGCAGAGGCGTTCTTCCTCGACGGCATGACGCAGGCGATGCACCGCCTCGCCGAGCAGGCGCACCCGGCCTTCCCGGTCACGATCTACTACGCCTTCAAGCAGTCGGAGAGCGACGACGAGCGAAGGCACCGCAGCACTGGCTGGGAGACCTTCCTCGACGCGGTGATCCGGGCTGGCTTCGCCATCACCGGCACTTGGCCGATGCGAACCGAACGTGGCGACCGCATGCGAGGCATCGGACACCAACGCCCTCGCCTCCAGCATCGTCCTCGTCTGCCGCCCGCGCGCGGCCGACGCGCCCACCGCCACGCGCCGCGAGTTCGTCACCGCGCTCAAGGCCGAGCTGCCCGTGGCGCTCGCCCACCTGCAGCGCGGCAACATCGCGCCGGTGGACCTTGCGCAGGCGGCCATCGGCCCGGGCATGGCGGTCTACACCCGCTACGCCAAAGTGCTCGACGCCGAGGGCAAGCCGCTCTCGGTGCGCGAGGCGCTGGCGCTCATCAACCAGACCCTCGACGAGGCGCTGGCCGAGCAGGAGGGCGACTTCGACGCCGACAGCCGCTGGGCGCTGGCCTGGTTCGAGCAGTCGGGCTTCGCCGAGGGCGAGTACGGCGTGGCCGAGACGCTCTCCAAGGCCAAGAACACCAGCGTCGCCGGGCATGGTCGAGGCGGGCATCGTCGCAGTCGAGCGGGCAAGGTGCGCCTGCTCCGACCCGACGAGCTGCCGGCGACTGGGACCCGGCCACCGATCCGCGCCTCACCGCCTGGGAGATGGTGCATCACCTGATCCGCGTCCTCGAGGCAGGCGGCGAGGGCGCGGCGGCCGAGCTGGTCGCGAAGCTCGGCGCCAGGGCCGAGATCGCCCGCGAGCTCGCCTACCGCCTCTACACCCTCTGCGAGCGCAAGAAGCGGGCGCCGGAGGCGCTCGCCTACAACGGCCTGGTGCAGAGCTGGCCCGAGATCACCCGCCTGCGCCCGCGAGGGCGGCTAGCCGCGCCCAGAGCAAGCGCGACTGTTCGAGGACGACGAGGAAGACCGATGGCCGATCACCAACCACGAGCGGGTCGGCAAGGCGCTGGAGCTGCTTCAGCGAGGGCTTGCGCCCTTCGTCGAGCGCGAGATGCAAGAGCATCTACGAGGACTACGCTGCGACCAGGTGCTGAAGCGGCACGCTTGCGAACGACCGTGGACAGCTCGGCCGGAGCCGTGTCGAGCTGGACGTCGCCGGCCTCCTCGACCTGATGTGGGAGCAGTGGAACGACGTCTTCCGCAAGACGCTCGGACCGGCGGAGCGCAGCCTCGTCAGCGAGCTGCGCGACGCGCCGCAACAGCTGGGCGCACCAGGAGCCGTTCTCCAGCGACGACGCCTACCGCGCCCTGACACCGTCGCAGCGTCTGCTGACCGCCGTCTCGGCGCCAGCAGGCCGACGAGGTCGAGAGATGAAGATGGAGCTCCTGCGCCGATGCGCTTCGAGGAGCAGGCGCGCGGCGAGAAGCGCAAGACGCGCTGGCACCGCCATCGAGGGCAGCCGCAGCGAGCGGTCTGCAAGCCCGTGGCGCGAGGTGGTCACGCCGCACCCGGACGTGGCCAGCGGGCGCTACCAGCAGGCCGAGTTCGCCGCCGACCTCTGGCAGGTCCACCGCGGCGAGGCGGCGGACGAGTACGGCGACCCGGTCGAGTTCTTCCGCCGCACCTTCCTCACCGAGGGTCTGCGGCACCTGCTCGCTGGCGCGGTCCGAGCGGCTCGCGCGGCGAGGGCGGCGACCCGGTCGTGAGCTGCAGACCAACTTCGGCGGCGGCAAGACCCACTCGATGCTCGCGCTCTACCACCTGTTCTCGGGGCATCGCGCCCGGCGAGCTGCCGGGATCGAGCGAGTGCTGGCCGAGGCCGGGGTCGACGACGCTCGCCGACGGCCCGGCGGGCGGTGCTGGTCGGCAACAAGATCTCGCCCGGCAAGCCGCACCAGAAGGCCGACGGCACGGTGGTGCGCACGCTCTGGGGCGAGCTGGCCTGGCAGCTCGGCGGGCAGGAGGGCTACGCGCTCGTCGCCGAGGCCGACGAGACGGCGACGAACCCCGGGCGACGCGCTGCGTCGAGCTGTTCAACGAGTACGCGCCGTGCCTGATCCTGATCGACGAGTGGGTCGCCTATGCCCGCCAGCTCTACGACCAGAGCGACCTGCCCGGCGGGTAGCTTCGAGACGCAGTTCACCTTCGCCCAGGCGCTCACCGAGGCGGCGAAGCGCGTCGAAGAACTGCCTGCTGGTGATCAGCCTGCCGGCCTCGGATCGCGAGTCGCCGCACGCGCAGGCCGACGACGTCGAGGTCGGCGGCGAGGCGGGCGCGAGGCGCTGGACCGGCTGCAGAACGTCGTCGGCCGGATGGAATCGTCGTGGCGGCCGGCGAGCGCCGAGGAGGGCTTCGAGATCGTCCGCCGGCGGCTGTTCGAGCCGATCGCCGAGCCCGACCAGTTCGCGCGACCGCGACGCGGTGGTCGCGCGCCTTCGCCGACCTCTACCGGACGCAGCACCAGGAGTTCCCGCCCGAGTGCCGCGAGGCCGACTACGAGCGAGCGCATCGAGGCCGCCTACCCGATCCACCCGGAGCTGTTCGACCGGCTCTACAACGACTGGTCGACGCCTGGAGAAGTTCCAGCGCACGCGCGGCGTGCTGCGCCTGATGGCGGCGGTGATCCACAGCCTCTGGGAGCAGGGGCGACGCGCAACCTGCTGATCATGCCGGCGACGTCCCGATCGACGACCCGCCGGTGCAGTTCGAGCTGACCCGCTACCTGGAGGACAACTGGGTGCCGGTGATCGAGAAGGACGTGGACGGCCCGAACGCGCTGCCGCTGCAGCTCGACCGCGAGAACCCGAACCTCGGCCGCTACTCGGCCGCCGCCGGGTGGCGCGCACGATCTACCTCGGCTCGGCGCCGACGCTGCAGCACGGCGCACCGCGGGCTCGAGGACCGCGGATCAAGCTCGGCTGCGTCCAGCCGGGCGAGTCGCCCGCCGTCTTCGGCGACGCGCTGCGGCGGCTCACCGACCGGGCCAGCACCTCTACGTCGGACGGCAACCGCTACTGGTTCTCCACCCAGCCGACCGTCACGAACCTCGCCCAGGACCGCGCGGAGACGCAGCGCGACGAGGACGTCATGGAGGAGATCCAGCGACGGCTCCGTGACGGACCAGCAGCGCGGCGACTTCGTGCGGTGTCCACGTCGCGCCCGACGACGGCCGCGACGTGCCCGACCAGCCTGAGGCGCGGCTGGTGATCCTCGGCCCCGAGCACCTCACGCCGCCAGCGCCGCAGGCAAGACGCCCGCGCTGACGGCGCGAGGCGATCCTCGATCAGCGCGGCGCCGGACCCCGCTCCTACCGCAACACCCTGGTCTTCCTGGCGCCCGACAAGGCCCGGCTCGCGGAGCTCGAGGAGGCGGTTCGCTACTACCTGGCCTGGACCTCGATCGACCAGGACAAGGAGGAGCTGAACCTCGACCAGCACAACCTGAAGCAGGTCGCGACCAAGACGAAGCAGTTCGACGAGACGGTCGACCAGCGGATCCACGAGACCTACCAGTGGATCCTCGTGCCGTCCAGCCCGACCCCAAGCAGGACCTTGCGTGGGACGAGGTGAAGGTCCAGGGGCAAGAGGCGCTCGCGGTCAAGGCGAGCCGCAAGCTCGTCTCTGAGGAGATGCTCATTACGCGCGTTCGCGGGCACGCGCCTGCGGCATGAGCTCGACCGGATCCCCCTCTGGCAGGGAGACGCCATCGGCGTGCGAGCGTTGTGGGAGCTCTTCGCCCAGTACGTGTACTTACCGCGTCTGCGCGATCAGATCGGTGTTCCTCGGCGCTGTCCAGAGCGGCGTCGCGAGCCTGACTTGGAACCCCGACACGTTCGCGTACGCCGAGGGTCGCGACGAGAAGGCCGAGTCGCTACCTGGGGCTGATGGGCGGCCAGAACTGCACCGCGATCCTGGACAGCAGCAGCTTGCTGGTGAAGCCTGAGGTGGCGGCTGCGCCAGGTCGCAGAGGAGCAAGGGGTCGGAGCCCGGTACGAGGGAGGACGGCGACCGACGGCCGGTTCGGACGAGGGCGGGCCTCAGCCTGCGGCCGTGTCGGCGGCGGCGATGCTCCGTCGATTCCATGGCTCGGTGGCGCTCGACCCGGTCCGGACGAACAAGGACATCGCCGACATCGTCGACAACGTTGTTCAGCACCTCGTCAGCCGAAGGCGACGTGAAGCTTCGTCTCGAGATCGAGGCCGACATGCCCGAGGGTGCCTCCGACAACGTCGTGCGCACCGTCAATGAGAACGCCAAGGTCCTGAAGTTCGACTCTTTCGGCTTCGAAGAGGAATGATCGGGCTCCGAAACGGAGTAACGAACGAGGTAATGTGCGCTGAGGGACACTAAGGGACGTAGAGGGCGTGGAGCAGCACAAATCGTGCTGTAGCGCTTCAATAGCGTTGGCTGGCAGCTAGGCGGTCTGATCGCAGCCCCACGTGTCCCCCTCCGCAAGTCGGAGGCCCGCGTCATCCAGTGAGTCATAAGCAGATTTCCGGTGTCTTGACCAGGTCCGACCCGAGCTTATCGGGGCAGTGGGTGAGCGTGGTTGCTCCCTCGGCGGCACGGGTAGCCGAAGTTTCTAGCTCGTGCGTGTGGGGGCAGGTTGCCCCCCGGGTCGTTGTAAACTAACTGGTCAAGACCCTAACGGGCATGCGCTTGATGCCGTTCACGAAGTTCGATCGGATCCGCTCGACGGGACCGGCGAGCTCGATCGACGACAGGCGCGGCAGCAGCTCCTGGAACAGGATCTTGGTCTCCAGGCGCGCGAGGTGCGCGCCCAGACAGAAGTGCGGCCCGCCGGGGCCGAACGTGACGTGGTCGTTCGGCTTGCGCGTCACGTCGAAGCGGTAGGGATCGTCGAACATCTCTTCGTCGCGGTTCGCGCTGATGTACCACGTGACGACCTTGTCCCCGGCCTTGATCTGCTGACCGCGCAGCTCGACGTCGCGCGTCGCCGTGCGTCGGAAGTGCAGCACCGGGGTCGCCCACCGCAGGATCTCCTCGGTCGCGTTGGAGATCAGCGACGGGTCGTCCTTCAACAGCTGCATCTGCTCGGGGTCCTGCATCAGGGCCAGCATGCCGGCGGTGATGGTGTGCCGCGTCGTCTCGTTGCCCGCGATCATCAGGAGCGAGAAGTAGTTGTGGAACTCGTGGTCGTTCAGCCGCCCTTCGTCCTGCGCCATGGTGAGCGCCGAGATCACGTCGTCGGTCGGCTCCTTGCGGCGGAGCTCCTTCTGGCGGTCCGCGTACGCCCACACCTCGTACGCGGCGGGGGAGCGGAACGGCAGCAGGCGGTACGCCTCGGTGTCCACCTGGTCGGGGACCGCGTCCGACAGCTCCGGGATCCTGGTTCGCGATCATCTTGTCGCCCCAGCGGATCAGCTCGGGCGCGTCCTCCTGCGGCACCGTGAAGATCGAGCACAGGAACCGGATCGGCAGCTCCCGGCTGATCTCGGAGACGAAGTCGAACTCGCCGGTGGGTAGCGCGCGGTCGAGGACCGTGCGGGCGACGTCGCGGATGAAGTCCTCGTAGACGGCCACGCCGCGACCCGAGAACTTCTTCGTGCAGATCTTGCGGAGGTCCGTGTGGCGCGGCGGATCCATCTCGAGCATGGTCTTGCGGACCTCGAGCTGCTCGTCGTCCAGCTCCTCGAGCGCCACCGCGCCCGTCTCGGACGAGTAGGTCTGCCAGTCCATGTGGACGGCGGTGAGGTCGTCGTAGCGGGTGACCGCCCAGAAGCCCTTGTTGCCTCCGGGCTCGTCGTGCCAGCTGACCGGCCGTTCTCGCCGGAGCTCGTCGAACCACTCGAAGGGAACCCGCTCGACGTAGTTGTCCGGGTTGACCAGGTCGATCCCATCGAGCGTCGCGCTCATGCTCCCCCTCTGACCACACGTCGGGTGCGTGCGGAGAGATATCTTGCTACCGAACGACCTCGGGCCGCAAGGCGGCCCGAGGTCGTGCGGGCTCTCCGCTACTTCTTCGTCGGTGCGTGCTTCTTGACGAACGCGAGCGCCTTGTCGGCGACGTCGCTCCAGCCGTTGTCGATGATGAGCGCGTGTCCGCGACCCGGGATCGTCACGAACTCGGTGACGCCCTGGTTGCGCTTCTGGCGCCTGTAGGACGCCTTCGCGATCGAGACCGGGACGGTGTGATCTTCCTCGCCTTCGAGGATGAGCAGCGGGCCTCGATCGGGGTTCTTGGTGTCGACCTTCGCCTCGGTCCACGGATTGAGGTTGGCGGCCGCCGCTTGGAAGATGGGCTCTCCGGAGCCGGGTACCGCGTACGTCTCGTACAGATCCTTCGCCTCTTCCTCGCTCACGGCGTTCGCGAACCCGTAGCGGAACTGCTCGAACGTGAGCGGAACCGCTCGATGGACGTTCGCCGGGTTGCCGAGCACGGGCTTCGCCGAGCGAAGCGCCGAGATCGGGAGCGGCAGGACGCCTCGGAACGGGGCAGGGTCGATCGCGACCGAGGCTGCCGACAGGCCGCGTCCGGCGAGGATCTGGGTCAGCAACCCGCCGAAGGAATGGCCCACGACGGCCGGCTTCCTCTTCAAGCCCGTGATAACCGCCTCGAAGTGATCGGCCACGTCGCCGACGGACTTGCCGGCGAACACCTCGGGGTGCTCCTTCGCCTCGGCGACCGTCTCGGGATCGTCGGGCCAACCGGGCGTCAGGGTCACGTAGCCCGACTTCTCGAAGACGTCAGCCCAGCGATCCCAGCTGCTCGGGAGCAACCACAGCCCGTGGACGAAGACGACCGGCGTCGATCCGTCGTCGTTCGCGCGCTTGACCTGCTCGGCCTCGTGCTCGCCGAGGGCCGGGGCGATCATGGACTTCGACTTCGCCATACCTTCCTCCTCCCACCAGGGATCCGGTCGCCGACAACGGTACCGCCATGTCTGCCGAGCCGACCGCTTGCGTCAGATCACCTCGAAGTAGCGGCGGCGTTCCCACTCGGTCACGGCGCCCGGCGACAGGAACTGCTCCCACTCCCACCGGCCGGCTTCTGCGTAATGGGCGACGACGTCGGACCCGAGGGCGCTCTTCGCGAACGCGCTGTCGTGGAAGAGCGCGACCGACTCACCGAGCGTCGCGGGCAGCGGCGGCACCGGATCCTCGTAGTGTTCGCCGACGAGTGGCTCGCCGGGATCGGCGCCGGTCCAGATACCGTCGGCGGCCGATGCGAGCAGCCCGGCGATCGCGAGGTAGGGGTTCACGTCGGCCCCGGGCACGCGCCATTCCAGCCGCGTCGACGATGGTCCCTCGGTGAGCACTCGGCACGAGACCATGCGGCTGTCGTAGCCCCAACTGCGACCGTTCCCGCTGAACTCCCCGCCCGTCGTGCGTCGGTAGGAGTTCACCGTCGGCGCGTAGAAGAGCATCAGGTCCGGCGCCCGTTCCAGGACACCGCCCACCGCGTGCCGGAGCGTCGTCGCGACGCCGTGTTCCGCCTCGGGGTCGTGGAACACGTTGGCGCCGCTCGCGTTGAGCAACGACAGGTGGAGGTGACACGACGACCCTGTCGTGTCGGCGAACGGCTTCGGCATGAATGTGGCGGACATCCCCGCGGCGGCGGCAATGTCGCGCATCGCGAGCTTGAACAGGATGTGCCGGTCGGCCATCTCGAGCGCCCGCTGGTACTCCAGGTTGATCTCCCATTGGCCCAGGCCCCACTCCACCTGGCTCGTCCACGGGCCGATCTCCGACTCTCCGAGCGCGTCGCGCACCCCGGCGAAGAAGTCCTCGAACCGATCGCCCGCCTGCACCGTGTAGTCGGCGCGCGCCAGCGTGGTCGGCCGGAGCGTCTCGTACCCGTTCGCGCGGCCGTCGTCGTACGTACCGTGATACAGCGCGAACTCGAGCTCGCTCGCGACCTGCGGCGTGAACCCGGCGTTCTCGACGTGTTCGATCTGCCTGCGCAGGATGGTGCGCGGCGCGACGTCCACCAGATCGTCCCGGCCCATCTCGACGAAATCCGCCATGCAGATCGCGGTCCGGTCGAGCCACGCGGCCCGTCGAAGCGTGGAGAGATCCGGAACGAGCCGGACGTCGTGCCATCCGGTCTGATGCCCGGTGTACGCCTGCTGAGGGCCGGGCCACTGGTCGACGTCCCATCCGAGCACGCAGGAGCTGAGCGCGACGCCCTCCTCGATCAGCCGCCGGAAGACATCCGGCGCGAACCGCTTGCCGACCAGTCGACCCGACACGTCGGCCGACGTCACGATCACCGTCGCGATGCCTGCCGGCTCCAGGTCGTCGAGCGCCATCGTCATCTGGTGAGCCACCCGCCGTCGACCGGGAGCTGCGCCCCCGTGATGAACGACGCCTCGTCCGACAGCAGGAACGAGATCGCCGCGGCGACGTCCTCGGGTTCGCCGACACGTTGCACAAGAAGCCGCTGCGACATGAACGCCCACGCCTCGTCGGAACGGAGGTCGCCGCCCGGGATGAACGAGGTGGCGATGGGCCCGGGCGCGACCGAGTTCACGCGGATGTTCCGGTGCGCCAGCTCGACGGCGAGCGCCTTCGTCAGCATCTTCACGCCGCCCTTCGATGCGTTGTAGTGGACCTGCGGATGTCCCTGCGACGAGACCACGACCTCCGATTCGATCGTCGACATGTTCACGATCGCGCCACCACCCGCGTCGCCGATCGCCGGCGCGACGGCTTGGGTGACCAGGAACATGCCCTTGAGGTTCGTGTCGAGGACCAGGTCCCATTCCTCTTCGGACAGGTCGTCGAGCGCCGACATGCGCACCAACCCGGCGTTGTTCACCAGGTAGCGGATCGCGCCGAACGCCTCGAGTGCGTTGTCGCGTGCCGCGTGGATCTGCGCGCGGTCCCGGACATCGGCGGCGAAGGCATGTGCCCGACCCCCGGCCTCGATGATGATCCGCGCCGTCTCCTGTGCGGCGTCGAGACGGAGATCGATCACGGCCACCGCCGCTCCCTCCGATGCCAGGCGCACGGAGGTCGCCCGCCCGATGCCGGAGCCGGCGCCGGTGATGAACGCGGCGCGTCCACCGTGGTCGAACGTCATGCGTCGGGTCCGGGTGCGTGGCCGAACGCCACGGAGTCCAGGGCGACCGCGAGACCGCCCCCGTCCGCCACGAGCACGGCGCCCGTCACGATCGACGATTCGTCCGAGGCCAGGAAGAGGCAGCACGACGCGATCTCCTCGGCCGTGGCCGGGCGCCGGAGCGGCACGTCGGTCGTGGCCAGGTCGTACGCCTCCTGCCGGCCGATCCCCATGGCGGAGCCCAGCTCGTCCATCTCCTCGTCGGCCATCGGCGTGACCACCCAGCCCGGACAGAGCGCGTTCGCGCGGACGCCCCGCGGACCGTAGTCCACGGCGATCGACCGAGCCAGGCCGAGCATGCCGGCCTTGGAGGTGCCGTAGGCAGCGGAGTCGGTGGTGCCCACCAGTCCGTTGACGCTCGCGACGAGCACCACCGACCCTCCGCCGCGCTCGAGCATCGCGGGCAGGGCGGCGCGCGTCAGCACCATGGGGCCGGTCAGGTTCACGTCGAGCGTCCGCTGCCAGTGTTCGTCGGTGACGTCCCCCACGGAGCCGCCGAACCCGATGCCGGCGTTGGCCACGACCACGTCGAGCCCGCCGAACGTGGTCACGGCCGCAGCGACCGCCTCGGTGGCGTGGGACGGATCGGTGGTATCGCCTGCGACCGCGAGACCCTTCACCTCCGCCGCCACCGCCTCGATCGGCTCGGGGCGCCTGCCCGTCACGACCACGGAAGCCCCCTCGCGCGCGAACAGCCGGGCGGTCGCCGCCCCGATCCCGGTCCCGCCGCCGGTGATGAGTGCCACCTTGCCGTCGAGCCGCACGCCTCCTCCTTCGGACTACCTAGCTCCCGGCCCGCCAGCCGTCGATGACGGGAGCGTGAGCGGTCTCGCCCAGCGTCCCGAGCCCCCACGCATCTTGGATGAGCCGCAACACCGAGTATTGGTCGATCCTCGTCCGGATGATCACGCCCGCTCCGGCGCCGGGCCCGGTGATGATGCCGGCGATGTGCCCGCCGGCCGCCTGGCCGTGGCAGCAGCCCGCGCTCGTGGAGCCCTCGTCGAACAGGACGATGAGGATCCCGTTGGAACCGAGCGCGTCGACGATCCGGGGGGTCCACGTGCGGAGGAAGCGGTCGCCGGTGGCGGTGGGGCAGTCGTGCATGTCGTGACACAGGTTGGGCGTGATCCACGCGAACGTGGGCAGCGATCCGGCGTGGAGATCCGATGTCAGCTGTCGGAGCGGCACCACGTCGTTGCAGCGATCGGTGTCGTTGCGGATGTCGGTGTAGTACATGAACGGATCGTGCTTCATCGCGTACGTGCCGGCGTACGGTGCGGTGGAGCACGGACCGGGGATCGACTCCATGTATGCCTTCCAGGCGATCCCCGCATGCTCGAGCTGATCGACGATGTTCTGTCCGCGGACGAAGCATGTCGTGCAGTCGGAGGAGATCCCATGCGTGCTCCCGGAGGTCAGCGCGAGGTAGTTGGGCAGGCTCGGATGAGAGATCGCGAAGAGCCGGCCGAGCGTCACGGAGCTGCGCGCGAGCGATCGGAAGTAGGGAGCGCTCGAGTACGGGGACATGATCGCATCGGCCTCCCGGTTCTCGAACACCATCACGACGACGTGCTCCGGTCCCGTCGTGGTCGTGCGAGACGGAGGGATCGCCGCCGCGGCCGTTCCCTGTCCGGCGGCGGAGAGCGTCAGGAGCGCGGCGGCGAACACCGCCGGGCGGAAGCGCATCAGTGGAACGGCATGTAGTAGTCGATCTCCCATGGAGTGACCTCGGTGCTGTCGGGATCGGCTCCCGAGGCCAGGTAGCGCTCCCATTCCGCGCGCTTCAGGATGGTGAACGCCTCCACCATCTCACGACCCAGGGCGTCCACCAGCTCACCGTCCGCCGTCAGCGCGTTCAACGCAGCCTCGAGGTTCGGCGGGATCCGGACCTCCGTGTTGGGCGCCTCGCCGAGCGGCTGGGGCGGTGGGAGCTCCAGCTCGTGCTCCACGCCGAGCCGGGCCGCGTGCAGGATGGCGGCCGCGGCCAGGTACGGGTTCGCCGCGGCGTCCGCGGTCCGCTGCTCGATGCGCGTGCCCTGTCCTCGGGTCGGGGGGATCCGCACCCCGACGCTCCGGTCGTCGTGACCCCAGTTGGCCCAGTAGCCGTTCAGCATGTCGGGTTGCAGCCGCTTGTACGCGTTGACGTGGGGGGCCAGGATCGCCGGCCATGCCCTCGTGGTGCGCCAGCAGGCCGGCGACGCATCGGCGCGTCAGCTCCGACAGGCCCTCCGGATCGTTCGGGTCGTGGAACGCGTTCGACCCGTCCTTGTGCCGGAAGGAGAAGTTCACGTGCAATCCGCTCCCGCCGCGATCGCCGAGCGGCCGGCCGAGGAAGGTCGCGAGCTTCCCGTGGCGTTCGCAGATCTCGCGGACCAGGAGCTTGAACAGGAACGCCTCGTCGGCGGCCGGGATCGCGTCCGCGTACTTGATGTTCACCTCGTACGCGGCGTTGTCGTACTCGCTGCACCAGCCCTCGACCGGGAACCCGCACCGGATCGCGGTGTTGACGAGTTCGTCGATCACGCCCGTCGGGTCGACCGACATGCCGGTGCCGTAGACGCGGTGCGACGGGACGGCCACGGGACTCCATTTCCCCGCGAGCGGCTCCAGCAGGTAGAACTCCAGCTCGAACGCGATCTGCGGCTCCAGACCCATCCGGCGCCACGGCTCGACGGCCTGCCGCAGGACGTGCCGCGAGTCCCACGGGGCGGGCTCTCCGCGCAGGTCGAGGTCGGCGATGCCCACGATCGTGTTCTCCTCCCACCCCTCGTGGAGGGAGTCGCGATCGAGCGTCGCCTCGATGTCGTGCAGTCCCACGTCGAACTGCGTCCGTGGGACCGCCAGGATCTCCTTGTCGTGCGTGAGCGGATAGACGCCGATGCAGAACGCCGCGACGCCTTCGGCCGCCTTCTCGCCGTACAGGTACTCGCCGCGCTCGAGGCCGTGGAGGTCGGGATAGAGGAGCCGGAGCCGTTTGCCTTGGGTTTCCATCGACCCTCCTCGTCGGGTACCGAACGCCGGATGCCGTGCGGACGATAGCTCGCACCCGTCGCCTTGCGCACCGTGATAGTTCGGGCCCAAAATACCCCATCCCTCGGGCCCGGCGGGAGGCAGGTTGTCGTTCGGCGAGTCGATCACGCTCTCGGAGCTGGAACGCGATCCCTACCCGCTCTACGCGCGGTTGCGCGAGGAGGAGCCGGTGAGCTGGGTGCCGGCCGTGCAGCTCTGGCTCGTGACCCGCTACGACGACGTGCGTCGCGTCGACCTGACGCCGGAGCTCTTCACGGCGGCGACGGACCCGTCCACGCTGAACCGCACGATGGGGCGAAACATGCTCGGCTCCGAGGGTCCGGACCAGGAACGGATCCGGCGGATCACCGAGATCCCGTTCCGGCCGCGCGACGTGGAGGAGCGGACGCAGGGCATGATCCCCACGCTCGCCCACGAGCTGGTCGACGGGTTCGCCGACCGCGGCGAGGTCGATCTGTTCACCGAGTACTGCGACCCGATGTCGGTCCGCTCGCTCCAGTTCATGCTCGGGCTCGACGAGGTCCCGTGGCAGGACATCCTGCGCTGGAACGAGGGGATGATGCCCGGCCTGGCGAACTTCGAGGGCGATCCCGACAAGCAGGCGCCGGCCGATCGTGCGAGCGCGGAGCTGGGCGGCGCGATCGAGCGGGTGCTGGACCGGCTCGAGGAGCGAGCCCGACGGCTCGGTCCTGTCGTGGATGCTGCGGTACGAGCGCGAGGGCGATCGGATGACGCGCGAGGAGATCGTCGCGAACACCAAGCTGATGCTGTCGGGCGGGCTCCAGGAGCCGCGCGACCTCATCGCGCTCACGCGTCTGGGCGCTCGGATCGAACCCGGAGCAGCTCGATCGCGTACGAGACGACCGTTCGCTGGTGAAGGCCGCGGTCGAGGAGACGCTGCGCTGGGCGGGGCCGGTGGGGACGTCCACGCGCCAGACCACGCGGGCCACCGAGCTCGCGGGGACCGAACTGGAACCGGGCGCGTTGATCGGGGCGGTCCTGTCATCGGCGAACCGCGATCCGCGCCGGTTCACCGACCCCGACCGGTTCGACATCGGCCGCAAGGAGGGCGCACATCTCGCGTTCGCGATCGGCTCCCACTTCTGCCTGGGTGCGTGGTTCGGCCGGCACCTCGCGCGCGTCTCGCTCGACGTCCTGCTCGACCGCCTGCCGAACATGCGCCTCGACCCGGACCGGCCGGTCACGCTCGCGGGCTGGGAGTTCCGCGCGCCGGACTCGACCTGGGTGCGCTGGGACGCGGCCTGATCGCGTCCTAGGCCGCGAACCCCACGACACCGGTCCAGCTCGACCCGCCGTCGTCGCTCGTGAGCAGTCGTGACGAGTCGTTCGACCGAAGCACCACCGCGTAGCCGTCGGTGTCGGACACGAACCACACGTCCTCGACGAGCACGTTCCCGCCCGACACGCGAACCGAGGTCGTTCCATGTGCTTCCCGCGTCCGTCGAGCGGAAGAGGTCGGCGAAGTTGTAGTGCCACCGCCAGCCATGACCATCGTCGAGGAAGTCGTACCCCACGGCGCTCGGTGCGACGCCGTGGAAGCCGCGCGTCCACGTCGTGCCCCCGTCGGTCGTCCTCCACACGACCTGCCGGAGCGATCCCGCGGCGGCATCGCCGCCGCAGACGACCCAGCCGTCGTCGATCGACGTGCGCGTGACGAAGATGGCCGCTCTGGCCCCGGGCTGGCACGGGGCCGGGCCTGCGTCCCAGGAGACGCCGCCGTCCGACGTCGCCACGACCCTCGAGAACACCGTAGCGCGCCGGATCGCCCACCCGTCCATGGGGGTGCCGAAGCTCGGATCGGAGACGCCGGCCTTGGGAAGGATCGACCACGTGCTTCCGCGGTCGCCACTGTGCTGCAACCGCGTCCCCACCTGCGCCCATACATCGACGCCGCCCGGCACGACCGTCACCGAGCGCGCCAGCGCGGCGTGGAACGTGGTGGGGGTGCTCCAGGTCTGACCGCCGTCGGCCGTGGTCGAGATCGCGGCCGTTCGGCGCTTCGCGCACGTCGGACAGACGATGGTGCCCGCGACGACGCCGTGGTCCGCATCGAAGAACGCGGTCGAGAGTGGTCGGAACCCGTTCGCGACCGGGTTCGGCGTCGCGACCGGCGTGCGAGCGGTCGCGAGCGGGCCGGGCACGCCGATCAGGCAGAGGACGATCATCGTGGCGAGCATGGAGCGGCGTGGCAGGTGCATCCTCATCCTCCTGGCCGTCGGTCTCTGACCGTTCGACGTCGACGCCCGATCGGGTTCGCGTCCACGGGCCCCCGTGCTCAACCCTTCATGCGAGAGGCGTAGTCTCCGTCGATGGCGTTCGAGCGTACCCCGAGACGGCCGGCGCGCGCGGAGACGGTGGGGAGCTTGCTCCGTCCGCGCGCGTTGAAGGTCGCGATGGACGCGTTCTATGCCACCGGTCACTCGGCCGTCCTCGATGAAGAACGCGCGAAGGATCGGAGCGAGCTGCGAGCACTGGAGGACGAGGCCATCCGCTCGGCCGTGCGGCGACAGATCGACTGCGGGCTCGACGTCGTCACGGACGGAGAGTTCCGCCGGTGGATGTTCATGAACTCGTTCTACGACGCGGTCGACGGCGTGCGCACGGGCAAGTCGGTGACGTTCCGCAACGACCGCGGAGACGACGTGCGGCTGAACATCCACGAGATCGTGGGTCGCCTCACGCCCATCGATTCGCCGGGTGCGCGGGAAGCGGCGTTCATGGCCGATGCGTCGGACGGCCATCCGTTCAAGGTGACGTTCCCCGCCCCCTCGATCTTCGGACACCCGTTGACCACCGTGGTGGGACCGGACGGGGGCGGCTACGGATCGCTGGATGAGTTCGTCGCGCACGCGATCGAGATCGAGCGTGCACTCGTGACGGACGCGATCGCGGCCGGCGCCCGGTACGTCCAGTTCGACTTTCCGCTGTATCCGTACCTGGTCGACCCCACCTGGATCGAACGCTTCGAAGCCGCCGGTCACGATATCGACGCGGTACTCGAGTCGGCGCTCGCCGCGGACGCTGCCGTGTTGGTGGGCATCCCCGACGACGTCACCACGGCACTCCACATCTGTCGCGGGAACTTCCGGTCGTCGTGGATGTGCGAGGGCTCGCTCGAGCCGGTCGCCGAACGGGTCCTCGATCTGCCGTTCGACACGTTCCTGGTCGAGTGGGACGACGTCGGTCGCGACGGCGGGTTCGAACCGATCCGGTTCCTGCGAGCGGGGGCGACGATGGTGATGGGACTCGTGTCCTCCAAGCGCCGCGAGCTCGAGGCTGAGGACGACCTCGTCCGCCGGATGGAGGAGGCCGCCGCCATCGCGGGTGGGATGGACAGGCTCGGACTCAGCCCGCAATGCGGCTTCGCCAGCGTGATGGTCGGCAACGAGATCGAGGAAGAGACGCAGTGGCGCAAGCTCGAGCTCGTCGGACGCGTCGCCGCGCGGATCTGGAGCTAGACCGGGTCGGGTGCGAGGCGGCGGGCGACCTCCACCTGCTCGCGCATCGCCTCACCGAGCCGGTCGGTGAGCGCCTGCACGTCCGGACGGCACTTCGGGTCGCCCTCCGGGAAGATCGGCGAGCCGAACGCCACGCCGAGCGGCGGCCGGACCGGCGCTCCGAAATGGATCCCCTCCTTGGGATAGCGGCGCTGCGCTCCCCAGATGCCGATCGGGATCACCGGGCACCCCGCCAGCAGCGCGATCCGGGCCGGTCCCTTCTGGATGGGGAGCAGACACTCGCCCGTCCCGACCGTGCCCTCCGGGGCGATGCCGCCCAGCCAGCCCCTGCGGATCACGTCGGCCATCGTCTCGAGCGGATCCCACGCGCCGGCGCCGCGGCGGATCGGGATCTGGCCGAGACCCTTGAGCGCTCGTCCCATGAACGGTCGTTCGAAGTCCTCGCTGAGCGCGAAACAGCGCACGATGCGGCCGCGCCGTGTGACGGGGAGCCCGACGAAGATGGCGTCCAGGACGCTCACGTGGTTGTAGGCGAGGAGCGCCCCGCCGTGCCGCGGGATGTGCTCGGCGCCGATGACCCGGATGCGGAACGAGGCGGCTGCCACTGATCCGACGGTTGCGCGAGCCACCTGCCACCACGCGTCGCATTCGGTGTTCATCTGTACGGCCGTTCGTCCTACCTCCCAAGTATGAGGCTACAACCGCGGCAGGTCCCTCGGCGGGAGGCGCGGCGGCCTAATCCCGGCGGGGCGGACGGATCCCGCGGAACTCCCAGTCGCCGCCGAACGCGGTGGAGATGACCTCCTCGGACTCGCTCGGCTGCGCGCCGACGTCGTCGCGGAGCGGCACGCCGCCCTCGACGATCGTGTTGCGGAGCGTGCCGAGCCCGTCGACCTCCACCTCCACGACGTCGCCGGGCTCGACCGGCCGGGAGTTGGCCGGCGTGCCGGAGAGCAGCACGTCGCCCGGGAGCAGCGTGATGGTCCGAGCGATGTCGGCCACCAGGTAGTGCATGTCCCAGATCATCTCGTCCGTGTTGCCGTCCTGGCGCACCTCGCCGTTCACGCGGGTCTGGATCCGCTTGTCGTCGGAAGTCCCAGTCCGTCACCAGCCCGGGGCCGAGCGGACACAGCGTGTCCGAGCCCTTCACCCGGAGCATCGAGCCGGCGTCGGTGTCGCGGAAATCGTGGAGCCCGTAGTCGTTGGCGACGGTGTACCCGAGGATGTGATCCGCCGCGGCGTCCGGCGCGATGTGCGAGGTCTCGCGGCCGATCACGATCGCGATCTCGCCCTCGTAGTTCAGGTACCTGCAGCGCGGCGGGCGCACGATGTCGCCGCCGTGCGCGTTCAGCGGACGTCGTCGGCTTGTGGAAGTACGTCGGCGCCGGGCCGAGCGTGACGCCGAACTCCGCACGACGGCTCTCGTAGTTCAGGTGGACGCAGACGATCTTCGAAGGCTCGACGGGTGAGAGGTGCTGCGCCTCATCGACTCCGATCCGTCGGCCGTCCGACGCGACCAGCTCGTCGCCGTCTCGCCTGACGGGAACGGCGTGGCCGTCCAGCAGGATCCGTCGCGTCTCCACGTGGTCGTTAGGATAGGCCGCGATGCCGGAGCTGAAGGGGTTCATGGTCCCGCGGACGCCCGAGGGGCGGTCGTCGATCGTCCCTCCACCCCCGTGGCACTACTCGGGCGACGTCCTCACGATCGAGTACCGCGCGGAACCGGCACGCGTTGCGGCGCTGCTCCCGGACGGCGTCGACCTCGCCGACGAGGACCCGGGCGCCGTGGCGATCATCTGGGCCGACTGGCAGTCGTGCGGCGAGTCGCAGGGCGAGCTCCTGGATCCCGGTCCGCTCCCAATACAAGGAGTGTTTCGTCGTCGTCCGCTGCAAGTGGAACGGCGAGCATTACTCGCGCTGCGTCTACATCTGGGTGGACAAGGACTTCGCGCTCGCTCGTGGCTGGTACCAGGGCTACCCGAAGAAGCTCGGGTCGATCTGGATGACCCGGCCGGTGACGGTCGGCAGGGCGGGACCGCGGCTCGAGGCCGGGGGACGGTTCGGGGCGACGCTGGCGGCGAACGACCGGCGCCTCGCCCAGGTGTCGCTCACCCTCACCGGGGCGTCGGTCACCGGGGGGTTCGTGAACGCGCTCCCGATGCTGCACTCGCGATGGATGCCCGCGATCGACCCGTCGCAGCCGGACGCGTTGAGCGAGCTGGTGACGATGCGATCGGAGGATGTCGAGCTCGGACCGGTCTACACCGGGGACGCCGACGGTCGAGCTCTTCGACGCCCCGGGCGACGAGCTGTCCACGCTCCGGCCGTACGAGATGATCGCCGGCTACTGGCGGCAGGTCGGCGCCACCTTCGCCGGCGGGACCAAGCTCGCATGAGGCTCGTCCGGTTCCGCTTCGGCGACCGCATCGCCACGGGTGCCATCGATCCCGGCTCCGACGACATCCGGATCCTCCGCGGCACGTTCTTCGAAGACCCGCTCCCGACGGGGGAGCAGGTGCCGCTCGACGACGTGCGACTCCTGGCGCCGGTGCTGCCGTCCAAGATCGTCTGCGTCGGCAAGAACTACGCGGCGCATGCCGCGGAGTTCGGCATGCGAGGTGCCCGAGGAGCCGTTGCTCTTCCTCAAGCCGTCCACCGCCGTGATCGGCCCCGGGGATCCGATCGAGCTGCTGCCCATGAGCAAGCGCGTCGACTACGAGGGCGAGCTGGCCGTGGTGATCGGGCGGCTCGCGCGGCGCGTGCGGGCCGAGGACACGTTCAAGTACGTCCTCGGCTACACGTGCGCCAACGACGTGACGCTCCGCGACCTGCAGCGCATGGACGATCAGTGGGCGCGCGCGAAGGGGTTCGACGGGTCGTGTCCGCTGGGACCGTGGGTCGAGACCGAGCTCGATCCGAACGACATCCGGCTGGAGACGCGCCTGAACGGCGAGATCGTGCAGGCGGCGCAGACGTCGGACATGGTCTTCGGCATCGCCGAGCTGATCGAGTACATCACCGAGTTCATGACGCTCCTGCCCGGCGACGTGCTGCTTGACCGGCACGCCGGAGGGCGTCGGTCGGCTCGCGCCGGGAGACGTCGTCGAGGTCGAGGTGGATGGCGTCGGCTCGCTCTCGAACCCCGTGGCGACGTAGATGCCGGACACGGTCCGCTGCCGGTTCGCACCCGCGCCGTCCGGCTCCATCCACGTGGGGAACGCGCGTTCCGCGTTGTTCAGCTGGCTGTTCGCGCGCCACAGCGGCGGGTCGTTCGTCCTTCGCGTGGAAGACACCGACGCCAGCCGTGTCACGGAAGAGGCGTATCACGGCGTTCTCGATTCGCTGCGATGGCTCGGCCTCGATTGGGACGAGGGTCCGGACGTCGGTGGCCCGCATGGTCCGTACCGGCAGTCGGAGCGCACCGACATCTACCGGGAGATCGTCGAGCGGTTGATCGCCGACGGCAACGCGTACCGCTGCTACTGCACGGCCGAGGAGCTCGAGGCGATCAAGCAGGACGCGATCGCGAAGGGGAAGCCCCCCGGTGGCGACGACGGACGGTGCCTGCGGCTCACCGACGCCGAGCGGAGCGCGTTCGAGCGGGAGGGGCGGCCGTTCACGGTCCGGTTCGCCATGCCTGAGCGGGAGTGGGTCGTGGACGACCTGGTGAAGGGAGAGGTGCGGTTCCCGGAGGGCCAGCTGCGCGACTTCGTGCTGGTCCGATCCGACGGCACGCCCGTCTTCCTGCTGGCCGTGGCCGTCGACGACATGTTGATGGACGTCACGCACGTGATCCGCGGCGACGACCTCCTCGCCAGCGCTCCTCGCAACGCGGCGGTGATCGAGGCGCTCGGTGGGACGCCCGCCGCGGTACGCGCACCTGCCGCAGGTGCTCGGGATGGACGGCAAGCCGCTGTCGAAGCGCCACGGCTCGACGTCGGTCGAGGCGTTCCGCGAGCAGGGGTTCCTGCCCGAGGCGTTGATGAACTACCTGGCGCTCCTCGGCTGGTCCAAGGACGAATCCACGACGTTCTTCTCGCGCGACGAGCTCGTCGAGGCGTTCGACCTCTCGCGGGTGTCGAGCAACCCGGCCGCGTTCGACACGAAGAAGCTCGAATGGATGAACAACCACTACATCCAGTCGCTCGGCGAGGACGAGCTCGCGGCTCGATGCCTGCACTTCCTCACGGAGTCCGGTCTGCTTCCGGACCCATCGACGCTGCGAGCGTCGATGCCCATCGTGCGCGAGCGCATGAAGACGCTGAAGGACTCGGTCACCCTGCTGCGGTTCCTGTTCACCGACGACGTCGAGCCGGACGAGAAGGCCCGGGAGACCATCGCGAAGGCGCCGCCGGGGTACCTCGCGAAGGTGGCCGACGCGCTCGAGGTCGTCGAGCCGTGGGAGCACGACGCGATCATGGCGACGCTCGACGCGGTCGGGACCGCGGAAGGGCTGAACCGGAGCAAGGGGTTCGAGCCTGTCCGCGCCGCGGTGACCGGCTCCAAGGTGTCGCCGCCGCTGCCGGAGTCGCTGGCGTTGCTCGGGCGCGAGGCCACGGTCGCCCGGTTGCGCGCGGCCGCCGGATGAGGCCCGCCCGGGTCCTCGTACTCGGTCGCCATCATCGTCGGTCTGCTCGTCCCGCCCGCCGTGGCGTCCGGCGAACCCTTGCGTTCGACACGTGTCGCCCGACCGCCGATCGTGTGGAGGCCGATCCCGTTCGGCGAACGGCGTCGGCGGGAGATGGGTGCGTACTCGCGTCGCCACTACGGCGAGTGGACCTGGCGGCTGCGCCGGCCGAAGGTGATCGTCGAGCACTACACGGACGGCACGACGTTCTCCGGCGCGTGGGCGACGTTCGCGGCGAACTCGGTGCATCTGGGCGAGCTCCCCGGCGTGTGCGCGCACTTCGTGATCGACACCGACGGGACCATCTATCAGGTGGTGAACCTGCACGTCCGATGCCGGCACGCGATCGGCATGAATTGGACCGCGATCGGCATCGAGCACGTCGGCACGAGCGACCGACAGATCTTGTCGAACCCGCGGATGATGCGCGCGTCCCTGCGGCTCACGGTGTGGCTCATGGATCGCTTCGGCATCCAAGCGCGGAACGTGATCGGGCATGCCGAGACGTTGATGAGCCCGTTCCATCACGAGGCGTATCCCTCCTGGCGATGCCAGACGCATGCCGACTGGCAACACGCCGACATGCAGGTCTACCGAGACCGCCTGCGCCGCTTGGCTCGTCGGATGGGTGTGCCGGTCGGGCCGCCGCCGGCCTGGATCGACCCTCACTGCTGAGTCGGCCGAAAGGTCGGTCTTTCGCTCTCGCCCGTTCGGGCGATGCATCGGAATCTTGCCCCCGCTACGATGCGGCCAGTGCGCCTGCTGCGATCGCCCGACTTCCGTCTGTTGGTCCTGTCCAACGGTCTCTCCTCGCTCGGAGACGAGCTCGCGCTGGTTGCGCTGACGATCAAGGTCTTCGAGCTGAGCAGCGGCTCGGGCCTCGCCGTCGCCGCGGTGTTGCTCGCAGGCATCGTCCCGCTCGTCGTTTTCGCCCCTCTCGCGGGCCTGATCGTGGACCGGACCGAGACGACCGGGACGCTGGCGCTCGCCTCCGTTGCGCAGGCGCTCATCGCCGTGGGCTTGGCGTTCGCCGAGCCCGTGTGGCTGGTCGTCGCCCTGTCGTTCCTCCTGGGGTCCGCCGCCTCGGTCGCGTCACCGGCTGTGTTCGCCATCGTTCCGATGGCCGTCGACGAGGAGGACCTCACCGAGGCGAACGCGAACATGGAGACGGTCCGCTACATCGGCATGGTCGCGGGACCCTTGATCGCCGGCGGACTCGCCGGGGCGCTCGGCGCCGACAAGGGGACGCGGGTCGCGCTGCTCCTGGACGCGATCACGTTCCTGGTGATCACCTCGGCCGCGGCGTCGCTGCGGGTCCGCAGGATGCCCGAACCCGTCCCGGAGGACGGCCGCGCGAAGGGAGAGGCACGGCGGGGATTCGCGTTCATCCGCCGAGACCGGGTCTTGCTGATCGGCGTGGCCGTCGTCGCTGCGACGGTCCTGTTCGCGACCATGGACAACGTGGCGGAGGTGTTCTTCGCCAACGACCCGGCGCTGCTGAACGCCGGCAACTGGGGATACGGCGAGCTCGCGGCGGTCTGGCTGCTGGGGATGGTCGTGGGCGCCGGTGTCATCGCGCGACGGCTGCATCAGGAACAGCTCGCTCCCGCCGTGCTGCTGGCCTCGATCACGGGCGGCGCCGCGGTGGCGGTTGCTGCGCTGTTCCCGCACATCGTGTTGGCGCTCGCGATGTTCGCCGTCGGAGGTGTGGCGAACGGAGTCGCGAGCGTTTCCATGCGGAGCCTGATCCACCATCGTGCCCCGGAGGAGCTCCGCGGGAGGGTGTTCGCGGCCTACTTCGGGGTGGCGTTCGCCGGTCAGCTCGCGGCGACGGCGTTGGGCGGCGTGCTGATCGCCATCCTTCCCAGCTCGCAGGACGTGCTGTTGCTCGGCGGCATCGGCGGCGCGGTGGTCGGCGTGATCGGCTTGGCGTGGTACGCGGCGCTGCCGTCGGAGGCGCGCGCGGCCACGGTCGTGCATGTGCCGGAAACCGCGCAGGTCGAACCGGGTATGGTGGTCGTTCGCGACATCACGCCGTCCGACACGGCCGCGCTCGATGAGGCGGTCGTGGGATCGATGGAGATCTCCCCGTCGGTCCAGCCCCGGGGCTGACGGGCGATAGGGACCATCGCGAGGGGAGGGAAACTCCGTGGCAGACCTGGTGAATCTTCCCGAGCGCCAGGATGCGGACGGCGATTGGCATCAGGTGATGCGCGATGTCTGCTACTGGTGCGGGTGTCACTACCTCTACGCCGAGGACGACCACGACCTCGTCTGGGAGCCCGGCAAGGCTCGCGAGAAGGCGTGCTCCGACGACGACTGCGAATGTCACACCGCACCGCTCGTCGGTATGCGTCGCGACTGAGACGACGGCCTTCATCCGCGCACGGCGTCCGCGTCCTCGTTCCCGTTGACGGAACCACGGAGGCTCGGTAGGGTCGAACCACCTGGATGCAACGTATTGCATCTGCAACGAGACGTCCGAAGCGAACCGGATGGAGGACGGGTGCACATCCCCGACGGATACCTGAGCCCCGCGACCTGCGGCGCGTTCTACGCGCTGATGCTGCCCCTGTGGTACCGGGCGACCAAGCGGGTCAAGAAGATCGTCAAGAGCCAGTACGTCCCCCTGATCGCCGTCGGCGCCGCGTTCAGCTTCCTGGTGATGATGTTCAACATCCCGGTGCCCGACGGAACCACCGCCCATGCCGTCGGCGCGGTGATGATCGCCATCGTCCTCGGACCGTGGGCCGCCGTGATCGCGGTCAGCATCGCCCTCGGTATCCAGGCGTTGTTCTTCGGCGACGGCGGTGTGCTCGCGCTCGGCGCGAACAGCTTCAACATGGCGTTCGTCATGCCGTTCGTGGGGTTCGCCGTCTACCGGCTGCTCACGCGGAACATGTCCCTCACGTCGTCGCTCCGCGCCGTCATGGCCGGCGTCGCCGGCTACGTCGGGATCGTCGCGGGGGCGCTCTGCGCGGCGATCGAGTTCGGACTGCAACCCGAGCTGTTCCACACGGCGAACGGCACCCCACTCTACGCGCCGTTCCATCTGTCCCAGACGATCCCGGCGATGCTGCTCGCGCATCTCACGGTGGCCGGCGTGGCGGAGTTCATCTGTTGCTTCGGCGTGGTCACCTACCTGCAGCGCGCGAACGTCCCGATCCTGCGCATCAACCACCCCGACGTGCCCGTGACGTCGGAGGAGATGGATCGGAAGAAGCCGCTGGATTGGAAGCACGCGTTGCTCTTCTTCGGGGTCCTCGTCGCGTTGACGCCGATCGGGCTCCTCGCGCCGGGCGGAGCGTTCGGTGAGGACCTGCCCGCGAACCTCGACCTCACGAAGTACCACCTGAGCGCCGCCCCGGAGGGCCTCGTGAAGTTCTCGAGCTTCTGGAGCCACGCGTTCCTCGGTGGCTACGGTTTCGGGAGCGGCGATCACCCGGTCGTCGGCTACCTGCTCAGCGCGCTCGTCGGCTGCGTGCTCATCACGCTGGTGCTGGTCGGTTTCGTGTTCGTGTACCGGAGGTTCTCCGCGGGAAGGGAACGCTCGGACGGTGGCTCGGGCGACCAGGAGCGGATGGCGGCGTGACCGGATCGACCGCCGGGACGAGCGCGGTGACGCCGGCGTGGCTGGTGCAGGGCGAGGTCGCGCTCTGCCCGTGCGGCTGCATCGGCAAGCGGAAGAAGGGGAGCTTCGTCGAGAAGACGCTGTCCGGTGCGTCCAACGTGATGCGACAGGCGATGTTCGGAGAGGACGTCGCCGCGCAGAACGGACTTCTCCAGCGCATCGACCCGCGGGTCAAGATCGTCGCGCTCGCTGGTGCTGCTCCTCACCGCCGCGTTGGTGCGGAACATCCCCGTGCTGGTCGGGATCTACGCTTCGACCGTCGTCCTGGCCGCCGCTTCGAGACTCCCGGTCGGCTTCTTCGTGAAGCGGGTGTGGCTGTTCATCCCGATCTTCACCGGCATCATCGCGATCCCGGCGATGTTCAGCTTCATCACTCCCGGCACCATCGTCCTTCCGCTGTGGAACTGGCACGGGCATGCCGTCGGCATCACCGAGCAGGGGCTGACGACCGCGGGCCTCCTGGTGATGCGCGTGGCGTGCTCGGTGTCGATCGTGGTCCTGATCACGCTCACCACCACGTGGACGAAGTTGCTGGCGGGGCTCCGAGCGCTCTTCGTCCCGAAGATCTTCATCCTGATCGTCGGCATGGCGTACCGGTACATCTTCTTGCTGCTGAACTCGGTGACCGACATGTACACGGCCCGGAAGGCGCGAGCGGTCGGCAACCCGAGGGCCGACGTGAAGGAGGGGCGGCGGTTCGTCACGGCGACCGCCGGTGCGCTGTTCGGCAAGGCGCACGCGCTCTCCGAGGAGGTCCACATGGCGATGGTGTCCCGCGGCTATTCCGGCGACGCGAAGACCCTGCAGCCTCCGCGATCCACGTGGCCGACGTGGTCTTCCTGACGGCGCGTGCTCGCGTTCGCGGTCGTGACGCTCGGTGGTGATCGCCTCCTTGGTGTCTGAGCTCGATCCGCACGCGCCGGCCCGGCCGCTCGAGGACGAGGCGACGCTCGTCGACCGCACGTGCCCACGTCGATCCGGCGGGCGGTGAGCCGTTGCTCGTCTGCGACGGCCTGCGCTACGCCTACCTGGAGCGCTTCGTCGCCCTCGACGGGGTGTCGCTCGACGATCCGTTCCGGCGAGAAGGTCGCCCTGCTCGGAGCGAACGGTTGCGGTAAGTCCACCCTCCTGAAGATCCTGGACGGGCTCCTGTTCCCCGATGAAGGGAACTACCGGGCGTTCGGCGAGCCGGTCACCGAAGACGACCTCGAGGACGAGCAGTTCTCGATGGGCTTCCGCTCGCGGGTGGGATTCATCTTCCAGAACTCCGACGCCCAGGTGTTCTCGCCCACCGTGCGGGAGGACGTGGCGTTCGGACCGCTCCAACTCGGGTGGTCGCGCGAGAAGGTCGCCCGCAGGATCGACGATGTGCTGTCGATGCTCGAGATCACCGAGCTGGCGGACCGCGCACCGTTCCAGCTCTCCGGCGGCGAGAAGAAGCGGGTGGCGATCGCGTCGGTCCTGGTGATGAACCCCGACGTGTTGTTGTTCGACGAGCCGACCGCCGCGCTCGACCCGCGGACGCAGGCGTGGCTGGTTGAGCTGATCCTGGAGCTGAACCGTGCCGGCAAGACCATCGTGATGGCCACGCACGACCTCGACATCCTGGGCACCGTCGCCGACCGGTGCGTGGTCTTCTCGGAGGATCACCGGATCGCCGCGGAGGGCTCCCCGAAAGACGTGCTGGCCGACCGGGAGCTGCTCCTCAACGTGAACCTCATCCACGATCACACCCACGTCCATCGGCTCGGGAGCACGGAGGCGCCGCATGAGCACGAGCACGACCCGAGTCATCACGCGACAGGGATACCAACGTGACCGATCCCGTGTGTGGCATGACCGTGACGCCTGACACCGCCGCGGGAGCCTGGGAGCACGAAGGCGTCACCTACTACTTCTGCTCGGTGAACTGTCTGGAACGGTTCAAGCGGGCTCCTGACGACTACATCGATGTCGATCCTGCGTAGGGGACACGGGAACTCAGTCCGGCACGATCGGCAACGACATGTGGGAGCCAGCGATCGCTGCCTGGGTCCGGTTCGAAACGCGGAGTTTCCAGTAGATCGAGCTCAGGTGAGCCTTCACCGTGCTCACCCCGATATGGAGTCGTGCGGCGATCGCTCCGTTCGACATACCCACGCTGACGAGGGCCAGAACCTGCTGCTCCCGAAGCGTCAAGGGGCTGGCCGGGACCTCTCCGGCGGCATCCTCACGCGAGATCTGGAATCCGAGAGTCATGTCAGCCACCCCTTTCCCATCTCCAGCTTCCACCAGGGCGGATGGAGGTCAACAGGCCATCTGTCCCTGGTTGCTCAGGACGGGTCTGGATCGATGCGCACGTTCCCGACATGGCGCTGCGTAGTCCCAACGGAGTTCGAACCCGTGTCTCTACCTCGAGAGGGACAGCACGCACGGCCTGAACCGTCCGACCGTGTCCGGCGAGGTGGCATCGGTGCTGGTCAGCGGACGGAACGGGACAATGCCGGATGACATCGGACCGAGGAGTTGGGGTCCATATCGGCGTCCACGCCGGTCCGATGGTTTGGACGAGGACGCTGCGGGGGATGCATCAGGAACGAACCCCGAGAGGGAGTTCCGAGGAGGGATCGACATGCCAACGACGATTCGGTGGCAGCACCACCCCTCGTACATGATGACGCGGGGCGGACGTCCGGAATCGGCCAGGCGCTACCGGACCGCCAAGTGCGATGGATGCGGCCGGTGGACGTTGTTCGTGAGCCTGCCGCTCGGCGACTTCCGTTGCACGACATGCGGAGCGCGAACGTTCGGTCCTGCCGCATGCTGAGGCTGGGTTCCATGAGGTGACGGCACGCCGCATCTACTGCATCGGATTCGCGATGCATGGGACGGGTGCTGGGTCCTTGCGACGTGTTCGGAACGGATGCTGCCCGTCATTCCCCGAACTCGCGACGCTCCTCGATCCTTCCCCCGGGGCCGAGGATGAGGATCTCGCTCGGCTGATCGGCCTTGGCGCGTTGCATCGCTACCGCGACGGCGTGTGTGCGAGTTGGGAGGCTGGCGATCTTCCAGGTCGTCGTGTCGCACGACCCAGACGCCAAGGCGCTCCAAGACCCAGAACGTGTTGCGCGGGATAATGGCCACGCATCATCCTCCCATTCCCCCACGCCGAAACGGACGCAGCGACGGCGAAGGCTTGGCCAGCTGCTCAGACGCGACTTGCCCGGCAGCACCTACCGAGGACTACAGTGCAGCCGGGATGGACCTCGAAGACCTCGAACCCACTCTCCGTGACCGTCTGGACGCTCTCGGTCCCGCATCGCGTGCCATGCTCCAGCACGTCCTGTTGCTGCCCGACCACGAACGTGCCCTCCGGATCGGCGATCCTCTACGACGATCCCCGCACCCAGGCCTTCACTGAACTACTGAGCCTTCCCGACTCCCATGCAGATGGTGGATACGGCGGCCGCTCCCTTGGACGGGGCGGTCGCTGTGTCACACGATCACGGGTAACCGCGCATCCGGATCTTAGGCACCGAAGGTCCGTGATCACGGGTCCGCCAACAAGCTCGATTCTCGCGACTTGCGAGTTCTGCTCAGTTCGAAGGTAGGTTCTGGGTTCCCCATGAAGGCACGCAACTTCCCTTCGTACCGCCTTCGCCACGCGATCCGCGTCTGGCGCTATCGACGACGGTATCCGTGGCTGTTCACCGAGGCGCAGCAGGATCAGCCTGTCAAGGGTGACGTGGTTCATCTGCCGCAGAGCGAGGAGTTCGACCGCTCGACCGACGCCTCGTAGCGCCCCGAGGCGACCTTCAAGACCTGATCGCGAACACCAGCCAGAAGAAGGCGGCGGTGAACAGGCCGGACAAGCCGAAGATCGCGCCCATGATGAACATGTCCATGAGGCGCCGAGGTCGAGGCGGTTGCTGATCTTCGCGGGGGGAGCCGTCATCCAGTTCCAGGGGGTCGGGGTCGATCATCATCGCTCGGATGCGCGGCCGCTGTCCACTTGACTCAGCATCAGGACCCGCACCGCTCCGATCAGATAGACCGAAGGCCCCCGGCGAGCCCTCGCGGGGGGCCTTCGGTCAACCAACTTCCTGGTGCGGGCACACGGGAGGGAAGCCCGTCACCTTGTTGCCTTTGCCACATCAATATCGGCACCCGCGTGCACCGAAGTTGACCTACGACGACCGAGCGGCCGTCAGATCGACACTTTCCACCGCCGATCCGTGCCGCTTTGGACGTTGTGAACCTCGCCGGTCCTGCTAACGCATCGTGACCACGGTCGGCGGCCATCCGAGCCGATCGGCCCGAACGGGCGGGACCGAATGGCCCTCTCGCAACGTTCGATCCACGACCACGATTCGGGCGTAGAGCTATCGGGTCTGAATCCTGCCTACCGGTCCCGGCTCACCCGGATGGGGGCATGTATGCCACGGGATGAGATGTGGTTCGAAGGTCGATCCGCGGTCGCGCCGAAACTCCGGCTCAGTCGGAACATAGGGCCCGTGCGGCGGCGCATCGATTGGACCTTTCTGGTGTTCTGGACGATCGCCACCCCGGTGTCGGCTCTTTCCATGTGGGCCTTCCTCGACGGGCTGAGAAGGATCGCCTTCCCCTGAGCTGCGACTCCATGACCGCCGAAGGCCCCCTTGACCCAGCCCTGTGGGACTGAGCGTGAAGATGGGGAATAGGGCCGAGGGGAACCGGGGGAAGTAGGTCCCCGGTGCCCGCTCCCCTCGGGCCCACCGTGATTCATATCCAGGTTAGGCACCGCCAAACGAACCAGTCCATCGGTCAACGGTGACGCCCGGAGCCTCCCCGTTCCGAAGGCTCCCGGCGCGCCGCTCGCGCACCCGGGTCCACGGGCACGACTGCGAGGTACGAATCCGGTGAGCGATCCCCTCGCGGCGAACGACTCGCCGCCTACCTCACCGTTCTGAATCGACTCGCAGAACAGGCGATGATCGCTCGATCGACCCCCACCGGAGCGGCAACGGCTTCCTGGGTTACCCCGGCTGCCACGCGGATGAGCCGTCGAACCTTCGGTGGCGGAAGGCTACGTCGTCGCGTGTTCTCGGTGATCGCCTCGTCCAGTAGGTCCATGTACTGGGAGCCTGACACGGCCTCGGTACGCCGGGGAAGGCAGATGTCTCGGTGACTTCAAGCCATCTCGATACTGACGGTATGGCTGGCCCCTTGTATGGACGACACGAAACCGGTACGCTCGATCCGATGTCGCCACGCAGGAAGTCTCCGAGCGTCACCATCGCCAGTCGCTGGCGCAGTCCGGCGGATCGTCACCACCGGCAGGCCCGGAAGGTTGAGGATGCTTGGCTGGAGGTCCCCATCGGCGACGGCGGGTGGCTCGCCGCGTATCGGCTCATGGTTCAGGAAGGCCAAGTGATCGTGGGTGAGGTCCGGGTGTTCCCGGACCAACGGACGATCCACGGTATCGATGCGGGCGAGTGGGATGCGCAACTGCTCGGCGACAGAGCTGAGGCGCCGAGTGGGGGACTTGAGACACACATGCTTCGCGGCGTGCTTCCCATAGGACATCTGCGGAAGTACCTGCCCAAGGTTCTGCGCGAGACGCAAGCGAAGTCCGGCTCCTACTTCACGGACGCACTGGCGCAGCGCGGATTTCCAGCCAGCGACCTCCAACGCGGCAAGCGGATGGGCCGAGTCGTGCGGGACGACCGATGGTACGCAGAGTTGGCGGCGAGGTACGTCGTAATGAGCCGACGTAAACCGGCGTCTCCGATCCCCGTTCTTGCCAACAGCTTGCATCTCGCCACCAGCACCGTGAGTGACGCGCTGGGGGAGGCACGGAGGCGCGGCCTCCTCACGCCGCCTCCTCCTGGACGGCCTGGCGGACAACTCACCGACAAGGCGCTCGCCATTCTCACCAGCCAGAGCGATGCCGCGAAGAAGGGGAAGGGGAAGGGGAAGCGATGACGATCGACCGTCGTACCGATGCGCGTGAGCGGACAAGCTATCGAGCGTGGGTCAAGGCGAAGAAGCGCGACACGGGGTCGTGGGAAACCGTGTACGGGTCGTGGACGCGGACGCCCGCGAAGGCCGAACGCGAGGAGCGGCAGCTTCTCGATCGCCGCGATCGCGGAACGCTCGCCTCGGCGCGGGGATGGTCGCTCGCCACCTACCTATCGACCGACTACTTGCCGCGAGTCGCGAAGATCAGCAAGCGCGGACGCTCACTCGCCCCAACGACATCGACGAAGTACGACAGCTTCGTCGAGCGGATCAGCGACGTGATCGGCGACGTGCCGCTGAAGAACCTGCGTCCTGGTCACGTCGAGCGGCTGCGCGATGACCTGCTCGCGTCCGGACTCGCCCCTCAGACGGTGGCCGACAACCTCGCGTTCTTGTCCCGCGCCCTCCATCGGGCCGAGACACAGGGGAAGGTCGGGCGCAACGTCGCCGATGCTCAGGTCGTGGATCGCCCGGTGGGCAAGACTCGTAACTTCGTGATCATCACGCCCGAGCGCGGGAAGCAGGTTCTCGCGGCGGTTCGCGGCACCGATCCGTGGGATGCGGCGGTCGCGCTGGCGCTCGGGATGTCGCTCCGACGTGAGGAAGTGCTGGGCCTCGGATGGGGGCATGTCGATCTCGACTCAGGGACGGTTCGGATCGAGCGGAGCATCACCTACGCCGACCGGGAGTTGCACTTCGGACCACCGAAGTCAGACGCTGGCGAGCGAACGATCCCGATGGCGCCGTTCGTCCGCGATGCGCTACGCCGTCACCGCAAGGCCCAGAGCGAGCGCCGACTCCTGTACGGCGAAGCGTGGCAGCCCGATCACGACCTCGTCGTGGACTACGGGGACGGCTCGCCGTGGCTTCCACCGACGTTATCGACGTACTGGGCGCGGTTCGCACGCGCCAACGGCTTCGACGGGTCAGCTTCCACACGCTGCGCCACGGCGCGGCCACGTTGCTGCTCGCTGGCGGCGTCCCGGATGCGGTCGCGGCTTCGATCATGGGCCACGCCGACACGAGGGTCCTGCGCCGAGGTCCTAGACGAACTGGAGGTCGATGCGACCTCGCGCCTCGCGGCGATGCTGGCGGACTGACCGAACACCTGGGGTCGATATCCGCGTCCACGGGCAGGACGCGGTCGGGGGTTGAACGCTGAAGTGCTGGTCAAGCTGGTAGTCCCAACGGGGTTCGAACCCGTGTCTCTACCTTGAGAGGGTAGTGTCCTAGGCCACTAGACGATGGGACCGCACGACCTGGACGGGGTCGCGCGGAAGTGTAGCAAGCCGCCTCGAACCGGCCGTTACCGGCTCATCTCCACGATCTGCTGGATCCCGTACACGACCGCGACCACCGCGAGGAAGCTCCCCACCATCAACCGGAGCGTACGCTCCTTCGTTCCCAACGCGATCGTCGCTCCCAGACGTGCACCCGGCAGGGAGCCGATCATCAAGAACAGCGCCGCCGCCCAGTCGATGTTCCCCAGCGCCGCATGCACGATCGTTCCCGGGATGACGAGCACGACGACCGCGACGAGCGAGGTGCCGAGCGCTCGTTTCAGCGGCATGCCGAGCAACCCCGCCAGCGCCGGGACGATGACGATCCCGCCTCCGATCCCGAGCAGACCCGGAGAGCAGGCCCGCCGTGACACCGACCAGCGCGAGGGTCCACGCGGGCAGCGCGCGCTCCTCGACGGCGGTCTCTCGCGAACGGCCGCGGAGGATCTGGATCGACTGCCAGGCCAGGAGCACGGCGGTGACCACGAGCAGGAGGCGCGCGTTGACGGCCTGGGTGAGCAGCGCGCCGACGGCCGACGCGGCGGCGCCCGTGAGCGAGATCCATGCGGCGGCCCTGAGGTCGACCTCGCCCGCCCGGCGGTACGTGAACGCGCCGACCGCGGCCGTGGGAAGGATCACGGGCAGCGGCGTCGCCACGGCGACGATGGGCGTAACACCGGTGAACGCCGTGAGCCCAGGCGTCATCACGATCCCTCCGCCCACGCCGAAGAGGCCCGAGAGGACCCCGGCAGCGAGGCCGACGAGAGCGGTCAGGATGGCTTCCAGCGGAGTCACGGTGCACATCTTCCACGACACGGGTGGAGGGTGCCTGGATGGCTTGAGGCGTAGGACGGATGACCGGTCGCGCCGTCCAGTTGCCCTGGAGTACGATTCGGAGTCAATCGTCCCCGAAACCGAGGATCCTTCCCATGGCCAGCGAGGCACACGTTCCGTCGGTCCCCGCGGTGTCTTCGGTGCCTCCTTCCAGCCGGTTCGCGAACCGGGAGCTCTCGTGGCTGGACTTCGACGCCCGTGTGCTGGCGCTGGCTGAGGACAACACGCGGCCGCTCCTGGAGCGGGTGCGGTTCCTGGCGATCTTCTCCATCAACCTGGACGAGTTCTTCCAGATCCGGGTCGCCGGGCTCAAGGAGCAGGTGTCGGTCGGCCTGGCCTCCACGTCCCCCGACGGGATGACGGCGCGAGAGCAGCTGGACGCGATCAGCCGCCGGGTTCGCCTGCTCAACAAACGCCAGAACCAGATCTGGGCGAAGAGCGTGCGGCCACGGTTGGACGCGGCCGGGATCAGCGTCGTCGATTGGGAGGACCTCCGTGGCGACGATCGCGTGCATCTGCGACAGACGTTCGAGAAACGGGTGTTCCCGATCCTCACACCGCTGTCGGTGGACCCCGCCCATCCGTTCCCGTACATCTCCGACCTTTCGCTGAACCTCGCCGTCGTGGTGCGCGATCCGTCCACCCAGATCCGGCGGTTCGCGCGGGTCAAGGTGCCGCCCAACATCCCGCGTTTCGTGCCGCTCCCCGACGGCGCGCGCTTCATCCCGCAGGAGCAGGTGATCTCCGCGAACCTCGACATGTTGTTCCCCGGGATGGAGATCGTCGCGGTACACCCGTTCCGCGTCACCCGAGACCTCGACCTCGATCTGGAGATCGACGCGGCGGACGACCTGCTGGCGGCGATCGAGTCGATCCTTCGTCAGCGGGAGCGTTCGCCGGAGGCCGTCCGTCTCGAGATGCACGGTTCGACGCCGAAGGCCGTGCGGAGCCTGATCGAGGAAGAGCTCCGCGTCGATCCCGTCGACGTCTACGTGACCCGGTCGCTGCTCGGGATGGCAGACCTCATGGAGCTGACGAAGCTCGATCGTCCCGACCTCAAGTACGAGTCGTGGGCTGGCGTGACGCAGTCCCGCCTCCAACCGGTGGCGAGCGGCGTCCGAGACATCTTCAGCGTGATCGCCGACGGGGACGTGTTGGTCCATCATCCGTACGACGCGTTCTCGACCTCCGTCGAGCAGTTCGTGTCTCAGGCGTCGCGCGATCCCGCGGTCCTGGCGATCAAGCAGACGCTGTACCGAACATCGGGCGAGGACAGCCGCATCGTTCGCGCGCTGGTGCGAGCGGCGGAGTCCGGGAAGCAGACCGTGGCGCTCGTCGAGCTCACCGCACGGTTCGACGAGGAAGTGAACATCAGCTGGGCACGGGTTCTGGAGCAGGCCGGCGTCCACGTCGTCTACGGCGTGGTTGGTCTGAAGACGCACGCCAAATGCTCGCTGGTCGTCCGGGAGGAGGGCGACGAGATCCGCCAGTACTGCCACATCGGGACCGGGAACTACCACTCAGTGACGGCCAAGCTGTACGAAGACGTGGGGCTGCTGACCGCCGACCCCGACATCACGGCGGACGTGGCCGACCTCTTCAACTACCTGACCGGCTACAGCCATCAGCAGGCGTACCGCCGGATCCTGGTGGCTCCGATCACGCTGCGCTCACGGATCGTGGAGATGATCCGGCGCGAGGCCGATGCCAAGGACGGTCGGATCGTGATGAAGATGAACAGCCTGGTCGACGCAGGCATGATCGATGCCCTGTACGAGGCCTCGCAGTCGGGGACCGACATCGACCTGATCGTCCGCGGCATCTGTTGCCTGCACCCTGGAGTGCCCGGTCTGTCGGACAACATCCGCGTCCGCTCCCTGGTCGGCCGGTACCTCGAGCACTCGCGGATCTACCGCTTCGGCAGCGAGGAGCGCGGGACGCAGACGTTCATCGGCTCGGCAGACCTCATGCCTCGCAACCTGGACCACCGGGTCGAATGCGTCACCGAGGTCCTCGACCCCGATCTGAAGGAGCGTCTGGACGACATCCTTCGTGTGAACCTGGCGGACGACGTGCTCGCGTGGGAGCTCGGCCCCGAGGGATGGTCGAGGGTGCCGACCGTGGAAGGACTGGAGACGCACACGCACCTGCAACGGTTGGCCGAGGAGAGCACGAGATGACGGCGTCTCCCGAGCGCGAGGTGAAGCTGGCCGCATCGGCGGCGTTCAGCATGCCCCCGCTCGAGGGTCTCGGCGAAGACGTCCTGACGATCCCCCACGACGCCGAGCGGTTGCAGACCGTCTACTTCGATACCCCCGACTTCCGTCTGGCGCGATGGGGGGTGAGTCTCCGCCATCGTGAAGGCCAGGGCTGGACCACCAAGCTGCCGCCCGAGAAGGACGGCGGCGCCCTCCTCGTCCGAGGGGAGTTCACGTTCCCCGGCGAGGACGCGACGGCACCGCCCGATGAGGCGATCGATCTGATCCGCGCGTACGTCCGGACGGCAACCCTCCGGCCCGTGGTCCGGTTGCGAACGATCCGGCGGCTGATCCAACTGCTGGACCTCGACGACCGGCTGCTCGCCGAGGTGGTCGACGACGAGGTGTCGGTGCTGTCGGGGCGCAGGATCGCGGCTCGGTTCCGCGAGCTCGAGGTGGAGATCACCGACGATACGCCCGACGGGCTGCTCGACGAGGTGCTCGAGCGCCTCCGTGCCGCCGGCGCCGGCGCGCCCGACCCGACGCCCAAGTACGAGCGTGCCGTGGGGCCGTTCGCCACCCTGCCTCCCGAGGTAGAGGCGGCGGCGCTCACCTCGGCGTCGACCGTGAGCCAGGTCCTGAGCAGGACGCTGGCCACGTCGGTCAGCCACCTCCTTCGGCACGACGTGGTGATCCGATTGGACGCCGACCCCGAAGGCGTCCATCAGGCGCGCGTGGCCACCCGTCGGCTGCGCTCGGACCTCCGGACGTTCCGCGCGATGCTCGACCCCGACTGGGCCGTGCCGCTTCGGGAGGAGCTGCGCTGGCTCGGGACGGTCCTTGGCGAGGCGCGGGACGCCGACGTGCTGCTGGCGCGCCTGCAAGGACGGGTCGAGATGATCCCGGCGGCCGAGGCTCCCGGCGTCGCCCAGGTGATCGAGGCCCTCCAGCAACGACGGAAGGAAGCGCACACCGCGCTGGTCGCGTCGATCTCCGGCGAGCGGTACGTCGCGCTGCTCGACCGGTGCGTCGAGGCGGCCCAGTTCCCGGTCGTGCGCCCGGAGGCGGACGTGCCGGTGAAGGATCTCGTGCCCGACCTGTTGGACGGCCCCTGGCGTCACCTGCGCGGAGCCGTGAAGGCGGCGGGCAAGCACCCGGGAGACGTGGAGCTGCACACGGTTCGGATCAGGGCCAAGCGGGTGCGGTACGCCGCGGAGGCCGTGGCGCCCATCGTCGGCAAACCCGCTCGGAAGTTCGCCGAGGCGGCGGCGGAGCTCCAAGGGATCCTGGGTGAGCACAACGACGCCGTGGTCGCGGGTTCCTGGCTCCGGACGTGGGCCGCGGGGCGGCGCTCGGGCGACGCGGCGTTCGCCGCCGGGATGCTCGCCGGGATCGAGCGCGCCGCCGCGGACGACGCGCGTCGCCGGTGGCGCAAGGTCTGGAAGCGCACCGTCGCGGCGCGAGGGGCGATATGACGAAGCTCTCGGCGAAGCCGAAGGTCGTTCGGGCGGCGGGAGGGCTCGTCTGGCGGATGGGGCCGGGCGGGAAAGAGCTCGTCTTGGTCCACCGGCCCGCGTACGACGACTGGTCCTTCCCCAAGGGGAAGTTGAACGACGGCGAGTCGGAGATCCAGGCGGCGCTCCGTGAGGTGGAAGAGGAGATCGGCATCCGGTGCGCGCTCGGCCGCGATCTCGGCACGATCTCCTACGTCGACGGGAAGGGCCGCCCCAAGATCGTTCGCTACTGGGAGATGACCGTCACGGAACCCGACACGGTCCAGCCCGCCAACGAGGTCGATGATGCTCGGTGGGTCACGCTCGCCGACGCCGCGGGGATCCTCACCTACGACCACGACCGCGCCATGCTCGACCGGATCAGGGAGGCGCCGTGAGCGGGACGCTCGTCCACGTGATCCGTCATGCCGAGGCGGGGGACCGCAAACGGTGGACGGGGCCCGACGAAGAGCGGCCGCTCAGCAAGGGAGGCCGCCGCCAGGCGGCGGGCTTGGCAGCGCGATTCGCGGAGGAGCCGTTCGTGCAGTTCCTCTCCAGCCCTTTCGTCCGATGCGTGCAGACCATGGAGCCGCTCGCCGAAGCGAAGGGCCTGCCGATCGAGACGATGGACCAGCTCGTCGAGGGGCGGCCGTGGGAGTACCTGGAGAAGCTGATCCTTCAAGCCGAAGGGGAGGGGCCGACCGCCATCTGCGTGCACGGAGACGGCCTCATCGGGTTGATGACCGACCTGTTCGAACGCGGGATCTCCCGGCCGGTGGCCAGGGGCTTCAAGAAAGGCTCGGCCTGGGTGCTCGAGGTGAGCGACGGCGCCATCGTTTCGGCCCGGCACGTTCCCGCACCGGCCGCCAAGTAGTCCGCGCCGGACTAGTCGAGATCCTTGCCCAGCTGTCGAGCCATCTCGACGTACGCCAACGACTCGTAGAGGTGTTGGGCGTGCGCGTTGTCGCCGAAGACGTTCAGCTCGATCCGGCGCATCCCCGCCGCTCGCACCTCGACCTCGAGCAGCCGCATCAACGCACGTCCGACACCGCGACCTCGGCTCGCTTCCTCGACGAAGAGGTCGTACAGCCATGCCACCGATGGGTCGGGGTTGCGGGATCGCGGGCCGAACCAGAGGTGCCCGACGCGCCGACCGGAGTCGACTTCCTCCGCGACGAGTAGGTGATGGCCGGGCGTGGCGAGCCCCTCGGGCAGGAGTGCATCGACTTCCTTCGTCGCCTGCTCCAGTGCATCCTCTGGGGTCAGCGACTCGTTGCGCACCAGGTCGCCCGCGTACTCGGGCATCGCCCACGCGTACCACGCGTCCCATTCGTCCGCGCGCATCGCGCGCAGACGGATGTCGGATGTCGAAGCCGTGAAGGGATCGCGCCGATCCATCGCTCGTTCGACGGCCGTCCGGACCTGGTCGACCTCTGCACCCAGCTGGTGAAGGACGGTGATCGCGACGCCGTCTCCTCCCCGGAGCAGGCCGAGGAGGAGGTGCTCGGGGCCGACACCGGACTGTCCGCGCTCCGACGCCGCACGGAGTGCGCCTTCCAGGAGCTTCTTGGCGCCCGGAGTGAAGGGGATGTGCGCCGAGGGGGAGGACTCGCCCTCCCCGATGATCTCCCGGACCTGCTGCCGAGCGGCATCGAGCGAGATGTGCAACGACGCCAGCGCCTTCCCCGCGCGGGTCTGTCTGCCCGGATGTCCGCCCTCGTGAAGGAGGCCCAGCAGGAAGTGCTCGGTCCCGATGTACTCATGGCTCAGGAGTCGGGATTCCTCCTGTGCGAGGACGACCACACGACGGGCGTCGTCGGTGAATCGCTCGAACAACGGATCGCCCCTAGTTCTCTCCCTGATCCCGCGTGAAGCCCAGTTCGCCGTCGAACTCCTGGAGCTTCTCGATGTGCATCCAGCGGTGGCGGCTCGAGATCCGCTCGAGGAGCTCGTGCACGTCCTCATCGGGCAGGTTGCCGGGGTTCTCCTTGATGATGAACCGCGCGCGCCAGTGGTCGAGCGTGTCGGTGATCGCTCCCGTCGGCGGGAAGACCTTCGTACCGCGCGAACCGATCATCTTGAGCGAGAGCTTCGTGTCCGACGTGAGCTCCATCAACGATGCGCCGAGCTCGCTCGCCGACAACGGCGACTCCACGAACACGTCCAGGCCGACGACCGCGCGCGTCTCGGGCTTCACGTAATCGGGGTCGGGCCCGACCTGGGGGAGCTTCAACGGCGTGTGGTCGCGGACGGTCCACGTCTCGGAGCGCTTGCCGAGGTTGGAGATGATGGCGTCGGTGTAGTCCGTGGTGGACGCTCCCTTGTCGTAGCCGACGACGTCGCCGGGCAGCACGCCCGACTCGAGCGTCACGCCCACCGCGTGCTCGACCGCGTCGGCCTGGTCGAACAGCTCCAGGTAGCGGAGCATCATGACGGCCGACAGGATCACGGCGGTGGGATTGATCACGTTCTTGCCGGCGTACTTGGGCGCCGAGCCGTGCACCGCCTCGAAGATCGCGACCTCGTTCCCGATGTTCGCGGAGGGCGCGTAGCCCAGGCCGCCGATCAACGCCGAGGACAGGTCGCTGATGATGTCGCCGTTCATGTTGGTCGCGACGATCACCTCGAACTGCTCGGGTCGTTTCACCAACTGGTGCGCGCAGTTGTCGATGATCACGTGCCACGACTCGATGTCGGGATACTCGGGCGCAACCTGCTCGAACACGCGCTTCAGCGTGCCCTCGGTCATCTTCATGATGTTCGCCTTGGTGGTGCACGCCACGCTCGCTCGACCTTCCGAGCGCGCGTACTCGAACGCGAACCGCGCGATCTTCTCGCTGCCCTTCACCGAGATGAGCTTCAGGCATTCGGCGACGCCCGGCGTCTGCATGTACTCGATGCCGGCGTACAGGTCCTCCACGTTCTCGCGGACGACGACCAGGTCGACGCCGCGGCCCGAGTACGGCGTCTTCACACCCGGCATCTCGCGGATCGGCCGGACGTTCGCGTACGTCTCGAAGAGCTTGCGGAGCGTCACGTTCGCGCTCTTCTCGCCGAACCCCACCGGCGTCTCCAGCGGTCCCTTCAGGGCGACGCGCGTGCGGTTGATCGAATCCATCGTCTCCGGCGGCACGCCGGAGGGCAGTCCCTTCTTGAAGACCTCGGCGCCGGCCTCCTGGACGTCCCAGTCGATCGGGGCTCCGGCCGCCTCCAGGATCCGTTGCGCGGCGGTCACGCACTCGGGGCCGATGCCGTCGCCGGGGATCAGCGTCACCGGGATCGTGTTCGGGTTCGTCTCCTTGCTCACGGGGCTACCTCCTTGGCTTCGGCCGCCATGCTACCCACCGGCGCGCCCGGCTCGATGCCCCGCTACCATGGGTGCCTCCATGAAGAGACTTCCCTCTCGGATGTTCGCGCTCGGCGTGGTGTCGTGCGCGCTGCTGGCGACGGCGCTGGCCTCCGAACCTTCCGCGGCATCGCGGCCGTTCGGGAGCGCCTCGCTCGGTCGCGACATCGACCCACAGCTCGGCATCTTCAACATCGACCATTTCATCTTCATCGTGCAGGAGAACCGCTCCTTCGATAGCTACTTCGGAACGTTCCCCGGAGCGGACGGGATCCCGGACGGCACGTGCATCCCCGACCCGAAGGTCCAACGCTGCCTCCACCCCTATCACGACCAGAACGTCTTCGACCGCGGGGGTCCCCACAACGAGCGGGCGTCGCGGATCACGATCGACAAGGGGAAGATGGACGGCGCGGTCGTGGCGCTCCGGGCGATCGGCAACGCGTGTCGCTTCAACCCGGCGCGGCCGGGGTGCGATCAGGCCATCCCCGGTCCCAACGGAACGCCCGATGTGATGGGGTACCACAACGCGCACGAGATCCCGAACTACTGGACGTACGCACAGCGGTTCACGCTGCAGGACCACATGTTCGCGCCGAGCGATTCATGGACGCTGCCGGCTCACCTGTACCTGGTGTCGGCATGGTCCGCGACGTGCCACGACCTCGATCCTATGCAATGCCGGTCGGACCAGAAGTTCCCGGGATTCAACGCGGCCGACAGCGGCAGGTTCTGGGTGCCGGCCGACGGGGCGCCTCGACCGTATGTGTGGGCCGACATCACGTGGTTGCTGCACAACTACGGAGTCAGCTGGGCGTACTACGTCGGCAAGGACAGTTGCATCAGACCCCCGTGCAGCAAGCCGACGGAGGAGAGCACGAACCCCATCATGAACCCGCTCCCGGGCTTCAAGACCGTCCAGGTGACGAAGCAGTTCAAGAACATCCGACCGAACACGGAGTTCTTCGACGCGGCGGCGAACGGCACGTTGCCGTCGGTCTCGTGGGTCGTCCCGACGCTCGGCGTGAGCGAGCATCCGCCGGACTCGATCGCGCTCGGCCAGCGATGGGTGACGAACGTGGTCAACGCGGTGATGCAGGGTCCGCCCGACCAGTGGCTGCACACGGCCATCTTCATCACGTGGGACGACTGGGGCGGCTTCTACGACCACGTCAAGCCCATCAAGATCGACGAGAACGGCTACGGCATCCGCGTGCCGGGGATCATGATCAGCCCGTTCGCCCGTCGCGGGTTCATCGACAGCCAGACGCTGTCGTTCGACGCGTACCTCAAGCTCGTCGAGGATCGGTTCCTGGGGGGCCAGCGGCTCGACCCGCTGACGGACGGGTGGCCCGACTCGCGCCCGACCGTCAGGGAGGCCGCCCCGCAGCTGGGTGACCTCTCGCAGGAGTTCGATTTCACGCAGTCGCCGGCACCGCCGCTGGTCCTCGACCCGACCCCCTGACCGCTCCGCTCGATCGAGCACGAGCGGGTAGCATCCGGTCGCACATGCGACCGGCTCGCTCCTCGGCCCGACTCCCGTACATCCTCGCGGCTGCCTGCGCCGTCGACCGTCATGGCTGTGGCGTGCTCGGTCGGTCAGGCCCGCGTGGGGGCCGGGAGCGAGCGAGCCATGGCCGCCGCTCGGACCGCGACCGCGCCGGCGCCTGCACCCGTGACCTCTTCGGATCCGCCGATCGACCCCGACATCGGCATCAACAACATCACCCATGTCATCGTGATCATGCAGGAGAATCGCTCGTTCGATCACTACTTCGGCACGTTCCCCGGCGCGGACGGATTCCCGCGGGACGCCCAGGGCCACATCGACGTGTGCGTTCCCGACCCGCAGGCCGGTATCTGTCGGCGGCCCTATCACGACACGAACCGGTTCGACGCCGGCGGGCCCCACGGACCGGTGGGCTCGGCGATCGACCGGAACGGCACGCGGATGGACGGGTTCGTCAGGGCGCTGGAGCAGATCGGCAACGGATGCGAGCACCACCCCGACGTCTTCCAGTGCCGGGAGGCCAAGCGGGGTCCGGGCGGCCAGCCGGACATCATGGGATACCACACCGCCACCGAGATCCCGAACTACTGGGCGTACGCGAAGCACTTCGTGCTGCAGGACCACATGTTCGCGCCGGAATCGTCGTGGACGCTTCCCTCCCATCTGTTCCTGGTGTCGGGCTGGGCGGCGACCTGTCCCGACCTCGGCGATGCGATGAGTTGTCGGTCGGACCTGAAGTTCCCGGGCAGCAACGCCGCCGATCACGGCCGGAAGTCCTGGATCCCCGCCGACGGCACGCCGCGGCCGTACATCTGGGCCGACATCACCTGGCTGCTGCACCAGCACCACGTCAGCTGGGCGTACTACGTGGGGTCCGCGACGTGCCTGCATCCCGGGTGTGGCCCCTCGCCGGACCAGGAGGACACCGCGCCGGTGCAGAACCCGCTGCCCGGGTTCAAGACCGTGGCGGTCGATCATCAGCTCCAGAACGTCCAGTCGAACGCGAACTACTTCGAGGCTGCGGCGGACGGCACGCTCCCCGCGGTGTCGTGGGTCATGCCGACGACGAACAGGGGCGAGCACCCGCCCGACGACATCGGCAACGGTCAGGCGTGGGTGACGCGGGTCGTCAACGCGGCGATGAGAGGGCCGGACTGGCTGCACACCGCGATCTTCATCACGTGGGACGACTGGGGAGGCTTCTACGACCACGTGGCGCCGCCCAAGGTGGACGCCAACGGCTACGGGATCCGCGTGCCGGCGACTGATGATCAGTCCATGGGCGCGTCCCGGGTTCATCGACCATCAGACGCTGTCGTTCGACGCGTACCTGAAGTTCATCGAGGACCGGTTCCTGGGCGGGGCCCGGATCGATCCGCGGACCGACGGTTGGCCCGACTCGCGCCCGACGGTCCGCGAGGACGCGCCGCAGCTCGGCGATCTCTACCCGGAGTTCAACTTCGACCAGCAGCCGCATCGACCCGTTGATCCTGGATCCCTGGCCTTGAGATAGCCTGCGCTACAGGCTATCCGCTACGTGGCTGGCCCGCCTGGATTCGAACCAAGACTAACTGATCCAGAGTCAGTCGGGCTACCATTACCCCACGGGCCACCGTGTCCGGGCCGTCTCGACCCGAACGCCAAGGATACCAACTCACCCGTTCGGACCCGGGAACTCGGCGACGGGCTACGCGTTGGCTGAGACCGACGTCGTGGGCGCGAACGCTCCGAGCAGATCGCTGACGTCGGTCACCTGCGACGCGGGCGGGACGTCGATCGAGATGTCCGAGCCGATGTCGGACAGCGTGAGCGTCATCGCGAAGGACGTGCCGGCGCTGGCGGGATCCATCTTGCTCAGATCGAACGAGAACTTCACCTGCTTCAGGAAGCCGTCGCCGTCCACCCAGAGATCGATCGGCAGGCTCTGCATGCCCAGCTTCTCGAGCTTGTCCTTCGCCTTCTGCATCTGGGCGTCGGTCGGCGGGTCGGGCGTGAGCGAGGCGAAGAACGGGAGGAGCTTCACGAGGTCGATCGACGCGCGGTAGTGCGTGGCCGCGGAGCCGTCGACCGTCTCCGATCCGACCTCGTCGACGCTCAAGGCGTCCTTGATCGCGGCGAGGACGGCGGCGGGGTTCGCCGCCGCCGATGCGGCACCCAGCTGACCCTGGCTCTGCGGAAGCGTGGACGGGTCGACCTTGATCCACGGCGTCTTCGCGGGGATGAACGACGCGAGCATCGGGGCCTGGACGTAGAGCACCGGGCCCTTCCCTTCCTTGGCCACGATCAACTCGACCTTCCCGCCGGGCATCATGCCGAGCGACGGGATGTCGAGGACGACGTGCTCGCGGAGAGAGCTGGGGTCGCTCGGATCCATGACGTACTCGACATCGCCGGTGATGTGCACGGTCTGCTCCGGCGACGTGAAGGTGAGGTCGATGGCCATCCGTCCGGAGCCGGCCTCGTTGGTCTTCTGGATCGCGTCGAGCAGCGTCGGGAGCGCGTCGCCCGGGGTCGCGGCCTTCTCTGCCGGCGCGTTCGCACAGCCCGAGAGCAGGAACACGACCACGCCGAGTGGGACGAGGAGCTTCCTCATGCGTATCCATCGTACTGGCGGAGCCGGATACTTGAATCCTTCGGCCCGACTGGTTTGACCCCTTGCGGCGCGGGGGATTACGGTGAGGTACGCCCGACGACCTCGAGGGGAGCAGCGCCATGAACAAGGGTGGTTTGGTCGCAGAGGTCTCGAAGCGAACAGGGTTGAGCAAGGCGGACGTCGGCCGGGTCGTGGACGCGTCCATCGATACGGTCCGTGAGACCGTCGTCAAGGGGGAGCGTGTGACGCTCGCCGACTTCGGAACCTTCGAACGCAAGCGTCGCAACCAGCGCATCGCCAGGAACCCGCGGAAACCCGACGTGCCCATCGTGGTTCCGGCTCGGGACCTGCCGGCGTTCACGCCCGGCAAGGAGTTCCGCGAGCAGGTGCTCGCGAAGACCCGCCGGAAGAAGAGCTAGCGAACGTCGGGCACGATCGCGCGATCGCTAGTCGATCGTCACGATCCGCAGGGCGCGAGCGACCTTCTTCCCGCCCTCGTCCGACAGGTCGAACTTCACGCGTTGACCGATCCGGAGGGTGCGGATCCCGGCGCCTTCGAGCGACGTCGCGTCGATCGCGATCTCGCTGCGATCCTCCATCAGCAGCGAGCCGTTGTGGCTCTGCTCGTCGTACTCCTTGATCGTCCCTTGGGCCACGGTCTCTCCTCGTTCTACGCGCGGGTCGTGAGTCGCGACGCCACGTCCATCTCCATGCAGACGTCCCTGGTCCGGCCCTGCCGTCGTGCGTCGAGCACGGTGAGGATATCGCCCGGAAGGTCGAGGTCGAACGCCAACTCCGGGCATCGACGATCGCGGTCGGCAGATCGGCGAGGGCGGCAGCCTCCAGGTGCTTGCGGTAGGAGTCGGTTCCGAATCGTGCGTCGATCACTCCCGGCGGCCGTCGGACGAGGAGGTTCGTCCCGCCTTCGTCGGTGGACGGCGCGAGCACGACCGGTCCCAGCGTGTGAAGCGCGCGAGTGAGCGCCTCGCCGGTGATGAGCGGTGTGTCGGGCAACAGCACGGCGAGGGCGTCGGCCCCCAGGCCGAGCGCCTCCTCTTCCACCTGCCGGATGGCGTTGCCGAGCGGCGGTTTCTCCTCGTGGATCGCGTGCGCCGATCGGCCGAGGGCGACCTCGAGCACGACCTCGTCGGGGGAGATGACCCACGTCGCCCACCCGCTCAGCTCCTGGGTCACGTCCATGACGTCCTCCAGCATCGCGAGCGTGAGGGCGCCGCGTTCCAGAGGCGAAAGCATCGGCGCCAAGCGCGACTTCGACTCGGAGAGGGACTTGACGGGCAGGACGATCGCGCGCAAGGAGGAAAGCCTAGCCCACGGGCGCGGTAACCTCACTCGTCCGTTCGACCGAGGAGGTCCGACCGTGTCCACGCTCGCGCTCACCCTGGCGCCGCCCCGATCGCGCGCGACCGCGCGGATCGCGTACCAGGTGGCGTGCGCCGTCGGGGGAAGCCTGCTGGTCGCTGGGCTCGCGCAGATCTCGTTCCGGCTCCCGTTCACGCCCGTGTCCCGTCACCGGCCAGACCCTCGGCGTGCTCCTGGTCGGCGCCGCGTACGGCCCCGGTCTGGGTGCGGCCACGCTCGTCCTGTACCTGCTGTGGGGCGTCGTCGGGTTGCCCGTCTTGGCGCCCAACGCCGGCGGCTCGCACGACACCGGCCTCGAGGTGCTGCGTGCGACGTCGCTGACCGGCGGCTACCTGATCGGGTTCGTCGCCGCCGCCGGTCTGACCGGATGGCTGTCTCGGCGCGGATGGGACCGGACCTTCGGCAGTTCGATCGGGGCCATGCTGTTGGGCTCGATCGCGATCTACGCGATCGGTGTGCCGTGGCTCTATCACGCGCTGCCGCCGGCGATCGAGGGGGGCCCGGTGACCGTCGACACCGCGCTCTCGTTCGGGCTGTATCCCTTCATCATCGGAGACACCCTGAAGCTGCTCGTGGCCGCGGGCCTGCTCCCGGTCGCGTGGCGGCTGCTCGAGCGGCTGCGCCCCGGCGAGGAGACCCCGGACGCGCAAGAGCCGAGGCGCTGAGGAAGGCCGGTCCGTGGAGCCCTGGTACGACCTCGCGAAGCTCGTGGCGATCCCGCCCACCAAGCTCTGGTTCAACTGGCGGTTCGAGGATCTCGACCGCATCCCTCGGACCGGGCCGGCGATCGTCGCGGCCAATCACATCTCGTACCTCGACCCGTTCGCGAACGGCTACGCGGTCTTGAAGGCGGGGCGGCGTCCTCGATTCCTGGCGAAGGACGAACTGTTCAAGCTCCCGGTCGTCGGCACCGTGCTCCGCGGCGCACACCAGATCCCGGTCGACCGCGGTTCGGGAGGTGCGGCGCCGTTGATCTCGGCGAGCCGGGCGCTCGAGGAAGGAGAGCTCGTCCTGATCTACCCCGAGGGCACGGTGACGAAGAACCCGGACTTCCTCCCGATGCAGGCGAAGACCGGAACCGTGCGCCTGTCGCTCATGACGGGCGTCCCGATCACGCCGCTGGCGAGCTGGGGCAGTCAGGCGGTGTGGCAGAAATCCGGGAGAGGCTCGCTCGAAGTTCGGACGACCGATCTGGGTCAAGGCGGGCGCACCGATCGATCTCAGCGACCGAGCGGATGAGCTGGACGACCGGGATGCGCTCCGCGAGATGACCGAGGAGCTCACGGCGGCACTGACCGCGCTGGTCCTCGACCTCCGCGGCCGCTACCCGAAGCGCTGGTCGGACGACGGGTAGGCTTCGGTGATGGCGGACGAGCGGGGCCGAGGCTTCTCCACCCGGGCGATCCACGAGGCGAAGACGCCTCCGATCGATCAGGAGACGCCCAGCGTGCCGATCTACCAGACGTCGACGTTCCGGTTCGCCGACTCCGATGAGTACGCGGAGACGATCAGCTTCCGCAAGGCCGGGCTACACCTACACCCGGGGCTACGGGAACCCGACGCTCGGAGCGTTCGAGGACCTGATGGCCAACCTCGAGGGGACCGAGTCCGCGTTCTCGTTCTCGTCGGGGATGGCGGCGATGCACGCGGTCTTCACGACGCTCGCGGCGACCGGCGATCGGATCGTCTCCAGCAACGAGCTGTACGGCGGCGCCTACTCGCTGTTCACGAAGGTCATGCCGCGGTACGGCGTCACCGGTCGACCTGGTGGACCCGCACGACCTGGACGCGGTCGCCGCCGCGCTCCCCGGCGCGGCGTTCTTCTACGTCGAGACGATCGCGAACCCCAACGTCACCGTCGCCGACCTCGAGGCGCTCGGTGCACTGTGTCGCGCGAACGGCGTGCCGGCCGTCGTCGACAACACGTTCGCGTCGCCGTACCTGGCCAACCCCTCGCGTTGGGGGTTCGAGTACGTCTTGCACTCGGCGACGAAGTTCATCGGGGGGCACAACGACCTGATCGGCGGGGTGGTGTGTGGATCGCGCGACGCCTGCGCGGCGCTCCGCGACACCGCGATCGACACCGGAGGCACGATGGCCCCGTTCGAGGCGTGGCTCTGCATGCGCGGCTTGGTGACCCTGTCGCTGCGGATGGAGCGTCACTGCCGGAGCGCATCGGGCATCGCGGAGTTCCTCCAGACCCACGCGAAGGTCGAGGACGTGCGGTACCCGGCGCTGGCCTCGCATCCGCACCACGCCGTCGCGCAACGGTTGCTGCCTCGCGGATGCGGCGGCGTGATGGCGGTCGAGGTCGCCGGCGGAGTGGAGGGTGGCAAGCGATTCTGCGACTCGCTGGATCTGGCATGGGTGGCCACCAGCCTGGGCGGCGCGCACACGCTCGTCGGGCACGCCGCGTCCACGACGCACCGGCAGATGGATCCGGATGCACGGAGGCGTGCGGGGATCGCGGACGGCCTGGTGCGCGTGAGCATCGGGCTGGAGGACCTGGACGATCTGCTCGAGGACTTCGATCGCGCGCTGGAGAAGGTGTGACCGGCCGCAAGCGGCGGGTCGCGGTGTTGTTCGGGGGACGGTCTGCCGAGCACGAGATCTCGTGCGTGTCGGCGCGCTCCGTGATCGACGCGCTCGATCCCGAGACCACGGAGGTCGTCCCGATCGGGATCACGCGCGACGGCTCGTGGCACCTGCTGCCCGGTCCGCCCGCGCTGCCCTCGGAGACCGGCCGGATGACCGAGGTCGTGGCAGCGGCGGGCGCCGCGGTCGAGCTCGCGGTCGAAGCCGGTGCGAGCGAGCTGGTCGCGGCCGACGGGTCTCGCAGCTCGATCGACGTGGTGTTCCCCGTGCTGCACGGTCCTCGCGGGGAGGACGGCGCGGTGCAGGGGATGTTGGAGCTCGCCGGCGTCCCGTACGTGGGGGCGGGCGTGCTCGGGTCGGCGGCCGGGATGGACAAGGCCGTGCAGAAGGTCCTGTTCGCGGCCGCGGGCCTCTCGGTGGTCCCCCACGAGGTCGTGCGCGAGCCCGACTGGGAGGAGGACCCCGAGGGCGTCTCGGCGCGGATCGCCGGGCTCGGGTTCCCGGTCTTCACGAAGCCCGCCACGCTCGGCTCGTCCGTCGGCATCCGAAAGATCCACGATCCGCACGAGCTGGCGTCCGGTCTGGACGAGGCGTTCCGGTACGCGCGGAAGGCCGTGGTGGAGAAGGGTCTCGAGGGCATCCGCGAGATCGAGTGCGCCGTGTTGGGCAACGACGACCCGGTCGCGTCGGTCCCGGGAGAGATCGTGCCGGTCGGGCACGAGTTCTACGACTACGAGGCGAAGTACCTGGACGAGCAGGGCGCGCAGCTGTTGATCCCCGCGGACCTGAAGCCCGACGTGATGGAGCAGGTGCAACGGATGGCGGTCGTCGCGTTCCGCGCGATCGAGTGCGCGGGGATGGCGCGCGTCGACTTCTTCCTCCGCGGCGACGAAGAGCTCTGGGTGAACGAGATCAACACGATCCCGGGTTTCACGCACATCTCGATGTATCCCAAGCTCTGGGAGGCGTCGGGCCTCAGCTATCCGGATCTCGTCGAACGGCTGCTGGACCTGGCCGTGGAGCGCCACGCGGCGGAGTCGACCAAGAGCACCGGCGTGCGGGAGCTCGGAGGGGCGTGACGCGCCGAGCGGGGTTAGAGGTGGACGACCGGGCAGGTGAGCGTGCGCGTGATGCCCTCCACCGCCTGGATCCGGGCGACCACGAGCTTGCCCAGCTCGTCGACCGACTTGGCCTCGGCGCGAACGATCACGTCGTAGGGACCGGTCACGTCCTCCGCCTCGGCGACCCCGGCGATCTCACTGACCTCTTTCGCCACCGCCGCGGCCTTGCCGACCTCGGTCTGGATGAGGATGTACGCGTGAACCACCTGGGATCCTCCTGCGCTCGTGGGAGCGCCCATGCTAGTCCCGGTGCGTCGGCGCCCGCAACGCGGCGGCCGGGTCCGTGACCGGAGGCGGAGCCCAGGATGGGTTCCCGCGGGTGTTCCGCGATCGCGAGGAGGCCGGGAGGGCGCTCGCGGCGGCGCTCCACGGCCGGGTCGAACGGTCGAACGCGATCGTCCTGGCGATCCCGCGCGGCGGCGTGATCGTGGCGGCTCCCGTCGCCCGAGCGCTGGAGGCCCGCCTCGATGTCGTGATCCCGCACAAGCTCCGCGCGCCCGACAACCCCGAGCTCGCGATCGGAGCGATCGCCCCCGGCGTCCGGGTCCTCGACGAGCGGATCGTCCGGGCGCTCCGCGTCCCCGCCGCATACATCGAGGAGGAAGCGGCGACCCAGGAGGCCGAGATCGAACGACGGACGAGGTTGTACCGCGGGGACCGCCCGGAGCCGTCGTTCACGGATGCGACCGCCGTCGTGGTGGACGACGGCATCGCGACCGGCGCGACCGCGGTGGCGGCGTTGCGCTGGGCCCGCGCCCGGGGGCGGCTCGCGTGGTCTTCGCAACGCCCGTCGGCCCGCGGTCGGCCCCTCGTCTGCTCGAGTCCGAGTGCGACGACGCGGTCGTCCTCGAGACGCCTCCGTCGTTCCGCGCGGTCGGGGAGTGGTACGAGCGGTTCGACCAGGTCGATGACCGGGAGGTGCTCGACGTGCTCGGGGTCGGACCGTGAAGGCGGTCGAGATCGCGTTGGTGGTCCTGTTCGGCGCCCTCGGGATCCGCTCGCTGATCTACTGGACGCGGAGGCCGTTCGACGGCCGAGACGCGCGCGACCACCTGCTGTTCGCGTTGTTCGTGACCGGGCGCGTCGGGTTGTGGCTGTCGCTCGCCGGCATCTTCCTCATCTATGCGCTGACCAACACGCAGGGGCGCGCGTTCACCGACGACGCCCGGCAGTACGACTGGTTCTTCATGGTGTTCGTGGTCCTCGCGGCGATGCAGCTGATCGGCGGGTACTTCCTCGGACGGCGATCGGCGAAGTGACGGGAACGTTGCGAGGTTGCGCGGTTCCCGTCCAGACCCGCAGCTTCCCGCGCGAACGGTGCTACAAGTAGGACATGGCGATCTCCGGGCGTCGTCGCATCGGGCTCGTGGTGGTCGTCGCCGCCCTCGCGGTCGCCGCCATCGGGGGCGTCGCCGTCCGCGCGGACCCGGCGCCGAACCTGCCGCCCGTCGCGGGCGATCGGCTCCTCGCCTCGACCGTGGCGGCGCTCGCCCGACCGTTCACCATCTCGGGTGAGGTCCACACGCGCTTCGACCTGGGGATCCCGCAGATCCCATCCAGCGTGGGCGGCGCGGCAGGCGGTGGGGTGCTGGGCGCCCTCGCGCTCGCGACCGGGGACCAGCGGTACAAGGTGTGGCGATCTGCCGACGGTGTGCGCATCGCGCACCTGTTGGACCTCTCCGAACAAGACCTCGTGGTGAGCACGAGCGACGCCTGGTTCTGGGACTCGTCGGACATGTCGGCGGTGCACTTCGGGGTGCCGGGGATGACGCTCGGGCAGGCGGCGCCTGCCGCTTCCGCGCTGCACGAGGCCGACTTCCTGACGTTCGCGCAGCGAGCGCTCGGCGCGCTCGCGCCGTTCGCGGACGTCTCGGTCGACACCACCTCGATCGTGGCCGGCCGGCCGGCGTACGGGTTGGTGCTCACACCGACCTCGACGCTGACCTTGATCGGGCGCATCGCCGTCGCGATCGACGCTGAGACGCGGCTGCCTTTGCGCTTCCAGGTGTTCCCTCGCGGGAGCGATGCGGCGGCGATCGAGGCCGGCTTCACGTCGGTGTCCTTCGAGCCGATCGACACGTCGATGTTCTCGTTCACACCGCCACCGGGAACGACCGTCCGTCAGGCGGCCGATGTGATCGCGCATCTCCGTGCATCGGCGGGGAACGACGGAACGGCGCCCGTTTCGGATCCGCACATGTTCGGGCGGGGCTTCGATGTCCGCGTCGGCGTGAGGCTCGACGCGCCCCTCCCGGCCGGGGTCGACCAGCTCCTTCCGTACGCGGGACCGCTGGTCTCGGCCATCACGGTCGAGCGTGACGGGCAGACCTGGTTGCTCGTGGGACCCGTGAGCGTCGCGACGCTCGAGGAAGACGCCGCCTCGCTCCCGTGACGTTCGCCATCCGGACGAGGGGGCTCACGAAGCGCTACGACGACGTGGCTGCGGTCGACGGGCTCGATCTCGAGGTCGAACGCGGGGCGCTCTACGGGTTCCTCGGTCCGAACGGGGCGGGCAAGACCACCACGATCCGCATGGCGCTGGGGCTGATCCACGCCACGTCTGGCACGGTTGAGGTGCTCGACGAGCCGGTGGGACCCGACCGCGGGCCGCTCGAGCGGGTCGGCGCCCTGGTCGAGGAGCCGGCGTTCTACCGCTTCCTCTCGGGACGTCGGAACCTGGAGTACTTCGCGCGCGCGGGCGGCCGGGGAGACGACACCCGACGCAGGCTGGCGCGCGTCGATGCATGTCTCGCCCAGGTCGGGCTGACCGACGCCGCGGACAAGCGGGTGAAGGCGTACAGCCAGGGCATGCGCCAGCGCTTGGGGATCGGGCTCGCGCTCCTCGGCGAGCCGGAGCTGCTGATGTTGGACGAGCCGACGAACGGGCTCGACCCCACCGGCATGCGAGAGATGCGCCAGCTCTTGCGAGGCGCTCGCCGACGGCGGGACGACCGTGTTCGTCTCCAGCCACCTGCTGGCCGAGGTCGAGGCGATGTGCGACCGGGTCGGCGTGATGGCGCAGGGACGGATCGTCGCCGAAGGACCGCCGGGCACGCTCCGCGGCGCGGCCGACCGCGTCCGCATCGAGGTGGACGATGTGCCGGCCGCGCGGGCGATCGCCGAGCGCACGCCGGGCGTCTCGGTCGCGTCCGCGAGCGGCGAGGGCGCCGGGGTGATCAACGTCGTGCTGGCCGGCGACGCGACCCCGGCCGCGCTCAACGGCGCGTTGGTCGCAGGCGGGCATCCGCGTGAACGCGCTCGTGCCCGAGCGCGACACGCTCGAAGACGTGTTCCTCCACCTGGTGGAGGGCATCGATGTTCCGCGTTGAGATCGGCAAGGCGGTGCGCCGCTGGCGGACGTGGCTCCTCGCGGCCGCGCTCGCCGGGGTTCCCGTCCTCATCGTGATCGCGGTGAAGGCGTCGCCGCCCCAGCCGCAGAACGCCCAGGACGCGCCGCCGTTCCTGCTGCAGATCGTGCGCAACGGGATGTTCGCCCCGCTCACCGGCCTCGCCGTGGTGCAGCCGTTCTTCATGTCGCTCGCGATCGGGCTGTTCGCGGGGGACGCGATCGCGGGCGAGGCGCAGTCGGGAACGCTCCGCTACCTGCTGGTGCGACCGGTCCGCCGCGGCCGGCTGCTCGGTGCCAAGTACCTGTCGGCGATGACGCTCACCGGTGCGCTGCTGGTGGGCGTGATCCTCGCGGGCCTCCTGGCCGGCGGCGTCGTGTTCGGGTTCGGGCCGCTCCCGACGCTCAGCGGCACGACGCTCACGACGTGGGAGGCGCTGCTCCGCGTCGTCGGATCGGGCGTCTACATCCTGGTGGCGGCGTCCGGCATCATGGCCGTGGGGCTGTTCATCTCCACGGTCACCGACTCCGGACCGGGGGCGATCGTCGCCACGGTGATCGTCGCGATCGCGAGCCAGGTGATCGACCAGATCCCGAGCCTGCACGCGCTGCATCCGTACATGCCCACGAACGGCTGGCTCGGGTTCACCGGGTTGTTCCGGTTCCCCGTCGACTGGAGCGACATGCGCGCCGGCCTGACGGTGAGCGTCGTCTATACGGCGGTCTTCATGCTCCTCGCCGTATGGAACCTCCGGCGGCGCGACATCACGTCCTAGTCCGACGACGGACTAGCCGACGGCCTTGATGATGTCGTCGGAGAGCTCGGGGAACTCCTGGAGCCGGGTCGACCCGCTCGGACCTTCAACCGGTCGACGATCTGCGCGTACTCGTCGCGCCGACGTCTGACGCTCGTAGAGGCGGCGCGGCTGCAGCAGCTCGAGGTCGTCGATACCCGGAACCGCTCTCGGCGACCAGGTAGCCGAAGTCCTCGTCCTCCGTGAACGTGATGCGTGCCCTCGGCGATCCCCTTCACGCAGGCCGACGTGTGCGGGATCTTCAACTTCTTCGAACGATCGTCGTCGTCCTTGCCGCCGACGCGGCCGGTGTTCAGCAGGAACGTCTCGATCGGGTGCGAGGCGAGCAGCTCCAGGATCCGGTTGCCCTGCAGACCGTGAGGCAGGGGGAAGAACGGGTTCGTCCCGGGGACGCGCAGGAAGTTCGCCGGCTTCTGCGGCGCCGCCCGCGCTCGTGCCCGTCGTCTCGCCGAGCATGAAGTACGCGGCGGCCTGCTCCTGCGGAGAGCTTGGCGACCGCCGGGATGATGTTCTCGTTCCGGTTCAGGATCAGCAGGTAGTCGACGGTGCCGACCTCGCGCGCGTCTCGGTAGTCGCAGCAGGTCCGACATCTCGAACACGGCGCGGCCGTTCTGCGTGTAGGTCTCCTCGAAGAAGTTCACGTTGCCCGCGTCGTCCTGGTACACGTTCTCCAGGTAGGTGGTCGGCTTCATCGACCGCGCCGTAGATCGACGGCTCGAAGTCGGGGTCGAGCGAGAACGTCTTCGCGAAGCAACCGTTCTCGGTGCCGTAGACGCGTGCCCCCCGGCATCAGCCCGACGAAGTCGTCCTGGACTGGTTGAGAGCCGTTCTGCGTCGTGAACGTGGTCGTGGTCTTCCCCGTGCCCGACAGGCCGATGATCATGAAGACCTTCTCGCCGGCGTCGGTCGGGATCGACCTTCAGCCCGGCGTGCAGCGCCAGCCCGCCCTTGCCGTAGACGATGTCGTTCCACATCCGCAGGCCGCCCTTCTTCGACTCACCGAAGTAGTCGGAGTTGAGGACCCGCGTGACGCCGTTCTCCAGATCGACCGCGATCAGCCGGTCGTCGGGGTAGCCGGGCGCGGCGAGGTTCGGCGTGTAGATGACCTGCACCTCGGGCTCGGCGCCGTCGGTGCGCTCGAAGTACAGCTTCTGCTGCATGCCCGGCGATGTTCGCGTTCGCCTTCTCGATCGTGAGGCGCGCGGCGGTCCGCATCTCGGGGTCGTTGCCGATGTACCCGTCGATCACGACCACGTCCCGCTCCGCGAGGTACGCGTCCTGCTTCGCCGCGATCTCCTCGAACGCCTCGCGGGTCATGGTCTTTCCGCTGGACGGGTCCGCCGACGACGTGCGTGCTCGCGGCGCTTCGCGAGGTGACCTGGGTCTGGACGTTCACGTTGCCGAACTCGGTGATGCGGGTCTGCGGCATGGCTTCGGTGAACGTCCGCAGTTCCTCGGGCGTGGGGTTGACGTGGGTCTCGGGCACCGGGTTCCTCCTGGTTGGTTACCGTGGATGAGCGCAGAGCGCGCCGGAAACGACCGGCGTGACAGTCTAAGCGAACGCGCCGTCGCCTCTCCGTTCGCCGCGTTGTCGAACGGAATGGTCGGCCGGTGGACGGAAGGGACCCGATGGACCTCACCGAGGAAGGACTGCTCGAGGCGATCCGCCGCGTCCTGTCCGGGGCCGGTCCCGAGGTCCGGGTGGGCGTCGGCGACGACGCCGCGGTCCTCGTCCCCGACCCGGGGCGAGCTGGTCATCACGACCGACGCCATGGTGGAGGACGTGCATTTCGTCCGGGGACCGTCGGGGGCGCGCGACCTGGGACACAAGGCGATCGTGGTGAACGTGAGCGACATCGCGGCGATGGGGGCGAGCCCTCGAGCCGCGGTGTGCGCCCTGACCCTTCCCCCCGATGTCGAGACCGGCTGGGTGATGGAGCTGTTCGGCGGGATGCGCGAGGCGTGCGATGAGTACGCCCTGTGGCTCGTCGGCGGAGACCTGTCGCGCGGACGGGAGGTCTCGATCGCGGTCACCGTGACGGGCGAGGTCGCGCCGGGGAAGGCGGTGCTCCGATCCGGAGCGCGCGCCGGCGACCGGTTGGTCGTCACCGGCGAGCTCGGTGGGAGCGCCGCCGGATTGCGGCTCACGCACCTGCGGACGATGCCGGACGCGCGGCAGCTCGCGCTGGTGCGCCGCCACCTCCGCCCGACCGCGCGCGTGGGAGAGGGCGGCGTGCTGGCGCGCCACGGTGCGACCGCCATGATCGACGTGTCGGACGGGCTCGCGCTCGACCTCTCCCGGCTGGCGCGGGCGAGCGGCGTCGGGGCGTGCCTCTCGATCGACGACGTCCCTGTCGCCGAGGGCGCCACGATCGACGACGCGCTGGGCGGCGGGGAAGATTACGAGCTGCTGGCCACGCTCCCCGATGCCGGGGCCGTCGAGGCAGCGCGGATCGAGCTCAAGGAAACGTTCGGCGTGAACCTCACCGACATCGGCTGCATCGCCGACGGGACCGGTCTCTCCGCGATGCAACCCGACGGTACGGAGCGCCCCCTCGAGCCCACCGGTTGGGACCACTTCCGATGACCACCGCCGCGGCGCCTCGACCTCGGGTGCTCACGATCGCCGGCTCCGACCCCGGCGGCGGCGCGGGCATCCAGGCCGACCTCAAGACGTTCACCGCGCTCGGCGTGTATGGGATGACCGCCATCACCGCGGTCACCGTGCAGAACACGAAGGGCGTCTACGGCTACGAGGCGCTGGCTCCCAAGCTGGTGGAGGAGCAGATCCGGGCGGTGACGACCGACATCGGGCTCGATGCCGCCAAGACCGGCATGTTGGCGAACCGAGGCATCGTCCGCGCGGTGGCGACGTCCGTGGAGGAGCTCGCGATCCCCAACCTGGTGGTGGATCCCGTGTTCGTCTCCAAGCACGGCCACCTGCTGCTCGCCGAGGACGCGGTCGCCGAGATCCGGTCGAGGCTCCTGCCGCTCGCGGCGCTCGTCACCCCGAACCTCGCCGAGGCGAGCGGGCTCTCGGGTCTGCCGGTCGAGGCGAGGGACGACATGCGCCGGGCCGCCGACGCGATCCTGGCGTCCGGCGTGCGCGCGGTGCTGGTCAAGGGAGGTCATCTCGAGGCGTCGACCGAGGCCGCGGACCTGTTCGTCTCGGGCGGGGTCGAACGATGGCTGACGACCGAACGGATCGACATGCCCCACACGCACGGGACCGGGTGCACGTTGTCGGCGGCGATCGCGGCGCATCTGGCGATGGGATGGGAACCGTTCGAGGCCGTGGAGGCCGGCAAGGTGTTCGTGACGGAGGCGATCCGGCACGGGCTCGAGCTGGGCGAGGGGATCGGGCCGGTGGATCAGCTGTGGTCGATCGCGCCCGGCGGCCGCCGCCGGTAGCCGGGGCTACGGCGTTCGCTGGGGGATGCGGGTGACCTTGCCGGCCTTGATGCACGACGTGCACACGTGCAGACGGCGAGGGGTACCGTCGACCAGGGCCCGGACCTTCTGGATGTTCGGGTTCCAGCGCCGGTTGTTCCGCTTGTGGGAGAAGGTCACCGCCTTGCCGAAGAACGGCTTCTTCCCGCAGATCTGACACACCGCAGCCATAGGGTGACCAGGGTAACAGACGCCTGCGCGGCGACCGGGTCAGCCGAGCGCCGCCTGGATCCCCTGGTCCAATGCCTTCTGGGACAGTTGGCCGTCCCAGGACGACACCATGGTGCCGTCGGCGTCGTAGAACACCGTCACCGGCTGTCCGATCAGCCCGAGCGAGTCCCGGATGGCGCCCGTCGGGTCGAAGACGCTCGGGTACTCGAGACCGTGGTCGGCGATGAAGCCGCGAGCGCCGTCCTTCGAATCCAGGATGTCGACCCCGAGGAACTGCACGCGGTCGCCGTAGGTGCCGCTCGCGTCGTGCAGGAGCGGCGCCTCGGCCTTGCACGGAGCGCACCACGCGGCCCAGATGTTGACGACGACCGGCGTCCCGTGCAGCTGTGTCAGCAGTTGCTGGTAGCTGTTCACGTCGAACGTCGGCAGCTCGGCCACGTGGGTCGGCAGGAGCGGCGCGGCCGTGGCGTTCTGCGCAGCCGGTCCGGCGTCGGCGGTGCCGGCGGGGTCCGGCCCCGAGCCGCCGCACGTCGCCGCGAGCGCGAGGAGCGCGAACAGCGGGAGCAGCGTGAGGAGCGTCCGCGACCGGGGGAGCATCCTTCGCATGATAGAACCGGTCCCCGATGAGGAAGGCTCCGTGAAGCTCACGCTCGATTCCCCGATCCTCGCGATCGATCCCCGCCTGGCGAAACGGCGAGCGGGCTCGCGGTCGAAGGATCCGCTGGAGGCGCACGAGGTCCTCGAGCGCATGGGCGTGCGAACCGTCGGCGACCTGCTCCATCATTACCCGCGGCGCTACATCGACCGCTCGCGGGTGGAGACGATCCGGGATCTGAAGGCCGGGGAGTACGCCACGGTCATCGCGTCGGTGCGCAAGGTGGCGAAACGGCAGACGCGACGCCACCAGACGATGGTCACCGTGACGCTCTACGACAAGACCGGTCTCCTCGATCTGACGTTCTTCAACCAGCCGTGGCTGGCGTCCCTCTACAAGGAGGGGCAGGAGCTGGCCGTCTCCGGCGTCGTCACGCTCTACCGCGGTCGGACCCAACTGGCGAACCAGGAGGTCGAGCTCCTCCGCGGCGACGACGCCGACCTGATCCACACCGCGCGTATCACCCCCGTGCATCCCGCGTCGGAGGGCATCACGACCAGGACGATCCGCGAGCTGGTGTATGCCGCGCTCGAGCAGCTCCCGAAGATCCGCGACCCCCTCCCGGCCGAGCTGGTCGAGGCCGAGGCGCTCTCCGACTACGACCAGGCGCTGCGGAAGATCCACTTCCCCGAGCACCCCGGCCAGCTCGCGCGAGCCCAGGAACGGCTGAAGTTCGACGAGCTGTTCACGCTGGAGCTGGGCGTCGCGTTCCGCAAGCACCGGGTGGAGGTCGAGCAGACCGGCGTGGCGCACACGGCGGCGGGTCCGCTGACGGAGCGGCTGGGGCGGACGCTGCCGTTCGAGCCGACCGGGGCACAGGAGCGAGCGATCCGAGCCGTCGACGACGCGATGGAACGCCCGCGGCCGATGAACGTGCTCCTGCAGGGCGACGTCGGTGCCGGCAAGACCCTGGTCGCGCTCCACGCGGCGCTCGTCGCGATCCAGTCCGGCCACCAGGCCGCGATCATGGCCCCGACCGAGGTGCTGGCCGGGCAGCACCTGCGATCCGTGGCTTCGCTGCTCGAGGGCGTCGGCGGCGTCTCGTTCCTCGATCTGGCGCGCGAGGCGGCCAAGGACGACGGGCAGGCATCGCTGCTCGATCCCGCGCCCGCGAGCCAGCCGGACGCCTCCGTGACGTACGCGCTGCTGACCGGCGCGGTCACCGGGAAGGACCGCGCGCGCGTCGTGCAGGGGATCGCGGACGGCGCGGTGGACCTGACGATCGGCACGCACGCCCTGGTGCAGGAGGGGGTGTCGTTCCACGACCTGTCGCTCGCGGTCGTGGACGAGCAGCATCGCTTCGGCCTGCATCAACGGATGGCCCTGAAGGGCAAGGGCGTCGAGCCGGACGTCATGATCATGACCGCGACCCCGATCCCGCGGACCCTGGCGCTCACCTACTACGGCGACCTCGACGTGATCGTGCTCGACGAGATGCCGAAGGGCCGCCAGCCGATCGAGACGCGCGCCGTCCGCACCCCGGAAGAGCGTGAACGCGCCTACGACCTGGTGCGGGAGGAGGTCGGCGCCGGCCGGCAGGGGTTCGTGGTCTGCGCGGCGATCGACGAGGGGAACCGATCGCAGGTGAAGGCGGCCGAGGCCGAGGCCGAGCGTCTGGCGACCCAGGTCTTCCCCGACCTCCGCGTGGACCTGCTGCACGGACGCATGCGGCCCAAGGAGAAGGGTTCCGTGATGGATCGGTTCCGCGACGGGGAGACCGACCTGCTGATCTCGACGACGGTGATCGAGGTCGGCGTCGACATCCCGAACGCGACCGTGATGCTCGTGGAGAACGCCGAACGGTTCGGCCTGGCCCAGCTGCACCAGCTCCGCGGCCGGATCGGCCGCGGAGCGCACCGGAGCTACTGCGTCCTGTTCGACGAGTCCGACGCGGAGAACGAGGAGGCCCGAGCGCGCATCGAGGCGATGGTTCGCACCACGGACGGGTTCGAGCTGGCCGACGAGGACCTCCGGCTCCGCGGTGAGGGAACGCTGTTCGACACGAAGCAGTCCGGCATGCCCGATCTCAAGCTGGCGCGCCTCGCCGACGACCTGGAGCTGGTCCGCCGGGCGCGCGTGCGAGCGTTCGCGTTGATCGAGGACGATCCGCACCTCGAGGCGCACCCGTCGTTGCTCGCCGAGCTCCGGTCGCGGTTCGAGGCCTCGATCGACTGGCTGTTCCGCTCCTGAGCGCCACCGGGTGCCGCCTCCGCGGAGCGCCGAGCCGCCGGGCGTAGGCTCCGGGCATGCGGGTGATCGCCGGGAGCGCGAAGGGCATGCGTCTCGGCCCGGTTCCACCCGGCGTCCGCCCCGTCTCGGACCGGGCGCGCGAGGGGCTCTTCTCGAGCCTCGCCCTCGAGATCCCGGACGCCCGCGTGCTCGACCTGTACGCCGGGACCGGGGCGATGGGGATCGAGGCGTTGTCGCGGGGCGCCGAGCACGCCGTCTTCGTCGATCGCGCGTACCAGGCCTCGGCGGCCATCCACGACAACCTGGACCGAACGCGGCTGGCGGACCGGGCCACCGTCGTCACGCAGGACGTGAGCGCGTTCGTTGCCCAGGCGCCCGAGACGGACGGCCCGTTCGATCTGGTCCTGCTCGACCCGCCCTACGACGTCGCCACCTCCGAGCTGGAGGGGGTCCTCGCCGGACTGGGGCCGAAGGTGCTCTCCGACCAGGGGTGGACGGTGGTCCTGACGAGGGGGTTCAAGAGTTCCACGCCTGTCATTCCAGTACACTGGGCCGTCGCGAGGCAGCTCCGCTACGGCGACAGCTTCGTCATCTTGTACCGGGAGGTTTCATGGGCCTGACCGCCCTCTGTCCGGGGACGTTCGACCCGGTGACGAACGGCCACCTCGACATCATCGGTCGCACCAGCGCAACCTTCGATGTCGTGATCGTGGGCGTCTTGGAGAATCCCTCCAAGCAGCCGGTCTTCGCCGTCGAGGAACGCGTGTCCATGCTGGAGGAGGCCTGTTCGGCCATGTCGAACGTCTCCGTCCGGCCGTTCTCCGGGTTGCTGGTCGAGTTCGCGAAGGTGCAGGGTGCCACATCCATCGTGAAGGGCTTGAGAGCGGTGTCCGACTACGAATACGAGATCCAGATGGCGCAGATGAACCTCCGCCTGGGGGCGGTCGAGACGCTGTTCATGCCCACCAACCCGAAGTGGTCGTTCCTGTCGTCATCCCTGGTCAAGGAGGTCGCGCGCTTCGGCGGCGACGTCGAGGGGCTGGTGCCCGACCACGTCCGCAAGCGCCTCATCGACCGGATGGGGACGGGGGCCTGATGGACCTCGCCGGACGACTCCAACAGCTCGAAGAGATGGTGCGCGAAGCCAAGTCGATGCCGTTGTCGTCGTCGGCGCTCCTCAACCGCGACGAGGTCCTGGACATGCTCAAGGACATGCAGGAAACGCTGCCGGAGGAGATCAAGCAGGCCCGGTGGATCGTGAAGGACCGCGAGGACCTGTTGGGGAAGGCGCGCCAGGACGCGGAACGGATCGTGGAGCAGGCGAAAGAGGACCAGCTGCGGATGGCGCGGAAGGAGGAGGTCGTCCACCGGGCGAAGGAGGAGGCCGACCGCATCGTCGCCGAAGGCCGAGCAGCAAGCCATGGACGCTCGTGCCGAGGCCGAGAGCTACGTCGACGCCAGGCTCGCGCAGTTCGAGATCGCGTTGCGCAAGATCCTCGAGGATGCGCAGTCCACGACGCGCGCCCTGGCCAAGACGCTCGACCAGGTGGAGGTCGGGCGCGACCGACTCCGAGCCCCGACGACCGCGGCGGAGCAGGAGTTCGGCGCCGAGCCGGAGGCCCAGCTGTTCGACGCGGAGGAGGACCGATGACGATCGACCCGATCGACGTCCGTGACTTGATCGGACATCCCGGGGATCTCGCGCCTCTCGCGCGTGGGCGGGACCCTCGAGGGCCTCGGCACGGAGGTCGCCACCCTCAAGGCCGATGAGATGGTCCACGGCGACCTGCTGCTCGAATCGGTGGTCGAGGGCATCCTGGTGACCGGTCACCTGGACGGGACGTTCGCGCTCCGGTGCGCGCGATGCCTCAAGGAGTTCGAGCAGCCGGTCCGGGTCGACGTGCACGAGCTCTTCTCGGCATCTCCCGAGGTCGACGACGACGACGTGTACCCGCTCGGCGCCGAAGGGTGGCTCGATCCCGAGCAGATGGTCCGCGACGCGCTGGGGCTGGAGCTGCCGTTCTCGCCGCTGCACAGCCCCGACTGCCTGGGCCTGTGCAGCGTGTGCGGCGGCGACCGCAACCTCGGAGAGTGCCCCGGGGATCACCCCGAGATCGATCCCCGATGGGCCGACCTGGAGCTCGTGCTCCACGAGCTGGAAGACCGGAGCTGACGCAGCCGAGCCGACGCCAGACCGAACGACGAGAGAGGAAGGAATCGATGGCCGTCCCCAAGAAGAAACAGAGCAAGACGCGGAGCGCCAAGCGCGCCGCGAACTGGAAGAGCGAGGCGCCTCCCTACGCGGAATGCCCGCAGTGCCATCAGCCCAAGCTGCCCCACCGGGTGTGCAGCAACTGCGGCTACTACGCGGGCCGGCAGGCCGTCGAGGTCGAGTAACTTCGTGAGCGCCGCTCCCGTCGAGGCGTCGCTCGAGTCCTTGGACCGCGCCCTCGGCGTGTCGTTCTCCGACCCCGACATCCGGCAGGCCGCGCTCACGCATCGTTCCTACGCGTTCGAGCACGGGACCGAGATCACCAACGAACGGCTGGAGTTCCTCGGCGACTCGGTGCTCGGGCTCATCGTCACGGACATGGCCTATGCAACGTTCCCCGACCTTCCGGAGGGTGCCTTGGCCAAGCTCCGGGCCGCCATCGTCAACATGTCGGCGCTCGCCGACGTGGCCCGCTCGCTCGGGCTCGGCGACATCGTGCTCCTGGGGAAAGGCGAGGAGCTCTCAGGAGGTCGGGACAAGTCGAGCATCCTCGCCGACGCGCTCGAGGCCGTGTTCGGCGCCGATCTACCTCGACCGCGGGCTCGACGTGTCCCGCGAGCTGATCGAGCGGCTCTTCCGCCCGCGGATGGAGGCATACGTTCGCGGCGAAGGCGACCGCGACTACAAGACGATCCTGCAGGAGCTGGCCTCGCAGGAGCTCAGCACGATGCCCGAGTACCGGCTGGTGGAGCGCGGCCCCGACCACGCGAAGGAGTTCACGGCCACGGTCTTCGTGGCCGGGGAAGCGCTCGGCACCGGGACGGGACGCTCCAAGAAGGAGGCCGAGCAACAGGCGGCACGGGAGGCGCACGCGCGCATCTCGGAACGGATGACCGGAGCGGGATCGTAAGGGGGAACGATTTGGAGCTACCCGAGGTCGAGGTGATGCGTCGTGACCTGGAGAAGGATGTCGTCGGCCGCCGGATCAAGGAGGCCGAGGTCAAGCCCTCCAAGAACGCGATGCGCGTCATCCGTCGCCACCCGAAGCGCAAGGACTTCACGTCGCGCCTGGAGGGTCGGAAGATCACCAAGGTCGAGCGGCGTGGCAAGTACCTCGTGATGCCGCTCGATTCCGGCGACGTGCTCGTCACCCACTTCGGCATGAGCGGTCAGTTCCAGCGAGGCACGGGGCGCGTAGCGATGCCGCCTCACACGCACGTCGTCCTGACGTTCCAGCAGGGCGGGGACCTTCGCTACATCGACCCACGGACGTTCGGCGAGATGTTCGTGTCGACCGCCGACGAGGTCGGCAAGATCAAGGAACTCCAGCACCTCGCGATCGATCCGCTCGATCAGGTCTTCACGTGGCCCACCTTCCAGTACCTCCTGGCCGAGCGGGCCTCGAAGATGAAGCAGCTCCTGATGGACCAGAAGTTCATCGCAGGCCTCGGCAACATCTACTCCGACGAGGTCCTGTTCGCGGCGGGGATCCGGTTCGACCGGATGTCCGACACGTTGTCGTCGCAGGAGGTGCGCCGCCTCTACCGCGCCATCCAGGAGACGCTGCAGGACGCGATCAAGGCGCGCGGCACGACGCTCGACGACGAGGCGTACGTCGACCTGTTCGGCAAGCCGGGCGAGTACGCGGCCGAGCTGAAGGTGTACGGGCGCGAAGGGTTGCCGTGCAGGCGATGCCGGACTCCGATACAGAGCGTCAAGATCGCCGGACGAAGCGCCTACTTCTGTCCGCAGTGTCAGAGCTGACTCCCGAGGAACGCCGTCAGACGATCTCGGCACCGGCGTTGCGCATCCGTGCGATCGCTCGGTCGCCGTCCCCGGGGTCGAGATCGACGGCGCGGATGGCGTCCCGCACCACCTCCACCGGGAACCCGAGCGTGCGCGCGTCGAGCACGGTCTCGAGGACGCAGTAGTCCGTCGCCAGACCGCAGATCACCAACCGCTCGATCCCGTGTGAACGGAGCAACGCCTCGAGCGTCGTCGGCGACGTCTCTCCGCTCTCGGGGTCGCGCACGCTGAAACCGGAATAGCCGTCGCGGCCGTCGGTGCCCTTGCGGACGACCTGGCCTTCGACGTCGAGGTCCGGATGGAACGCAGCGCCCCAGGTCTCCTGCACGCAATGCTCCGGCCAGATGCCGCCGTCCTTGAAGAAGTGCGGCGTGCTGGGAGGGTGCCAATCCTGTGTGTAGACCACGAGCGCCCCGGCGGCGTGCGCCTGTGCGATCTCCTGGTTCGTCCGGGCCAGGATGCCGTCGCCGCCGTCGACCGAAAGGGTCCCCGACGGGTCGGCGAAGTCGTTCTGGATGTCGACCACCAAGAGGGCGGTTCGTTCGTCGTAGTTCGTCACGCCGCGCAGCCTACCCCGCGGCTGCGGCAGACTGTCGCGATGCGCCGCGTGCATGTCTTCGTGGCCGGACGCGTCCAGGGAGTGTTCTTCCGCGCGAGTTGCGCGGAACGCGCCCGCGCGGCCGGCGTGGCGGGCTGGGTCCGCAACGCCGAGGACGGTCGGGTAGAAGCGGTGTTCGAGGGTCCCCCGGCCGCGGTCGAGATCATGGTGCGTTGGTGCCGGGAAGGCCCGCAGTATGCCCGCGTGGAATCGGTGGACATCCGTGAGGAGCCCCCCGCCGGCGAGACGGGATTCCGCGTCTCGGGCTAGGAAACTCCGGCAGCCTCCCCGGTTCGCCCGGAGGCCACTGTTAGCATCGCGCCGAATGTTCCTGCGTCAGATCCAGATCCGCGGCTTCAAATCGTTCGCGGACAAGACCGTCCTGGAGTTCATCCCGGGCGTCAGCGTGATCGTCGGTCCCAACGGGTCGGGCAAGTCGAACCTGGTGGATGCGATCAGCTGGGCGCTCGGTGAGCAGGGCGCGCGCGCCCTCCGCGGCGGCCACATGGCCGATGTCATCTTCGCCGGCACGCCCTCCCGTCCGGCCCTCGGCATGGCCGAGGTGAAGCTCGTCATCGACAACTCGGCCGGGAAGATCGCCGTGCCGATGTCCGAGATCGAAGTGAGCCGCACGATCTTCCGCAGCGGCGAGAGCGAGTACCGGGTCAACGGCCAGGTCGTGCGCCTCTTGGACGTCCAGGAGCTCCTGTCAGAGACGGGCATCGGCCGCGCGCTCCATACCGTGGTGGGTCAGGGTCAGCTGGAGGAGGTGTTGCTCGCTCGTCCGGAGGAGCGCCGCAAGTACATCGAGGAGGCCGCCGGCATCGCGAAGCATCGGCGACGGAAGGAGCGCGCGGAGCGCAAGCTCTCGGGGCTGGACCAGGACCTCCTGCGCCTCCAGGATGTGTTGGCCGAGCTCCGCCGCCAGCTGAAGCCGTTGCAGCAGCAGGCCGAGATGGCGAGGAAGCACGAGACGCTCACCGAGCAGGCCGAGGAGCTCTCGCGCAAGCTGGCCGCCGCGCGGCTCCGGGCGCTGCTGCGCGAGAAGGAACGTCGCAAGGACGGGTGGGACCGGGGGCTGGAGGAGCGCAAGGCCGCCCGGGAGCTGCTCGACAGCCTCGACGGGCAGGTGCTGCAGGCTGCCGACGCTCGCGCCGCCGCCGCCCGCGGGCTCGCCGATGCCGAGCAGGCGTTCCGCGCCGCCCAGGCCGAGCGGACGGAGGCCGACCAGGCGTTCCGATCCGGGGTAGAGCTGGAAGCGACCGCGCGCGAGCACCTGTCCGCCGAGGCGTCGCGGACCGCGCGGCTGGACGGCGTCGATCGCGAGCTCGCCCGCGCCGAGCAGGAGCTGGCGCGCGTCATCACCGAGCTCGATGCGGGAGAGCACGAGCTTGACCGGGCGGAGCAGGAGTTCCGGGCGGCGGAGGAGCATCGCCGCGAGATCGAGGACGTGCGGCGGCGCATGGGCGAGGAAGCGGCCGGCCGGCGCGCCGAGATGGAAGCGCTCCGACGGAGCCTGTCGTCGTCCGAGCGCGAACGGGAACGGCTGGACGTCGGCCTTCGCGATGTCGCCGATCGCATCCAGACGCTCGAGCGCGAGCGGGAGGGTCTGGAGGCCGACATCGAACGCGTGGACGGGCAGACGTCCCCGCTCGCCGATCGCCGGACGCAGCTCGAACAGGAACGGCGCGGATTGGTCGAGAGGATCGAGGAGCTCGAGGACGTCGAGCGACGTCATCAAGCCCGGATCGACCTGTTGGAGGCTCGTCGCCGCGACATCGAGGAAACCGCCGGGTCGCGATTCCTGGCCGCGCACTCGGGACGAGCGATCGGGTTGCTCCGCGACCTGGTGAGCGTCGAGCCGGGTCTGGAACGAGCCCTCGTGGCCGCCCTCGGCCCGCTCGCGGATGCGGTGGTCTACGACGACGGCGACCGGGCGATCGCCGACGCACCCGACGGCGACGGCGCCATCTTCGCGATCGCGAAAGGGGGGCCGGTCGCGCTCGGCCTTCGGGGCGAGCGAGCGCTCCTGTCCGTCGTCGAGGCGGAACCGGCCGCTCGCGGCATCGCGAGCACGGTGCTCCGCGACGTCTACTTGGTGCAGAGCGTGGAGGAAGCGGTCGAGAAGCAAGACGCGCATCCGGTCGCGTCCTTCGTCACGCCTGAGGGCGTCCTGATCGGTCCCGCGGTGATCCACACGGCGAAGGAGGCCGACGCGCGGGCCCGTGAGATCCGCGCGGAGCTCAAGGTGTTGGATCACGATCTGGCCGCGACGCGCAACGGCCTCAAGCCGAAGCGCGCCCGGGTGCAGGAGATCGGCGCCGAGGCGACGTTCCTGCAGGAGCAGGTCGACGCGGCCGACGCCGACATCACGTCGGCAGCCGAGCGGCTCCCGGTCATCGCGGCCGAGCTCGCGGGATTGCGGAAGGAAGAGGAGATCCTCCGGCAGCGCCTCGTCGTCCTGGAGGACGGCATGGCGGTTTGGCGCGAACGCCTGGGAGACGCGGAGCCGTTGCCGGACGAGATGCCGGAGCTTCCCCGCACGCCGCAACAACCCGTGTCGGCACGGGTGGCGGTCGAGACGCTGCGTCGTGACCGATCGCTGCTCGACGCGCGTCTCCTCGAACTGCGTGCCGAGCGCGACGCGCTCGCCGCGCACGATCCGATCCAGCTGCGCGCCGAGCTCGAAGCTGCGGAGGCAGCGCGCACGCAGGCGGAGCAGACGATGCTGAAGGCGGACGACGCGGCGCTGGCCGCGTCCAACGCCCGGGACCTGGCCGCCGAGGCGGAGCGCGCGGCTGCGCAGGCTGAGGCGGAGGTCAACCGTGCGTGGCGTGAGGCGTCCACCGAGCTGGACCGTCTCCGCGAGGCGTACGAGGACGAGGACCGGCTCCGCGGCGACATCGAGCGTCGTGTCTCGGACGCGGAGCGACTGCTGCGCGAAGGACATCGGCGTGAGCCCGAAGAGGCGCTCATGGAGTTGTCCGAGGACGACTCGGTCGAGTCGCTCGAGAAGAAGTCGGAGCTGGTGCAGCGACGGTTGGGGTTGATCGGCCGCGTCAACCTGCTCGCGACCGGCGAGTTCGAGGTGGTTCAGGAGCGTCACGACTTCATGGCGCGCGAGCTGGACGACGTGCGCAAGGCGCGGCGCGACCTGCTCGAGGTGATCGCCAAGGTCGACCAGGAGATCTCGGAGACGTTCGATGCGGCCTACCGAGACGTCGCGCGCGAGTTCGAACGGCTGATCGCGGAGCTGTTCCCCGGCGGCTCCGGGCGTCTCGTCCTGACCGATCCGGCTCAGCCGTTGTCGAGCGGCATCGAGATCGAGGCCAGCCCGGGACGCAAACGCGTGAAGCGCATCTCCCTGCTTTCCGGAGGGGAACGTTCCCTCACGGCGATGGCGTTCCTCTTCGCGATCTTCACGGCGAGACCCAGCCCGTTCTACCTGATGGACGAGGTCGAGCCGGCGCTCGACGACGTGAACCTGCACCGGTTCCTCCGTCTGATCGACGGGTTCGCGACCGATTCGCAGGTCCTGATCGTCACGCACCAGAAGCGGACGATGGAGATCGCGGGCATGATGTACGGCGTCTCCCTCGCCCGGGACGGCACCACCAAGGTCGTCTGCCAGCAGATGGAGGAGCCGCGCGCGGCCCGCGAAGAGCGCGCCCGTCTCGAGGCCGAGCGCGAACGGGCGGAGGCCTCCGTCGTCGTCACCCAAACCTCGGCCGACGAAGAGCCCGACACGGTCCAGATGCCGGAGGGTGAACCGGTCCACTAGCCTGGGCCCGTGTTCCCGGTCCTGATCTTCTTCGGCATCGCGCTCCTCTGCGTGGTCGCCGGTGCCGTCGTGATCCGGCGTCGGCGCGCGGTCTTCCGGTCCGCCGAGGACGTGGACGTGGACGACGATCCGGCCCCCTCCACGTCCGCCCCATCGCTCGAGGTTCCCGCGGGGGGGCTCGGCCAACGCGTCCGGGCCCTCTTCGGCGGCGGCGTGTCCGATGTCACCTGGAAGGAGCTGGAGGAGCTCCTGGTCAAGGCGGATGTGGGGCCTCGGGGCTCTGCCGACCTCGTGCGGCGTGTCCGCGACGGGTTCGAGCCGGGCGGAGACCCCGCGGGGGTGTTGCGGCGCGAGGTCGTCGCGGTCCTCGGGCCCGATGAACAGCTCCATCTCGCGGCGGACCGCCTCGCGGTGATCCTGGTGGTGGGTGTCAACGGCTCTGGCAAGACCACGACGATCGGCAAGCTCGCCCGATACCTCGCGGGGCAAGGACATGCGGTGAGCCTCGCGGCGAGCGACACGTTCCGCGCAGCCGCCGGCGAACAGCTCGAGGTGTGGGCGCAGCGGTCGGGCGCGCACATCGTCGCGCAGCAGCGGGGCGCCGATCCCGGAGCGGTCGCCTTCGATGCGGTGACGTCCGCGACGGCGCGCGGATCCGACGTGCTGATCGTCGACACCGCCGGCCGGTTACACACGAAGACCCCGCTGATGGACGAGCTGGCCAAGGTGAAACGCGTGATCGAGAAGGCCGGGGCCGAGGTCGACGAGACGTTGCTGGTGCTCGACGCGACGACCGGTCAGAACGGCATCGCGCAGGCGCGTGCATTCACCGACTCGGTGGAGCTGACAGGGGTCGTGTTGACGAAGATGGATGGTTCCGCGAAAGGCGGGGTGGTCATCGGCGTGCGCGAGGAGCTGGGCGTTCCGGTCCGGTTCGTCGGTGTCGGCGAGGGCGCGGACGATCTCCGGCCGTTCCGCGCGGAGGCGTTCGCCGACGGGTTGCTGAGGAGCTAGCGGATGGCGAGCATCTTGATCGTCGAGGATCACCCGACGATGCGGGATGCCATGCGCCTGGTCCTCGAGGAGGACGGCCACCAGGTGGAAGAGGCCTCCGACGGCGAGGTCGGCATCGCGATGGTGCGGGACCGGGCTCCCGACGTCGTGCTCCTCGATCTCAACATCCCCGTCGTATCCGGGGCCGAGGTGCTCGAGACGCTGAAGTCCGACCCGGCCACGGCCGGTGTGTTGGTGGTCGTCGTCACGGCGACGGGGGAGGAGGGACGGCGCAAGGCGATGTCGCAGGGTGCCGACGGCTACATCACGAAGCCGTTCAGCCCGCTCGCCCTGCTCCGCTCAGTGGAGCGGGTACTTCGAGGTCCCGGGCCGTCGGTATCGTGACGGTGAACGTGGCTCCCTCGCCCGGCTCGGATTCCAGGGCGATCCAGCCCCCCATCGCCTCCGTCAGCTGCCTCGCGATGTAGAGGCCGAGCCCGGCGCCCTCCGAGTGGGCCGCCGAAGACTCCGTCTGATGGAAGCGATCGAAGATCGCTTCGCGCTCGTCCGGCGTCACGCCCGGTCCGTGGTCCCGCACCGCGAACGTCACCGTGCCGTTGGAACGGGAATCCATCCGGAGCTCGACCTTCGCATCCGACGGGGAGAACTTGATCGCGTTCATCATCAGGTTCGTGAGGACCTGGATCAACCGCTGGCCGTCGACGACGAGCTCCAGCGGCGCGTTGGGATCCTGGAAGGTCTCCACGCGTTCGCCCAGCTCGCCCAGACCCTGACACGCGTCGAGCAGCAAGGAAGTGGTATTCACGGGGTGCGGCATGAACGTGAGCTTCCCGGCCTCGATCCTGGAGATCAGCAGCAGATCCTCCACCAGTCGGATCAGTCGGTCGGTCTGGGAGTGGATGATCATCAGGTACTCCTGCACCTCTTCGACCGACAGCTCCGCGTGACGCCGCCGCAGCGCATCCACGAACCCGCGGACGGCGGTGAGGGGTGTGCGGAGCTCGTGGCTCGTGATCGCGACGAAGTCGGACTTGAGCTCGTCGAGCTCCCGGAGCCGGACGAGCATCTCCTCCTGCCGGGCGCGCAGCCGGGCGGCCTGGACGACCAACGAGACCTGGTCCGCGAGGCGCCCGAGCTGCAGCAGGCGCTCCCGGTCGATCGATCCCGGCTCGTTGCTCCGCTCGTGCAGGATGCCGATGACCGAGTCGCCGGCCCGGAGCGGAACGACCGCCTCCGCCGGGTCCTGTCGAAGGCTGGGCCTCGCGAGCTCGGATCCGGAGGCGAACGGCTCGCTGCCGGCGATGAACCGGGTGTTCCGCCGGTATCCCGGGTCGCCGTAGACGCCGGCGGCGACGAGCTCCTCCGAGCCCCCTTCTCCGGGTTCGAGCAGCAGCACCCCGAGTGAGTCGCACTCCATCTCCCGGCCCACCGCCTCGGCGATCTCCTGGATGCCCTGGGCCGGATCTTCCGACGCGACGCCGGCGAGGATCGCCGTGTGGAACGCCGACAGGTCGCGGCGAGCCTCGGCCTCCCGCTTGGCCGCTTCCTCAGCGCGCAGGGCCGCTTCCTCGGCGGCGACCGTCCGGTCCGTCGCGTGTTCGGCTTCCTTGCGGAGCGAGCTGGCGAACACCCCCGCGACCAAGGCGATGACCGCGGCCATGCCCACGCGGAACGCCACCGCGGGGCCGACGAAGTGATAGCTGGGGAACTCCTCCGCCAGGTACATCTCCCTGGCGATCTCCGAGATGAGGAGTACCGGGAGGGGCGCGAACGCCCCCAGGATGCCGTACCGCATGGCGCCCTCGATCGGCAGGAGGTAGGCCATGACCCACGCCGGGTCGGAGGGCTTCGCGGCCGCGACCCAGACCCATTCCAGGATGACGACGGTATCCAGCATGAAGGCCACGGCGCCCACCCATCGGACGTCGGAAAGCCGCCGGCCTGGTTGACGAACTGCGTGAAGAAGAGGTTGCTGAGCAACATCCCCAGCGTGAGGACCAAACCGAGCTCGAAGGCGTACGACGGCGCGTTCGGGTCGACGCGTTCGACCATGGTCTGGACCAGGGCATACGCGATGAGGAGCCAACGGACCTTGACGAGGCCAAGCTCCAGTCGCTTGGCTTGCTCGAGATCTCGCCTCATCGGGGTCTCATCCCTGCGGGCGGCTAGAATCGACGGCGCGAGCGGTACCGCCCGGCCCACCGCTCCGCCCTACGTACTCATGTTCGACACGTTAACCGACCGCCTGAACGGCGTCTTCAAGAAGCTCCGCTCCCGAGGCAAGCTCCACCCGAAGCAGGTGGACAACGCCCTGGGTGAGATGCGCGTGGCCCTGCTCGAGGCCGACGTCTCCGTGGAGGTCGTCGACGACCTCCTCTCCCGTGTTCGAGCGCGGGCGCTGTCGGAGGAGATCATGAAGAGCCTCACCCCGGGTCAGCAGATCGTGAAGGTCGTCAACGAGGAGCTCACGGTCACGCTGGGCGGCGAGCATCACCCGTTCCAGCTCGCCCAAGCGCGTCCGGTGGTCATCATGATGGCCGGGGTCCAGGGCTCCGGGAAGACCACCGCCTGCGCGAAGCTCGCGCTTGCTCCTGAAAGGGAAGGGTCGCCGTCCGCTGCTGATCGCCGCCGATCTCGAGCGGCCTGCGGCCGTCGAGCAGCTGCGCACCCTCGGACGCGAGATCGGCGTCCCCGTGTTCTCCGAGGGGCGCGACCCGGTCAAGGTGGCGAAGGCGGGCGTGAAGGAGGCCGAGCGCCAACAAGCCGACGTCGTCATCATCGACACCGCCGGGCGGCTGCACGTCGACGCCGACATGATGAAGCAGGCGCGACGCATCCGCGACGTGGCGAAGCCGCACCACGTGTTGATGGCGTGCGATGCCATGACCGGTCAGGACGCCGTGGTGCAGGCGCGGGCGTTCATGCACGAGGTCGACACGACCGGGTTCATCCTCACGAAGCTCGACGGCGACGCGCGAGGCGGCGCCGCGCTCTCGATCACGGCGGTGACGGGCCTGCCCGGTGTACTTCGTCGGGACGGGTGAGAAGCCGGCCGATCTCGAGCCGTTCTACCCCGACCGCATGGCGGGGCGCATCCTGGGCATGGGCGACGTGCTGACCCTGATCGACAAGGCGCAGGAGTCCATGGACGCCGACGCCGCTCGGGCCTCGGCGGAACAGCTGCTCAAGGGGCAGTTCACGCTGGACGACTTCCTCACGCAGCTCCGGGAGATGCGGAAGCTCGGTCCGATCCAGGATCTGCTGAAGATGCTCCCCGGGGTGCCCGGCGGCCGCGACGCGATGAAGGAGCTGGCGAACCAGGTGGACGACGGTGAGCTGCGGCGCGCCGAGGCCATCATCCTGTCCATGACCCCGGAGGAGCGGCGGAATCCCGCTATCATCCATGGGTCCCGGCGCCTGCGGATCGCCAACGGCTCGGGTTCCACGACCAGCGACGTCAACGGGTTGCTCAAAGACTTCGAGGGCGCTCGCAAGATGATGCGGACCATGATGGGCGGCAAGCGGATGCCCGGCATGATGAAGATGCCGGCCGGGTGCCCCCAAGAACAAGAAGCGATAGACCGAGAGACGAGAGGGAACGACGACATGGCGACGAGGATCAGGCTGCGGCGGATGGGCGCGAAGAAGCGGCCCTTCTACCGCGTCGTGGTGGCGGACCAGCGGGCTCCCCGCGACGGCCGCTTCATCGAGAACATCGGCAAGTACCACCCGCTCGAGGACCCTTCCTTGATCGAGATCGACGAGGAGCGCGCCCTGCACTGGCTCCGCGTCGGCGCGCAGCCCAGCAGCCAGGTGCGCAACCTCATGGTGAAGATCGGCATCTGGGACCGCTTCGTCGAGGAACGCCCCTCCGCCGCCGAACTCGTCCGGACGCGGACCGAGAAGCCGACGACCGGGAAGGTCTCGAAGAAGGCCGCCGCGAAGGCGGCGGCCGAGGCCGAGGCCCCTCCTGCACCGGCCGAGGTTCCGGCAGCGCCCACGAGGAAGCCGCCGCGCCCGAGCCTGCGGCAGAGGTAGCAGCGGCCGAGGCGCCCGAGGCCCCGGCTGCGGACGCGGTCGTCGAAGCACCCGCCGAAGATGCGCCGGCGCCGGAGGAGACGTCCGAGGCGTGAGAGAGCTGGTCGAGTTCCTGGCTCGAGAGCTGGTGGACGATCCGGACTCCGTGTCGGTCACGGAGTCAGCGGACCAACGTGGCACCCTCCTCACCGTGCGGGTCGCGCCCGACGACATGGGCAAGGTGATCGGCCGGGGAGGGCGCACCGCGAAGGCGATCCGTTCCGTCGTGCGTGCGGCCGCCACCCGCCAGGGCGTGTCGGTGCACGTCGACATCGCCGACTGACGTGTCCGAGCCGACCGTCGTCGTCGGCAAGGTGACCAAGGCCCACGGCCTGCACGGTGAGGTCATGGTGCTCGTGTTCTCCGACAATCCCGAGCGATTCGAACCCGGCTCCTCGATGTTCTTCGAGGACGGTCGCGAGGTACGCGTCCGCACGTCTCGGCCGAACGGCGGGCGACTCCTCGTGGCGTTCGAGGGCGTGGGCGATCGAAACGCCGCCGAGGCCCTCCGGGGGCTCACGCTCGTCGTCCCGCGCTCATCGCTGCCGGAGCTGCCCGAGGGCGAGTTCTGGCCGCATCAGCTGGAGGGCTGCGTGGTCGTGACCGAGTCCGGCCGGACCCTCGGCGCCATCACGGACGTGGTCGCCAACGCGGCGCAGGATCTCTGGGTGGCCGTTGACGAGTCGGGAACGGAGATCATGGTCCCCGCCATCCGTGAGGTGGTCGTCGACGTCGACGTGGAGGCGGGGCGGGTCCTCGTTCGAGACATCCCCGGCCTCACGGCGCCCGACGACCCCACGCCGTCCGTGTGACGTCCGGCACCGTGGCGGGTCGATCGAGAGCACACCCGGTCCGTGTCGTGGGTCCTCCGGTCTCCGAAGACGGTCGGCGTAGCGTCGACGCTATCGAGCCCATGGAGGTGGCGGAGATGCTTTCGGGAGACATCGCGAAGCACCAGATCCAGGACCGGATCCGCGCGGCAGAGCAGGATCGCCTCTCTCGCACCGCGCGTGTCGATCGAGGTCGAACCCGCGCACCCGTGGTTCGTCGGGTGGGGAGCGGCCTCCTCGCCGCGATCGTCGGACGCCGTCGCAAGGCCACTCCGACTTCCGCCGGGGTGCGTTTGGCCTGAGGGGGCCTCCAAGGCGCATCCTCACCGAGGGACCCCGCAAGGGGTCCCTCGCTCGTTCCGCTCCGCTCGGCGCGCTAGCCTCCATCCGTGCGGATCGACATCTTCACCATCTTCCCGGCGATCTTCGAGAGCCCGCTCCGAGAGAGCCTCCTGGGTCGCGCGGCGGCGGCCGGCATCCTCGACATCCGGATCCACGATATCCGCGATCAAGCCGACGATCCGCATCATCAGGTGGACGACGAGCCGTTCGGCGGTGGCCCGGGGATGGTCATGAAGGCCGAGCCGCTCTTCAGGGCCGTCGAGGCGCTCGGTCGCGGACCGCGGGAGGACGATCGTGCTCTCTCCCGCCGGGCGCCGGCTCGACCAGCCGCTCGTTCGCGAGCTCGCCATGGAGGCGTCGCTGGCGCTCGTCTGTGGGCGCTACGAGGGGATCGACGAACGGTTCGTCGAGGGGCTGCCGGCGGAGGAGATCTCCATCGGCGACTACGTGCTCTCGGGCGGAGAGCTTCCCGCGCTCGTCCTCCTCGAAGTCGTGACGCGGCTGGTTCCCGGCGTGATCGGCAAAGAGGCGTCGCACGAGCAGGACTCGTTCGGCGAGGACGGCATCCTCGATCATCCCCACTACACGCGGCCTCGCGAGTTCCGGGGGATGGCGGTCCCCGACGTGCTCCTGTCGGGGAACCACGCGGAGATCGAGCGATGGCGACGGACCGCGGCGCTGGAGAAGACCCGGCGCAACCGTCCCGACCTGGTGGTGCCGGAGGACGGCCGGCCCGGTTGATCGATCTACAGGCCGGCGATCTTCGCCAGGCCGTCGACCTTCTTCAGCACGTAGCGCTTGCCGTCGCGCTCCAGCAATCCGCGGCGCTGGAACTCGGAGAGCACGCGGGTGACGTTCTCCCGGCTGCCGCCGCAGAGGCTCGCGAGGTCGGCGTGCGTGATCGCCGGTATCGCCCGTCCGTCATCGGGGAGATCGTCGAGCGACGGGCGTCGCCATCTGCAGCAGCCGCTTGGCCACGCGTCCCTTGAGATCGAGGAAGAGCAGGTCGTCGACGAACGCTTCGTTCGCCTCGACCTGCCGCGCCAGCGCGCGCATCAATCCCCGAGCAGCGGTGGGCTCGTCCGCCAGGAACGCCAGGAAGTCCTCCGCGCCTGCGGCCCAGACCGCCGAGTCCTCGAGCGTCAGGACGCTCGCGGTCCGATCGCTTTCGGCCAGGACCCCCAGCTCGCCGACGAACTGGGGAGTGTCGACCGTCGCATGGAGGACACGGTTGCCCGTGATGGAGACCGATCCGATCTCCACGCGCCCGTCGACGAGGAAGAGGATCTCGTCGGCCGGATCGCCTTGATGGCAGAGGTAGGTTCCCCTCCGGTAGTCGCGCATCCGACCTTGATCCGCCAGATGTCGCACCGCCTCGAGCGAGACATCCTCGAGGAGCGGCGTCGCGACCATCGCCTTCGCGATCTCGCCGGTTCTGGGGGTGGTTTTCGGCATCGCCGCGTAGCCTACGGCAACCATGGTCGGCGCGGGATCCGCCGGGTTCGGCTCGTGTGCGTGATGACGCTCGAAGGGCCCGGAGATCCGGGCCCTTCGGGGAGTTCCGGGAAGCTTGAGGAGTGCGCTACTTGGCCATCTTCTTCTTGGCCATCTTCTTCTTGGCCAGCTTCTTCTTGCTGACCCGCGCCGCGGCGGTCTTCGTCGAAGATGACGCCTCCGTCTTCTCCGGCGCCTGCGGTGTGATCCTGCCCTCCGCCATGACCCTCTCCTCCTCCCGCCCCGAAGGGCGCTTGTTCGATACGGGAATCATGGGCTTTAGGTCACGCGGAGAATGTGTCGAGCGACAATATCCACGGGTGTCGTTGGTCACGCGATCGACGGTGACGCGCGTCACGCCGATATGTGACGTACGTCACATATCGAGCTCGGGGAGCGGGATGGGGTCCGGTCGGAGGGTGCATCCACCGCACCGCAACGCGTCCTCGACCACGATCGCCTTGATGGGGCCGTCGCTTCGGAAGAGCTCGAGGATGAAGGGCTCGGTATCCACGTGGTCCTCGCACACTCCCCGTCCGCAGAACCGACAGACCCCCACTGCTGTGCGCCGACAGTGCCAACAATCCATCCCTCGCTCCCCTCAGGCGGCGGTCAATGCTGCCACGTCTTGTCGGCCTGCGGCTTCAGGGCGCCTCGATGGAACGCCTCGCGCACGACCTGATCGAATCCTTCGCGATCCAGACGGAACGCCCTGACGGGTGTCCTCGCGATCACGCTCGCGGTTCGGGGAACGTCCCGAAGCAAGGCGATCTCGCCGAAGTGCGTCCCGGGGCCGAGGCTCCCGATGATCGAGCCGTCCCGGACCACATCGACCCGACCGGATCGGATCGCGAAGAACGCATCCCCGACCGCCCCCTGCTCGACCATGGTCTCGGCAGGCGTAGCCGTCACCCACGATCCGTGGTCGAGCAGGACGGAGAGCTCCTCCGTGCCGAGTACCGAGAAGGCCGGCATCTCGCGGAGCTCGGCCATCGTCTGCAGCGTCAGCCTGAACGACGGCGTGTGGATCGCCCCCGCCAACAACCGGTCGAACGTGGATTTGTCGACGGCGAACAGCTCGGCATCCTCGATCGCGCGAACGGACGCGGTCCTCGGTGAGGACTCGAGCAGCGCGAGTTCCCCGAACGAGTCGCCCTTCGTCAGCGTCCTGAGGACCGTCGTATCTCCCGTATCAGGATGCTCTTCCTCGATCCGTAGCGTTCCCTTCCGGACGACGAAGAAGTCCGTTGGACGGTCCCCTTGCCGGAAGATCGGTTCGCCGGGGCGAACGCTCACCAATCGGACCCGGCCCGCCAGATCGGACAGGACGCTGTCCTCGAGTTCGTCGAACGCGGGCAGGGCGTCGATCGCCTCGGCCGCCTCGACGCGCCAGGAGGTCTCGAAGCGGAACTTCACTCGCCGCGCGAGCACGCGGAGCCGCTTGACGGACGTCCGGACCAGCGTGATGAGGCCGCGGATCGCCGGCCCTGCAACGAACAGCGCCAACAGCAGCAAGAGGAGCCTCGAACCGGGTCCTCCGTTCCAGAGGCCCGACACCAGACCCCCGAAGATCGCCTCCCAGAAGAAGATCGCCACCCAGACCGAGAAGATCGTGAACGCCACCCCGACGATCGCGTATACGCCGAGACCGATCTCCTGCTTGGAGAAGCCCGACCGCGTGCGGAGCTTGTGCCACACGTCGTGCTGGATGAACTGCAGGGATCGCTCCCGGAGGTCGGGTACTTCGATCGCCTCGGCCAGGATGAAGTAGCCGTCGAGCTCCAGGAGTGGGATCAGGTTCTCGAAGATGAGGAAGTAGTTGAGCGCGCAGAACTTGAACACCAGCGGCGCGAAGGAAGCGTCGGGGAACGCGAGCAGGAGGAACGACGCGATCCCGGCGAGGATCATCTCGGTGTAGGGACCGAGCGCGGACTCGACGATGCGGGGCCCGCGCTCGAGCATCAAGCCATCGGACGCGTCCACGAAGAACGCCGGCGAGCCGAAGTACAGCATGAAGCCGGCGCTCTTGATCCGCCGCCGATAGTGCACCAACGCCAAGGCGTGTCCGAGCTCATGTGCGTAGGTCAAGACGAACCCGAGGGCGAGTAGGATCAAGGAGTCGAGCGGCGCGTTCGCGCCACCGATCGAGTACTGCTTCTGCTCGATCGCGACCAAGAACGCGACGAATCCTCCGAACGCCACGAGGGCCGTCAGGATCAGGCCAGCGCGCGTGAAGAGCGGGTGGAGCAGGGTGCGGTACCACCACCGGACGTGCCGGTCGGCGCCTTCCCAGTCCAGCTTGAGGGTCTTCACGAACGTCGTCACGCGATCCATCACGCTTGGGCGCGGGCGGATCGCCTCCGCGAGGGTCTCGACCGCGTCGACCGTTCGTGGCTCGAGGAACCCTTCCCTCCGCAGGAACGTGACGAGATCCGTCACCGCACCCGCGTCCAGGTCGCCCGTCCCCTCGAGGTGCTCGAGGATCAGTTCGCCGACCGTCGAGGTCCCATCCATGCGCTGGGCCAGCTGAGCCTCCCACACCTCGAGCTGGAAGTGGATCAACCTGGCCGGGTTCGCGATCATCGCATAGTCGTTGCCCCAACGGAGCCGGAAGATCCGGACCTCGACGTCACCGGCGAGGGCCGGGCGGAAGTCGGCGAGCTCGAGCTCGCCGGCGAGGCTGGCCCAGACGTCGGTGTCGGATCGAGGGGCCGACAGCGATCTCCGGAGCGCGGGTGGCACGACGGCATCCCCCCAACGATCGAGGGCGTCGGCGACGATGGTCGATGTCGATATCGGTACTTCTCGCCGTCGGGTCATCCAGCCTCTCGGTCTCGCGCGCGGGGAAGCATCACACATGAGGCTCCCGCCACGCCATCATCGGGTCGAGGAGGCGAGAGAAGGGCCGCTGGTACACTCGGGAACCGCTGTCATGAACAAGACCGATCTCGTCGAGCAGTCCTATCTGCGCTCGGATATCCCGGAGTTCCGCCCAGGCGACACCGTGAAGGTGCACGTCCGGGTGGTGGAGGGGAATCGCGAGCGGGTTCAGGTGTTCCAGGGCGTGGTGATCCGCCGTCAGAACGGGGGCCTGCGCGAGACGTTCACCGTCCGCAAGATCTCGTTCGGTGTCGGCGTCGAGCGGACGTTCCCGGTCCATTCCCCGTCCATCGCGAAGCTCGAGGTCGTCAGCCGCGGCAAGGTCCGCCGCGCGAAGCTCTACTACCTCCGCGAGCTGCGAGGGAAGAAGGCGCGCATCAAGGAGCGCCGTCTGGACGACGTGAAGCTCGCCGCCTTGGAGGCGGCCGCGCTCGCCGCGCAGCAGCCGGCGATCGACGACGTCGATGAGGCTGACGGAACGCAGGATGGGGACCTCGTGGTCGCCATCGACGGGGACGAAACCGACGGTGCCGATGCGAGCGACGTGGTTCCGGACGAGGAACCCGTCTCCGACGAAACGTCCGCCGACGCGGCGGAGGAGAAGGCCGAGGCCTAGCGCCGTGGGCGATCGCCCCGGCTCGCCCGAACCGCTGGCTACACCGTTACCACCGCCGTCCGTCGAGACCGACGAGGTCGAGCAGCCCCCAGCTACCGTCGAGAGCCCGCCGCCGGAGGGGCGCGGCGATACGGATCCTGCGTGGCGTTTCTTCCGTGAGTTCGGATTCCTCACGCTCATGGCGCTCGTCATCGCGATCGTCATCAAGACGTTCCTGATCCAGGCCTTCTTCATCCCGTCGGGCTCCATGGAGCCGACGCTGATGCCCAACGACCGGATCCTCGTGAACCGTCTGGCCTACCGCTTCGGTGACATCGAGCGCGGGGACATCATCGTGTTCGCGGATCCGACACCGACGCCGCAGGACCGGGGCATCGTCGGCACGCTCCTGCACTGGCTCGGCGAGGGGATCGGCGTCGTCCGGCCGGCGGACGACGACTTCATCAAACGGGTGATCGCCCTCCCGGGGGAGACGTGGGAGATCCGGGACGGCGTGACGTACATCGACGGGCGCAAGCTCGACGAGCCGTACGTGAACCAGGCCGATCTCGATACCCGTTCCTTCGGGCCCGAGACCGTTCCGGATGGCATGCTGTTCGTGATGGGGGACAACCGGAACCACTCGGGGGACTCGCGGTTCCCTCCGCCCGCCGGCCTGGGCTACATCCCGGTCGACCGGGTGATCGGGCAGGCGTTCGTGATCGATCTGGCCCCCGTCACGGGCGGCATGGCTGCATTGACGCGCGACCTCGACCGGTACGAGCGGGTGCTCCGCGAGCAGGGGTTCACCCGGATCGCCGGCGTGGACGAGGCCGGCCGCGGCGCCCTGGCCGGTCCGCTCGTGGCCGCCGCCGTGATCCTGCCCGAGGGCTTCGACCGGGAGGGGATCGACGACTCGAAGGTCCTGACGCGGCTCCAGCGCGAGGCCGCGTACGAACGGATCGTCGCCGGCGCGGTCGCGTTCGCGGTTCGCAAGATCGAGCCCGCGGTGATCGACGCCCGCGGGCTGCATCGGTCGAACATCGCGCTGCTCCGGCGGTGCGTGAAGGCGCTCGACGTGGAGCCCGACTACGTGCTCACCGACGGGTTCCCGGTGCCGCGCATGCCGTGTCTGTCCCTGGGGATCAAGAAGGGCGATGCGGTCGCGGCGAGCGTCGCGGCCGCCGGCATCGTCGCCAAGGTCACCCGGGACGCGTTGATGCGTCGCCTCCATCGCCGCTACCGCGAGTTCGGGTTCGACCACAACAAGGGGTACGGCACGTCCGAGCACTGGGAGGTGCTCGATCGTCTCGGGCCCACGCCGATCCACCGCCTGTCGTTCGCGGGGGTCGGGCAGACGTCGCTCCCCGGGCTCGGCCGGGGTGACGTCGTGCGTGCGTGAGAGGATGGCTGCGGCCATGGAATCCGACGACATCGAACGGTTCGAAGAAGAGCGCGAGCTGGAGCTCTATCGCGAATACCGCGACGTGCTCCCGATGTTCACGTACGTGATCGAGACCGAGCGGCGCTTCTACCTGGCGAACACGGTCGACATCGTGCACCTCGACGGCGGATGGGTGCAGGTGGACCTCGCGGACGCGTGGGTGTGGGACATGTTCCGCCCGGCGCGGTTCGTGGCGAGCGTCAAGGTCATGACGCGCCGCGACGTGAACGTCGAAGAGCTCGCGCATCGCGAGGAACCGACAACGCTGCCCGAGGCCTGAGCGACCTCGTACCCCGGGCCGCTCGTGTCGGCACCGCGTCCTAGGGTGAGCCGATGCGCACCGACCCGCGCAGGGAGCGCGGAGGGACCGGCGAGGACGCCGCGCTCGCCGTGTACGTCCGCCGCGGCTACCGCCTGGTGGCGCGGAACTGGCGATGCAAGCTGGGCGAGCTGGACCTGGTGCTCGTCCGAGCGTGACACGCTCGTGTTCTGCGAGGTGAAGACGCGGCGCGGGTCGGCGTTCGGCGGCGGCTACGAGGCCGTGACGTGGCGGAAGCGGGCGAAGGTCCGGGCCCTCGCCGAAGCCTTCCTGCAGGAGCGCCGCGATCGACCGGGCGCGATCCGGTTCGACGTGGCGAGCGTGGCGCTAGGTCCGCGCGGTCCCCAGGTCGAGCTGTTCGAGGACGCGTTCTGACGCGTCGAGCAGCGTGTCCACCACCCGATCCGCGTCGGCGTCGGTGGACAGGTAGTTCACGATCCCGGCGCGCAGGTATGTCCGGCCGTTGAGCGTCGTCGTCGAGACCCAGCCGGCGCCGCTGATCTCGAGCGCTCGCTGGAGTCCCTTCTGATACGCATCGAGCATCGAGGGATCGGCGTCCTCGAGCGCCGCCGGGATGTGTCGGAAGCACACGACCGACAGCTCCGGATCGATCACGTCCCAGCCCTCCCGGTCGAGCCGCTCGGCGAGGTGGTCCGCCAGGTCGACGTTCTGCTCGATCAGCCGGGCGAAGCCCTCCGACCCCAGGTGCTTCCACGACATCCACAGCTTGAGCGCGCGGAACCGCCGGGTCCCCTCGAGCGAGAACTGGTACCAGTGCAGCGGCTGGTCCTCCGGCTCCCAGACCCGGTAGTACTCCGGTTCCCGGTGGAACGTGTGCCGCAGGTCCTCTTGCCGCTTCACCAACAACGCGCCGATGTCGTACGGCTGGAAGAACCACTTGTGCGGATCGATCGTCACCGAGTCGGCCCGCTCCAGACCCGTGACGCGACCGGCGTCGCGCTCCGACAGACGCACCGCCCCACCGTACGCGGCGTCCACGTGGAGCCAGAGCCCCTCCCGCTCGGCCAGGTCCGCGAGCTCGTTGACCGGGTCGACCGAGCCGGTGTTGGTCGATCCGGCGACGGGGGCGATGCAGAACGGCGTGAGCCCCGCCGCACGATCCTCGGCCACGGCGGCGGCGACGGTTCCGGCACGCAGGTGGAAACGGTCGTCCGACGGCACGACGCGGAGCGTCGACTCCGGGAAGCCCAGCATGTCGACGCCTCGCGCGATCGAGAAGTGCGCTTGGTCCGAGACGTAGATGCGCGCGCCCTCGAGCTGTGTCCCTCGGGGCGGGTCGTCCAGCCCGAGCAACCTCGTCAGGTGGACGTCGCGCGCCACCGTCATGCCCATGACGTTCGCCATCACGCCCCCGGAGGCGAGGATGCCCCACGCGCCGTCGCCGTAGCCGGTGAGGTCGCAGAGCCAGCGGGTCACGTCTTCTTCGACGAACGGCGCGGCCATGCCGGCCAGCCAGAGGTCGATGCCCTGGTTCACCCAGGCGGCGAGCGTCTCCCCGACGATCGCCATCGGCAGCGGCGGAGGGGTGAAGTAGCTGAATGCCCCGGGATGCTGCGCGGCGAAGAGGTACGGCGACAGCCGCTCGCGGAACTCGGCCAGCACGTCCGTGGACGCGACCCCCCGCGACGGGGCCGGTCCCGGTCCACCCGAGGGGCCGTAGTAGGCGGCCCGCAGCTGGGGGTAGAGATCGGGCGCGGTCGGCCGCTCCATCGCCCGTTCGTAGAGCCAGTCGAGCGCCTCGGTCCACGTCTCGCTGGCCGAGCGTCTCGAGCGCCTCGCGAGCGCGCGCCGGGTCGCGGACGTCGATCAGCTCGGGCTCGGGATGCCACTCGAAGCGCTCGGACACGCGCGGATGCTAGCAGCGGCTGTGCCGGCGACGGCGAGAGGTCAGTCGGTGCGATGGACGAGCGCGTCCCGGACGATCCCGGCGATGGTCGCGAGCGATGCCAGAGCGAGGATGATCCAGGTGAGCCACCCCTCCACCGTAGATGGCGATCTCGCGAGACCGGATGCCGACCACAGGAGCGCCCCGACGTTGAGGAGGCATGCGGCGACCAGGTCGATCCGGGCGTCGACGCCGACGTCGCGCCATGCGCCGGTCGGCGCGCGACGGAGGAACGATCCGGCCCACACCAGCACGAACGACACCGCGGCCGTGATGAGCACCCACGGGAGGAAGTCCGGCAACGGCGTCCGGAACCGGTCGGCGTTGAACGCCTCGCTCGACACGGTGTAGACCAGCGCGAGGAACCGCAGGATCGCGACGAGCACGCCCTCCGTGATCAACGTCGCGCCGACGAAGCGGCCGATCCGTTCGTCCCAGGCAACCGGCACGCGTGGAGTATCCGCCGGGGGATGGCGTCTCGTGCTCAGCCCTCTTTGACGGTGGAGTACCAGACGCGCTCGGCCGCTTCGATCACGCTGTCGCCGATCCGGGAGAGCCGGCGATAGAGCTCGCGCCGGCCCATGACCTCGCGGAGGTCGTCGACCTCGATCAACGCCGACATCGCATGGCGGTAGTGCCGTTCGAGTCCCCGCTGGGACTTGATGGCCGCGTCGGCCGCCTCGGTCTTCGAGCCGTCCTCGCCGTGGTCGGGCCGGAGGAGCCGGAACGCCTCGTCCACGTGTCGGACACCCTCGAGGATCGAGGCCGCCATCTTCTCGACGTGCTCGTCGGGGCGGAGCGCCATGACCTCGCACTCCCGGACGGCGTCCTTCGCGCCGTTCATCACGTCGTCGAGATGCTTGGACATCATGTAGAGGTCCTCGGCATCGACCGGCGTGGTGAACGATTCCGTGAGCGCGGCGAACAGCTCGCGCTTGCGGTCGTCGGCGGCGTGCTCGTGCTCGCGGACGCGCTCGGCGCCGGTGTCGTCACCACCCGCCCACTCGACGAGCGCGCCGATCCCTTCGATCGTGACGTCGGCCTGCGCGCGCAAGAGGCCGATCACGTCGAGCGTCGCGGGAAGGAACCAGGTCCTCTTCATGCCAACCACCTCCAGAAGGGGTAACTGATCGCGGCGATCGCCGCGGCAGCGGGGAACGTGGTGATCCAGGCGATGACGATCTTGCGCACGATGTCCCAGTGGACGTGACCGGGACGATGCCGGCCGAACCCGGTCCCGACCACCGCCGATGAGACGACCTGCGTCGTGCTCGCCGGGACGCCGATCAAGGATGAGACGAGGATGACGGTCGCCGAGCTCGTGCTGCTCGTCAGACCGTCGAGCGGACGCAGGCGCGTGAGGCGTCGATCCGATCGTCCTGACGATCGTCCAGCCGCCGAGCGCGGTCCCGAACGTGAGCGCCGCGCCGCAGACGAGCGATCACCCACACCGGGGCCGAGAGCGAGTGGGTCGAACCGTGTGCGAACAGCAGGGCGGCGACGACGCCGATGGCTTTCTGCGCGTCGTTCGATCCGTGGCTGATCGCGAGCCAGGCCGACGTTCCCCACTGACCCTTGCGGATCGGGCCCAGCACGCGCGTCGTCGCCCGGCCCAGCGGGTGCAGGGCCAGGCGCGTGAGCGCCGATGCCGCCCAGAACCCGAGGAACGGCGAGACCGCGAGCGCGATCAACACGCCCCAGACGCCGACGGGCCGCCAGCCGTCGAACCCGCCCCAGTTCACCGCGCTCACGCCGACCGACACCAACGCCGCGCCGACCAACCCGCCCACGAGCGCGTGGCTCGAGCTCGCGGGGAGCCCTCGGAGCCACGTCACCACGTTCCACGTGACCGCTCCGGTGAGCCCGGCGCCGACGACCGCGACCTCCTGGGACGTCGGCACCTGCACGATCGTCGCGATCGGTGTTGGCGACGGCCGCGCCCAACAGCAGCGGACCGATCATGTTGCAGACGGCGGCGAGGAGGACGGCGGGGAGCGGACGCCCTGCACGCGTGGCGATGAGCGTCGCGATCGCGTTGGCGGCGTCGTGCAGTCCGTTCGTCACGGCGAACGCGAACGCCATGATCGACGGCGAGACCGAACCCCGTCATCCCCTCCGCGCCCCCGATCGAGCGCCCGCAGCCGGGCCGCTCCGTCGCGCGATGATATGCCCGGTGGTGTCAGACCCTCGGCGTATGGTCCGCACCGGATGTATGGACGGGTGGTGGGGGTCACCGTCCTCGGCGTCGGCGGACATCTCGTCACGGTCGAGGCGTTCGTCGGACGGGGACTCCCGTCGTTGGTCTTCACGGGCCTCCCCGGCGCCTCGGTGAACGATGCGCGCGACCGGGTGCGTCCCGCCGTCGAGAGCGCCGGACTCGAATGGCCGCTCCGGCGCGTGGTCGTGAACCTCGCGCCCGCCAGCCTCCGCAAGGACGGGCCGGGGCTCGACCTGCCGGTCGCCGTCGGCGTCCTCGCCGCCACCGCACAGGTCCCCGCACCGGCCGTCGTCGGGCTACGCGTTCGCCGGCGAACTGTCCCTCAAGGGAGAGTTGCTGCCGACGCCGGGCATCCTTTCGGTGGCCATCGCCGCGGCGCGCGCCGGTCTGAACGGCGTCGTGGTTCCGGCCGCCAACGCGCTCGAAGCGGCGCAGATCGGTTCGCTGCGGATCGTCGCGGCGTCGACGCTCGCGGACGTCGCCCGGCTTCCTCCAGGGCACGTGGGACCCTCCCGCGGTCGATATCGCGGCGATCGCGCCCGCAGAGGCGTCGAAGGTCGATCTCGCGGAGGTGCGGGGACAGGCGCAGGCCCGCCGGGCCCTCGAGGTGGCGGCCGCCGGCGGACACAACCTCCTCATGATCGGACCGCCCGGAGCCGGCAAGACGATGCTTGCCCGGCGCCTGGCCACGATCCTCCCGGAGCTCTCGCGTGAAGAGGCGCTCGAGGCGACGCAGCTGCACTCCGTGGCCGGGCTCCTGGCCGACCGCGGCGTGCTCACGTCGCGTCCGTTCCGCGCGCCCCATCACTCGGTGTCGATCGCCGGTCTCCTCGGGGGCGGGTCGACGTTCCTGCGTCCGGGAGAGGTGAGCTTGGCCCATCACGGCGTGCTCTTCCTGGACGAGCTCACGGAGTTCCGGCGCGACGCCCTCGAGGGCTTGCGGCAGCCCCTCGAGGACGGTCGTGTCGTGGTCGACTCGCGCTGCGGGCTCGGTCGAGTTCCCGGCCCGATTCACGCTGGTCGCTGCGGCCAACCCGTGCCCGTGCGGGTTCGACGGCGATCAACGCAGGCACTGTCGCTGTCGCGCGGACCGGGTGGAGCTGTATCAGCAGAAGCTGTCCGGTCCGCTGCTCGACCGCATCGACCTCCGTCTGCGGGTGCCTCGTCTCACCAAACAGGAGCTGTTGGGGTCGGGTCATGGGGAGCGGAGCGACGTGGTTCGCGGCCGGGTGCAAGAGGCTCGGGAACGACAGCGGCATCGGTACGCGTCGGTCGGCGCCACGTGCAACGCGCACCTGTCCGGACCGCTCGTCCGTCGCTATGCGAAGGTGTCGCCCCGAGCGGAGGAGCTGCTCGCGTCGGCGGTGGAGGCGCTCGCACTCACGGGGCGGGGCTTCGATCGAGCGCTCAAGGTCGCCCGGACCGTTGCGGACCTCGCGGGGGCTCCGCACATCGAGGCGGACCATCTCGCCGAGGCACTGTCCTACCGTGAGGGGTTCGGGGACGAGGGCCTTGCCCGAGCCGGTTGACGAGGCCTTCGCTCCGACCGGCTGGCCGACGGCGCTTCGGCCGGGGGCCCGATGAACGGGGAGCGGTCGCGGTGCTGGCGTCACTGCGCGGCATCACGCCTCGGAGGCTGCACCGCCTGTGCTGGCGGGAGGGCAGCGCGTCGGCAGCCCTGGCCGTCATCCGGGCCGGCGGGGCGGGCAGCGACGCGGATCAGGTCCACGCCAGGGAGATCCGAGGCCGATGACGTCATCCGGGCGAGCGCCGAGGCGGGCGCGCGGTTCCTGACCCCCGACGACGACGAGTACCCGACGTCGGTCGTGGAGCTCGACGACCCACCGGTCGCGCTGTTCGTGCGAGGCGCTCGCATCGACGGACCCGAACGCCGTGTCGCGATCGTCGGGGCGCGGCGATGTTCCTCGCTCGGCGCCGAGATCGCCAGGGACCTCGGTCGTCGACTCGGGAGCGCCGGCGTCTGCGTCGTGAGCGGTGCGGCGTACGGGATCGACGCGGCCTCGCATCGCGGAGCCCTCGACGCCGGGGGTCGCACGATCGCGGTCCTGGGATCGGGCATCGACGTCGGCTATCCGCGATCGAGCGCCGAGCTCATCGCACGGATCGCGCAGACGGGCTCGGTCGTGAGCGAATACGCGCCGGGCGTCCCGGCCGAGCCGCACCGGTTCCCCGCTCGCAACCGGATCGTCGTCGCGTTGGCGTCCGCCCTCGTGGTGGTGGAGGGTGCGGCGGCGAGCGGATCGCGGATCTCCGTCGACCATGCCCTCGATCTGGGGCGCGACGTGTTCGCGGTCCCCGGACCGGTGACGAGCCCGCTCGCCGAGGTGCCGCTCGCCCTCATACGCGAGGGTGCCACCATGATCCGCGGCGCCGGCGACCTGCTGGCCGACCTCGGCGTCGCCGTCGCGAGCGAGGAGGAGCACCCGGAGCCGCCCATCGAGCTCCCGGACGACGAGCGGCGCGTCTGGCGTTCGCTCGCCGAGCCGTCGCTTCCCGATATGGTCGCGAGGAACGTCTCGCTCTCCATCCCCGATGCCGTGGCCGCGTTGATCCGCCTCGAGCTCCGCGGTCTGGTCCGGAGCACGGGCGGGCGATACGAACGGACGCTGCTCGGAGGAGACCACCCCGGGTAAGGTGTTTGAACGCGTCTCCGGCCGCTGATACAAGGGATGGGCTCCAACCAAAGTCCCACCCGACCGAAAGGACCCCGTGACGCCCCAGGCGGACGATCTCCCCACGTCCGAGGCACGGCTGATCGAGGCGTTCGTTTCCTCACTGCGCCACGAACGGCATCTCTCCGATCACACGGTCGCCGCGTATCGACATGACGTCACGGCACTCGCGACCTTCCTGAAGCGGGGCGGCTCGTCGCTCTCGACGGCCCGCTACCTCGAGCTCCGCCGCTACCTGGCACAACAGCACGCCCTGGGCTACGCGCGCGCGTCGATCGCCCGGCACGTCGGCGCGATCCGCACCTTCTACCGGTGGGCCCTCGCGGACCGGCGAGATCCAGGCCGATCCGTCGGCGCTCCTCGGCTCGCCGAAGGCCGCGAACCGGCTGCCGGGGTCCTGCGACCGCGCGAAGCGGCCGCGCTCGCCGAAGCGCCCGGAGAGACCGACGGATCCGCGGGCGAGCTCGAGCCGATCGAGCGGGCGGTCGTGCTCCGCGACCGAGCCGTCCTCGAATTGCTCTACGGGTCGGGTCTGCGCGTCGGGGAGGTCGCCGGCCTCACCTGCGTGCAGGTCGACCTGGATCGCGGGCGCGTGCTCGTGCGCGGCAAGGGCGACAAGGAGCGCGAGGTCCCGATGTCGGATCACGCCGTCGACTCGCTGGACGTCTATCTGTCGGCCGGACGGCCCATCATGGCGGGGGGGGACCGAACGTCGCTGTTCTTCAACCGCAAGGGGAAGCCATTCTCCGGGCGCGACATCCGCGCGATGGTGGAACAATATGCGGGGCGTTTGCTCCCGGGGCGGCGGGTAACTCCGCACACCCTTCGACACTCGTTCGCCACGCATCTCCTCGAAGGAGGGGCCGACATCAGAGCTGTGCAGGAACTCTTGGGTCACGCGAGCGTTGCGACCACGCAGCGCTACACGCACGTGTCCCGGACCCGGCTCTTCCAGGCATACGAGCAGTCGCACCCGAGGGCCTGACGTGGCGAAGACGACCAAGACGCCCGCCCGCAAGCCCGCAGCCGCCAAGGCGAAGGCCGTCGACCGACAACCGGCGCATCACGATCCCGCCGGCGGTCGACGACGAGCTCGGCGCGTTGTGGGATGCGTTCAAGGGGAGCGCATCCGACGAAGCGCGGGAGCGGTTGATCCTGCACTACGCGCCGCTCGTGAAGTACGTGGCGAGCCGTGTCGCCACCGGTCTCCCCGCGAGCGTCGAGCAGGCGGACCTGGTGTCGTACGGCGTGTTCGGGTTGATCGACGCGCTGCAGAAGTTCGAGCCGGGCCGTGGGAACAAGTTCGAGACGTACGCGATCCCGCGCATCAAGGGCGCGATCATCGACGAGCTCCGCGCGATGGACTGGGTGCCTCGCTCCATCCGGTTCAAGGCCCGCGAGATCGAGAAGGCGCACTCCGACCTCGAGGCGATGTTGAAGCGGCAGCCGACCGAGGCGGAGATGGCGGAGCGGCTCGGCATCTCCCGGTCGGAGCTCCACGACGTCGTGAGTCAGATCTCGTTCGTCTCCGTGCTGGCGCTCGACGAGCTGGTGTCGGTCGGAGCCGATCGCGGCGAGCAGGTCTCGCTGATCGACACGCTCGCCGACAAGCACCTCGATCCCGACGTCGGGCGTGGAGAGCCAGGAGACCCGCGGGTTGCTGGCCGCCGCGATCAACTCGCTCTCCGAGCGCGAGAAGATCGTCGTCACGCTCTACTACTTCGAGGGGCTCACGCTCGCCGAGATCGGCGAGATCCTCGGGGTCACGGAGTCTCGCGTCTGCCAGATCCACACGAAGGCGGTCGGCGGGCTCCGAGGCCAGCTCTCCGAGGTCGACTGACCGACGACCGTCCCGTCGGCGTGACCTCGGTCACGGCGCGAGGTGCGCGACCGACGTAGCGTTCCGCCGATGAAGCGAACCCTCGCCGTCCTCGCGATATCGCTGTCACTCCTGCCTGCCGCACCGGCGCGCGCGACGGGTTCATGGACGTGGCCGGTCGTCGGTCCGGTCGTCCGTGGCTTCGATCCGCCCGACTCCCCCTACGGCTCCGGGCATCGCGGCATCGATATCGCGGCGCCCGTCGGCACCCCCGTTCTGGCTCCCGCCGCGGGGGTGGTCAGCTTCGCGGGCAACGTGGGCGGACAGCTCTTCGTGACGATCGATCACGGCGGGAGGCCTCCTGTCCACGTGCTCGTTCCTCTCGTCGCTCCTCGTCCACAAGGGGGACCTCGTCGCCCAGGGGCAGGTCGTCGCGCTCTCCGGAGCCGGCCATGTCGGCGACACCGCACCGAGCGTCCACCTCGGCGTGCGCCTGAACGGCCAGTACGTCGATCCGCTCGACTACCTCGGCCCCGCGAGGCTGGTCGACCTCATCCGGCTCGCACCCGTCGCCTGAGGGGCGGGCTCGAGCGTCGCTTCACCGCGCGCCCCCTAGAATGGCGCGGCTTTGCGCGACCCCAGGCTCGTTCCCGCACGTCGACGCCGCTTCCTCACGGGTGCGGTCGTCCTCTGCGCGCTGATGACCGGGGGAGGTTGGCTCGTCCTCGCGACGGCCTCCGCCCAGACCGTCGGTGGGTGGACGCAGGCGCAGGGCGACGCGAGCCACTCGGGATCGCTCGCCGATGCGGCCCAGCCGCCGTATCGGGGATCGTGGCATCTCGATGTCCCCCTCGGCGGCCCGACCGGCGACTTCGGTCTGTCGCAGCCCGTCAGCGACGGGTCCGTCGCGATCGCCGTCGGCCCGACGCAGATCATCGCCGCGGACCTCGGCAGCGGGGCGCAACGGTGGACGGTCGACCGGGACTACGGACCACCCGTGTCGCCGGCCATCGCCGCAACGCCCAGCCGGCGGATCCTCGATCTACACGGAGGGGTTCGGCGACTCGCCGCCGGGGTCGAGCGCGACACCGTCCACGAGCGCGACGCCGTCGACGAGTGCGAGCCCGTCCGCATCGCGCATCGGGCGTCGGTTCGTTCGATTCTCACGTCGCGGCGATCGACCTGGACACGCGGAAGCCCGTGTGGGACGCGCCGGTCCAGCTGCACGCGGTCAGTCGAACCGGCGTCACGGTCGACGGGGACACCGCGTTCCTCGGCGACAACGCCGGCCACGTCTACGCCGTCGCGGTCGCCACCGGCGAGATCCGGTGGACGGCGGATGCCGGCGGGTTCCTGACGACGCCTCCGGCGGTCTCGAACGACCTCGTGATCGTGGTCGTGCAGGGTGACCGCTCGGCGCGTCCGAGGCTCGTCGCGTATCACGAGTCCGACGGTTCGCGCGCGTGGAACGACGACATCCAGGGAGGAGCGATCTTCGCGTCGTCGCCCGCGATCGGCGGCGATCAGGTCGTGGTCGGGTTCTCGGACAAGACCGTGCGGGCGTTCGCGCTGTCCGACGGGGCCGAACGCTGGTCGGCCCGGCTCAACAATGCGATGTTCTTCACGGGAGCCGCGGCGCTGACCGCGGACGCCGTCGTGGTGGTCGACGCGGCCGGGCAGGTCTATCGGCTGGACCCCGATACCGGTGACCGGGTGTGGGACTACGCCGTGAACGAGCCCGTCATACGGAGCCCGGCCGTCATCGCCGGCGGGAGCGTGCTGGTCGCCACCTCGAACGGACGTCTCGCGGCGATCGACCTCGAGTCGGGTCTGCTCGTGTGGCAGAGCGAGCAGGCCAACGGGCTGCTGCGGAGCTTGGCGCTCGCGCCGCAGGTCGTGGTCGGAGTCAGGGGCGGGGCCGAGCCCGGACTCGTCGCGTTCGCCCACGACCCCGCCGGCACGCTGGTGTCGCTCGTCTCGCCGACCGAGACCGACCTTCCGAAGCTGCTCCTCGCCTTCCTCGCCGCGGCGGTTCCTCTGGCCCTGCTCGCGATCCTGGCCGGGCGCTGGCTGCGCAGTCGGATGGGGCCGGCCTTCCTGGACGACGACGACGTGCCGGATCTCGCCGGCGAGGAGCTCGAGGGAGCCGACGGATGACCAACAAGCGTAAGCGGAAGACCCGGCCCGCCCCCCCGCCCAGCGGGTACCGCGATCCGAAGCCCGCGGCGCCCGCGCCGAAGCGGGGGATCCTCGATTCGGTGTTCGCTCCACGCGTCCCCGGGGCGACCTCGATGCCACGCGTGCGGACGGCGCTCACCCGCGGGGTCGTCACGGTCCTGGGAACGCCGGTGTTGGTGATCGCGCCGATCCTCTACGTGCTCGTGGTCTGGTTGGTGCTGATCGCCGCGGGATACCAGGGTCCGTTCGCGCCGCTCGCGAACCTGCTGGCGCTCCCGCCGATCGGGACCAGCCTCGACGCGACGCTCGCCACCAGCCTGTTCGGACTTCAGGGAGGTCTGTTCGGGATCATCATCTTCCTGGTCGCTCGGGCCATCGCGCTCGCGCTCCTCACCGCCGCCGTGGTCGAGGCGCTGGAGGACGGCGTCGTGACACGGGCGTGCCTGCGCCGAGGGCTCCGCGTCGCTCCCCGTGACGTTCGCCATCTGCATCATCGGCGTCGGCATCCTCACGGTATCGAGCTTCTTCGGACCGCTGCTCGGACCGGGGTTCGGCATCTTGTTGCAGGTCGGCGCCCTGGTGATCGGTCTGTACCTCTTCGTGTTCGCCCCCGTCATCGCCGTCGACGAGGGCCGAACGATGCCCGATTCCCTCGCCCGATCGATCCGCGCCGCACGGATCCCCGGAACCGGCAACCTCACGCTCGCGGCGCTCTACGTCATTCCCTCGATCGCGGTGATCGTCGCGCCCGGCGAGCCCGGCAGCCTGATGGGCGTGAACCCCTCGATCGCCGCCTGGGTGTTCGTGCTGGTGATCGACCTGCTCCACGTGATCCTGCTGGCCACGTTCGCCTTCCGGTACCTCTCGGTGGCGCACGAGGTGCCCGAAGCGCCCGTCCGCCCGCCCGCAAAGGCCGGGCGGGGACGTCGCTGAGCTCGTCGGACGGCCGCTGGTAAGCTGACCCCGCCGGTGCGCGAGCGCCGAGCACACACGCCCGAGGACCGTGCGACGGGGTCCCTTCCGAGGTCGGGAGGGCCGGAGCCGGGGAGATCCGGGCGGAGGAGAACGACAAAACCGAGCGAAGGAGGCCCTCGTGCCTGTAGTCACCAGGCGGGAGCTCCTCGAAGCGGGCGTGCACTTCGGCCACCAGACACGCCGGTGGAACCCGAAGATGTCCCGCTTCCTGTACGGGGAGCGTTCCGGCATCTACATCATCGACCTCGAGAAATCCCTGCAAGGGCTCGAGGAGACCTACGAGTTCGTCCGCGATCTCGGGCGCCGCAACGGGATCGTCCTGTTCATCGGGACGAAGAAGCAGGCCCAAGAGGTCGTCGCCACGCACGCCACGGCCGTGGGCATGCCCTACGTCAACAACCGCTGGCTCGGCGGGATGCTCACGAACTTCACGACGATCTCCAAGCGGCTCGGCCGCATGCGGGAGCTCCGCGAGATGGAGCGGACCGGCGCCCTGGACTACCTGCCGAAGAAGGAGGCGATCCGCCTGCGCCGCGAGCGCGAGAAGCTGGAGCGCAACCTGTCGGGCATCCAGGACCTCGAGCGCGTCCCCGACGCCGTGTTCATCATCGACACGAAGAAGGAGCACATCGCGGTCACCGAGGCGCGCAAGCTCGGCATCCCCGTGATCGCGATCGTCGACACGAACTGCGACCCCGACGAGGTCGACTTCGTGATCCCCGGCAACGACGACGCGATCCGCTCGGTCACGCTGGTCGCCCGCGTCATCGCCGACGCGCTCCGCGAGGGACGCGGCATGGCGAAGGACGATCTGGTGGAGCAGATGACCGCGGAGGCGGTCAAGGCCGACGAGCCCGAGGTCGAGACGCCCGAGGTGGCGGCAGAGATCGCCGCGACCACCGTGTTCGAGCCGGACCCGATGCCGGCGGACGCGCCGGTCGTCGCCGCGATCCCCGAGATCGAAGCGCAGCCCGAGCCCGACGTCGTCGCCGAGCCGGCCGTCGACGAGCCCGTCGACGTGGAGCCGGTCGGGGTCGACGGCGCCGCATCCGAGGGGCCGGCATGAGCGACATCTCGGCCGCACAGGTGAAGGCGCTGCGCGAGGCCACGGGCGCGGGGATGATGGACTGCAAGAACGCCCTGGTCGAGACCGGGGGCGACTTCGAGCGCGCCGTGGACCTGCTCAGGGAGAAGGGGCAGGCCCAGGTGCAGAAGCGCGCCGGCCGGTCGGCGGACCAAGGGCTCATCGACAGCTACATCCATTTCAACAACACGGTGGGCGTCCTCGTCGAGGTCAACTGCGAGACGGACTTCGTGGCCAACACCGACGAGTTCCGGCAGCTGGTGAAGGACATCGCGCTGCACATCGCGAGCCCCGCCGCGCCTCGATTCCTCGTCCGGGAGGAGTTCCCTGCGGACGAGCTCGAGCGCGAGCGGCACATCTTCGAGGTGCAGGCCAAGGAGACCGGCAAGCCCGAACAGGTGGTCGAGAAGATCGTCGACGGGAAGCTGAACGCGCTGTTCAAGGACAACGTCCTCCTGGAGCAGGACTTCGTGAAGGACGACTCGAAGACCGTCCAGCAGCTCTTGGACGAGGCCTCGGCCAAGCTCGGAGAGAAAGTTGCGGTCCGGCGGTTCGTCCGGTACAAGCTTGGCGAGTGAGTCGGGCCGGCCCGAGGAACGGAACGAGGCGGCGCGGAGAGCGGCCCGAACACCGGGCCAGAGAGCGGGTATATGGTCGAGCGTATGACGGAGGCCGGCGCGTCGACGCGACCCGTGTACGGCCGGGTCCTGTTGAAGCTCTCCGGCGACGCGTTCGCCCCCGCCGATACCGGTTATGGCATCAACACCGAGGCGACGTCGTTGTTGGCTCGCCAGCTCGGGGACGTCGTCGACCTCGGGATACAGACGGCGGTCGTGGTCGGGGGCGGCAACATCTGGCGAGGCCGTCAGGCGCCCGGCATCGACCGCAACCGAGCCGACTACATGGGCATGCTCGCCACCATCATGAACGCCCTCGCCCTGCAGGACGCGCTCGAGAAGATCCACGTCACCACACGCGTGCAGACGGCGATCCAGATGACGCAGGTCGCCGAGCCGTACATCCCGCTCCGCGCGCGGCGTCACCTCGAGAAGGGCCGCGTCGTGATCTTCGCGGCCGGGCTCGGGGTGCCCTTCTTCTCCACCGACACGACCGCCGCACAGCGAGCGCTCGAGATCCACGCGGAGGCGTTGCTGAAGGGCACGAAGGTGGACGGCGTGTACACGGCCGACCCGCACGTGGATCCGACCGCCAGCAGGTTCGACCACATCGAATACGTCGAAGTGCTGCGTGAGGGCTACCAGGTCATGGATGCCACCGCCATCTCGCTCTGCATGGAGAACAAGCTGCCGATCGTCGTGTTCGACTACCGCGAGGAGGGGAACATCAGACGCGTGGTGACCGGCGAGCCGATCGGGACCCTGGTGCACGGGGGCGCCGCGTGACCGTGGAGAGCAGCCTGGCGGAGGGCTCCGAGAAGATGCAGAAGGCGATCGCCCACCTCAAGGAGGACCTCGCGACGGTCCGGACCGGGCGCGCCGCACCCGCGCTGCTCAATCGGGTGACGGTCGAGTACTACGGCTCTCCGGTCCCGCTGAACCAGCTCGCCTCGATCGCCGTCCCGGAGCCGAGGCTGCTGATGATCACTCCCTTCGACAAGACCTCGGTGCCCGCGATCGAGAAAGCCATCCAGGCGAGCGACATCGGTGTGACCCCGTCGAACGACGGCAACGTCATCCGCCTGGCGTTCCCGCCGCTCACCGAGGAGCGGCGCAAGGAGCTCGTCAAGACGGTCCATCACCGGGCCGAGGAGGGCCGCGTGGCCGTTCGGAACGTTCGCCGGCACTCGAAAGAGGAGCTGGAGAAGCTTGAGCGGGACTCCGCCATCTCAGAAGATGATCTGAAGCGCGCCGAGAAGGAGCTCCAGAAGCTGACCGATCAGTCCGTGGCGGAGATCGATGAGATCCAGCGCCACAAGGAGCAGGAGCTCATGGAGGTCTAGTGGCAGACGACAAGCCCGGAGGCGACGATCTGTTCGAGGACCTGGACAAGTTCTTCGCGCCCATCCGCGATGTCGATTGGGAATCCGATGAGACGCCGGCCGCATCGGGCGGGTCGCCAGGAGGAGCACGTCGCGGTCCGCCCGTCGGAACCCGATCCGGTCGTGATCGCGGACGAGCCGGACGTGACCGTCTCGCCCGCCTCGCCGACGATCGAGGACGAGGAGGACGACGAGGACGCCTGGTACGACACCAGCGTGCTGGAGCCGATCGACGAGCTCATGGGTGAGGCGATCGAGGACGAGGACATCGAGACCGACCTCGACGCGGTCGTCGGCGCCGATCTCGCCACCGCTGGATCCGTCCGACCCCGAGGTTCCGACGGACCAGGGCGGGCTCTTCGACATGCCCCAGGCCTCGGACGAAGGACCGGGCGATGACGAGGAGCCGTCGCCGGAAGACATCGAGGCGGCCGCCGAGCATTTCTCCGGATCGATCCATGTCGACGACGGAGCCGGACGACGAACCGATCGACGAGGTCGTGGCCGTGGTGCCGCAGGAGCCTGCCACCACGACGGGAGAGGACCTGTTCGCCGATATCCACGGGGGCGACGTCGAGGACGACATCTTGTCCGACCTCGACGAGGACGACGGAGCGCCGCGGACGGTGGTCGTCGGGGCCGAAGGCCTCGGCGGTCCCAGCTGGCAGGAGCCGACCTCGGTGGAGGTGGGCGCGGATCTCGATCGTCGTGGCCCGGGCGAAGGGGAGCGGGACGTGCCCGCGGCGTTCCTCACCGGGATCGTGCTTGCCGGCGTCGCGCTCGGGAGCTTGATGATCGGCAAGGGCGCGTTCGCCATCGTTGCTGCGCTCGTCGTCCTGGTGGCCCAGGGTGAGCTGTTCGGCGTCACCGTGAAGCAGCATCAGCAGCCGGCGACCGCCGTCGGACTGGTGACGGGCGCCTTGATGATCGCCGGCGCGTACTACCACGGCGAAGCCGGGATCCTCGCGATGTTCTCCCTGGGCGTGGTCGCGACCTTCCTGTGGTTCATCGCCGCCCCCGCCGCGCACCGCAAGGGCGCGATCACGCACATCGGCGTGACCCTGATGAACATCGCCTACATCCCGCTCCTGGCGAGCTACCTGATCGTCACGCTCTCGATCGGGGGCAGCGACGGGAAGGCGCTCGTCGTCGCCGTGATCGGGTTGACGTTCATCTTCGACACGGCCGCGTTCCTGGTCGGCTCGGTCTGGGGAGGATCGTTCTTCCAGCGACCGCTGGCGCCGAGCGTGAGCCCGAAGAAGTCGATCGAGGGGCTGATCGGCGCCACGTTGATCACGATCATCGTGGCGATGGCGCTCGTCCCTTCGTTCGTGGGACCGTTCGAGGAGAAGCGGATCGAGTCGCTGGCGCTCGCCCTGGTCGTGGCGGCCGCCGCCACGCTCGGAGACCTGGCCGAGTCCCTCATCAAACGAGACCTGGGCATCAAGGACATGGGGAGCATCCTGCCGGGCCACGGTGGGGTGCTCGACCGGATCGATTCGTTGCTGTTCGTGGCGCCGGCCACGTTCCTGCTGTTCCGCGTCATCTTCGCGTAACAGCCGCTGGCCGGGTTCCGCTCGGACTCGGGGTACGCTTGACACGATGAAGTCTCTCGCCATCCTCGGCTCGACCGGCTCCATCGGCACGCAGGCGCTCGACGTGGTCCGGCGCAACGCCGATCGGTTCAAGGTCGTCGGTCTGTCCGCGGGCGGAACGAACCAGGACCTGTTCGTGGGGCAGGTCCGGGAGTTCCTGCCGCCGCTGGTGGCGATCGCCGACGAGGACGCGGCCGACGACGTCAAGCAGAAGCTGGGCGCGCTCCCGGGCGTGGAGCTGATCATCGGTCCCGACTCCACCGAGACCGTGGCCCGGGAATCCGAGGCCGACGTCGTGGTGAACGGTCTGGTCGGCTCCGCCGGGTCTCGGTCCGACGCTCGCCGCGCTCCAGAGCGGGAAGACGCTCGCGCTCGCCAACAAGGAGAGCCTCGTCGTCGGCGGCGAGCTCGTGATGGACCTGATCAAGGGCGAGCCCGAGCGGCTGCTCCCGGTCGACTCCGAGCACGCGGCCCTGGCCCTGGCGCTCCGCGGCGAGCGTCGCGAAGACCTGAAGCGGGTCGTGCTGACGGGTTCCGGAGGGCCGTTCCGCGGATGGACGCGGGCCGAGCTCTCCAAGGCGTCGGTCAAGGAGGCGCTCCAGCATCCGGTGTGGACCATGGGGCCCAAGATCACGATCGACTCCGCGACGCTCATGAACAAGGGCCTCGAGGTGATCGAGGCGCACTACCTCTTCGACCTGGATTACTCACAGATCCACGTGTTGATCCACCCCGAGGGGGTGGTTCATGCGATGGCGGAGTTCAGGGATGGCAGCCTGCGTGCCGAGATGGCAGTAGCAGACATGCGTCTTCCCATCCAACTCGCGCTCGCGTGGCCGGAACGTCTCCCGACCGGTGTCCAACCCGTGCCGTTGACCGACCGTTCCCTCACGTTCGAGCCGGTCGATCGAGAGGCGTTCCCCGCCGTGGACCTCGCCTACCGTGTGGGAGGTCTCGGGCTGACGTTCCCCGCGGTGATGAACGCCGCCAATGAGGTGGCCGTCATGGCTTTCCTGGAGGGGAAGATCGCCCTGACGCGGATCGTCGAGATCGTGCAGACGATCGTCGACGAGCACGAACCGGCATCCGTGGTCTCGATCGTGAACATCGAGCGGACGGATCGCTGGGCGCGGCAACGAGCGGCAGAGATCATCGAGGAGCGGTAGCCGTGTCCGGCACGCTGGCGATCGTCGTCTTCTTCGGCGGCCTGCTCTTCATCATCTTGATCCACGAGGCCGGGCACTACCTGATCGCGCGTGCGTACGGGTTCAAGGTCGAGGAGTACTTCGTCGGGTTCGGTCCGAAGCTCTGGTCGTTCAAGCGGAAGGACATCGAGTACGGCGTGAAGGCGTTGCCGCTCGGCGGCTACGTGAAGATCGCGGGGATGAACCCGTACGAACCCGTGGCGCCGGAGGACCAGCACCGCGCCTACGGGTCGAAGCCCATCTGGCAGCGCGCGATGGTGATCCTGGCCGGACCCGGCTCGCACTTCATCGTCGCAGCGATCCTGTTCGCCAGCTGGCTGTTCTTCTTCGGCGACCCGCGGACGCCGACGCCGTACATCGCGAGCGTGGCGACGACCCTGAACGGCAGCCCGAGCCCCGCCGCGGAAGCGGGCCTGCAGCCTGGGGATCGCATCGTGGGTGTGGGCGACATCACGGACCCCACGCGTGAAGAGCTGCTCAAGTACACGACGGCGCACATCGGCGAGCCCGTCTCGTTCACGATCGAGCGCGACCACCAGACGTTCACGATGCAGATCACCCCCGAGGCGGACACGATCGGCGACCAGACGATCGGACGGATCGGTGTCGTCTTGGGTCCGGTCAAGGTCGGTCCGGTCGCCGCCATGGTCGGGGGCGTGAAAGAGGTGGGCAACGCGATCAGCGAGTCCCTGCATCAGATCACGCACGTCTTCGGACCCTCGGGGATCGGTCGCGTGTTCACGCTCTTGTTCACCGACGCCAGGCGGAGCACGCAGGATCCGACGAGCGTGGTCGGGATCGGGCAGGCGGTCGGTCAGACCGGATCGGCCGGGGATTGGGGCGCCGTCCTGTACTTCCTGGCGTTCGTGACGGTGTTCATCGGTCTCGTGAACCTCGTGCCACTGCCGCCGTTCGACGGCGGGCATCTCGCGGTCCTGCTCATCGAGAAGATCCGCGGCAAACAGATGGATATGCGCAAGCTGATCCCCGTCTCAGCCGTCGTGATGTCGTTCTTCATCGTGTTCGTCCTCGCGACGATCCTCCTCGACATCACGAAACCCATCAATTTCTCGCCGTAGGTCGCGAGCGCGCCTCCCGGCGGCGCCACAAGTTCTCCACACCCCACCCGGAGAGCGGCAACACGCTGCGGATACGATGGGCGGATGACCGAGACCGTGCTCGTCGTCGACGACGAGGAGGCGATCGCCGAGGCCGTGCGGGCTAGGTTGGAGAGCGAGGGGTTCCACGTCCTCGTTGCCTTCGACGGGCCCCAGGCGATCGACCTCCATCGCGAGCATCACCCCGATCTCGTGGTCCTTGACCTGATGCTTCCCGGCATGGACGGACTGGAGGTCTGCAAGGAGATCCAGCGCACGTCGTGGACCCCCGTCCTGATGCTCACCGCCAAGACGGAGGAGGCGGACAAGGTGGCCGGCTTCGCGGTGGGCGCCGACGACTACCTCACGAAGCCGTTCAGCCTCCGGGAGCTGACCGCACGGGTGAAGGCGATCCTGCGACGGATCGATCGGATGCGTGCCGCGGGGTCGGATGGACCGATCGTCCAGGACGGTCTGGAGGTCGACCCGAGCCGGCGACGCGTCGTCGTCGACGGCGACGAGATCGCGCTCACGCCGCTCGAGTTCGAGATCCTGGCCACGCTCGCGCGCGACCCGGGCGTCGTGTTCTCCCGCGAGCTGCTGATGGACCGCGTCTGGGGGTACCGCGACTACGCCGGGCGGCCGAGTCGTTGACTCGCACGTTGCGCGCATCCGTCGCAAGCTCGGTGAGGACGGGAACGAGCCGCGCTTCATCCGCACCATCCACGGCGTGGGATACGCGTTCCAGGAACAGTCGTGAGCTCGCGTCCGCTCGAGCGTCTCCCCACCATCCGAGCGAAGCTGGGATCGACCATCATCTTCGCCGTCGGCATGACGGTGATCCTCATCTTCCTGATCCTCGGGTACGCGTTGCGGAAGTCCTCCCAGGACACGGATCGCCTCACGCTCCTGCGCGTCGCACGGCGTTCCGCGGCAGGAACGTTGACGGTGACCCCCGGCGCCGTGACGGTGACCCGCACGACGCCCGACGGCGCGCCGGTCAGCCCCGGACGGTGCGACGCCGCTCCCGCTCTTCACCGACGGCATGGTCCACGTCGGCACGACGGGCGAGCTCGAGTACGCGGTGGTCCCGGTGGTGCGATCCGGCCAGGTGGTCGAGCTGGTCTACGCGACGCGAGACGCCCCGGGTGAGGGCATGTGGGCTCGTATCGGCCAGACCTTCCGCTTCCTGACCGACTTCTGGTGGCAGTTCCTCCTGGCGGGTGCGTTGGCCGCAACCATCGCGCTCGTCGTGGCGCGCTGGCTCGCCCGCGGCATGACCCAGCCGCTCCGCGACATGGCGGCCGCGGCGCATGAGATGGAGACGGGCGATTACAGCCGGCGCGTCCACACGCGTTCGCGTGACGAGGTCGGCCAGCTCGCGGCCGCGTTCAACCGGATGAGCGCCGAGCTGCAAGACCTCGAGCAGTCCCGTCGCGACCTGCTCGCGAACGTGTCGCACGAGCTCAAGACGCCGATCACGGCGATCAGGGCGCACCTGGAGAACCTGCTCGACGGTGTGGAGCAGCCCGATCCGAAGACGCTGCAGGTCATGCTGTCGCAGACGGAACGCCTGGGCAGGTTGATCGAGCAGCTGCTTGGAGCTGTCCCGCCTGGAGTCCGGTGAGCTTCCCCTCCTGCGCGAGGACACCCCGCTCGCGCCGCTCGTGACACAGGTGTTGTCCGAGATCGAGGTGGCGCGCTCCGATCGCGGCGTCACGGTCGAGAGCGCGATGCCGATCGACCTCCCGCCGGTCGACGCCGATCGCGAGCGGGTGCACCAGGTGCTGTTCAACCTGGTGGACAACGCCGTGCGCTTCACACCCGCAGGCGGCGCCGTCACCGTTTCGGCGAAGCGTCACAACGGCTCGGTCGAGGTGCAGGTGGCCGACACGGGCGTGGGCATCCCGGCGGAGCACCTGCCTCGCCTGTTCGAGCGGTTCTACCGCGCGGACCCCGCGCGTTCACGTGAGGACGGAGGGACCGGCATCGGGCTCGCGATCGCGCGCTCGGTCGTCGAGGCCCACGGTGGCCATATCCGGGCCGAGAGCGAGCCCGGAGGCGGTAGCGTGTTCACGTTCGACCTACCGGTCGCGGTCGCGGCCAAGAACAGGAGGGAACCGTGAGGTCGATGACCACCACCGTCGAGGTCACAGCATCGGAGCGATACGGATACCTCGACCTGACCGACGATCTCCGACGGGCGATCAAGGATGCCGGCGTGACCGAGGGCGCGGCGATCGCGTTCTGCGAGCACACGACCGCCGCCCTGTTGATCAACGAATGGGAAGAAGGCGCCATGGCCGACTTCCGGCGTCACCTGACCGAGCTCGTTCCCCACGAGGGCATCTACTACGCCCACGACGATTTCGACATCCGGACGCAGAACATGAACGAAGACGAACGCAAGAACGGCCACGCACACGTGAAGGCGATGATGCTGTCGGCGACGTCGCACGCGATCCCGGTCGTGGCCGGAGAGCCCGCGTTCGGCCGGTGGCAACGCCTGATCTTCCTGGAGCTCGACGAGCCCAAGGAGCGCCGCGTCACCTTCCAGGTGTTCGGGCTCTGAGAGACTCGAAGCCGATGACCGCGACGCGACGGACGACCCGGCAGATCACGATCGGCGGCGTGCCGATCGGCGGCGGCGCCCCCATCAGCGTCCAGTCGATGACCACGACGAAGACGTCGGACATCAACGCGACGCTGCAGCAGATCGCGTCGCTGGTCGCGACCGGCGTGGACATCGTGCGCGTCGCGGTCCCGCACTGGGAGGACGCCGAGGCGCTCACCGCGATCGCGGCGAAGTCGACGGTTCCCGTCGTCGCCGACATCCACTTCCAGTGGAAGTACGCCATGGCGGCGCTCGAGGCCGGGATCCAGGGTCTGCGGATCAACCCGGGCAACATCAAGTACCAGGACAAGGTCCGCCTGATCGCGCGCGAGGCCAAGGCGCGCGGCGTGCCGATCCGCATCGGCGTGAACGCGGGCTCGCTCGAGAAGGACCTGCTCGAGAAGTACGGCAAGCCCACGCCGGAGGCGCTCGTCGAGTCGGCGCTGAACGAGGCGCGCATCCTCGAGGACGAGGACTTCTTCGACATCAAGATCTCGGTGAAGCATTCCAACCCGCGCGTGATGATCGAGGCGTACCGCCAGCTGGCCGAGAAGTGCGACTACCCGCTGCATCTCGGTGTGACCGAGGCCGGCCCGATGCCGATGGGCGGGGTGAAGAGCGCCGTGGGTATCGGGGCGCTGCTCGCCGAGGGGATCGGCGACACCATCCGCGTGTCGCTCACGGACGACCCCGTCGAAGAGGTGAAGGTCGGCACCGCGATCCTGCAGTCGCTCGGCCTGCGCAAGCGCGGGCTCGACCTGGTCGCGTGTCCGTCGTGCGGCCGGGCCGAGGTCGACGTCCTGGGCCTCACCAAGCAGGTGAACGAGGCGCTCGAGAAGAAGGGCATCACGGTGCCGCTCCGCGTGGCGGTCATGGGGTGCGTCGTGAACGGGCCCGGCGAGGCGCGCGAGGCCGACCTCGGGATCGCCGCGGGGAAGGGACAGGGGTTCCTGATCGTGAACGGCGAGGTCACGGACAAGATCCCGGAGGACGAGTTCGTCGCCCGGTTGGTCGCGGAGGCCGAGAAGATCGCCGCCGCGAAGGCCGCTGCTCCCGACGCCGAGGACGAACTAGTCTAGGTCAGACTAGAACCGCGAACGCGCTCCGGGCTCAACTTCCCGCGGTCGGGATGCCGATGATGCGGCGTCATGAGGGGGAAGATCCGATCTGCCGCGGCGGTCGCCGCGCTGATGCTGACGGCCGCGGTGTTCCAGCCGGCCGCCGCCGCGCCGCTCCCGGCGCGGGCGCCGGTTCCCGGCAGCTCCTGCCGCGTCTTCCCGGCCGACAACGTCTGGAACATGGACGTCTCGAAGCTCCCCGTCGCGAAGAAGAGCAAGGTGTGGAAGACGTCGATGCACGCCGGCTCGACGCTGCTGCACCCGGACTTCGGGCCGCCCGCGTACGGCATGCCGTTCGACGTGGTCGACGATTCGCACCAGAAGGTGCACGTCGACTTCGGCTACGCCGACGAGAGCGATCCGGGACCGTACCCGTTCGGACCCGACACCCACATCGAGGGCGGCTCCGACCGGCACGCGCTGATGATCGATCGCGACACGTGCACGCTCTACGAGCTGTACGGCGCGGATTGGAACGGCGGCCGACCGACGGCCGGCAGCGGCGCGATCTTCGCGCTCGACGGTGCGAACGCGAACGACCTGCGGCCGGCGACGTGGACGTCGGCCGACGCCGCAGGACTGCCGATCTTCCCCGGCCTCGTGCGGTGGGACGAGGTGAACGCCGGCGCGATCGATCACGCGATCCGGTTCACGGTCGACTGCACGAGCCAGCGGTACCTCTGGCCGGCCCGTCACCAGGCGGGGAGCAGCGACGGCCGTTGCCCGCCGATGGGGGCCCGGTTCCGCCTGAAGGCCGGGTTCGACGTGTCGCGGTACAGCGGCGACGCGAAGGTGATCCTCACCGCGATGAAGCACTACGGGCTGATCGTCGCCGACAACGGCAGCGACTGGTACTTCCAGGGTGAGGTCAACCCCCACTGGACCAACGACCTGATGGACGAGCTCAAGTCGATCCCGGCGGGCGCGTTCGTCGCGGTGGACGAGGCCGGGTGCCGTGTCTCGCCGGACTCCGCCGCGTTCGCCTACGGTCCCCGCTGCCCCGCTCCCTAGCGGGAGAGCGCCAGGAAGTTCTCGACGATCCGCGGGCCCTCCGGGGTGAGGATCGACTCCGGGTGGAACTGCACCCCGTACCGGGGAAGCGTCCGATGCTGCGTCGCCATCACCAACCCGTCGTCGGTCCAGGCCGTCAGCTCCAGCTCGTCGGGGAGCGTCTTGCGCAGCACGACGAGCGAGTGATAGCGGCCCGCCTCGAACGGATCGGTGACGCCCTCGAAGATCCCCTTGCCTTCGTGGAAGACGAGCGAGGCCTTGCCGTGGACGGGCGTCTCGCGATCCACGACGCCCCCGCACGAGATGCCGAGCGCCTGATGTCCCAGGCAGACGCCGAGGACCGGGGTCTCGTCGGGCAGGAGCGCGAGCAGCGACGTGAACACGCCGGCATCCTCGGGGCGGCCGGGGCCGGGGGAGAGGATCACCGCGTCGGGGTCCCGTCCGACGAGCGCCTCCGCGGACTCCGCGTCGGACTTCACGACGTCCGTGGAGCGCCCCAGGCTCTCGACCAGCTGCACGAGGTTGTAGGTGAAGGAGTCGTAATGGTCGACGATCAGGATCATGCGTGCCCCTCCACGTTCCCCGGCACGCCGCCGAGCCTACCGCTCCTCGGCGCGACCGCGGGAAGCAGCGCAGCCGCTTTCGCCTTGGTCTCCTCCAGCTCGGTCTCGGGGTCGGAGTCGGCGACCACGCCTGCCCCGGTCTGCACCGACACCCGGCCGTCGGCGATCACCGCCGTCCGGATCGTGATGCAGAAGTCGAGGTCGCCCGCGAACGTGAGGTATCCGACCGCGCCGGCGTACGGGCCGCGCGCGGTCGGCTCGTGCTCCGCGATCAGCTCCATCGCTCGCCGCTTCGGTGCGCCGGTCACGGTCCCCGCCGGGAACGTCACCGCGAGCGCGTCGAGCGGGTGGAGGTCGTCACGGAGCTCACCTTCGACCGTCGACACGATGTGCATCACCTTGGTGAACCGCTCGACCTCCATCAGCTCGGTCGGACGGACGGAGCCCGCCACGCACACACGTCCGAGATCGTTCCGTGCCAGGTCCACCAGCATCGCGTGCTCGGACTGTTCCTTCGGGTCGGCGAGCAGCTCGTGCTCGAGGAGCCGGTCGCGGATCTCGGTCTGCCCGCGGGGCCGCGTCCCGGCGATCGGTCTGGCCGACACGCGCCGGCCCTCGACCCGGACGAGGGGCTCGGGCGACGACCCGGCCAGCTCCATCCCCAGCATCCGCACGAAGAACATGTACGGCGCCGGGTTGGTGACGCGGAGCCGTCGATAGATGGGGAAGCCGCCGTCGGGGGCGGCGAACGTCACCCGCCGCGAGGGCACGCCTTGATAGATGTCCCCGGCCAGGATGTGCTCCTTGAACGCCGACACGGTCCACCGGTAGCCCTCATCGGGCATGTTGGTCTCGCCCTCCGCCGGCGGACCGTTGACCGGGACCGACGGAGCCAGGGCGGGCATCTCGGCCGACGCGATCCGCGCGGCCAGATCCCGCACCGCTCGCACCCCTTCGTCGTAGGCGCCCTTGGGGACGTGCGCGACCAGGATCAGCCGCTGACGCCAGTGATCGAACACGACGGCGCGATCGATGACCAGCAACCCGATGGGAGGGCACGGCGCGTCGGCGGGCTCGGGCGCCGGGTGTCCGTCGAGCAGGGTCGCCGCCTCGTACGCCAGGTAGCCCATGAGGCCGCCCGTGAGGGGCGGCAGGTCCGCCGGCCGTGGACCGGCGAGCGATCGCGCGATGGCGATCAGCGCCTCCCGCGGGTCCCCGCCGGCAGGCGCCAGTCGCACCGGGAGGGGGCGGACCACGTCCTCGATGCGCACCCCGTCCGCATCTACCACGACCACCGCGGCGGGGTCCCCCGCTACGAACGAGTACCTGCCCCAGCGCTCCGAGCGTTCGACCGATTCGAGGATCAGGCCGGGACCGTCTCCGGCGAGGGTGGGGAAGAGCCCCACGGGCGTGGAGACGTCGGCGAGCAGCTCGGTCCAGACGGGGACCATGGGCCAGGTAGCCGCGAGCGCGTCGAACTCGTTCCGGCTCGGCCTCATCTGCACCTGCGGATCCACGTCTGCTCCTTCTCGTCGGTGCCGCCCGGATCGGTCCCGGCACCGGGCGGCCACGGCGGCGGGAAACAGGAAACCCCGGACCGACGGCCCGGGGCTGCGGGGGCTCGCGGTGCGAGCGCTGGACCTACGAGCGCGTCGACACGGGGCTCCGCGAGCCCTCGCGCCACGTCCAGGTCATCCCGTGTGTCCACATCAGGCGCCGATTGTGCCTGCTGGGCAGCCGCATCGTCAACGACGCGGACCACGGTGCCGCTATCCTGTGGAACCCATGCGCCTGTCAAAGCTGTTCGTGCCGACGTTGCGTGAAGATCCTGCGGAGGCCGAGATCGCGAGCCATCGCCTCTTGCTCCGCGGCGGGTTCGTACGACAGGTGATGTCGGGGGTGTACACGATCCTCCCGCTCGGCTTGCGGACGATGCGCAAGATCGAGGCGATCGTCCGGGAAGAGATGGACGCGGCGGGCGCGATCGAGCTGCGGATGCCGATGCTGTTGCCGGCCGACCCGTGGAGGGCGACCGGTCGGTACGACCTGTACGGGGACACGCTGTTCAAGCTGACCGATCGCCACGATCGGGACCTGATCCTGGGACCGACGCAGGAAGAGGTCGTCGCGTTGCTGGCGGCGGGTGACCTGCCGTCGTACCGAGACCTTCCGATGAACGTGTATCAGGTCGAGTGGAAGTACCGGGACGAGTTCCGCCCGCGGTTCGGGCTGTTGCGGGTGCGGGAGTTCCTGATGAAGGATGCGTACTCGATCGATCGCGACGACGACGGGATGCGCGAGTCCTACCGGGTCATGTACGAGGCGTACGAGCGGATCTTCGCACGCTTCGGGCTGGACTACGGCGATCGTCGAGGCGGACCCGGGCCAGATCGGCGGCGGCGTCAACCACGAGTTCATGGCGCGAGCCGACCGTCGGCGAGGACCTCTTCGTCGAATGCGAGAACGGCGACTACCTGGCCGATACGGAGGCCGCGCGGCCGCAGGCGCCGGATCCGCCGGGCGACGGGACCCAGCCGCTCACCGAGATCGATACGCCCGGACACGCCGACGATCGACTCGCTCGCCTCCCTCTTGGACGTGGCGCCGTCGCAGACGCTGAAGTGCGTGATGTTCGATGTGGCGGGCACGACGTCGCCGTCCTCGTTCCGGGCGATCGCGAGGTCAACGTGAACAAGCTCGAGAAGCTCGTCTTCCCGGCGAATCGTGCGACCGTTCGACGATGACGATTTCGCCGCGCGGGGATTCGTGAAGGGATACGTGGGTCCGCAAGGGCTCGACGACGACGTGTCAGGTCTTCGCCGACCACGACGGTCCGCGGCGGCAACGATTGGGTGACCGGCTCGAACCACGTCGATCGCCACGTCACGGGCGCCAACGTCGACCGCGACTTCCGCGTGGATCGCTGGGAGGACCTGGTCGAGTTCCGGGAAGGCGACCGCTGCCCGATCGACGGTGGCGCGCTCCGGATCGGTCGGTCGATCGTCGTCGGCCACATCTACCAGCTGGGGACGAGGTACTCCGCGCCGCTCGACGCGACGTTCGTGGACGAGGACGACGCCGAGAAGCCGTACGTGATGGGGAGCTACGGGATCGGGATCACGCGGATCATGGCGGCGGCGGCCGAGCAGAGCCACGACGACGACGGCATGATCTGGCCGAAGGCTCATGGCGCCGTTCGAGGCGATCGTCGTGATCGCGACCCGCAACCACGAGCAGACGGTGGCGGAGGCGGAGCGGATCTATGCCGAGCTTCGCGAACGTGGCGTCGACGTGGTGCTCGACGACCGGGAGGAGAGCGCCGGCGTCAAGTTCAAGGACGCCGACCTGATCGGGTATCCGGTCCAGGTCGTGGTGGGCAAGCGGGGTGTCGAGGCGGGGACCGTGGATCTCAAGCTCCGAGCGACCGGGGAGCGGACGCAGGCGCCGATCGGCGAAGCGGCGTCGGGCGTGATCGACCTGCTGGCCGTCGCCCCGTAAGCTCCTCCTCGTGCGCGCGCCGAAGATCCCGTACCACCTGGTCGAGTTCGTGAAGCTGCACCCCCAGGTGGAAGGCGTGATCCAGCACGCCGGGCTGCAGACGTGGGACCTGCTCCTGGTGGACGTGACGGGTCTGTGGGATCGCGAGGAGTTCGCGACCGAGGGAGCCGCCCGGGCCGCCTGCCGGACGCTCCGCATCCCCGCCCACCAGGGCTGGGACGACCCCCGACTTGCCCGCCGTATGAACGGCCGCGACCACTGGAACACCTCCGACGGGGAGCGCCGGGCGCTCTGAGCAGCAGTTCCGCGGAGGTCGGCTATACTCAACGTCGAACGGTCAGCAGAGTTGTGTCCGGAAGTGGGCTCGCGCCCACTTTCTTTGTCGAAGGGGGCGGTCGGGCGGATGGAAGCGGAGACGCTCATCAGGCCCGTGATCGAAGGGTCCGGCTTCGAGCTGGTCGACGTCGCGTTCCGGCGCGAATCGGGCCGCAGGATCCTCCGGGTGGTCGTCGACCGCGACGCCGGCCTCGACGTCGACACGCTCGCCGAGCTGGCCGAGAAGGTGTCGCGGCGTCTGGACGTCGAGGGGTTCGCCCCCGGCCCGTACGCCCTCGAGGTGTCGTCGCCCGGGATCGAGCGGTCGCTGAAGCGGCCGCGCGACTTCGTGCGACAGGTGGGGAAGATGGTGAAGGTGAAGACGGCCACACCCGTCGACGGCCGGACGAACGTCACGGGTGAGCTGGTCGCGGCCGACGACGAGGGCATCGTCGTGGCCGCGGACGGCGCGGAGCTGCGCGTCCGCCACGCCGACATCGCGTCGGCGCGCACGGTCGTCGACTGGGATGCAGAGTTGAAGGGGAGCACACGATGAATGCCGAGATGATCGCCGCCTTGCGCGAGCTCGAACGGGAGAAGGGCATCGCGTTCGAGACGATCCTCGCCGGCCTGGAGGAGGCCATGGCCTCCGCCTACAAGACGTGGTGGAAGCAGGAGAACCCCGAGGGCGACGACGACTTCGTCGGCGTCCGCGCGCACATCGATCCCGAGACCGGCGATCTGCGGGTCTGGCTCCAGCAGCTCGAGGAGGTCGAGGTCGAGCACGAAGGCGAGCTCGCCGAAGGCGAGACGCCGGCGCTCGAGATGAAGGTCATCTCCGAAGAAGAGGTCGAGGTGACCGACGAGTTCAAGGGCCGCATCGGGGCGCAGACGGCGAAGCAGGTGATCTTCCAGAAGCTCCGCGACGCGGAGCGCGAGATGACCTACGAGGAGTTCGCGGGGCGCGAGGGCGATGTGGTCACCGGCATCGTCCAGCAGCAGGAGCGCCGCTACACGCTGTTGGACCTCGGCAAGGTCGAAGCGTTGCTGCCGCAGGCCGAGCAGGTGCCGTCGGAGCCGTACCGTCACGGCGAGCGGCTCAAGGCCTACATCACCGAGGTGCGCAAGGGCACGAAGGGTCCCCAGATCGTCGTCTCGCGCTCGCACCCGGGGCTGTTGAAGGCGCTGTTCGCGTTGGAGGTCCCCGAGATCGAGGAGGGCATCGTCGAGATCAAGGCGGTCGCCCGCGAGCCGGGCCACCGCTCGAAGATCGCCGTCTCCTCCAACGAGCCCGGCGTCGATCCGGTCGGCGCGTGCGTAGGCCCGAAGGGGTCCCGCGTGCGCATGGTCGTGAACGAGCTGCGCGGCGAGAAGATCGACGTGGTGCCGTGGAGCGCGAACCCGGCCGAGCTGGTCGCGAACGCGCTGCAGCCCGCCAAGGTGAAAGAGGTCAGGATCGACGAGGCGACGAGCACGGCGCTGGTGATCGTGCCCGACTATCAGCTGTCGCTCGCCATCGGCAAGGAGGGGCAGAACGCTCGGCTCGCCGCGCGGTTGACGGGTTGGCGGATCGACATCAAGTCCGAGGCACAGGTCGCCGACGAGTCGCGCCCGGCTGCTGCTGCGCCTGCCGAGGTGCCGGTTGCGGCCGAGCCTCCGGCGGAGGCTCCCTCGGACCCGGACGCTCCCTCCGACCCGGACGCCGCCCCCGAGCCGGCCGCTGTCTCCGAGCCGGTCGATGCGACGGCCGAGGCGCCTGCGGAAGCGTGAGTCGTGGTGTCGGCACCCGAGCGAACGTGCGTCGGGTGTCGGGGGAAGGCGCCGAAAGGCCACCTGATCCGCGTGGCGTGCGTCCACGGGGGCGACGCCGTCGTCGATCCGTCGGGGTCGGCGCCCGGTCGCGGAGCGTACGTGCATCGGGATGCCGCGTGCATCGAGACGTCGATACGGACGAAGGCGTTGGAGCGCGCGCTCGGGACGGGGCTGTCCGCGGATGCAGCCGCTAGGCTAGGGAGCACATCGGAACGATCGATAGGAGCGGTGTGAGGGTTCACGAGCTGGCGAAGGAGCTGGGCGTCACGAGCAAGGAGCTCGTGGCCACCCTCGAGCAGATGGGTGCGGCCGGGCGATCGGCCTCGTCCAGCGTGCCCGAGGATCTGATCCCGCGGCTCCGCGCGAGCGGAGGCAAAGCGACCGCCTCGACCCCCAAGCGCCGCGAGGTCCTCGAGCCGCCGCCCGCGCCCCGCAAGCCCAAGAAGGCGGCAGCGGCGAAGCCGGTCGTGAAGGCGGTCCCCGATGCACCGGTGGAGCCGGTCGCCCCGGCCCCCGCGACGGCGCCCGCCGCGGCGGCGGGCGACGGCGCCGGTCCCGCCGCCGTGGCGCCGGCGGCCTCCGCTCCCGCGCCGGCGCGGACACCCGCGAAGCCCGCGCTGCCGGTGATGCAGTTCGTTCGCGGGGCGACGCCGCAGACGATCGCGGAGAAGCTCGGGAAGTCGCCGGCCGACATCGTGAAGGTCCTGTTCATGGCCGGGGAGATGGTCACCGCGACCACCTCGCTCTCCGATGAAGCCATCGAGCTGATCGCGGCGGACCTGGGTCACCAGGCCGAGATCATCGGGGTCGAGGAAGAGCTCGACGCCGAGCCCGAGGAGGAGGTGAACGAGGCCGCCCTCGTGCCTCGTCCTCCGGTCGTGACCGTCATGGGACACGTCGACCACGGGAAGACCAAGCTCCTGGACGCCGTCCGCCAGACGGACGTCGTCGGGGGAGAGTTCGGCGGGATCACGCAGCACATCGGTGCCTACGAGGCGCATCTGGGCGAGCGCGTGATCACGTTCATCGACACACCGGGGCACGAAGCGTTCACCGCCATGCGCGCCCGCGGCGCCAATTTCACCGACATCGTCGTGCTGGTGGTCGCGGCCGACGACGGCGTGATGCCGCAGACCGTCGAGGCGCTGGATCACGCGAAGGCGGCCGGGGTGCCGATCATCGTCGCGGTGAACAAGGTGGACAAAGAGGACGCGGACCCGGTCCGCGTACGCACCCAGATGGTCGAGCTGGGCATCGTCCCTTCCGAATACGGCGGCACGTTCGAGTTCGTGGACGTCTCGGCCAAGACCAAGGTCGGCATCGACACGCTGCTCGAGACGATCCTGCTCGTCGCCGATCTCGAAGAGCTGAAGGGCGATCCGACCGGCCACGCGCGCGGCGCCGTGATCGAAGCGCATCTCGACAAGGGCCGGGGCCCCATCGCCACCGTGCTCGTGCAGAAGGGCACGTTGTCCGCGGGCGACGCTCTGATCTGCGGCACCGCGTACGCGAAGATCAGGGCGATGCAGGACGAGAACGGCCTATCGCTGATCCATGCGGGCCTGTCGAAGCCGGTCCAGATCCTCGGGTGGAGCCACGTCCCGAGCGCCGGCGACGATTTCCGCGAGGTCGAGGACGAGCGCGAGGCACGTCACATCGCCTCCGAGCGCGAGGCGAAGATGCGGTCGGCTGAGCTGGTGATCTCGCGACCCCCGACCCTTTCGGACCTGATGCGTCAGGCGGAGCGAGCCGAGGTCCCCGAGATGAACCTCATCGTGAAGGCCGACGTCCAGGGGTCGTTGGGGGCGTTGTCCGACGCGTTGTTGAAGCTTCCGCAGGAAGAGGTGCGCGTGAACATCGTGCGCGCGGCGGCCGGCGGCATCACCGAAGACGACATCTCGCTCGCGCTGGCGTCCGACTGCATCGTCATCGGGTTCAACGTTCGTCCCGACAAGCAGGCGCGCGAGCTCGCCGAGAAGGAAGGCGTCGACGTACGCCTCTACCGGGTGATCTACGACGCGATCGACGACATCAAGGCCGCGCTGTCGGGGATGTTGAAGCCCGAGCAACGGGAGAAGCACCTCGGCACCGCCGAGGTGCGGGCGATGTTCCGGGTGCCGAAGCTGGGCGTGATCGCCGGGTGCTACGTCACGCAGGGCACCATCACGCGCGACGGCCGGGTGCGTCTGGTCCGCGACAGCGTGGTCGTCTACGACGGCAAGGTCGCGTCGCTCCGGCGGTTCAAGGACGACGTCCGCGAGGTGGCCGCCGGCTACGAGTGCGGCATCGGCATCGAGAACTTCCAGGACATCAAGGAAGGCGACCTCATCGAGGCCTACGAGGTCCGCGAGGTGGCGCGCTCCATCTGAGCCCATGCTGGTGGCGCTGCAGCGGTTCGACCTGCGGATCCCCGGCTGCGGCTCGCTGAAGCAGAAGCGGAACGTCTTGAAGGCGCTCACGGGCGCGATCCGCTCGAAGTTCAACGTCAGCGTGGCAGAGGTGGACCACCACGACCTGTGGCAACGGACGACGCTCGCGGTCGCCGCGACAGGAGCCGAGGGCTACCACGTGCGCAAGGTCATGCAGCAGGTGGAGCGGTTCGTCGAAGCCTGGGGCGGCGTGGAGATCATCGAGACCGAGATCACGCTCCATCATCCGGATGGATGAGACGTGACTATCGTTCGGCGCCGGTACGCTTGGGCCATGCCGCAGGGACCGAGGATCGAACGCGTCGGGGAGGAGTTCCGCGAGATCTTGGCGGAGGAGATCCCCAAGCTGAAAGACCCACGCATCGGGTTCGTGACCGTGACGGGCGTGAAGGTCACGGCCGATCTCCGGCGTGCCTGGGTCTACTACACGGCGTTCGGCGACGACAAGGAGCGCGCGTCCACGCGGGCGGGTCTCCGCTCGGCCGTCCCGAGGCTCCGTGGCGTGATCGGCAAGCAGGTCCGGATGAAGTTCCTCCCGGAGCTCGCGTTCGAGGAGGACGCCACGCTCGAGCAGGCGGCGACGATCGATCGCCTGATCGCGCGGCTGAACGCCGGCGAAGACGGGGAGGAGGGATCCGATGGATGACATGGCGCGCGCCGCGGAGGTGCTCGGGTCGGCGACCGACGTCGCACTGGCGTGTCACCTGAACCCGGACGCCGACGCGCTCGGCTCGATGCTCGGGCTCGCCGGCTTCCTCCGTCGGCGGGGAACGGCGACCGTGTGTTCGTTCCCCAACGAACCGCTCGTTATGCCCCGCTGGGCGGCGCTCCTCCCCGGGTCGCAGGACCTGGTCGAGGTGAGCGACTTCCCGGACGCACCGAGCGTCATGGTCACGTGCGACTGCGCGTCCTTCGACCGGCTCGGCCCGCTGGGTCGCGCGGCATCCAACGCCGGCGAGCTCATCTGGATCGATCACCATCGGTCGAACGACGGGCTCGGCACGATCCCGCTCATCGACCCGGCGGCGTCCTCCACGTGCGAGATGGTCTACCGCCTGATCGACGCGATGGGCGGGCCGATGCCGGACGAGACCGCCGCCTGCCTGTACGCCGGGCTGGTGACCGACACGGGACGTTTCCAGTACGAGGCCACCACCCCGGACACGCTGCGCATCGCGGCCGCGCTGCGCGAGCATCCGTTCGATCACGCGCGCCTGGTGCAGGCCCTGTACGAAGACAACGGGGCCGCCTTCCTGCGGGTCTCGGCGATCGCGCTCTCCAGGGTCACGTTCGTTCCCGAGGCGGACCTGGTGTGGACCTACCTCACCCAGGCCGACCTGTCCGGGGCCGGAGCCGGAGCGGGTGAGACGGACGATCTGATCGACCTGATCCGCACCGTGCGCGACGTGGACGTCGCGGCGGTCCTCAAGCAGCAGCGGGACGGTCGGTTCAAGGTGAGCACCCGATCGCGAGGATCGCACGACCTCGCGACGATCGCCGCCGCCTTCGGCGGCGGCGGACACCGGCTGGCGGCCGGCTACACGTCGGAGCACGGCCCGGCGGGAACGATCGCCCGGCTGGTCGCCGCGTTGCGCGAGCCCGCCTCCGTTCCGTGAGCCAACCGGACGGCGTGCTCCTCGTCGACAAACCGGGGGGGATGACGTCGCACGACGTCGTGGACGTGGTGCGGAAGCGCCTCGGCACGCGCAAGGTGGGACACGCCGGGACGCTCGATCCCATGGCGAGCGGCCTGCTGGTCCTCGGTGTGGGTCGAGGGACACGCCTGTTGCGGTTCTTCGGTGCGCTCCCCAAGACGTATGAGGGCACCGCGCGGCTGGGGGTCGAGACCACCACGCTCGACGCCGACGGCGAGGTCACGCTCGAACGGCCGGTGACGGCAACGGAGTCGGACGTCCGCGACGCGATGTCGTCGCTGCTGGGGGAGTCCCTCCAGGTGCCGCCCGCGTACTCCGCGGTGAAGGTCGGCGGCCGCAAGCTGTACGAGGCGGCCCGGCGCGGCGACGTGCTCGAGGCGCCGGCCCGCCCGATCCGCGTCGACGTGTTCGAGCTGACCGCGATGCACGGGTGCGACGTGGACTTCCGGGTCACGTGCTCCGGCGGCACCTACGTGCGGGTGCTCCTCGCGGATGTCGGCACCGCGCTCGGGAGCGGAGCGCACCTCACGCGTCTTCGTCGCACGGCGATCGGCACGCTGCATGCGACCGAGGCGGTCGAGCCTTCGTTGGTCGAGACGCTGCTGCCGTTGGAGCGGGCGGTCGCGCATCTCCCGCGTCTGGAGCTGAGTTCCGAGGAAGCGGTCGCGGCGGGTCATGGCCGGATCCTCGGGCCGGCCGGCATCCAGGGGCCGTACGCGGTCTTCGCGCCGGGCGGCGCGTTGATCGGCGTCTACGAGGATGAGGGGCCGAAGGCGCGGCCGCACGTGATCCTGGCGCCGTCGGCCTGAGGCCGGGGCTCGTCGGACCACGCTCTGGGATAGGCTCGCCGGATGGCGGAAGCGAAGGGGCGCTCGGGCCGCAGCGTGTGGCGCTACGTGTCGTTCGCCGTCTCGATCCTGATCGTGATCGGGATCTTCGTCTTCGCGATCCCGAAGTTCGCCGACTACGCGCAGGTATGGAAGTCGATCAGCGGCCTCACGCCCCTGGAGCTCGGGACCCTGATCGCCGCGACGATCTTCAACCTGTTCACGTATTGGTGGGCGAACATGGCGGCCTTGCCCGGGCTGACGACTGGGCAGTCGGCGGTCTCGACCCAGACCGCCACGTCGGTGGCCAACACGCTGCCCGGGGGAGGCGCGATCGCGGTCGGCCTGACGTACGAGATCCTCCATTCGTGGGGCTTCACCGGCACGCAGGTCGCCCTCTACGTGGGCGTGAGCGGCATCTGGAACATCTTCATCAAGCTGGCGCTTCCCGTGCTGTCGATCGTGTTCCTGGTCATCCAGGGTCGGAGCAGCGCGGCGTTCATCTCCATCGCGCTGATCGGCCTGGCCGTCCTCGCGGGCGCCGTCCTGCTCCTCGCGGCGGTGTTCCGCAGCGAAGCGCTCGCGCGGCGTGTGGGCGGTGGACTGGGTCACGTCCTCTCGGCGATCAGGCGCGTGTTCCGCAAGCCACCCGTCGTCGACCTCGCGGATCGAGCCGCCAAGTTCCGCGCCGACACGATCTCACTGGTCGCCGACCGCTGGTGGAGGCTGACCTGGACGACGTTGCTGAGCCATGTCGCGCTGTACTTCATCCTGTTGCTGGCCCTCCGTGACCTGGGTGTCTCCGAGGGAGAGGTGAGCGCCGCCGAGGTGTTCGCCGTGTTCTCGTTCGGCCGGCTGATCTCGGCGCTCCCGATCACGCCCGGAGGGCTCGGCGTGATCGAGTTGGGCTACATCGGCGGATTGTCCGCGGCGGCGGGGGGAGACAAAGCCGCGATCGTGGCCGCCGTGTTGCTCTTCCGGACCCTCACGTTCGGCATCCAGATCCCGCTCGGCGGCTTCACGTACCTCATCTGGCGTGCGAAGAAGAGTTGGCGACGTCCGGTCCCTGATGAGAGCGCGACTCAGGCGTCCGCCGGCGTCTCCGGCTGATCGACCGGCTTGCCGAGCACCATCGTCGCGATCTCGTTCACCACCGCGAACGACCCCAACGCGATCCCCGATCCCAGCAGCACGCCGGCGACGACGTCCGAGAACCAGTGGGCGCGGAGGTAGACCCGGGAGAACGCCATCACGAACGCGAACCCCACGGCGATCCACTCCCACTTGCGCCGTTCGCGGCCGGCCGGCATGAACGCGAGCACCAGCGCCACCGCCGTCGCCGCGCCCGCGGTCGCATGACCCGAGGGGAACGAGTAGCCGACGATCGCGACGATGCCTGCGGGTGGACGTCCGCGGTGGAACCAGGCCTTCAGGAGCGTGAGCAGGAGCTCGGAGGCCGCCCAGGTCAGGATGAACCCTGCCGCGCGTCGCCACCAGCGTCGCACCAGGAGGTAGATCGCCGCGATGGCGCGCAACGGGATCGTCACGATGCCGCCCCCGACCACGTTCAGGAAGCGGAACAGCCACGTGAGGGGCGTGACACGGATGTCGTCGACCCAGTTGTACATCTGCCGGTCGAAGCGACCGACGAACGGGAGCGTCGTCAACGGCGCGAGCGACGGGGGGTGTTTCCCGACGGCGAACAGCACGAAGCCGAGCGAGGCGAGCAACGCGAGCGCGTACCAGAGCGCGCGGCGATGGTCGGTCAGCATGGCGCCGATGCTACCCGGCACACGGCGGGGCCTCGGCGCCGCAGAGGACGAGCCCCGGATCCTTGGCGACCTCGGCGACGACCGTCGTGCGAGGAAGCAAGGAGAGCGCGTCGACCGCCTCGATCGCGAGCGTCGACGGAGCACCGTTCGAGAAGTGGAACGTGTAGCCGATGCACCCGCCGTCGAACAGCAGGAAACGGGTTCCGGTGAACGACGGCTCCAGGGAATCGGGCCTGACGAAGACGCGGGTCCCGACCTCGTCGGGCGCGGGCTCTTCCTCGACGGCTCCCGACGTGTCGCACGACCGCCGGAGCGAGACCTCGACCGCATGGACCCCGCCGCGATCGGAATCGAGCCAGAAGCGCGACAGACCCCTCGAGATGTCGGAGCCGCCGAACGTCCAGCCGACGGGGAACTCGGACACGCACGGCAGCTCGGTCGCGGATGGAACCGACTGAGCGAGCAGGACGAAGACCCCGTCGTCGATGTTGACGCAGAGGGGCGTCCTGCCGCCGCCTCCTGCGGAGCACCCGCTGAGCCCGACCACGACGACGGTCATCACGAGCGCGAGGTGCCACCGTCGCCTCATACGAACGCGTTCCAGTTCGAGACGACCAGGCCCAAGACCAGGAACCCGAGCAACAACACCCAGAGCGTCAGGGCGACGCGCCGCACGCTCCACCGCTGGATGCGGATCGGGGGATGTGGGGGCGCGAGCGCGCGGAACTCAGCCAGGAGGTCGACGCCGTTCTGCTTCATCAGCGATCGCAGCTGCGTGGGGCTCGCCACCCCCCGCGTCGCGGCGAACGCCTCGGAGATCTCATCGGGCGTGAAGTACCGCAGCGCATGTTCGTACACGCGGGGCGCGTCGCTCCGCAGGGCGAGGACCATCATCATGTTGGCCAGGTCCACGGCCTGGCGCCATGGCGAGGGGCGCACCTGGACGAAGAAGACGTCGATCAGCCGCAGCTCGCCCTCCTGGACCATCAGGTTGGCGGGCTTGATGTCCCGGTGTGCCAGACCGATGTCCCACATCCGCCTGACCAGTTGCAGACCCTGCTCGATCACGTGGTCGGAGACCTCGATGTCGCCGATCTCGACGGCATGGTCGAAGAACTCCATCACGATCATGTACTCGCGCTCCGGCGTGATCTCGACGATCCCGTACGGCTTCGGAGCCGGGAGACCGTCGTCGTACATGAGGCGAAGCGTGTAGTCCTCGTACTCGACGAACCGGCGGACGGTCCCGAACGGGGTCTCGTCCTCGAGCGCCCCGTACAGGATCGTCCGCCCGAGCTTGTACCAGCGGTCCGCGCGGACGTGGTTCTTGGCGTACAGCTTCGCGAACAGGTACCTGCCGTGCTCGTCCTCGGGCGTCGCCACGGTCATGCGGAGCGGCGTCGAGCCGCCCGAGCCCTCCAACCCGACCGGTTTGATCGCGATCACGTCCAGGCCGAGCTGGTCCTTCACCGCCCGGACGATCGCCTCGCCGCGCAGTCCGCCGACGTCGAGGTGTGCGGCCTTCCCGCGCCGGTACGAGACGGGGAAGACGTCGTTCGGCGTGAACCATCGGAACGCCGTCAGCCCGGTGGCGACGCCGAGGATCGCGCCGAAGCCGGCGCTCGTCGGCTGGTCGACGGCGAGGTACATGCGGGCGAACCAGACGATGCCGAGGATGATCCCGATCGCCCACTTGGCCTGTAGGCGACGCGTGCCCGGCACGATCAGCGTGTACGTGATGCCGATCAGCGTCACCGCGAGCCCCGCCACGGGTTGCGAGGGCATCGAGAAGCCGGTCCACGGCGCCAGGATCGTCACGCCCAGCGGCCGCGGCCGCCCGATGCCCAAGCTGATCTGGTACGCGAGGACCTCGAGCACGATGACGGCCCCGATGAACACCAGCAGGTGCCGCCAGCGGCGGAACACGATCAGTGCGAGCCATGCGCTCCACCGCAGGACGCGGATCGTCCAGCTCGCGGCGACCAGGTTGACCGCCAGCATCACGTGCGTGAGCCACGGCGTCCGCATCGCGGCGATCCAGCGCAGCCGTTCCGTATCCCACTTCTCGAAGTACCTCGCGAACGTCGGGAACGTGAGCACGCCGATCGTGGTCACGAAGAAGTACCCGACCATCACCAGCCAGAACTTGCCCGTGCGGCCGAGCTGGTGCGGCAGCGGAGGCGGCTCGCCGCTCGGCCGGCGCCTCGGGGGCGCGCTGGCCGGAGCCGGGCGATGTTCGACCTCGATCGGGTTCTTCGCCGGGCTCGTCGCGTCCATCGTCCTCCTCGAGCGACCGACTCTACTCCGGTGGAACCTCGAAGCCGTTCGCCCGGAGCCAGTCGCGAGCGACCTCGGCGACCGGGCGGCCCGCGGCGATCGCCGCGTTCAACTCCCGGAGGTCCGCGGTCCGCAGCACCGCGGATACGGCGTTCAACGGGTCGGCGATCTTCGAGCCGAACCGCTCGAGCGTCGCGTGGGAGATGACGGGCGTGACGTTCTCCGCCGGCTGGAGCGAACGATCGTCGCGGAGGTCGATCAGCCCGCCCGCTAGGAGCGTCGGGTCGCTCGAGAAGAGCAGGCCGACGTCGATGGTCCCGTCGTTCAGCGCCTGCACCGTGAGCGGGCCCCCGGTGTCGAGCGGGACGAACTCCTTGAAGTGCAGGTCGTAGACGTCCTCCAGCCCCTTGAGGCAGAGCGGGCGGTCCTGACACTCGGGCGGCCCTCCGAACGTCAGCCCCGGCGCGTAGCGAACGGAGGTCGCTCAGCGATCGCACGTGCAATCCGTCCGCGATCGTCGCCGGGACGGCGAACGCGTTCGTGTCCTCGGCGGGGGCCGCGCTCAATGCCGTGAGACCGCGCGGCGCCAGCGCGACGGCCAGGCGTTCATGGGTGGTTGCGGGGTCGCTGGAAGCCGCGCCACCGAAGAAGCCAAGGAGACTGCCCGCGTATTCGGGCACCAGCTCCACCAGTCCCCGTTGCAGCGCGGGGATCAACAGCTCGCGAGGACCCACGTCGAACTGGCGATCCACCTGGAACCCGTGGCCCTCGAGGACCTGCGCGTAGATCTCGGCCAGCACCTCGCTCTCGGGGAAGTTGAACGATCCGATCGTGACGGTGTCGTCGTGCAGGACGCTCGTGACCGGGGGGGCGCTGTCCCGTCCACAACCGATCAGCGCGAAGGGAAGGCACAGCAGGACGGCCATCGCCACGCGAGCCCTGACCCGGCGCATCGGACAACCGTAGTCGCAACGCCGGCGCTCGTACACGAAGGAACGGCGAGCCCGGGACCGCCCGGTTCTCGATACCCTCGTTCGATGCGGATCGTCGAAGGGCTTGGAGCGCCTTCCCGTGGACGGAAGGCCCGTCGGTCGTCACCGTCGGGTTCTTCGACGGGGTGCATCTGGGGCATCGCGCGGTGATCGCGCGGACGGTGGACGCGGCGCACGAACGCGGGGTCCGAGCGGTGGCCGTCACGTTCGACCGCCATCCCCGCGAGGTGCTGACGCCCGGGGAGCGAGCCGCGGCTGCTCACGACCGTCGAGCGGCGCGCAGCGCTCATCGAGGCCGATCGGCATCGACGATCTGGTCGTCCTCGCGTTCACGAAGGAGTTCTCGCAGGTCCCGGCCGAAGGCTTCGTGGAACGCGTCCTGGTGGGGGGCGTGAACGCCCTGCACGCCGTCATGGGCGCGAACTTCACGTTCGGCCACAAGGCCGCCGGCACGGTGGAGAACCTGCCGTCGCTGGGGGCGCCGTACGGGCTCACGGCCGAGGGCGTCGCGCTCGTCGAGGTGGACGGCAGGACCGTGTCGTCGTCGTCGATCCGCGATGCGCTCGCCGCCGGCGACCTGGCGTGGCCGCGGACCGCCCTGGGGCGCCGGTTCGTCCTCGACGGCGAAGTGGTCTCCGGGCACGGACGTGGCAAAGGGCTCGGGTTCCCCACGGCCAACCTCCGCACGTGGCCGCGACTCCTGCTCCCCGGGCAGGGGATCTATGCGGGGGTGGCGGAGCACCAGGGCCTGCGCCACCCTGCGGCGATCGACGTCGGCACGAACCCGACGTTCGGGACGGAGCCGCTGCATGCCGAGGCCTTCCTGCTGGACTACGAAGGAGGCGAGCTCCGGGGCGTTCCCCTCGCGATCGAGTTCTGGGAACGCCTGCGCGACGAGGTGCGGTACGACTCGACGGACGGTTTGGTGGCCGCGATCGCCGACGACGTCGCCCGGACCCGGCAGATCGTCTCCGGGCAAGCGCTCGGCGAAGACCCGCTCGAACGGCCGGTGGGATGAGGGGCGAGCACGCCCGCCGGCCTCCCGTCCCGTTCTGGGCCTGGTCGCGCTGGCGCTCGTGGTGATGCTCGGCATGACGGTCGTCTCGGCCGCCGCCCGGCGTGACGAGGAGGGCGGGGCAGGAGCCGGCGGGACCTGACCCGAGCGTCCAGCGGGGTCGGGTGGTCACATCGCCGTCGCCGTCACCGTCCCCGTCACCGCCGGGTCCGAGCCGCAGCGGATCGTGATCCATGGGGCAGGCGACGTCAGCTTGGACCCCGGCTACATCACCACGTACGCGTCCCAGGGCTACGGGTACGCGTGGTCGGGCCTGAACGGCCTCTTCCGGCGGGACGACCTCACCGTGGTGAACGTGGAGTGTCCGGTGACCGACGCGGGCGTCGCAACTCGTCAAGGAATTCAGCTTCCACGGCACGCCGGACGCGCTCCCGGCGATGCGCGATGCCGGCGTCGACGTCGGAAGCCTTGCCAACAACCACGCGTACGATCGCGGACCGCGAGGGTTGGTCGACAGCCGGAAGAACCTCGAGGCCGCCGGGATCGCCGCGGTCGGGGCGGGGAAGGACCAGGACCAGGCGCTCCAACCCGCCGTGTTCCAGGCGGGCGGTTGGACGATCGCCGTCCTCGGGTTCGACGAGGTGTTGGACCCGCTCGATGAGGTCGCTGGACCGCACAAGCCGGGTACGGCCGCCGGGCACGACTTCTCCCTCATGGTCGGCGCGGTCAGAGCGGCGGCGCAGAGCGCCGACATCGTGGTCGTGATGGTCCACTGGGGGGTCGAGCTCGACACTCAACCGCGGGAGTATCAGGTCTCGGAGGGCCACAGGCTGATCGATGCCGGGGCCGACATGATCTTCGGAGCCCACTCGCACCGCTTGCAGCCCCTGTCCGTCTACCACGGGCGTCCGATCTTCTGGAGCCTCGGGAACTTCGTGTGGCCTAACTTCTCGACCGCGGGCTCGACGACGGCCGTGGCCGAGGTCACGGTCACTCCCAAGGGCCGTGTGGTGGGCAGGATGCTGCCGGCGTTCATCACCGCGCCGGGCCATCCGGAGCTCCGATGAACGGTCCGGGCTTCCGTCGCCGTTCCTTTGGTAGCCTTGACCAGCGATGACCCTGACCAAAGACGATAAGACCGAGATCATCGGCCAGTACGCCCGTTCCGAGGGCGACACCGGATCCGCAGAGGTCCAAGTGGCGGTGCTCACCAAGCGGATCGCCGACCTGACCGAGCACCTGAAGCTCCACACCAAGGATCACGCGTCGCGAAGGGGTCTGCTCCAGATGGTCGGCCGACGACGCCGGCTCCTGGAATACCTCAAGCGTGAGGACATCGAGCGCTATCGCGAGGTCATCGCGAAGCTCGGTCTCCGCCGCTAACACCGCCGAAGGCGCCCACGAGGCGCCTTCCGCTCGTAAGGAGTGATGCGCAACGACCCACTGAACGGACCGGGGGCGACGACACCTGCGGTCGGTTATCAGTAGCGAGCTTCCGAGCCGCCGGCGCGAGAGCGCCCGCCGCGCGGAGGCCCACCACTGACAACTGGCCTGCGCGCCGCCTCCCAGCACCACGCCGATGCGGACCACACGGGTCCGCCGCAACCACCAGGAGGAACAGGCCCATGGCCACCACCACCCTTTCCCGCAAGATCGGGAACCAGACATTGACGTTCGAGTCCGGCCGCATGGCCCGACTCGCCGACGGCGCCGTCATGGCGACGTACGGCGAGACCCAGGTGCTCGGCACCTGCGTCAGCTCCAACCCCCGCGAGGGGATCGACTTCTTCCCGCTCACGATCGACGTCGAAGAGCGGATGTACGCGATCGGCAAGATCCCGGGCAGCTTCTTCCGCCGGGAGGGCCGCCCGTCCGAGACGGCGGTCCTGACCTGCCGGCTGATCGACCGCCCGCTGCGGCCGACGTTCCGGGACGGCTACCGCGACGAGGTCCAGGTCGTCATCACCGTGCTCGGCATGGACGGCGAGAACCCCTACGACGTCGTCGCGATGAACGCGGCGTCCGTCGCCACGTGCCTGGCCGGTCTGCCGTTCGACGGTCCGGTCGGCTCCGTCCGCATGGCCTTGATCGACGGCCAGTGGGTCGTGAACCCCACGTTCCAGCAGACGGAGGAGGCGACGTTCGACGTCGTCGTCGCCGGCCGCCGCAACGAGTCGGGCGTGATCGACATCCTGATGATCGAGGGCGAGGCGCCCGACAACACCTGGGCGCTGCTCGCCGACGGCGCCACCGCCCCCACCGAGGAGACGGTCGCCGAGGGCCTCGAGGCCGCCAAGGTCGCGATCGCCGAGGTGATCGAGTTCCAGCAGGAGTTCGTCGACGCCGTCGGCGTCACGGAGCAGCCGTGGGAGCCCAAGCCGCTCTTCGGCGACGACGTGTACGACGCCGTGAGCGCGTTCGCGAAGGACCGCCTGGGCGAGGCCATCGTGCCGGACAAGGCCGAGCGTGAGGCGAAGCTCGACGCGCTGAAGGCCGAGGCCAAGGAGCACCTGGCATCCGTGCTGGGCGACGACGCCGCGGCGCGCGCGAGCGAGTTCGGTCCCGCGTGGAAGCAGCTGCAGAAGAAGGTCATGCGCAAGCGCGTGATCGATGAGGGCATCCGTCTGGACGGCCGCACGGCCACCGACATCCGGCCGCTCTCGGCCGAGGTGGGCGTGCTCAAGCGCGCCCACGGCTCGGCGATCTTCAACCGCGGCGACACGCAGGTGCTGAACGTGACGACGCTGGGCATGCTCCGCATGTCGCAGATGATCGACACGCTCGATCTGGAAGACAACAAGCGGTACATGCACCACTACAACTTCCCGCCCTACTCCACGGGCGAGACGGGCCGGGTCGGCTCGCCGCGTCGTCGCGAGATCGGGCACGGCGCGCTCGCCGAGCGGGCGCTGATCCCCGTGGTCCCGAACGAGGATGAGTTCCCGTACGCGTTGCGCCTGGTGTCGGACGTGTTGAGCTCGAATGGCTCGACGTCGATGGCGTCGGTCTGCGGCTCGACGCTTTCGATGATGGACGCAGGTGTGCCGCTCAGGGCGCCGGTCGCCGGCATCGCGATGGGCATGATCGCCGACGAGGGCAAGTTCATCACGCTGACGGACATCCTCGGCGCGGAGGACGCGCTGGGCGACATGGATTTCAAGGTCGCCGGGACGCGCGAGTTCGTCACGGCGATCCAGCTCGACATGAAGGTCACCGGTCTGCCGGGGGAGGTCCTCGCCAACGCGTTGAAGCAGGCACGTGATGCACGCTTCACGATCCTCGACGTGATGGAGTCCGTGATCGCATCGCCGCGCGACGAGGTGAACTCGAAGGCGCCGCGGATCATCTCGATCCAGATCCCCGTCGACAAGATCGGCGAGGTCATCGGACCGAAGGGCAAGCGGATCAACGAGATCATCGCGCTCACCGGCGCCGACATCGACATCCAGGACGACGGGACCGTGTTCATCGGCTCGACGACGGGTGGCGAAGGTGCCGATCAAGCGGCGCACATGATCGACGAGATCGCGAACCCGCGTCCCGTCCTCGTGGGCGAGACCTACGAGGGAACGGTCGTGAAGACGACCACGTTCGGAGCGTTCGTGAACCTGGTGCCCGGTCGCGACGGCCTGGTGCACATCTCGAAGCTCGGGCGCGGCAAGCGCCTGCAGAGCGTCGAGGAGGCCGTGAAGGAAGGCGACAGGCTCACCGTGCTGGTCGAGGACATCGACGCGCAGGGCAAGATCAGCCTGAAGCCGGTCGGGCCCGAGTGGGAGGTGCCGGAAGGCACCGACCCGAACGGCGGCGGCGGCGAGCGTCGTCCACGTGAGGACCGGGGTGGACGTGGCGGCGGTGAGCGCGGCGGCCGCGGCGGCGAGCGGAGCGGCGTCTCGAGCGGCAGCGGTGGCGGCGGTGACAAGCCGCGCGGTCGCCGGTTCCGCGACCAGCCGAGCGGCGAGCGCACGGACACGCCTCCCGCCGAGTAACGCCACCCGCATATGGCGATCCACCGCACCGAGTACACGTCGGGGCTCCGTGTCGTGACGGAGCGGATGCCCGGCGTGCGCTCGGTGTCGCTGGGCGTCTGGGTCCTGGCCGGCTCGCGCGACGAAGCGCCCGCGATCAGCGGCTCCAGCCATTTCCTGGAGCATCTGCTCTTCAAGGGGACGAAGTCGCGCAGCGCGCAGGACATCGCGCAGGCGTTCGACGCCGTCGGCGGCGACCTGAACGCCTTCACCGCGAAGGAGTACACGTGCTACTACGCGCGCGTGCTCGACCGCGACCTCGAGCTCGCGGTCGACCATCTCGCCGACATGCTGCAGCACTCCGTGATCCGTTCGCCGGACCTGGACGGTGAGCGGCAGGTGATCCTCGAGGAGATCAACATGCACGAGGACTCACCCGAGGACCTGGTGCATGACGTCTTCACCGAGACGCTCTGGCCCGATCATCCGCTCGGCCGGCCCGTGCTCGGCACGGTCGCCACGATCGAGGCGGCGACCCGGACGTCCGTCCACCGCTTCTACAAGCGCCACTACGTCCCCGGGAACTTCGTGGTGGCGGCCGCCGGCAACGTTCGGCACGACGACGTCCTGTCGCTCCTCGCCACCCGCATGGAGACGGGGCGCGCCCTTCCCGAAGGCGATGACTCGACGTGGAACCTCCGGAGTGCGGGCCACCCGCCGTCATCGTCCGGCAAGCGCCTTGTTCGCCGGCGGAAGACGGAGCAGGCGCATATCTGCCTGGGGACGAACGGCCTGGCACGCACCGATCCCGAGCGGTTCGCGTTCCTCGTGGTGAACACGGCGCTCGGAGGCGGGATGTCGTCGCGGTTGTTCCAGGAGATCAGGGAACGGCGCGGCCTGGCGTACTCGGTCTACAGCTATCACTCCCAGTACACCGAGGCCGGGTTGTTCACGACGTACGCGGGCACGACGCCGGCCCGTGCCGAGCAGGTGATCGGCCTCCTCCGGCGCGAGCTCGAGGACGTCGCGTCCGGCGGTCTCACCGATGAGGAGTTCGAGCGAGCTCGAGGTCACGTGAAGGGGTCGCTGGTGCTGAGCCTCGAGGATCCGGGCGGGCGCATGTCGCGCCTGGGCAAGTCCGAGATCGCGCACGGCGAGATCCTGTCGGTGAGCCAGACGCTCGGCCGGATCGAGCGCGTGACGCTCGAGGATGCACGACGGGTGGCCGAACGCGTACTGTCGCAACCGATGACACTCACCGTGCTCGGACCGTTCGCCGGAGGGGCTTTCAAGGAGGTCATGGCGTGATCCGCGTCGGCGTCGTGGGCGCCGCCGGACGCATGGGCCGCGAGGTGTGCCGGGCGGTCAACGCCGACGCGGACCTCGAGCTGGTCGCCGCCGTCGATCCGTCCCATGCCGGCCAGGTCGTCGAGGGGATCGCGCTCGCCGCGTCGCTCGACGCGCTGACCGAGGCCGGAACGGAGGTCGCGGTCGAGTTCACGCGGCCCGAGGCCGCCCCCGACAACATCGCGTGGTGCGTCGCGCACGGTCTGCACGTGGTGAGCGGCACGACGGGGTTCGAGCCGGACCCGAGATGGGCCGAGCAGCGAGACGTCGGTGTGTGCATCGCCGCGAACTTCGCGATCGGCGCCGTGCTGCTGATGCGGTTCGCCGAGGAGGCGGCCCGGTACTTGCCGGACGTGGAGATCATCGAGCTCCACCACGCGGACAAGCCGGACGCGCCTTCGGGCACCTCGATGGCCACCGCGCGGCGGGTGGCGGCGGCCAGGGATCCAGGGTTCGTGTCCCCGGACGCTCCCGTGGAGCGCGTCGCGGGAGCCAGGGGCGCCGACGTCGACGGCATCCGGGTCCATTCGGTCCGCCTTCCCGGTCTGGTCGCGCATCAGGAGGTGATCCTGGGCGGGCTCGGTCAGACGCTCACGATCCGCCACGACTCCCTCTCGCACGTGTCGTTCATGCCGGGCGTGCTGACGGCGGTGAAGGCGGTCCCGGCCCGGCCCGGCCTCACGTTCGGCCTCGACGCGCTCCTGGAGGGCGGGAACGGCTGAGGTGAGCCGCCGCCTGGTCACCGTCGTCGCTCACCCCGACGACGACACGTTCGCCTGCTCCGGCACGGTCGCGCTCCACGCCGACGAGCCCGGCTTCCGGTTCACGCTCGTCCACGTCACGAGCGGCGAGGGCGGCATGATCTCGGACCCGTCCCTCGCCTCGCGGTCGAACCTCGGCGCGGTCCGTGAGGACGAGGACCGTCGATCGTGGGTCGCGCTCGGCCGGGTGCCGGACCGGCACGAGTTCCTGCGGTATCCGGATGGTGGCGTGGCCGAGGCGCCATTCGACGAGTTGGTCGAGCGGATCGCCGCGATCCTGCGCGAGGAACGCCCCGACGTGGTCATCACGTTCGGTCCCGAAGGCGTCACCGGCCATGCCGATCACATCACGGTGGGCAGGGCGACGACCGAGGCGTTCCGTCGCTGTCGTGTCGGGAGCGATGCTCTCGCGCGGCTGTTGTACTCGTCGATCCCGAACTCCATGATCGAGCGGTTCAACGAGGAGCTCGTCGCCGGCGGCAAGGAGCCGATCGATCCGACGCAACCGTTCCAACCTCGAGGCGTGCCGGACGAGACGATCGGTGTCAACGTGGACTGCTCGAGCGTCGTGGACCGCAAGCGCGCGGCGATCCGCGAACATCGGACGCAGGCCAACGACTTCTCCGACGAGCTCGAGGACGAGGTGTTCCGGCACGAGCCGCACGTGATCGGCTGGCCGGAGCGTCCGCTCGGCTCGGCCGCGCTCGGTGACGTGTTCGAGGGTCTGGCCTGACGGCAGTCGCCGCACGGTAGGCTCGACCGTCATGGACGTCGAGATCCGCGCGATCGCCGAGGACGAGTTCGAGGAGTTCCTGCGCGCGGTCGCGCTGTCGTTCAGCGGCGTGGTTACTGCGGAAGATCTGACGAGGGAACGCCTGGTCGCCGAGATCGATCGGTGCCTCGTGGCCGTCGACGACGGACGGATGGTCGGGGGAGCGATGGCCGTGAGCTTCCACGTGACCGTGCCGGGAGACGCACAGGTCCCGGCAGCTGGCGTGACGAGCGTGGGTGTCCAGCCGACGCACCGCCGTCTCGGGATCAACTCGTCGATCATGCGCGCGCAGCTGGACGACATCCGTTCGCGCGGCGAGTCGATCGCCGTGCTGTACGCCTCTGAGGGCGGGATCTACGGGCGCTTCGGCTACGGTCTGGCGTCGTTCCTCGGCGAGATCGACCTGGAGGGCGACCGGTCGGGGTTCGTCCGCGGGTACCGGGCTGCCGGGCGCGTGCTCCTGCTGCCACGGAGCCAGGCGATGCCGTTGATGCGCCAGGTCTACGACCGGGCGCAGCCGCGACGGCCGGGGATGATCGCGATGGACGACGCGTGGTGGGAGTTGCTGCACTTCGAAGACGGCAAGGAGAAGGACGACCCGATGTTCTACGCCGTGCACGACACGGACGGCGTCGCCGACGCGTACGCGTCATACCGCGTGAAGCACGAGTGGACCGATTCCCTCCCGAGCCTCGAGCTCAGCGTGCGGCAGCTCGTCGCCTCCGACCCGCAGTCCTATGCCGACATCTGGCGATACCTGTTCGACATCGATCTGGTGCATCGGGTGAAGGCATGGAACCGGCCGATCGACGAACCGCTGTTCTTCCTGATGCAGGAGCCGCGACGGCTCCGGTTCCGGACGAGCGACGCGCTCCGCGTGCGCTTGGTGGACGTGCCCGTCGCGCTCGCGTCGCGCGGGTACGCCGGCGACGGCCGCATCGTCGTCGACGTCGAGGACCGCTTCTGCCCGTGGAACGAAGGGCGGTACGCGCTCACGATGACGGCGGGTGGAGCAACGTGCGAGCGAACGAAGGAAGATCCGGACATCGTCTGCAGCGCCGCCGACCTTGGCGCGACCTATCTGGGTGGCACCTCGTTCCGTCAGCTCCATCGAGCGGGGCGGGTGCACGAGCCGCGTCCCGGCGGGCTCGATCGCGCCGACGCGTTGTTCGCCTCGGACCCGGCGCCCTGGAGCGCGTTCATCTTCTAGTCCGGGACAGACTAGGAGCTCAGCCGCCGCGGATTCCCTGCACCACGAACACCACGCCGATGGCCGCCAGGCCGATCGAGAGCGCGACGCGGATCCATCTGAGACCTCGGTCGCCCAACAACGTTCGACCGCCGCTTCCCAACAGGGTGAACGTGAAGTCCGAGACCGACACGCCGATCGTCATGAACAGCGCCGCCGCCAGCGCGGCCTCGCGGCCGCCGTCGGCTGTCGCGTCGGCGACGACGGCGGAGGCCGTCGTGGCGAAGAAGATCCAGGCGCCCGGGTTCAGGACCACCGACACGATGCCGCGCATCGTGGGTCCCATGGTGGGCGGCACCTCGAGCTGGGCGGCTTCGGGATCCGAGGTCTCTCGTCGGACTCGACGCAGCTCGTCCAGCGCCAGGAAGATCAGGAACCCTCCGCCGACGACGCGGAGCGCCCGGAGCAGCCCTTCACCGGGCGCGAGCGACGAGAACCCGAACGCGAGCGCCACCATCACCAGGAACAGCGTGCCGTTCGCGCCGAGCATCACCCGCAGCCCGCCGGAGAAGCCGCGCTTCGCGGTCTCGGTGAGGATCAGGAGCTGCACCGGGCCGGGGGCGGCGCCCAGGGCGAACCCCAGCGCGAACGCCGCTCCGACGTGCGAGTACCAGCTCACCCGTCCGACGGATCCCCGTCGAGTCGGAGCTCGTCGACGGCGATCGAGCCGTCGTCATGCAGGGTGATCAGGATGCCCTCGCATTCCTTGAGCGGCTCGATCTCGGTGCCGGTCAGCCCGAGCGCGGTGCGCTCGACGAGGGGGGTGTGGCTGATCGCGAGCCCTCGTCCGCCATCGGGGACGCGGTCGAGCAACGCCCGCGCGCCCGCCGCCATACCCTCCGGGCTGCCCCCCGACGCATCGCGCCCCGCGAGCCCCGGGACGATCTGGTGGTCGGGCAGCTGTTGTGCGGCGCCGCGGAGGAACCACGCCGCCGTCTCCGCGGCGCGCTGGCTGGGGGACACGAAGACGATGTCGTACGTGGCCGTCGCCGCCCGCCCCACGTCCTCCGACTGCGCACGCCCTGCCGGGGAGAGCCGGTCCGCGGTCGGGTCGCGGCGTGCGTGCCGGCGGAGCTCGAGTTGCTTCACGTTCGCACGACCTCCTCAGGCGTTCGCGTATCATGCCGCATCCGTGACCGCCCCACGCCGGATCGTCCCGTTGATCGTTCTCGTCGTCGTGTTCGCCGCGGCGTGCACTGGAGGCGGCGGCGGCGGCCCGACGGACACGCCGAGCGCGACGCCGACGTCGCCGGTCCCCACGGGGCCGGTCCGGTTCGAGCCGGGACGCTACCGGTACGACTTCGGAGGCGTGACGGCCGACATCACGTTCGACGGGAGCGGCGCGACGATGGACGTCAAGAACGCGACGGGCGCCGAGCTCGCCGCGCCGGCGGTCTACGTCGTCGATGGCACCGGAGCACAGCGCGACGGGACCGTGGTCGACTCGACCTCGATCCCGGACGGACAGAGCGCGACGTTCGCGGTGACGTTCCCGGATCAGGTCACGAAGGAATCCATCGGGCTGGTGATCCTGCTGTTCGGCGACTCGAACTGGGGGGCGTTCTCCCCGATTCCCGCCGCCTGACGTCAGCCCTCGCGGCTGGCCGGCTCCGCCTCGCCCGCCTGCCACCGGGCGAGGACGAAGAGCAGGTCCGACAGCCGGTTCAGGTACCGCCGCACCTCAGGGTTCACCGTTCGCTCCGCCCGCTCCAGCTCCACCACCCGGCGCTCGGCGCGACGGACGACGCTGCGGGCAAGGTCGAGCGCCGCGCTCGCGGGGTTCGCCCCCGGGACGATGAAGACCTGTGGGAGCGGCCGCAGCTCCACCAGGTCGTCGATCCGCTGTTCGAGCCGGCGCACCATGTCGTCGGTCACCAGCGACACGCCCTTCTCGAGCTTCTTCCGCTTCGCCGGGTTCGCGGCCAGGTCGGCTCCCACCACGAAGAGCTCGCGCTGGAGCACCAGGAGGTCTTCCTGCAGGTCGGGGTCGTCGGCGAGGGCCCGGGCGAGCCCGAGGGCCGCGACGGCCTCGTCGGTCGTGCCGTAGGCGTCGGTCGCCGGATCCGCCTTGGAGATCCGACCCCCGTAGAGCAGACCTGTGGAGCCGTCGTCTCCGGTCTTGGTGTAGATGCGAGGCATCGGGAGCTAGCATAGGTGCCGTCTGGGTCCATGGCTTCGCAGCGAAGGAGGGGCGCATGACCGGCAGGTTCGGATCGCTGATCACGGCGATGGTGACGCCGTTCCGCGAGGAGGACCACGCGCTGGACGTGGACGGAGCGCAGCGCCTGGCCTCCCATCTCCTGGATAACGGGAGCGATGCGATCGTCGTGGCGGGTTCGACGGGCGAGTCGCCCACGCTCACGTACAAAGAGAAGGCCGAGCTGTTCCGAGCGATCGGCGAGGTCGTTCGCGGCCGCGGCAAGCTGATATGCGGGACCGGGACGTACTCGACCGCCGAGACGCTCGAGCTCACCCAAGCGGCGGAGGACGCCGGCGCCGACGGATTGCTCGTCGTGACCCCGTACTACAACAAGCCGCCGCAGCGCGGCCTGATCGCGCACTTCGAACGCGTGGCCGACGCGACGGAGCTGCCGATCATCGTCTACAACATCCCCGGCCGGACCGCGACGCGGATCGAGCACGACACGTTGTTGGAGCTCGCCGGCGCGTCCCAACATCGTCGCGGTGAAGGACTCCACCGGCGATTTCCAGGGGGTGTCGCGGCTGATGGCCGAGGCGCCGCCCGACTTCGAGGTCTACAGCGGGGACGACTGGGCGACGTTCGGCTACGTCTGCCTGGGCGCGGTCGGGATCGTCTCCGTGGCGAGTCACCTGGTCGGCCCGCAGATCCGCCAGATGATCGAGCTGATACAGACGGGCGACGTCCCCGCCGCGCGGAAGATCCACGAAGACCTCTCCCCGCTCTTCAACGCTTTGTTCATCACGAGCAACCCCATCCCGCTGAAGGCGGCGCTGGGGATGATCGGCCTCCCCGCCGGCGTGCCGCGGCTCCCGCTCGTCCCGGCCACGGCCGAGGAGCGGGCGCGGGTCCGCAAGGCGCTGGAGGATGCCGGTCTCCTCTGACACCGACGTCCGCGTCGTCTTCCTCGGTGGCGTCGGCGAGGTGGGCCGGAACATGGCCTGCATCGAGCTGGGCGATCGCATCCTGCTGGTCGATGTGGGCCTGTCGTTCCCGTCGGCGGACATGTTCGGCATCGACCTGGTCCTGCCGGACTTCGACTACGTTCGGGAACGCGCCGATCGGATCGAGGCCGTCGTGCTCACGCACGGGCACGAGGATCACATCGGCGCGTTGCCGTACCTGCTCCGCGAGCTGACGGACATCCCGGTCTACGGGACGGCGTTCACGCTGGCGCTCCTCGAGGGCAAGCTCGAAGAGCACGGTGTTGCCGACCGGTGCGAGCTCCACGTGGTCACGCCGGGGGAGGGGACGACCACGGTCGGACCGTTCTCGATGCGGTTCCTTCGCGTCACGCACTCGATCCCGGACGGCATGGCCGTGGTGGTCGACACGCCGCTGGGAGGGATCCTGCACACCGGCGACTTCAAGATCGACCAGACGCCGCTCGACGGCCGGCCGACCGACCTCCACGGCCTGGCCGAGGAGGCGAGCGGGATGGGGGTGCACCTGCTGCTCTCGGACTCGACCAACGCCGAGGAGGCCGGGTACACCTCGAGCGAGCGGAGCGTCGGTCCGGTCATCCACCGGATCATCGAGAAGGCGCCGCACATCGTCGTCGTCGCGTGCTTCTCGAGTCACATCCACCGCATCCAACAGGTCGTGGACGCGGCGCGGGCCAACGAGCGCGTGGTCGCGTTCCTGGGCCGGTCGATGTTGAAGAGCGTGGAGGCCGCGCGGCGGCTCGGGCTCCTCCACGTCCCGGAAGAGGACATCGTCGCTATCGAGGAGGTCGATCGGCTCGATCCCAGCCGGGTGGTCGTGATCTGCACGGGGAGCCAGGGCGAGCCGTACTCGGCCCTCTCGTTGATGGCCGCGCGCGAGCACAAGTGGGTGAAGCTCGGTCCCGACGACACCGTCGTCCTGTCGTCTTCGTTGATCCCGGGGAACGAACCCGCGATCCATCGCGTGGTCGACGCGCTCTACCGGACGGGCGGCGACGTCTACCACGTGCCCGCCGACGCGGTGCACGCGAGCGGCCACGCCGCGCAGGAGGAGCTCCGTCTCATGCTGTCGTTGGTGCGTCCCCGCTGGTTCATCCCGATCCACGGCGAGCGCAGGCACCTGCAGCACCACGCACGCCTCGCCGTCGAGGTCGGCATCCCGAGCGATCACGTGATCGTGTGCGAGGACGGCGACGTCGTGGAGGTCGGCGAGCGCGTGAAGGTCGTCGATCGGGTCCAGGCCGGCATGACGTTCGTCGACGGGCTCGGGATCGGCGACGTGGGCGGCTCGGTCCTGCGGGACCGGCGCAAGCTCGCGGGCGACGGCGTCGTCGTGGTCGTGCTCACGGTCGACATGCATACCGGGGAGGTCATCGCCGGCCCCGACATCGTGAACCGGGGCTTCGTCTACGACGAGACTTCGGGGGACATCCTTGAAGAGGCCCGGAAACGCGTCATGCTTTCCCTCCAAGGGAAGCGCGGACGCCCAAGTCACGGATCCGTCCGTGCTCCAGCAGAACGTCCGGCGGGTGCTGGGCAAGTACTTCTACGAGGTCACCCAGCGCAAGCCGGTCATCCTGCCCGTGATCATGGAGGTGTAGGTGCCCCAGAAGACGGCCCGCCGGGCCCCGGCCCGGCGCTCTTCCCCGTCGTCGAGGAAACGGACCGCCAGGAAGAAGCCCCGCAGCAGGACCACGCGGAAGCCCGCGCGGACCCCCACCCGGCAGATCCTCTCGCCGTGGGCGCGCGACGCGGTGGGCATCGGACTGGTGGTCTTCGGCCTGCTGGCGGTCCTGTCGATCTGGTTCGACGCGGCCGGACCGGCGGGGGACGGCATCTCGTACCTGCTGCGCGGTGCGTTCGGCGTCGGCGCCGTTGCCTTCCCCGTCGTCGGCGTCTACTGGGGGGTCGTCCTCCTGCGCGACGTCGCCGCCGAGGATCGCGTGCGCATGGCCATCGGGTTCATGATCCTCGTGCTCGGCATCCTGGGGCTCGTGTCGCTCTTCCGGGGCAACCCCGGTGTCTTCGAGCCGTACGACGTGCTCGCCGCGGCGGCCGGACTCACGGGCGCGTTCGCCGCCCACCCGCTGTCCCGGCTGGTGTCTCCGATCGGCTCGGGCATCGTCTGCGCGGGAGCCGCCACGCTGGGGCTGCTGATCTTCACGGGCACGCCCGTCTCCCGCATCATCCAGGCGGTCCAGGAGTTCCGGGACTCACGCTCGGAGCGTGACCCGGTGGCCGCGAAGCCCGAGGCCGAGGTCCGAGCCCCCCGGCCGGCCAAACCCGCGCGGGTCTCGATCCGCGAGGCGCTGGGCCTCGACGTCGCCGATGAGCTCGTGGTCGAGCTCCCGGAGGCGGCCGAGATGGAACCCGACGACGAGCCGGAGCCCGCCGCCCGGCCCGCGAAGGCCCGCACGGTCTCCACCGCCAGCGGCCCCTACCAACTCCCTCCGCTCGACCTCCTCCGCTCGGCGCCGGTGTCCACATCCGACGGCCGCGACGAGAAGGAGACCATGGAGGCGCTCGAGCGAACGCTCCAGACGTTCGGCGTCGACGCTCGCGTCACCGGTATGTCCCGCGGTCCGACCGTCTCGATGTACGAGGTCGACATCGCCGCCGGAACCAAGGTGAACAAGGTGCTGCAGCTCTCGAGCGACATCGCGTACGCGCTGGCGACGCCCGACGTGCGGATCATCGCGCCGATCCCCGGCAAGTCCGCGATCGGGGTCGAGGTGCCGAACAAGCACCGCGACTTCGTGATGCTCGGCGACATCCTTCGATCGAAGACGGCGAAGGACGCGACGCATCCGCTCACGGTGGCGCTCGGCAAGGACGTGCACGGCCGGCCCCAAGTGGTGAACCTGGCGACCGATGCCGCACATCCTCATCGCCGGCGCGACGGGCTCGGGCAAGTCCAGCCTGATCAACTGCTTCATCACGTCGATCCTGATGCGGACCACGCCCGACGACGTCCGTCTGGTGCTGATCGACCCGAAGCGCGTCGAGCTCAGCCACTACGCCGAGGTGCCGCACCTCCTGTCGCCGGTGATCGTGCACCCCAAGCGCGCCGCGGAGGCGCTGCAGTGGATCGTCCGCGAGATGGAGCTCCGCTACGAGATGCTCGCCACGGTCGGCGTCCGCGACATCGACGGCTACGAGGCCGGTCTGCGCGAGGGGACGCTCCGTATCCCGCCCGGCCAGGAGGCCGGTTACGAGCACATGCCGTTCATCCTCGTCGTGATCGACGAGCTGGCCGACCTGATGATGGTGGCGCCCCGCGACGTGGAGGACGCCATCTGCCGGATCGCGCAGATGGCGCGAGCCGTCGGTATCCACCTGATGGTCGCCACGCAGCGCCCGTCCGTCGACGTCGTGACCGGTCTCATCAAGGCGAACATCCCGTCACGCGTGGCGCTGATGACGTCCAGCCAGGCCGACTCCCGCGTGGTCCTCGACATGAACGGCGCGGAGAAGCTCGTCGGGCACGGCGACATGCTGTTCGCGCCGGCGAACGCCTCGAAGCCGACCAGGCTCCAGGGCGCGTGGGTCACGGAGCAGGAGATCCACGAGATCTGCGCGTTCATCCGCGATCAGCGCGAGGTCGTGTACGAACACAGCGTGGAGGGGCTCGGCCTCCCGCCGCTCGAGCGCTCGGACGCGCTCGGCGCGCAGGGCGCCGGCGACGACGAGGAGCTGCTGAACCAGGCCGCTGAGCTCGTCATCCGCTCCCAGCTCGGATCGACCAGCATGCTGCAGCGCAAGCTGAAGGTGGGGTTCGCGCGGGCGGGCCGCTTGATGGATCTCCTGGAGGAGCAGGGAGTCGTCGGCGAGGGTCAGGGATCGAAGGCGCGAGACGTCTTGATCACCTGGGAAGAGTGGCAGGACCGCCGGAGCGCGTAGCGCGCTACAGGGCTCCGACCCGCCGGGCGACCTGGAACAGGTTGTCCGCGTGCTGCTGGGGATCGATCATGAACGACCCCGAGATGCCGACCTCGCCCTGCCAGTAGGCGTAGATGTCGCCGTCGGTCCACCCGCGCGCCCGGGCGCTCTTGAAGCTGCGGACCATCTCGCTGCCTCGCCAGAGCGACTGCGGCGAGACGAAGAACCCGCCTCGTTCGCCGTCGATCGAGAGCCAGAACGATCCCACCAGACCCCAGGAGCCATCGTCCTGGTCGCCGGAGACCAGCAGGAACCGCACCGGTCCTTCGGACAGGAGATCGGGTGTGGTGACCCGCTCCGAGAACGAGCCGAGCGGCGAGTCTCTCGATGCGTCCTTCGTCCGTGCGGTCTGCGTCCCGATCCATCGTTGCTCCCCTCCTCCGTCCGGACACTAGGTCACCCGGGCGCGGGGTGCAGCGGTCGGAAGGCGATAACCGGTCGGGTTCTTGGTCCTAGGTCCTGCGCCCCCGCAAGGGGTGGAGGTCCTCGGCGAGGATCGCCCATCGCTCGTGGTCGCGCCACCGCCCGCCGATCTTGAGGTAGCGGGGGGAGTACCCCTCCAGGCGGAACCCCGCCCCTTCGACCAGCGCGAGGGACGGTTCGTTCTCGGGCTGGATGTTCGCCTCCAGGCGATGGAGCGTGAGTGGGCCGAAGGCGTGGCGGAGCGTGAGGCGGATGCCCTCGCGCATGTATCCCTGGCCCGAGAACGGCGTGAACGCGTAGTAGCCCAGGTACGCGCTGCGGAGATGGCCGTAGTAGATCTGGCTGACGTTGTAGACGCCGACGATCGCTCCGTCCTCCTGGCGGCAGACGAGCAACGCCTCCGTCTCGGCGGTCCTCGACCGTTTGAGGTAGGCGGCGAACGCATCGGGGTCCGACGGAGCGAACACCCACCGGCGGTGCAGCTGCCGGCTGGCGTGAGCGCGTTCCAGGAACTCGTCGCGATCGCGCGCGCTCGGGTTCCGCAGGAAGACCAGGTCCCCTTCGACGAGTGCTCGCCTCACGATGCGTCGAGCCGGACGCGCGACTCCTCGATCACCCGCAGCGCGCTCGCCCGATCCTCGTAGCCGTCGGTGGCCACCTTGTGTCCCTCGAGGTCCTTGTAGACCTGGAAGAAGTGCTCGATCTCGTTCAGCAGCGACGTCGGGAGCCCGTCGATGTCCTCGACGTGGGACCACAGCGGATCGCGGAGCGGGACGCACAGGATCTTCTCGTCCTCGCCCTTCTCATCCGTCATCCGGAACAGGCCGACCGGCCGCGCGTTGATGTGACATCCCGGGAACGTCGGCTCGCCCACGAACACCAGCGCGTCCAGCGGATCGCCGTCCTGACCGAGCGTCCCGTCGATGAACCCGTAGTCCGCGGGATACTGCATGGACGTGAACAGCATGCGGTCCAGGAAGATCGTGCCCGTCTCATGATCGAACTCGTACTTGTTCCGCGATCCCTTCGGGATCTCCACGACGACGGTGAGGACCTCGCCGGAGTCGACCATGGAGCGAGTGTAGCCAGGCGGGGCGCTATCATCCGCGGGGCCCGAGGCCCGGAGGTGTCGTGCAGGATTCGATGATCGGGGTGGGTTCCGCGCTGCGGAAGGCGCGCGAGCGGCGCGGCATCACCCTCGACGCCGCCAGTCGCGACACCAAGCTGCACATCGACCAGCTCCGGGCGCTCGAGTCCGAGGACTTCGAAGCGTTGCTCGGCGACGTCTACGTCCGGGGTTCGTTGCGGACGTACGCGCAGTACCTCGGATTGTCTCCGGACAAGGTGATCGGGGCGTACGCGCAGCACGCCGACGCGCCGCCACCGCCACCTCCACCCGCCAGGCTCGGCCGGGTGGAACGAGCGATGGCGGCGACGCGGATCAGGGACAACCAGCGGCTGATGGTGTTCCTCGCCGGCCTGGTCCTGGTGATCGCGGTGGTGTTCGGGTTGTTGTCGCGCGGGCACTCGGCGCCCGCGCCCGCGACGCTGCCCACCGTCGCGGCGGAGCCCGACCCGCTCGACCGACAGATCGACGCCGTGATCCAGGCGGTCGGCGACGTCAGCGTCACCGTGACGGTCGACGGCGTGGAGTCGACGTATCCGATGGCGGCGGGGGAGACGCGGACGTTCACCGCCCAGAGCGATCTCACGCTGTCGGTGACCGACGGCGGCGCGGTCCGCCTGACCGTGAACGGCGTCGATCACGGCGTCCCCGGCACGCCGGGGCAGCCGTGGAGCGATTCGTTCAGCTTCGATACGAGCGACGCGGCGACGCCGTCGGCGGGAACGTGAGGGCAGAGGTCGTCGGCGTCGGGACCGAGCTGCTGCTCGGTCAGATCGCCAACACGAACGCCCGGTGGATCTCCGACCGGCTCGCCGCGATCGGCGTGGACGTCCTGCACCATCAGGCGGTCGGCGACAACATCCCCCGGATCGTCGAGGTGCTCCGCGTGGCGCTCGACCGAGCCGACGTCGTGCTCGTGACCGGCGGGCTCGGGCCGACCGAGGACGACCTGACGCGGGATGCGATCGCGCGGTTGCTCGATCGTCCGATGGTCCGCCACCCGGAGATCGAGGCGCTGCTCCGGGAGAAGTTCGCGGGGTACGGCCGCGGCGACATGCCGCTCAGCAACCTGCGCCAGGCCGACGTGCCCGAAGGCATGCGCACGATCACTCCCGTCCGCGGCACCGCCCCCGGCCTGGTCGCCGAGCTGCCCGGCGGCAAGCGGATCTACGCGGTCCCCGGCGTTCCCGATCGAGATGGAGGAGATGATGGAGGGGACGATCCTCGGGGAGCTCGCGTCGCTCGCCGGACCGGCGACGATCGTCTCGCGGACGCTCCGGTCGGCCAGCCTCGGCGAGTCCCGCGTGGCCGAGATGCTGCGCGACCTCTTCGCAGGCCTCGTCCAATCCGAGCGTCGCGTACCTGGCGTCGTCGAGCGAGGTGAAGGTCCGCCTCACCGCCAAGGCGTCGACGCGCGACGAGGCCGAGTCGATGCTCGCCCCGTTGGTCGCCGAGGTCGCCACCCGGCTGGGAGACGCGGTCTTCACCGTCGACGACGAGGAGCTCGAGGTGGCCGTGGGGCGGCTGCTCCGCGCGGCCGGCGCATCCCTCGCGTGCGCCGAGTCGCTCACGGGCGGAGGGGTCGGGGCGCGCGTGACCGCCGTCGCCGGCGCGTCCGACTACTTCCTCGGCTCGGCGGTCGTGTACACGGCCGAGGCGAAGCGGAGCGTCCTCGGCGTGTCGCAGCAGACGATCGACGGTCCCGGCGTGGTGAGCGAGGCGTGCGCGCGCGAGATGGCCGCGGGGGCTCGCCGCGTGTTCGGTGCCGACGTCGGTCTGGCGCTGACGGGGGCCGCCGGACCGGAGCCGCACGGGGGCGCCGAACCGGGCACGGTGTGGATCGCGCTCGATGCCGACGGTGTGCGGCATGCGCGCGGGTTCCGGGTACCCGGGGAGCGGTTCCGCGTCCGGCGGTGGGCGGAGCAGGCGGGCCTGGACCTGGTCCGGCGGCACCTCGAGGGCGTGCCGCTGCCGGACTCTGACCTCTGAGCGTCGATGGCGGAGGACACGGCCGAGCCCGCCGAGGACCCGCCGCAACGGCTGTTCCTCGCGGTCGAGGTGCCGCTCGCGGCCGTCGACGTGGTGGGCGCCGCCGTTCGGCCGTGGCGTGAGGCGTTCCCGGCCGCACGCTGGATCCCGCCGGAGAACTGGCACGTGACGCTGAAGTTCCTCGGCCGTACGGCAGCTCGTCTGACGCCGTGGGTCGGGGAGACCGTGGGAGCGATCGCCGGCGCGCATCCGTCGGCCACGCTGCGGGTGCGCGGCCTCGGAGCGTTCCCGTCGACACGAGCGAGCCCGGGTCCTCTGGGCGGGGATCGACGACCCCGCCGGCGTCCTCGGCGGGACTCGTGGCCGACCTCGAGACGGGGCTGGCGGAAGCGTTCCGGCCTGAGATGCGGAGGTTCCATCCGCACCTGACGGTGGCGCGATCCGAGCCACCCCTCCGGCTGCCGGAGCCCTACGCCGGAACGGCGCTCGAGTCGGAGGCGTTCGTCGTCGACCGGGTCGTGCTGTTCCGCAGCCATCTCCACGGTCGCGGTTCCCCGACGTACGAGCCCCTGGGAACGTTCGCGCTCGAAGGATAGGCCCGGGTGCTTGTGTTCGAACATCTGTTCGAGTACCCTTCGCCCGTCTGTGTCGCTGTACCCGTCGGATGACAGGGGTGTAACTTATGTCAGAGCCACTCGGTAAGGTCTCCGCGATGGGAGACGAGCGTCGCCGGATCCTCCTCACCGGCGAGCCGAGAGGGCACAAGGAGGACAAGGCGATGGATCGCGAGAAGATGCTCGACGTCACGCTGCAGCAGATCGAGAAGCAGTTCGGCAAGGGCGCGGTCATGAAGCTCGGCGAGCACCCGATGGGGGCCGGCATCACGGTCATCCCGTCCGGCTCGCTCGCCCTCGACATCGCGCTCGGCGTCGGCGGCATCCCTCGCGGCCGGATCATCGAGGTCTTCGGGCCGGAGGGCTCGGGCAAGACCACGGTCTGCCTCCACATGATCGCGGAAGCCCAGGCGAAGGGCGGCATCGCGGCGTTCATCGACGCGGAGCACGCGCTCGACCCCACGTACGCGCGCGAGCTCGGGGTGAACATCGACGAGCTGCTGGTCTCGCAGCCGGACTCCGGCGAGCAGGCGCTCGAGATCGCCGACATGCTCGTGCGGTCGGCGGCGCTCGACATCGTGGTCGTCGACTCGGTCGCCGCCCTCGTCCCGCGCGCCGAGATCGAGGGGGAGATGGGCGACACGCACGTCGGCCTGCAGGCGCGGCTGATGTCTCAGGCGATGCGGAAGCTCGCCGGGACCCTCTCGCGGTTCGACACGTCGGCCATCTTCATCAACCAGCTCCGCGAGAAGATCGGCGTCATGTTCGGCTCGCCCGAGACCACGCCGGGCGGCCGCGCGCTCAAGTTCTACTCGTCGGTCCGGCTCGACGTCCGCAAGATCGAGAACCTCAAGGACGGCACCGACGTCGTCGGCTCGCGCACCCGGGTCAAGGTCGTGAAGAACAAGGTCGCGCCGCCGTTCCGCCAGTGCGAGTTCGACATCATGTACGGCAAGGGCATCTCCAAGGAGGGCTCGCTCATCGACGTCGGCGTCGAGCAGGAGATCATCAAGAAGGCCGGCGCCTGGTTCACCTATGAGGGCGATCAGCTCGGCCAGGGTCGTGAGAACGCGAAGCAGTTCCTCGCCGAGCACGTCGACGTGCGTGACGAGATCGAGCGCAAGGTCCGTGAGGCGGTGGGCCTGACGAGCTTCGGCGTCGAGGGCGACGAGACGCCGATCCAGGTCGTTCCCGACCTCGTCCTCGAGGACCGCGAACCGGAGTCGCAACCCGAGCCGGTGTCGGCCGCGGCAGGCAAGCCCTCGAAGGCACGCAACGGCAACGGCTAACCCGTCCGTGAACGGCCAGGCCTCACGCAAGCCCAAGGTCCCGAAGAGCTGCCACGAGCGCGCGTTGGGCCTGTTGGCCGTGCGAGCCCGGAGCCGACGGGAGCTGGAACGGCGGCTGCTCCAGGCCGGGTTCGAGGCGGGCGAGGTCGACGAGGTGCTGGAGCGACTCGAACGGGTCGGCCTCGTTGACGACGAGGCGTTCGCCCGGCAGGTCGCCGAGCACGCGTTCGGCGTGAAGCGGTCCGGGAGACGGGCTGTCGTGAGCAGCCTGATGGCTGCGGGGGTCGCGCCGGACCTGATCGAGGCGACCCTGGCGGATGCGGGCGACGAGGAGGCCAGGGCCGAGGCGCTTGCTCGATCCAGGGCGTCGCGCCTGGGGTCGCTCGACCCGGTCAAAGCGTTCTCCAGGCTCACATCGTTGCTGGTCAGGCGAGGGTACAGCCCCGAGGTGGCCCGCCAGGCCGCCCGCCGGGCCCTCGCCCTCGAGGCGCTCCCCGCAACTGAGGACGGCGGCAACCTTGCCTCCCGGTTCACGCGGCCGTAGCATCGTGAACACGAGAAGAACGAACGAAGAATCCGACGTCACCTACGAGGCCCTGTGAGCGAGCTGACCGACACGAGAACGGAAGATCGACGACGTACGGGGCGCGTTTCGCCTGTGGCGAACCGCGCGCCGTGACCTCCCTCACGTACACCAGCCCCGTAGACGACGGCGGGACCCTTCCGAGGTTCTTCTCTCAAGACGCGTTCGACGTGTGTTGGGAGGAACGATGGTCCCAGTAGTGGTCGGCATCCTCGCCCTCGTGGTGGGGGTCGCCGCGGGATTCTTTATCCGAAAGACGATGGCCGCCTCGGATGCGCAGAGCATCGAGGCGCGGGCGCAGAAGACCCTGCTTGAGGCCGAACGAGAGGCCGACGCGACCCGGGTGCGCGCCATCCAGGAGACCCGCGAGGAGTCCGCGACCATGCGCCGGGAGGCGGAGGAGGACGTCCGCGCCCGCCGGGAGGAGATCTCGCGCCTGGAGAGCCGGATCCTCGAGTCGGAGTCCGACCTCCGCAAGCGGGTCGCGACGATCGAGTCGCGGACGCTTGAGCTACAGGAACGGGACGAGAAGCTCCAGTTCGTGCGGGAACAGCTGGAGAAAGCAGCCGATCAGCATCGGGCCGAGCTCGAGCGCATCGCCGGCATGACCTCGACCGAGGCTAGGGAGCATCTGGTCTCGCAAGTGGTGGAGGACGCCAAGCGGGCGGCCATGACGCAGGTCCGGGAGATCGAGCAGCGAGCCCGCGAAGAGGGCGACGAGCGAGCCCGCAAGATCGTGACGATCGCCATCCAGCGGGTCGCATCGGAGCAGACGGCCGAGTCCACGGTGTCGGTGTTCGCGCTGCCGAGCGAGGATATGAAGGGCCGCATCATCGGCCGAGAGGGACGCAACATCCGCGCCTTCGAGGCCACCACAGGCGTGAACCTCATCGTGGACGACACCCCCGAGGCGGTGGTCCTGTCGTGCTTCGATCCCGTCCGCCGCGAGGCGGCACGGATGACGCTCGAGAAGCTCGTAGCCGACGGCCGGATCCATCCGGCGCGCATCGAGGAGATCCACGAACGGTCGCTCCGGGAGCTGGAGGAGCAGATCCGCCGGGCGGGCGAGGATGCCGTCGCCGAGGTGGGCATCACCGATATCCACGCGGAGATGATCAAGCTCTTGGGCCGGTTGCAGTACCGGACCTCGTACGGCCAGAACGTGCTGAAGCATCTGGTGGAGTCCGCGCACATCGCGGCCGCGCTCGCGGCCGAGATCGGCCTGGACGGGACGATCGCCAAGCGCGGCGCGTTCCTCCACGACATCGGGAAAGCCGTGACGCACGAGATCGAGGGCTCGCACGCGATCATCGGCGCCGAGATCGCGCGCCGTCTCAAGGAGAGCCCGGAGGTCGTGCACTGCATCGAGTCGCACCACGGCGAGGTCGAGCAGCATTCGGTTGACGCCGTTCTCGCGCAGATCGCCGACTCGATCAGCGGTGGGCGGCCGGGGGCTCGGCGAGAATCGTTGGAGACCTACGTGAAGCGCCTGCAACGCCTCGAAGAGATCTGCACGGCGATGCCGGGCGTCGAGAAGACGTATGCGATGCAGGCGGGCCGCGAGGTTCGTGTGATGGTGAAGCCGGAGGACGTCGACGACATCTCCGCGCAGGTCATCGCCCGCGACATCGCCAAGCAGGTCGAGGAGGAGCTGCAGTACCCGGGTCAGATCAAGATCACCGTCGTCCGGGAGACCAGAGCTGTGGAATACGCCAAGTAGGTAGCCTCGACGAGATGGAGCGCACGTACCTGATCCGCACCTTCGGGTGCCAGATGAACGAGCACGACTCCGAACGGATCGGCGGTCTGCTCGCGGCGGACGGCATGACGCCGACGGACGACATGTCCGCCGCCCGCGTCGTCGTGTTCAACACGTGCGCCATCCGTGAGAACGCCGACAACCGGCTGTACGGCAACCTCGGTCACCTGAAACCCTTGAAGGACGACGACCCCTCGCTTCGCATCGTGGTGGCGGGCTGCCTCGCCCAGAAAGACCGCGGCGAGATCCAACGCCGCGCGCCGTGGGTGGACGTCGTGGTGGGCACGCACGCCCTCCCGCACCTCCTCGAGCTGTTGAAGGCATCGGAAGCCGACGGGCCGCAGATGGACGTCCGCGAGTACACGGAGGTCTTCCCCAGCGCGTTGCCGGCCGCGCGTCACGACGACTTCCGCGCATGGGTGTCGATCGCGCCGGGATGCGACAACGCGTGCACGTTCTGCATCGTGCCCCTCGTCCGTGGGCCGCAGCGGTCCCGCTCGATCGGCGACATCCTGGCGGAGGTGCAGGGCCTCGCGCAGCGCGGGGTCGTCGAGGTGACGCTCCTCGGTCAGAACGTGAACACGTACGGCCGCGACGTCACGGTTCCCGGTTCGTCGAACCGTCCGCTGTTCGCCGAGCTCCTCCGGCAGGTCGGACGGGTCGACGGCATCCGACGCTTGCGCTTCACGTCGCCGCATCCGCACGACTTCACGCCCGACGTGATCGACGCCATGGCGGAGACGCCGGCCGTCTGCGAGCACATCCACTTCCCGCTGCAGTCGGGCTCGGATCGCGTGCTCAAGGCCATGCGGCGTTCGTACCGGCGCGATCGGTACCTGGGCTGGCTGGCCGCCATCCGCGATGCCATCCCCGACATCGCGGTGTCGACCGACGTCATCGTCGGGTTCCCCGGCGAGACGGAGGAGGACTTCGCGCAGACCCTCGACGTGGTCGAGCGGGCGCGGTTCGACAGCGCGTACACGTTCCAGTACTCGCCGCGGCCCGGCACGCGGGCCGCCGCGTACGACGACCAGATCCCCAAGGAGGTCGTGCAGGAGCGGTTCGACCGGCTGGTCGAGTTGCAGCAGCGGATCTCGCTCGAACGGTCGCTCGCGCAGATCGGCGACACGTTCGAGGTGCTCGTGGAGGGTGCGGGGAAGCGAGGGCCGTCGACCCAAGCGCGCACGCGCACCAACCGCATCGTGCACATCCCCGACGCGCTGGCGCCAGGGTCGTTCGCGCACGCCAGGATCGTGGCGGCGTCGGCGCATCATCTGACGGGAGCGCTGGTGCCCTCGCCGGAGGCCGTGGCCGTCTGAGGCGGCCGGCATGTCCCGGCGACCGCCGCTCGCGCTCGTCGGTCCGACGGCCGTGGGGAAGACCGACCTCTCACTCGCGCTCGCCGAGTCCCTGGACGCCGAGATCGTCTCGGTCGACTCGATGCTCGTCTACCGGGGGATGGACGTCGGCACGGCCAAGCCCTCACCGGCCGAGCGGGCGCGCGTCCCGCACCACCTGATCGACGTCGCCGACCCGTCGGAGCCGTTCTCCGTCGCCCGGTTCCAGGAGGAGGCCCGGGAGGCCGTCCGGGCGATCGAGGGGCGTGGCCACCCGGTACTGCTCGTCGGCGGGTCCGGTCTCTACTTCCGCGCGGTGGTGGACGATCTGGAGTTCCCGGGCACCGATCCCTCCACGCGATCGGAACTGGAGCGACAGGCCGGCGCGCTCGGCCCGGAGCGGATGTACGAGCGGTTGGCCGCGTCGGACCCCGTCGCGGCCGCGCGCATCGAGCCGGGCAACGTCCGGCGGACGGTGCGGGCCCTCGAGGTGCCGGCGATCACCGGCCGGCCGTTCTCGTCGTACGCCGAGGCGTGGGAGCGCTACGACGTCCACGCGGTACGCGCGGCCGGGCTGCGGATGCCTCGCGAGGCGCTCATGGCACGGATCGCCACACGGGTGCGCCTGATGATCGACGAGGGCTGGCTGGAGGAGGTTCGGTCGCTCGTGGAACATGGGTTCGGCGGATGGCTGACCTCGACGCAGGCCATCGGCTACGCTGAGTTGGCGCGTCACCTCCGAGGGGACATGACGATGGACGCCGCCGTTGAAGCCACCGTCAAACGGACCGGCAACCTCGCGCGACGGCAGATGTCGTGGTTCCGGCGCGACCCTCGCATCCGGTGGTTCGACGTGGACGAGTCAGGCGCGACGACGGCGCTCGAGCCGATCCTGGAGCACCTGACGCGCCCGTGGGAGGACGGATGACGGACGGACAGCGATTCGCCAAGTACCAGGGGAGCGGCAACGACTTCGTCATGCTCGTCGACCTGGACGACGCGCGTCCCATGGAGCCGGAGCTCGTCGCGGCGGTGTGCGATCGCCGTACGGGGGTGGGAGCCGACGGCGTGATACGGCTCGTCCGGTCGGAGCGGGCCGACGCGTCGTTCGTGATGGACTACCGCAACGCCGACGGCAGCGTCGCGGAGATGTGCGGCAACGGCGCCCGGTGCGTGGGCAAGCTCGTGCACGACCTGGGGCTGTCGGAGGGGTCCGAGTTCGGGATCGAGACGCGAGGCGGCGTCCGGCGGCTGCGACTGCACGACGACGGGGGGGACGTGCATCGCGTCACCGTCGAGATGGGCGTCCCCGGATTCACGAAGGCGTCGATCCCGATGCGCGGGCCGGCCTGGGAGACGTTCCTCGGACAGCCGTTCGACGTGGGCGGGGGCGTCACGCTGACGGCGAGCGCGGTCTCCATGGGGAACCCACATCTCGTGCTCTTCGTGGAGGACGATCCCGATCGGTTCCACGTCGGGCACATCGGTCCCGCCCTGGAACACCACGAGTCGTTCCCCGAAGGCACGAACGTCGAGTTCGCCCAGGTGCACTCGGGCGAGATCAAGGCACGCGTGTGGGAGCGCGGCTCGGGCGAGACCATGGCGTGCGGCAGCGGGGCGTGCGCGATCGCCGTTGCGGCGAACGAGGCCGGTCTGGTGCCCAACAAGACGCTCGTGCGCTTCCCCGGCGGGGCGCTCGAGGTCGAGCGGCTGGAGAGCGGCGAGGTGCTCCTGACCGGCGAGGCCGAGCGGGTCTTCGAGGGCGTGGTCGACCTGGACCGTCTGCGGGGCCGCGTCCGCGCGTGACCGTCTCGGCGAGCGACCTCGACCCCGGGTTGGACGGGCGGCTCGCCGCGCGGACGCTCGACCTCGTGAACATCGCGTCGGTGAGCGGCGACGAGACGGCGATCCTCGCGTCGATCGGCGCCGCACTGCCCGAGGGCCTCGACGTGGTCGATGGGGACGACGCCGTTCTCTTCGCGATCCCATCCGCGCGGCGGGATGGTGTCCCGCTGATCGTCCTGGTGGGTCACGTCGACACGGTTCCGCCGAACGGGAACTTCCCCGGGGCGCGCGAGGGCGATGCGATCGTCGGGCGAGGTGCGGCCGACATGAAGGGCGCGCTGGCCGTGATGCTCGAGGTCGCCGGCGTGGCTCGCGCGGGAGCCGGACGCATCCGATCTCGACGTCGGGCTCCTGTTCTGCGGCCGGGAGGAGCTGCCGATCACCCAGAGCGCGCTCCTCCCGCTCTTCGATCGCTGCCCCACCACTCGGTCGATCGATCTGGCGATCGTGATGGAGCCCACCGCCAACGCGATCGAGGTCGGCTGCCTGGGGAACCTCAACGCGCGGATCGAGGTCCGCGGCGTCGCGGCGCATACGGCGCGGCCGTGGCTGGGACACAACGCGATCCACAGCGCGATCGGCGCGCTCACGCCCATCGCGGAGCACCCGCCGAGGGACGTCAAGATCGACGGCCTGGTCTTCCGCGAAGTGGTGAGCGTCACGTCGATCGACGGAGGCATCGCCGGCAACGTCATCCCGGACAGGGTGGAGGCCACCGTGAACTTCCGGTACGCGCCGACCCGGACGCCCGCCGAGGCGGAGCAGCGCCTGCGCGAGCTGATCTCGTTCGGCGACACGGAGCTCACGGTGATCGCCAACGCGCCGCCGGGGCGGGTCGCGGTCCACAACCCGTTGGTCGAGCGGTTGCGGGCGGCGGGCGGTCTGACCATCGGACCCAAGCAGGCGTGGACGCCCGTGGCGGAGTTCGCCTCTGTCGACGTCGACGCCGTCAACTTCGGACCGGGCGACCCGCAGTACGCTCATCGTGACGACGAGCGTGTCGACACGTCGGCGCTCGTCCGGTCCTACGACGTGCTGCGGGCGTTCCTCGCGGCGACGGAGACGGAGGGGGAGGGTTGATGCGGCTGTCGCCGGGGATCCGGAACGCGGATCCGTACCCGTTCGAGGAGCTCGACCGGCGCAAGCAGGAGGCGTTCGATGCCGGGCGCGAGCTGATCGACTTCGGCGTCGGTGACCCGCGCGATGAGACGCCGGCGTTCATCCGTGAGGCGCTTCGGGAGGCGATCGTCCCCACCTCGTCGTACCCGCGCGCCGCGGGTCTGCCGGAGCTGCGGGAGGCGATCGTCGAGTGGGTCCGGCGGCGCTTCGACGTGACGCTCGACCCGGCGACAGACCTGATCCCCACGCTCGGCAGCAAGGAGCCGATCTTCGCGCTCGCGCAGGCGGTGCTCGATCCGGCATCGGGGCGCGACCTGGTCGCGGTGACGGCGCCCGGCTACACCATCCCCGAGCGCGGCGCTCGCTTCGCGGCCGGCGACGTCCTTCGGCTGCCGCTGACGGCACCCGACTTCCTCCCCGACCTCGACGGCGTCGCCGCCGACACGTGGGCACGCACGGCGATCCTGTGGCTCAACTATCCGAACAACCCGACCGGCGCCGTCGCGCCGCTCGCCTTCCTGGAGCGGGCCGCCGCGCTCGCGCGCCGCCACGACTTCCTTCTCGCGCTCGACGAGGCGTACAGCGAGGTGTGGTTCGACGGCGGCCCTCCCGCGTCAGGGCTCGAGCTGGCCGACCGCTCGAACGTCGTCGTGCTGAACACCCTCAGCAAGCGCTCCAACATGACGGGGTACCGCTCCGGGTTCATGGCGGGCGACCGGCAGCTGATCGCGGCGTTGAAGGCGCTCCGGCCCTCGACCGGGGTGACGCCGCAGGAGTTCGTCCAGCGAGCCTCCGTCGCCGCCTGGCGGGACGAGACGCACGTGCGGGAGCAGCGCGCCCGCTACGCGGCCAAGCGGGCCCTCTTCCTGGAGCTGTTCGCGGCGAAGGGCATCGACGTGGCGGGAAGCGTCGCGGGCATGTACCTGTGGGTCGCCGTCCCCGGCGGCCGCCCGTCCCTCGCGTGGGCGCTGGAGCTGCTCGACCTCGGCATCGTCGTCGCGCCCGGATCGTTCTTCGGACCGGAGGGCGAGGGGTACGTCCGCATGGCCATGGTGCCGACCCTCGAGGACTGCCGGTCGAGCGGTAGACATCCTCGCCGGCGCCCTCGCCGATCGGGGGGTGCACGCGTGAACGCCGGACGCCACGCGGATCTGGCCGCTCGGGTCGAGGCGAGCTTCGACGCCGATGACTGGCAGATCGACGGCGACGCGATCGAGGAAGCCGTCGGCCTGCTCGACCGCGGTGAGGTGCGCGTGGCGGAGCCGACGGACGCCGGCTGGGTCGTGAACGAGTGGGCGAAGAAGGCCGTGCTGCTCTACTTCCGGATCCGCGGCATGGAGACGGTCGAGTCCGGCCCGTTCGAGTACCACGACAAGCTGCCCCTCAAGCACGGGTTCGTGGATGCTGGCGTCCGTGTGGTCCCGCCCGCGACGGTCCGCTACGGCGCGTTCCTATCGCCCGGGGTGATCCTCATGCCGAGCTACGTGAACATCGGCGCATGGGTGGGGCCGGGAAGCATGGTGGACACGTGGGCGACCGTCGGGTCGTGCGCGCAGATCGGCGCGAACGTCCACCTGTCGGGCGGCGTCGGGATCGGCGGCGTGCTGGAGCCGGTGCAGGCGGCGCCGGTCGTGGTGGAGGACGGCGCGTTCATCGGCTCGCGCGTCGTCTTGGTGGAGGGGATCCGGATCGGTCGTGAGGCCGTGATCGCGCCCGGCGTGGTCCTGACCGGCAGCGTCCCGGTGATCGACGTCACCGGTTCGGACGCGGTCGAGCATCGTGGCGTCGTCCCGCCGCGGGCGATCGTGATCCCCGGCACGCGCGCCAAGGAGTTCCCCGCGGGCAGCTACGGCCTGCCGTGCGGCCTCATCATCGGCTACCGCGACGCGGGCACCGAGTCCAAGTTCGTGCTGAACGACGTCCTGCGCGAGTTCGGGCTCCCGGGCGCGGTGGAGGCGTGATGGCCGCCGGCGACGCGAAGCCCGGGCGAACGGACGAGCGTCAGGTCCTGGAGTCGCCGCTGTCGGCGACGTGGCGCCCGGCGATCCGGGAGCGCGCGGTGTTGGTGGGCGTCGGTCGCGGGATGGTGGAGGAGGACCTGGACGAGCTCGCCGCGCTCGCCGACTCGGCCGGCGCCGACCCGGTCGCGAGGATCGTCCAGAGCCGGGCCGAACCGGATCCCGGCACGTACGTCGGCAAGGGCAAGCTGGGCGAGCTCCACGACGTGATCCACGCGAACCGCGCGAACGCGGTGATCCTCGATCAGGAGCTGAGCCCCGGACAGCTCCGCTCGCTCGAAGAGCGGCTGGGGGTCAAGGTGGTCGATCGCACCGCGTTGATCCTGGACATCTTCGCGCTGCACGCGCGGTCCCGCGAGGGCAAGGTGCAGGTGGAGCTCGCGCAGCTGAACTACCTGTTGCCACGGCTCCGCGGCTGGGGCGAGGCCATGTCGCGCCTCGGCGGCGGCATCGGAACCCGCGGGCCCGGCGAGACGAAGATGGAGGTCGACCGGCAGCACATCCGGCGGCGGATCTCCAAGCTGCGCCGCGACATCCGGGACATGGGACGGACGCGCGACGTGAAGCGCGCTCGCCGCAAGAACAACCAGGTGACGCAGATCGCGATCGCCGGCTACACGAACGCCGGCAAGACGACCTTGCTCAACCGGCTCACGGGCGCGCACGCGCTCGTCGCCGACCAGCTCTTCGCCACGCTCGATCCGACCACGCGCAAGCTGGAGCTCCCGGGCGGGCGCCGCGCGACGCTCTCCGACACCGTGGGGTTCGTGAGCAAGCTGCCGCACGATCTGGTCGAGGCGTTCCGTTCGACGCTCGAGGAGGTGACGGAGGCTGACGTGATCCTGCACGTCGCGGACGCGGCATCGCCGGAGCTGGACGAGCAGATCGACGCCGTACGCCGCGTCCTGGGCGAGATCGGGGCGGGGGACATCCCCGAGGTGCTCGCCCTCAACAAGATCGATGAGGTCGCGGGGTCCGTGCGGGCCCGGCTCGCGCGTCGCTTCCCGGGCTCGGTCGCCGTGTCCGCGCTCACCGGCGAGGGGGCAGAGGGGCTCCTGGAGGTCCTTGGCGACGCCGTGCCGCATCCGCCGCTGGAAGTGACCCTGCTGGTGCCCTGGGGGCGTGAGGACGTCACGGCCCGGCTGTACCGGGAGGCGGAGGTGCTCGGCACAGAGGCAGACGGTGAGGGGACCATCGTGCGCGCGCTGGTCGGCGAACGGGAGCTCGCCGCGGTCCGCGAGTTCGTCAAGCCCTAGGTTCCGGTGCGGCTAGGGCGCGCCGATGGCCCAGGTCGCGGGATCGTTCCACGCCCCCACGATCACGGTGTCGGGATCCTGCGACCGCTCGAGCGCGAACCGGAGGGCGAGGAGCTGCAGCCGGACCGTCAGCGGGAGCTGCGCGAGGGCATCCGGCAGGTCGGCCGGCTCCGTCAGGCGGGTCACGGGAACCTTCTCCGTCTCGGCCGCACGCGCCAGCGCCTCGACGAGGCCGCTGGGGTCCGGCGGGAACAGGGCGACGACGTGATCGCGGCCGTCGAGCGGCACGGCGGAGCCGTGTAGCAGGTACTCGGCGTCGTAGCCCTCCGCCAGGAACCGCGATGCCTCGCGAACCTTCAGCGCGCCTTCGCGCGCCGTCACCGCGCTCGGGCCGGCTCCGACCAGGACGAGCAATCGCTCGGGCTGCGCGATCTCCTCGGTCGAGGGGTCCGCGATCGCCGCGGCCACCGCCTCCGGGACGCGGCCGAGCACGGCGTCGTCGATGCCGTCCGCGCCGAGCTCCTTCGCGAGGAGCGCCAGCGCGAGGACCGCCGTCGTGTAGCTGACCGTGTAGGTGTCGGACGTCTCCTTGTCGACGGTCTCGATCGCATCGGGGAAGCCCGACCCGCGCTTCGTGATCATCACCGGACCCAGTCCGGCGGCGAACGCCTGGGCGCGGGTGGACAAGGCATAGGCCGTCTCGGCGGTGTGGGTGATCACGATGATGCCGTCCTGCGGGCCGACGACGGGGGCGAAATCGACGAACTGCATCGCCGGGGCCGCCTGGGCCTGGCGGCCGGAGAGCTGGATCAGGGATGCGCCGAGCTCCGCGGCGTGGAGGCTCGTGCCCGTGCCGACGACCCACAGCCGTCGTGCCCGATGGAACCGCTCCGCGGCCTCGTGCACCTGCCGGTGGACCTCCGAGGAGGACAACATCGCGGCGAGGGCCTCCGGCTGCGAGTGGATCTGGCGTTCGAGGTTGGTCGTGGGGTCCGCGGGCATGTACGTGCTCCTCGTCGATGGGTGCCGACGAGCTTAGCGGCTGCCTGCGCGCTACGGCAGGCGGCGGAGCACGGCCACCACCCGGCCGACGATCCGGCCGTCGACCATCTCGAACGGCTGCATCGCAGGGTTCTCGGGGAAGAGCATGACCCGAGCGCCGTCGTGCCCGAGCCTCTTCACGGTCGCCTCGTCTTCGGCCGGGCCGGGCAGCAGCGCGGCGACCACCTGACCGTCCTGGGCCGTGGACTGCGACCGGATCACGACGACGTCGCCGTCGAGGATGCCCGGCGCCGATCATGGAATCGCCGGCGACGCGGAGCGCGAAATGGTCCGCGTTCCCCGACACGAACGAGTGCGGCACGGTGATGTGCTCCTCGACGTGCTCGTCGGCCAGGATCGGCGTGCCGGCGGCGATGCGCCCGAGCAGCGGGATCACGGCGCCGTCCACCTTCGGCTCGGACAGCGCCATCGCTCGAGGCTTGGTCGCGTCCTTCGTCAGCAACCCCTTGCGCTCGAGGTTGGCGAGCTGCGCGTGGACGCTCGAGGACGAGGTCAGACCCACCGCCTCGCCGATCTCGCGGACCGTGGGTGGGTAGCCGCGCGTCCGGACGGTCTCCGCGATGACGTCCAGGATCCGCTGCTGCCGGGGAGTGATGTCAGACATGGTCATTAGCCTCCTGACGTGGTCGAAGGCACGCTAGCACCGCTCGGGAGGGGAAGCAAACATATGTTCGAGACAGCCCTTGACTCCGAACACGTGTTCGGGCATCATCGGACCATGGGTCGAACACGTGTTCGCCGTCGCCGCCGGATCGCCGCCGCCTTGGTGGGCGTGGCGGTCGGGGTCGTCCTCGGCGCTCCCGTGGCCGGCGCGCTCGGTCGCCACTCCACGCAGGAGGACCCGTCGGTACGTCCCGCGAAGCGGTGGGAGCACGTGTACGTGGTACGGCCCGGGGACACCGTGTGGTCGATCGCCGTGGATGCGGCCGCAGGGGCCGACCCTCGTGAAGTGGTCGACGCCATCGCGGTCCGCAACGGCATCGACGCCGGCGACGTCGTGCCCGGACAGTCGCTCGTCATCCCGCGCGTCGCTTGACGACGCAAGATGGTGCGGGTACGGTTCGCGCCGCCACAAGATGTTGTGGCAGACGATCATGCGATGTCCTTGGTGCAATGCGAACGACGACCGCGTCGTCGATTCCCGGTCCGCCGACGGCGGTGCGGCGATCAGACGCCGGCGCGAGTGTGGGGCCTGCGGGCGCCGGTACACGTCGTTCGAGCGGGTCGAGGACGTCGGGCTCGTGGTGATCAAGCGGGACGGCTCCCGGGACCCGTTCGACCGGGCCAAGCTCGAGAGCGGCATCCTGAAGGCCATCAAGAACCGGCCGGTCTCGCCGGAGCAGGTGGAGCGCGTCGTCGACCGGGTCGAGGAGCGGCTGCGTCGCAAAGGCCCGGAGGTGACCTCTCAGGCGGTCGGCGTCGAGGTGCTGGCCAGCCTGGCGAAGCTCGATCAGGTCGCGTACATGCGCTTCGCCAGCGTGTACAAGGACTTCCAGGAGATCACGGATTTCCAGAGCGAGCTGGACGTGCTCCTGGAGAAGAAGACCCCCGCCAAGCCGCGCGCCCGCTAGTTCCCCTGCCGTTCGCGTCCGCGAGCTGAGATACTACATGTAGTGGCTTACGAACTTTCTCGGCACATCATCTTGACGTCCGGGTCGCAGGAGTCCACAATCGCCAAGCCCGAATCACACGGATGTCATTCTTTCCACAGGATATCCACACGGGTTCCACATCGATCGGATCGGCAGAGGGAAAGGGGTGCAGGTGGCGACGAAAGAGGGGGACGTCGAGGTCATCCGTGAGGGATTGACCTTCAACCGCTACTTCACGACCGAAGGGCGGCATCCGTTCGACGACGTCGAATGGGAGACGCGGGACGCGGTCATCCCGAACTTCAAGGAGGGTGGCTTCGCCTTCGAGCAGCGCGACGTGGAGTTCCCCATCTCGTGGTCGCAGAACGCGACGAACATCGTCGCGCAGAAGTACTTCCGGGGCACGCTCGGCACCCCGCAGCGTGAGTCCTCGGTCCGCCAGCTCACCGGTCGGGTCGTCGACACGATCCGCGTGTGGGGCGAGCGCAACGGCTACTTCGCGACCGCCGAGGACGCACAGGTCTTCGCCGAAGAGCTCACCCACCTGATCGTGAACCAGAAGGCCGCGTTCAACTCCCCGGTGTGGTTCAACGTCGGCGTGCCGGACACGCCACAGCAGTGCAGCGCGTGCTTCATCCTCGCGGTCGAGGACCACATGTCGTCGATCCTCAACTGGTACGTCGAGGAGGGCACGATCTTCAAGGGCGGGTCCGGGTCGGGGATCAACCTGTCGCAGATCCGCTCGTCCCGGGAGTCGCTCGCCGGCGGCGGCACGGCGTCGGGTCCCGTCTCGTTCATGCGCGGCGCCGACGCGTCGGCCGGCACCATCAAGTCGGGCGGCAAGACGCGCCGTGCGGCCAAGATGGTGATCCTCAACATCGACCACCCGGACATCCGCGACTTCATCTGGTGCAAGGCGGTCGAGGAGCACAAGGCGCGTGCGCTCCGCGACGCCGGGTTCGACATGGACCTCGACGGTCGCGACTCGTACTCGATCCAGTACCAGAACGCCAACAACTCGGTGCGGGTGACCGACGAGTTCATGCGGGCGTTCGAGCAGGATCAGGACTGGAAGCTCAAGGCCGTGCTGGGCGGCGAGGCGATCGACACCGTCCGCGCCCGCGAGCTGATGCGCGAGATCGCCCAGGCCGCGTGGGAATGCGCCGATCCGGGCATGCAGTACGACACCACGATCAACGAATGGCACACCTGCCCGGCCACGGGTCGCATCAACGCGTCCAACCCGTGCTCGGAGTACATGCACCTGGACAACTCGGCGTGCAACCTCGCGTCGCTCAACCTCATGAAGTTCCTGGACGACGACGGCAACTTCGACGTGGCCTCGTTCCGTCACGCCGTGGAGATCGTCTTCACCGCGCAGGAGATCGTCGTGGGCGAGTCCGACTACCCGACGCCGAAGATCGCTGCGAACGCGAAGGCCTTCCGTCAGCTGGGGCTCGGCTATGCGAACCTCGGCGCGCTGCTGATGGCGCGGGGGCTCCCGTACGACTCCGACGGGGGGCGCGCGTGGGCCGGCGCCATCACGGCCTTGATGACGGGCCAGGCATACCGGACCAGCGCCCGGATCGCCGAGGCCATGGGTCCGTTCGACGGGTTCGATCCGAACCGCGACGCGATGCTGCGCGTCATGCGCAAGCACCGCGCGGCGGCCGACGAGATCGACGCCGAGTTCGTGCCCGAGGGGATGTTGTCTGCTGCCAAGCAATCGTGGGACGAGGCGGTCGCGGCCGGCGAACGGTTCGGATACCGCAACGCGCAGGCGTCGGTGCTCGCGCCGACCGGCACCATCGGGCTGATGATGGACTGCGACACGACCGGCATCGAGCCCGAGCTCGCGTTGGTGAAGACCAAGAAGCTCGTCGGCGGCGGGACGATGCAGTTCGTCAACCAGACGGTGCCGCGGGCGCTCGACAAGCTCGGCTACGACGCGGCGCAGATCGACGACATCGTCGCCTACATCGCGCAGAACAACTCGGTGATGGACGCCCCGCACCTGAAGACGGAGCACTACGCGGTGTTCGACACGGCGATGGGCGCGGAGCCCATCCACTACATGGGCCACGTGCGGATGATGGCCGCAGCGCAGCCGTTCATCTCCGGCGCCATCTCGAAGACGGTCAACATGCCCGAGGAAGCCACGGTCGAAGAGGTCGAGCAGCTGTTCATCGAGTCGTGGAAGCTCGGGCTGAAGGCCGTCGCGATCTACCGTGACAACTGCAAGGTCGCGCAGCCGCTGTCGGCCGACAAGAAGAAGACGGCGGACGTGCCGGTCCTTGCGGAGCTCGCACAGCCGGTTCGCCGGCGCCTGCCGATGACGCGGCCCTCGACCACCACGTCGTACCAGGTGGGCGACGCCGAGGGATACATCACGGCAGGCTCCTACCCGGACGACGGACTGGGCGAGATCTTCCTGAAGACGTCGAAGCAGGGCTCCACGCTCTCCGGCGTGATGGACGCGTTCGCGATCGCCGTCTCGATCGGGCTGCAGTACGGCGTGCCGCTCGAGACCTACGTCTCGAAGTTCATCAACATGAAGTTCGAGCCGTCGGGCATGACGAACGACCCCGATATCCGGTTCGCGTCGTCGCTCGTGGATTACGTGTTCCGCAAGCTGGCGCTCGACTACCTGCCGGAGGACAAGCGCGAGGCGCTCGGCATCCGGTCGATCGAGGAGCGGACGGCCGCGGCCAAGGCCGAGGTCGAGGACAAGATGCGTCCGGCGTCGGCCGTCGCCGACCCGCCGGCGGAGCTGATCCCGATCACAGAGAAGCAGCCCGCGAGGATCCTGGACGCGCCGCTCTGCTACCAGTGCGGATCGAAGATGCAGCCGGCCGGGTCCTGTTACGTCTGCGGGACATGCGGCAGCACCAGCGGCTGCTCGTAGAATCCTCACCTCTGCAGCGGCATCGTGAGAACGGGCCGGGGAGACCCGGCTCGTTCCCGTTCAGGTGAAGGGAGCGGCTCGATGGATCAACGTGACGGGCGCGTCGTGGGGCTCCACCACGTCCAGCTCGCGATGCCGCAGGGCGAGGAGGAGGCCGCCGTGAAGTTCTACGGCTACATGCTCGGCCTCGAGCAGATCTCCAAGCCGCCGGAGCTCGCGCCGCGGGGCGGCGTGTGGTTCCGCGGGCCGGACATCGAGTTCCACCTGGGCGTCGAGGACGGGTTCCGCCCGGCGTTCAAGGCGCACCCGGCGTTCATGGTGGAGGGCCTCGATCACCTGCTGACCCGGCTCGACACGGCCGGGATCCGGGTCGTGGAGGACGAGGTGCAGCTGGAGGGGTTCCATCGCGTGTACGTGCGCGACCCGTTCGGCAATCGCATCGAGCTGATCGAACCGGTCTGAGCGTGGACGTTCCGTTCCAGCGACTGCATCCCGACGCGCGGTTGCCGACGGCGCAGCATCCGGGCGACGCCGGGCTGGACCTCTGCGCCGTGGAAGACGTCGAGGTGGCGCCGGGAGAGCGGACCATGGTGCCGACCGGTGTCGCGGTGGCGATCCCCGAAGGTCACGCCGGGCTGGTGCTGCCTCGCTCGGGCCTGGCGTCCCGCTCGGGCCTGACGCTGTCCAACGCTCCGGGTCTGATCGATGCCGGCTACCGCGGGGAGGTGATCTGCGCGGTGGTGAACCTGGATCGGGAGACTCCCGTACGGATCGCGAAAGGGGATCGGATCGCACAGCTCGTCGTCGTCGCGATCCCTCAGGTCAAGCCCACCTGGGCCGAGCGGCTGACCGACACGGCTCGAGGCGTCGGCGGGTTCGGGTCGACCGACCCGTCGTGAGCGTGGTGGTGCGGGAGGCGGTGGCCTCCGATGCAGAGCAGATCCTCCTGGTCGAACGCGAGGCGTTCGGCGGAAGCAAGGAAGCCGAGATCGTGCGTGCGGTGCGGGATCTCGAGGGTTCGTTCGGCCTCGTCGCGGAAGAGGACGGAGCCATCGTGGGACACGTGCAGCTCAGCCGCGCGTGGATCGGCTCGGATCCGGTCCTCGCGCTCGGGCCGATCGGGGTGCTGCCGGCGCGGCAGGGGCGGGGGATCGGGTCGGCGCTCGTGGAGGCGGCGCTCGCCGCGGCCCGGGAACGCCACGAGATCGCGGTGATCCTCCTCGGGAGTCAGGAGTTCTACCCCCGGTTCGGCTTCGTCTCCGGCGCGAGCCTCGGACTGCGGAACGTCTTCACCGGCGTGCAAGAGGACGGCTTCGTGGTGGCGGAAGAGGACTTCATGGTGGCGCCGCTCGCGGACCGCGCCTCCGCGCTGGCCGGTCGAGTACGGTGGCACCCGTCGTTCGGGGAGCCGGTTGAAGGGGGCGCCGACCCGCGCTAGCCTGGATGAACACGCGGACGTGGCTCAGTTGGTAGAGCACCACCTTGCCAAGGTGGGGGTCGCGGGTTCGAATCCCGTCGTCCGCTCCACGAAAGACGCAGGTCAGCGGCTATGGCCGCGCCGGTGAGACACGATCCGTCCCGCCTTCTACCGGATCTCGGGTCAATGATCCTCGAGGACTACGGATGCCATTCAGCTGTCGGGGACCTCGGACTAATGGCTCTGTCACGAGTGACGGCTCCGAAAGTCCGCGTCGCTCCGCTTAAGGTCCTCGCGGGGAGGCAGCTGCACGACATCGTCAGGCGGGTAGTACAAGGGGTTCCGACGCCGGTAGCGCCGCGCCTGCCAAATTCGGATCGCGTGGCGCAGCCGGTAGGAAGGGAAGTTCCTGCCGAACATGCGACCTCACCAATGCCCCTAACGGCCGGGCCGTGCAACTCAACCTTTGGGGCTACGAAAGGGGCATTTAGGGGAGGGCGTGTCTAGTTCTCAGCTTCGACATGGTGGCCCAGACGGCTTCGCGCACTCATTGACCACTGTGGGGCGGCCGAGACAGCCGCAGAGGGGAGTAGGAATAGCTGGTCGCTGCAGCATCTGCGTCCATCCGGAGCGGGACGTCATCGAGACAGACCTCGTATCCGGAGCCACTACGAGGGACATAGCGGGACGATTCGGCGTGTCCCGTTCGGCGGTGTTCCGCCATTGCGGATCCCACCTGCCGATCGAGTTGAGAGCCGCGACCGCCACCCGAGACATCAAGCGAATTCATACGCTGTCGGAACGACTCGAGGAAGCTTTATGTCCGCGCCGAGGCGATCCTGGATCCAGGCGAGGCGACCGGACGTCACAACGTCGCTTTGGCCGGCATCAAGGAGTTGCGAGGGATCCTCGAGTTCGCGGCCAAGATGTTCACCGTCGCCTCGGAGCCGGTCAGGATCCAGCTGTCTTTCGAGGACGGTACGCCGGTCGATCGGCCGCTGCGGGTCATCGAAGCCGGGCCGCAACCGGGTGAACAGCGGACCCTGCATCTTCGGACTGACTGACGCGCGAGGACCGCGCAAGAGTGGCATGACATCATCTCTCGCGTGCCTCGCCTCTCGACGTCGGAGCGTCGACCAGGTTGCAGCTCGGACCAGTCAAGCACAGGATTCGAGCGTGGAAATCTCCCACACCCGCTACACGAAGCCAGTCGACGGCGTCTACCTCGAGTACCAGTAGTTTGGAGACGGACCCTCGCACAAGGGTAAGCAAGGCGCAACCAGCTGGGTGGTTACGTCCTGCCGGTCGATGACCTCCGATGGCTGGATCCGCCTCCGCCTCAGCTCTCGCGTTTGCCATCCGGCGTGTTCAGGATCGAGACCGCATGGGCGTTCTCGCCACGGTTCGCTCAGGGGAGCTGCGGCAGGAGACCCACGACCTGCTGGAGGAGCTCGGCGCGCGAGGAGCACGCCGCCTCGAACCGGGTCCCCTCGATACGTCGGCCCTCGGTCGCATTCTCGCCCGCGCCGTCTCCACGAGACGCTTGGATGCGACACTCGGACCCAAACGCTCGCACAGCTCCTGATCGACCTCGAGGAGCCACCTCACGCTCGTGCCGAAGTATGGGCGAGCATCGGGAACGAGACTGCGGCCGGTGACGAGCCCGGCCAGTCGTGGGTCCTTCGTGGATCAGCCGTCGGCTCTGTGTCGCCAGGTGGCCGTATTGTCCGAACATGAGAGGGGATCGAATCGAGATCGTGGTGGACTCGGGCAACGGCGTATTGAAGTACGAGGTCGAGACCACGAAGGCGGGACGTCGAGTCGAGGTTGCGACGTCGCGAGGTAGTGTCGAGGTCAACGAAGTGACTGGCACAGGAACACCTGTCAGATCTGCTCGATTCATGGCTTCACGGGTCGTCGCCATCGTGGAACATCCGCGCCGCCGATCATCCGGCAGCGTCGCCGTCGCCCCGGCAAGGATCAAGTTCCTCTCCTGTAACCGGGTTCACCTCATCGACCACCGCGAGTGTGGCTCTCACAGCGCTTCCTTCGTCGATTCCGCACGCCATTGACCTGTCTCTTCGCTGGTTAAGACACCGCTGTCCCAGGATAGCTGGCAGCCAAGCAATCTCATCGACCTCGCCCGACTAAGTTCCTAGCAGACCGTGTCTCGGTGCAGACACG
>CAVRSI010000023.1:0-11860 GCA_963723855.1 uncultured Actinomycetes bacterium | reverse complement strand
AAGCTGACGACGTGGCAGTGGTCGCCCACGCACGACGTGCTGGCGGGCGTGACCGCCAAAGGTGGTGTGGTGGTGGGCGGTCCGGACGACGAACGGCGGGTCCTGGTGAAGGACGGGTCCGGCGCGACGCACGTGATGTTCAGTCCGAACGGGCGCTCGCTCGAGGCGGACCTGGGCGGAGACCGGGTCGCGATCATCGACGTCGTCGACGGCGCGGCGACGACCGTCTACCGCGTGTCGCCGGGGACGAAGGCGCCGCCACAGGTCGCGGGGTGGTCACCGGACGGACGCTGGGTGTTGTTCTTCTCGCGGTTCGCCGGACGGACGGGCGTGCCGCTCAACACCGTTCCGAGCGACGGCGGCGACTGGGTGAACGTGTTCGACCCGGTGCTGCCGTACGACGACTTCCTGAGCTGGTGCGGCCGGCAGCTGGCGCTTTCGGGCGGCGGCGACCGGTCGCCGAGCGAGGGCAACCAGATCCTCGTCTCCGGTCCGCCGGATTGGCGCTACCACAACCTGTCCAACGACTTCACCCGCAGCTGGATCTGGCCGGCCTGCTCGCCGAACGGGAAGTGGATCGCGGCCACGGCCACGCCGAACGCCGCCGAGACGCCTCCGGGGCGCGGGAACCGCGCGCTGTGGTTGCTCGCCGCCGACGGATCGCACCGCGCCCGGCTCACCGGACCGGGGAACTTCGCCTACGAGGTCCCGCGCTGGTCGGGCGACGGCCGGTTCCTCTTGGTGGTGAAGCGTGGCCTCGACCCGAGCTCGACCGGTGCGCTGCTGCTGTTCAAGGTGGATCCCGCGACCGGCAAGGCCACCCACGCCCCGGGGCCCGTCGCCCGGATCGGCTCCGCTCCAGGCGCGGACGGCCACACCGACTGGTCGAGCACGAGCGACTGGTACCGGCCGTAGGTCCGGCCGCTACACGGCCTTGCGGTACAGACGCACCGCGATCGGCGCGAAGATCGCGATGATCAGCACCGACCACAGGACCGACTTGATCACCAGCGATTGGGTGGGTCCGCCGATCGTGAGGGCGCGGAACGTCTCGACCGTCTCGGACACCGGTTGGTTCCTGGCCCACGGCTGCAGCCAGCCCGGCATGTTGTCCACCGGAACGAACGCGGCCGATGCGAACACCAACGGCGCCAGCACGGGGAACGCCGCGGCCTGCGCCGTCTCGGGGTCCTTCACGGCGAGGCCGACGGTGGCGAAGATCCACGACATGGCGTATCCGAACAGCAGCACCAGCGAGATCCCCGGAAGCAAGGAGAACAACGTCGTGTGGATCCGCCATCCGACGAGGAACCCCATGAGCATCATGAGGATCACGACGAAGACGTTCCTGATGAGGTCGGCCAGCGTGCGCCCGACCAGCACGGCGGGCGTCCACATCGGGAGCGCGTGGAACCGTTCCATGAGCCCGCTCTTGAGGTCGGTGGCCAGGCCGATCGCGGTCGCGAGCGAGCCGAACACGACCACCTGCAGGAAGATCCCGGGCATCAGGTAGTCGACGTAAGGGATCCTCCCCGTGTTGATCGATCCGCCGAAGACGTATCGGAACATCAGCACGAAGATGATCGGCTGGACCGTCGAGAAGACCAGCAGCTGCGGGACGCGGATGTACTGGAGCAGGTTCCGCTTGATCACCGCGCTCGTGTCGCGGAGCCGTCCCATCGGGATCCGCCGATCGATGACATCCCGCTCGATCGTCACCTGGGCAGTGCTCATGCCGCTCCTCCTCGCCGGCCCGTGACCGGTTGCTCGCTCGGCTCTCCGTCGGCCTCGGCGTGATGGCCGGTCAGCGCCAGGAACACATCGTCCAGGCTCGGTTCGCGCACGGCGAGCGTGTCGGGCTCGATGTCGTTCGCGTCGAGCGCGCGCAAGACGTCGATCAGGATGCGCGCGCCGTCGTTCGACGTGATGCGCAGCGTCCCGTCGTCGCGCTCCACCTGGCCGTTGACGTTGCCTGTCAGCAGGGTCGCCGCGCGCTCGGAGCCGTCGTGCTTCTCGAACCGCATCTCGACCACCGTGCTGCCGAGCTGCGACTTCAGGTTGGTCGGGGTGTCGTTCGCGATCACCAGGCCGCCGTCGACCACCGCGATGCGTTCTGCGAGGCGATCGGCCTCCTCCAGGTATTGCGTGGTCAGCATGACGGTCGTGCCGTCGGCGACCAACTGCTCGATCGTCTCCCACAGGGCGTTGCGACTGGTGAGGTCGAGTCCCGTCGTGGGCTCGTCCAGGAACAACACCGGGGGACGTGTCACGAGCGATGCGGCGATGTCCAGGCGCCGGCGCATGCCGCCCGAGTACGTGCGCAACGGCCGGTCCGCCGCGTCGCTCAACTCGAATTTCTCGAGCAGCTCCGCCGCGCGCGGCATGATCTGCGGGGTGGGCATCTGCCCGAGGATCCCGACCATGCGCAGGTTCTCGCGACCCGTGAGGTTCGCGTCGACCGCCGCGTACTGACCGGCGAGACCGATCCGGCGTCGCACGGCCGGCGCTTCCTTCACCACGTCGTGGCCCAGCACCTCGGCGTGTCCGCCGTCCGGCTTCAGGATGGTCGCGAGGATACGGACGGCCGTGGTCTTACCGGCGCCGTTCGGCCCGAGGAGCCCGAACACCGTGCCTTTCGGAACCTCGAGGTCGATACCGCCCAGCGCCACGAGGTGGCCGTAGTGCTTGACCAGACCCTCGACGCGTACCGCGTAGTCACTCATGACCCAAGACCCTCCCACAGATACTTGTGGTTTGTCAAGTATCGTGATATATCAAATATCGAGAGGATCGAAGTATCATCCAGATGGCGAAGGATGGGCGCATGACAGCGGATGGAGCGAGCGGGAACGACCCGGCCGTCGAGGCGGTCGCGGGTGAGGTCTGGCGGCAGATGGCGGAGTTCACGTGGAGCCGCATGCAACGCGGGCAGGCGTTCCACGCGTTGAAAGGGCTCGGCCTGACACCCGGACACCTGCGCGTCCTCCAGGCGCTGGAACCCGATGAGGCGCTCCCCATGGGGGCGATCGCGGAGATCCTCTCGTGCGATCCTCGATGGCCACGTGGTTGATCGACCGGCTGGAGGATCGCAAGCTCGTCGAGCGGCGCATGCTCACCACCGATCGTCGCGTCAAGGTCGTGACCCTCACCCGGCGCGGCGTGCGCGTGAAGACGAAGGTCCTGTCCCACCTCCTCGAACCGCCACCGGAGTTGCTGGGGCTCGGTCTCGAACGCTTGGAAGCGCTGCGTGGCGCGTTGAGCGCGCTCCCGCGGTCCGAGCGGCCGTTCGCGCGCGGGAGGGGCCGGATCAAGGGAACCGCTCAGGCGTAGACAGGCCGCTCCCCGCTACACTTCCCGGAGCGCCGATCGACCGAAGGAGCGTGAGATGACAGCAGCGTCGATGTCCATGCAGGCAGGTTCCGCCTACGTGAAGGACTCGACGCTCTATGCGAACGCTCAACTTGGGGATCGTGGCGCATGTCGACGCCGGTAAGACCACTCTGACCGAACGGCTGCTCTACGCAGCCGGCGTCATCGATGAGATCGGCAGCGTCGATGACGGGAACACGCAGACCGACACCCTGGCGTTGGAACGCCAACGCGGTATCACGATCAAGTCCGCCGTGGTGTCGTTCGTCATCGACGACGACGTCGCGGTCAACCTGATCGACACGCCCGGCCACCCGGACTTCATCGCCGAGGTCGAGCGCGTGCTCAACGTGCTCGACGGCGCGGTGCTGGTGATCTCCGCGGTGGAGGGCGTGCAGCCGCAGACGCGCGTCCTGATGCGGACGCTGCAGCGGCTGCGCATCCCGACGCTCCTGTTCGTGAACAAGATCGACCGCGGCGGCGCGGGATGCGAGCGAGTGCTGCGCGCGATCGCAGAGAGGTTGACGCCGTCGGTCGTCGCGATGGGCTCGGTGCACGCCGAGGGCACCGAAGGCGCTGGGTTCACGCCCTACGGAGCGTCCGACCCGGCGTTCGCCGCCGGCCTCACCGAGCTGGTCGCCGACCACGACGACGCGCTGCTGACCGCGATCGTCGAGGACCCGTCGGCCGTCCCGTACGCGCGGCTCCGCGGCGAGCTGGCGACGCAGACCGCGCGGACGCTCGTGCACCCGGTGTTCTTCGGTTCGGCGATCACGGGCGCGGGCGTGGACGCGTTGACGAGGGGGATCGCGGAGCTGCTGCCCGCGGCGTCGGGCCACGTCGATGCGCCGGTCTCCGGCACCGTGTTCAAGGTCGAACGCGGACGGGCCGGAGAGAAGATCGCGTACGTCCGGATGTTCTCGGGAACGGTCCGGACCCGCGACCGGCTGCGCTTCGGGGACGACGACGAGCGGAAGGTCACCGGGATCGACGTGTTCGATCGCGGCTCCACGGTGCAGCGCCCGTCGTTCGTCGCGGGCCAGATCGGCAAGCTCCGGGGTCTCGGCGACATCCGGATCGGCGACGCGATCGGCGACGCGCGGAACGGCGCGGACCAACACCATTTCGCCCCGCCGACGCTCGAGACGGTGGTCGTTCCGCGCCGCCGCTCGGACGGCGGGGCCTTGCACGTCGCGCTCACGCAGCTCGCCGAACAGGATCCGTTGATCGACGTGCGGCGCGACGACATCCGACAGGAGACGTCGCTCTCCCTCTACGGCGAGGTGCAGAAGGAGGTCATCCAGGCGACGCTGGCGGACGAGTTCGGCATCGACGTCGACTTCCGGGTGACGACCACGATCTGCATCGAGCGACCGATCGGCACCGGCGCCGCGGTCGAGCGGCTCAACGTTGCTCCCAACCCGTTCCTCGCGACCGTCGGGCTCCGCATCGAACCGGCCGCCCCGGGCTCCGGCGTCGAGTTCCGCATCGAGGCGGAGCTCGGCTCCATGCCCCTCGCGTTCTTCAAGGCGGTGGACTGCACCGTGCGGGAGACGCTGCACCAGGGTCTGCACGGCTGGGAGGTCCCGGACTGCATCGTCGTGATGACCGACTCGGGATACCTGGGCAAGCACGGGCTCGGCCACCAGTACTTCAACAAGAGCATGTCGAGCACGGGCGAGGACTTCCGGTTCCTCACGCCGCTCGTCCTGATGGACGCGCTGAGGCAGGCCGGCACCGAAGTGCACGAGCCGATCCACCGGTTCCACGTCGAGATCCCCGCGGACACGTACGGGGCGGTCGCCACGGTCTTCGGACGGCTCCGTGCGGTCCCCAGGACGCACGAGCTGCGCGGCACGACGCTCGCGATAGAAGGCGACATCCCGGCGGCGCAGGTGCACGACCTCCGCCTCCGGCTCGCGTCGCTCACAAGAGGCGAAGACGTGCTGGAGAACACGTTCGACCGCTACGAACCGGTCACAGGCCCGATCCCGACGCGGTCGCGCACGGATCACGATCCGCTGAACCGGGAGGCGTATCTGTTGCACATCTCGAAGCGGGTCTAGCGCCTCAAACGTGAGCGGTTTAGAAGATGATTTGTATCCAAACCACTTCTCCGTCCCTTAACCACCTGGTGGGGAGCCGTTTCCGCGGTCGCTGACACGGTGCTCGCAGACGCCGCAGGTCGGACTGCGGTCGGGCGAAGGAGGGTGGTATGCAGGACACCGCGAGAACGTGGAAGCTGCGGTCGGGGATCATCGCCGCGAGCGCGCTCCTGGCCGTGTTCGTCACACATCCGGCGATCGCGTCGGCGCAGCCGCGGACACCGACGTGCGACGGTCAACAGGCGACGATCGTGGGGACGTCCGGCAACGACGTCCTGAACGGCACGTCGGGCAACGACGTGATCGTCGGCCTCGGCGGGAACGACGTGATCCACGGCAAGGGTGGCAACGACACCATCTGTGGCGGCGCGGGGACCGACAAGATCTTCGGTGGCGCGGGTGCCGATCACCTGAGCGGTGGCGCCGGGAACGACACGCTCGAGGGCGGTCGGGGCAACGACACGCTGTCGGGTGACAACGGTAACGACACGCTGTCCGGCGGGTCCGGCAACGACACGCTCGACGGCGGCCCGGGCAACGACACCGAAAGCGGTGGCTCGGGGAACGACTCGTGCGAAGGCGGAGGCTGCCCGGACGGCCTCGTCATGCACCACTGATCCACCGGTAGCACCAAGGCCGAAGGGGCCCGTGACGACACGGGTCCCTTCGCGCGTGCGTGTCATCCCCCAGCGGCTAGTTGATGTCGAACTCGTTGCCCTCGGGATCGGTCAGCGCGACCGCGTAGTGGTCCAGACCCTCCTGGACGACCGTGGGCAGCCGGGTCGCACCGAGGGACACGAGCCGCGCCGCCTCGGCCTCGACCCGCTCGCGCCTGATGTCGAGCGACGAACCGCGTCCACCGCTCGCGTTCACGTCGATGTGGATGCGGTTCTTGATCGACTTCTTCTCGGGGACGACCTGGAACCAGATGCTCGGACCCTCACCGTTCGGGTCCTCGATCCGGTCGGCGCCACTGCCGAGCTCCTCCTCGGGCACACCGATCGACCGGTAGAAGTCGTCCCACGAGTCGAAGCCGGACGGCGGGGGCGCGATCACGTAGCGCAACGCCTCGGCCCAGAACCGCGCGAGCGGTTCGGGCGACGTGCAGTCGATCACCAACTGGTACGACACGGCCATCTGATACCTCCAGGATCCTGAGAACCACTGCAACGGGAACGGCCGGTAGCGTGTCATAGACGTATGACACCGGAACGTGAGACGACGAGCGCGGCCGTGGTGCCCTTCGGGGTCAGCCATCGGAGCCGGCTGGGCGAGGTCTACGCCCGGCATGCGCCGGAGGGGATCCGGCTCGCGTACCTCCTCACCGGCGATCGCGCGCTGGCCGAGGACCTGGTGCAGGAGGCCTTCCTGCGCTTCGTGGGCCGGCTCCACTTCATGCGGAACCCCGACGCGTTCGAGGGCTACCTGCGGCGAACGATCGTGAACCTGTCCAAGAACCATTTCCGGCACAGGGCGGTCGAGCGCTCCTACCTGGCACGACATGCGGGTCAGGTCGTCGAGGGCCGCACGGACCCCGATGTCCCGACCTACCAGACCATCCGAGCCGCACTGCTCGCGCTGCCGGTCCGGCAGCGCGCGGCGATCGTCCTCCGCTATTACGAGGACCTGCCCGAAGGGCAGATCGCGGAGATCCTCGGCTGCCGCCCGGCCACCGTCCGCTCGCTCATCGCGCGCGGCATCGAAGCGCTCCGTCAGATCCCGGAGGTGTTGACATGAACAGTGACGACGACGTTCGCCGGTTCCTCGACCACATGGCCGCCGAGTCCGGCTTCGGCTCGGTCGATCCGGCCCCCGTCCTCGCGCGCGCCTACCGCCGGCTCGCTCGAACGACGTCGGTCCTGGGGTTGGCCGCCGTGACCCTGGTGGCGGCGATCGTCATGGTCGGCCCGAACCTCCTCCAGGCGTCGCCCGCACCCGCTCCCGCGGTGCCGGCCGCGACCGTCGCCACGACCCCGCAGGTCGCGCGCATCACGTGCCTCGGCCACGGACGATCGCACCTGGACGCGACCACCGTTGCCCTGCAGTCCGACGGACTGCACGTCGCGATCATCCAGGACCACGCGGGACGACGGAGCCAGGTGTTCATCCGCCGATCGGGTTGGATGGTGAGCGTCGGGTTCAGCGACCCCGACCACACGCGCTTCCGCACGGTCCCGAGCGTGGACGCGAGCGTCCACCACGTCGCGATCGGCTGCTTCGAGTCCTCGATCGAGTGGCCGCCCGGCCCGGGGGAGTTCCACCGTCTCACGATCGTCCGGCCCTGAGCCGTCCGACGTTCAGCTGCCGCCGGCCCGATGGGCGGTGTGGAGGCGGAGGGTGCCCGACACGCCCTTCAGTTCGACGGGTCCGATCTCCGTGAACGTGATCGGCGTTCCGTCGGCGGCATCCACGACGTCCTTGGTCACGAGCACCTCGCCGGGTCTGGCGTACTCGGCGATCCTCGCCGCGACGTTCACGGTCCGCCCGAAGTAGTCGCCCTCCTGGAAGACCACCGGTCCGGCCTGGATCCCGACGCGGGCGGGCGGGAGGGCGTGGGCGGCCACGCCCTCCACCATGTCGAGGGCGGCGAGCACGCCCTGGCCGGGGTCCGGGAAGATGAACATCACACCGTCGCCGAGCCACTTCACCGGCTGACCCCCGTGCTCCTGGGAGGATCGCCGGACGAGGGCGGCCAGCCTCGCGGCCAGGTCGGCCGCAGCCTCGTCCCCCCGCTCCTCGGTCAGGCGCGTGTACCCGCTGATGTCGAGGAAGCACACCGCCGGCGGCCGGTGCACCCGGCTGTACAGGCCGGCTCGTTCCAGCGCACCCTCGACGTCCTCCACGGCGCTCTTGCTCCAGGCGTGTTCCTGCTGGATGCGGTAGATGCCGACGAGGGCCTGCTCGAGCAGCGGGGTCATCTGGGACCCGACGTCGGCTTGGGCATCCAACATCTCGGTCTCCGTCATCCCTCCTTGGAGGAAGGGCATCTCGACCTCGGTCCTCCACCAGTCCGTCTCCGTCTCGGCGATGCGCCGCAGACCGTCGGCGCAGACCCGGAGCCACCCCTCGATGACGGCGGGCCGGAACCCCATCGAGAGCTGGAGCTCGATCGCCGGCACGACCGACAGCTCGTCCTCGCGGACGTGATCCTCGGGCCGCGGCTCGGCGAAGCCGACGGCCTCGCGAACCACCTTCAAGAGGTCGAGGGGGATCCCCGTGTCGTCGCTCAGCTGCTGGAAGGTCGTGCCGCTGATCCCGGCGAACCGATCGAACGCGCTCGCATCCAGGTAGGAGAACGAGAGCGCTCCGTCTCGTACGGCGGCGGCCATCCCGTCGAGCGGAACGCCGGCCTGCTCCCAGCTCGCGCACCCAACGCGCCCTGCGCACGTCGCCGGTCGAGAACGCGTCGTCGCCGCCCGGGCGTCAGGATCCCGAGCTCGACCAACCGGTCGACGTACTCGGGCTCGACCCCGGCCCTCCGGGCCACTTCTTCTCGCGTGTGCTCGCTTCGCTGGTCGGTCGTATCCGGCACCGATCAGGTGTACTGGAACAGCCCCATCACGTTGCCTTCGGGGTCCTTGAAGTAGCCGAACGCTCCCATCCCCGGGATCGGCGTGCTCGGAGTCAATCACCGTGCCGCCCTCGGCCTCGACCTTCTTCAGGGCCTCCTCGACCGAGTCCACGCCGATCGTGATCACCGGTGAGGGCGTCTCCGTGCTCCGGTTCATCAGGCCGCCGTTGATCGCTCCGGGCGTGGTCGGACGCATCGTCTGCTCGTCGACCGGGGTGGTCGTGATGGTCGTGTACTGCATCTCGGGGACCGTCTGCAGCTCCCAGTCGAACACCGTTCCGTAGAACGCCTTCGCGCGCTCCAGGTCGTCGACGGGGATCTCGAAGTGCACGACGCTGTCCATGACCGGCTCCTTCCGGTAGGGGCTTCCACCCTACGACGGGCGGGCGACACGCGCGACCGGGGTGTGCCCCTCCCGACTTAGGACGAGGCGTATTCCTGCGGGTGGTCGCTCCGGTCCTTCGCGATGGTCTTCTCGACGATGTCGAATGTCTCCGCGACCGAGCGGCCGTTCTGTTCGGCTGCCGCCGCGACGTCTTCGTATCGGATGTCCTTCTCGCCCATCTCGAGATGGGCATCCATACATCCACAGGTCAGACACATGCTGCTCGCCTCCTCCTCGATCCGCGGTCGACCGATGAGACCTACCCCTTTCCGGCCCGTGTGAACCTGCTCGACCACCCTGTCAGTTCCCGTGCTGTTGGGTCTTCGGTTCCTCCAGCATGAGCGCGTGCGCCACGCCGTCGGCGACCGGGCGGTGCTCGAGGCCGGCGGGCACGACGAACAGGTCGCCGGAGCGCAGGGTGACCGGATCGTGGTCCTGCAGCTCCAGACGGAACGAGCCGTCCCAGCACAGGAACAGTTCGTCCTCGTCGTGGTGGTGCCACGGGAACTCGCCCTCCAGCCGAGCGAGCCGCACGACGGCGTCGTTCACCGTGACGAGGTCCGCCGGTTGGAACGGCCCGGGCAGCCCGCGTGCCGCGGCGTCGATCGAGATCCGGCCCGCGACGCCGGCCGCATCATGTGGCGAGCCGACCCGCAGTCGGTTGCCGTCCGGGTCCTGCAGCTCCAGGTCGCGGCCCCACGGGTTGTCTTCGACCTCCATGCCGAACTCGCTCGCGACGGCGTCCACATCCTCGACGGACAGGTAGACGAGCGTGTCCGGCCGTGCGTCGCCCTCGTGCTGTGACAGATGCAGCCACACGTCGCCTCGCGCGACGAACACGTACGCCGGCTCGTGGAGGTCGAGCCGATGCTCGCCGACCTGACGGAACCCCAACCGCGCGTACCACTCGACGGCGCGGTCGACGTCGGTGATCCGCATGACCGGCGCGACGTCCTCTCGCATCGTTCGGTGCACCTCCCCGATCGACGACGGTACCGCGCGAGCGCCGACTCCGAGTAGCCCAAGCCTCGCGGATGCCCTCGACCCTACGAGCACGGGTCCGGCCGCTGCGACGGCGAGAGCGTGCCGGCGATCGCGTCCTGGCCCTCGCGCGCGCCGTAGACCTCGCCGTCCGCCCGTGCCCAGAGCCACACCAGCCAGCCGTCGAAACCGTACGCGCACGACTGCGCCTGCCAGCCGACGAGCCCCTCGGCGCCGGCCTGGGGATCGGCGTACGCGAAGTGGAACGCGCCGAACTCCCCCATAACGACCGGCTTGCGGACGTCGCCGGTCAGGCCGAGCGTGTCGACGAGCGCCGGCATGTCGTGGCCCGCCCCCGGGTACAGGTGCAGGTCGTACAGGTCGAGGCCCGAGCGTTCCAGCAGCGCGCGCGACGGCACCACGCGGTCGTCGTCGGAGAACCCCGCGAAGAACCCCATCGTCACGAGCGCTCCCGGATCCAGCCGGCGGATCGCGGCGCGGACCTCCCGGACGCCCAGCCGCGTGTTCGAGGCGATCATCGCGTCCTTCTGCGCCGGATCGGCCATGTCGTAGGTCTTGCCGTCCGCCGTCGTGACCGTGCCGTGGTCGAACGAGAGCGGCGGCACGTCGTCGAAGACGAACTGCTCCTGCTGGATCTCGTACGCGAAGACCGCGCCGAGCGGCGCGCCGGCGCGCTTCAACGCGGCGATCACGTCGGCCCAGTACCCGCGGAGCAGGTCGTGGCCCTTCGCGGTCAACCACAGCGAGTTGCGGTACCCGCCGAACGGATCGCAGCAGGGCAGCTGGGCGCCGTAGCCGGCGTCCGGCAGGTCGTTCGAGGCCAGGATCACCACGATCCCGTGCGAGCGCGCGATCCGCAGGAACCGGGCGATGTTCCTGGCGTACGCCGGCCGGATCGACGCGTGCTTCGTCGCGATGCAGTCCACGTTGCACAGGTCGATGAAGACCCGGACGGTGTTGTAGCCGAGCTGCTGCATCCGGCCGAGCTCGCGCTCGACGGCCTTCGGGTTCCAGTCGCCGGGGCGGAACAGGCCGCTCGCGACGTGGTCGCCCTCGCGGACCTTCATCAGCAGGTTCGCCCCGCGCGGCACGAACGGGGCACCCGCCCGTCGGTCGATCAGCTCGAGCCCGCCCGCACGGTTCCGGACGATCGCGATCCGGTGCGCGGCTCCGGCCGCGACGGCTGGCGCCGGTCTCGCGGCCGTGACCGGCGCCGGCGCGAGCAGCGCGGACGCCAGGACGAACGCGACGACGAGGGACTGACGGCGCGCGACCATCGCGGCGACGCTACGCCCACCTGCCCCAACCGGGCAAGTCCGGTCATCGCGGTCGTGCGGTGCCGATGACCGTCGTGCCGGTTCCCGGCGCGCTCCGGACCTCGAGCGTCCCTCGGAGCGCATCCAGCCGGTCGGCAGGCGATGGAAAAAG
>CAVRSI010000022.1:0-15628 GCA_963723855.1 uncultured Actinomycetes bacterium | reverse complement strand
CCTCGATCACCGCAGGTCGGACCATGCGAACGGCTCCCGGTTCACATCCGCCGGACGTCCATCTTCGTCGCGCGCCGCGAAGAGGATCCAGGGGGTGTTCAAGGTTTGTCATCTTCCGGCCGTTGTTGAGGTACATGTGTCGCACGTTCGTCGACCTCACGAAGATCGTCTGCGGTGCGCCGGACGCGACTCGAGTTCGTCTGCAGGTGTCCGTTGAAACAGCGTCCGTCGACGGTCAGCAGGGTTGGGGCGCGACGATGCGTCACAAGGTGCTCTGCGCCGAGCATCGGGATCAGGGGATCGCCGAAGGGTCATATCGCCGTTCTAGTGATCGGCGCGTGCCGGGAAGGTCGATGAGGTGGCCATGACGTGCAGAGCATGCGGTGAGCCGGTGCGGCAGGACGACTCACACGTGATGGGCAAGGGAGCTGACAGCGATCTCTGGTACGTCCATGCCGCGTGCCTGTATGCCCAACCCCCGGCGGCGCTCGACCGGTCGCCGCGGCGCCCGAGGCGGCTGCTGCCGAAGATCTAGGGAGCCCGACCGAGTCACTCGTTCCGGCGGTCGACTCGGGTATCCGGTAGGGCGGGCTGCGTGAGCGGGGTGCGCCACTCCGCTCCCGTCTCATCGCGGAACGCTTTCGTGGCCGCGCGGATCGTCGGGAAGAAGTGGGCAGGATCGATCGTCCTGGTGAGCTCGTACCGGTCGACCTTGCGACGCACCGGGTCCTTCATCTCGGCGATCGCGAGGTTGATGCCGCGGGCGTTGAGCCATTCGTCGAGGTCGTGCAGCATGTCGGCCGCCGTGGTGTCGACGTCGGTGATCGGTTCGGCCGCCACGATGATCCACTTCGGCGTGGGCTCGTCCTCGGCGATCTCCTGCACCTGCTCCCGGAACGTGCGCGTGTTCGCGAAGATGAGCGGCGCGTCGAACCGGAAGATGACGGCGCCCTCCAACTGCTCTGCCTCCCGGGTACGAGCTCACGTCGTGGAAGCCCGGGACCCCTTCGACCTGACCCAGGATCGCCTGGTACGGCCACCACGTGCGGCGGAACACGTTCAGGATCGACAACGCGACGGCGACCCCGATACCCGGCAGCACCCCGAGGAGCGCCACCGCGAGGAAGGCCGCGATCGACAGCGTGAATTCGGTGCGGCGGCGCCGGAACAGGTCCATCGTGCCATGCAGGTCCACGAGCGAGAACGACGCGGCGATCACGACGGCGGCCAGCGTCGGTTGCGGGAGGTCCTTCAGCAATCCCGGCACGAAGAGCAGGATCAGCGTGATGGCCGCCGCACCGACCACGCCCGCCATCTGTGTCTTCATGCCGGCCTGTTCGGCGACCGCGGTGCGAGAGCCGCTCGTGCTGACGGGGAATCCTTGGAACAACCCGGCCGCGATGTTGGCGGCGCCGATCCCGATCATCTCCTGGTTCGCGGAGACCCGCTGGCCGGTGCGCGCCGCGAACGCGGAGGACGTGGAGATCGTGTCCACGAGCGCGACCAGCGCGATGCCGAGGGCTCCCGGGATGAGCTTGACGATATCGCCGACCGATACACGCGGGATGTCGAAGGGCGGGAACCCCTGTGGCAGCGTTCCCACGACCGAAACGCCGTGAGCCACGAGGTCGAACGCCGTCACGGCGAGGATGGCCATGACCACCGCTATCAGAACGGCGGGCAACTTCGGCATCCAGCGTTGCAGCACGAGGATCACGATCAAGGACGTGGCACCGACCGCCAGCGCGGCGATGACGGTGTCGCCGTCGATCACTCCCTGGAGGAACCCCTTCGCCTCACCGATCAAACCGTTCGCGTCGATGGAGAACCCGAAGAGCTTGGGCAGCTGCCCCACCAAGATCGTGAGCGCGAGGCCGTTCATATAGCCGATCCGGGTGGGTTTCGATAGGAGATCGGCGATGAACCCCAGCCGTGCGACGGCGGCCAGGACCATCACGGCGCCGACGATCAGCGCGAGCATCGAGGCGAGCATCACGGCGCGCGCGGGGTCGCCGTTCGCGAGCATCATGGGCGCGATCGTGACGGCGATCATGGGGCCCAGCGCCGAGTCGGGTCCGAGCACCAGGATCTTCGACGGCCCGAACACCGCGTAGCCGAGGAGGCAGAGGATCGAGGTGTAGAGCCCCGTGATCGCGGGCAGGCCCGCCAGCTCCGCGTAGGCCATCCCCTGGGGGACGAGCAGCGCCGTGAGGATCAGGCCCGCGACGACGTCCTTCGGGAGCCAGCTCGCCCGGTACGTGCGGAACACGTCCACGCCGGGTGCGAGCGCCGCGAGCCCACGGCGCGAGATCGGAGGCTCCGCCCCACCCGTGCTCAGTCCATCCTCCCTCCGGATCCTCTTCGCTCGTCCCGACGGTGATTCTGGCACCGAGTCGACCGCCGCCTTCCGGGGCTCAGGGGTCCGTGGATCCCGAGCGTCGGGGACCGTTCCTTGGAAGCGCGGTTGCGCCTGTCGAAAACCCGAGGCTACAGTGGGTGGGGGAAGAAGAAGAGGAGGAGGGTGTGATGAGTGAGAAAGACATGCTGATAGTGCTCGCAGCCTCGTACGACAGCGTCTCGGACGCCGAGGTCGACTACGAGGCCGTGAAGGCGCTGTACTACGACGCTGGCGTCGGGCACAGCTTCGACGCTGCGGTCCTCGAGCACGGAGCCGACGGCAAGGTGAAGGTCGCCGACAAGCACGAGCAGTCGACGCGACACGGCGCGTGGGAAGGACTCGCGATCGGGGCCCTGGCGGCGATCCTGCCTGGGATCGGCCTGGGCGTGGGGGCCGCGGTGGGCGCCGGGATCGGGGCCGTCTCCGGGCACATGAAGGGCGGCATGAAGGACGACGATCTCAAGCAACTCGCGGCCACGCTGGACAAAGGCCAGGCCGGCTTGATCGTGTTGTACGCCACGAACATGGCCGACCAGGTCGCCGCCAGCATCAAGGCGGAGAACCGGTTCATCTCCGCTGAGATCGACGCGAACGCCGACGAGCTCGCCAGGCAGATCAAGGCGGCGGAGGGCAACTGAGGCTGGGTGGCGACCGTCGCTCTCGCGCGATCAGCCGCCGCCGATCTTCAGGATGAGCAGGACTTCCAAGACCGCGAAGAACGCCGATAGCGAGATCAGCGCGATCATAGCGGGCAGGTCACGCAGCCGACGGCGAGACGGGTCCGAACCTCGGTCAGGGGGAGGCGTCACGGTTCAGCCCTCGTACGCGCCGGCGGTCTCCGGCAGATCGATCCGGTGACGGTACGGTGCGGGCTCGAACCTCGCCGGGCCGGTCCGCTCGAACCGAGCTCGCGAGGCGACGTCGGCGTGTGCGAAGCACAGGTGATCGGCGTTGTAGATGGACAGCACCGTGACGCAACCTGGTGCCGAGCATTGCCGGTTGGGATCTCGTTCCGTCGCACCGTTCATGACCTGTCAACCTAGAGCCAACCGCGACGGAACCCAAGAGGCCCATCGGCCATTTCGGGGAGACGGAAGTCGGGTCCCCATCCGTCGAAGGTCCTGAGTCCGATGCGGATGTATCATGCGCCTCTTCTTTGGTCCGGCCCCGAGTTGACAACCGCACACGCTGACGGTCGTGATCCGGGCGACGCCCGGGCGATCGCGCATCGACCTGACGCGGTGATGACGAACCTAGCACCGGCTCCGGCTCGGCGGCTCCAACCGATCAGCCTGGTGGAGCTCCGAACGCCCGGAACGGCTCGGGCTCGTACGTGCCGAGGAACGCCACCCAGTCGGGCAGCGCCGCGCGGACGGCGTCGTCGTCCTTCACCAGCCACGACAGGTGGCGGAACGCATGCTCGAGCACCTGCGACACGCCGATCTCGGGCGGCGGGCCCATCGCATCGCCTCGCGCGAGGTCGGCCCGCGATACGGGCTCATCGGACAGGTTCTCGTTCAGATCTTCGGGTCGTCCGACGACGACGATGTATGTCAGCACGACTCGCGAACCCTCCAGCCTCCACGACGTGGAGTGCACGAGCAGCGGTTCGAGCTCGTACCGCCGAGCCGCATGGGCGACGACGTCGCCCGGCTGCTGATCGGGAGGCCACCCCACCCGCAGGGTCGACGCGTGGATCGGGCGGAGTTGACGCGCTCCGTCCGCGCCGAGGTACGTGAACAGCGCTTCGAGCGATTGGGAGACGAGCTCCTTCGACCAGGCGACGTTGGTGAGCGCCGGAGCGAGCTCGACGACGGGTGTCGGATCAGAGCCCGGCGGCATCGGCGGGGCCGATCGGAACGGCGTTGGCGAGGATCTCCTCGCGGGTCTTGCGGACGCCGTGGTCCTCCCACGCATGCACGGTCAGTTGTTCGACGACTTCATCCTCGGTGCCGCGCGCCACCCACCCACAGAGACACGTCACTTCCATCAACACCGGCGCCTCCGTTCCTTCGTCCGACGGGGAAGGTAGCACGGTCCTCCGGCCTACCGCGGATACATCGTTTCGCGGCGCGGAGTGGCCGATCGGCGGTTCGATCCGGGCCCCCCGTTCCCTAGAGTCGCTCCATGGACGTGAAGCGCGAACTGCCACTGCCATCGCCGGCCCTGCGACACGTACGACCTCGCCGTGACCCTCAGGCGGCGGCTCGCCGATACCGAGCGATCGGAGTCCTCGTCGGTGGCATCGCAACTCCAGTCGGCCGTCCGCGAGCGACTCGGGTCGGGCGCGGCTCGCGATCGCCGCGCGTTGCGTTCGCTTCGCTCTCGTCGAACGTGACGGGCGGGAGCGCTGAGACCTTCGACCTAGGAAGACCCGAGACCTTCGCGACCCGGATTGGCCGACAGGTCGATGCGACCGGACGCGCTGGCCGGTTACGGTGATCCTTGCGACGACGAGAGGGCGAACCCGTGGAAGACCAAAGCCGCAGGACGAACCAGATCGCCTCCGCCCTGCGCTGCCGGCTCTCCGAAGCCGAACCACAGGTGTCGGACGACCCGGAGGCCCAGCACCGTCACCTGCTCCTGCAAGGGATCGCACAGCACACCGATCTCACCACGGTCCAGGCCGGCCGTCGGCGCGTCTTCCGTCGTTCCCGGTAGGTACGGCGGCGACGCGCCACGAGCGGTCCTCAGCCGTCCTGGCGGGTCATGATCCGAAGTTCGGTGATGACGATGCCGCGCGCCGCAGTGTCCCGTTCGAGGTACTGCAGGAATCCCGTCATCTCGTCGGATCGCGAGCCTGTGGAGGCCGTCCCGAAGGGGTCCTCGACGCTCGCTTCCGATTCCAGGATGCGGAGCAACGCAGCTCGCTCCTCCTTGTCGAACGTCCCGAGGCGCAGGCGCAGCTCGCGTTCGATGGGGAGACGTCCCTCCGAGTCCATGAAGGGCGAGGCTAGTGAGGGGATGTGTGCGAGCGCAATGGCTTCGATGGGCTATCCGGACGGGACCTCCGACCTAGCGCGAGCGGTCAGCCGAACGACCGACGGGGGCGCCGTGACGCGGGTGCCGGGAGGATCGTCCGCTCGGCAGGATGCCGGAACCTTCCCGCAAGAGTCCGACAACCCTTGGCAAGGAACCGAAGTCCCGTCGAGCGCGCCTGCTCCGTACGCGTCGGTAGGGATCGACGCATCCGACGCGATCCCCGGAGGGGGACGAGATGTCGAGGAGATGGATCCTCATCGCGCTGGCGACGGCGATGGCCGTGGTCGGCACCGCATGTGGCGGAGGCACGGGCGGTTCCACCGCGGAACCATCGTCGAGTGCTGCTCCCAAAGCGGGTGGCACGTTGCACATCGCGTTGATCAGCGACGTGCAGGATGCGTTCGATCCGCAGAAGGAGTACTCGTCGGTGACGTGGGAGTACTACCGCTGTTGCCTGCTGCGCACGCTGCTGTCGTACAACGGACAGACGACGGACCAGGGTGGCAGCGAGCTCAAGCCGGATCTGGCGGCGGAGATGCCGACCGTGTCCGACGACGGGCTGACCTGGACCTTCACCCTCAAGCACGGCATCACGTACGCACCGCCGATGCAGGACGTGACCGTGACGTCGAAGGACATCGTCCGCACGTTGGAGCGTGAGGCCTGCGGCACGTGCAACGTCGGCGGGTACTCGTTCTACTACTCCACGATCGAGGGGTTCGACGCGTACGCGGCCGGCGACGCCGACTCGATCTCTGGTCTCGCGACGCCGGACGACTCGACCTTGGTGGTGACGCTGAACGCACCCACCGGGGACCTGGGCTACCGGCTGGCCATGCCGGCGTCGGCTCCCATCCCGCCGCTGCCGGGCGACCCGAAGGCTCGTCTGGGCGCCGCGACGGGTCACGACGCCAACTGGGGACAGTTCCTGGTCGCGACCGGCCCATACATGTTCGAAGGCTCCGACACGATGGACTTCTCCACGCCGGCCAAGGAGCAGCCGCCCGTTGCCGGTTACGTCCCCGGACGATCGATCGTGCTCGTTCGCAACCCGTCGTGGTCCGCGTCGACGGACGATCTTCGGCCCGCCTACGCCGACCGGATCGAGACGACGATCGGGGGAACGGCCGAGGACATCGCCCTGAAGATCGACTCGGGAGACATCGACATCGGGCTGGACGCGGTGCCGCCGGCGAACCAGGTCCAGCAGTACTCGACCGATCCCGATCTCAAGGCCCGGATCCACGCCGATCCATCGGACGCGGTCAGGTTCTTGGAGATGAACCTGGCGAACCCCCCGTTCGACGACGTCCACGTCCGCAAGGCCTTGAATTGGGCGCTGGACAAGCAGGGGTTCCTGCAGCTCCGTGGCGGTCCGATCTTCGGCCAGATCGCAGGCCACATCATGGTCAACAGCCTGGAGAACAACCTGCTCGAGACGTACGACCCGTACGCGACGCCGGACGGGGCAGGCGACATCCAAAAGGCGAAGGACGAGATCGCACGGTCGAAGTACGACTCGAACCAGGACGGCGTGTGTGATGCGCCCGTGTGCAAGGACGTGCTGACGATCAGCGACAGCTCGGATCCCTATCCGAAACAGTTGGCGTTGCTGCGACAGGTCCTCGACCCGCTCGGGATCACGCTGAGCGCGAAGCCGTTGGAGCGCTCGACGATGTACGCGCGATGCGAGGACCCGAACTCCCACTGGGCGCTCTGCACCTCCACCGCCTGGGGCAAGGACTACCCGGACGGCTTCACGTTCGCTTCGCCGTTGTTCTCGCAGAGCGCCATCGGGCCCGAGTCCTGCTGCAACGACACCATGGTCGGCGTGACCGCACAGATGCTCACCGAGCGGGACTACACGCCCGTGGACGTTCCGAGCGCGGAGACCCAGATCGACACGTGCATCCCGCTCACCGGGGACGAACGGGTGCAGTGCTGGGCCGACCTCGACACCTACCTGATGGAGAACGTCGTGCCGTGGGTGCCGTACCTGTTCGACAACGACGTCGTCGTCCTGTCGGCGAACGTCACGAACTACTCGTTCGACCAGTTCGCGGGGCTGCCCGCTCTCGACCACATCGCGATCGAAGGCGGTACCGCCTAGCGGGACGGGGTCGCCCCGCGGAGCGGGGCGACCCCCGTACCCCTGCCTCGCAGGAAGTCGCAACCTCTCGGCAAGGAGCCGAAAGCACACTGCATCAGTTGGGGCGTAGGAATAGCTGGACGCGGTCGTCGCGTTCGTCGGTACCCCCCGGCGGGGACTTCCATCCCAGCTGTGACGACCGAAAGGCCCGGGGCTCCGTCGGCCAAGAGCCACACCTCTCTCGGCGGACCCCCGGGCCTTCCGTCCTGTTACAGGCTCAGACGCTTGTTCGGCTGGTGCACCAGACGGTCGGTGATCGGGCCGAAGCGGAACGCCTCCTGCTCCCAGTCCTTGCGGCGCCGGTATGCCGACGGGCTGACGCCGGTGTGTTGGCGGAACGTCGTGGTGAAGTGGCTGAGCGAGTTGAACCCCACGCGATGGCAGATCTGCGTGACCGTCAGCTCCGAACCGCGGAGGAGGTCCTTCGCGCGGTCGATACGCAACCCGATCAGATACCGATAGGGGGGAACCCCCACATATGCCGTGAATTGCCGGGTGAAGTAGTAGGGGCTGAGCGAGGCCTCGCGGGCGATCGTCCGCAGGTCGACGTCTCGATCCAAGTTCTCCTCGAGGAAGACCTGCACCTCGCGTATGCGCCGCTGGAGGTGCGGGCTCGGCGAGATCTCTTCGGACAGGGTCATGCCACCCCCCTCTCTCTCCACAAAGGGTACGCGCCTGCAGGCGCGGAGGTTTTCGGAATCCTGCGCGATTCACCCTCGATGCTGAACGGCCGTTCAGTTCGTTCGTGGGCACAGGAGTTCCTCAGGCATCTCTGGTGAACTATCCGCTCGACGAGGGAGGGGCATCGGAGATGGCGGCGATAGGTCGAAGAGGATGGATGGCGATCGCGGTCGCCGCGATCGTGGTGATCGCCGGCGCCGGATATGCCCTGTTCTCTGCCGTCGCGGGTGGCGGCCCCGCGGCGGTGAGCCTGTCGGCAGGTGCCGAGGCGAGCTGCACGTCGACGGGCGCGGTGCAGGTGCCGGGGGGATCGAGCGCGTCCGGCCGGCTCGACGGCTCCTGGACGCTCGGTGGTCGTTCGTTCGTGGGGTACCGGGTGCGAGAGCAGCTCGCGATCCTGCCGGCGCCGAGCGACGCCGTGGGCCGCACGACGGCGGTCGCCGGCGAGCTGGATATCTCGGGACTCGAGATCAGCACGGTCGCCGTGACCGCGGATCTCACGCAGCTCACGAGCGACAGGTCGATGCGCGACGAACGGATCCACTCGATCGGCTTGGAGACCGACGCGTTCCCCGAGGCGACGTTCACGCTCACCGAACCGATCACCTTCGAGGCGCAGCCCGTCGAGGGCGAAACGATCAGCGCGGGCGCCACGGGCGAGCTCACGCTCCACGGTGTGACGAACACGGTCTGCGTACCGGTCGAGGCGACGCTCACGCACGACGCCATCCAGGTGCGGGGCAGTGTCGGCGTCGCGTTCGCCGACTACGACATCCAGGCGCCGAACTTCGGGTTCGTGACGACCGAGGATCACGGGACGATCGAGTTCCAGCTGGACTTCGCCCGGTCCTAGACCATCGTCTCCGGGCGGACGGCCTCGTCGTACTCCTGCTCGGTGAGCAGGCCGAGCGAGAGTGCCGCCTCCTTGAGGGTCGTTCCCTCGTGGTGCGCCTTCTTCGCGATGGCGGCCGCGCTGTCGTACCCGAGCTTCGGGCTCAACGCCGTCACGAGCATGAGCGATCCTCGAACCAGCTCGTCGATCCGCTCCCGGTTCGGTTGCAGACCCTCCACGCAGAATTCGCGGAACGTCCGGCACACGTCGGCAAGGATCTTCGCGGAGTGCAGCAGGTTGCGGATCATCACCGGCTTGAACACGTTCAGCTCCAGGTTGCCCTGCGATCCGGCGAACGTGACGGCCGCATCGTTTCCGAACACCTGGCACGCGACCATGGTCATGGCCTCGGACTGCGTGGGGTTGACCTTGCCCGGCATGATCGACGAACCGGGCTCGTTCTCGGGGAGGATCAGCTCGCCGATCCCGCTCCGCGGCCCCGACCCCAGCAACCGGATATCGTTCGCGATCTTCATCAGGGACGCCGCCAGCGTGGCGAGCGCGCCGGACGAGAAGACGATGGCGTCGTGGGCCGCGAGCGCCGCGAACTTGTTGGGCGCCGAGACGAACGGCAGCCCGGTGAGCTCGGCGATCTTCGCCGCCGTCGCTTCGGCGAACCCCGGCGGGGCGTTCAGCCCGGTTCCGACCGCGGTGCCGCCGATCGCCAGCTCGTACAGACCGGGGAGCGTGAGCTCGATCCGCTCGATGTCGGCGTCGAGCTGCGCGACGTAGCCGCCGAACTCCTGGCCGAGCGTGAGCGGCACGGCGTCCTGCAGGTGCGTCCGACCGATCTTCACGATGTCGGCGAACTCCTCGGCGCGGCGTGCGAGCGCGTCCCGCAGCTGCGCGATGCTCGGCAGCAGCCGGCGGACGATCGTCTCGGCCGCCGCGATGTGCATAGCCGTCGGGAACGTGTCGTTGGACGACTGCGACATGTTCACGTGATCGTTCGGGTGCACGGGCGACTTCGAGCCCATCTGCCCGCCGGCCCGCTCGATCGCCCGGTTCGAGACGACCTCGTTGACGTTCATGTTCGTCTGCGTGCCGGAGCCCGTCTGCCAGACGTACAGCGGGAAATGCTCGTCCAGCGTGCCGTCGATGACCTCGTCGGCTGCGGCGACGATGAGGTCGGCGATCGCGGGATCGAGGCGGCCGTCGGTCCGGTTCACGATGGCCGCGGCCTTCTTCAACACGCCCATCGCGTGCACGACCTCGAGCGGCATGCGCTCGGAGGCGGGATCTCCGATCGAGAAATGGTGCAGCGATCGTTCGGTCTGTGCGCCCCAGTACCGCGTGGCATCGACCTGGATCTCGCCCATGCTGTCCGACTCCATCCGCATCCGGTTCACGGCGCCATCCTCCCAAATCGCGAGTATGTGCGCGTGCGAGAGCCTGCCGGGTAGGCTGCTGATCATGGACGTGCTCGTGGCGAAGCTCCGCGCCATCCCCATCTTCGCCGATCTGGACGACGACGCGCTCATCCGGGTCGGCGCCGTGGTCACGGAGTTCGAAGCGCCCGCCGGGCACGTCCTCACGCAACCCGGACAAGAAGGGTCGGGCATGTTCATCCTCGAAGAGGGCAGCGTCACGGTTGAGTTGCCCGGCGGCGGAAGCGTGACGCTCGGACCGGGGGAGTTCTTCGGAGAGCTGGCGATCCTGGCGACCGGGGTCAGCCGGACGGCCCGGGTGCAAGCCGCCACGCCGGTGCGATGCCTGGCGGTCGCTCGGCGCGACTTCGCGGCGATCCTGGAGGCCGAGCCCGACATCGCCGTCGCGATGCTTCCCGTCCTCGCGCAGCGCATCGCCCACCTCGAGACCCTCGTCTGACGTCCGTGGAGACGTTCGACGTCGGGATCGTCGGAGCCGGCGTTCACGGTGCGTCGGCGGCGTTCCATCTGGCCTCGCGAGGACTGAACGTCGTGATCTTCGAGCGGTGGACGCCCGCGGGTGGTCCCACCGGGCGATCCAGCGCCGTCTGTCGCGCCTACTACACGAATACGTTCCTGGCGGCCGCCGCGCGAGACAGCATCGCGATGATGGAACGGTTCAAGGAGCTCACGGGTATCGACGCCGGGTTCCGCAAGACGGGGATGTTGTTCCTGCACCCACTCGACGACGTGGACGACGTCGAGGTCTCGGCGCAGCGGTTGAACCGGTTGGGGATCGTCACCTCGTTGTTCGACACGGGACGCTTCGTCCGCGAGTTCCCGTCGTTCAACCCGGACGGGATCGGGGTCGCCGCGCTCGAGCGTGACGCAGGATATGCCGACCCATACGCGACCACCGACGGGCTCTACCGACGAGCGATCGAGCTCGGTGCCGTCGGGAGGATGGGTGTTCGGGTGGCGAACCTCGAGACCTCCGAACGTGGGGTGGTCGTGACCAGCGACGACGGAACCAAGACGTCATGCGGTCGCGTGCTGATCGCCGCCGGGCCTTGGACGAAGCCGCTGGCGGCCCAGGTGGGAGCCGAGCTCCCGCTGACGGTCGAGCGCCACGTGGTTGCGACGTTCCGCTGGGCGGGCGCCGAACCGACACCTGCGCACGGCGACCTGATCGGCGGCTACTACTTCCGTCCCGAGGGGGAAGACCTCTACCTGGTCGGACCGGTTCATCCCGCGCCGCAGGCCGATCCCGACGACTTCGATCAACAGATCCGTGAGGACGAGGTCCGCCGGCTGGCCGAGGCGGTGATGCATCGCGTGCCGCAGCTCGAGGGGTCGCAGGTCCACGGTGGCTGGGCCAGCCTGTACGACGTCAGCCCCGATTGGCAGCCGGTCATCGGTGAGGTTGCGCCGAACGTGTTCGTGGACGCGGGAACGAGCGGACACGGGTTCAAGCTCGCACCGGCCCTGGGCAAACACGTCGCGGACCTGGTGTCACGCTCCCCGGAGCTCGACGTTCGGCTCCATGACTTCGACCCGTTCCGGTTCGCGCATGGGAGCTCGTTGCCGGCCGGCTATCGAGACGCTCGGATCCTCGGCTGAGGCGATCGATACGATCTCGGCGGTCGGTCCGTACATGCCCGAGGACCGGAGCGCTTGATCGAGCCGTCGCAGACCGTCCGTGGATCGCTCGCGCAGCTCGGGGAGCGACACGTTGAGCCGCTCCGCTATCTGGCGCCGGGAGAGACCGCGGAAGTACATGAGCTCGATGGGGGCTCGCTCATCGACGGGGAGCGACATCAATGCATGGAGCACGACGGCTTGGCGTCCGCGCGTGTGCGGATCGACCCTTCGCGCCGGCGTCGCTCCGGCATCGACGATGGTGCGGAGCGCCCCTCCGGTGGGTCCACGTGAGAGCGCCTCACCGCTTCGGACCATCTCGACGGCGCGTTGATGCGCCGTGGCGAGCAGCCAGTTCTGGACCGAGCCCTCATCCGGCTGGTGCAGGCGCCGGTTCCACAGGAGGAGGAACGTCTCCTGCACGATGTCCTGCGCCTGGGAGCGCCCGACCAGGTGCGCGATGAGGGCCACGGCGAGCGGTGCATGACGGCTGAAGAGGCGCCGCAGCGTCTGCGCATCTCCGGCGTCGATGCGCTGGTAGAGGCGGTCGTCCGACAAGACGTCGGCGGTCATCGCGAGGGCACCCGACGTTGGCCGGTCCGCTCGCGCGCCTCGGGCACGCGCACGAAGTCCGGGCGACGCGGCACGGGATGGATGCCCGTCCGGGCATCGTCAGCGGTGTGCGATCCGATCAGCTTCAGACGAGCCTGGCGCTCGGCTTCGAGACGTCGTTCGGCAACCCCTTCCGCTTGCCGAACCTCGTCGACGATCCGACCGATGCATGTGAGCACGGGTTGGTCGTCACTTTCGATCACGAGGCGCAGCGCCACGATGTCGAGCTGCTCGTCATCGAGTCCCCGGAGGGGAACGCCCGCCACCTGGGCGAGGAGGGTCAGCGACTCTCCGATGCTCGCCGTCATGCGCTCACCGCACGCACACAGTCGCCCTGGCAACGGTTCCAGATGAGTGGGGGCTTCATCCGCCGGCCCTTCCCTGGCGCCATGCCAGCCGTGCTCTGGGCTGGCTCTGATGTCAAGGCCGGGATCTACGACCGGGGGGCCAAGGGCTGAGGCCCGAAATATCAACAGCACCCTATTCTGGGGATGAGCCGGAAGTCAATGCCTGCGCGTTTCCGGACGGTGGGCGTGACCCGTCGCGTGATGCGTTTCCCGGTAATACAATCGATATGGTGATGAGCGGGGAAGCCAAGCCGCCGCTGCAGGTCCTGATCGCCCATGAACGGGCGGATCGGCTCGCGCAAGTAGCGAGGGCCGTGACGGAGCTCGGCCACGAAGTGATCGAGCGGAAGATCGGGATCATCGACGTGGGGCAAGCGACGGTCGAGGAGCGGCCCGACGTGGCCATCGTGATCGTCGGGCATGATTCCGAGCCGCAAGCCTTGCGGTCGATCGATCGGATCGTGAAAGAGGCGGCCTGTCCCGTCATCGCGATCCTCGACGTACAGGATCGGGCGTTCATCAACGAAGCCGCGAAGCGGGGCATCTTCGCCTATATCGCGGACGGTCAAGACCCGGAGGAGCTGCAGAGCTCGATCGACATCGTGCTCCGGCGGTTCGCCGAGTATCACGCTCTGGAGGGTGCATTCGGGCGGCGCGCGGTGACGGAGCGAGCGAAGGGCATCCTCATGGAGCGGCACGGGATCGACGAGCAGGCGGCGTTCAACATGCTCCGCGAGCATGCGCGCCGGAACAACAGGAAGATGGTCGAGGTGGCGGAGGAGATCGTCTCGACCCACCAGCTCCTTCCCGCGGGCGGCGCAGCCGTCCGAGCCGAGGCGCCCGGAGATCCCCGACTGATCAGCTGTTCCGCGGGTCGGAGCCGAGCGCGATGCGCGCCGGCTCGCCCGGGAGCTTCGCCACGACCGAGTACCGTCCGTGTTGGGCGATGAGTTGATCGAGCTCCGGGTTCTCATGGTCCGTGGCGATGAAGAAGTGCAACCCGTCCGACCGCACGGCTTCGTATTCGAGACGGGTCAAGCTCACCACGTCGGCGCACATGAGATCGCTGCACTCGCACCGATACTCGTCCATCGGATTGTCGGCACCGAATCGGTCGTTCGCCGCCTCGATCCATTCGTTGGTCTGACGAGACCGCGTCTCGTTGATCGCTTCCTCGCGACGGTAGTCGCTCATGGCGCTCCAGTCGTGATCGTGATGCGTGGCGGTTGGCGAATTTTTCAGTCATTGCTGGGCTAAACCATTTGTCATTTTTTGAATAAAGCATCTCATGCAGGGCCTCATGCAGCCAGGGCGCTTTTCCTCTTTTGATCCGCCAAAAAGGAATAGATACAAAACCATACAATGATGCATGCGATATGAAACTGTCTGCCCGGAAATAGAAAACATAAGGTTCGCTCATTGGGTGAACCTGCCAGAGCAATGGAGCATTGATAAATTTTTCGGCCGCAGAGATCCCAACATTGATCGTATCCGCGAGCTGGTTCATCTGGCTCCCGGAAAGTGAATCTTTCGGAAACCAACAAATTGTTTTTCCCTTCGTGATCTTTGATCCCTTATTGATGAGGTTCGTGATGTTCAGGCTGTCGCCTTGCCACACATTGGGGACTTTTGAAAAATCAGGCACCTGGCTAACTGACGCTCTGACTAAGATAAGCTGTAAGCCAATGGTGAGACCGCAGATTTTCATATACACTTCATTAAAATGATAGGAAGCAGTCCGGGCATTAAAGATAAAAAATGTTATTCACTGTATATCATAGATCTGATCGAGCCGGAGATATCAGTGATCAATCCATGCCTTCGCGGGAATTTTAAAATTTATTAAATAGCAGAGTTTTTTTACCTTGTTCAATAAGCATTCCCGTTATGAGATGGTCAGTTCCAATCCTCTGTTTATTATATATAAATTCCTTTTCGCAACAGGCTTCTATCGATAGCCTTAAAAAAGAATTGCCGGATACAAAAGAGGATCGTCAAAGGCAAACATTTTATACAACATAAGCGATTCATACAGGATGTTTGATTATGATTCGGCTCTTCACTATGCCATGCTTTCGTTGCAACAATCCAGGAAAAAGTTTCCCAAAGGAGAGATGAGAGCTTATGCCGCCGCAGGTGTTGCATTCCGATACTCCGGCAATTACACTACCGCAATTGAGTTTTTTCTTAAGGGCCTCGAATTGGCTGAAAAATACAGGCTGCCGGAAGAGATATTTTTCTGTTACCAGGGACTCAGCACCACTACAAAAGACATGGGAGATTATAGACAGGCGCTTGAGTATGGCAAAAAGGCCATGGAATATGAAGCTTACAGCAACACCGGGAAGATGGTAGTTTCAGGAAATTTCGGCGACCTGTACGAGAGAATGAATAAAATGGATTCCGCCTTGTACTATGCGAACAGTTCTTATGAAGAGGCCATGAAACAACCAATTAATGTATCGTACTATGGCAAGGCTTTTACTCTTGAGACACTCGGAAATATAGAGGAAAAGATGGGTAATCATCAATTGGCCATTGCTTATTTAATGCTGAGTGTGC
>CAVRSI010000021.1:0-39851 GCA_963723855.1 uncultured Actinomycetes bacterium | reverse complement strand
ACCGACGCCGCGATCAACACGCGCGTCTTGCCCATGGAGAGCAACACGGAACCCTGCGCCCACTCCTGGTACCCGAGCTCCCATGTCACGAGGCGGAGCTCGTCGTTCGCGCGCGCGTCGGGTCTCGTCACGCGGTGATCGCCACCACGGAGCCTTCGTCGGCGGCGGAGACCGGCCCGTCGAAGACGGCCGATGCCTCAGCGACCGACACGGCCGGATCGAGCGTGGGGACGATGTGGGTCAGCATCAGCCGCTTCGCCCCCGCCTTCGCGGCGTGCTCACCCGCCTGCCGGGCGCTCGAATGGAACGGGAACATCGTGTTCGACTCCTGGTAGGTCGCCTCGCAGAGGAACAGGTCGGCGTCGCGGGCGAGCTCGACGAGGTTGTCGGAGGGCCCGGCATCACCCGAGTACGCGAACGTCGCTCCGCCGGCTTCGAAGCGGTAGCCGAGCGCTTCGACACCGACGTGGACCATCTCGATCGCCTTGACGTCGAACGGTCCGATCGTGAACTCGTCGCCGTCGTGAACGGCCGTGAACGCGAAGTCCTCGTACAGGACCTTCATCCCCTCTTCCGCGACGAGCAGCGCGGCCTTGTCGGTGAAGTCGGGAGGCGAGAACACGGGCAGTCCGGGAGGACCGAGTCCCCCGTAGCGGCGCGCGTAGAAGCACATCAGCATGTCCGAGAAATGGTCGGGGTGGCCGTGGCTGATCACGATGCCCGTCATCTGGTCGACGCGGATCCACTGCTGGAGCCGTGAGAACGTGCCCGCGCCGGCGTCGAGCCACACATGCGCTCCCTCGTAGCTGAGGAGGTATCCGCACGTCGCCCTGCCCGGACCCGGCCACGTGCCGCTCGAGCCCAGGACCGTCAGTTCCACGAGCCGCCCCCCACCGGTTGGGCCTGAGCGGCGCGCACCTCGAGGAGCTCCGGACCCAGGAAGACCTCGGCCAGACGCTGGAACAGCTCGGGGTCGCCGGTCGAGAGGAACTCGTGGGCCGGGGCATCGTCCTCCTGCCGCTCGAGCCCCGATCGCAGCAGCGTCGCGTAGACGTCCTTCGCCGTCTCCTCCGCGGAGGACACCAGCACGACGTCGGGGCCGAGCTCCAGCTGGAGCAGCCCCGAGAGCAGCGGATAGTGCGTGCACCCCAGGATCAACGTATCGATGCCCCTCTCGATCAACGGCACAAGATACTCCCGCGCGGCCTTCCGCAACGCATCGCTCGTCGTGTCGCCACGCTCGACGTGCTCGACGAAGACCGGGCAGGCCTGGGAATGCAGCGTGACCGGCGCGCCGGTCGCGGCGACGGCACGATCGTACGCGCCGCTCGTGACGGTGGCCTCGGTGCCGATCAGTCCGATCACGCCGTTCCGCGTCGCGTGGACCGCGGTCCGCGTGCCGGGGTCGATCACGCCGACCACCGGGATCCCCGCGCGAGCCGCGATGTCGCCGAGCCCCGAGACCTCGACCGAGTTGCACGCGACGACGAGCATCTTCACGTCCCGGTGGACCAGGTAGTCGGCGATGTCGATGGCGTAGCGACGGATCTCCTCGACCGGCTTGGGACCGTACGGGAACCGAGCCGAATCGCCGACGTAGATCATCGGCTCGCGTGGGAGGAGGTCGAGGATCGCGCGCGCGACCGTGAGCCCGCCGACGCCGGAGTCGAAGACGCCGATCGGCCGCGGGTCGCTCATGCGCGGATCACCACCACAGCGACTCCGCGACGCCCTTCTCGGCCGTCTCGATGTCGTCGGCCCAGGCCTCGGTCGAAAGGTACTTCCAGCCCCCATCGGGGAGCAGGCAGACGATGTCTGCTTCCTCCAGCTCTGCCGCGATGCGCAGGGCGACGTGCACGACGGCCCCCGACGAGATGCCCGCGAAGATCCCCTCCCTCGCGGTGAGGTCCCGGTTCGTGCGGAGCGCGTCGGCGGAGTTCACCAGGAACTTCCGGTTCACCTGGTCGGGATCGAAGATCGGAGGAACGAACCCCTCGTCGAGCGAGCGCAGCCCGTAGACCAGGTCGCCGAGCTCGGGCTCGGCGGCGATCACCTGGATGTTGGGGTCGTGCTCGTGCAGACGTCGGCCGTTGCCGGTGAGCGTGCCGCCGGTGCCCATGCCGGCGACGAAGTGCGTGATCGTCGGAAGGTCGGCCAGGATCTCCGCCGCGGTCCCCTCGTAGTGCGCGAGCGGGTTGGCCGCGTTGCCGTACTGGAACGGCATGAAGTACTTCGGGTCCCGGGCCAGCCGCCGCGCGACCTCGATCGAGCCGTTCGTCCCCCTGTCGCCCTCGCTGAACACGACCTCGGCGCCGAACAGCCGGAGCAACCCGACGCGCTCCAGACTCGCGTTGTCGGGGATGACGACGGTGAGCTTGTAGCCCTTGCGCGCGGCGACCATGGCCAGGGCGATGCCCGTGTTCCCGGACGTCGGCTCCAAGATCGTGCGGTCGGCGGTGAGCTCGCCCGAGGCCTCGGCCATCTCGACCATCTTCTTGGCGATGCGGTCCTTCGTGGAGCCCGTGGGATTGTTGCCCTCGAGCTTCGCCCACAGCCGGACGCCCGGTTTCGGCGAGAGGCGCGGCATGCCGACGAGCGGCGTGTTCCCGATCGCGTCGAGGATGTCGTCGTATCGCACGGATGGAGTATCCCAGCGACTATCCGAAGACCCACCAGTACCCGAGCTTCTCGGTAGGCTCTCCCGCTCCCTCGTAGAGGCGTCGCGCGACGTCGCGACCGGCGTCCACCAGCAGCCACATCTGTTCGTGACCCTTGGAGCGAGCGAGCGCCACGAATCGTTCGAGCAACTCGTGGCCGACACCCGTGCGGCGCCACTCCTGGAGGACGTCGATCCCGTCGAGCACCATCATCCAGCGACCCTCCGGCCGGAAGAGCTCGTACCCGTAACACCATCCGATCACCGCGTCGGCGTCGAGCGCGACGAATGCGTGCGTCCGGGGATCCTCCAGGAACAGATCGGGAGCCGCCGCATCGACATCCTTGAACGTGCGCAGGGCGCGATGCAGGAGCTCCTCGTCGCCGGGCGCGAGCTCGCGGATCTCCACGTCGTGGATGATGGCAGCACATGCGTCCCCGGGCGACGATGACCCTGTATCAGACGGCCGCGCGCGGATGGTTCACGCTCGCCGGGCTCTCGCTCCTGCTTCCGTGGAACGTCCGCCTGGGGATCTGGTTGCCGCTGCATCTCATGGTCGCCGGAGCGGCATCGGTCGCGATCGCCGGTGCCATGCAGACGTTCGCAGCGGCGCTGACCGCTACCGGCCCGCCGCCCGGCGCGTTGGTGTGGATCCAGTTCATCGCGATGAACGCCGGCGTCACGTCGATCGCGCTGGGCAGGCTCCTCAGCGTCCCGTCGCTCATCGGCGTGGGCGGCGCTGCGTTCGTCGTCGCCGCCGCACTCCTCCTGTGGTTCGTGCTGCGGGCGCGGCGGCGGGCGCTGAACCAACGACATCGACTCCCGCTCCAGATGTACATCTTCGCCCTGGGCTGCGTGCTCGTCGGTGGAACGTTCGGCGCGCTGCTCGGCAGCGCGTCCGTCCACGACGCGACGACCTACCTGGCGCTCCGTCACGCGCACATGACGATCAACGTGCTGGGGTGGGTGAGCGTCACGATCGCGGCGACGCTCATCACCCTGCTGCCCACGACCTTGCGGGTGAAGATGCCTGCGTGGCATGGAGGATGGACCGCCGGATCGTTGGCCGTGGGAGCGCTGATGACCGCGCTCGGCCTGGCGATCCGCGTTACGGCGGTCGCGGCGATCGGTGGCCTCTTCGAGCTCTGCGGCGCGCTCGGCCTCTCGTGGATGGTGAGCCGGGTCCTCCGCACGGAACGCCCGCGGCCGGCGCCGCTCGCCGCCCTGCACCTGGTCGCCGGGGTCATCTGGTTCACGATCGGGTGCGCGGCGCTCGCGATCAGCGTGTGGCACGGCGTGGACGGTTTCGACGCCTTCTCGCTCGACTTCCTCTCGATCTTCATCGTCGGATGGATCGCGCAGGTCTTGCTCGGCGCGTGGTCGTTCCTCCTGCCCAACACCCGTCCGGGGCATCCGGACGTGCGACGTGCCGCGCTGGTCGCCATCGAGTTCGCGGCGTGGGTGCAGGTCGTGGCGCTGAACGCCGGCGTGGCGCTGATGAGCATGCGGGCGGCCGGCTGGCTCGGCCCGACGGCGGGATCGATCGGCGTGGCCCTCACGGTGGGCGGCGCCACGATCGCGCTCGTGAAAGCATGGGCGTTCCCCGCGCTCGGCTCGGCGGGACTATCGGGCCGACGGGGCGAGGCGATGTGGAGCCGGGCCGACGCTCCCGGCGCGGACCGGTAGGGGGCTCGTCGCTCGCGGGTCACCCCAGCCGGTCGCGCCTGAGACCGGTTCCGGTCAGCCCACCACGAACGTCCCGGTCATCGTCGTCGGGTGCACGTCGCACCGGAAGAAGTACGTACCCGCCTTGAGCGCACCGACCTGGTACGTGACCGTGTCGGGCCCCGTCACGAGGTCGCCGGTGAACAGCGCCTTCGCGGCCGTCTCGTCGGTGTAGATCGAGATGTTGTGGGCCACCCCGGGGTCCATGTTGTCGAACACGATCTTGAACGGCGAGCCGGCGGGTGCCGCCAGGCAATCCGTGTCGAACGCGGCGTTCATCGCCGACACCTGCAGGGTGCTGCCCGCGGGGGCACAGGCCCCGCCCGAAGACGGAGACGTCGTCGGCGTCGGCGGCGTGGGGGCCGGCTGGCCACCGGATCCTTCCAAGCCGTGGGACGCCGTCACCCCGGCGGAGAACGGATCGCCCATGAGCGGGTAGGCGCTTGGGGCATCGGGCGCCTCGGGGTCGACCTTGATCAGGCCCACGGCGCCGAGCCCCGTGTAGGCGAACGCGTGCGTCACGAACGGGTAGAGGCCGGGATCGGGGATGTTCAACTCGAACATCGCGCCGTCGCCCGGCGGGATGCCCCATGTTTGCAAGCCATAAAGCGTGTTGGCCGGATTCCCCGACGGGAAGGTCTTGGAGAACAGCGTCCCGATCACGTGGAAGGCGTTCGTCAGGGTGGGTCCGGCGTTCACGACCCACAGCCGGAACGGCTCGTTGGGACGGACCTGGAGCGGCGCCGCCTGGTACTGGTTGGCCACGCCGTTGAACACGACGTACTCGGGATCGACCGCGAGCATCCGGTCCATATCGCCTTCGTAGACGCCCTTGATCGGTTTCGCACCGGGATAGAACTCGCTCGAGACCAGGACGTATTCTCGCTCGGCGGGCAGGTTCTCGGGCTCGACGATGATCGCGCCGTACATGCCGTTGGAGATGTGTTGCAGGACCGGCGGCACGCCGCAGTGGTAGAGGAAGACGCCGGGGAACATGGCGACGAAGTCGAACGTCTTCGTCGCCCCCGGGTTGACCGGCTGATAGTTGCCGGTGAGGGTCGTCGATCCGGCCTCCGGAAGGTCGGCCCATGGGGTCAACGCCGCGTGGAAGTCGATCGAGTGCTGCATGCCGATCGTGCTCGCGTTCGTGAGCGTGAAGTGGATCGTGTCGCCCAGGTGCACGCGGATCACCGGTGCCGGTGTCGTGCCGTTGAACGTCCAGACGTGGTACTTCACGTCCGGCGCGATCTCCTGCACCGTTTCGACGGCCGTCAGGTCGACGTTCACCGTCGTGCCGTTGGGGGCGTCCGCTCGGTACACGACGGCATCCGATGCAGGGTTCGAGGCCCCGGCGCTGTTCGAGCGGGCCGCCGGCCCGATCCACGTGACCCCGATCACCATCGAGATCACCAAGAAGAACACCCCGGTCACCACGATCTTCTTCATCGGTCCGCCCTCCTGAGGGAGCCCCGCTCCGCAGATATATACGTGAAGTCTCTCACTAAACGTTGAGCCACACAGTCCTGATAGTCCTCGATACGGCGGGACCATCGACCCATCCGAACCTTGAGTCCCTGACTCAAGGTTCGGCTAGGCTGAGCGGATGGACATCACCCTGTCGAAGACCGCCGACTACGCCGTACGTGCCGCGCTCGCCCTGGCCGAAGCCGGGCACGACGGGAGCTACGTGACGATCGCGCAGGTGGCCGAGCAGATGTCCCTGCCTCGGACGTTCACACCCCAGGTCCTCGGGATGCTCGCGCGAGCCGGGATCGCCGAGTCGAAGCCGGGACGCGGCGGCGGGTACCGCCTGGCCCGGAGTCCGCGGAAGATCTCGATGCTCGAAGTGGTCGAGGCAGCGGAGGGCTCGCTCGTCAACGAGCGATGCACGATGAGGGGCGGCCCGTGTCGCTGGGAGGATCGCTGCGCGGTGCACGACACGTGGATCCGTGCGGCCGAGGCGTTGCGGCGATCCCTCGCACGCACGAGCCTCGCCCAGGTCGCGAACGCGGATCTGGCGCTCGGCTGAAGCGCGATAGGGGCGGGCCGGGTCAGCGACCGCCGGCGACGGCCGGGAGGATCGACACGGTGTCCCCGTCGGCGACCTCGGTCTCGAGCGAGCCCAGGTACCGCACGTCCTCGTCGTTCACGTAGACGTTGATGAAGCGGTGGAGTCCGCCGTCCTCGGCCAGCACGTTCTTGGTGATGCCGGGGTACTTGCCCTCCAGGTCCGACAGGACGTCGCGGAGCGTGGCGCCGTCGGCGCCGACCTTCGCCTCGCCGGCGGCATGCTTGCGCAGGATCGTGGGGAGCTTCACGGTGACGGACATCGGTAACGAACTCCTTAGTCGGCTCGGGCGGGAACGCCGCAGAACGCTTCGTAGTCGATCAGCTCGGTGATCGTCGGCGCCTTGCCGCACACCGGGCAATCGGCGTCCCAGCGGATCTTCACTTCCTGGAAGTCCATGTGGAGGGCGTCGTACAGGAGCAGGCGGCCGACGAGCGACTCGCCCTCGCCGGTGATCAGCTTGATGGCCTCGGTCGCCTGGATCGAGCCGATCACGCCCGGCAGCACGCCGAACACACCGCCCTCGGCGCAGCTGGGCACGGTCCCCGGCGGCGGCGGCGAGGGGAAGAGGCAGCGGTAGCACGGCGCCTCCTGGCCCGGCATGAAGACCGTCGCCTGGCCCTCCCACTGGAAGATCGAGCCGTAGACGAGCGGCTTGCCCAGGAACTGCGTGGCGTCGTTCACCAGGTAGCGCACGGGGAAGTTGTCGGTGCCGTCGATCACGACGTCGTACGGCTCCATCACATCGAACACGTTGGTGCTGAACAACAACGTGTCGTGAGCGACGATGTCGATCGTCGGGTTGATCGCGCGAAGGTGCTCGACGGCGGACTCGACCTTCGGGCGGCCGACGTCGGCCGTGGTGTGCAGGATCTGTCGCTGCAGGTTGGTGACGTCGACGCGGTCGAAGTCGACGATGCCGAGCTTCCCGATGCCGGCGGCGGCCAGGTACATCGCGACCGGCGAGCCGAGCCCGCCGGCGCCGATCACCAGCACGCTCGCGTCGAGCAGCTTGCGCTGCCCGGTTCCCGCCGATGTTCGGCAGGATGATGTGACGCGAATAGCGCTGGACCTGGTCCTCGTTGAACATCGGCGTGGGCGCCGTCATGCGATCGTCAGCTCCTCTTCCTGACCGTTCCGTCCGTGATGAAGAACGACCGCAGCTCGGGCTGCTCTCGGTCCGCGAGCGACAGGACCATGTAGCGCGACTCCGGATAGAAGGCCAGGCGGCGGTCCGTGTCGGACGGGTAGGCCTCGGAGTGGGTGTGCGAGTGGTAGATCGCCCACAGCTCCCACCCCTGCTCGTCCATCTCGTCGAACACCTGCAGCTGTTCCTTGCCGTCCAGGCGATACGTGACGGGGCTCGCGTCGGCGTTCCGCATGGTGAAGACCTTGATGGGACGGCCGTCGCCGTCGGCCGCGATGACGCCGCAGCATTCGTTCGGGAACTCGCGGAGCCCCTGCTCCACGATCTCTTTGAAGAAGACGCCGTCAAGCTCGGTCATCGCCTCGATGTGCTCCTCAGGTGGGCCGGGACGCGCATGTCCGTCCGTTGCAGGTGCAAATCCTATCAAGGCGCTGGGATATTCCTGGAACCGCGGCGATGAGCGCTCTCAGGCGGGCAGACGGCCGGCTCACCGAGATGCGGCCCGGCTCGCCGACCACGATCTCCCCGATCTCCGCGTGCGGGACCCGCCGCGCGTCGAGCGCCACCCGGAGCGCATCGGCGTGACGGGTGGCGATCAACAGACCCGCCGGACGTCTGCGCGTCGGCGAGGACGAGCTGCTCGGGCTGCGTGAGCGTTCCCCAATCGGTGGTCGCGTTCAGCCAGGCGTGGTTGCGACCGGTGCCCCCCGAGACCACGCCCCGCTGGGCCAGGTCGAGCGCCCCGGGAAGCATCGGGACGAGCGTCGCGTCGACGCGCGCCGCCACCCCGCTCGCCTCCAGCATCTTGCGGAGGTGGCCGAGGAGGCCGAACCCCGTGACATCGGTGGCCGCGGCGGCGCCGGCCTCGACCATGGCCCCGGCCGCGGCGGCGTTCAACGTGGTCATGGTCCGCACCGCGGCCTCCGTCTGCTCCGCGGTCGCGCTCCCCCGCTTGATGGCGGTCGCGATGAGCCCGGTCCCGATCGGCTTCGTCAGGAACAGCCGCTCCCCGGGGGCGGCGGTCGAGTTGCGAACCAGGCGCTCGGCGTCGGCGAACCCCAACGCGACCATGCCGTAGAGCGGCTCGGTGGACGTGATGGTGTGGCCGCCGACCACGACGGCCTTCGGCCTGGGTCGGCGACGTCCTGCCCGCCCTGGAGCACGCGCGACAACAGGTCGAGCGGGAGGTCGTCGACCGGCCAGCCGGCGACGTTCAGGGCCATGACCGGCGTGCCGCCCATGGCGTAGACGTCGCTGAAGGCGTTGGTGGCGGCGATCCGTGCCCCAGTCGTACGCGTCGTCGACGATGGGTGTGAACACGTCCACGGTGGCGATCAGCGCGCGCCCGTCCCCGATGCGCCACGCCGCGGCGTCGTCGCCCGTCCCCGCCGAGACGAGGACGTCATCGGGCATCGCCACCTGCCCGAGCATGCCCATGACCGTGCCGAGGTCGGCGGGACCCAGCTTGCACGCGCATCCCGCGCCGTGGCTGAACGCGGTGAGTCGGACGTCCGCTCGCATCGAGCGAGCTTACGGGAACACGTCGCGCTCCACCTGACAAGATGTGCGGATGCGCGTCGGGGTGGTGGGGCACCTGGAGTGGGTCACGTTCGGCTCGTCGATCGCGTCCCCCGGGCGGGCGAGATCGTGAACGCGTCCGAGACGTGGGACGAGCCCGCGGGAGGTGGCGCCGTCGCCGCCGTGCAGCTCGCGAAGCTGGCGGGCGCGTGCGACATGTTCACGGCGGTGGGCGACGACGACCTGGGCGAGCTGAGCGAGCGCGGGCTGACGGCGCTGGGGTTGACGGTCCATGCGGCGATCCGGGACGACAAGACCCGACGAGCCGTGGCGTTGATCGACCACGGCAACGAGCGGACGATCATGACGCTCGGCGAACGGCTGGAGCCGCGCGGGTCGGATCCGCTCCCGTGGGACCTGCTCGAGGGCGCCGACGTCTCGTACGTGACCGCGGGCGACCCGGCGGCCTTCGCCGCGGCGCGCAAGGCGCGGCTGATGGTCGTGACGAGCCGCGCGCTCGAGTCGCTCGTCGAGTCGGGGGTGACCCCCGACGTCCTGGTCGGCAGCGCGCGAGATCAGGCGGAGGCGTTCGATCCCGGCGCGATCGCCAGCCCCGCGACGCTGTTCGTGCGCACCGCGGGACTGGCCGGTGGCACCTGGGAGCGCGACGGAGAAAGCGGGCGATGGAAGAGCCCCGCACTCACACCGGACGACGACCCCGACACCCCGGCGGATTCCTACGGCGCCGGCGACAGCTTCGCCGCGTCCCTGGCGTACGCCCTGGCCGCAGGGATGGAGATCGCGGCGGCGGTCAAGCTCGCCGCTCGAGCCGGTGCCGCCTGCGCCACCGGGCGAGGTCCGTACAGCATGCAGCTGACGAAGGACGACCTCGACGCGCTCTAGTCCGTGACGGACCGGTTCCCGCGTCACCCGCGCCGGACCGGCTCCCTGCGTGTTTGAGGACGGTTAGAACCCACCTCGTCGTCTCGCGCGGCTGCGACGATAGATGCGTGCGGATCCTGCTGATCGAAGACGACCGACGACTCGCCGAGCTGCTCGTCAAGCGCCTGCGCGCCGAGGGGCACGACGCCGAGACGTGTGACGACGGTATCGAGGGCCTGGCGGCCGCGGAGACGGGCGGCTTCGAGCTGGCGGTCGTCGACGTCATGCTGCCGAACATGGACGGGATCGCCCTGACGACCGCGCTGAGGGCGGGCGGCTCGGACCTCCCCGTCCTGATGCTGACGGCGCGGGACACGGTGGACGACCGGGTGACCGGGTTGCGGGCGGGGGCGGACGACTACCTGGTCAAGCCGTTCGCGTTCGCGGAGCTCCTGGCGCGCATCGACGCGCTCGCGCGGCGTGCCGGATCGCAGACGGCGGATCGCTCGATCACGTTCGGATCCGTCTCGCTCGATCCCCTCGCGCGCCGCGTGACGGTGGGCAGCGACGAGGTCGAGCTGACGGCCAAGGAGTTCGATCTGCTCGAGTGCCTGATGGAGCACCGAGGGCGTGTGCTGTCCCGCGTGGAGCTCAAGGAGCTCGTCTGGGACTTCTCGTTCGACGCGCAGACGAAGATCGTCGACCTCTACGTGCACTACCTGCGGAGGAAGCTCGGCCGGGAGGGCGACATCATCCAGACCGTCCGCGGCGTCGGGTACTCGGTGGGCCGCTGATGTTCCGCTCGCTCCGGGCGAGGCTGACGCTCTCCTACGCGCTCGTGTTCGCCGTGATCCTGGTCGCCCTCGGGTTCACGCTGCAGCTCGTCCTGACGCAGCGATTGGATCGCGGCGTGACGAACGAGTTGCGAACGGCGGCGCGGGCCCAGGCGTCGAGGATCGAAGAGGCGGACGAGATCCTGCCGCCGTTCGATTCCGACGTGCCGTCCGCCGCCTCGCTCCAGACGGCCGTCTATGCGGAGCCGGGCGACGTCTACGTCGGCGAGCCCGCGGAGGCGGTCGCGTGGCTGCGTCACTACCCCACGGACATCACCGACCTCACCGTGAGCGGCGAGCGCGTCCGCGTCGTCTCCGAGCCGGCGGTCATCGACGGCCGAACCGTCGCATGGGCCGTCGCGGGCCGTTCGCTCGCCGCCGAGGATGCGCTCGTGCAGCGCGTCCGGTCGTTGCTGCTCGTCGGCGGCGTCCTGGCGATCCTCGCGAGCCTCGCGGCGGGCTGGTGGCTGGCCGGGCGAGCCGTCCGCCCGGTCGAGCGCGCGTACGAGGCCCAGGCGGGGTTCGCCGCCGACGCCTCCCACGAGCTGCGGACGCCCCTGACGTTCATCCGTTCGGGCGTGGAGGTGCTGGCCGAACGCGATCCCGAACTGGGGCGTGACGTCTTGTCGGAGGTCGACTACCTCACCGGCTTGACGCAGCGATTGTTGCTGCTCGCTCGCGCCGAACGAGGGGCCGTGACGCTCGAGCGCGGCCCCGTTGACGTCGCGGAGATCTGTCGATCCGCGGCCCGGCGGAGCGAGGGGGCATACGCCACGTCGCTCTCACTCGACGGTCCCGCGGCGCTGGTGGCGAACTGCGACCGCGTCGGGACGGAGGCCGCCCTGGACGCGGTCCTCGAGAACGTGAAGATCCACGGTGGAGGCGCGGCGGAGCTGCGGTGGAAGGCGAACGGCACCGAGGCCATCCTGTCGGTGGCCGATCACGGGCCCGGGCTCGACGCCGAGGCGGCGGACCGCGCGTTCGAGCGGTTCTTCCGGGCCGACCCGTCGCGGACCCGTGAGACGGGAGGCGCCGGGCTGGGTCTGGCCCTCGCGCGCGCCATGGTCGAAGCCGAGGGCGGCCGGATGTGGGTCGAACCCACCCCCGGCGGGGGCCTGACGGCGAACGTCGCGCTTCCGCTCGCCTGACCGCGCATACTTCGCGGCGTGGACGTGGCCACGTTCCTTTCCCGGTATCCGCCGTTCGATGGGATCTCGCCCGATGAGCTCGCGCAGGTGGCGCGGTCCGTCGAGATCGAGCATTTCGCCGCCGGCACGGTGATCCTGGAGCAGTCGGGCGAGCCGGCCCGGCATCTGTACGTCGTCCGCAAGGGCGCGGTCGAGCTGATCGCGGAGGGCAGGCTCTACGACCTGTTGAGCGAGGGTGAGGTGTTCGGCCAGTTCTCGTTGCTGGCTGACGAGAGCCCCACCTCGACCGTCCGGGCGCACGAGGACACCCTCTGTTACCTGGTCGGTGCCGACGTCGCGGACGAGGTGCTCGGCACGTCCGCCGGGCAGCTGTTCGTGCTCGGGAGGATGCGCGAGCGTCTCGCGGCGGGGTTCGAGTCGATGGAGCCGCCGGGTCTGGCGTTCCGGCCGGTCGGCGGATTGGTCCGTCGCGCACCCGTCACCGCCGACCCGGGGATGTCGGTGGAGGGAGCGGCCGAACGGATGACCATGGAGCGCGTGTCGAGCCTGCTGGTCGCGATGCGCGACGGCTGGGGCATCGTCACGGATCGTGATCTCCGATCGCGCGTGCTGGCGTCCCACCGGAGCCCCGAGACGCCGCTCGAGGAGATCGCGACGTTCCCGGTGAAGACGCTTCCCGAGAAGGCGCTGGTCGGCGAGGCGCTGCTCGCGATGTTCGCGGAAGGCGTGCACCACTTCCCGGTGACGCGACCGGACGGATCCATCGCGGGTGTCGTCACGGACACCGACCTGATGGATATCGGTCGCGATACCCCGTTCTCGATCCGCAGCGCGATCGAGCGCGCGCAGACACGCGACGAGGTCGTGGCGGCGGGCCGGGAGCTCCCGCAGGTCGTCCTCGCCCTGGTCGAAGCCAGCTCGGAGCCGGTCGGCGTCGGCCGCGTGGTGGCGCTCGTCGTGGACGCGATGACCACGCGCTTGCTCACGCTCGGGATGGAGCGCTTCGGCGAGCCTCCGATCGCGTGGGCGTGGCTCGCCCTCGGTAGCGCCGCGCGGCGCGAACAAGCGCTCGCCACCGATCAGGATCACGCGCTCGTCCTCGACGCGTCCGATGCGCGGCTGAAAGAGGTGGATCCGTACTTCGCCGAGCTGGCGGGGTTCGTCACGGATGGTCTCGAGGCAGCCGGCATCCCGCGGTGCAAAGGCGACGCGATGGCGATCAACCCGGCGATGCGGCGATCGGTCCAGGGCTGGATCGACGCGCTGCACACGTGGATGCACGAGCCCGGTTCGTCCGGGAGCATCCTGTCGTCGATCGTCTACGACTTCCGCCGTGTGACGGGGCCGCTCGATCCCGAGCCCGAGCTCGAGGCGACGATCCACGAGGCCCGCAACGACACGGCCTTCCTGAGCCACCTCGCACGGCGAACCCTCGACCACCGGCCGCCGACCGGCTTCCTGCGGGATCTGGTGGTCGAGCGGAAGGGCGAGCACGTCGGACAGCTGGACGTGAAGCACGGCGGGATCACGATCATCGGGAACATCGCGCGCCTGGACGGCGTGCGTGCGGGGATCCCGGCCAAGGAAACGCTCGATCGGCTGGCCGGTGCCCAGGCCACCGGCATGCTCGACGGGAACGTCGGGAACGAGCTGTCCGAGGCGTTCCGGTTCCTCTGGGAGGTCCGCCTGCGACATCAGGCGGGCCAGGTCCGTGCGGGGGCGCCGCCGGACGACTTCATCGATCCCGCGACGCTCGGCCCGGTGACGAAGCGTGGGCTCAAGGAGGCGTTCGGCGTGATCTCCCGGGCGCAGCGCGGGATCGCGACCGAGTTCGGGCTCCGCGTCCCGTAGCGCGAACCGATCCGGTTCCCGGTCCCGGCCTACGGGAAGAGTGTCGGTGCCCATGGCGTGGAAGCCGCCGTCCACGTGGATCATCTCGCCGGTGATCCCGGCCGACAGGTCCGAGAACAGGAACGCGATGGCCCGGCCCACGGGTGTCGGATCCGACGTGTCCCATCCCAGCGGGGCGCGACGTGCCCAGGTGTCGGCGATCTGCTCGAACCCCGGGATGCCCTTGCCCGCCATCGTCTTCAGCGGGCCGGCCGACACGGTGTTCACCCTGATGCCCGTGGGGCCGAGGTCCCTCGCGAGGTAGCGGGTCACGGCCTCGAGCCCGGCCTTGGCGACACCCATCCAGTCGTAGACCGGCCACGCGAACCGCCCGTCGAAATCGAGGCTGACGACCGAGCCGCCGTGCTCCTCCATCAACGGCAGGAGTCCCGCCGCGATCGCCTTCAACGAGTAGGCGCTCGTCTGGATCGCGGTCGCCACGCTCTCCCACGGGGTGTTGAGGAAGTTCCCGCCCAGTGCGTCCTGCGGCGCGAACGCGATCGCGTGCAGGAATCCGTCGACGGTGCCCCACCGCGTCTCCAGCTCGGCGCGGAGCGCCTCGATCTGCGCGGGATCGTTCGCGTCCATCTCGAGGACGTCCGGCGGATCGGGCAGCCGCTTGGCGACCTTCTCGGTGATGCTCATCCCCCGGCCGAAGCCGGTCAGCACGATCTCGGCGCCGAGCTCCTGACATGCCTGCGCCGCGGAGAACGCGATCGACTGCGGCGTCAACACGCCGGTGATCAGGAGGCGCTTCTTCTCGAGCAGCACGCCGGCCTCCTAGGTCGTGCCCGTAGGCCCGGAGGTTGACCCGCCCGTCGGACCCGGTCGCCACGGCGGTGACCTCCCACGTGACGTGCCCGTCGCTGTCCGTCTGCGTCACGTGGACGGTCATCGTCCCCGAGCCCGGGACCGTCCCGGTGCAATCGAACTCACCACCGGCCTCGGCCTTGATGTCGCTCGGACAGGCGACCGTGATGCCCGTGGTCTTGAGCTTCGCGTTCAGCTGGTTCTCGAGCTGCGTCTCGAGTCCGCCCGACGTCGAGCGACTTGCTGCACGCGACGGCGGCGACGGCGATGCACAGCAGGACGGCAGCGCGAGCGAACGTTGAGCGCATGAAGTGGGAGTCCTCTCCGATCAGGTCGCACCGAGGGTATCCACGCCCGGAGGGCGTTGCAACCACGACGCGTCAGGCGGCCCTCGTGATCGGCCACACCCCGCACGCCCCACGTGCCGCTCGGATCGGCGGGGACGAACGCGATCGTGTTGGTCTGGCCGTCGACGAGCAGGTCGTCGGGGATCAGCAGCTGCCGCGGACCGGTCCAGTCGCCGTCGGGTCCCACGTCCACCGTCGCGCGGGCGACCCAGTTCACGTAGATCGTGATCTCGCCGTCCTGCGCGTCGAACGCGTCGTACGTGAGCGTGCGATCGCCGGCGTACCCGCCGACCGCGTAGACGACGCCCGTCGCGTGCGTGGTGTCGGAGCCGGGGATGTTGCCGAGCTCGGGCTGCCCCCGGCGCGACGGGCATGGCGGGCGACTCGACGGGGTTCGCCGGGATCTGTCGCAGCACGCCCCATTCCGCGCCGTGCACACCCGTGTACGTGTAGTAGCTGCCGCCGATCGCGCCCCGCTCGCGGAGCACGTTCACGAACGCTTGCGCCTGCGTCGAGGCTCGCGTCCTGCGCGATGCCCCCGATCACGTGGATCGGCACCTGGTCGCTGCCGACCTCTCGCTGGATGATCCGGATGTTCTGCGTCAGGTACAGGTGCGTGCTGGGACCGGTGGGGTGGTGCCACGTGAAGTACGACATCGGCATGAGCACGTCGTAGATCGCCGCGAGGTCGGCGTAGGGGAACCCGGGCCAGTAGTCCTTGTGCACGACGATGCCGCGCGGCGACGGGATGATGCCGCCGAGCGGGTACGACTCCCCGGCGAACGAACGCAGGCGCGTCGAGAGATCCAGCAACCTCGCCGTGCGAACGCTCACGTCGGTCGACGTCCGGGTTCTCGATATCCAGCGCGAACCCGTCGAACCCGTTGCCCGCGTCGGTCCGGAACCGGATCGCGGCCTTCGAACGCGTGGCGTCGAGCCCCACGTTCACGAAACCGGGGAAGTACCACGCGACGATCTGCACGCCGTCCGTGTGTGCCGCGTCCACGAACGCCGCGACGCCCTGCTTGTCGACGAACGGGAACGAGCGGTTGAAGTTCGATGTCTCCAGGTACAGCGTGTGGACGCCGTTCGCCGCCATACCGGCCACCGCGGTGGCCGGATCCGCCCACGCCGCGTCGTCGTAGAGGTCGACCCACACGCCCATGCCCTGGAACGGTCCGATGTTCGGATGCTGCCGGAGCACGGGCGCCGCCGGCCCCGGCTCGCGCCCGTCGGCGGCCGAGAACAACGTCACGACGAGCGCGGTGACGGCCGCGAACGCGGCCACTCGGGGAAGGATCCGGCGGAAGGACATCGGGACCAGGGTACGCCCGGCTGCCGACTCGGTCCGGGCACCGTACGATGCCCCGCGATGGATCTGGGGTTGGCGGGGAAGGTCGCGCTGGTCACGGGCGCGTCGAAAGGACTCGGCCGCGGCGTCGCGCGCGCGCTGTCGGCGGACGGCGCTCGGGTGGCCATCTGCGCCCGGGGCGCGGAGAGCCTCGAGGCCACCGCCGCCGAGCTGCCCGGCGAGGTCCTGGCGATCCCCGCGGACGTCACCGAGCCCGACGCACCCGCGCGCCTCGTCGCGGCGACCGTCGAACGGTTCGGAGGGATCGACATCCTGGTCGCGAACGCTGGCGGTCCCCCGCCGGCGCGCGCCCTCGAGGTGGAGGACGCGCAGGTGCTCGCCGCGATCAACGCGAACCAGCTGACCTCGATCCGCCTGGTGCAGGCCGCGGTCCCGCACATGCGGAAAGCCGGGTGGGGACGGATCTGCCTGATCACGTCGTTCGGCGTCAAGCAGCCCATCCCGATGCTCGCCTACTCGAACATCGCTCGCACCGGCCTCTGGGCGTGGGCCAAGACCGCCGCGCAGGATCTCATCGCCGACGGGATCACGCTGAACCTGGCCCTGCCCGGTATCCACGCCACCGACCGCGCGAAGGAGCTCGGTGCTCAGGGACGCATGGGCGATCCCGACGACTTCGGCAAGGTCGTCGCGTTCCTCTGCTCCCAGCCGGCCGGATTCGTGAGCGGCGCCGCGCTCCAGGTGGACGGCGCCGGTATCCTCGGGCTCCTCTAGACAGCCCCGATCAGACACCCCGAGGGAGTTCGAGGACCCGACCATGGACGACATGCAACGCGCACGGTCGCTCGCCGACCGGTACTGGGAAGACCTGCTCGAGCTGGAGCCGATGCTCGGCACCATGATCGGCGACGAGCGCTACGACGACCGGCTGAGCGACCCGGGTGAGGCGGGGCGAGCGAGGTCGGCGTCCGTGAACCGCGCGGCGCTCGATGAGTTGGCGACGATCGACCGCTCGGCGCTCGACATCACGATGCGCGGCACGCTCGACGTGCTCGAGGCGATCGCCCGAAGGGCGATCGCCGAGCTCGACCAGCGGACGGACCGGCTCCGAGCGGCGGCCCATTTCTTCGGGCCCGGGCAGACGCTGGCGGAGATCGCCTCGATGCAGGCGACGGACACGCCGGAGCGCCTCGACCGCTACGAGGCCCGGCTGCGCGCGATCCCCGCGTACCTGGACGCGTGGGGCGACGTGGCGCGCGAGGGGATCGCGGACGGCGTCACGTCGCCCCGGCTGGTGACGGAACGAGCGGTGGCGCAACTCGACCGGTTGCTGTCGCTCGCGCCGGAGGACTCGCCCGCGACCGCGCCGCTCGCTGAGGACGCTGCCGCGACGGAGCGGATCGCCGGTGTCGTGCGCGACACGGTGAACCCCGCGATCGCCCGCTATCGGGACATGCTGCGGGAGTACCTGCCTCACTGCACGGAGACGATCGGCCTCTCGGCGCTCCCGGGCGGCGACGAGCTCTACGCGACGTCGGTCCTCGCGTGGACGGCCCTGCCGCTCGATCCCCGCGACGTGCACGCGCTCGGGCTCGAACGGTACGCCGGGATCCAGGAGGAGCGCGCCGAGATCGCCGGCCGGCTCGGATACCCGAGCGCCGCCGAGGCGATCGCGGCGCATCGGGCGAGCGGAGCCAACACGGCCTCGTCCCGCGACGCCCTGTTGGCGCTGGCTCGCGAACAGGTCGAGCGGAGCTGGGAGGCCTCTCGCACGTTCTTCGGTCGCATGCCGCACGCGAACTGCGACGTCCGGCCCGTCGAGGAGTTCCGGGAGCAGGACACGCCGCTCGGCTTCTACAACCCGCCCACCGAGGACGGCTCGCGGCGCGGCGCGTACTACATCAACACCTCGGACCTGAAGGACCGGCCCCTGCATCACATCGCGAGCCTCACGTACCACGAGGCCAACCCGGGCCATCACTTCCAGCTGTCGATCGAACAGGAGCTCCCCGACCGGCCCGCGCTCCGGCGGTTCGGCGGCCTCCTCGCGAGCAGCGCGTTCGCGGAAGGGTGGGGTCTCTACAGCGAACGCCTCGCCGAGGAGATGGGGCTGTACCTGGACGATTGGGAGCGACTGGGCATGCTCGAGGCCCAGGGGATGCGCGCCGCGCGGCTGGTCACCGACACAGGGATCCACGCGCTGGGATGGTCGCGCGAGCGCGCGATAGACGCGATGGAGGCGATCGGCACCCCGCACGTCGACGCGGTCATCGAGGTCGACCGGTATATCGCGATCCCGGGGCAGGCGCTCGCATACATGATCGGCATGATCGAGATCGAGCGCGCCCGGCAGGCCGCGACCGCGCGGGAGGGAGCGGCGTTCTCGCTCTCGGACTTCCACGACCGCTTGCTCGCGCTCGGTCAACTGCCGCTCCCGGCGCTCCGGCGGGAGCTCGGCTAGATCGCTCGGCCGTCGCGCCGGCCGGGCCGACGCCTAGACTCGACACGTCCCCGTCGCCCATCACAGGAGGTTCACCGTGCTCAACGTCGACATCCGGTTCGGTCCGTCGTTCGCCATGGCCAACGTCAAGCTCGATCAGGGTGGCGGGCTCCAAGCCGAAGCCGGCGCGATGACCGGGATGACCGGCGGCGTCGAGATCGTGACGAAAGCGCAGGGCGGCCTGCTCGGAGGGCTGAAGCGCTCGGTCCTGGGCGGCGAGAGCTTCTTCATCAACACGTTCACCGCGAGCACCGGGCCGGGCGAGGTCGATCGTCGCTCCGGCGCTCCCCGGCGACATCATCCATCTGCCGGTCCCGGCCGACGGCACGGCCATCATGGTGCAGTCGGGCTCATGGCTCGCGAGCGAGGCGACCGTGACCGTCGACACGAAGTGGGGCGGCGCCAAGACGTTCTTCAGCGGCGAGGGCCTGTTCCTGTTGCGGTGCAGCGGCTCCGGCGACATGCTCGTGTCGAGCTACGGCGCGATCTTCGAGATGGATCTGCCGGCCGGCGAGTCCTACAAGGTCGACACGGGCCACATCGTCGCGTTCGAGGAAGGCATCGGCTACCAGGTGAACAAGGTCGGCGGCTGGAAGTCGACGATCCTGTCCGGCGAAGGTCTGGTCGCCACGTTCACCGGACCCGGCAAGCTGTGGCAGCAGAGCCGCAGTCCCGCGGACCTGGTCGGCTGGCTCACCGAGAAGCTCCCGTTCACCCGGAGCTGATCTGGTACGCGTACTAGTCTGACTTGGACTAGGTTGCCGACTCCGGCTTCCGCGCCCGGAGCAGCAGGTAGTCGATCATGCCGCGGTCCCACAGCAGCTCGACCTGCGACACCATGATCGCGGCCGCGGAACGGTACGAGCCCGATGCGTCCGCGCGTGCCGTGCGGAGCCGGTCACGGACGAACCGCAGCGCGGGCGCGATCACGCGCTCCCCCACCAGCTCCGTCCGAACGTCGACGAAGCCGGCCTCCTCGACCTGACGGACGATCTGGACGGGCGTGGCCGCGGCGTGCACGCCGAGCCCCCACACGCGCAGCTGCGACAGCGCGGCGAGCAGCTCGCGCGGTCCTCGTGGATAGCGGTACGTGGGGATGTCGGACATGGAGAGCACGCCGCCCGGTCGAAGGGCGCGGAACGCCTCGGCGAAGAACCGCGCGCGCGAGGAGAAATGGAACGCCGCCTCGACGCTGATCACGCCGTCGAACGAAGCGGCGGCGAACGGCAGGCGGACGGCGTCGCCGTTCACGGGCCCGGCGCCGGCTTCGGCCAGCCGTTCCCGGCCGGCCACCAGTTGCGACCGCGTGATGTTCAGGGCGACGAGCCGCCGCGTCGTTGCGACGGCGGCGATCACCGGATCCTGCGCGCCCAGACCGTTGCCGACGTCGAGCACGTCCGCGCCCTTCGGGAGTTCGCCGGCGAGCGTCTCGACCAGGCGTCGCACCGCGACCGGCGCCTCGGCGGGGTCGGTCCCGTCTCCCTCCCAGAGCCCCAGGTTCAACCAGCCGGGCGCCAGGGCGACGAAGAACTCCTCGCCGAGGGAGTCGTAGACGGTGACGGCCGGATGGCGGCCGTATCGGACCATCGCCGCCCCATGCCTGATGTTCTCGCGGGTCCATCCGGCCTTCGCCACGGCGTCCACCCTACCCACGGTCCGAAGTAGCATCGCCGGGCGATGTACACGGACGAGGAGCTCGCCGCCCTCGCCGACACCACGGTCGAGCAGGTGCGGCGGATGACGGAGCTCGGGATCATCACGCCGGGACCGCAGGGGTTCCGTCGTTCCGACATCCAACTCGTGCGGGTCGCAGAGGCGATGGACGCCGCCGGTATCGGGCTCGACGACATCGGCACGTTGATCGCGAACGGCGACTACTCCATGGGGTGGGGCGATCTGCTCTACCCCGCACCCGTGCCGACCTCCGATCGCACGTTGGATCAGGCCTGCGCGGAGCTCGACCTGCCGATCGCGTTCGCGCGGCGGTTCTTCATCGTGGCGCTCCAGCTCCCCGCGCCGGCGCCCGATCGGCGGATCCGCGAGGACGACCTCGAGCTGCTCCGCATCGTGGCGACGGTGTTCAACATGGCGGGCCGCAACGAGGACGTCGGCATCGCATCGGCGCGCTACTTCGGAGAGAACCTGCGGCGGCTCGCGGAATCGCAGGTCCGCTTCTTCCGGGAGCAGTTCGAAGAGCCGATGTTCGAGATGGGCATGTCGCAGCGCGAGGCGATCGAGCTGTTGGTGCAGGTGGCCGCGCCCCTGATCCGCTGGGAGCGCGAACCGTCGACCTCCTGTACCAGCGCCACCTCGAGCACCATTCGATGGAGGACATCGTCGCGAACATGGAGATGACGATGCGGCGCGCCGGTCTCGTCCAGGAGACCCAGGACCACATGCCGGTGGTGGCGTTCTGCGACCTGACCGGCTCCACACAACTCACGGAGGAGCTGGGCGACGAGGGCGCGGCGCGGATGGCGGACCGGCTGGCCGAGTCGCTCGCGTGACGACGGCGCGACACGAGGGCCGCGTGGTGAAGCTCCTGGGGGACGGCGCGATGCTCTATTTCCACGGCCCCGCCGGTGCGGCGCGCGCGGGGCTGGAGCTGGTCGGCGCCGCGTCCGAGGCCGAGCTCCCGCCGTTGCGGATGGGTGTGCACACCGGCCCCGTCGTCTTCCGCGACGGCGACTACTACGGTCGAACCGTGATCGTGGCCTCACGCGTCACCGATCGCATCGGCCCGTCGGAGGTCGTGCTCACCGAGGAGGCGGTCGCCGAGGTGCGCTCACCGGACCTGGCGTTCGAGCCGTTGGGCGAGGCGGTCTTGAAGGGTGTGGCCGAGCCGGTGCGGCTCTTCCGCGCGCGGACGTCGCCCTAGTCGGCGGCGCGCCACGCCTCGCGGAGCTTCACCCTGGAGCCGGTGCGGAGCACGGCCCCCGAGTACACGCGGCCGGCGAGCGGGATCAGCAAGGCGGTCGAGCCGATCGAGAGCACCAGCGCGGCGACGACCTCGATCGGGGTGGCGGCTCCGAGCGATATCCGGACCGGCATCGCGAGCGCGGACGAGAACGGGACGATCGACACGATGAGCGACAGCGTGGAGCTCGGGTCGCTCGTCGCCCCGAGCGACAGGAAGAACGACACCAGGATCACCAGGTTCAGGGGGACGATCACGTTCTGCAGCTCCTCCATCCGCGAGACCAGCGAACCGGCGACGGCGAACAGCGACGCGTAGAACGCGAACCCCAACGCGAACCACCCGATCGCGAGCGCGGCGGTTCCGAGCGCGTGTGCCGGGAAGTCCAGGGCCCCGGTGAGCGATCGCCAGCACGATGCTGTACGTCGCGATCGCCACGAGCTGGAGCAGCCCGAGCGCCCCGATCCCCAGGATCTTGCCGGCGAGCAGCTGTCGCGCGCGGATCGTCGACAGCAGGATCTCGACGACGCGCGACGACTTCTCCTCGATCACGCCGGTCGCGACCCACACGCCGTAGCCGAACAGCTGTCCGTACAGCAGCACGACGGCGATGAACGCGACGGTCGCGTTCGTGTCGCGGTTCGGGTCCTTGGGCTCGATCGACTCGACGGGGAGCGGTGGTGGGTTGAGGATCTGCGCGATCTGGTCGGCCGGGACGTCGTTCGCTTCGAGCGTGGCGCGGATGCCGTCGGCGACCACCGCGTCATGGACCGCGGTGGCGAGCTGATCGTCGGCGTCACGCTCTGCGAGCAGGCTCTTGCCGTCGACCAGGACCGCGTCGAGCGAGCCGTCCTTGAGACCGGCCTCGGCGGCGGCGCGGTCGGCCACCGGTGTCGTATGGATCGTCACTCCCTGCGACTCGCCTGCCTGCACGACCAGCGGGCCGAGGTGGGCCGACCCCGTACCTTGCAGGCCGAGGGTGAACGTCGGCGTCCCTCCTCCCCCGTACGCACGGAGCAGGATCAGGCCGGTGAGGACGAGGAGCGTGATGCCGGTCGAGATCATGAATCCCTTGTCCCGCAGGCGATACCAGAAGTCCCGTCTGGCGACGAGCCGCCACGTCCCCCGATCGGTCTCGCGCGTCTTCACGACCGCACCGCCTCGCGGAAGAGCTCCGCGAGCGACGCCCGTTCGCGGCTGAAGTGCGTGACGTCGCCGGCCCCTCGTGCCAGGTCGAGCACCCGTTGCTCGTCGACCTCGTCGTCCAGCTCGAGCACGAGTCCGTCGTTCGGCGTGTCCTCGACCAGCCGGACGCCCGGGATGGCGTCGTACCACTCGTGGGGCGCCCCACCAACGTGCACGCGCAGCCGTCGTCGCTCGCGGGACGACCGGAGCTCGTCGATCGTGCCCGCCGCGACGATCCGGCCGTGGTCGATCAAGACGACGCGGTCGCACAACCGTTCCACGAGCTCGAGCTGATGGCTGGAGAAGACGACCGGGACGCCGCGTCCGTCCGCCTCGCCGCGGAGCACACCGGTGAGCGCGTCGACCCCGACGGGATCGAGACCGGAGAACGGTTCGTCCAGGATCAGGACGTCGGGGCGATGGACGAGCGCGGCCGCGAGCTGCACGCGCTGCTGATTGCCGAGCGACAGGTTCTCCACGCGATCGTTCGACCGCTCCGCGACGCCGAGGACCTCGATGGTCTCCGCGGCCCGACGCGAAGCGTCGGGCCGCGACAGCCCGTGGAGCCGGGCGAGGTACACCAGCTGCTCGAGCACCTTCATCTTGGGGTAGAGGCCGCGCTCCTCCGGCATGTATCCGAACCGGCGCCGCGCCTCGGCATCGAGCAGCCGCCCGTCCCACCGAACCTCACCAGCGTCGGGCTCAAGCACGCCGAGCGCGATCCGCATGGTGGTCGTCTTGCCGGCGCCGTTCGGCCCCACGAACCCGACGATCTCACCGTCCGGGACCGTGAAGGTCACGCCGTCCAGGGCAACGACGTCGCCGAAGCGCCGTGAGAGACCGGTCAGCTCGAGCACGGCTCCGTCATGAGACGACGCGGAAACGGGTCGGTCTCACCCGGATCGCGACGGAGTAGTCGGCAGCCATGCTCGAGGGCGTCCAACCGAACCCCTCGATCGACGAGCGATACTTCTCGACGTACGGCGGCAACGCATCCAACGGCTGGGCGGCGGGATCGAGCGCCGCGATGCCTTCCACCGTGATCACATCCTCGCCGGCGGGATCGCCGACGAGATGCAGCGAGACCTTCGGGTTAGCCGCGATGTTGTGGAGCTTCGGCCGGTCCGGCTGGCTGTACAACAGGAACGTCGAGCCGTCCCAATGGAACCAGACCGGCGTGGACTGCGGCTGGCCGTCGGCGGTGACGGTGGTGAGCCACACCGCGATCTCGTGACGAAGCTTGTCCTCCGCGCGCGCGTGCTTGGGGTTGTTCGCGTCGAGCGTTTCCACCCGTCGACTCTACCCGAGGTCGACGCAAGGACTCGTCAGGCAGACGGCGCCCCGCCGTCTTCGGCGGGCGGATCGGACACCCCGACCATGTGGCGGACCCACGCATCCGTCCCGACGGCGTCGAGGAGGGCGGCCGCGAAGTTGGTACGGCCGGTCGACCGGCCCGGACCTTTCCCGTCCACGACGGCCACGTACGACCCGGCGGCCGGATCGTCGGTCAGTGCCGGAGCGGCGAGCACCGTCCACGCGAGTGAGCTTCCGCGAAGGATCGCGGCGTCTCGCCGGTGCTCGGCCGCGACGTTCGCATACGGTCCGGTCACCTCGGTGTCGGAGAAGACGCGCGGGTTCGTGGTGATCACGATGCGGTGCGGTCCGGTCCGCTCCATCGTCTCCACGATCGTTCGCGTCGCGTCGGAGATCTCCGTGGTCGTGACCTCGGCGACCGGCCCGAGCGCGGAGACGACCGCATCGGCTCCCACCAACGCCGACTCCACCGCGTGGACGTCCGACGGGGAGCCCTGCACGACCTTCACCGCGTCGGGGAACCACTGCTTCGACGCGTCCCGCACGAACGCGACCACGTCGTCACCTCGCTGGACCGCTTGCGCCACGACCAACCTGCCCGTCTTGCCGGATGCACCGAACACGACGATCTTCATGGTCGTGAGCCTAGCGCAGCCGCCCGGAACGCTCAGGCGGTGGCGACGGGTCCGGCCATCTCGACGAAGCCGACCACGCTGCTGGGTCGCACCCGCACCACCAGCTCACCCGGCACGCCGTTCTTTCGCCCGAACTCCTCGGCGCGCTCGGCTCCCATGTACCGACCGCCGATGCGCGCGGCCCACGCCTTTACCGACTCGAGGTCGTCCGTGATCGACGCTTCGCCTCGGATCGTCACGTACGCGAACGGCGGCCGATCGTCCTGGACGCAGATCGACACGCGAGGATCCCGCGGCAACACGCGCGCCTTCAACCCTTCGTGCCACGTCGTGAACACGATGTCGTCGCCGTCGAGGTCGATCCAGACCGGCGAGGCATGCGGACGGCCGTCGGACAGGACGATCGCGCAGATCGCCGGACGCGCCTCGGCGAGGACGAAGTCCTTCCACTCGTCCCCCACGAGCGTGCGCATGCCGCGAGCCTAACGTGGCTCGGCGGGACCGGCGTTCCCTAGAACCACTGGAAGAGCCAGAACCCGAGCACGGCTACCACGACGACCGCCACCGCGATGCCGACCAGGACGTAGGTCAACGTGCGTCCCCCGGCGGAGCGGTCGTGGGTGTCGAGCCCGATGTTATGCGCGATCTCCCGATGCTCCTGGCGGTGCATCTGCTCCAGATCGGTCTTCGTTCCGGCTTTCGCGAGGTGCCGCCGGCCCCTTCGCTTCTTCCCGCTGTTCCCCATGCACCGAGCCTACACGCGCTGGTCCGAGGGCATCGTCACGCCGCGTCGGAGGCGGCCGGAGCCGCCTCCGCTCGCAGCGCGACCGCCAACACGTCGTCGACCGCCTCCGCGATGTGGAACGTCATCTGCTCGCGCACCTGATCCGGAACGTCGTCGAGGTCGCCCTCGTTCCGTTTCGGCAGGATGACCTCCGTGAGGCCGGCGCGGTGCGCGGCGAGTACCTTCTGCTTGAGCCCGCCGATCGGCAGCACGCGCCCCTGGAGCGTGACCTCACCGGTCATGCCGACGGTGGGGCGAACGGGCGTGTCCGTCAGCAACGACACGAGCGCCGTGGTCATGGTGACGCCCGCGCTCGGGCCGTCCTTCGGCACCGCGCCCGCCGGCACGTGCACGTGGAACCGGCCGCGGAGCTTCTCGGGCTCGATGCCGAGCTGGGAGGCGTGCGATCGCACGTAGCTGAGCGCGATCTGCGCGGACTCCTTCATCACGTCACCGAGCTGACCCGTCAGCGTCAGGCCGTCCGTGTCGGAACCCTCCTCGCGCGTCGCCTCGATGAACAAGACGTCGCCGCCGATGCCGGTCACGGCCAGGCCCGTCGCGACGCCGGGGACCGCGGTGCGATCGGCCGCCTCGAAGAAGAACTTCTGGCGACCCAGGTACTCGCGCACGTCGGCGCCGTCGATCGTCACCGGAGCGGTCGCGTCGGCCGACGCGAGCTTCGTCGCGACCTTGCGGAGCGCCTTGCCGATCTCGCGCTCGAGGTTGCGCACGCCGGCCTCGCGCGTGTAGTCGCCCACGATCACGCGGAGCGCGTCGTCGGTCAGCACGACCTCGTCCTCGCGAAGGCCGTTCCGTTCGAGCTGCCGTGCGACCAGGTGGTGCTTCGCGATGGCGACCTTCTCGTCCTCGGTGTACCCGTCGATCCGGATGACCTCCATCCGGTCGTAGAGCGGGCCGGGGATCGTCTCGGCGACGTTCGCGGTCGTGATGAACAGCACCTCCGACAGGTCGAGGTCGACGTCGAGGTAGTGGTCGCGGAACGTGTGGTTCTGCGCCGGGTCCAAGACCTCGAGCAACGCGCTGGACGGGTCGCCCCGCCAGTCGGCGCCCACCTTGTCGATCTCGTCCAGCATCATCACCGGGTTCTTCGTGCCGGCGTCCTTCAACGCGCGGACGATGCGGCCCGGCAGCGCGCCGACGTAGGTCCGACGGTGCCCGCGGATCTCGGCCTCGTCGTGGATCCCGCCGAGCGAGACCCGGACGAACTTCCGGCCGAGCGCGCGCGCGACGCTCTCCCCCAGCGACGTCTTGCCGACGCCCGGAGGTCCGACCAGCGTGAGGATGGCGCCCGAACCGCGGCCGGTCGCCTCGCCCAACCCGCGCTCCTGACGGAGCTTGCGCACGGCGAGGTATTCGAGGATGCGGTCCTTCACGTCCTGCAGTCCCTCGTGGTCGGCGTCGAGCACCGTGCGAGCCTCGGCGATGTCCAGGTTGTCGTCGGTCCGGACGTTCCACGGGATCTCGATCATCCAGTCGAGGTACGTCCGGATCCAGCCCTGCTCCGGCGACTGCTCGGACGTGCGCTCCAGGCGGCCGAGCTCGCGCAGGGCCTCCTTCTCGACGTCCTCCGGCATGCCCGCCTCGGCGATCTTGCGCCGGTACTCCTCGACGACGTTCTCCTCGGAGTCCTCGCCGAGCTCCTTGCGGATCGCGCTCATCTGCTCGCGCAGCAGGAACTCGCGCTGGCGCTTCTCCATGCCCTCGCTGACGTCGGTGCGGATCTTCTCCTTGAGCTCGAGGTCGGCCAGGACGTCCCTGGACCAGCCGAGGACGATCTCGAGGCGCTGCTCGACGTCGATCGCCTCGAGGACCTCGACCTTCTGTTCGAACGAGAGGTCGGGCGAGTAGCCGCTGGTGTCGGCCATGGCACCGGGGTCCGAGATCCCGCGGAGGAACTCGGCGACGCTGGGGACGCCGCGCGCCTCGACGATGTTCTCGATGACGGCGCGGTACTCGCGCGCCAGTTGCACGGCCCGCTCGGTGGGGGTCGCATCCGCGACCGGATCCACCTGCACCCAGGTGGCCCGGCCGGTCCCGGGGACGCCGAGCCCGACGATCGCGCGGTGCAGACCGCGGATCACGAGCGCCTCCGTGCCGTTGCGCAGCCGGCCGACGTCCTCGACCTGCGCCACCGTCCCGATGCGGGCGTAGCGGTCGCCGATCCGCGGGACGAGCAGCAGCTCGCCCCCGTCGGCGGCCTCGACGGCCGCCTGGGCCTCGTCGGACTCGATCGTGAGGGTCACGACCATGCCCGGCAGGACCACGCCGGTCGTCAGGGGCAGGAGGGGAAGGACCTGTGTGTCGATGTCAGCCATGGCAGTCATGTCTCCTTCGGTGGTTACACGGGCAAGAACGGTCGTCGTCCGGTCGCTATTCCCCGATGTAAGCACGATTACAGCCGTTCGGACAGGCCGTTCCGAGCCCGGCGGTATGCTGCCGCGCGGCAGCGGTCGCCGGCCGGCTGGAGGGGGGATCGCCACGCGTTTCGGACGGTTCGACGACGACGCCCGGGAGTACGTCATCTCGCGACCCGACACGCCGCTTCCCTGGATCAACTACCTGGGCAGCGAGGACTACTTCGGCATCATCTCCAACACCGCGGGTGGGTACTCCTTCTATCGGGACGCCCGGCTCCGGCGATTGACGCGCTATCGCTACAACAACGCCCCGGCGGACGTCGGGGGTCGCTACCTCTACCTGCGCGACGCCTCCACCGGAGCGATCTGGTCGCCGTCGTGGCAGCCGACGCGCACCGACCTCGAGGACTACCGGTGCCGGCACGGGCTCGGCTACACGGCGATCGGCTCCCGCCGCGACGGGATCGAGGCGGAGACGCTCTACTTCGTGCCGCTCGGGGAGACGCTCGAGATCTGGCGGACGCGGATCACCAACCATCGCGGCGATCCCGCACACCTGTCGCTCTTCAGCGCCGTCGAGTTCTGCCTGTGGGACGCGCAGGACGACGCGACGAACTTCCAGCGGAACCTCTCGACCGGCGAGGTCGAGGTCGAGGACGGCGTGATCTACCACAAGACCGAGTACCGGGAGCGGCGCGATCACTTCGCGTATTTCGCGTGCTCCGCCGAGCTCGCCGGCTTCGACACGCAACGCGATGCGTTCCTGGGGCCGTACCGCGGGTGGGACCGGCCGCTCGCGGCGGAGGTCGGGCGCTCCGGCGACTCGATCGCCCACGGGTGGGCCCCGATCGGGTCGCACCACGTCGAGCTGTCGCTCGCTCCCGGCGAGACGCGGGAGGTCGTCTTCCTCCTGGGATACGCGGAGAACCCACGAGACCAGAAGTTCGACCCGCCGGGGTCGCAGACGATCGACAAGCGCCGCGTGCGGGCCGTGATCGATCGCTACCTCCGTCCGGACGAGGTGGAGAGCGCCTTCGAACGGCTGCGCGCGCACTGGTCGGACCTGCTCGGGAACCTCCACGTGGACACGCCGAGCGAGCACGCGAACCGCATGGTGAACGTCTGGAACGCGTACCAGTGCATGGTGACGTTCAACCTGTCACGCTCGGCGTCGCTGTTCGAGTCGGGGATCGGCCGCGGGATGGGGTACCGGGACTCGAACCAGGACGTGCTCGGGTTCGTCCATATGATCCCGGAGCGGGCACGCGAGCGGATCCTGGACATCGCGGCGACGCAGCTGCCGACCGGCGGCGCGTACCACCAGTACCAGCCGCTCACCAAGCGCGGGAACGACGCGATCGGCTCGGGGTTCAACGACGATCCGCTCTGGCTGGTGCTCGCCGTCGCCGCCTACCTGAAGGAGACGGCCGACCGGGCGATCCTGGACGAGCCGGTCCCCTTCGACAACGAACCGGGTTCGGAGGCGACGCTGCTCGAGCACCTGCGGCGCTCGCTCACGTATACGCTCGAGCGGCTCGGCCCGCACGGGCTGCCGCTGATCGGTCACGCGGATTGGAACGACTGCCTGAACCTCAACTGCTTCTCCGAGACGCCCGGCGAGTCGTTCCAGACGACGGCGAACCGCGAGGGCGGCGCCGCCGAGTCCGTCTTCATCGCCGGGCTGTTCGCGCTCGCCGCCGAGGAGCTCGCCCAGATCGTGGAGCGCGCGGACCTTGCGGACGAGGCCGCCCGCTGGCGCGCCGAACGCGACCGGATGCGGGCCGCGGTGCGCGAGCACGGGTGGGACGGCGACTGGTTCCGGCGCGCCTACGACTACGGCGGGAACCCGGTCGGATCGAAGGAGAACGAGGAAGGCCGGATCTTCGCCGAGCCGCAGGGCATGTGCGTGATGGCCGGCGTCGGGCTCGAGGACGGGAAGGCCGCCGCCGCGCTGGGGTCGGTCGACGAGCATCTCGCGACGCCGCACGGCATCATGCTGTTGCAGCCCGCGTTCTCCCGCTACCACGTCGAGCTGGGCGAGATCGGCTCGTACCCGCCCGGGTACAAGGAGAACGCCGGGATCTTCTGCCACACGAACCCCTGGGTCATGATCGCCGAGACGCTCCTCGGCGACGGCGACCGCGCGTTCGACTACTACCTGCGCATCAACCCGTCGGCGCGCGAGGACCTGAGCGACGTCCACCGCTGCGAGCCCTACGTGTACGCGCAGATGATCGCCGGCGCCGACGCGCCGACGCACGGCGAGGCGAAGAACTCGTGGCTGACCGGCACCGCCGCCTGGAACCTCGTCGCGATCACGCAGTGGATCCTCGGGATCCGGCCCGAGCACGACGGGCTGCGGATCGACCCCTGCCTGCCGTCGGACTGGGACGGGTTCCATGCCGTCCGGCGGTTCCGCGGCGCGACCTACGACATCACGGTGCGGGTCGAGGGTGGCGGGACCTCTTCCCTCGTCGTCGACGACCGCCCGATCGAGGGAACGCTGATCCGCGCCGGCGCCCGGAGGGCGCCGTCCGTCGTCGTGACCGCGACGATCGGCCGCTGAGCTGAGCCTGGGAAGCTGGCACTCAGGAGGTCGACCACGTGAGCGATGCCGCGAGCGAGACCCACCCCGAAGTGAACGCGCGGCTCGACCGTGACGTCCGTTGGCTGTTCGTTCTCATCGGGGTGTCGACCGCCGCGCTGCTTCCGTTCTTCAGCCCGCTGCTCCTCTCCCGAGGCCTCTCCCCCGATCGCATCGGACTCGTCCTCTCCGCGATGGCGCTCGCGAGCGTCGTCGCCGCCCCGCTGTGGAGCCACGAGGCCGACACGCGTCTCGGGACCACTCGGGCGCTCGTCGCCTCGACGCTCGCGACCGCCGGGTGCGCGGCGCTGATGATCCCGACGGGATCGAACGGATGGGCGATCGCCGCGGCCGCCGTCCTGATGGCTGCCGCGGGGGCGCCGGGCACGGCCCTCGGTAACGCGCTCGCCCTCGCCGTCCTGGGCCCGAACCGGGCCAACGATTACGGTCGGATCCGGCGCTTCGCGAGCCTGGGCTGGGCCGTGGCGGTGATCGCGTTCGGCGCCCTCTTCCAGGTGGTCGGGCTCTGGCCCGTCCTTCCTTTGTATGTGGGGGCGCTCCTGATCTTTGCGGCATACGCCCGCCGCTTCCCCCCGAGCGGGGTCCTTCGCGACGGGGAGAAGCACCCTGGCCGGCTCGGCGCGATCGGCGAAGCCCTCCGCGAGTCCCCCCGGCTGTTGCCATTCCTCGGCGGGCTGCTGCTGCTCTCCGTGGCGACCTCGGCGACCGACGGCTTCGTCCCCTTGCAGATGCTCGGGGCACATGGGGGGCCATTCCTGATCGGGCTCGCAGCCGGGCTTGCGGCGATGATCGAGATCCCGTTCTTCACCTGGTCGGCGCCGCTCGGCTCGCGGTTCGGGATGCGGAACCTCTTCCTGGCGGGGGCCGCCGTCTCGATCGTGACGCTGATCGGCTACTCGCTCTCTCGTTCGCCGACGCAGGTCGCCGTCTTCCGGACGCTCGCGGGAGCGGGGTTCGGGCTGAAGTACGGGGCGCTCGTCGTGGTGACCGACCGGCTCGTCGCGCATCACCTCCGGAACACGGGCCAGACCCTGATGCAGCTGGCGCAGTGGTCGATGGGCCCGATCGTAGGACCGGCGATCGGCGGATTCGTCTACGTCATCCTGGGTCCGGCGACGCTGTTCGCGGGTGCGGCCGCCGCCGCGTCGGTCGGGGCGCTGGTGGCTTGGTGGGCATTGCGCGGCGTCGGTCGACCCGACGAGGACAGCCTGCGGCGGTCGACGGGTCACAGGTAGGGCTCGCGTTATCCGAGACGAGCGATGGTCGCGCGCCAGGCCTGCGCTCCGCCTCCGGGCAGGTTCGCCACGAACGTGGTCGCGACGATCTCCACAACGTCCCAGCCGTCGGCGAAGGAATCGCGGATCTCCTGCTGCGACACGCGGCGAGGGCCCATGTCCCCCGGCTGCTGATCGCTGAAGCAGAGCAGGTGCAGCACGGCACCAGCCCCCAGGACCGAGGCCAGGCTGGCGACGTACGTCGGCCGCTCGCGATCCTCGAAGACGTGGAACAGGCCGCAATCGAGCGCCGTGTCGAACCGCCGGCCGAGTCCATCGAGCGCGAAGACGTCGGCGACGAGGAACTCGGCCGGCAGATCGCGTTCGAGCGCCTTGGCCCTCGCCTTCTCGATGGCACGCGGCGCGGCGTCGACCCCGACCACGGGCAACCCGCGTGCGGACAGTTCGAGCGCGTTCTCGCCGGTGCCGCAGCCCACGTCGATGACGGCGCCCGTGAACCCGCCGGCGTCGGCGATGCGGACGACCTCGGGCTGCGCCCTCCCGATGTCCCACGGCGGGACGCCGACGTACATCTCGTCGAACCCTCGGTGATCGGGCACATCCGCCATCCGGCCATCTTGCCATCCCGGTCCGGCTCGCGCTGAGCATCACGCCGCCCTAGGCTGCGCACGTGATCAAGTGTCAGGTATGCGGACACGACAACCCTGAGACGAACAAGTTCTGTGGGGAGTGCGCGACGCCGCTCGTCCCGACACAACCCCGGTCCGAGGTTCGCAAGACCGTCACGATCGTGTTCTGCGACGTCGTCGGCTCGACCGCGATGGGCGAGGCGCTCGACCCCGAGTCGATGCGTCGCGTGATGGAGCGCTTCTTCGAAGCGATGCAAGCCGCGATCGAGCGCCACGGCGGTACCGTCGAGAAGTTCATCGGAGATGCCGTCATGTCGGTGTTCGGCGTTCCTCAGACCCATGAGGACGATGCACTGCGGGCCGTACGCGCCGCGGCCGACATGCGCACCGCTCTCGCCGCGCTGAACGCCGATCTCGACCGTGACCACGGGATCACGCTCGCGTGTCGGATCGGGGTGAACACTGGCGAGGTCGTCGCCGGCTCGGGCGAACGGACGATCGCGACGGGAGACGCGGTCAACATCGCGGCGCGCCTGGAGCAGGCCGCCTCGCCGGGCGAGATCCTGCTGGGCGAAGCGACCTTCGCGCTCGTTCGCGATGCCGTCATCGTCGAGCCGATCGACGCGTTGCACGCGAAGGGGAAGACCGATCCGGTGCCCGCGTTCCGCCTCATCGAAGTGACGCAGGGAGCGGCCGGCTTCGCCAGACATCTCGACGCACCGATGGTGGGCAGGGAACGTGAGCTCGCGCTCCTCCGGGGTGCGTTCGAGCGGACGGTGAACGACCGGGCGTGCCAGCTCTTCACGATCCTCGGCGTCGGAGGCGTCGGCAAGTCGAGGCTGATGTCCGCGTTCCTCGACGATCTCGGCGACCGCGCGACGGTCCTCCGCGGCCGATGCCTCCCGTACGGGGAGGGCATCACGTTCTACCCGCTGGCCGAGGCGCTCCTCGAGATCGCCGATCTGAACGAGGCCGACAGCCCGGAGGCCGCGCGGGCGAAGCTCGCGGCGCTCGCGGGGTCCGGGAAAGACGCCGGCAGGATCGCGGAACTCGTTGGGCAAGCGATCGGTTTCGGTGGAACGGCGGCTCCGGAAGAGACGCTCTGGGCCGTTCGGATGCTCCTGGAGCAGCTCGCCACCCATCGGCCCTTGGTCTTCGCCATCGACGATCTGCAATGGGCCGAGCCGAAGTTCCTGGAGCTCGTCGAGCATGTCGCCGACTTCGCGCGGGACGCCTCGATCCTGCTCGCGTGCATGGCCCGCCCCGAACTCTTGGACGATCACCCCGGATGGGCCGGCGGGAAGCTGAACGCAACCTCGATCCTCATCGAGCCGCTCGGCCCCGAGGAGTGCGGGACGCTCGTGGCGAACCTGCTGGCGGACGAGGGCCTCGACGACGCGGTACGCACGAGGATCGCGGAGGCGGCCGAGGGACACCCTCTCTACGCCGAGGAGATGACCGGGCTCCTCGTCGATGAGGGTCGCCTGCTGCTGAAGGACGGCACGTGGACGGCGACGACCGACCTGTCCGACGTCCCGGTCCCGCCGACGATCTCGGCGCTCCTTTCGGCCCGCCTGGACAGGCTGCCGACCGACGAGCGGACGGTGATCGAGACCGCCTGCGTGATGGGACAGGTCTTCTATCTGAGCGCGGTCCGGGCATTGGCAGGCGGCGACGGGATCGGCACCGCGATCACCTCCCTCGTGCGCAAACAGTTCGTGCGGCCGGAGCGCTCCGATGTCCCGGGCACCGAGGCGCTCGCGTTCCGTCATCTGCTCCTTCGAGACGCTGCCTACGACGGCATCTCGAAGGCCACACGCGCCGAACTGCACGAGCGGTTCGCCGAGTGGTTGGACGCGGCGGGAGGATCCCTCGGGGAGCAGGACGAGATCGTCGGCTACCACCTCGAGCAGGCCTACCGTTTCCGGGTCGAGCTGGGAGCGACGGGCGAACGCGAGCGGGAGATGGCCGACGCGGCCGGTCGGCGCCTGGCGGCCGCGGGTGAGCAGGCGACCGCTCGGAGCGACTACACGGCGTCGGTCAACCTCCTCTCCCGGGCCTCCGCGTTGCTGGATCCCGACGACCCACTGCGGCTCAGCATGCTTCCGGAGCTCGGGTCTGCGCTCGTGTCGACCGGCGCTATGGATGCCGCCGAAGCGACATTCGAGGAAGCGATCGAGCGAGCGAGCGCCTCGGGTGACGAGCAGTTGCGCACGCACGCCGTGATCGAACGATGGCTCACGTTCGGACCCTCCGACTACGAGGACGCCCAGCGCGAGGCCGAACGAGCCGTCGGGCTGTTCGAAGCACGGGGAGATGAACGCGGGCTCTCCAGGGCGTGGCGGCTCATCTCAGAGGTGGACTTCGCCAGAGGGGAGATCGGGAACGCCGAGCGGAAGTTGGAGCTCTCCCTGGTGCACGCGCGCAACGCGGGGGACGTCGGCGAGCAGGTCGATATCTACGCGCGCCTCGGAGCCATCCTCTCCCGGGGGCCCACGCCGGTCGGCGCAACGATCCGGCGATGCCAAGAGGTCCTCGAGGAGACGGAGGGGAACCGAACGATCGCCGGCCTGATGTACCACCCGATGGCACACATGAAGGCGCGCCAAGGTGCGTTCGCGGAGGCGCTCGATCTGGCTTCCCGATGCCGGGACATCCATCGCGAGAACGGCAACATGTTCTCCTACTGGGTGTTCGCGGAGATCGAATGGGACATCAAGATGCTCGCGGGCGCGCCGGACGAAGCCGTGGCGATCCTGACGGAGAGCTACGAGCACGTGGAACGGATGGGCGGCTTCCCTCTCGAATCGGCCTGGCTGGCGCAGTCCCTCTACGCGGTCGGCCGGTTCGAGGATGCAGAACGCAGAGCGCAGGTGGCCGTCGATGCTGAGGACGACCTTTCACGGTGCGTGGGACTCGGTGCGCTCGCACGGGTGCGGGCGCAGCAAGGGCGGGTAGAGGAGGCAGAACGGATGGCGAGGGAGGCGGTCGAGTACTTCGCGCGAACGGACTACTCGACCGACCGCACCTTCGTACTCATGGATCTGGCGGAGGTCCTCCGCCTCGCCGAGCGTCCCGACGACGCCATCGCCACCATCCGCGAGGCGATCGGTCTCTTCGAGCAGCGTGAGGATGTCGTGTCGGCCGCTCACGCGCGGGTCCTGATCGAGGAGCTGACGAACACCGGCGCCTGACCGGTTGATAAGGTCGGCCTCCATGACGAGGGTCGTGTTCTCCGGTGGTTCGATCTTCGACGGGACCGGAGCCATGCCCGCCGCGGGCGACGTCGCGATCGAAGACGGGCGGATCGTCGACGTCGGCCCGGGGCTCGACGGAGACGAGAGCATCGACGTCACCGGCAAGACCCTGCTGCCGGGACTGTTCGACTGCCACGTGCACCTCGCGATGCGCTACGAGGACTTCGACGAGGTTCGAGTGATGAACGAGCCGTTCTCGCTCTCGTTCTTCCGGATGGCGGAGAACCTGCGCACGACGCTGGCGCTCGGCATCACAACCGTGCGCGACGCGATGGGCGCGGACGCGGGACTCAGGATGGCCGTCGAACAGGGCGTGCTCCCGGGTCCACGGATGCAGATCAGCGTCTCGATGCTGTCGATGACCGGCGGCCACAACGACCCGTGGCTCCCGAGCGGCGCGGTCGGCATCTGGGGCACGGAATATCCCGGCATGCCGAGCGGCGTGTGCGACGGCGTGGACGGGGTGGTCCGCAAGGTCCGCGAGGTGATCCGGGCGGGGGCCGACGTGATCAAGATCGCGTCGTCGGGCGGGTTCCTGTCCCCCGGCGACGATCCGCAGGAGCCGAACTTCTCGCAGGAAGAGGTCGACGCGATCGTGCGGACGGCCGCGGACCAGGGGACGTGGGTGATGTCGCACGCCCACGGCGCGGAGGGCATCAAGCGCGCGGTCCGGGCGGGCGTCCGCTCGATCGACCACGGGACGTACCTGGACGAGGAGGGCGCGGCGATGATGGTCGAACGCGGCACCTGGCTGGTCCCCACGCTCACCGCCGGCGACACCACCGACGAGCTCGCCGAGGATCCGCACGTGCCCGAGGCCGTCCGCGCGAAGCTCCGCGGGCTCGGTCACCCGGAGTACGACGCATTCCGGCTCGCGGCCGAGGCCGGCGTGAAGGTCGCCATGGGCACCGACTGTCCGGTGGCTCCCCACGGCACGAACCTCAACGAGCTGCGGCACATGGCCGAGCACGGGTTCACCCCGCAGCAGGCGCTGGTCGCGGCGACGTCGAGCGCCGCCGAGCTGATGGGCCTCAAGGACGAGCTCGGCACCCTCGAGCCGGGCAAGCGCGCGGACGTCGTGGTGGTGGACGGCGATCCGTTCGCGTTCGCCACGTTGAAGGAGCGGATCGTGGAGGTCTGGAAGGACGGCGTGCGGGTCGTCCCGTTCGTCTGACGCTTCGCGGCTCCGAGAGCAAGGAATCGGAACCTTTCCGGGACGCGGTCGGCCTATCCTGGCCGACATGACCGACGCCCAGGCCGCCCGGGAGCTCGCGACCGAGCTCTCCACCCGCATCGATGAGCGCCTGTTCGGTATGGAGACGCCCCTCAAGCTGGTGATGGTCGGGATCGTCACGGGCTCCCACGTCCTGATCGACGACGTGCCGGGCGTCGGCAAGACCACCCTGGTCCGGATCCTGGCCAGGCTCCTCGGCCTCTCGTTCCAACGCATCCAGTTCACGCCCGACCTCATGCCGACGGACGTCACCGGCACGTCCGTGCTCGACATGCGGACGAACGACTTCGCGTTCCGCCCCGGACCGCTGTTCGCCCAGGTCGTCCTCGCCGACGAGATCAACCGCGCCACCCCGAAGACGCAGGCGGCGCTCCTGGAGGCGATGCAGGAGCACCAGATCACGGTCGACGGCGTGAGCCATCCGCTCCCCGAGCCGTTCTTCGTGCTGGCAACCCAGAACCCGATCGAGCTCGAGGGGACGTTCCCGCTCCCGGAGGCCCAGCTCGACCGGTTCCTCCTGCGGGTCCGGCTCGGGTACCCGGACGAGGCGCAGGAGGAGCGCATCCTCACGACGACCCCCGCGCAACGACGGTTGCCGACGGAGCCGCTCGAGGGGGTGCCCGCCATCCGCGATCTGCAGGACCTGGTCGCCGGCGTCGCGCTCGAGCACCCCGTCCGCCGCTACATCGTGTCGCTGGCGCGCGCGACGCGCGACCACCCCGAGCTCTCCGTCGGCGCCAGCCCGCGCGCCGTGGAGCAGATGGGCGACGCGGCACGGGCGTGGTCACTGCTCGACGGCCGCGACTACGTCCTGCCCGACGACGTGAAGCTCCTGGCGGAGCCGGTGCTCGGACATCGGCTGGTGCCCACGACCGACGCGCGCATCCGAGACCGGACCGCCGACGAGATCCTCCGCGAGGTGCTCCGTTCCGTGCCGGTCCCGACGGAGTTCCGGGAGGGCTGACACGGACACGCCGCAACGCCGCCGGATCGCGATCGGCGTCGCGGTGCTCGCCGCGCTCCTCGCGACCGCGTGGGGCCGGACGTCTGCACTGCTGTGGGCTGCGGGGGTCATCGCGATCGCCGGGGGCGCCGCGTGGCGGGCGTCGATCGCGTGGCGGCACGTCAGGATCGATGCATGGTTCGAACCGGCTCGCGCGTTCATCGGCGAGCCAACGTTCCTGGTGATCCGCGTGGAGAACGCCAAGCACCGCGCATTGCCGATCGTGCGGATCGCGGTTCGCCTGCCGGAGGGTCTCGACCAGGTCGCCGATCCCGAGCCGACGGCGTTCCACGGTCATCGTCAGCGGACGCAGGTGAACGGTGACGGGGAGGTCGTCCTGCGGTTCCCCGTCCACCCGCAGCACCGGGGGGAGTTCTGGCTGGACCGCGTCGACGTCGAGCTGTCCGACCCGTTCGATCTCGCGCCGGTACGGCGCGAGATCGCGGTTGAGCGTCCGCTCCTGGTGATGCCGAGCCCGCGAGGGGGCATCCCCTTGCAGATGCGTCGATGGCTCCCGTTCGGGGCGCCGGTGCCCGCCGCGCGGCTGTTCGAGGACATCGAGCACTTCGCGGGCGTGCGCGACTACGAGCCTGGCGACCCGATGCATCACGTGCACTGGCGCCTGTCGGCCCATGCCGGTCACCTCCAGACGAAGACGTACGAGCCCACGCGCTCGGCGGAGGTGCTGTTCGCGCTCGACCTCTCCGACGGCGAGCCGTTCTGGGAGCGGGCCGACGCCGCGATCGCCGAGGAGACGATCGGGATGGCGAGCTACCTCGCCCGGCAGGCGATCCACGCCGGCTGGCGCGCCGGTGTGGTCGCCAACACCCACCTGCGTCGCGGACGCGGCCCGCTCCGGGTCTCCGCCGCGGCGTCGGCGGGCCAGGAGTCGATCCTGTTCACGGCACTCGCCCGGATGCCGAACCAGCCCACGGACGACCTCGCACCTATCCTGCGGGAGGTGGGGCGCCGGCTCACGCGGCGCACCACGGTCGTCGTCCTGTCCCCCACACCCGGTCCCTCGCTGATGCACGAGATGGAACGTCTGCGACGGCGGGGGTCCGACGTGCTGCACATCGTGCCGGCCGGAGCGGAGGAAGACCGGGGAGCGGCCTCATGATGCGGTCGCTCACGGCGGCGGACGACGCCGGCGGGACGAGGCTGAGGGTCGCCGTCGCCGCCGCGATCCCGGCCGCGGTCGCGGAGGCCGCCGTGTTCTGCCTGCCCGTGTACACCCTGGTGTCCGGCGGGGTGCGAACCCCGGTCCCCATCTCCCTGTTCCTGCCGCTGTTCCTCGCAGCGTTCGCCGGCACCGTGGCGCTCGCGACCCGCTACCGGTCGTCGACCATGGTGGCGCCGACCGTGGCCGTCGCGGCCGTCGTGGCCGGCGTGCTGCTCGCCCACGGCGCCGTGCAGCGGGAGGTGTTCACCGTCCTGGTCTTCCTCCTCGTCGGTCTGCGTGCCGTGGCCCTGGGGTTCCGCGACTGGCGCGAGCCGGTCGCCGGCACGTTCCTGTTCGGCGGGCTCGTCCTCGCGATGGAGTCGGTCGTCGGCGCCGCGGCATCGCAGGACTGGGGTCCCCCGCTCATCGTCCTGATGCCCGTGTTCTTCGTCGGATCCCTGGTGAGCCGGGCGGTGTCGGTGTGGATGACCGACGACGCCGAGGAGCTCCGGACGGACGAACGCGAGCGCGGGCTCCGGGGCGCGGTGAGCGACACCATCTGGGTTCCGGTCGCGATGGTCGCCGCGGTCGGGCTCGGCCTGCGCGACGGGGTGCTCGATCACCTCGGGTCGTTCCTGGCGCCGGTGGGCAACGCGCTGGTGGCCCTGCTGGTGTTC
>CAVRSI010000020.1:0-14181 GCA_963723855.1 uncultured Actinomycetes bacterium | reverse complement strand
ACGTGTCGACCGACGAAGAGGTCGAGGCGATCCGCAAAGATGTGCTGCAGGACCTCCGTCAGGTGCCGTCACTCGACCAGGATCAGATCATCCGGCACATGCTCGGTACGATCCAGGCCACCGTTCGGACCAACGCGTATCGCCCGGTTCGAGAGTCGTTGTCGTTCAAGTTGCGGTCTGCGGCCGTGCCCGAGATGCCTAAACCGTCCCCGCTCTTCGAGGTCTTCGTCTACTCGGCGGACGTAGAAGCGATCCATCTGCGGGGCGGCATGGTCGCGCGGGGCGGGATCCGATGGTCGGACCGGAAGGAGGACTACCGCACGGAGGTGCTCGGTTTGATGAAGGCGCAGATGGTGAAGAACGCCATCATCGTGCCCGACGGCTCCAAGGGCGGTTTCATCCTGAAGCGGGCCTCTGTGACGCCCGACATGTTGAAGGCGGAGGTGATCAAGCAGTACGTCACGTTCATGCGCGGGTTGCTCGACATCACCGACAACCTCGATCAGGACGGTGTCGTGCATCCCGATCGGGTGCGCGTGCTCGACGGGGACGACACGTACCTTGTCGTCGCGGCCGACAAGGGAACGGCGACGTTCTCGGACACTGCCAATGGCGTCGCCGCGGAGTACGGCTACTGGCTGGGTGACGCGTTCGCATCGGGAGGCAGCGACGGCTTCGACCACAAGGCGCTCGCGATCACCGCACGCGGCGCCTGGGAGTCGGTGAAACGTCATTTCCGGGAGCTGGGGATCGACATCATGTCGACCCCCTTCACCGTGGTCGGCATCGGCGACATGTCGGGCGACGTGTTCGGGAACGGGATGCTCCTGTCCCCGTTCATCAAGCTCGTCGCCGCATTCGACCACCGGCACGTCTTCGTCGATCCCGACCCGGATCCCATCGGCAGCTTCGGAGAGCGGCAGCGGCTGTTCAACCTGCCCGGCTCGTCGTGGAACGACTACGACCGGACGAAGATGTCGCCGGCGGGTGACATCTTCGATCGCACGTTGAAGAGCGTGACGCCCTCGGCCCAGGTGCGTGCGGCGATCGGCATCGCCGACGACGCTCCCCAGGACATGACGCCGAACGACCTCATCAAGGCGATCGTGAAGGCGCCGGTGGACCTGCTCTGGAACGGCGGTATCGGAACCTACGTGAAGTCGACCAAGGAGTCGAACGCCGACGTCGGCGATCGCGCGAACGATCAGGTTCGGATCAACGGGAACGACGTGCGCGCCCGGGTCGTCGGTGAAGGAGGCAACCTCGGATTCACGCAGCTCGGCAGGATCGAGTACGCGATGGGCGGCGGCCACATCAACACGGATTTCATCGACAACTCCGCCGGAGTGGACACGTCGGACCACGAGGTGAACTGGAAGATCCTGCTGGGACTCGCGATGTCGCGCGGCGAATTGACGCTGCAGCAGCGGAACGAGTTGCTCGAATCGTGCGCGGCCGATGTCGTGGACCACGTGCTCTACGACAACTACCTGCAGGCGCAGATCCTCTCGCAGGAACTGGATTTCTCGGTCGAGCGCAACGATGCCTACGAGGACCTGATGCAGCAGCTGGTCGCCGACGGCGAGCTGGAGCGCGCGGTCGAGTTCCTACCCAACTCCGAGGAGATGCTCGAGCGACGTGCGAACGGTCAGGGCATGGTGCGTCCGGAGCTTGCCGTGTTGCTCGCGTACGCGAAGCGTTCGATCGCCGCTGAGCTCCTCGAGTCCGACCTGCCCGATTCCGAGTACCTCGAGCAGAACGATCTGCGTCGCTACTTCCCATCCGCCATCGTCGATCGGTTCGGCCATCTGATCCCCGAACACCCGCTGAAGCGTGAGCTGATCGCGACGATCGTGGCCAACGACGTCGTGAACTCCGCAGGGATCACGTTCGCTTCTCGGATGGTGACCGAGACCGGCTCGCATCCGGCCGACGTCGTGCGCGCCTACCGCATCGCTCGCGATGTCACCGGTGCTGTTGAGCGATGGGAGGCGATCGAGGCGCTCGACGCCGTGATCGACCCGCGTATGCAATCCGAGCTGATGCGAGGCGTCGACTACCTGGTGGAGACCGCGTCGCGTTGGTACCTGGTGCAGTCGCACGGCGAGCGGTTGTCGGAGGCGATCGACGATCAGCGTGCGTCGTTCGCCGAGCTCTCCTCGCTGATCTGGCAGATCGGTCCGGACCCGTGGCGAGAGGAGCACGAGCTCAACGTGCGGAGACTGGTGGCGGAGGGTGTCCCCGAGGACATCGCTCGGCGTCACGCCTTCCAGGGCGAGTTGGTGCACGGTCCCGACATCATCGCGCTCGCGCACGCGACCGGCTGGGAGGTCATGCAGGTCGCCCGCTCGTTCTTCATGCTGGGGGAGCGGGTCGGTCTGGACTGGCTCGAGCACCGGCTGGAGTCGTTGCCCGTCGGCACGCACTGGCAGCGGTGGGCCGCGCAGTCGATGGAGGACGACCTGTTCCTGGTGCGCCGTCAGCTGGTCGAGAAGGTGATCTCCGAGGCATCGGAGACACCGGCGGACGAAGCGGTCGAGGCGTTCTTCGTTCGCCGGGCCGAGGCGGAAGAACGCTTGCAGCGCTTCATGCGGAACCTGTCGGTCGAAGGGGTCACCGACCTGGCGCAGTTCACGGTGGCGTTGAGACAGGTGCGCACCCTGCTCGGATAGGCGAACCGTGCTCCGAGGGAACGTCAGTCGAAGGCTTGGAGCGTGACCCAGAAGAAGCCGTCGGCGTGGACGACCCCCAGGCCGACGTGTCGGAACCGCGGGTCGAGCAGGATCCGTCGGGTATCCGCCCGGCGGATCCACGCGTTCCGGATCCCTTCGAGACCACGGCCTTTGCCCAGATCCTCGCCGAACACCGTGCCGCCGACGCTTCGAACCAGTTCGGCGAGGTTCGACGTGTGCGTGATCGAGCCGGTCTTCGCCATGTGCCTGGAGTGTCGGAGCGCCTCCTTGCTCAGGTCCTCGTTGATGCGTAGCTCGACGAGCCCGTGATTCGCCCGCGAACGATTGACCAGGCTCAGGATGCGCCGAGTGATCTCGTTCGTCGTCATATGCCGATCCGTCGCGTACGCCGGCGTGCGCGGACGGGACGATGAACATCGCACCGACCAGCGCGAGCGGCACGAGGCCCGCCGCGAGGCGCGAGCGGTTCCGGGGGGTAGTCATCACGCGGAGCCTACTGTGTCGAGGGCGCCGCGGTCCAGGAAGCTAGCCGTAGAGCTGCAACGTGACCCAGAGCCATCCCTTGTTCCGGGTGACACCGATCCCGGCGGCGCGGAAATCGGGATTCAGCAGGTTGATCCGGTGCTCGTAGCTCTGCATCCATAGCTGCTCCACGCGGCGGAGCGTTCCTGCATAGGCGATGTTCTCGCCCCAGGTTCTCGCATCGTACGGACGGACGAGGTCCCAGAGGTTCGCCGTATGGAACAACACGTACCGACGTCCCATCGCGATGCTGTGACGCCATGCCTCACGCGAGAGAGGTCCGTTGAGGCGAACCGTGTGGAGCGAGTGCGCGCTGCGGGTCTGGTTCACCAAACGGAGCATCTCGTTCTGGAACCGCTGAGCTCGACCACCGGCGTGCGCGGCCTGGGCGGGAATGGTGAGTGTGAGCGCCAAGACGAGGGGGCCTGCGATCACACGCACCAACCGTCGAAGGTTGGTCATGCTTCCGGAGCCTACCGACAGGCGGCCGTCCGTGCAAACACACCGGTCAGCACACAGGAAACGATCGCTGCGGTCGCGATCTCAGGTCTTCGTGCGTCGTTTCTTCGGCGTGAGCGATCGACCGACGAAGTGAACCGTTATCCCGAGCAGCAACGCGAACGCGGACGTGATGAGCACGAACCCGATGACGATCACCTCGGGGTTCTCGCCGGCTCCAGGTCCGATCGCGCGAACGATCGCGTAGATCGTGATGAACAGATACAGCGTCGCGATGAAGATCGCCGGCAGGGTTGCGAAGTACGCAACGATGACGCCCGCGATCGCGAGTCCGATCCCGTTGGATCCGCCGCCTCGCTCGTTCCGATCGCCGTCGCGCTCTGCTCTCGGCATGCGCTCGAGTGTAGCCGCGTGGGGCTTCAGGGTGCGACGGCTGCGACCGATGGGTTCTCAGAAGATCTCAGGTGCTCGGAGAGCGCGATGCAGACGGAAGAGCGTTCGATCTGTCCCTCCTGTGGAGGGGACAACCCGAAGGCAGTTGCCTTCTGTTGGCGCTGCTTCGCAAGCATGTCGGCGGCCCCGCTGAACCCGACCGATGTTGACCGACAGGGTCCGCCGTACGCGAGACCCGGCATGCAACGGATGCCGAGCCCGCCGCCGATCCCCGCTCCGCCGGCGAGCCGCGGTCCGTCCACGCTCGTGCGCGCGGCCGTGGGTGCTGCCGTGGCCCTCGTCGCGATGTTCGGAGTGCGCTCCGTGCTCGACCGCGGGCCGTCGCTCCCGGACGTGTTGGCAGGAACGCCGCGCATCACCACACAAGAGATGAAGGATTTCGAGAAGCAGATGATCGAAGACGGCAAGCGATCCGATCTGGACGTGGCCGCTGCGGGCTACGGCACCGGCGCCGTTCCGGCGTTCGTCGTGGTGTTGGTGGAGGGACGGGCGCTCGACAACACGGACGACATCTTCAACGAGTTCGTCGGCGGCATGACCTCGGGGGGAGCGACCGTGGACACCAACGCCACGGTGAGCGGGGAGCGTGATGGCCTGGATTATCGGTGTGTCCCCCTCGCGGCTCCATCTATCGCGGCCGGCGCCTGCATGTGGCGTGACGACGGCTCGGTGGGCATCGTCTTGAACCTGGACGGCGGCATCGACGAGACGAAGGACCTGCTCTTCCGGACGTACGACGAACTCGCCTGAATCGCGCGTCACCGGCCGACCATCGCCTGCGGTGGGGTACGCTGCTACCGAGTGTCTCCCATGTCCGTCTCATGCCCGTCCGACGTCTCCGCGAAACCTCCGGGTTGCGAGCGGGTTCGATCGGGCGAGCGATGGGAACGAGGAGTTCCTCATGACGAGCACACATGACGCCGGTCGCTGCCCCACGTGCGGGGAAGGGACGTTGGTCGACGTCTCGTTCGATCTCGACCCTGCCGACAGTGAGGCCGACGGTATGCAGGAGGCCGACAGCCGGCAGATCGAGACGTACACCTGCGGTCACACGGTCGTGGGGCCACGGTTGTCGAGCGCCGACCAAGAGGCCATGACGGTCGAACGCCGAACGTCGGACGAGACGACGATGCCGGAACCGGGTGTCTCCACACGCATCTCCGAGGGCCCGCCTGTCCCGGATCCGGCCGAAGACCTGGATGAACTGGTTGAGGAGGCGAGCGAGGAATCGTTCCCGGCGAGCGACGCGCCGTCGTACTGGGCGCGGGAGGCTCCCGACACGACCTGATCGGCGCGATGGGTCGCCTCGACGTGATGGTTTGAGGGTACCGCCTCGCGGGTAGTCCGCTATCCGTTCGACGCACCGGATGGAAGGAGCGGGAGCGCCGCGATGGTACAGAAGCATGACCATGGGCTACCGATCCGAGGGATCGGGCCGGGCAGGACGGCGAAGCAAGCGCAGACATACGCGGGGAACCGGACCTGTGGACACGACGGCTGCACCACCCGGTTGTCGATCTACAACAGATCCGAACGCTGCTGGGTGCACGAGCCGGCGCAGAAGTACGTCCTCAACACGGGAGGCAGACCACGGAAGGACCGGCGACACGTCGCTGCGTGACCGTGATGCCGTCCTAGCTCCAAGAGGATAGGTCCTCGGCTTTCCTCGGCCGCCTGAGCAGCCGATACCAAAGCGCATGGATATCGACCAGGTCGACCCCAAGCTGTCGGATCCCGATCCTCTGAGCGAGGGATTCCAGTTCCGTGCGCTCATGGAGAACACCGACGACAGCATCCACTTCAAGGATCGGGCGTGCCGACTCATGGGCGTGAGCTTGAGGATGGCGCGGAACCTCGGCTTCACCGATCCGCTCGAGCTGATCGGCAAGACCGACATCGACCTGTTCGGTGAGTCATTCGGCCGGCGAACGTTCCTGGAAGACCTCAGGATCATGGAGTCGAACGTACCGATCATCGGGCTGGTGGAGAGCCGCCGGATGGCAGATGCGGCATTGAACTGGACCTCGACGACCAAGGTGCCGATCCATGATGCGTCGGGGGTCGTCATCGGGTTGATGGGCATCACCCGGGAGATCAACGATCTCAAGCGGGCCGAGCTCGACCTGCAGCATCTGGCGACGCACGATCAGCTCACCGATCTGCCCAACCGCAACCTGTTGATCGATCGCCTCGGTCAGACGCTGGCGCACGCCGTCCGGGCCCGCTCGATCTTCGCCGTGTTCTTCCTCGACGTCGACGATTTCAAGGCAGTCAACGATGCGCACGGCCACGAATTCGGCGATCTGGTGCTGCAGTCGCTCGCTCACACCCTGGTGCGCACCGTCCGCAGCAGCGATACCGTGGCTCGGATCGGCGGCGACGAGTTCGTGATCGTCCTCGAGACGCTGGGGGGCCGTCAGGATGCGAAGCAGGTCGCGGACAAGATCCTGCGTGAGGTCGCGCGGCCGTCCACGATCGGCGGGCACGAGCTGGAGATGACCGTCAGCATCGGGATCAGCTTCCACCCGGACAACGCCGGGGATGCCGAGATCCTGCTCCGCTCGGCCGACTACGCGATGTACCTGGCCAAAGGGGACGGCAAGAACAGCTGGCAGGTCTGTCCCAAAGGCGTGCCGGGCCTCGGGAGAGGCCTCTGGGCCGAGTAGAGGTTTCCGCTCCGGGCAACTACCTAACGTGAGGTAAGTGCTCGGTCTCCGTTTCAGAACCTGCATCGGGGGTCCGAAGCTTTCACGATGGCGCAACCCGACGCGAAGCGACTCAACCCGTTCCTACGCGATGCCGCGATCAGCTTCGTGCCGCAGTTGACGGATGACCAACTCGACCGGATCACCCGAGCCATCACCGCTCTCAACCCGGACATCTTGGTGAGTCGGATGACCGACTTCACCGCGGTGATCCAGGGATTCCCGGTGGAAGCCGAGACGGCGCAGGAGGCCGATCGGGTCACGTGGGCGACCATCAGCCGGGAGGTCCGTGATGTCCTGGTGACGACCGCGGACGCACGCACCGAGCTCACGTCGATCGATGTCCGGCTCCCGGAAGAGAGTTTGTTCGACCTGCACTGAGGGCCACCTCCCTCTCGGTTCCCCGTGACTACCATGGGTGCCACGTGTCCCGTGGACGAGTACACGGAGGTGTCATGGGTGAGGGACCGGCATTCCTTTTCGATCTGGACGGCACGCTGGTGGACAGCGTGTATCAGCACGTCTTGGCCTGGCAGGACGCCCTCGATCGGATGGGCATCGAGCTCGCGGTCTGGCGGATCCATCGCAAGATCGGGATGAGCGGGGGGCTGTTCGCGAACGCGTTGCTCCGCGAGACGGGTCGTGCGGTGACGGCCGAGGAAGCGGATCGACTGCGCGTCCTCCACGGCGAGGCGTATGCGAGCCGCGCGGAACAGGTTCGGCCACTGCCCGGTGCGCGCGAGCTGCTCGCACATCTGACGGACGTCCGCGTGCCGTGGGCGATCGCCACCAGCGGCTACATCGAGAGCGCCCGGCCGACGCTCGAAGGGCTGGGCGTCCCGGAGACGACGCCCGTGGTCACGCGGGACCAGGTGGCGCACGCGAAGCCGGACCCCGACCTGTTCCTGGCGGCGGCTGAGCGGCTCGGCGTCGACATCGGTCGCGCGATCGTCGTCGGCGACAGCGTGTGGGACCTGCTCGCGTCGCGCCGAGCGGGCGCCCTGGGCGTCGGGCTGCTGTCGGGCGGATACGGGCAGGAGGAGCTCGAGCGTGCCGGCGCGTACCGCGTCTACGAGGAGCCCGCCGACCTGCTGCGTCACCTCGACGAGGTCGGCGTCCGCTCCGACTGACGATCCGCTCCGGCTATCATCCGGCGCGGTGAGCGGATGAACGAGATCGACGCACGACGTGCCCCGACCGCGGAGCGCCTGCTCGACGTGCGGACGCCGGCGGAGCTCGCGTTCTCGCCCGATGGATCCCGCGTCGCGTTCGCGCTGCACGCCACCGTGGCCGACGTCGGGTCGTTCCAACCGAGCGACCTCTACCTGATCGATGATGACGGGGAGCCGACCGCGCTCACGAGCGGGGCGTGGAGCGACCGGACGCCGGTGTGGTCGCCGGACGGGTCGCGGCTCGCGTTCCTCTCGGATCGGATCACCCCGGGTCACCAGCTTCCGTACACGATGATCCCCGGTGAGGAACCCGTGCACGTCGGCACGTTCGTCGGATCGGCAGAGTCGGTCGCGTGGTCGAGCGACGGCAGCGCGACTGCTGGTCCTGGTGGCCGATCCCGGGTGCTACGGGTTGGACTGGAGCGCGCGCGCGGTGAACGGCGCCGAGCCGGCGCCCGATCCCGCGATCCTGCGCCCGGGAGTAGCGCGCCGCCGTCTGTTCATGCTCGACCTGGCGTCCGGCGACAGCGCGGAGGTCGGCCCTCCCGACACGGACATCTGGGAGGTCGACTGGGACGGAGATGGGCTGGCCGTCGCGATCGCATCCGTCGATCCTCCGGGAGGATCCGGTTGGTACGCGGCCAACGTCGTCCGGCTGGACTTCGACACGCGCACCGCGCTCACGCTGTACGAGCCGACCTGGCAGATCGAGTGGCTGGCGCTCTCGCCGGACGGGACCCGCGCCGCGGTGACCGAGGGCTACGCGAGCGACCACGGGCTCCTGAACGGCAGCGTGAAGATAGTCGACCTGGTTGATCGAACGACCACGGATCCATGGCCGGAGCCTGGAGACCGTCGGTATCGCCGCTGGATCGACGACCGACTCGCTCTGGTACTCGAGGGTCGACGGGACCGGGACGGCCTGCGGGCGGATGTGGCTGGACGGGCGTCGTGAGGAGCGCTGGCGCGGCGACGCGTTCATCGGCGACGAGGTGACGACACCGGTGTGCTCGTTCTCCGACGGCGCCGAGGTCGTGTGGACGACGCACCAGGCGCACGGTCAACCGCCTGAGCTCGCGCGGTTCGACCACGCCACCGGGGAGTGGTCGCGGTTCACATCGTTCAACGCCGACATCGTTTCGGGCACGGTGTTCCCCGACGCGCGGAGCATCCGGTGGACCGCTCCCGACGACGGCGTTGAGATCGAGGGCGTGTTGATCACGCCTCGTGGCGCGGAGGGGCCGCTCCCGCTGATCGTGTGCGTGCACGGCGGGCCTACGTGGAACTGGGGCGCCTTCTTCTCCGACTCGGAGCCGAACGCGGTGTTGCTGGCCTCCGCGGGCTACGCATGCCTGTTGCCGAACCCGCGTGGGAGCGTCGGACGCGGACACGCGTTCGCGCAAGGGGTGATCGGCGACGGTGGTGGGATCGACTACCGCGACATCATGGCCGGGGTCGACCACTGCATCGCCGAAGGCATCGCCGATCCGGAGAGGCTCGGCATCGCGGGCCTTTCCTACGGCGGGTACATGGTGGGATGGGCGGTGGGCCAGAGCAACCGCTTCAGCGCATCCGTCGCGATGTCCGTGGTGTCGAACTACGTGTCGTTCCACCTGACCTCGGAGGTGTGGTGGTACGACCAGGCGATCCTCGAGGGCGAGTGGAACGACCCGAAGAGCCAGTACGTCGACCGCTCACCGGTCACGCATGCGCACCGATGCACGACGCCGACCCTGATCCTGCAGGGAGCCGAGGATCGATGCACACCCCGCGGCCAAGGCGAGGAGCTCTACCGAGCGATCGCGGAAGCGGGCGCCGAGACCGAGCTGGTGGTGTACCCGCGGGAGGGTCACGTGCCGCTGGAGCGAGCGCACGCGCTCGATGCGATCCGGCGGACGCAGGAGTGGTTCGACCGTCACCTGCTGGGCCGGGGTTAGGCGCTGAGCGATGTGGCCTGACGGGATGCGGTGCGCGGCGGCGTTCACGTTCGACTTCGATGCCGAGGAGGCGTGGCTCGGGGAGGACCCGGCGAACGCCGACCGACCCGGCGTGCTCTCGCAGGGCACCTACGGCGCGAAGTGGGGCGTGCCGCTGGTGCTGGAGCTCCTCGCGCAGCACGGCGTCCGCGCCACGTTCTTCGTGCCGGGACGGGTCGCGGAGCGGTACCCGGGACGCATCGAGGAGATCGTGGCCGCGGGGCACGAGCTCGCGCATCACGGCTACACGCACACGTCGCCCACGACGCTCACGCGCGACGAGGAACGGACGGAGCTCGTGAAGGGGCTCGAGGTCCTCCGAGCGTTCAGCCCCGAAGTCGTCGGGTACCGGTCGCCGTCCTGGGACTTCAGCGTCAACACCGAGGATCTCCTGCAGGAGCTGGGGTTCCGCTACTCCTCCAACTTCATGGACGACCTCAAGCCCTACCGGCGAGCGGCGAGCGACCTGATCGAGCTCCCGGTGCAATGGATCCTGGACGACGCCGCCCATTTCTGGTTCGACGGGTCGACGTGGCTGAAGACGATGCGGACCGCCGACGAGGTCCGATCGATCTGGGAGGGCGAGTTCCGCGGCTACCACCGGGTCGGAGGGTCGTTCGTCCTCGCGTGTCACCCGCAGGTCATCGGGCGTCCCTACCGGCTGGAGATGCTCGACGCGTTCCTCACGTACGTGCGGTCGCACGACGACGTGTGGATCGCGACCTGTCGCGAGATCGCCGATTCGGTCGGCTGACCGGCGTACCCGGCGACCCGACGGTCTCAATGGAGCGCCGCGCGGGCGAAGACCCGAATCGAGATCGTGGACAGAGCCGCTGCGAACACCGCGACCACCAGGAGGCTGAGCGATGCCATGGTCGTCGCGTTCGCCATCCCCCAGATGTCGCGGAGGCCGGAGCTGTCGCTCAGCAATCCGTACCGCATGAGCGCGAGCGCGTGCGTGATCGGCAGACACTTCGCGATCCACATGAGGAACGTCGGCAACGCGCTGATCGGGAACAGGGAGCCGGCCAGGAACCACGGCACGATCGCGATCGCGGGGACGCGAGCGATGTATTCCTCCTGCTTCGGCACGCGGCTGGCGAGCGTCTCCGCGACCCCGTACATCCCCACCGTGAACAGGATGGCCGCGGTCAGGAACCACGCGATCCCCGACGTGCTCGTGTTGAAGTCGATCCCTCGAGCGAGCGCCGCGACCATCAGGGCGACGATCTGGAACGCCGTTACCACCAGCGCGACCAGCAGGTTGCCCACCACGAGCATGGCTCGGGGGATGGGCGCTGCCAGCAGCTCGCGTTGCGCACCGTTCTCCGCTTCGACGATGACGGACAGGCCCGAGAACATCGTGTTGAGTGGGATGAGTAGCCCTATCGTGCCGACCGCCACGAAGGCCTCGTAGCTCGCGCTCGTGCGCAGGGCGGTCATCAACGCAGGTGCGATGACCAACGCGAACAGGATCGGCGTGATCAGTGGGACGAACAGCTCGCGCGGGGTGCGGACCGTGAGTTGGAACCGACGCCAGGAAAGCGTGCCGATCGGCCCGAGGCGTGGACGCGCGATCCGGGGCGATGCGATCTCCTGTGTGATGGTGGCCATGGGTCGTTCCTCCTCTGCTCAGGCGGCTTCGGCCAGCTGATCGCCGGTGAGCTGCAGGTAGACGTCGTCCAGGGTTGGGCGACGGCTGATGATCGAGATCGAGGCGATGCCGGCGTCGTGGACGTCGGCGATCATGCGCTGGGGATCGTTGCGGCCCGCCGGCACGATCAACGTAGAGCCGATGGCGAACGCGTCCGCGCCCGCGATCCCTCCCGCGCGCATCGAGGCGAGGGCGGCCTCCGCGCCCCGTGGCACCCGGAGCTCGACGAGCTCCGAGCCGAGCCCGGCGACCAGATCCTTCGGCGTCCCGAGCGCGACGATCTCCGCGGCGCGCATGATCGCGATCCGGTCGGACAGACGCTCGGCCTCGTCTAGGTAGTGCGTCGTGAGCAGGATCGTCATCCCGTCCCGCTCGCGGAGTCGCCCGATCACGTCCAGGAGCTCGTGGCGGATGCGGGGGTCGAGACCCACCGTGGGCTCGTCGAGGAACAACACCTGCGGTTCGGACACGAGCGCACGTGCGATCTCGAGGCGCCGCCGCTCGCCGCCGCTGTAGGTCCCCACCGGACGATCGATCAACTCGGCCAGGTCGAACGCCTCGATGATGTCAGCGACCCGGGGCACCGAGTCTGCGGCGCCACGCCCCAGAGGCGCGCATGGATCTCCAGGTTCCTCCGACCGGTGAGCGGCTTGTCGACGACGGGATCCTGGAACAGGACGCTGCTGATCCGCCGGGCCGAGAGCGCTTCGGTCGCGACGTCGAACCCGCCGAGCCGCGCCGTGCCCGATGTGGGCGCGACGGTCGAAGTGAGCATCCCGATCGTCGTCGACTTCCCCGCGCCGTTGGGTCCGAGCAGGCCGAACACTTCGCCGGCAGCGACCCGCATGTCGAGGCCCTTCACAGCCTCGATGCCTCCGGCGTAGACCTTCCGGAGTCCTTCGACCACGATCGCCGGTGCATCCGTTATGCCGTTCATGCTGACCTCCTGTTCCTCGTCCGATGACACCAAGACGGATCGCGACGGCAGAGTGTGACGCCGTGACGTGTCACATCGGCGGTCTCTGGTACGTCTAGGTGGAGATGAACGATCGAGACTGCGCTCGCCGACGAGTTCGAGCGCTGTCGACCGCAGTTACGCGCCGTCGCCTACCGCATGCTCGGATCGGTGACCGAAGCCGACGACGCGATCCAGGAATGCTGGTTCCGGCTCGATCGGGAGCGACGAGCGGGATCGACGACCTAGCAAGCGTGGCTGACGACGGTCGTCGGACGCATCTGCCTGGACATGCTCCGCGCACGACGCGCCCGCCGTGACGAGATCGGCGGCGTATGGCTGCCCGAGCCGATCGTCACCGACGTACCGAGGAGCAGATCCCGAGAAGCGATGCGATGATGGCCGACTCCGTCGGTCTGGCCCTCCTCGTGGTGCTGGATACGCTCGGCCCGGCCGAGCGCGTGTCGTTCGTCTTGCACGACGTCTTCGGCATGAGCTTCGATGAGATCGCGCAGGTCCTCGGCAAGACCCCGGCGGCATCGAGGCAGCTCGCGAGTCGGGCCCGCCGGCGCGTGCGCGACGCGTCCCTGGCCCCGACCGTCGGATCCAGCGGAACAGCGGAGGGTCGTCGACGCGTTCCTGGCCGCCGCCCGGTCGGGAGACTTCGAGGCGCTGCTCTCCGTCCTCGACCCCGATGTCGTCTTCCGCTCCGACGGTGGACCGACCGGTCCCCGCCTTCCCGCGCCGGTTTCGGGCGCCCGTGCGGTGGCCGAGCGCGTCCTGTCACGGGCGTCCCTCGCGCGGCTCGCGCATCCGGTCCTGGTCAACGGCACCCCCGGCTTCCTGGTCGGGGACCTCGGAGGCACCGCTGGCGGTCGTCGGGTTCTCGGTCTCGAGAGGCAGGATCGCGACGATCGACCTCATCGCCGATCGGGCGAAGATCCGCCGGCTCGACGTGCTGTGAACGGCTAGACCTGCTTCGTCGCCAGGGCCCGTCGAAGGCGGTCGTACCGGCTGCGACGCGCTTGGGCACCACCATCCGCCAGGCATCGATCACCAGCTCGCGCATCTCCGTCACGTCGATCGCCGCCATCCGAACGTCGACCCAGTGGTACCGCATGTCCGCCCGGCTCGGCATCATGAACTTCTCCGGTTCGGAAGCAACCAGCGCCTCCCGTTCCTCCTTCGGGAACGCGAACCCCATCTCGCTCTCATCGCGCGAGAACGCCAGGTAGACGATCCGACCCACCCGGAACTTCACGCGATCCCGTACGAGCGCCTCGTAGCTCCGCGGCAGTGTCGTGCCACGGCCCGCACATCGTCGATCGTCACCATGCGACAAGATGCTCGCACGCCGCGCCGACACGAGACGGCCGGTGAAGCGGCACGTGGCCCAGATCGTTCAAGATGAACAGCGTGATGGCCTCCTGCGCCTCCATGAGCATGGTGGCCGCACCGGCCGGGTCCGATCGAGGCCGTCGATCCATGTCCTCGCGCTTCAACCCGAGCAGGTCCCGATCGTCATCTGGCACGGGATCACAGGCGAACGCCGAGGTCGACGCGCCATCTCGAGGAGCTCGATGGGGCTCGCG
>CAVRSI010000019.1:0-81016 GCA_963723855.1 uncultured Actinomycetes bacterium | reverse complement strand
ACCGAGCTCGCACCGGGCTCGGTCGAGCTGCGTCTGCGAGGTCGTGACCCCGAGTTCGTGGTGACGCTCCCTCCGAGTGATCCCTCAGAGGAGGAGTCGCTGGAGCGCGACCAGGGGACGCCGGGTGCATGGCCGACCCCTGGTGCCGGCGCTCCGACCGAGGACGACGAGGCAACGATGTCCCGGATCAACCTCCGCATGCCCGATCACCTGAAGGCTCGGGTCGAGCATGCGGCCGTCAGCGACGGGCTGTCGGTCAACGCCTGGCTCGTGCGAGCCGCCACCGCGGGGCTCGACCGAGCCGATGCGGCCCGTCGAGCCGAACGACGCGCACCGAAGGGCGCTCAGCGCTACTCGGGCTGGGCGCGCTAGTAAGGAGGAACGTTCGATGCCGACCTTCGATACCCCCGAACCGATCACCGTCACCCTGGACGTCGGCGTCGGCGACATCCAGGTGGTGGCGAGCGACCGCGTCGACACGGTCGTCGATGTCCGCCCGAGCGATCCGGCCAAGAAGTCCGACGTGACCGCCGCCGAGCAGACCCGCGTGGAGTTCGCGAGCGGCAGGTTGCTGGTCAGGGCGCAGAAGGGTTGGCGGTGGTCCTTCCGTGCGGGTCGGGAATCGGTCGACGTGCGGATCGAGCTTCCGACCGGGTCACAGGTGAGCGGTGAGGCGGGGGTGGCCGCGTTGCGCTGCACCGGTCGCATCGGTGGATGCAGCTTCAAGACCGGCGTCGGCGACATCCAGCTCGATCAAGCGGGACCGCTCGAGCTCAAGGCCGGTGCCGGCGACATCACGGTGGAACAGGTCGTCGGCGGTGCCGAGGTCACGACGGCCGGAGCCGTGGGGATCGGCAGCGTCGACGGGGCAGCGGTGGTCAAGAACTCCAACGGCGACACGTGGATCGGCGATGTCACGGGCGACGTGCGGGTGAAAGCGGCCAACGGCAGGATCACCATCGACCGGGCGCGGAGCGCGGCGACCGTGAAGACCGCCAACGGGGACCTGCGCCTGGGCGAGGTCGAACGTGGCGCCGTCCTCGCCGAAAGCGCGAACGGCAAGATCGACGTCGGGATCCGCGACGGCGTGGCGGCCTGGCTGGACCTCAAGACGGCGTTCGGCAACGTTCAGAACGACCTGCAGGCTTCCGATCGTCCGACCCCGGACGAGGAAGCGGTCGACGTGCGCGCCCGGACCGCCTACGGCGATATCACCATCCGTCGCTGCCATCCGAACGACAACGGAAAGGATGAGGCATGACCCCCTCGACATCCCGAGACGCGATCGCGGCCACCGGGCTGCGCAAGTCCTTCGGCGACCACCTCGTGCTCGACGGCATCGACCTGGATGTCGCCGAGGGAACGATCTTCGCCCTGCTCGGCCCCAACGGCGCCGGGAAGACCACCGCTGTACAGATCCTGTCCACGTTGATCGGGTTCGATGGCGGCCAGGTGCGCGTCGCGGGCCATGACCTGTCGCGCGACCCCGACGCGGTCCGCGCCGTGATCGGGGTCACGGGTCAGTTCTCCGCGGTCGACAACCTCCTCACCGGCGAGGAGAACCTGAGCCTCATGGCGGACCTGCGCCACCTCGGAAGAGCGGAGGGCAGGCGGCGGACGACCCAGTTGCTCGAGCAGTTCGACCTGGTGGAGGCGGGGGTGAAGCCGGCATCCACGTACTCGGGCGGCATGCGTCGTCGGCTCGACCTCGCGATGACCTTGCTCGGCGACCCGCGCATCATCTTCCTCGACGAGCCGACCACGGGCCTCGACCCGCTCAGCCGCCGCACCATGTGGCAGATCATCCGCGATCTCGTGGCCGATGGGGTCACGATCTTCCTCACGACCCAGAACCTGGACGAGGCAGATCAGCTCGCCGGCCGGATCGCCGTCCTCGACAAGGGGAGGCTGATCGCGGAGGGGAGCCCGGGAGAGCTCAAGCGTCGCATCCCCGGCGGCCATATCCGCCTGCAGTTCAGCGATCTCCAGGGACTCGAAGCGGCCGAGGACACCCTCGGCGAGTCCACCCGTGATGATGAAGGGCTCGCCCTGCAGATCCCGGGTGGAGGAGACGTCCGATCGCTCCGAACGCTGCTCGACCAGCTCGATCGAGTGTCGATCGAGGTCGACGATCTCTCCCTCCACACACCGAACCTCGACGACGTGTTCCTCGCTTTGACCGGCCGACCCGAGAGTGAAAGGGAAGCGGTATGAGCACCCTGTCCTTTGCCCTGACCGATTCGAAGACCATGCTGCGGCGCCAGCTCCGGCACATGCAACGCTACGTGAGCCTGACGGTGATGCTCATCGGCATGCCGGTCGTCTTCCTGCTGTTGTTCGCATACGTCTTCGGCGGGACGATGGGCGCCGGCCTCGGCGTTGCGTCGGGCGGCCGGGCCGACTACATCAACTACATCGTTCCGGGGATCATCATCATCGCCATCGCCAGTGTCGCCCAGGGAACGGCGATCTCGGTCGCCGTGGACATGACCGAAGGCATCATCGCCCGCTTCCGAACGATGGCCATCTTCCGGCCTTCGGTGCTGACCGGTCACGTCCTCGGCAGCATGATCCAGACGGCGCTCAGCCTCGTGGTCGTCATAGGCGTCGCCCTGGCGATCGGGTTCCGACCCACGGCCCGGCTCATCGAGTGGATCGCCGTGGTCGGCTTCCTCGCGATGGTCACCTTGGCGATGACGTGGCTGTGCGTGGCGCTCGGCCTGAGGGCGAAGAGCGTGGAGACGGCGAGCAACATCCCCATGCCGTTGCTCATCCTGCCGTTCCTCAGCAGCGGGTTCGTGCCGACGGACACGATGCCGGCTGCACTCCGCTGGTTCGCCGAGTACCAGCCCTTCACGCCCATCATCGAGACCCTGCGGGGACTGCTGATGGGCACGCCGATCGGCAGCAGTGCGGGCATCGCCATCGCGTGGTGCGTCGGAATCACCGTGGTCTGCTTCCAGTCGGCGCGCCGCGCGTACAACCGCGACCCCGTCCGCTAGGGACCGTCGCCGCGAGTGGCAGCAAGAACCCGCAACGACCCGACCGCGGGATCGCGTCCGTTCGGTGGCATGACATCGTATGTGGCGGTATGAGGGGGTGGCTCCCGTGCGTCGCCGCGTCGTTCGCCCTGTTCCTATCGGCGTGCGGAGGGAGCGGGAGTCCCTCATCGACGGTGACGGCGTCGACGTCGCCACCGGCCTCGTCCAGCTCGACCCCGGCATCCGCGACGATCGATCACGCAGGTGGACGTGGCCGCGCAGCCGGACCCGGTGCTGTGGGCCGACGGATCGCTCTGGGTCGGCCACTACCAGTCGAACAAGCTCGAGCGGGTCGATCCTTCGACCGCGAAGGTGATCGCCTCGATCGCGGTGAGGTCGCCGATCGATCTGGTCGAGGCGTTCGGTTCCGTCTGGGCCGCCGCCCTGACCGATGACTCGGTGGTGCGGATCGACCCGGGGACGACCGAGATCGTCGCGCGGATCCCCGTGGGCATCTCGCCGGACGGCATCACCGCGGGGTTCGGCGCGATCTGGGCGGTGAACCAGGCGGAGGGCACCGTCTCGAGGATCGATCCGGACGCCGAACGGGTGACCGCGACCTATGACGTGAGCGACGCGCCCCTCTACGCGACCACGGGGTTCGGATCGCTCTGGATCACCGACACCGATCGGAGCATCGTCGTCCGGATGGATCCAGCGACCGGGAAGACGCTCGCGCGGATCGAGACGGACGTCACGCCGATCCACGTGCTCGAGGCCCACGGCTCGATCTGGGTGACGACGTACGACGGGGCGACGCTCCAGCGGATCGATCCGGGTTCGAACGCTGTCGTCGGGACCGTCGACGTCGGCGACGGGGCCGACGGACTCATCGACCACGACGGCTCCCTGTGGGTCGTCACTGATCGCGACGACTCGATCGTGCAGGTTGACCCCAACGCCGAAGCGGTTGTGGCGAGCTGGCAGCTGGACACGCAGCCGCACAACGGCGCGTTCGTCGACGGCCGCTTCTGGACCGCGGCGTTCGACGACGGACGACTCCTCGAGCTTGAGCTCGGATGACGGCCCAGTGACGAAGAGCGCCAGCGCGTAGCTTCATGACCGTGGTGACACGGACGAAGGGCTCCCGATCCATCGCCGCTTGCATCCTCTTGGCGGCACTGAGTGTGATCGCGAGCCGCTCGGCCTCCATAGCAGGGGAGCGATCCCACGCGAGCGCTCACCTGGATCCACCGATCGTTCGACGGATGGTGCTCGGGCATTCCACGCAGGGGCGGCCCATCATCGCGTTCCGCCTGGGGGATCCCGCGAGCGACACGACGATCCTGGTCGTGGGCTGTATCCACGGGAACGAATGCGCCGGAACAGCGATCGCTCGTGCGTTGATCGCCTCGCCGCCGACCGGCATCGACCTGTGGGTGATCCGGAACCTGAACCCCGACGGGTTCCGCGCCGGCACTCGCCAGAACGGACGAGGCGTGGATCTGAACCGGAACTTCCCGTATCAGTGGCGCCCGTTCGGGCGGCCGTGGGACAAGGAGTATCCCGGACCTCACGCGCTCTCCGAACCCGAGGACCGGATCGCGCGTCGCTTGATCGCGCGCGTGCACCCCCGCGTCAGCATCTGGTTCCACCAACCGCTCGGTCTCGTGGTTCGGTCGGCGGGCGACCTCACGATCCAGCTGCGGTTCGCCCGGCGCGTCGGACTCCCGTTGGTCAGACTGACGGGACGATATCCGGGCAGCGTGACCAGCTGGCAGAATCATTGGCACCCCGAGGCATCCGCCTTCGTCGTCGAGCTCCCCAGAGGACCGCTTCCGTCGACGGCGGTCGACCGGTACGTCGGTGCGATCGTGAAGGCCGCGGCGTAGCCGGCGACGCCGCCTGCCCGTGACTCAGGTGGTCGTTCTGCTCGTGCCCTTGGTGCCTCGCCGCTGGTACGTCCCCTCGTAGGACTTCAGCCGTTCGTTCATCGCGTTGCGCGATATCCCCAGTCCGTGTGCGACCGCTGCCGGACCGACCTCTCGGACCCACGCCGCGAAGTTCGCTCGGAGGTCCTTGCGGCGCTGATCGGCCTCGGCGAGCTCCGCGACCCACCGAGCGAGGGTTCGCTCCTCGTTCGCGGAGAGCTGGCTCTGAGGACGCGGCACGACCCGATGGTATCCGGACGGCCTGGTTCGCTCCTTCAGCCGGCCCGACCTCCCTGCCCTATCGGGTCGGCCCGGATAGGGTTGGTGGGGTCTCGCGTGGCTCGAGCAAGGAGGTCGAGATGTTGAAGCACGGTCGCACATGGGTCGGGATCGTCCTCGCGGTCGTCGTGATCCTTCCGATGGGCATCGCGTACGGGATCACACGCTCGGCGTCCGTCCCGGGGACCCGAGCGTCGTGCCTGGATTGGGCGAGCGTCACGGCGCCCGCGACCACGAGCTCCACGACGTGGACGAACGTGCCCGGCATGGTCGTGAAGGACACGCTGGCGCAGAACTTCGCCGTTCAGGTGAGCGGGACGTTCGAAGGGAGCCAGCCACAGGTTCGCGTCGTCGACGCGTCGATCGGAGGCACGAGCACCCTCGACCCCGGTCACACGACGGTCGGTGTGGGCTCGTCCGCCACCGCCTTCTCGTTCACCTGGGTGGGAACGAGCCCGGCCGAGCACCAGCACACGTTCCGGCTGCAGTGGCGTTTGTCATCGGCGGGGAGCAGCACGATGGATTCCGGGGACCTGACCGTCCTCTACCAAGGAGCCCCGACCCCGGCCACCTGCTGACCGCGCGCAACAGCGATCGACCTGATGTTCGATTGAGCAACGTCGTTCGTCGAGTTCGGACGTGGGTGCGGGTTCTGCCAGGGAGAAGGTCGTATCGCCGGTCGCGCTCGTGTATCCTCAGAGCAACAGCCCGCTGAACGACGTGCGGCCCCAGCACCTGGCCGCGACGTGGGCGGCCCCAGCATCTGGCCGGTGGCGCGAAGCCGGGGATCTCGTGCAGGCTCACGAGGACAAGTTCGACGACGTCGAGTTGCTGGCGGCCGCCTCCGCCGACATGATCACGGTCGCGACGGCCGAGGGCATCTATCGCTACGTCTCTCCCGCGGCCCGGCGATTGTTCCGATGGGATCCGGACGAGCTCAGGGGGAGCCCCCAGGAGGAGTTCGCACACCCCGACGACGTCCAGGCGATGCGGGCGGCCGGTGACCTGAGCCTCATCAGCGACGGCTTCTACACCATGACCTACCGGTTCCGGTGCGGCGACGGCGCGTACCGGTGGATCGAAGCGACGTACCACCGGGTCGAATCCGCCGGAGAGTCCTTCGTCGTCGGATCCGTGCGCGACATCGCGGAGCGCAAGGAGGCGGACGTCATCCTGCAGCATCGGGCGTCCACCGACCCGCTCACCGGCGTCGCCAACCGCAACGTGCTGATGGACCGGCTGCAGCACGCCCTCTTCCGGCTGGATCGCGCTCCGGGCATCCTGGCGGTGCTGTTCCTCGACCTCGACCGGTTCAAGGTCATCAACGATTCCTTGGGCCATCTGGTGGGCGACGGGGTCCTCATGGCGATGGCGGAACGCCTCCTGCAATTCATCCGCCCGTCGGACACCCTCGCCCGTCTCGGCGGAGACGAGTTCGTGATCGTCGCGGAGGACCTGACCGACGAGCGCGAGGCGGTCACGTTGGGCGAGCGCATCGCCGAGGCCGGCCGCCAGCCCTTCCGGATCGGCACGGAGGAGTTCGTCTGCACGGTGAGCGTCGGGATCGCGACCACCTCCGACACCCACCACGTACCCGACAGCCTCCTGCAAGAGGCCGACCTCGCGCTGTACCGGGCGAAGGATCGGGGGAGGGACCGGGCGGAGGTCTTCGATGAGGACCTGCGGACGACGGCGGTCGGGCGGCTCGGTACGGAACGGATGCTGCGTCGCGCGATCGACGAGGAGCGCCTGGGTGTTCGCTACCAGCCGATCATCGACCTTGGCACCGGCCGCGTCGTAAGCGTCGAGGCGCTCGTGCGGATCCTCGATCCGGAGCTGGGCGTCCTCGAGCCCGACTCGTTCTTGACCGTGGCGGAGGAGACCGGGCTCTTGGCCACCATGGATGAGTGGGTCTTCGGCCGGGCGCTCGAGGAGGCGACCGGGTGGACCGACCGGCTGGGGGTGACCGACTCGCCGGGATTGAACCTCAACGTCACCTCGCGCCGTGTCGCGGATGCGTCTTTCTACGAGGCCCTCACCGGCGCGCTCGACTCCAGGGGCCTGTCACGCAGCACCATGCAGGTGGAGGTCACCGAGCGCGTGCTCATGGAGGCGTCCAACTCGGCGCTGGCGGGATTGCGGGCATTGCGCGACGGAGGGATCAGGGTGGGCCTGGACGACTTCGGTACGGGGTTCTCATCGCTCGCCTACCTGCGACAGTTCCCGCTCGACTTCGTCAAGATCGACCGATCCTTCATCCACGGGCTCGATCGTGGGTCGGGCGAGAACGCGATCGTCAACGCGATCATCGGTCTCGCCCACGCGTTCGGGCTGGAGGTCGTCGCAGAGGGCGTCGAGACCCCCGCGCAGCTCGAATTCCTGACCGAGCTCGGCTGCGACCAGGCCCAGGGCTTCCTCCTCGCCAGACCCGGCGCGCCCGGCGCGGTGGACGAGTTGGTCCTGGCCGGCGGTTACCGCCAATCCTGATCACCACGGCGCGATCCGCCCCACTCCGTTCCCCCCATTCCGATACGGAGCAGTTGCGGAATCCGCTCTGAGCCGCTATCCTTTCCGAAACGTTACCGTAGCGGAAAGGACCTTCCCTCATGGAACATGCCGAAGGGTACGAGCGGAGATGGTGGATCCTCGGGGTCCTCTGCGTCAGCTTGCTGGTGATCGGACTCGACAACACCATCCTGAACGTTGCGTTGCCCACGCTCGTCCGTGACCTCCACGCCTCCACGAGCCAACTGCAGTGGCTGGTCGACGCCTACGTCCTGGTCTTCGCGGGGTTGCTCCTGACGACCGGGAGCCTGTCCGACCGCTACGGGCGTCGGTACGCGCTCGCGGCCGGGCTCGTCGTCTTCGGCATCGGCTCCGTGCTGTCCGCGTTCGCGGGATCGGCGAACACCCTGATCGCCACGCGGGCGCTCATGGGGATCGGCGGCGCGCTGATCATGCCCTCGACGCTGTCGATCCTCACGAACGTCTTCCCCGCCGAGGAACGCGGTCGCGCGATCGGGATCTGGGCGGGGGTGTCCGGCCTAGGCATCGCGATCGGTCCGATCGTCGGTGGCTGGTTGCTCAGTCACTTCTGGTGGGGCTCCGTGTTCCTCGTGAACGTCCCCGTCGTCATCTTCGCGCTCATCGCCGGCCGGCTGATCGTGCCGAACTCGAAGGACCCGTCGCCGAACGCCCTCGACCCCGTGGGCGCCGTCTTGTCGATCGTCGGGCTGGTGAGTCTGGTGTACGGGATCATCGAGGCGCCGTCGCACGGGTGGACCTCTCCGCAAACGCTCTGGACGTTCGGAGCCGCGGTCGTCGTCCTGGTCGCGTTCGTGGTGTGGGAACTGCGGAGCGACCACCCCATGTTGGACGTCACGTTCTTCGAGAACCGTCGCTTCACGGCGGCCAACATCTCGATCGTCCTCGTGTTCTTCGCACTCTTCGGGTCGTTGTTCTTCCTGACCCAATACCTGCAGTTCGTGCTCGGATACAGCGCGCTGCAGGCGGGGGTCCGTGTGGCGCCGCTCGCCCTGGTCCTGATGATCGGAGCGCCGATCGCCGGCAGGCTGACCGCTCGGTTCGGGAACAAGGTGCTGGTGGCGACGGGGATGGGGACCGTGGCGGTTGGGCTCTGGTACATGGGGACGCTGACCGTGACCTCGGGCTACGGGCACGTCGTGATCGCGCTGCTGATCCTGGGTCTCGGCATGGGGACCGCGATGGTCCCCGCGACGGAGTCGATCATGGGCTCCCTGCCGCTCGCGAAGGCCGGCGTCGGTTCGGCCATGAACGACACGACGCGGCAGATCGGCGGCGCACTCGGCGTCGCGATCCTGGGCAGCATCTTCGCCTCCTCGTACGCCACGCACATCGCGTCGTCGCTCGCCGGCCTGCCCGCCTCCTCCATCGCCGCAGCGACCAGCTCGGTCGGCGCCGCGCTCGCGATCGGAGCGAAGATCGGGGGCGTCCATGGAGCGGCCATCACGCTGGCTGCGAAGACGTCGTTCATCGACGCGATGGATCGCGGCCTGGTGGTCGGTGCGTCGATCGCGCTGCTCGGTGCGATGGTCGCGTTGATCTGGTTGCCCAACCGCCCGGCGGATGTCGACGCGATCGAGCTGCACGTCGCCCGTCATGATGGCGAGCTCGCCGCCGTCGCGGAGCGTGCCGAGTGATCGGCTCCGGCCGCTCCGGCCGCTCCGGCCGTTCCGGCCGTGGCTCGCGCCGTCGGCCGGCCTCGCGATCCGGAGGCCGACCGCGCGATCATCGAGGCGACGATCGAGCTCCTGGCCGAAGAGGGGTTCGGCGGCCTGTCGATCGAGGCCGTCGCGGCGCGCGCGGGCGTGGGCAAGACCACCGTCTATCGGCGTTGGCCGTCGAAGATCCCACTCGTGGTCGATGCGCTCACGCACCTGAAGATGCCGGCCTCCGTCGTCATCACCGACGACATGTCGACCCGCGACGCGCTCGTGCGCGCGCTGTCGGAGGGGATCCGAACGCATCGGAACGCGCCCACGGATCGGATCCTGGCCGGCATCATCGGCGCGATGTCCCAGGATCCCGAACTCGCCGCTGCGGTTCGATCGGGGTTGTTGTCGAAACGGCGCGACGACGTGTTCGCGCTGGTCGAGCGGGGTAAGGCGCGGGGCGAGGTCCGACCCGATGCGGACGCAGAAGTCATCGCGGATCTCCTCGGCGGCCCGATCCTGATGCGGCGGATGATCACGGGCCGGCCGGTGAACGCGCGGTTCGTGCGGCAGATCGTGACGACCGTGCTCGACGGCGCCGCTTCGTCGCGTGGGCGAACGCGGTAACCAGAGCGCTCGACCGCTGCTTGAGACGGATCTTCCTCGCGAGGTGGAACCTTCCGGCCTCGAGGACGGTATGTGCGGGTGAGCGGCGCGTTCTGCCACCCGGGCCGGGCGAGCCGCACGCGGGAAAGGGGTTCGCATGCGCCGGTCACGCGCGTTGACGCTGCCAGCGGTCCTCCTGGTGATCGTGTCCGCCTGCACGAGATCAGCGGACGGTGCTCCGAGCACCCAACACGCGGCGCCCCCTGCATCGTCCCCGGATGTCGTGGTGCTCGGTGTGCCCGGCGGGATCGGTGCGATCGACGCGGCGAGCGGCGCAGTGCTGTCGTTGGTACCAGGTGCGGTCGCCGAGCCCGATCGATCGCATGTGGATACCGCGACCGTGAGCGGCGGGCTCACCCGGATCGACCGCATCGCGACCGCGACCGGTGTCACCGAGTCATCCGTATCCGTGGCGGGCGATCTGCAGATCCGTGCGGTCGCCCCGTTCGGCGGCGCGGTCGCGTTGATGCCGGCGACGGAAGCGTCATCGGACTCCTGGGCTCCGCAACCGCGGGCTCGCACCCGGATCGTCGTCGCGCATCCCGACGGCTCGGACGCGCCGCAACGCTTCTCCCTCAACGGCAACTTCGAGCCGGAGGCGTTCTCGCCGGACGGCGAGACGCTGTTCATGCTCCAGTACCGACCCGCCCTGGCTCCCACGTCGTACCGTGTGACCGGTTTGTACCTGGAGTCGGGCCGGCACTGGGCGTTGATCGGCCCGGACAAGCAGCCGGTCGAGAACATGACGGCGACGCGGCTGGTGCAGGTCGCGTCGCCCGACGGGGCGTACCTCTACACGCTGTACACGAACCAACGGCCTTCGTACCTCGGTGAGCCGACGATCCCCGTCGACCCGTCCGAACAGGACGAGCGCGCGTTCGTCCATACCGTCGACCTCCGGAACGGGTTCGCGGTCTGCATCGAGCTGCCCGATCGGTTCGGCAGCGTGCCGCAGGAAGATTCCGCCCTCGCGATCTCGCCAGACGGACACCGCGTCTATGCGATCGATGCGCGGCACGGCACGATCGCCGTAGTGAACGTGCGCCGCTTCCGCGTCGCGCAGGTGACGGACGTGGATCTGTCGGCGTTGGGTGGCGGGCAGATCCACGCGCAGGTCGCGTCCGACGGCACGACGCTGTACGTGGCCGGTGACGCGGGTCTGCTCCCATTCGACACGGCCACGCTCGCCGTGCGCGGTGGATTGGTGGCCACGCCGGCGCCCGTGACCGGGCTGGCGGTGTCGAGCGACGGCGCCCGGCTCTACCTGTCGTACGGCGATCTGCTCCAGCGCCTGGACGCCGCGACGCTCGAGCTCGCGCAACCCGTGACGCTCGCCCATGCCGGATGGGTGGAGTCGGTCAGTTCGAGCTGACCGACGTCCCGGCGCGCCCGGGTCGGAGCTATGCGCATTTGCGTGACGCTGAGCGTCACGGGTAGCGTGGGTCGATGGGCGAGCGAGCGGATCATGGATCGCCGCCCCCGTCCATCCGGCTCCGCGACGTGCAAGAGGACGACCTGCCCATCTTCTTCGAGTATGCAGCGCGACCCGGTCGCGAACGAGATGGCGGCATTCCCGGCGCGGGATCGAGAAGCGTTCATGGAGCACTGGACGGCGAACGTGCTTGGCAACGACACCGGCCGGAAACGGACGATCCTGCTGGACGGCGAGGTCGTGGGGAACATGCTGAGCTGGGAGCAATCCGGAGACACGCTCGTCGGTTACTGGATCGGGCGTGAGTACTGGGGGAGGGGCGTCGCGAGCCGTGCGCTCTCGCTCTTCCTGGTCGAGGTGAGACGCAGCGTCCGCTCCACGCGCACGTCGCGAGCGCACAACGCGGGCTCGATCCGGGTGTTGGAGAAGTGCGGGTTCCGGATCGTGCGGCGAGCGAGTCGATCGAGGAGTCGGGCGTGCGGATCGACGAGTTCATCTTCCGGCTCGACGGCGAGACGAGCGACTGGTTCGCGATCTAAGAGGTGAACGACCACGCCGGGAGGCCGCCGAACACGAGCATCATCGCCTGCGTGAAGACGACGACGATCGCCAACCCGATCCCCGCGAACAGGAACTTGCGGACCATCCACCGCTCCGGATGGATGCGGACCGCGAAGGTCGAGAGCGCGACGATCGTCGCCGCCAGGATGATCAGCGTGGCCAGGAACGCTCGCGGCCCCCATCCGCCGGGATGCTGCGCCGCGATCACGATGACGCGGATCGCCGGATAGGCCAACAGGAACGAGAGCCACACGAAGCCGAACGCCAGGATGGCGAGCGCCGGCTCGGATCCGTCTCCCCCGCTGCGGCGGCGGATGGCCCGCATCCCCAGCAGCGAGGCCGCCGGGAGCGTGGCGCACATGGAGACGAACCCCAGCGCGGCCAGCGCGACCGCCCAGGTCGCCTCTCGCTCGACGAACGGCCGAAGTCGACGGGCCATGGCCCCCAAGGTAGCGGTTGGCGCCGACGTCCGGAACGGGAAGGCAAGGATGCGAAAGGTTCGATCAGCGACGCCACATGTCCACGTCGCCCACCGGCGTCAGCGTGGCCGGCCGGTTTGGCCGTCGCGCGGACCCGTTCGGCGGCCGCGGCGCGGCGGCTCTCCAGGACGTTCCGCACCAGCGCGAACACGATGAGGCTCACCGCCGCGAACCACGTGATGATCCCGACCGTCCGGACCTGCGCCGAGAGCCGGTCGGCGAGGTAGAGCTTGTCGAAGTGCTCGGGCCCCAGGATCTTGGACCAGTCGCCGAGGCCGTCGGAGGCGCCCAGCAACATCAGGTCGCCGCGCGGCGCGTCGTAGATGTAGCGTGCGCCGTCGCACATGGCGCTCGCGGCCCAGGCCCAGCAGATGCCCCAGGCGATCAGGTCGCGCTTCCAGAGCGCGAACACGATCCCCACGATGAGGGGGAACAGGATCTGGGTGCCCGTCCCCATGATCAGCATGATGAGGTTCCCGAACGGGGAGAAGACCTTGTGCCCGACCTCGTGGACCGCGATGTCCAGGAAGACGAGCACGGGAACCTGGACGTTCTTCACGATGGCGAACCACCCGTAGATCGCGCACACGCCGAGGGCGCCGACGGCCTTGAGGGCATCCAGTCGGCGTTGGACGTCGTCGGGGAGCTGGACGGACTCCGCCATGGTTCAGATATCGGCGGGTACACGGGGAACGTGAGCTCGGCGGGCGTGTCGCGGCTCAGCTGTGGACGGCACTCCGTTCGCGAGGCTGGAGCGATGCGGCGAAGCACCATGCCACGCCCAGGTAGACGCACAGGTCGCCCACGCTGACCGCGACGCCGATCGGTTCGGGCACGACGATGGAGTCGCCCAGCACCAGCAGCACGGTGTCGTCATCGGCGAGGTGGTGCTTGGATCCGCCGTGCTGCTGAAGATCGGAGAGGGTCGACTCCTGACCCGATCGAACGAGTGCCTCACGGGCGACGGGCATCCCGTGATTCGCCACGATGACGATCGCGTTCAGCATCAGGCCCGTGAAGATCAGGATGAAGCCGGGCGCGCGGAAGTTGAGCAGCGCGAACGCGATCAGCAACACGAACGAGGCCGTCAAGGTCCAGGAGCCCGCGCTGCCCGTGAGCGGCAGGAACTGCAAGACGACGCCCACGATCGCGAGCGACCACCAGCCGAGCGGTATCGACGGGAAGTTCCGGAAGCTGCCGCCCGCCAACAGGCCGACGATCATGGCGCCGACGATCGTGATGACGATCAGCGTCACTCGCCGATCGCCTCTCGCGCCAGGCGGGTCGCTTCCTCGTAGACCTCGCGTGCGGGGACGCCCGCTTCCCGAGCGACCTTGACGCAATCCTCGAACTCGGGCGCGACCGTGACCGTGTTGCCTTCGAGACGACCGATCTTCACGCGGACCAGTCCGTTCCGCGTGGCGACCTCGACCCATTCGCGTTCGAGCGCCTGCTTGTCCACGGCTGACGAACGGATGCCGAGGGTCCCGGTCTCCCGGAAGAGCACCTGGCGGATCGCCTCCTCTCGCGACACAGAGGCCAGCACGCTGATCGTGACGGCGGGTCGTCCCTTCTTCATCACGATCGGGGTGAGCCACGCGTCCTGGGCGCCGGCAGCGAACAAGCGCTCGAGCACGTAGGTGTAGAGCTCGGGGTTGAGGTCGTCGACGTTGGTCTCCAAGACGAGCTCGCTCCCCTGCACCGTCTCGGCGGCGGCGGTTGCCGAAGGGTCCGCCTCGCCGACCACGACGCGGACCACGTTGGGGAAGTCCAGCTGTGCGCTGCCGGCGCCGTATCCCACATGCTCGATCCGCATGAGCGGGATCTCACCGAACCCCTCCACGAGCGCTGCCAGGATCGCGGCACCGGTCGGTGTGACGAGCTCGACGGAGACGTTGCGCGAATAGATAGGGGCGCCGCGCAGGAGCTCCATCACCGCCGGTGCGGGGATCGGCAGGAGTCCGTGCTCAGTCTTGACCATCCCCATCCCGGTCGGCACCGCCGACGCGAACACGCGGTCCACCTTCAACGACGCGAGCGCGAGCGACGTACCGACGATGTCGACGATGGAGTCGACGGCCCCCACCTCGTGGAACGTCACCTGGTCGAGATCGCGACGGTGCACCATGGCCTCGGCCTCGGCGAGGCGCCGGAAGATCCGCTGCGCCATCGCCTTGGCGTCGAGGGGCATCTCCGCCATGTCCAGCAGCGATCGGACGCTCGCGTAGGTCCGTATCAAGCCGTCGGTCGACGTGCGCACGTTGACCTTGGTCGCCCGGATCCCTCCGCTCTCCACCTGCTCGACGTCGAGCTCGAACGACTCGACCGGGAGTCCCGCCAGACCCTTTCGGATCGGCTCCAGGTCGGCGCCCGCGTCGATCAGGGCACCGAGGGCCATGTCCCCGGAGATCCCGGCGATGCAATCGAAGTACAGGAGCCTCATCCGTCGGCCTGCGACGTCGCGCGAACGATGCGGTGGGCAACCTGCGCCGCCCCGAACCCGTTGTCGATGTTCACCACCGCGACCCCCGGGGCGCACGACGCGAGCATCGTCAGCAGGGCGGACAGCCCTTCGAACGAGGCGCCGTACCCCACGCTGGTCGGAACGGCGACGATCGGCGTGGAGATGAGCCCCGCCACGACGGATGGGAGCGCACCCTCCATCCCGGCGACGACGATCACGCAGTCGGCCGCCTCGAGCGACGCTCGGTGCTCGAGGATCCGGTGGACGCCGGCGACGCCCACGTCGGTGATCCGTTCGACGCTGGCTCCGGTCGCCTCGACGGTGATCGCGGCTTCCTCCGCCACGGGCAGGTCGGACGTTCCGGCAGCCACGACCGCGACCGTCGCGTCCACCGACCGTTCGGCGGCCTTCACGACGACCAGCCGGGCTACCTCGTGGAACCGCGCGCCGGGAACCGCCTCGATCGCCGCCGCGGCCTGTTCCGGCGTCGCGCGGGTGAGCAACACGGCCCCGTTCGAGCGCGCGGACAGCGCGGCCGCGATCTCGCGGATCTGTTCGACGGACTTCCCCGGGCCGTAGATCGCCTCCGGATGACCGGTGCGGAGCTCTCTGTGGTGATCGACGCGCGCATCCGTCACCGTCTCGTACGGCAGGATCCGGAGCGCCTCGACGGCGTCCTCAACGGGGGTCGTGCCGGCGGCGACGTCGTCGAGCAGCCGAGCCAGGGTTCGTTCGTCCACGAGGGGGCCCATCGTATACTCAGGAAGCCTCACCGAACCCGCAGGTAGATGCCCGTTTCCGCGACCCGGGAGTCCTGTTTGACCTTCTCGGACCACACGAACACGCTATTGGTGTTGGTCGCGCTCGGCCTCGGCGCGCTCGGCGTCGTGTTCGCGATCTTCGCGACCGGTGGTCGAGCTCGTCACCGCGAGCCCGGCGGACCCATCCGGTTGGACGACGCGTTGCGAGGCGTGCTGGACGGTCAGGCCAAGAAGATCGAGCGGTTGGAGCAGGCGGTGCGGACGCTCAACAAGACGGACAAGCATCAGCAAGGACAGATCGAGGGCAGCGTTCGTCATGTCGCCCTGTTGCGCTACGACGCGTTCGAGGATGTGGGCGGTCGCCTCTCGTTCTCGTGCGCCATGCTCGACGACCACGGCACCGGCGTGGTACTCACCTCCATCAACGGTCGCCAGGAGACGCGTGTCTACGCGAAGCCGATCACGGACGGACGTAGCAGCTACAACCTCTCCTCGGAGGAGGACGAGGCCATCCGGCAGGCGCTCGCCGCGCCGGTCGAGGCGGTGGAGGCCCGATGATCTTCAAGAAGGACGAGGCCGACGAGGCACAGCCGGGCGACATGGAGGCGGCGATGCCGCCCAGGCCGGAATCAGCAGAACGCCCACACAAGGGAAAGGAGACGCAGATGGCGGAGAACGGTGAGGTCACGGTCGTCGGCGTCGGAGCGCGACTGGATGGGAACGTCGTCTCCGCCGGGAGCCTGCGGATCGACGGGCAGGTGAAGGGCCAGATCAACGCCGACGGCGACGTCACGCTCTCGCCGCAGAGCCAGGTCGAGGCCGACATCCGCGCGCAGAACGTCACGGTGGCCGGTCGCTTCAAGGGCAACATCGCCGTGAAGGGCAAGGCGCACCTGGCTCGCGGTGGACGTGTCGACGGCAACATCACGTCGAAGTCGCTCGTCGTTGAAGAGGGTGGCATCTTCCACGGGCAGAGCATCATGGACGGAGCCGCCACGGGCTCGTCGTCCGGTCAGGCCGGCTCGCAGGCACAGCCCGCGAACCCGGCCACGTCCACGACCGAGAAGACGGAGCAAGTGAAGGTGCCGTAGATGCTCGACATCAAAGCGATCCGAGAAGACCCGGACCCGTTCCGCAAAGGCCTCGCCCGACGCAACCTCGCCGATGCGGTCGACGCGCTGCTCGCCGCGGACGAGCGCCGTCGCGCGCTGATCGGCCGCGTCGAGGCTCTGCGGACCGAGCAGAACCAGGCGTCGAAAGCGATCGGTGGCGCGCAAGGCGACGAGAAGCAACGGCTGATCGACGCGGTCAGCAAGGTCTCTACCGAGCTCAAGGCGCTCGAGCCCGAGCTGGAGGTTGCGGAGGCGGAGCTCGCCGATCTCCTCGCGAACACCCCCAACATCCCGCACGAGACCGCGCCCGACGGCTTCACCGATGAGGACGCCGTGGAGGTTCGCCGACACGGTGAGCCCCGGAAGTTCGGGTTCGAGCCCCGGGATCACGTCGCGCTGGGCGAGCTGCTCGGCGTGATGGACGTCGAACGCGCGGTCCGAACGTCGGGCTCGCGCTTCGTGTACCTGATGGGCGACATCGTGTTGCTGCAGTTCGCGCTGGTGCGGCACGCGATCGACATCTTGATGGCGAAGGGATTCACGCCGGTGATACCGCCGGTGCTGGTCCGCGAGGAGGCGATGTACGGCACGGGGTTCCTGCCGACGGACGAGGCGCAGCTGTACGTGACGCGCGAGGACGACCTCTACCTGGTCGGCACGAGCGAGGTGCCGCTCGCGGCGCTGCACATGACCGAGATCGAAGATCAGGCCGACCTGCCGCTCCGCTATGCCGGCTACTCGACGTGCTTCCGCCGCGAGGCCGGAACGTACGGCAAGGACATGGGCGGCATGTTCCGTGTGCACCAGTTCGACAAGGTGGAGATGTTCTCGTTCACGACGCCGGAGACCTCATGGGACGAGCACGAGATGCTGGTCTCGATCGAAGAGGAGATCGTCGGGAACCTCGAGATCCCGTACCGCGTGGTGAACGTCGCTGCGGGGGACCTGGGTGGCTCGGCCGCGAAGAAGTACGACATCGAAGGCTGGCTGCCGGCACAGCAGCGCTATCGCGAGCTGACGTCCTGCTCGAACTGCACGGACTACCAGGCGCGGCGACTGCAGACCCGCGTCCGGCGACCCGACGGCAAGGTGGAGCCGCTCCATACGCTGAACGGCACTGCGACCGCGGTCGGGCGTTCCCTGATCGCGATCATGGAGAACCACCAGCAGGCGGACGGCTCGGTCGAGTTGCCCGCGAAGCTGCACCCGTACCTGCCCGAGTCCGTCCGGATGCTGCGGCCGAAGGACTGATCCTCGGTCAGCGTTCGCGTCGCTCTAACGGACCCTCGCTCGCGGCGTCCGTGCGTTCCCGCTCCGCGGTGATGTCGACCCACATCCCGTGCAGCAACGGGCGGCCCTGGTCGTCGTGGCCGAGGTTCCCTCGGCTGCGGAGCCACAGGACCCTCCCGTCCCGCGCAACGATGCGGAACTCTGACAGCCAGGGTTCTCCGCGACGCACGCGGCGCTCCGCCAAAGCCAGCGTCGCCGCGAGGTCGTCCGGATGCACGAGCCTGGCGAAGAACCGAGGCTCGGCCATGAGCTCCGCCGACGTGTATCCGAGCAGTTGTTCCACCTGCGGCGCGATGTAGATCGGCCGCCAGTCGGTCGGATCTTCCACGGCGTAGGTCCACGGGACCCCCGGCATCTGTTCGACGAGGGATAGCAAGACGGCCGCCGCCTCACGCTCGCGCTCCTCCCGCTCTTTGCGGTCGGTGACGTCGATCATGATGCCCTGGAGCCGGTGGGGACGGCCCTCGTCGTCACGCTCCACGGTTCGACCTTCCAGGTGGATCCACACGATCCGGCCGTCGTCCGCGATCATCCGGTAGTCGATGTCCCAGGGGTGCCCCTCCATGATGCGTTGGCTGTGCTCCCGGGCCGATGCGAGGTCGTCGGGGTGCACCATGTCCAGCATGGCCCACGGGTCCGCGTAGAAGCGTGCGACCGGATACCCGAGGATGTCCTGGACCTGCGGGCTCATGTAGCGGAGCCGGAACCGTTGTTCGAGCGCCGGATCGAATTCCAGGACCATGAAGACCACGGGGCCGTCCTCGGCGAGCTCGCGGTAGCGCTGCGCCGTCTCTGCGGCGTACTCCTCCGCCCGATGGCGTTCGGTCATGTCCATCAGCACGCCCTGGAACAACATCGGCCGTCCCTGCTGATCGCGCGAGAGCAACGTGGCGTGGTCGAAGACGACGACCAGTCGACCGTCCTTGGCGAACACCCGGTATTCCTCGCTGAACGGCTCACCGGTGGTTTCGCTCCGCGCTGAGGCGGCGAGCACACGCTCACGGTCATGCGGATGGAGGCGGTCGATCCAGATGTCGCTGGAGTTCCATTCCTCGGCCGAGTAGCCGAGCAGCTTCTCGATGCGAGGGCTCGTGTAGACGCCCGACGGGTTCTCGAGGTCGCGGGCCTGCCACATGTACACGACCGCGGGCAGATCCTCGACGAGCCGGCGGTAGCGTTCGCGGGTCTCCCGGAGCTCGGTCTCGATCCGTTTGCGCTCGCCGATCTCGAGCGCCATCATCTCGTTCGCTTCCTCGAGCTCGGCCGTGCGCTCCAGCACGCGCAACTCGAGGTCGTCGTTCGACTGACGGAGCCGTTCCTCGAGATCCTTCTGGGCGGTGACATCCAGCATGACGCCCTGCCAGGTGGAGACGTTCCCGGCTTCGTCGCGGACGAGCCGGGCCTGGTCCCGCACCCACACGACCCTGCCGTCGCTCGCGATCAGCCGGTACTCCTGGCTCCACGGCTCGCCCGTCTCGTTGTGGAGGTCGTGCGCGGCCAGCTGGATCTCCCGGTCGTCGGGGTGCAGCAGCTCGATCCAGATGTCCGGTTGGTCCAACCATTCCGCGCGGGAGTAGCCGAACAGAGCCTCCACCTGCGGGCTCACGAAGAGGGTCCGTCGTTCATCGTCAGGGTCCATCTCATAGACGACGGCGGGGACCTGCTCGACGAGCATCCGGTACCGGGCGTCAGATGCGCGGAGGTCGTCCTCGGCGCGTTTGCGATCCGTCAGGTCCTGGATCAGCCCCTGCCAATGGATCGGGTTCCCCTCGACGTCGCGGACGAGCATGGCAGCCTCTCGCACGAACACGACCGCACCATCGCGGCGGAACAGCCGGAAGTCGCAGAGGAACGAATCGCGGTGCCGAACCGCATCGACCCACGCGTTCCCGACGCGCTCGACATCGTCCGGATGCATGATCCGGAAGAACAACGTCGGGTCGTCCTGGAACTCCTCGGGTCGATACCCGAGCATCTCCGTCGATTGTGGGCTGACGTAGTAGCAGATCGGCGACTCTTCATGGGAGTCGATGAACACCACGGCGGGCACCTGTTCGACGAGCGCGCGGTGCCGCAGCTCGGACTCACGCACCATCACGTCGGCCCGCTTGGCTTCCGTGACGTCCTGGATCAATCCCTGCCAGAACAGCGGCTTCCCGTCCTCGGAGCGTACGAGGCGGGCGGTGTCGTGGAACCACGACACCCGGCCGTCGCGGTGGACCGAGCGATACTCGACCGAGAACGGCGCGCGCCGTCCCACGGCGGACAGCCACTCGTCACGCACACGCTCGCGGTCCTCGGGATGGGTGGCCTTCAGCCAGAGCCCTCGGTCGGCCATCCAGTCCTCGACGGTGTAGCCCGTGAGCTCGAGGACCTGCGGGACTGACGTACATGGGTGCGGGATCGGCCTCGTTCGTGTCGATGTACACGATCCCCGGTACCTGTTCCACGAGGGCGCGGTATCGGGCCTCCGACCGGAGCAGATCGTCATGGGACCCCGAGCCGACGTCGGCTATCCCGGAACCCTCGACGCACATCCCCACAGGGTAGACGCGCGGGGTGCGGCGCCACCACCGGGTCGATTCAAGCTTCGACGGCGGCGGGAAGCGCGGCGACCAGCGGATGGTCGACGTGCGTATCCCCCACCTGGGCAGCACCTCCGGGGTTCCCGAGGTTGGTGACGTTCGGCCCGAAGAACTCGCGCTCGATCTGCTCGTACCCGCGCCACTCGTCCGGGAGATCGTCTCGACTGAAGATGGCTGTCACCGGGCACACCGGTTCGCAGGCGCCGCAGTCGACGCACTCGTCGGGATGGATGTAGCTCTTGCGGAGCCCGTCGTAGATGCAATCGACGGGACACTCGTCGACGCACCCGCGATCGTGGACGTCCACACACGGTTCGGCGATCACGTAGGCCATCTGGTGCGCTCCTTTCGGCGCTTGCCGTCCCCGGACCGAACGGCCCGGTGACGTTGCCCACGCTACGATCCGCCTCTCCAAGCCTTGCCCAAGGGAAGGTGAGGCCCACGTAATGAAATCGATGGCCCCGACCTCGTAGGCTTCGGTCGGGAGGAGGGCCGAGCGGACGAAGGCTACGGTCGTGAAAACGGTCCTCGGACCTTAGCGGCCGGAGCACCTCGCGCGGCCGAACGGTACGGTGGCGGCATGACCGACGCATCGATCAGCCCTGCGTATCCGTCGTGGTCGCACTACAACTCGGCCCTCCGTGATGTGGTCGGTGGCATGACGGCTGAGCACCTCGCGATCCAGCCCACCCCGGACCGTTGGCCACTGTGGGCGTCCATCGGGCACCTCACGTGCCAGCGGGTCTTCTGGCTCTGCGTGTTCGGCGACGCGCCCGGGGCTGAGACGACCCCGTTCACTGACTCGGGGAACATGTGTCCAGGCGATGATGACCTCGAGCACGTCTTTGGCTCCGGAGACCTGGTCGACGCGCTCGATTCGACGTTCGCGATCGTGCGGTGGTGCCTCGACACGTGGACGCTCGACGACCTGCAGGAGGTCATCAGCCACCGGGGGGACGACCGCCGGCACACATACGGATGGGTGCTCCAGCGGGTCTTCGCGCACGACGTGTCTCACGTCACCGAGCTGAACGAGACCCTCGGCCGGCAAGGGCTCCCGCAGGTCGACCTATGAGAGTAGTGCCCGCGCCGAGGGGTTAGCAGCGGCATCTATCCATCGCCGCAGGTAGATTGCGTTCGGGAGGATGGCCGAGCGGACGAAGGCGACGGTCTTGAAAACCGTTGGTCCCGCAAGGGGCCCGTGGGTTCGAATCCCACTCCTCCCGCAACGGTCCACCTGAGCCGCATCGCGGTCGGCCCACCATGACAACCGTGCAATGTCGCGGGGATATCGGCATCGTCACGGAGACTTCATCGAGGTCGCGTCGTGACAGTCCTGTCATCAACCTTGTTTCCCGTCCCGGGTCGGTGGAGGGTGCGCCTGCACGGGTGGGCGTGGCATCCAGAGGGAGGGTGATATGGGGCGGTCACATGGGCGTTGGACGAAGCTCGCGACGGCGCTGGCTGGCGTGCTGTTACTCGTAGCCTCGGCGTGTTCGAAGTCGTCGGACAGCACGCCGCTCACGACGATCTTCGTGCAGCAGTTCAAGTACCACGGCGTGCCGGCGACCCTCCCCGCCGGTGTCAACCAGATCCTGTTCCAGAACAAGGAATCCTTCCCGATCACACACGAGATGATCCCGATCGCGCTCGCCTCGGGGCAGACGGCCCAGGACGTTATCGATGACGCCAAGGCGAAAGGCACCGACGCCGAGGACGACTGGCTCCACATCGGCGGCGATTTCGGCGCGGTCGATACGGGGGCTGGCATCGTGGAATGGCTCAACCTCCCTCCAGGCACCTACGCGTTCGCGTGCTGGCAGACGGGGACGCAGAGCGGTGGCACGGACGGTCCGCCGCACGCGTCGATCGGCATGGTCGCGACGTTCACGGTGTCGTGAGCGATCAGGCTGCGAGAGGTTGCCAGGCATGACCCGGCGGCGCCTGTTCCGGATCGGCGCGTTGGCGACGGGTGCCCTGCTATCCGGCTGCGCGCAGAACGGGATCTCGCCGCAGTCTCACGATGTGCACACGCTGTACCTCGTCATCATGGGCCTCGCACTGCCCGTCTTCATCGGTGTCGAGGGGTTGCTCATCTGGTGCATCGTCCGGTACCGCAAGCGCGACGACACCCCCCCGCCGCAGACGGTCGGGGGATCGCGTTCGCTCGGCGTATTCTTCGTGATCCCCGCCTTGATCGTCGCGGCCCTCTTCCCCTTCGGCGAATGGACGCTCATGCAGGTCCAGCAGCAGGAGACGCCGCAGGTGCAGATCCACGTGGAGGGGTTCCAGTGGGAATGGACGTTCCTCTACGCGACGGAAGGCATCTTCGTGAGCGGCAAGACGCTCGTCCGACCCGCCGTCATGGTCCTGCCCGTCGACGAGCCCGTGCAGATCACGTTGACGTCCCGCGACGTGATCCATTCCTTCTTCATCCCCGCGCTCCTGTTCAAACGGGACGCGATCCCGGGCCGCACCAGCACGTTCACGTTCACGCCGACCGAGTTGGGGACGTTCCAGTCCCAATGCGCCGAGTTCTGCGGCCTCTGGCACTCACGGATGACGTTCGTCGTGAAGGTGGTGTCGGCCCCCGACTATCAGGCGTGGATCGAGCAACAGCGGAAGGCGGCGCGAGGGCATCACCTGCGACGCGAACGGCACCGACCTCTCGCTCGTGGCACACAACATCTCCTGGAACACGTTCTGCCTCGCGGTTCCCGCGGACACGCCGTTCACCGTGAACGTCACGAACGAGGACGCGGGGATCGAGCACAACTTCTCGATCTACGACAGCTTCTTCCAGAAACAGACCTTCTATCAATCGCCGCACATCACCGGCCCTGCCTCCGAGACGCTGAACGTCGATGCGCTGCCGGCGGGTCGCTACTACTTCCAATGCGACATCCACGGCCCCGCGATGTCCGGGGCGTTCATCGTCACATGAGTGCGCCGACGGAGGATCCGACATGGCCGTGACCGAGGCTCCTTCCAGAGAGCTTGCGCCCGAACCGGAACGGGGCCGGCTGCTCGACTGGCTGAAGACGACCGACCACAAGAAGATCGGCATCCTCTACCTGATCAGCAGCTTCTCGTTCTTCGCGGTCGGCGGCGTGTTCGCGCTCCTCATGCGGACCGAGCTCGCGCGGCCCGGCACGCAGATCTTCCAACCCCACGCGTACAACCAGCTCTTCACGATGCACGGCACGCTGATGATCTTCCTGGTGATCTTCCCGCTGCTCGCCGGGTTCGGGAACTACTTCGTCCCGCTGCAGATCGGCGCGCTGGACATGGCCTTCCCGCGGATCAACGCGCTCTCGTTCTGGCTCCTGCCGGTCGGCGGGCTCACGATCCTCTCGGGGTTCTTCGCGAAGGGCGGCGCGGCGGCCGCCGGTTGGACGGGCTACCCGCCGCTCTCCGAGCAGCTCGGCACCGGCCAGGACCTCTGGATCGCCGGGCTCGATCATCGTCGGGACGGCGTCGATCCTGGGCGGCATCAACTTCATCGTGACCATCCTGCGGATGCGCGCGCCGGGGATGACCATGATGCGGATGCCGGTCTTCACCTGGAGCATCCTCGCGACGTCGCTCCTGGTGATCCTCGCGGCGCCGGTGCTCACGGCCGGGCTGATCATGCTCTTCGCCGACCGGCGACTGGGCACGGTGTTCTTCGATCCGACGCAAGCGGGCGTCGTGATCCTGTGGCAGCACGTGTTCTGGTTCTTCGGTCATCCCGAGGTCTACATGCTGATCCTGGGCGCCTGGGGCATCGTGACGGAGATCATCTCGGTGTTCTCGGGGAAACCGATCTTCAGCTACCGGGGCGTGGTGCTGTCGTTCCTGCTGATCACGGCGCTGTCGTTCAGCGTGTGGGCGCACCACATGTTCGCGACGGGCGCGGTGGAGCTGCCGTTCTTCAGCGTCACGACCGAGCTCATCTCGATCCCGACCGGCGTGCTCTTCTTCATCTGGCTGGGCACGCTCTGGAAGGGAAGACTCCGCTTCGAGCCGCCCATGCTCTTCGCGCTCGGCTTCATCGCGATGTTCCTGATCGGGGGGATCAACGGCGTCTGGGCCGCCTCGCCCGCGATGGACTTCGCGATCACGGACACGTACTGGGTGGTGGCGCACCTCCACTACGTGTTGTTCGGAGGAACCATCTTCGGCGTGTTCGCGGGCATGTACTACTGGTTCCCGAAGATGACCGGCCGGTTCCTGTCGCGCAAGCTCGGCGTCTGGCAGTTCTGGCTGCAGCTGATCGGGTTCAACCTCACGTTCTTCCCGATGCACATCCTGGGGCTCCGAGGGATGCCCCGGCGGATCGCCGACTACGCGCCGGACCGTGGGTGGAGCTTCCTGAACCTGATCGCCACGATCGGCGCGTTCGTGATCGCGATCGCGATGATCGTGTTCTTCGTGAACATCTTCGTCACGCTGCGGAAGCCTCGGACGCCGATGCCGGACGATCCGTGGGAGGCCAACACCCTCGAATGGGCGACGTCGTCACCGCCGCCCGCGCATAACTTCGATTCGTTGCCGCCGATCCGCTCGGACCGGCCCGTCTACGACCTGCGCATGGCGAAGAAGGAGGCGGACGCATGAGCACCGTGGCGGTGCCGGAGGGAGCCCGCTCAGCGCGAGATGAGCGGGCCGGTCCTCGGCATGGTGCTGTTCGTCGCCTCGGAGGCGATGTTCTTCGGGGCGTTCTTCGCCGGCTACTTCACGATCAAGGCCAACGCGAAGGTGTGGCCGCCGCCGGGGATCCCCCACCTGAAGATCGACATCGCGACGATCCTCACGGTCATCCTCGTGGCCAGCAGCGTGGTGATCCAGCTCTCGCTCCGATCGATCCGGAGGGGCAACGAGCGACGCGCGCGCCTCCTCTTGGGCATCACGATCGCCCTGGGCATCACGTTCCTCCTCCTGCAGCTGTACGACTACTCGCAGCTCGGTTTCGGCGTGAAGGACGGGACGTTCGGCACGCTCTTCTACGTGATGACCGGCATCCACATGGCGCACGTGTTCGGCGGCGTCGTGTTCCTCGCCTCGTCTTCGGGCCAGGCGATGGGCGGCGCGCTGACTCCCTCGAACCATGACTCCGCTCGCGGCCGGCGCCATCTACTGGGACTTCGTCGACGTCGTGTGGCTGCTCCTGTTCACGACCTTCTACCTGCTGACCCCGAGGTGATGCGCATGAGCACGCTCGCGCGGATCTGCTTCTCGCTCGCGGCTTCCTCGCGGTCGCTGGGCACCGTGTACGGGTTCACCAGCCATGAGCGCGCCGGCACGACGCTCCTGCTCGTCGCGGCGATGACGTTCCTGCTTCCTCGGGTCGTGTCGCGCGCATGGTGGCACGCCGTGAGGCGGAAGCGGAGGCCGAGCGAGGATGGAGCCCACGTCGGCCCGACGATCTGGCCGTTGGGTTCGCGGTCGCCGCGGTGATCATCGCGCTCGGACTGATCGTCACGCCCTGGCTCCTGATCCTGGGAGCGGTCGCCTTCGCGCTCTCAGCGGCGGGTTGGTTCCGCGATGTCGCCCGCTCGAGGGCCAACGTCGAACATCCCTAGCCCAGATCCGTCAGGCGCGGATCATCATCCATCCCGCGACCGCGATGAGTGTCGACGATGACGACCAAGAAGACCGTGGCGTGGTACTGCGTCGGGCTCGGGCTCGGAAGTCTGGCCGGGTTGCAGCGACGGCACACCGACTCGCCCCACGGCACGCGGTCATTGCATCGGATGCAGCGGTCGTAGCGGTCACGCGTTCCCTTCACGATCGGTCCCTCCCTCGTGTCACGTTCATGCGGCGATCATCCGATCCACGACGAGCGCGGCGAACAGCGCCGCCAGGTAGACGAGCGAGTAGCGGAAGAGCCGGCGGGCGGTCGCGGTGTCCGCATCCCGCCGGAACGCCTCGGCCCGCCAGACGAACACGCCGCCCAGCCCCGCGGCACTCACCGTGTACACCGCGCTCGCGCCCTCCCACAGGGCCGGCCCCAGGCTGACGACGACGGTGGCCACCGCATAGACGAACGCCTGGTTCGCCGTCCGCCGCACCGAGATGACGGCCGGAAGCATGGGGATGTTGGCGCGCCGGTAGTCCCGGCGGAGCAACGTGGCGAGCGCCCAGAAGTGCGGCGGCGTCCACAGGAAGATCACGGCCGCGAGCGTGAGCGCGGTCGCATCGAGACCTCCCGTCGCGGCGGCCCACCCCACGAGCGGTGGGAAGCAGCCTGCCGCGCCACCGATCACGATGTTCTGGGTCGATCGGCGCTTGAGCCAGGCCGTGTAGATCACCAGGTACCACGCGGTTCCGGCGAGGGCCAGGACGGCGGCGAGCAGGTTCGCGGATCGGGTCAGCCAGATCCCCGCGGCGACGTTCATCGCGATACCCAGCACCACGGCGTTCACGATCGGGATGCGCCCGTCCGGGATCGGCCGACTGCGCGTGCGCGCCATCACGGCATCGAGGTCCCGGTCGAAGGCGCAGTTGAGGGCGTTCGCGCCTCCGGCGGCGAGCGCGCCGCCACCGGCGACAGCGAGGAGGACCGCGACCTGCACGTGTCCGGCGGCTCCGGCGAGGTACCCGCAGATACCGGTCACCACCAGGAGCGACACCACGCGCGGCTTGGTGAGCGCGACGTAGTCGGCGACGGTCGCGACCACATCGCCGATGCGTGAGTCGCGGCCGACGGAGACGCTCATCGTGTCGTCCCGCCAGCGGCCTCGGCGGTGATCCGTTCGCGGAGCAGCTGGGCATCGACGCGGAGCGCTTCGCGCTCATCGGCCCGCATCCATGCGAGCATCACGAACGCGAGCGCCGGCACGATGTTGACCATGCCGCCGAGCCACATGATCGTGCCGCCGATCCGCTGGTCCGCGATCGCTTTCGCTGACCCTTCCACGGCTCCATAGGTCGGGTACAGGACGTGGCTGGCGCTGAAGAGGGCCAGTCCGAGGAACGCCATGGACGCCATCGCGAAGAAGAGATAGAGGATCCGAGCGGGGTGCGAGAGGCCGACCGGCGAAGGATCGCGACCGACGACCGGCATCCAGAACAGGACGGCCGTCACCAGGTACGCGACGTGTTCGAGCGCGTGGACGCCGTCGCTGCGGAGCGACGCCTCGAACAGTCCCGTGAAGTGGGATCCCCACAAGACGCCGAAGAACAGGGCCCACGCCACGATGGGCTGGGAGAGCGTCCGCAGCGGCGGACGTCTGAGCGCGGCGGAGAGCCGCCGTCGAGAGGAGGGCGACGATGCGAGGAGGGCGAGCGTCACGGGAGCGCCGAGCACCAGGAGCGGCGCGGCGACCATCGTGAGCAGCAGGTGCTGGACCATGTGCACCGAGAACGACGTCGACGATCCGGTGTCGATCGGGGACTCGAGCGCGATGAAGACGATCCCCAAGCCCGCGAGGAACTCCCGCCGCCGGGCACGTGGGAAGCGCCTATCGCCTCGCTCGCGGCGGACCCGTCGGTCCGCACGGACGTACACGACCCCGGTCACGCCGAGGCCGAAGATGACCGCGGGGTCAAACGTCCAGTTCGCGAGCATCGGTCTCTAGCGCTCTGAACGCGCGCGTCGACGCGGGAGCCAGCTCCGCCCGCGCCTGCGTCGACGCACGCCCGGGTGGAGTGGGTACTACCGGGGTGAGCGGAAGGAAGATCTTGAACGTCGTTCCCTCGCCGACGGCACTCGAGACGTGCACCTCGCCGCCATGGGCATCCACGATCGCCTTCACGATCGACAGACCCAGGCCGGAGCCGCCGGTGTGCCTGCTCCGCCCCGGATCGGCCCTCGCGAACCGATCGAAGATGTGATCGAGGTCGGCGGCCGGGATGCCCGCTCCCGTGTCACGGACCGAGATCACCGCCTGCGGGCCGGCGCGTTGGATGCCCACTTCGATCGTGTCCTGCTCCTGCGTGTGATTCACCGCGTTCTCGATCAAGGCGTCGAGCGCCACCTCCAGCCGGTCCGCGTCGGCGATCGCGGTGGCTTCCTCGGCCGCGCCCAGGAGCCATCGCCGTGGCGTCGCCGTCCATCGGCGAACGGCATCCATCACGATCGTCTCCAGGTCCACAACCGTGGGATGGAGGAACTCCGGGTCCTCGCTCCCGGCCAGCACGAGCAACCGGTCGGCCAGGCGCCGCAGCCGCATCAGCTCGTCGGCGATCACCGCGGCGTCGTCCGCGACCGTTGGATCGTCAGCGCTCCGCTGGATCAGCTCGGCGTGTCCGAGCGCGACCGTGATCGGCGTCCGCAGCTCGTGCGAGGCATCTTGGACGAAGCGCCGTTCCCGCTCGAGCAGGCGGAGGTTCTCCATGGAGACGCGCTCCGTCTCCTCCATCGCGGTGAGACGGCGCCTGGCGTGCCAGACCATGGCCAGGAACATCGCCGCCATCAAGGGCACTTCGGTCAGCTCATCGAGCGGGGTGATGTCCTTCTTCACATCCAGCCAGATCAACAGACCGGTCAATCCCATCACGAACGCCAGGATCACCAACGTGGGACGTGCCTTCCACACGCGGAACCCGTAGAGGATCGTGAGGCTCACCCAGATGAAGTGGAACGGCACCGTCTCCCACTCGGGGAACATGAGCATGGCCCCGAGGTTCGCGAGCGAGAAGAGCACCCAGGCGACGTCGAACCAGCGGACCCGGTTCGGCCACTCGATGCGGTCAGTCAGCATCGATCCGGTATCCCACGCCTCGGACCGTGACGATCGCCTCGGCGCCCAGCTTCGCGCGCAACCTGCGGACGTAGACGTCGACGACGTTCGAACCTGGATCGAAGTGGTAGCCCCAGACCGATGAGAGCAAACGTTCCTTCGACACGGTTTGGCCAGCGTTGCGCATCAGCTCGCCGAGCAGCAGGAACTCGCGCTCGGCGAGCGCGATCGGGCCGGCTCCGGCGTCGGCGCGCCTGCGGATGAGGTCGAGGGAGAGCGAGCCCGTCTGCAGGCGGGTCGGGCTCGACCGGGCGGCGGTCCGCAGGCGCGCCCGGACCCGGGCGAGGAGCTCCTCCAGCGAGAACGGCTTCGAGATGTAGTCCTCGGCGCCCAGCTCGAGGCAGCTGACCTTCGATGTGGTGTCGTTCAAGGCGGACAGGATCAGGACCGGCTGTGAGGGTTTGCGCTCGAGGATCCGTCTGAGCACGGCCTGACCGTCCAAGCTCGGCATCACGAGGTCGAGGACCACGAGGTCGTACATGTTGGTGAGCGCGAGCCGCAGGCCCTCCTCGGCCTCGCGCGCCGAATCGACCGCCATCCCCTCGGCCTCCAGCCCGCGGTGGACGAAGTTGAGGATCCGCTGCTCGTCGTCGATCACCAGGATGCGACCGACGGGAGCCGCCTCGGCCTCGGACCGCTCCGCCAATGACGTCATGCCCCCACCTCGCCGCATACAGTAGCCACGACCGCCCGAGCTGGATAGTCGGTCACGGTTGCTCCGGAGTGACAGTTCTGTCATTCGAGGAGCCCGAACGGCTGCGTCGACAAGGAGGGTGCCGTGGTTCCCGCTCGCTTGGGCCTGGTGACGCTCGGTGTCGCCGACCTGGATCATTCCATCGCGTTCTACCGAGCGCTTGGCTGGGAGGAGTGCTCCTCGTCCATCGAAGGCGTCATCCACTGGTTCAGGACGGCCGACACCAATATCGGGTTGTTCCCGTACGAGGAGTTGGCCGAGGACGCCACGATCGCGTCTCCGGCGCGGGGCACGTTCGGGGGTATCACGCTGGCGATCAACGTGGAACAGCCCGAGGACGTCGACGCCTTCATCGCGGAGGCCGTCGCGGCCGGCGGGTCGATCCTCAAGCCCGGGACCGACGCCGTGTTCGGACGCTCGGGCTACTTCGCGGATCCCGACGGATACCCATGGGAGGTCGCGTACAACCCCGCCTTCCCCATCGGGGAGGACGGCCGCGCTGACGATCCCATAGGGCCGGCGTCGCTCGAACCTCCGGGCGTCCGTATCCTGAAGGGGTGAACGCCTCCCCGGCATCGGATCGGTTCCTGCGTGCCTGTCGCCGGGAACCTGTGGACCGCACCCCGGTCTGGTTCATGCGTCAGGCGGGCCGCTACCTCCCCGAGTATCGAGAGGTCCGTGGACGGGGAGACATCCTGGGCACGTGCCGGCACCCCGACCTGGTCACCGAGATCACGCTCCAGCCGCTCCGCCGCATGGCGGTCGACGCGGCCATCCTGTTCAGCGACATCATGGTGCCGCTCGCCGCGGTGGGCGTGCCCGTGCGCATCGAGACCGGCGTAGGCCCGGTCGTGGACGATCCGATCCGCACCGCCGATGACGTGCGGCTCCTTCGACCGCTCGAGCCCGAGACCGACGTCCCCCACGTGCTCGAGGCCATCCGGCTGCTCCGGAAGGAGCTCGACGTGCCGTTGCTGGGGTTCGCCGGCGCGCCGTTCACCCTGGCGAGCTATCTGGTCGAAGGAGGTCCGTCGCGGACGCACGAGCGGACGAAAGCGCTGATGTTGGGCCAGCCGAGGGTCTGGGACGCGTTGATGGACGCCTTGGTCGCGATCGTGCTTCCGCACCTCCGAGCGCAGGCCGACGCCGGCGCACAAGCGCTGCAGGTCTTCGACTCGTGGGTGGGCGCGCTCGGCCCCGACGCCTACGAGCGATCCGTGTTCCCCCACATGCTGCGCTTGTTCGAAGGCGTGGCGGACCTGGGCGTCCCCACGATCCATTTCGGCGTCGGGACGGGAGAGCTCCTCGCGTCCATGCGTCGGGCGGGCGGCGACGTGATCGGCGTGGACTGGCGCACCCCGCTCGATGTCGCGTGGGACCGTGTGGGTCCCGGCGTGGCCGTGCAGGGCAACCTGGATCCGGCCGTGCTCTCGGCGCCGTGGGATGTGGTGGAGGCCGAGACCGATCGCGTGCTCGCTCGGGTGGACTCACGCGACGGACACATCTTCAACCTCGGTCACGGCGTGCCGCCCGACACCGATCCCGACACGCTTCGGCGGCTCGTGGATCTGGTCCATGAACGCACCGAACGACCGGGGGTTCCGGGTTGAGCGATCCGACGGTCGGCGTGCTGGTGATGGCCTACGGGACCGCGAACGGCCCGGAGGACATCGAGCGCTACTACACCGACATCCGTGGGGGCCGGACGCCGTCGCCGGAACACCTCGCGGAGCTGAAGGAGCGATACGCGGCGATCGGCAACGTGTTCCCGCTCCTGGAGACGACGCGTCGTCAAGCCGACGGCATCGTCGAACGGCTCAACGCCGGGTCCGGCGGATCGCAGCTACCGCGCCTACCTCGGGATGAAGCACTCGCAGCCGTTCATCCCGGAGGCGATCGCGTCGATGCGCGCCGACGGCGTGGAGCGGGCGGTCGGGATCGTGATGGCGCCGCACTGGTCCGGGATGTCGGTCGAGACCTACATCGAGCGCGTGATCCAGGCGACGAAGGACGACGGGCGGCCCGGCGTTCACCTTCGTCCGTTCGTACCACGACCATCCGTCGTTCATCTCGTTCATCACGGCGCGCGTGGCCGACGCGCTTGGCCGCCTGACCGACGAGGAGCGCGCGAACGCCGCGGTGATCTTCTCCGCCCATTCGCTCCCGGTGCGGACGCTCGACGACGGCACGCAACGCTGCAAGACGTGCGATTGCGACGAGTCCTGCCGGTATCGGGATGGGCTGCAGGAGACCGCCGACCTGGTAGCCGGCGATATCGGCCTCAACGACTACCTCATCGCGTGGCAGAGCGCCGGCCGAACCGCCGACCCGTGGTGGGGACCGCCGATCGAAGCGGTGATCGAGGAGCTGGCGATCGCCGGCCGGCATGCCGTGGTCGTGTGCTCGGCCGGCTTCGTGGCCGACCACCTGGAGATCCTGTACGACCTGGACATCGAGGCCCGCGGGATCGCCGAGCGCGGAGGGATGCGGTTCGAGCGGACGCGGATGCCGAACGCGGATCCGGCCTTCCTCGACGTGCTCGCAGCGGTCGTGCGCGAGCATGTGGCGGAGATGCCGGCGAGATGAGCCTCCAGCGTCGCGTCGACGTCGTCGGGGGCGGGATCTCGGGCCTGACGACCGCGTACAGGCTGGCCGCGGCCGGTGTCGACGTCGCCGTTCACGAGGCGGCCGACCGACCCGGCGGCAAGCTCGGGACGACGCAGGTGGGCGACGTGCGGCTCGAGACGGGGGCGGATTCGTTCGTCGCCCGCAAGCCGTGGGCGGTGGACCTCTGCCGGGAGCTCGGCCTGGCCGGTGAGCTGGTGACGCCCGGCGCGAAGGGCGCCTACCTGTGGACCGATCGCGGATTGGTCTCCTTCCCGAAGGACGCGCCGTTCGGGATCCCCGGCGACATCGGCGACGTGTTCCGCTGGCCCGGCGTGTCGCGAGCGGGCCGGAGACGTGCTGCCATGGATCTGTTGCGCGGGAAGCGGAAGGACGGGGTCGAGGAGACGCTCGGCGGCCTCTTGCGCCGGCGCCTGGGAGACGAGGCGACCGACATGGCCGTCGCGCCGCTCCTCGCCGGGCTTGTACGCGGGCGACGTCGACAGGCTGTCGGCGCGCGCGACGTTCCCCGAGCTGCTCATGTGGGAGTCCACGCAGGGCAGCCTGATCCGGGGTTCGCAGGCGGCGATGCGCTCGGTGCGCCGCGGGACACCGACGCCCATGTTCGTGAAGCCGAAGGGCGGCGTCGGACGCCTGACCGACGCGCTCGCCGCGTCGCTCGGCGACCGAGTGGTGACCGGAGCGCCGGTCGGTTCGCTGTCCGAGCTCGGCGAGCGGGGGGACGCGAGCGCCATCGTGCTGGCAGTCCCGTCCTTCGAGGCGGGGCGGCTCCTCGGCTCACAGGCTGCGTCTGCCGAGCTGAGCGCCATCCCGTACGCCTCGACCGGCGTTGTGTTCCTGGTCTACGGCGACGGGACGCAGGCCGCGCTGCCGGAGGGGACCGGGTTCGTGGTTCCGCGCGGCAAGGCCCCGATGACGGCGTGCACATGGATCAGCAGCAAGTGGCCCGATCCGGCGTTCGGCTCGCGCGCCGTGCTCCGCTGCTACGTGGGTGGCGATGGGCGACGAGGACGTGCTCGACGCGGCAGATCGAGGATCTCGTCGACGCGTGCGAACGGCATCTGTCCGCCGTGCTCGATCTCCCGGCCCGGCCGCGGGCGTCGTCGGTCGTCCGGTGGATGCGCGCGATGCCGCAATACGAAGTGGGGCACGTGGAGCGCGTCGAGCGGATCCGCGCGACCCTGCCCACGGGTATCTTCGTCGTCGGCTCTGCATACGACGGAGTGGGCGTCCCCGACTGCGTCAGGGCGGCCGGCGAGACGGCCGAGCAGGTTCTGGCACACCTCGGACCGCACGACGATCGAAAAGGAGACGGCTCGATGAGCGAGACCACCACGGATGACACGACCGCTTCGATCTACGCGCTCTACCCGGCGTTCCGCGCCCGAGACGGGTTCCGCGATCTCTCCGCGGACGCGCTGGCCGACGTCGTGCAGGAGGTCGAGAACCTGTACAAGACGTTCGACGGCCGGGTCGACGTGCGCGGCACGTACTCGACCGTCGGGTTCCGCCCCGACACCGACCTCATGCTCTGGCTCGTCGGCAGCGAGGCCGAGGACGTGCAGGCGTTCCTCTCCGAGTTCCGCCGCACGCAGGCCGGCCGGCTCACCGATCTCGCGTGGACGTTCATGGGCATGGTCCAGCCGGCGGAGTTCTCACCGTCTCATCAGCCGGCGTTCGCCAAGGGCGTGCCGCCGAAGACGTTCCTCTGCGTCTACCCGTTCGTGCGGACGCCCGAGTGGTACCTGCTGCCCCGCGAGGAGCGCCGCGCCTTGCTCGGCGAGCACGGTGGAGCGGGGCGCGAATTCCCCGACATCCTCGCGAACACCACGAGCGCGTTCGGGCTCGGCGACTGGGAATGGATCCTGGCGTTCGAAGCGGACCGCCTGGTGTCGATCGTCGACTGCATCCGCCGGCTGCGCGAGACCAAGGCCCGCCTGTTCACGAAGGTCGAGGTTCCGTTCGTGACGGGCATACGCAAGAGCGTGGCCGACGCGTTCGCCGATCTCGCCTGACGCGCAGTCCTCGCTCGTCTGAGCGGGACTAGCTCTTCTTCTTGTGCGCCGCGATGACCTCCGCCACGTGGTCGGGAACGTAGGTGTAGAGATCGCGCGGCGGACGCACGTAGCCGTCGTCGCGCTGGCGGACGGGAAGCTCGATGTTGGGGTCCGGAAGGTCCTCGTACGGGATCTTCGACAGCAGATGGGCGATGCAGTTGATCCGTGCGCGCTTCTTGTCGTCGGCATCCACGACGTACCACGGCGCCTCGGGGATGTCGGTGTGCACGAACATCTCGTCCTTCGCGCGTGAGTAGTCGACCCACTTCGTCCGGGAGTACAGGTCGGTCTCCGAGAGCTTCCAGCGGCGCATCGGGTCGGTGATCCGTGCTTCGAAGCGGCGCTCCTGCTCCTCGTCGCTCACCGAGAACCAGTACTTGATCAGGATGATCCCGTCGTCCACCAGGAGCCGCTCGAAGATCGGGCACTGCTGCAGGAACCGGTAGTGCTCGGTCGGTGTGCAGAACCCCAGGACGTGCTCGATGCCGGCCCGGTTGTACCAACTGCGGTCGAACAGCACGACCTCGCCGGCGGCGGGGAGCTGCTCGATGTAGCGCTGGAAGTACCACTGGGTCGTTTGGCGCTCGGTCGGCTTCGGCAGGGCGACGTGCCGGGTGATCCGCGGGTTCATGTGCTCGGTCATCCGCTTGATCGCGCCGCCCTTGCCGGCTGCGTCTCGCCCCTCGAAGATCACCACGAGGCGCATCCCGGTGGAGGCGCCCCACTCCTCCATCTTCACGAGCTCGACCTGGAGCCGCGCGAGCTCCTTCTCATAGAGCTTGGTTGAGAACTTCTCGGGGTGGTCGTCGGTCTCTTCGCTCACGTCCCCGACGTTACAGGAGCCACCCCAGGTCGGTCACGACCTCATGGCCGTGCCGGTCGGCGGGAACGTCCTCGTTCTTCCGCAGGATGAGTCGCGCACCGAGCCCGATCGCCGTCGCGCCGTCGCAATACGTGGGCTGATCGTCGATGAACACGGCGCGTTCGGGCGCGACACCGCCGAGCTGCTCGAGCGTCGCACGGTAGATCGCCGGATCCGGCTTCATCGCACGAGCCTCGAACGACAGGACGACCCGGTCGAACGCCGTATCCAGTCCGAGCCGGTCCACGACGGGCCGCGTGGAATGGGAGCAGTTGCTGACGAGCGCCGTCGTCACGCCGCGATCGCGCAGCGACGCCAGAACGGGCATCACGTCGTCGTAGAGATGCACGCCGTCGGCCAGATGCGCACGTTCGAGCTCAACCAGTTCGTCGACCAACGTCGGGTCCTGGGGGACGCCGGCGGCCTCGAGCACCGCGACCATGTCGCCCTCCACGCTTCCGAAGGCGCCGATTCCCCGCGCCGGACGGGTCTGTTCGAACGCCTTCTGGAGCCGGTCGGCCTCCATGTCGTTGCCGATCCTGGCCGCGATGGCGTCGCGCAGCCGGAACCACTCGCTCCACACGATGGTGTCGTAGAGGTCGAGCAGGACGGCGTCGTAGGGGTCGGGCACGCGGCGTAGCGTACCGTCAGTCCGCCCAGAGCCCGGCGAGGAACGCGTCGACGTCGGCGGTCCCGTCGATCCTGTCGACGTCGGGGAGCGGGATCACATCGGGGGCGACCTCGTCGAAATGCACGCGGACCTGGTCCGGCAGGAACCGCGTGAGCTGCGCGTAGCTGTGCGGGTCCTCCAGCCCGCGCGGTCGCCGGTAGTAGCGCTGCGGGTACGAGACGATCAGCGCGTCGCGCGCCCGCGTCATGGCGACGTACAACAAGCGGCGCTCCTCCTCGATCTCATCGTCGTCTCCGGTAGCCATATCGGAGGGGATCATGCCGTCGGCCGCGTGGATCACGTGGACGACGTCCCATTCCAGGCCCTTGGCCGAGTGGATGGTCGAGAGGACGAGCCAGTCCTCGTCCAGGAGCGGCGGACCGGCGAGGTCGCCGGTGGAGGACGGGGGATCGAGCGTCAGCTCCGAGACGAACCGCCCGCGCGTGTCGTACCCGCTCGCGAGCAGTTCCAGCTGTTCCAGGTCGCGCGCCCGGGCGGCCGACGCGTCGTAGCGGCGGGCGAACACCGGCTCGAGGAACGCGCGGATGCGATCGAGCTGCGCGGCCGGGGGCATGATGGTTTCGTCGGCCAGGCAGTCGCCCAGCGTCGCGCGCAGCTCCTTGACGCCGGTCACGGCCGCCTTGGGCACGGCCACCGGCTCCTCGAGGAACCGCAGCAACGGGGAGGGCTGGTCGTCGTCCGTGCGCCGCACGCCCAGCTCGTCCATCAACCGCCGCGCCGTCGCGGGTCCGACCCCTTCCGGCAGCTGGAGCACGCGGAACCAGCTGACCTCGTCGAACGGGTTCTCCAGCACGCGGAGCAATGAGAGCGCGTCCTTCACGTGCGCCGCCTCAAGGAACTTCAACCCGCCGTACTTCACGAACGGGATGTTGCGCCGGGCCAGCTCCACCTCGAGCAGGTCCGAATGGTGCGCCGCACGGAACAGGACCGCTTGCTGCTTCAGGGGGACGCCTTCCTCGCGATGCTGCAGCACGCTCCGGCACACGAAGTCGCACTGCTCGGCCTCGTCCAGGCACGTGCGGAGGATCGGCCGTCTCGCGCCGTCCCGCGAGGACCACAGGGTCTTCTCGTGACGTTGCGGCGAGAGCTCGATGGCGGCGTTCGACGCCGCGAGGATCGGCGGGATCGATCGGTAGTTCTGCTCCAACCGGATCACGGCGGCGCCCTCGAACCTGGTCGGGAACTCCAGGATGTTCTTCACGGTCGCGGCCCGGAACGCGTAGATCGACTGCGCGTCGTCGCCCACCACCGTGAGGTTGCGCGGTGTGTCCGGAGGCCGCATCCCTTCCAGGATGTCGGCCTGCAGCGCGTTCGTGTCCTGGTACTCGTCGACGAGCACGTGATCGAACATGGACGCCAGCGCGTCGCGCGTCTGGGGCGCGGTCGCCAGCGCCTTCCAGAACAGCAGCAGGTCGTCGTAGTCCAGGACGTTCTGGTCGCGCTTGCGGACCGTGTATGCCTGGAAGACCTGCCGGATCCCGTCGATCTCGTCCACGCACCACGGGTAGCGACGCTTCAACACGTCTGGGAGCTTCTCGCCGGCGTTCACCGTCCGCGAGTAGATCGACGCGAGCGTGTCCTTGCGCGGGAACCGCCGTTCCCGCGTGGCGAACCCCGACTCCTCGCGCAGCAGGTTCATCACGTCGGCACCGTCGGATTGGTCCAGCACGGTGAAGTCGGGACGCAGGCCGAGCGGGCGTCCGTGGAGACGGAGCAACCGGTTGGCAACGGCGTGGAACGTCCCGCCCCACACGCGCTCGGTCTCTCGCTGGCCCGTGGCGCGGTGCGCCCGCGAGAGCATCTCGCGAGCGGCGCGCCGGCTGAACGTCAGCAGCAGGACCCGCTCCGGACGCACACCGCGTTCCACCAGGTGTCCGACGCGACAGGCGAGGGTGGTGGTCTTGCCGGTCCCGGCGCCGGCCACGATCAGCAGGGGTCCGTCGCCGAACAGCACGGCGGATCGCTGCTCGGGGTTGAGGTCATCGAACATGTGTTCGAAGCCTACATCCCCGGATGCGCACGGTCTACGACGTGACGATAGGCTCCCCGGCGTGTCCGACCACGGCTATCGCGTCCGCATCGCGGAGGACGGTCCCTATGAGGTCGTCGGGTCGCCGCCGCTCGTGCGGACCGCACAGGTCGAGACGGAGTTCGGCGAGCCGATCGGGTGGGAGGATCCGACGCCGGTCGACGCGCCGGAAGAGTTCGACCTGTGCCGGTGCGGGCGGTCGAGCCGGAAGCCGTTCTGCGACTCCTCGCACGAGACGACGGCGTTCGACGGGACCGAGGTGGCCGACCGGCGTCCTCGAGCTGACCGCACGAGGGTTCTGAAGGGCGACGGGGTCGTGCTGACGGACGACACGTCGCTCTGCACGCACGCCGGGCATTGCGCGGACCGGTTCACCGACGTCTGGGAGATGATCCGGCGGACATCGGACCCCGAGGTGCGCGCCCGTCTCCAGCACATGGTCGACCTCTGCCCGTCGGGACGGATCGCGCACGCGGCGGCCGCCGACGCGGAGCCCGACGAGCCGGACCTCGAACCGTCGATCGCCGTGATCCGCGACGGACCGCTCTGGGTCCGCGGCGGCATCCCCGTCGAGTCCGCGGACGGCACGACCTACGAGGTCAGGAACCGCGTCACGCTCTGTCGCTGCGGCCGTTCGAGCAACAAGCCGTTCTGCGACGGCACGCACAAGGTGATCGGCTTCCGTGACGGTTGACCGCGTCGTCGCGGGTCGCATGTGCCCGATTGCCCGTTCGGACGAAAGCCCCTAGGGTTCTGGCAGGAGACCCTTCCCGGAACGGACCTCGTTGATCATGGTCGCCAGCGGAGAGCGCGCATCGGACGGCACCATCCGGCGTCGCGGGACGCTCGATCGACGGGAGTCGGCCGAGGCGCTCAGCGCGGTGATCGAGGACCTGGCCGGCGAGCTGTCTCTCCGCCCGCTCCTGGAACGGATCCTCAAGCGTTCGACGGAGCTCCTCGGCTGCGACGCCGGCTCGATCTGCCTGGTTGACGAGGCGGCCGGCGTCTACCGCAAGGAAGCCGACATCGGGATCGCGTGCCAGTCCGGCAAGGTGTTCCCGCTCACGGAGGGGACCACCGGCGCCCTCGTGGCCCGGCGAGGTCCGGTGATCTTCGCGGACTACGGCGACGTTCCCGGCGGGCACGTCCGTCCCGAGGACCGGGAGGCGCTCAAGGGCGTGATCGGCGTCCCCATCTGGTGGCGCGGGGATATCGTCGGCTCCCTGGTGGTGTTCACGCGCGATCCCGGCCGGGCGTTCGTCGACGAGGATGCCGAACTGCTCGAGCTATTCGCCAAGCACGCCGCGATCGCGATCACCAACGCGCGTCTCCACGAGGCCGCGGAATCGAACGCCCGCGCCGAGGCCGCCGCGGCGGAGCGCAACCGGATGGCTCGCGAGGTGCACGATACGGTCGCGCAGGGTCTCGTGTCGGTGCTGCTGCAACTCCGAGCGGCACAAGGGGCCATCGCCGACGGCCTGCCCGACGATGCGAACGAGGCGCTCACCGAGGCCCGGTCCGCCGCCGAAGCCGTCTTCGAGGAGACCCGGCGGAGCGTGCTCGGGCTCGCTCCGTCGCCCTTGGAGGGCCGCTCGCTCGAGGAGGCGCTCGAGCTCGAGATCGCCTGGGCGAACAGGACCGGCGTGATCGACGCCCGGCTGGTCACCGCCGGCAGCCGGACGGTGCCCGCGCCCGACATCGCCCACACGCTGTTCCGGATCGCCCAGGAAGCCCTCACGAACGCGATCCGACACGCCCGAGCGACGTCGGTGCGTGTGGGGCTGGTGTACTCGCCCACCGGCGTCACCCTCTTGGTGCAGGACGACGGAGCGGGGTTCGATCGGGCACAGGTCGACGACGAGGGTGAGCAGCATGCCCTCGGGCTCGGCGGCATGGCCGAGCGAGCCCGATTGCTCGGCGGCGCGCTCGATCTCGAATCGACGCCGGGATGGGGCACGCGGATCCGTGCCTGGATCCCGTCCGAGCCCGACGTCCCCGAGGCGCCGGCCGGGACGGCCGACCCCGTGCGGGTCCTCGTGGTCGACGACCATGCCGTGACGAGGGCGGGCATCGTGAGCCTGCTGTCGCGGGCCGATCCCGGGCTGCACGTCGTCGGTGAGGCGGGGTCCGGGGATCAGGCGCTCAGCGAATGGCGCACCTTGCGACCCGACGTCGTGCTGATGGACCTGCAGATGCTCGGCGGCGACGGGATCGAGGCCATCGCTCGGATCCGTGCGGAAGACGCGAACGCGAGCGTCGTGGCGCTCACGGCGTTCGCCAGCGAGGAGTTGGTCGCGGGCGCCTTCCGGGCTGGGGCGCGCGGGTACATCGGCAAGGAGGCTTCCGGGATCGAACTGGTCAGGGCCGTTCGCGCCGCCTCCCGCGGGGAGACGGTCGTATCGGGCCCGGCGACCGAGCGGCTCCATTCCCTCCTCAACGGCACGGCCGACGTGATCTCGTTCACGGAGCGAGAGCGGCAGGTGCTCGCCTTGCTCGAGGAGGGCTGCACGGACCGCGAGATCGCGAGCGGCGCTCACCATCTCCGTCAAGACGGTCGAGAAGCACGTGGGGTCGATCCTGCGCAAGCTCGGCGCCCAGAACCGTACGCAGGCGGTGGCCCGTGCGCGGGAGCGCGTCGCCGGGTAGGGACATCCCCGATCCACGGACGGGGGATCTCCCCGATGCGTCACCGCCGGAACGCCCCCTACCCTGAGCGTCCGGCCGGCTTCGGAGGGTTGCCATGCCTGTCGTTCCATTGAAGGACGTCCTCGACCGCGCGTTCAAGGAGCGCTACGGCGTGGCGGCGTTCAACATCGTCAACGACCTCACGCTCGAGGCCGTCCTGGCCGCCGCCGTCGACCTCCGCGCGCCGGTGATCGTGCAGACGTCGGTCAAGACCGTGAAGTCGATCGGCCGGGACGTGCTCTACGGCATGTGGCACACGATGACGGCCGGCATCGAGGTTCCCGTCACGCTGCACCTGGATCACTGCCCCGAGCGCGACGTGATCACGTCGTGCCTGGAGGGCGGCTGGAACTCCGTCCTGTTCGATGCCTCGTCCCTCCCCGTCGAAGAGAACCAGCGGCAGACGAAGGAGGTCGTGGCGGAGGCGCGCCGGTACGGCGCGCACGTCGAGGGCGAGATCGAAGGCATCAAGGGCGTCGAGGACGGTGTCGGCTCGGACGACGAGTCCACGCGACAGTCGCTCGACGTCGCGCTCGCCTTCATCCGGGAGACGGGGATCGACTGCTTCGCGCCCGCGATCGGCAACGCGCACGGGATGTACGCGAGCGCTCCGACGCTCGACGCTCAACGCGTGACCGACATCGTCGAGGCGGAGCCCATCCCGATCGCGTTGCACGGCGGGAGCGGCATGACGGACGAGCAGTTCGCCGACCTGATCGCGCGCGGCTGCGCGAAGGTGAACATCTCCACGGCGCTCAAGCGGCGATACATGAAGTCCAACCTCGCCTACCTGCGCGAGGCGGAGGCCGCCGACAAGTGGGACCCGCCGTCGCTGTTCACGCACGTTCGGACCAACATCGTCGACATGGCCCAGGACCACATCCGACGGTTCGGGAGCGAGGGCAAGGCCTGGTGACCGCGCTCATCTTCGATTGCGACGGGGTGCTGGCCGACACGGAGCGTGACGGGCACCTTCCGGCGTTCAACCGCATGTTCGAGGAGTTCGGCCTCCCCGTGGAGTGGTCCGAGGAGGAGTACGGCGAGAAGCTCAGGATCGCCGGCGGCAAGGAACGGATGGCCAGCCTCCTGACGGAGGACTTCGTCCGCGACAACGGGCTCCCGGCCGATCCCGAAGGTCAGCGGGCGATGCTCGCCGAGTGGCACCGGCGCAAGACCGAGATCTACACGGAGATGGTCGCCGCCGGCCGGCTGCCGGCGCGGCCGGGTGTCGCGCGGATCATCACGGCGGCCCTCGATGCCGGGTGGTCGCTCGCGGTCGCGTCGACGTCGTCGGAAGCGTCCGTCCGGGCCGTGCTCGATCACGTGGCGGGCGCCGACCAGGCCGCCCGCTTCGCGCTGGTCCTGGCGGGCGACGTGGTCCCCAAGAAGAAGCCGGCTCCCGACATCTATCAGCTCGCGCTCACGCGGCTCGGCGTCGAGCCCGCCGATGCGCTCGTGATCGAGGATTCCCGCAACGGGATGCTCGCGGCCGTCGGCGCGGACCTGGCCTGCGTCGTCACGGTCAGCAGCTACACGGGAGACGAGGACTTCTCGGAGGCGGTGCTGGTCGTCTCGTCGCTGGGCGATCCGGAAGGAGAGCGGACCAAGGTGCTCGCCAACCACGGCGTCCGCGAGCCCGGGGACTTCGTCTCGCTCGAGGACCTGCAGTCGTGCTCTGACCGCTCAACGCGTGCATCGGAGCTAGCGATCGGGAGGTGTGGATGGAGGAAGCGAGTCCGAACAAGGTCGAACTGGTCGTGCGGACGATGGCACAGACCGCGGTCGACAACGAGAAGTACTTCGGCGACCTGGATGCCGTCGTCGGCGACGGCGACTTCGGTTACTCGATGGCGCGGGGCTTCGAGATCGTGCTGTCCGACTGGGATACGTTCGACCGCACCGATATCGGGACGTTCCTCAAGAAGATCGCCGTCGTGATCACCAGCCGGGTCGGCGGCACGTCCGGCCCGCTCTGGGGAACCGCGTTCCTGCGGGCCGGTGCGGTGGCCGGGGACAAGACCGAGCTCACGTCGGACGACGCGCTCGCGATGCTCCGGGCCGCGATCGAGGGCGTCATGAAGCGCGGCAACTCGGATCTGGGCGACAAGACGTTGCTCGATGCCCTGGTGCCGGCCGTCGACGAGTTGGAGAAGGCGCTGGGAGAGGGAGACGACGCCGCCGTTGCGATCCGCCGGGCGGCGACGACGGCGCGGGATCAGGCGGAGGCGACGAAGACGATGCTCGCCAAGCGCGGCCGCGCATCGTACACGGGGGAGCGCAGCATCGGGACGCTGGACGCGGGGGCGATCGCCGTCGCGGTCATGTTCGAACAGGTCGCCGACGCATGGGCGGCCGGCGAGTAAGGAGGGGACACGCATGAAGAAGTTCGTCAACGACCCGAAGGAGTTCGTGCCGGAGATGCTCAAAGGCATCGCGCTGGCGAACCCGGACACGCTCAAGTACGTGCCCGAGTACAACCTGATCATGCGGAGCGACGCGCCGAGCGACAACAAGGTCTCGATCGTCCAGGGGTCGGGGTCCGGCCATGAGCCCGCCCACGTGATGATCGTCGGCAAGGGGATGCTCGACGCCGCGTGTCCGGGCGACGTGTTCGCAGCGCCGCCGATGGACTACGTCCTGGAGACGACCAAGCTGCTCAACTCCAAGAAGGGCGTCCTCCACCTGATCAACAACTACACCGGCGACCGGATGGCGTTCGAGATGGGCGCCGAGATGGCCGAGGCCGAGGGCATCACGATCGGGACCGTGATCGTCGATGACGACGTCGCCGTCAAGGACTCCACGTGGACCGTCGGACGCCGCGGTGTCGCCGGCAACTTCTTCGTGATCAAGGCGATCGGCGCGGCCTCGGAGAAGGGGGCCGAGCTCAAGGACCTGGTCGCGTTGGGCGAACGGGTCAACTCGGTCACGCGGACCATGGGCATGGCGCTCACGTCGTGCACGCCGCCGGCGAAGGGCTCGCCGCTGTTCGAGCTCGGCGACGACGAGATGGAGATGGGCGTGGGCATCCACGGCGAGCCCGGACGGCGGCGCGAGAAGCTCGCCGACGCGAACGCGATCGTCGACGAGCTGGTCGAGGCGACCGCGTCGGACCTCCCGTTCGGCAAGGGCGACAACGTGGCCCTCATGATCAACGGGCTCGGCGGCACGCCGATCAGCGAGCTGTACCTGCTCTACGGCCGGGCGCACGATCAGCTCTCGTCGCGCGGGATCAACGTCGGACGCAGCTACGTCGGCGAGTACTGCACGTCGCTCGACATGGCGGGCTGCTCGGTGACGCTCGTGAAGCTCGACGACGAGCTCGATCTCGCTGCTCGAGGCACCGGCGGAGGTGGCCGTTCGCACGTTCTAGAGAGCGGCTCGCGCGGGAGGACCGCGTCATCGGGTGAACCCCCGGTGACGCGGCCTTCGTGCGTTCGTTCGTCAGCTGCGAGCGGGGAGCAACCCCTGCTCCTCGAGGACCTTGACCGGCACCACGTGGCAGTACGGCGTGTGGCCGTTCTTCTCGTAGTACGCCTGGTGGTAGTCCTCGGCCGGGTAGAACTCCGGCGCCGGTCGGATCTCGGTCGCGATCGGCCGGTCGAACCGCTCCTGCGCGCGCTCCTTCGAGGCCTTCGCGGCCGCCAACTGCTCGTCGGTCGACGTGAAGATCGCGCTCCGGTACTGGTCGCCGACGTCCGGACCCTGCCGGTTCACCTGCGTCGGATCGTGCATCGCCCAGAACACCTCGAGCAACTGATCGAACGAGACCTGCTCGTCGTCGAACATCACGCGAAGGACCTCGGCGTGGCCCGTCGTGTGGGAGCAGACCTCCTGGTACGTCGGGTTCGGGGTGATGCCGCCGGCGTACCCGACCTCGACGCCCGTCACCCCGGGCACCCGCCGGAACACGTACTCGACGCCCCAGAAGCAGCCGGCTCCGAACGTCACGGTCTGTGTCGTCATGATCCACGCTCCTTTCGCTCAACCACATGGTGTCAGGCACATGGTGTCAGGGAAGGCCGCGAACGTTGCACGGCTCGCGCCTGCCGGCTTCCGTTCGGACCCGGACCGCTGTTAGGCTTCGCCCATCCCGGTTTGAATGGAGATTCAATCTTGCCTGCGAACAGCTACGACGCGATCGTCATCGGCGGCGGCCACAACGGCCTGGTCGCCGCGGCCTACCTGGCGAAGTACGGCGCCCGGACCGTCGTCCTGGAGGCCCGCCACAAGACGGGCGGGGCCGCCGACACCATGGCCCCGTGGCCGGAGGCGCCCGACATCAAGGTCACCACGCTCAGCTACGTGATGAGCCTGATGCCGCCCTCGATCCAGCGCGACCTCAACCTCGAGCGGTTCGGCTACAAGGTCCACCCGCAGGGCATGGGCTACCTCCCGCTGCCCGACGGCTCGATCCTGCAGTCGGGCGACGCGCGCAAGGACCACGAGTCGATCGCGAAGTTCTCCAAGCACGACGCCGACCAGTGGCCGAAGTTCGAGGCGTGGATCGGCCGGATCGCCAACATCATGGGGCCGCTGCTGATGGAGACGCCGCCGCATCTCGGCTCGAAGAAGGCGAGCGACATCAAGGACATCGCCCAGCTCGGCTGGCAGCTCCGCAAGGAGGTCGACCAGCAGACGGTGGCCGACATCACCCGGCTGTTCACGATGAGCGCGACCGATCTGCTGCGACGCTGGTTCGAGAACGACGTGTTCATCGGGCTGCAGTCGGTGAACGGGATCATCGGCACCTGGTCGGGTCCCGACGCGCCCGGGACGGCGTACGTGATGATGCACCACTCGGTCGGGGACATCGGCGACGGCGAGATCGCCAGCTGGGGCTACCCCGAGGGCGGCATGGGCGCGGTCGGCGACGCGTGTGCCGCTGCGGCGCAGTCGTTCGGCGCCGAGATCCGAACGAACGCACGGGTCGAGCGGGTGCTGGTCCGCGACGGGCGCACCGTCGGTGTCGCGCTCGACGGCGGCGAGGAGCTGTCCGCCCCACTCGTCGTCACCGCGATCCACCCGAAGATCACGTTCCTGGAGCAGATCGAACGCTCGCAGCTCCCGACGACGTTCGTCGAGGACATCGAGAACTGGCGCACCCGCTCCGGCACGGTGAAGATCAACCTGGCGCTCGCCGAGCTCCCCGAGTTCACGGCCGATCCGGGGTTCGACCCTGACATCCACGGCGGGGCGATCCAGGTGCTCGACGACCTGGACTACCTCGAGAAGGCGTTCCAGGAGGCGCGGTTCGGGCAGGCGGCCACGCTGCCGTTCAGCGACACGGCGATCCCGACCGTGTTCGACAAGACCCTTGCGCCGGAAGGCGTGCACGTGATGTCGATGTTCACGCAGTGGGTGCCGGCCGAGTGGGCGGACGAGGACGGACACGAAGCCGACCTGGAGGCGTACGCCGACCGGCTGATCGACCGGATGAACGCGGTCGCGCCGAACTTCAAGGGTTCGATCATGCACCGCCAGATCATCGGGCCGAGGCAGATGCAGCAGGATTGGGGACTGATCGGCGGCAACATCTTCCACGGGGAGCTGACGGTGGACCAGCTGTTCCACATGCGGCCGGCGCCGGGATACGCGGACTACCGCACGCCGATCCGCGGGCTGTACCAGGCGTCGAGCGCCACCCACGCGGGGGGCGGCGTGACGGGCATGCCCGGCCACCACTGCGTTCGCGAGATCCTGAAGGACAAGGGCGTCAAGAAGCGGCGCGCGTAACGCCGGCTGGCGGCAGCCTCCCCATCCTCATAGGCTCCCGGTCATGCCAGACGGATGTCGCGGTCGAGCGTGACGCGTTCGCGGAGCGCCTCCACGGGTCGGCGCTCGGCTTCTTCGACATCCTGTCGATCCGGCTGGGCGACCGGCTGGGACTGTACGCGGCGCTCGCCGAAGGCGGCGGCGCCACGCCGTCCGAGCTCGCCGAGCCGCGCCGGGATCGCCGAGCGATACGCCCGCGAGTGGCTCGAGCAGCAGACGGCGGCCGGGATCGTTCGCGCGGACGGCGTCGGACCCGGCACGTGCTCCGCTTCTCGCTCCCGGCGGGCCACGCGGAGGTGCTGCTCGACCGCGACAGCCTGTCGTACATGATGCCGACCGTCCGCAGCCTGATGACGCTCACGCCGGTGATGGATGCGTTGGTCGATGCGTACCGCACCGGCGGCGGCGTCTCGTGGGACGCGTACGGAACGGATTCGCGCGAAGCGGTCGGTGACTCGAACCGACCGATCTACCTCCAGGTGCTGCCGAGGGACTGGCTGCCGAAGATCCCCGAGATCCACGGCCGCCTGCGCACGACGCCACCGGCCCGTGTGGCCGACATCGGCTGTGGCACGGGGTGGTCGTCGATCGCGATCGCAGGGGCGTATCCCGGCGTGCGGGTGGACGGCTTCGACAGGGATGAGGAGTCGCTCGCGTTCGCGCGCCGTAACGCCGAGACGAGCGGCGTGGCCGACCGCGTGTCGTTCCAGGCGCGGGATGCCGGTGAGCCGGGAGATGCCGGTGCGTACGACGTGGTCACGTTCTTCGAGTGCCTGCACGACATGTCGCGGCCGGTCGACGCCCTGAGGGTGGCGCGCGGGTTGCTCACCGGCGGCGGCGTGGTGTTCGTCGCCGACGAGCCCACCAACGACGAGTTCACCGGAGCCGAGGACGATCTCGATCGGTATCACTACGGATGGAGCCTGTTCGCCTGCCTCCCGACGGCGATGACCGATCCCGGCTCGGCCGGCACCGGCACGGTGATGCGTCCATCGACGCTCCGGTCGTATGCGCGCGAGGCGGGATTCGCCGGCTTCGACGTCCTGCCGATCGAGGACGATTCGTTCCGGTTGTACCTGCTCCGGCCCTGACGGCCCGCCCGCCTCGCCGCGTTCCTCAGCCTTTCGCCGATCCTCCCATCGTGGAACGGGGCGGTCGTTCCGACCGTGCCGGTCATCCGATGTAGTCCGACCGGGTATGGCCCCTCCCTCGATGGAGTGTCCCTCCGAGGGCACGCGCGAATCGGCCGGTGCCCCGATGTGCGGCGCCCGCTTCGCCGCCCACAATCGAACCGGACACCGATCGAGGGGGATGTGCATGCGGCAGTGGGAGCTGATCGGCATCACCGACCAGGTACCGATCACGACCCAGCAGGTTCCGCGCCCGGCGCCGCGGGTCGTCGTTGATCCAACGATCGACGAGCCCGTGTTCTTCTGGACGACGGACGGCGCGCTTCGATTGCAGAGCGTGAGCGATGCCGCCGCATCGGTGATCGGTCGGTCCGCGGACGCGTGCAAGGGGCGCGACCTGCTGGAGATCTTCGGGCTGGAAGGGCCGAACGCGTCGCTCCTGGATGCGCACATCCTTGCGCTCGGGGGAGACGCCGCGACGTTCGCTCTGAAGGGGGATCGGGTCAGCGTCCGCTGCCGTGTCGGCCCCGTCACGGACGGGCTCGGGAAGACGTCGGGGACGTATTGCGTCGCGATGCATATCGACGGCGTGGACGTCCGCGAGGAGACCGAGCGACCCGCCGTCGCCTGACGGTCAGCCCTCGAACGACGCCGCGGCCTCGAGCGTTCGCTCGGTCGTGGCGTCGTCGTGCGCGGTGCAGAGGCTCCACAGCTCATAGCCGGACGGCGGGAGGTAGACGCCGCGGTCCAGCATGTGATGGAAGAAGCGCGCGTACCGCTCGTGATCGGCGGCCTTCGCGTCTTCGAAGTTGCGTACTGGGCGATCCGTGAAGAACACGCTGAACATCGATCGTGCGCGGTTCACGGTGACGGCGATGCCGACGGCGGCGAACCGAGCTGCGAGACCGTCCGTGAGGTCGATGGCGCGCCGCTCGAGCGCGTCGTACGGTCGCTCGCGATCGGCGAGGTCCAGCGCCGCGATGCCGGCTGCCACCGCGACCGGGTTCCCGCTCAGCGTGCCGGCTTGATAGACGGGACCCGTCGGCGCGAGCTGCTGCATCACGGCCCGGCGTCCGCCGAACGCCGCGCAGGGGAACCCGCCACCCATGACCTTCCCCAATGCGGTCAGATCGGGTGTCACGCCGTACACCGAGCCGGCCCCTTCGTACGCGATCCGGAAGCCGGTGATCACCTCGTCGAAGAAGAGCAGAGCGCCGTGCTCGTCGCAGAGCGCGCGGAGCCCTTCGAGGAAGCCCGGCTCCGGCGGCACGACCCCCATGTTCGCGGCGACGGGCTCGACCACGACGACCGCGATCTCGCGACCGCGTTCTCCGAAGATGGCCCGGACGGCATCCAGGTCGTTGAAGGGGGCCGTGATCGTGTCCCTCGCCGCTCCTTCCGTCACGCCTGGTGACCCAGGGATGCCGAACGTCGCGACGCCCGAGCCGGCCCCTCTTCGCGAGCAGCGAGTCCGAGTGACCGTGATAGCAACCCTCGAACTTGACCAACAGGTCGCGCGCCGTGACGCCTCGCGCGAGCCTGATCGCACTCATCGTCGCCTCGGTGCCCGACGAGACCAGGCGCATCATGTCGATGCCCGGGACGGCCGCCACGATCCGCTCGGCGAGCTCGACCTCACCGGCCGTCGGCGCCCCGAACGACGTCCCGCGGGCGGCCGCCGCCGTCGCGGCTTGGACGATCTCGGGACGGGCGTGCCCGAACAACAACGCTCCCCACGACTGCACGTAGTCCACGTACCGCACGCCGTCGACATCGATCAGGTAGGCGCCCTCGCCTCGCTCGATGGATCGCGGTGTCCCGCCGACCGCTCCGAACGCGCGCACCGGGGAGTCGACGCCCCCGGGGATCACGTTGGAGGCACGGGCGAAGAGGTCGTCGGAATCGCTCACGCGAACGATGGTACGTGGCGGATCAGTCCAAGCAGAACTCGTTTCCTTCCGGATCCTGCATGGTGATCCAGTACTCGCCGGGCTCCTCGATCTCGTAGAGCTTCGTCGCGCCGATACCGATGAGTCGCTCCGACTCCTCCGTCAGCCGCGCGCGACGGGCGACGGGGTCGAGACCGGGCGCCGCGCGCACGTCGAGGTGCACGCGATTCTTCGTGTTCTTTCCTTCCGGGACCCGCTGGAAGAAGACCCGCGGCCCGGCTCCCTCCGGATCGATCGATCGCGCTCTGATCGTTCCAGCGCTCCTCGGGGATGTCCTTCTCGCGTGCCCAGTCTTCCCAGGACGACCACCCCTCGGGCGGCGGTTCCTCGATGTAGCCCAAGACCTGCTTCCAGAATCCGGCAAGCGCGGCCGGATCCGCCGCATCGAACGTCACCTGCATCGCAAAGGCCATCGATCGCTACTCCTCTCGCAGTTGCTTCCGGAACCCGACGGCGCACCGTTCGTAGCCGAGCGCGTCGTAGAAGCGGTGGGCGTCCGGGCGATGGTCGCCTGACATCAGCACCACGTCACCGCATCCCGCCTCGGCCGCACGGCGGTGGGCATCTTCCATCAGTGCCCTGCCGACGCCGCTCCGTCGAGCGGACGTCGATACGGCCACGTAGTTCACGAACGCTCGCGGGATGGCTCCGTTCAGCAGGGTCGGGGCGATCCACAGGTCGGCCGTCCCGACCGGGCCGCCGTCCCGTTCGGCGAGCAGGATCGTCCGGCCGGTCTGGGCGAGCATCGCCTTCCACGACTCGGCGTCGGCGGTCGCCCTCGAGGGGTCGTGGAGCGCGCCGAGCAACATCACGATCGCGTCGAGGTCGTCCGGGGTCGCCTGACGGACGGTGATCGTCACGTCAACCTTGGGCGATCCAATCCGCCGCGTCCTTCGCGTGGTACGTCAGGATCAGGTCGGCGCCGGCTCGGCGGATCGACGTCAGGATCTCCAGCACGGTTCGACGCTCGTCCAGCCATCCGTTCTGCACGGCGGCCTTGATCATGGCGTACTCGCCGGACACGTGATACGCGGCCATCGGGAACGCCGTCGCGTCCTTCGCGCGGCGGATCACATCCAGGTAGGGGACGGCGGGCTTCACCATCACGATGTCCGCCCCCTCGCCGATGTCGGTGACGATCTCGCGGATCGCTTCGTCGCCGTTGGCCGGATCCATCTGGTACCCGGCGCGGTCGCCGAACTTCGGCGCGCACTCCGCGGCGTCGCGGAACGGTCCGTACAACGCGCTCGCGAACTTGGCGGCGTAGGCCATGATGCCGACCCCGTCGTGACCGGTCGCGTCCAGCGCGTCGCGTATGGCGGCGACCTGTCCGTCCATCATCCCGCTCGGCCCGACCATGTGGGCACCGGCCTCGGCCTGCGCGACCGCGATCCGCCGGTAGCGCTCGAGCGTGGCGTCGTTGTCCACACTGCCGTCCTCGGCGAGCACGCCGCAGTGCCCGTGTTCGGTGTACTCGTCCAGGCAGAGATCGGCGATCACGACGTGGTCGTCGCCGAGCTCGTCCCGGAGCGTCTTGAGCGCCCGTTGCGCGATGCCATCGGGGTTCCATGCCTCCGACCCTTCGGCGTCCTTGCGCTCCGGCACACCGAACAGCATGAACGCGATCACGCCCCGCGACGCGATGTCGGTCGCCTCCTTGCGGAGCGTCTCGAGCGTGTGCTGGAACTGCCCCGGCATCGACGCGATGGGCAGGGCGTCTGCGATGCCCTCCTTCACGAACAGCGGGGCGATCAGCTGCCGGGGAGCGAGCTCGGTCTCGCGGATCAGCGCTCGGAGCGCGGGCGTGCGCCGCATCCGTCGGGGTCGCTGCTGGGGGAAGCTCATCGGGCGATTCTACCGAGGAGCGCCGAGGACCCGTTCCAGGGCCGCGACCAGGCCCTCGATCGTGTGCGGGCGGGCGACGGCCGACACGCGCAGGCCGTGCTCCCGAGCCTCGCGGGCCGTGACCGGACCGATGCTCACGACCTTCGGGTTCCCCCGGACCACCCCCATGGCCCCGACGAACCCGCGCACGGTCGATGCGCTGGTGAACGTGATGGCGTCGACCCGACCGTCGCGGAGCGCCGCGCGCGCATCGGGGGGGAGGGACCGCGCCAGGCGTGTCCGGTACGCGTCGACGCGGAGCGGGGACCAACCCTTCGTCGCGATCGCATCCTCGAGACCCGCGGGGGCGATGTCGGCCCTGGCACAGAGGACGCGCCCGGTGCCGCGCGGGAAGGCGCGGGCAAGCCCGGCCGTGGTGAACGTCGTGGGCATCAGGTCGGGGGTGCGCCGCGTCCAGGCGCGGAACGCCGTGCTCGTACCCTCGCCGATCGCGGCCACCTTCGCGCGGACGGCCGACGGAGAATCCAGTCGCGACGCCAGCATCTCCACCGTCGCACGGCTGGTGAGCGTGATCCACGCGAACCGGCCCGCCGACAGGTCGCGCAGCGCCGTCGTGAGCTCGGCGGATCGCGCGGGCGCGATCTCGATCGTCGGCGCCACGATCGCCGTGGCTCCGAGGCTGCGCAGACGACGCACGAGCTCGACGGACTGATCGGCCGGTCTCGTCACCAGGACGGTCCGGCCGGCGAGCGGCTTCACCGGTCGTCGTCCAGCGCCTCGAGGATCTCTTCGGCGCCCTCGGCGATGAGCTCCTTGGTCGCTTGGGCGGCCGCTCCCTCGGGGGAGTCGGACACGACCTCGACCCGCGCCACCCGCGAACCGTCGGGGGCGATGACGACGGCGACCATCTCGATGCGGCCTCCGTGGACGGTGGCGAGTGCGCCGAGCGGGAGCGCACAGCTGCCGCCGATCCGCCACATCAACGAGCGCTCCGCCTCGAGCGCCGTCCGGCTCTCGGCATGGTCGAGCGGTGCCAAGGCGGTGAGCGTCGCGAGGTCGTCGGCGCGCGCCTGGAGCGCGAGCGCTCCCTGTCCGGGTGCGGGAACCATCACGTCCATCCCGAGGGGAGCGGAATGGGGCGCGGCGATCCCGAGGCGCGTCAGCCCCGCGAGCGCGAGCACCGCTGCGTCGACGACGCCCTCGGCCACCTTGCGCAGTCGCGTGTCGACGTTCCCGCGAAGGTCTTCCACGGTCACCCCGGGGAACGCCCGGAGGAGCTGTGCGCGCCGGCGGATGCTCGACGTCCCGATCACGGCCCCGGTGCGGAGCGACGCCTCCCGCAGCACCAGGACATCGGCGGCGTCCAGCCGGGGAGGGACGGCGGCGATGATCAGCCCCTCGTCGTCCTCGGCCGGAAGGTCCTTGGCGGAATGGACGGCCACGTCGATCTCGTCACGTTCGAGCGCGTCGAGGATCGTGTCGACGAACAAGCCTTTCAGGCCCGCGGGCGCCTCGCCGGACGGCGCTCCCTCGTCGCCCGATGTCGACATCGGCACGATCTCTGACTCCACGCCGTGCTCCGAGAGCCTGCGGCGGACCTCCTCCGCCTGAGCCAGGGCGAGCGGAGAGCGGCGCGTGCCGATCCGGAGCGTCACTCGTCGTCGGGGTCGAGGCGCAGGAGCTCGGTCAGCAGCTTCGCGTGCAGGTCGTCGGCTCCGGGCTCGGATCGCTCCTTCAGGGCGACGATCGGGTCGTGCAGGAGCTTCGCCGCCACGCCCCGGGCGATCGCCTCGACCGCCTCACGCTCCCGGGGCGTCAGGTCGGAGAGGCGGCCCGCATAGCGAGCGAGCTCCGATCGGACGGCCTCCTCGCCCCGCGCCTGCACGGCCCGGATCAACGGGGCGAGCGCGTCGGAGCGGCGCCGCACCACCCACCGCCGGACCTCCTCGGCCACGATCTCGTGCGCCCGAGCGATGTCGTCGGCGGTGGCGTCGCCCGCCGCCATCAGCCGTTCGCGGATGACGCGGATGTCGATCAGCCGCACGCCGTCCAGCGACTCGACGCCCGGGTCGACGTCGCGAGGGACGGCCAGATCCAGCAGGACGAGCGGAGCGGTACGGGTCCGCTCGAGCGCCGCCGCGACGGTCTCGGCATCGATCACCGCCGCGGCGGCGCCGGTCGCCGAGACCACCAGGTCCGCGTCCGCGATGGCGGCGGAGAGATGGTCGAGACCCGCGAAGTCGTCGCCGGTCCGCTCCGCCAACGTGCGCGCGTGTTCGAGCGAGCGGTTCAGCACCCGGACGCTGCCGACGCCACGACCGTGCAGATGCCGCACCGCGAGCCCGGCCATCCGGCCGGCGCCCACCACGACCACGTGACGGCCGCGGAGATCGCCCAGCTCCTCCGCCGCCAGATCGGCTCCGAGCGCGACGAACGCGTCCGGCGCCGCGCCGAGCGAGGTTTCGGCGCGCGCCCGGCGGCCCGCCCGCGCGGCCGCGTGGAACAGCGAGCGCATCGCGGGGCCCGACGCTCCCTCGGCCTCGGCCGTTCGCAGCGCCTCGCGGACCTGCGCGTGGATCTGCGTCTCGCCGATCACCATCGAGTCCAGGCCCGCGGCCACCGCGAACAGGTGGTCGGCCGCGTCCTGCTCCCAATGGGAGTAGAGCGGCTCGGCCAGCTCCTCGGGAGCAACACCGCGCGTCTCGGTCAGCACCCGCTTCAGCGCCAGGAACCCGGCGTGGTAAGAGGGGACGTTCGCGGTGATCTCGACCCGGTTGCAGGTGGACAGGATGACCGCCTCGTCGACGGCGTCCATGTCGAGCACGTGACGGTAGGCCTTGACGAGCTCGTCGTCGGCGAACGAGAGCCGCTCCAGCAGCTCGATCGATGCGTGTCGGAAGCTGATCCCGAGGGTGAGGATGGGCATGGGGCGATCGGCCGTATCCTAGCCGCCCGATGGCGAGACCGCGGGCACGGGAGCTGGGGATCGAGATCGGGCGGCTCGAGCCCGGCGTCTTGAACGCGATCACGGATGTCAGCGGGGTCCGCGTGGGGCATCGGACGATCGTCACGGGCGCCGACGGGGATCCGCACGCGATCCGAACCGGCGTGACGGCCCTCTTCCCGCATGAGGGCGATCCGTGGCGCGAGCCGGTCTACGCCGCCACCCACATCCTCAACGGGTACGGCGAGTTGATCGGGATCAACCAGATCACGGAATGGGGCGTCCTGATGTCGCCGATCGTGCTGACGTCGAGCCTCGCGATCGGGAAGGCGTACGACGCCACGGTGAAGTGGCTCGCCGGCCGCGACCCGGCTGCCGGCGCCGAGGTGATGCCGGTGGTCTCGGAGTGCGACGACTCGGACCTCAACGACGTGCTGTCGTTCCCCCTCACCGACGAGGACGTGGCGGCGGCGCTGGACGGTGCGGTCGACGGCGATGTGTCCGAGGGGTGCATCGGCGCGGGGACGGGCATGCAGTGCTTCGATTTCAAGGGCGGGATCGGCACGGCCTCGCGCGTGCTTCCGGCCGATGCCGGCGCGTATACCGTGGGGGCGCTGGTCCTCACGAACTTCGGGGTCCGCCCGGATCTCCGCATCGACGGCGTGCGCGTGGGCGAGCAGATCACCGACCTGATGCCGGTGGACCATTCGGAAGGGTCGTGCATCGTGGTCGTCGCCACGGACGCGCCGCTCCTCCCGCACCAGCTCCGCCGTGTCGCGCAGCGCGCAGGTATGGGGCTGGCACGTACGGGCTCGACGGCGTCCAATGGATCGGGTGAGCAGATGCTCGCCTTCTCGACCGCCAACCGGATCCCGGTCCGGACCGCCGACCCGGTCGTGGATGTGCGCGCGGTGGCCGATGCCCGTCCCGGTGAGCCATGGCTCCTCGGCGGGCTGTTCGCGGCGACGATCGAGGCGACCGAGGAAGCCGTCGTGAACGCGCTCGTCGCGGCCGAGACCGTCGTGGGCCGTGGCGGGAACACGCTGCACGCGATGCCGGTCGACCGGGTGTTGCCGATGATGGAGCGTGCCGGCCGTCTCGCGGCTCGCTGATCCGCGGCGTTACGTCTGGTCGAAACGGAACGGATCGAACGGCCCCGCGTCGAACGGCGGAGGACGGTCGAGCACGATCGACGCCACCAGCTTCGCCGTCCCTGCTCCGAGGATCACGCCCTCGGACCCGTGTCCGGTCGCCACGACCAGCCCGTCACGGACCCGGCCGACGACCGGTCGCTCGTCGGGCGTGATCGGCCGCAGACCCCACCACGTGGAACGCACCTGTGTCTCGGCGAGCGACGGGACGATCGCGATCGCGGCGGCGAGTTGCCTGCGGGGCACGCTCGGATCCTCGGGCTCGGGCGTGACCCACGCCTGACGCGACGAGCCCACCAAGACCGTGCCGTCCGGGTGCAGGTGCAGGATCGCTCCGACCTCCGCCCGCGGCACCGCGTCCGTCGCGACCCGCGCGGCCGATGGCCTCTTGACGGCCTCGAGTCGCTCTGGCGCGTCCCGCCACCCTGCATGCTCGATCAGATGGCGGAGGGGCTCGCGCGGCGCGGACGTGCGAACGATCCACCCACGTGCCCCGCTCACCGGCAGCCGGATCCCGATCGGATCCAGCAGCGCCGTCGACCACGGCCCCGTCGCGACGACGACGGTGTCCGCCGCGATCGTTCCGTCGTCCGTCACGACACCGCGCACCGCGTCGCCCTCCTCCACCAACGCGCGCGCGCGGAGGTGGTGCCGGATGTCGGCGCCCGCCGCCTTCGCGGCGAGCGCCAGGGCGACGGTCAGCGCCGCGGGATCCAGCCGATGCCCCTGGTCAAGGAGCCAGCCGGCCACGGCATGAGGCGAGATCGCCGGTTCGACCTCGTGGAGCTCCCGGGCGTCGAGCGGTCGGATCGACACGCCGAGCGCCGCGGCCGATGACAACGCCGGCTGCGCTCGCTCGACGTCGTCGGGCTCCATCGCCACCAACACATGTCCGACCGGTTCCCGATCGATCCACACGGGCAGGGGCGCGGACGTGGCGACGTCAAGGTACTCGGGAAGGGTGGCGCGGGCCATCGGTCCGAGCGGCGGATCCTCGGGGAGCACGAACCATCCTTGGTTCCTGCCCGAGGCGCCGGCGGCGAGCTCGTCGCGCTCGATCAGCGTGACGCTCGCTCCGGCGCGCGTCAGCTCGTACGCGCAGGCAGCGCCGATGATCCCCCCTCCGACGACCGCGACATCCGGCACCGGCGCAGACTAGCGCGCTATCCGGTCGCCGCGGCCTCATCCGGCGCGTGGATCGGCAGCCGAACCGTGAAGGTGCTTCCCTCCCCATGGACGCTTTGCACGGTGACGGTCCCTCCCAGGTGATGGACGAGGTCGCGGACCATCGACAGTCCGAGTCCGGCACCGCTGAACCGGCGCGTCGAGGACGAGTCCACCTGATAGAACCGGTCGAAGATCCGTTCCATCTGTTCCGGCTCGATCCCGATCCCGCTGTCGCGGACGGAGAACACCAGCTCACCGCCATCGGCTCGGGCGTCCAGCTCGCACGCAGCGCCCTCGGGCGAGTACTTCAAGGCGTTGTCCAACAGGTTGGTGATGATGCGCGACAGGAGCTGGCGGTCGGTGTGGAGCACCGGGATGTCGTCGGGGACGTGGGCCACGATCCGTTCGGCGTCTGTGCCCAGACCCTCGATCGTCTCCCGGCACAGATCCTCGAACAAGACGCGGCCGACCGAGATGGACAACTGGTCGTTCTCGAGACGCGAGGTGGTCAGGAGGTTCTCGACGAGTCCGATCAAGCGGTTCCCCTGGCGCTCCATCCGTTCAAGGAACTCCTCGCGCAGGAGCGCGTCGTCGGCGAACTGCGGCAACCGGAGCGTCTTCGCGTACCCCGTCATGGCCGTGATCGGGGTTCGCAGCTCGTGCGAGACGACGGCGACGAACTCGCCTTTCATCCGGTTCAGCTCTCGGAGCTGATCGACGGTCGCACTCTCCTTGCGAAGGAGGTTCTCCAATCGTTGGGCCTGCGCCGTCAGGAGCTCGTTCTGCTCCGCGAGGCGATCGGCCATCACGCGACTCTGGAAGTACATCTGACGGGCGAACACGAGCGGCGCGAGGAACACGACGACCGACCAGGCGCCTTCCTCGATGAAGAACCGCGCGATGACGACGCCGAAGAGGGCCAGACCGATGTACGAGGCGAGGAACTCGACCGGTCGTGACCCGTGCATCTTCTTGAGGACCTGCCGGACCGAGAGGCCGTGCTGCAACGAGGCGTGCAACGCGACGAGGATCGCGTTGATGGCGTAGGCGGTGATCGTGGCGGCCAGGGCCGCGGGCACGAGGATCCACCACGGAGAGGTCACGCTCGCGAGCTGATGGAACACGAGGCTCGCCGCGATGATCGCGAGACCCATCTGGGACCGGTTCCACATCGCCCGCAGGAACGGGATCTCGCGGCGGAACTCATGGATGTCGGACGAACCGACGATGGCGATCATCCCGGCGACCGGCGGGCTGTAGAGCATGGCGACCCCGATCATGATCGGGAACGACAACGACAGTTCGATGTCCTCCCACGCGGGGATGGGGATGAGGTCGACGGCCATGATGCAGACCACGAAGAAGAGCGCGCCCCATCCGACCAGCGTCCAGTCCACGAGGGTGGCCTGCCAGCAGAGCCAGCAGGCGAGCGGGATGATCAGGACCGCTTCGAGGGCGGTGACCGAGGCGCTCCCCGCGGGAACGTTCCCGACCGAGGGAGGGAGTCTCTCGAGAGCCTCGAGTTCCCCGACGTCCTCGATGGGCTCCTGCACGTCCATCAGGCGGCGGCCTCGGAGCCGGCGGTGCGAGGATGGCGACGCGGCATGGAGAACACGATGAACCATGCGGCGCCCAACTGCACGCACACGTCTCCGACCGAGATGGCCTGGTTCAACGGCTGGCCCAGCGGGATGACATCACCCAGCGGAAGGAGGTTCGTCGCGCCGTCGGCCAGATGGTGCTTGGCGCCCCCGTTGGCGATCAACTCGCTCAGGGTCGCCGATTGGTTGGAGCCCTCCAGGGCGTTGCGCGTCACCGGCATCCCCTGGTTCGCGACGATCACGATCGCGTTCAACGCCAGGCCGATCAGGATCAGCACGACCCCGGGGGCCCGGATGTTGAGGACCCCGAACGCGATCAGGGCGGCGAACGATGCGTAAAGGAGGATGGTCCCGAGGGTGCCCCCGACCGGGATGAACTGCAGCACAACACCGGCCAAGGCGAGCCAGGGGCCTCGGAGTCTCGTCGAGGGGAAGTCGCGGAACGTGCCGCCGGCCACCAGGCCGGCGACGGACGCCGCGACAACAGTGAACATGATCAGCCGCATCTTCGCTCCCGCAGGGGTCGGTTCCCCTACCGGTATCGGGGTGCGTCCGGGCTCGCTTGAGCTGTCGGCCGAACGGGTGACGAGATCGCCCCTAAAGAGCCGTCGGAAACTGCCGACATATCGGGTGACAGGAACCGATAGAGGAAAGGAGCACGGATGGAACGCCTCCGGCGAACCTTGCTCTCCCTAGGTGCCATGGCCGTCTTCTTGATGGCTGCCGGCGCAGGGTGGCGCAACTTCTAAGAATGGCTCCTTGCCCGACACCGGGCCCGCCGCTTCGCGGCGGGCCCGGGACGCGGCACCCCGTCGTGCCACCGCTCTCGACCGGCGGCTCCCCGGTCCCCATCTTCTAGAATCCTTCGCGGAGACGTGCCTGAGTGGCCGAAAGGAGCCGCCTGCTAAGCGGTTAAGGGGGTAACACTCCTTCCCGGGTTCGAATCCCGGCGTCTCCGCCGGTCAGGATCCAGGCGCCGAGCTTCTCCTCGGCGAGCCTCGTGCCCTCGATCCGCGCCCGGATCTTCTCGAACGCGACGTCCCTCGAGGTCGACGTGTCGTACGCGAACGGAGAGAACCCGCAGTCGTCCGTCGTGCCGAGGTGCGACACGGGAACGTACGACGCGGCCTCGACGAGCCGATCCCGAACTTCCTCCGGCGACTCCACGCGCGGATCGATCAGGTGTCCGCGAACGGGATCACGGCGCCTTCCGGCGTCAGGTTGTCCAGGCCTTCGAGCGGGTAGGTCACGAAGCTCGACTTGGTCTGCTCCCCGTCCGAGATCACCGGGGAGCCGGTGGCTTCGAAGCGCTCCACGGTGTCGCGGACGGCATCGTCCTGATGCGCGCGAAGCTCTTCGAGGGGGAGCGCGCCCGCGGCGAACGCGCCCATCGCGTCGATCAGTGCCTGAGGCCGAGGGATGCTGCCGATCGGTTCGGTCGAGATCATGCCGTGCTCCTCTCGTGAGTGCAGCGTGCGGATGGGGGCGAATCGTACCCATCCGAGGCTTGCGTGTGACGCCAGCGGCGTTCGAACGGCCGCTATGGGAAGCTGCCCGGATGGCACAGCTGGGTCCGTCCGGACGTGACGCCGGGGCCGTTCAGGCGCCTGGTCGTCCGCCGCTCGGAGCCGAGCCGACCGTGGGGACCGTACCGTCTCGCACCGTCCGTCTCGGCAAGCAGCGATTCCCGCTCGTGCTCCCGTCCCTCCGCGATCCGCGTCTGCATCTCGCGGCGGTCATCATCTCGATCCACATCCTCGGCCAGACGGTCCTCGGGTTCCGGGTGTCGGTGGTGCAGATCCTCGTCGCCATCCTGACGTGCGCCGTGATCGAGGTGACGTGGACGTTCGTCAGCTCCCGATCGCTCGTGTGGCCGGCGAGCGCCATGCTGACTGGGAGCGGGGTCGCGTTGATCTTCCGGGTTATCGGCACCGAGAACGGTGACTACTGGAGCTGGCACGGCTGGTACCTGTTCGCGATCGTGGCCGGCCTCTCCCTGCTGACGAAGTACGTGATCAAGTACCGCGGCTCACACGTGTTCAACCCGTCGAACGTGGGCCTCGTCGCGGCCTTCCTGATCCTGGGCAGCACGCGCGTGGAACCGCTCGACTTCTGGTGGGTACCCTTCGGTTTCTGGATGGCGCTCGCCTTCCTGATCATCATCGTGGGAGGCGTGCTCATCACGCGGCGCCTGCACCTGCTGGCCATGTCGGCGGCGTTCTGGATCACGCTGGCCGCCGGCATCGGCGTGGTGGCCGCCTCGGGGCACTGCATGACGGCTCGTTGGTCGTTCGGGCCCGTGTGCGGTTCCCGGTTCTGGTGGGTGATCGTCACCTCGCCCGAGGTGCTGATCTTCCTGTTCTTCATGATCACCGACCCGAAGACGGTGCCTGCCGGACGGGTGGCGCGGCTCGCCTTCGCGGCGTCCGTCGCCCTGGTTTGCACCCTGCTGATCGCGCCACAGACGACCGAGTTCAGCTCCAAGGTGGCGCTGCTCGCGGGGCTCGTCGTCATGTGCGCGGCTCGCTATCCGTTGGAGCGCTTCTTCCCCGCGGCGCGCTCGGACGAGGACCGGCCGGGTGCCTTCGTGGCCCGGCTCACGACGATCGGAGACATGGCCCGCGGCACGCCTCGACGCGCGTTCACGCACGGCGCGATCGGCGGTTCAGCGGCCGTCTTCCTGGTGGCCGGCATCGTCGTGGTGGGGATACCGTCCCGCGGGATGCCTCAGGTTGCCCGCACCGATCCAGAGGCGTTCCAGGTGGTAACGGCCCAGATCGATCCGTCGACGCTTCCCCGTGTCACCGTCGACGCCGACGTCGCGGGATCGAGCAGCGATCTGGCCGGCCCCGGCGGACAGGAAGTCGCGGTGAACCTCGCCGAGGACCTCGAGACCGAGACGCAGGCCCTGCTGACCGTCGACAAGGACCTCCTCTCGGCCGTCACTTCCGGCGACCGCCTCATCGCGATGCGGCAGCGCATCGATGACGCGATCTCGACCGGCGAGACCGTCGCGGACAACTATCGGTTCGACTCTCTTCGCATCTCCTCCGTGATCCGAACCGCGGGCCAGGCCGGGCTGAGCTTGGGGGTCGACGCGCGTGGCACGTTGGAGAAGACCACCTATGACGCCAGCGGTGAGCGGGCCAAGAGCGTTGCATCTCCGTTCGCGCTCACCTTCGTGTTGAGCCGGCCGACCGGCAGCCGATGGATCATCGTGGCGACCCAGCCGCTTCGCTGAGCGCCTCCCGAGCGCTCAATGCCTCCAGCAGACAGGCCGATATCCGGGAGATGGAGGATCCCATCGAATCTCGCTGGCCCCCCGCTGCCCTGCACGGCTGGATCGACCGGGTGGTCGTGCCGCATGGACGGCTCTCCTCGTGGCTCAGCGTCGGAGCCATCTGCCTGGGGTTCGGGACTCTGCTACGGCCTCGCGGGCATGTTCGGCGCCGGGTCCGTGACGCCCACGTGGTACACGCCCCTGATCTTGGTGAGCGCCGCCCGTTTCCGATATCGAGGGGCCGTGGTTGCGTCGGCGGCCGCGACGCTGCTGGCGGGCCCACTGTGGCCCATGACCGAAGGGAGCATCCCCCAACGCTCGACGCTGTGGATCGGGCGAGGGCTGGTCTTCCTGTTCGTGGGACTGGTGACGGCCGCGCTCATCGAGCGCATCATCGCTGGGCGCGAGCGCGAGCTCGAGCTGGCTGAGCAGGAGCGAGACCTGGCGGTGCGGCAGGCGGCGGTGATCGCGACCGTGTCCCACGAGTTCCGCACCCCGTTGACGATCATCACGGGAGTCGCCAGGACGCTCGAGGTGCATCGCATGGTGACGGACGAAGGTGTCCCGCTGCTGTCCGGCCTGATGGACGCGTCGCGAAGGCTCACGGACCTGGTGAACACCGTGAGCGCCGTGCTGGATGGCTCCAACGACGAGAGGTTCGTGCGGCTTGAGCCCGTCGTGCTCAGGGACCTCATGGAGCACGTGCTGGATCATCTGGGTGTGCGAGATCCACGGAACCGCGTCAGGGTCCACATCGACGCGAACGCCGAGATATTCATCTCGGATCGCGAGCTGCTCAATCAACTCCTGCGGCATGTCATGGAGAACGCCGTGAAGTTCTCTCCCCCTGACGAGCAGGTCGAGGTTCGCGTCCGTCGCGAGCGGGGCAGACTCGAGTTCCGTGTCGCCGACCGCGGCCCGGGTATCGATGAGTCGCTGCTGCGATCGCCCATGCCGTTCACGCAGGGCGACCCATCCATGACGCGAACGACGCAGGGGCTCGGACTGGGGCTCTTCGCCGCGTCCCGACTCGCGGCCGTGCTCGACGGCACGATCCGTTTCGAGGCCCGGCCCGGCGGGGGCACCGAAGTGATCGTCGAGTTGGCGGCCCCGGATCCGTCACATCTATCGACCGACGATGTCCCACGCTCCGCGATCGCCTGACGAAGGGCGATGGGGTCCGCGATGGGTCCCAGGACGTTCCAGGCCCTCCGGCCGGCTTGGGTAGACTGGTGGCTCCGCGCCGGTAGCTCAATGGATAGAGCATCTGACTACGGATCAGAAGGTTGGGGGTTCGACTCCCTCCCGGCGCGCTAGCAGGGGAAACGCTCCTCGGGACCGTCGCATAGGGCTTGCACAGCGTATGAAGCTCGCTTGCGCGTACAGCGGAATATCCCCCAATCGCGCCAGGAGACCAACATCAGCGGCTAGGACCGGCGGGCGGCGGGATCCACAAACTATCCTCTGGCCATGGCGAGCCTGACGGAGGGGGGCGTCGGACCGAGATGTCGACCCGCGAGAGTGATCCTCCATGAGGCGTCTGAGCTGTTCGCACGCCAGGGATACCACGCGACACCACGCGGCAGATCGCCGATGCCGTCGGGGTCCGGCAGCCGGCGCTGTTCCACCACTTCGATGCGAAGTCCGCCATCGTGAAGGCGCTCCTCAGCTGGGACCTCGATGAGGCCGTGGCGGCGACGGATCGCCCGCTGCGATGCCTACATTAGTTCGACAAGCCGACCGATCCGGACGCGGCCGGCCCATGCCCTCACCACGGGTCCCCAGCTTTCGTACAGATCTCCAGCCAACTGTTAGTTGGTCACGCTAGCAGTCAAATCTGGCGATGATGCATCGCTCTCCACGTGCCGAGCGATCGACCGACTTGGCCCGGTCATCGACGAGGTGCTCGACGAGGGCCAAGCTCCAGGCGTACTGATCTTCGGGGGTCATCCCCTCCCAGTCGTCCGGGGGCCGGATGAAGATCCTCTTCGGTTGGTCGGCCACCTCGCCCCCTCTCTTCGCCCAGGAGTGTGGCATGCGGTTCGCGGACTGGCCGAGGGGGCCTTATCCGCGTCGCGAATATGAGCTGGCATGAGATCGTGAAACGCAGCAACCAGGCGGATATTGATCCGACGTCTCCCATCGGGTCCGTCCACCTGGTGGCGGTGTCCGTGGCGTGGTGCAGCGCCGTTGCCCTTCCCGTATCCTTGCACGAAGGACTCCGATGGCGAACTCCCCCCTCGACGTCGATCCGCCGCTCTCGCTGGAGCCGGTCGTCGGCTGGCGTGTGTGGGGCCTCGAACGCGTCGGCGGTGCCCTCACGCTCCGATCCGTCACTCGGCCCGACCATTGGCCAGCGAAGGACGTCATGGTGGCGACGTGTGTCCAACATCGCGCGTGGACCGTTCCCGACGAGCACTGCACGTGCGGCCTCTACGCAGCAGCATCGCCGGACTACTTGGCGCGGTCGGGTGTGACGCGTATCGGAAGCAGCGTCGTCGGGACCGTATCGATGTGGGAACGTGTGATCGAGCACACGCGCGGGGCCCGGTCACGGTTCGCCTATCCAGCGAGGCTCCGGCTCGTGTGCGAACCATGCCTCGCCGTCGGCGCCGGGGCCGTGACGCCGGTGACGGTCCTGGGCGACCACGGATGTGCTCACGGCCGTCTGCCGAACGCACTGGTCCGGTCCGACGGCTCGTGCGGATTCGGCCGCCGACGTCGAGGCGGAACTCCTGTCCACGTACGGCGTGGAGCTGTTGCCGGTCGAACAGCTCTCGGGAGGTCTCCGCGCCCGGCCGGTCCGGATCGACCCGGCCATCCGCCCCCGCTGCCACGTCGATCGAGACCAGGCGCGTCCAGATCGGGCGGCTCATGATCGGCCTGGTCTTGGTTCAAGCCATCAGCGCCCTCACGCAACCGGCCCCCGACGCGTCGGCGGCCCAGACCGACGTGACATCGTCACCTCCCGCTGTGGTTTCGCCAGCGAGATCCGGTCAACTCGTGGTCAAAGAGCCGATCGAACCCAAGATCGCCCTCCGGTTCTCCTGTGACATCCCGACCCGGCATCGGCCTGCGAAGATGCTGGCCAAACGGTGTTCAATGCTTCCCTGACACGAAAGAGGTCAGAGGTTCAAATCCTCTAGCGTTCACCGACGAACTCCGGGTGGAGGCATGAACGGCCCGTTCCTCGGAATCAGCGGGTCACGCGTGTCACACCCGCCGCGAGTCTCCAACACTGTCCAAACGTGCCAGGTTGGAGCACGATGCATCGGATGACGGACGCGGAGATACGGGTTTCATGAGGCGACTCGTCGCCTTACTCGCGTTCGTTGCTCTTGGCGGTCGCCTCGTGCACCGGCGGTGACGCCGAGAGCGTCCACGAGACCTCTCGATCCGAAGACGCCGACCTCTCGGGCGGAACCCTGCGAGATCGCCGACGTCCCTGATGCTGACGCTTCGGTTGTCGAGTTGTTCCGACGGCGACAAGGGCAACTACATCTGGATCAGGCCTTCTACTCAGCCCTGAACTCGAATGGGAAAGCCGGGTTTGTCATGGCCAACTCGGCGGCCGACACCTCGGGGTCGGAACTTGCAGATCCGACGGAAGTTGATCGAGCCGCCGCGCCGATCCGCGATGCGTCGCGGATCCATGATCGCCCCGACCCATCGCAGGCGACCGTGCGCGACGCGGTCTTGACCGATGACGCCGAGGCCGCCTAGCAGAGCGAGCGCGCGAACCTCGGATCAGGCGCAGGAGCCACTGACGTCCTGCCCGAGCGCTTGCCAAGCGATGAACACCCCGAGGCGACGTCCGGCGCTGGCCCACCACTGCCAGATGGGTGCGGCGCAGTCGGGCACGTCGTAGTCGTTGGAGGCCCACGCGTTCCCCTGGCTCACGCCTCCGCTGTCCTGGATGCCCATGCGCGTGGCACGATCAGATGTGACCACGGTGTTCGAGGTGGCACGGTTGTTGGCGTTGGGGAACGAACCCGCCGATCGACACGAGCCATCTCCCGGCGCCGACGTCCAACCGTTGCTGAGCATCCGGATGCCGAAGCCCGCGCCCACGGGGGCGCGCACGACGTTCGAATCGACCGAGACGTCGTGGGCGTTGAACAGGTCGATCCCGACGCCCGAAGCGCCGGCGACGGTATTCGAACGCACGTCGCCGTAGCAACTGATTTCCACGCGAATATCGTCGCCCTCGTTGTTCAGGCTCCGGTTGTGCGCCACGGTGAAGTGACGGGTGTCGATGTCGAGCCAGTATCCCCCCGCCACCGCCATTGTCGTGCACGTCGTTGCGTTCAATCGTCAGGTTGTGGACAGCATTGATCTTCATGCCACCTGCGAATCCGGGCGAGATGTGCGGGTCCGTTGGGTTGAAGGCGACCTCGTTCCCCCACGATCGCGAGGTTCGCGGAGTCGACCGCGCGGATTCCGAAGGCGCCGTTGTCGTGAACATAGGACGATGCGATCGTTACCCAGTTCCCTCGCACCTGGATGCCGCCGACCCCGGCGTCCTTCGACTCCACCCGCCGGATGGTCCATCGGTCCCCGGCCCGCACGTTGGCGAACTTCGCCCCTTCCAAGATGAGTAAGTCTCCACGGTTACACCGGTGGGTCCGTCGGCACCGTCGATGCAGAAGGCAGCGTCGCAGCGAAGGATCGCCGGCGATGGGCCGGTACCGACGAGTGTTTGTCCCACCTTCGGTCGGAGCTCTCTCGGGACCGGATACATTCCGGGCGGGAGGCAGATTGTCTGATCCTGCCCCGCGGCGCGCAGGGTGGCCTCGATGCTCCCTCCGGGGGTCACCGCCCAGTCGCAGGCCACCCTCGCTGTGGCCGTGCGGCTCGGTATCGCAGCCCACACCGCAGACCCGACGAAGACCGTAACCAGCAGCGACGCAAGCAGCAGCAACGAACGACGCATCAGCACTCCCCGGCTCGACCCCTCGTGCAAGCTGGCACCCACCCTACCCGGAGCTGGGCCGGAGAGAGAAGGTCCATTGGGTCCCCTCTTCCGCTCCGCGCCACGGCTCGGCTACGCGATGTCGCGTCGGGCCATCAGCGCGGATCCGGCGGCGAGCGCCGCCGCCGCCGGATACGTGTTCGAGGTCGAGGGGCCTTCGAGTCGGAGGTCGGAGAGGAGCGATGGCGGCGGTTCCGCAGCACGATGCGTCGGGTGATCGACGGCCGGATCTCGATCGAGCACCGGATGGCGGAGCAGCGCGGCCATTACCCACCGGGGGAGCGTCGCACGCCGCTGACCGTGTCGATCGACAACGATGCGTCCAACTTCTTCACGGTGATCGAGGTGGGCGCCTCGGACCGGGTGGGACTCCTCTACGACATCACGCGCACGCTGTCGGAGCTGGAACTCGACGTGCATCTGGCGAAGGTGGCCACGTACACGGGCCGCGTGATCGACGCGTTGTACGTGCGAGATGCGTGGGGCCGCAAGGTGACCGAGCCTGAACGCGCGTCAGCGATCGACGGGAGGCTTCGCGAAGGGCTGAGCTGAGCCCTCGGCGTCGGTCGTTCATTACCTGGCCCGAGCATCAGGCCTCCCCCCCGCGTCTGGAGAGGTCAGGGTCGCCCGTCCACTCCGATGGCTCGGGCACGATGACGACACGATCGTGGACGAGGGTGACATCGTCGGGCTTCATGGAGCCTCCGTCTTCAGCCGGGGTGACCAGGCTCGCCCTCCTCCCGCGAGGATCCGTCTTGTGGATCACCTCGAACCGGTGTGGGTTCCCCTTGATGAGTGCGACGACCTGGACGCCGATGGCCACGGCCGACGTCACGAACCCGAGGAGCAACGCCGCGACGACATCCCACGCACGCCGGAACCCCCGAGAGGCACCGCCGCCCGAGTTGATCAGCGCGCTGAGCGCGAACATGAAGAGCCACAAGATCATCGAAGCGACCAGCCAGGGCAGGAGGCTGTCATCCAGACCGAGGGTCCCCTTCAGCGCGAGCAGGATCCCGATCGTGGAGGCGACGAAGGTGAAGATCCCATAGGCGTACAGGACGATCAGCAGCAGGCTCGATCGGAGCGGCAGCACGTGTCGCACCGCGTGGATGTTGCCCCAGAGCCAGCGACGGCGCTGCGCCAGGAAATCTCGCCACGTGAACGGCGAGGTGATCTCCAAGTACTCCCACACGAACCCCCACGAGCGGCTTTTGAGCACGGCGAGATGCCCGAACACGAGATCCTCCGACGCGAACATGTCGTGGTTCCACGTGACGAGTGATTCGGCCGTCCCTCTCACGCACAGGCCTTCGCCGTGTACATGGATCGGATGCCCGAATGCCTGGAAGACGGAGCACATGTAGAGGCAGTTGATCGTCCGCAGATCGTCCATGTGTGAGAGGAACCTGCCGTATCCCGTTACGTGGCGTGGGGATTCCTTCGCATACGTCGTAGTTGGCCGCGGCGACGCGCTCGATGTAGCGCTTGGTCGGGACGCCGTCATCATCGAGGAAGAGGATCTTGACGAAGTAGTCGCTGAGCCCACGCTCGACCCGAACGCGCCTCGAGTACTCGAGCGCACGAGCTTTGTACGACGCGGCACAGTGGAACTCCTCCGGCACGACGATCAACTCGTCCGCGCCCCGGTAATCCGCGTCCGCCCAGGGTTCGGTCACCACCCAGATGGTGTAGGGGATGGCGAGTTCGTATCCACGGATCCGGCGGATGATCTCGTTCACGGTCTCTTCGTTCCCGACGGTGGTGATTTGGATGATCAGGAGGGCCGGAGAGGGGCCTACCGCCCGTCTGGCGGTGCGGCGCGCGTTAATGACCCCCACGAGCATCATCGAGATGCAGAGCAGCGGCGTGAGCCACGCGATGACGATCAGCGTCGGCATCGTGGGATCACCGTGTCTGGGCGGGTTCGTTACTCTGTTCGACCGCTGAGATGATCGGGAGCTCGAACCCTTCCTGCGTCGCCCAGGTCAGGAAGGCCTCCAGATCCTTCGGAAGGCAAGGGCCGCCGACGGGGCCGAGATCCAACGTTCCGTATTCCGGGTTCCACATCGCCTCGGCGCTCCGAGCGACGAGCGCGAACACGCGCTGGGCGTCGGTCCCGAGCGCCACCGCGACCGCTCGCAGTTCGTTGAACAACGAGATCTTGGACGCGTTGGAGAGGTTGTGGATGTACTTCTGCAGTTCCGCTTCCTTGATCGGGACCCGAAACACGGGGCATCCGAAGCCCGCGTTCAGCCGCTCCCCGACGTCGCCGGAGCGAGCGTCGAGCTCGCCGATGACGACCGCCCGAGGAGACGCGGCGTCGCTGATGGCGCTTCGCTGCCTCAGGAACTCGGGGCTGACGCACACACCGAAGTCAGCGCCCGCTCGGAGTCCGGCCTCCGCCTCGAGCAACAGGATGACGATCTCCTCGGTCGTGCCCGGCAGGACCGTGCTCCGCACGATCACCACCCGGTAACGCCCCGGCTCGGAGGCCGACCCTCGGCCCAGCGCAAGGCCGATCGAGGCCACCGCGTCCTCGAGCTGACGCAGGTCGCTCGACCCGGCTTGCGTCGGCGTGGGCACGGAGACGAGCACGACGTCGACGTCCACGAGGAGGAGATCCGTCACGGAGGTCGTGCGGAAGCCCTCGGCGCGACAGCGGGCGAGGGCCCGTTCGTCCACGTCGCTGAACACCACTTCGTGTCCGAGTCCGTGGAGCGCCAGCCCTTCGGCATGTCCGACGACGCCGGCTCCTACCACGAGCACGCGGAACCCGTCACGCTGGTGACGACTCTTCTGGACGTCCCGAGACGTGGTCACGAGGTCGGGGGGAGCCTCCTCCTGAAGGGGTGCAATCCAGTCGCGAGGGAGCCTAGGGCTAGGCCGGACGGTCCGTCAACCTCCCCATCCGGACTAGCCTGATGGTCAAGCAGGTTGATGAGCGCCTTCGCCAGGATGGCCAGCGCGGCTCCCTTGACGCCTCGCCGGTCCGCCGCATAAGAGTAGCGGATGGCTGACCGACCCACCCGCGCGGACCCGGAGGGGAGCGTTCCGACGCTCATCCCCGAACGCGAGCCTGAGGGGCCGGTCCGGGGGACTCGTGGTGACGTCGGGGCGGCGGCGGGGTCGGGGTGGGCCCCGGCCGCCCAGGTGCTGGTGGTCGTCGCGCTCGGCCTGGGTCTTCGGCTGTACCGCCTCGGTCAGCAGCCGCTCTGGCTCGACGAGGCGTCGAGCCTCCGGTTCGCCCACGCGTCGTTGGCCCACCTGTGGAGCTGGAACGCGCCCGTCGACGCCGGCAACCCGCCCCTCTACTACTCGCTCCTTCACGGATGGTTGATCTTCGGACAAGGCGAGGCGAGCCTCCGGCTCCTTTCCGCGCTGCTCGGCGCGGCCACGATCCCGCTTGTATACGCGATGGGGAGGACGGTCCGCGATCATCGCCTGGGCGTGCTCGCCGCCCTCCTGTTCGCGATCTCGCCGTTCCAGGTGTGGTACGCGCAGGAGGCTCGAGGGTACGCCCTCCTCACGTTGGGTGCGGCATCGGCGATGTGGGGGGTCTCCTACCTGTTGCGCTACCCAGAACGCTCCGGCTCCAAGCTGCCCTTCTCTCGGTTCCGGATTCGTCCGGCCGAGGGCTGGGAAGGGGCGGGGATCCGCCCCCGTCCGACGGGGGCGGGATGGGCCTGGTTGGCCTACGTGCTCGGGATCGTCGTCGCTCTCCTCGCGCACGATACGGCCGTCCTCCTGCTGATCGGTGCCAACGCGTTGATGCTCGGGTGGTGGGTCCGCCGTGATCGGCTCCCGGGCTTCCTCCGGAACTGGGCGCTCGCACAGATCGCGGTCCTGTGCCTCTGGGGGGGCTGGCTGCCCGGGTTCGCGCGACAGCTGATCCACGGCGACTCATACGCATGGATCCCCGAGCCGACGATCCACCGGGTGGTGAGAGGGACGTTCGCCATCTACGGAGGGCCGATGCGCGGCGCGCCACGCGCGGTCGCGGCGATCGTGATCCTCGCCCTGGCTGGTCTCGGCCTGTGGAGCTGGCGCCGGGAGCAACGGTGGATCGCGTACGTCCTCGTCTTCAGCCTCGCGGGGCTCTTGGGAGAGTTGATCGCCACAGCCTGGAGGCCGATCTTCCTGCCGCGAACGCTCATCTGGGCCGGGGTGCCCGTCATCTTGGCCGTCGCGGCGGGCCTGCTCGCGTTGCGGCGCCCGCTGGTGTTCGCGGGGGCACTCGCCCTTCTGGTGGCGCTGTCCGCTTGGGGTCTCGACACCTACTACTTCCATCACGACCGCGAAGCGTGGGATCGAGCCGCGGCATACGTCGATCGCGGCTTGCAGCACGGCGACGCGATCGTGTTCAGCGAGGACTTCCTGCGGATCCCGTTCGACTACTACTACCGCGCACCCGGCAGCTACTCGGTGCCAGAGATCGGCCTGACGGGGTCGTCGGGCGATCCGTCGCTGGTCCTCCGAGCGACGGCCACCCGCAGGCGTGTCTGGCTGATCGTGAGCCACGCTCGTCCCGATACGGACGCCGTGCTCGCCTCGCTCGGAGGCACGGGTCAGCTGACCAGCGTCGCCCAGTTCACCCGGGTCGACGTCTACCTGTACGACCTGACCACGTGATCGACGTCAGGCCGACGTGATCTGCCGCCACACCTGCTGCCACCGGTCGTAGTTCGCGGGGATCTGCGTGGGGATGGAGTGATCGAAGGAGGACGCCCCATCGCTCAAGCCGACGTCGGCGGCCAGCGAGCCCGGCATCGACTCGAGCGTCGCCTGGTTCGTCGGCATCTGGTCGAGCGACGTCGCGTAGGCGGTCTGTGCCTCCGGGGTGAGGAACCAGTTGAGGAGCTTGTACGCTCCGTCCAGGTCCTGCGCGTTGGCTCCGATCGCGTATCCGCAGGTCCAGGTCAGTGCCCCCTCGGAGGCCGGTTCGAACGCCACGGGGACGCTCTGCTTCGCGAGCCCCACGTCGTACCCCTTGTAGCCGAACGCGGCGACGATGTCCCCTTTCGTGTACAGATCGGAGAACTCCGATTGGCTCGAGTAGAACGCTCGGACTTGTGAGACGTGGTCGAGGTACCAGTGTTTCACCTTCGCGAGGTCGGCATCGGTGAGGTTGTAGGGGTCCTGGTAGCCCAGTGCCAGGGCGCCCATCGCGATCCCGTACTTCGGGTTGTCCTCGATCGCGACCTTCCCGGCGAGCGCTGGGTCCTCGAGCAGCTGTCGGAACGAGGTGACGCCGCCCGGGAGCTCGTTCGGGTTGTAGATCAGCCCGGTCGTACCTCCGAAGGCCGGGACCACGTAGATCTTGTCGCCGACCACGATCTGAGAGCTGTTCCCGAAGTAAGGGAACAAGGTCTTCCAGGCGGTGAGCCGCCCGGTGTCGATGGGTTGCACGAGCTTGCCGCTCGCGAGGCGATCCGTGTCGGTCAGGCACGCGTACACGACGTCGGTAGTCGCACCCGATTGCAGCTTCGCGATGGCGTCGTCCTCCGAGGTAAACGTCGTGGCCTGAAGCTTGACGCTCGGGTTCGCGTCCTGGAACCCTTTGATGACGTCGGGCAGGAGCGAGTTCTCATAGGTCAGCAGGCTCACCGTCGAGGAGCTCGAGCCGGAACCTTTCGAGCATGCGACCACGACGAGCATCAGGGAGATCAGGAGCACGGTCATCTTGCGGATCGGACTGCGCGGCATCGTCCCCGGCCTCCCTTCCATCGCGCCATCCGTGGGGGAACCCCCCTGATCATCGCGGAGGATAGCCCGAGCGAGCCCGCGCCGAGAAGACAGGTTCCTCGAGCGCGTGACCGGACGCTCGATCAGGGAGGTATCGGCCGCCCACTCGTGGGCCGCTCCTGCGCGATGGCCTCAAGGGTCGAGTGGGAGACGGGAGCGGGCAACTCCTTGCCGAGCACGCGACGGACCTTCTCAGCAGCCTCCTTATCGGTGGCGATCGTTGCGTAGGTCTCCGGGCTCAGTTCCTGCATCGACATCGTGCACACACGATAACGCGGTCCTCTGCGCTCCCTTCTGACCTGGGAGTTTGCCCTGTAGCACAGCGCATCTTGCGGGATGCCTACGGATCAGAAGGTTGGGGGTTCGACTCCCTCCCGGCGCGCTTCGCTCAACGCAGCTGTGCGCGGGATCTGGCGGCATCCAGCAACGCGGCTATCGCCGTCGCGTTCCCGGTCGCTTCGTCCACCGCCAGGTGACGCGGCTCCTCGAGCCCGCGAACGACGCGATGGATGTGCCGGATCGCCGGCGTGAACGACATCTCGCCGGTGGTCGTCGCCGGCTGCCGTTCGCTCAGCCCGTCCCGGACGACGACCAACTCGTCGTCATCGTCGGGGTGGAACGGCCCGGTCATCCGGATCTCGCCCTCTGTCCCGAGGATGCGCGTGAGCGTGTCGTAGCCGCTGCGGAAGCCGCACGAGAACACCAAGCGCCGGTCGCCGGGGAAGACGAGCGCACCCCACAGTTCCGTATCCGCACCGTCGGGGGTCCACTCGGCATCGGCGATCGCGCGTGACAGGTCCGGCTCGGCGTCGAACAGAAGCCGCGCGAGGCGGATCGGGTAGCAACCGACGTCCTGGATGGAGCCCCCGGCCAGGTCGGCGAAGAAGCGGATGTCGTTCGGGTCGTCCAGGACGAAATGGAACCGCGACTGGATCTCGCGCACCGCGCCGATCGCACCGGCCGTGAGCATCTCGCGGACGCGATCCATCTGCTCGTGGAACGGGAAGACGAACGCTTCCCAGAGAGAACCGGTGGCCGAGCGTGCCGCCGCGAGGACCCGTTCGGTCTCCTCCACCGTTCCGCAGAGCGGCTTCTCGCAGAACACGGTCTTGCCCGCCTCGAGGGCGGCGATCGTCCACTCCGCGTGCAGCCCGTTCGGGAGCGGGACGTACACGGCCTCCACGTCCGGGTCGGCGATCACCGCGTCGTACCCCAGCACGCCGCGCTCGACGCTCTGCTCGCCGGCCCAGACCCGTGCTCGATCGATGTCTCGGCTGCCGACCGACACCGCGACGCCGTCCCCGGTCTCGCGGAGCGCCGGGAGGAACGAGCTCTCCGCGATCCCGGCCGTGCCGAGGATCCCCCACCGGACCTGTTCGCCTATCTCGCTCATACGCGGACCCTACCAACGGCTCGTCGTGACCACTTCGTATGCTCGGCGGATGGGGGAGCGGACGGGGCGTCGGGATCGGATCGGCATCCTGCGGCCGCTGTCGATCCGCGACTTCGCGCTGTTGTGGACCGGCACGGCGGTCTCGCTGGTGGGCGACGGTGTCTACACCCTGGCCATCGCGTGGCAGGTGTACCTGATCTCGAACACGCCGACGGCGCTCGCGATGGTCGGACTCGCGTGGAGCCTTCCCCAGGTCCTGTTGATGCTCGGCAGCGGCGCGCTCGCGGACCGGGTGGATCGGCGCCGGCTCATGATCATCGGCGATCTGATCCGGCTCGTGGCGATCAGCACCGTTGGCGTGCTCTCGATCGCCGGCACGTTGACGATCCCCCTGCTCGTCGGGCTGGTCGCCGTCTACGGCGTGGGTCAGGCCATCTTCGGACCCGCGTTCTCGTCGATCGTGCCGAGCATCGTGCCGTCGGACCTGCTCGTGGAGGCGAACTCGCTCGGGCAGTTCGTGCGGCCGATCGCGATGACGCTCATCGGACCGGTGATCGGGGGCCTCCTGGTAGGAACGGTGGGCCCCGGCTGGGCCTTCATCGCCGACGCCGCCACGTTCGCGTTCTCCGCCCTGATGATCCTGCTGATGCGCGTGCGACGCCTGGAACGCGATCCGGAGACGGAGGGCTCGATCTGGGTCGAGGTGAAGGAGGGCATCCGCTACGTCCGGCAGCGAGCGTGGATCTGGGCCGCGCTCGCCGGCGCGTTCGTCAGCCTGCTCTGCGTGTGGGGGCCGTGGGAGACGCTCGTGCCGTACGTCGTGAAGAACGACCTGCACGGTTCGGCGAAGGATCTCGGTCTGGTGTTCGGTGCCGGCGGCGTCGCCTCGGTGCTCGCGGCCATCGTGATGGGGCAGGTCGGCTTGCCGCGGCGGGCGTTGACGCTGATGTACCTGGCGTGGGCGCTCGGGATGCTGATGACCGCCGGGTTCGGCGTGATCGACACGGTCTGGCAGGGCATGCTCGTCGCGTTCGTGTCTGAGGGGTCGATCACCGTCCTCGTCATCCTGTGGGTGACGGTGCTGCAACGGCTGGTGCCGAGCGATCTCCTCGGGCGTGTCTCCAGCCTGGATTGGATGATCTCGCTCGGCGGCGTGCCGCTGTCGTTCGCCATCGTCGGACCGCTCGCGGCCTCGATCGGTGCCCGCGCCACGCTGATCGCCGCCGGCGTGTTGGGGGCGAGCGTCACGTTGCTGTTCATGCTCATCCCGGGGGCGCGCGCTCCCGAGCGCGACGGCTCGCTCGCCGCCGAGACGTCGTCCGAGCCTCTCGGCGAGCGCCGGTAAACTCACAAGCCATGGAGTACACGCACCTCGGACGGCTGGGCCTGGTCGTCAGCCGCCTCTGCCTCGGGACCATGAACTTCGGACCGCACGCCTCGGAGGCAGACAGCCACGCGATCATGGATGCCGCGGCCGCGCACGGCGTCAACTTCTTCGACACCGCGAACGTCTACGGCCGGCACCTCGGCGTCGGTGCCACCGAGGAGATCATCGGGCGGTGGTTCGCGAAGGGCGGCGGACGACGCGACAAGGTCGTGCTCGCCAGCAAGGTCTACGGGCAGATGGGCGACTGGCCGAACGAGGGCCGTCTTTCCGTGCTGGCCATCCGCAAGGCGTGCGAGGCGTCGCTGAAGCGGCTGCGCACCGATCACATCGACCTGTATCAGATGCACCACATCGACCGCGACGCGTGGTGGAACGAGGTCTGGCAGGCGATGGAGCTGCTGGTGCAGCAGGGCAAGATCCTCTACGTCGGGTCCAGCAACTTCGCGGGATGGCACATCGCGCGCGCGAACGAGATCGCGCGCGCGCGGAACTTCCTGGGACTGGCATCGGAGCAGAGCCTGTACAACCTCGGCGCGCGGACGGTCGAGCTCGAGGTCCTGCCCGCCGTCCGCGAGTACGGCATGGGATTCATCCCGTACAGCCCGTTGTCGGGCGGTCTGCTCGCCGGCGCGCTCTCCAAGGTGGAGGAAGGACGGCGGTCCAGCGAGTACCTCCAAGGTGAGATCCAGGAGCAGCGCGATCAGCTCGTGCGCTGGGAGGCGGTCTGCGCCGACCTCGGCGAACGCCCGTCCGACGTCGCCCTCGCCTGGCTGCTGGCGCAGCCGGGTGTCACGTCTCCGATCATCGGACCGCGAACGCCCGACCAGCTGCATGCGTCGATGCGCGCGCTCGAGATCCAGCTCGGCGACGACGTCCTTACGAAGCTCGACGAGATCTTCCCCGGCCCGGGTGGCGCGGCGCCCGAAGCCTACGCCTGGTAGCCCAGCGCCCGTTCCACGTCGCGCGCAGCAGACATCACCGTCGGCGCGTATCGCTTCGCGCCTCCGCGACCCAGTCGCGACACCGGACCCGAGACCGAGATCACGGCGACCAGGGCATCGTGTGACCCGACGATGGGCGCGCTGACCGACGCCACGCCTGGTTCCCGCTCGCCGACGCTCTGTGTCCATCCGCGTCGCCGGCCCGTGAGGATCTGCTGGTCGAGTCGCGCACGCATCGATGGTTCCAGCTCCGCCGATAGCCGGTCGCGGTCGGCCGGCGTTGCCCACGCGAGGAAGAGCTTTCCCGCGGATCCCTTGGTGAGCGGAAGCGCGGCGCCGACGCTGACGATCGTCCGAAGCTCACTCGGGGACTCGACGGCGTCGATGCAGACCCGTTCATCCGCCGAGCGAACATAGAGCTGCGCACTCTCACCTGTCGTCTCGCTGAGGCGAGTGAGCACCGGATGCGCAAGGTCTCTGTGCGGTAGCTCTCGCAGTGCGCGGTTGGCCAGCCGGAGGAACCGCGGACCCAGGTGATAGCCGCGCGCCCCGCTGTAGTCGAGGAGGTCGTGCGCCTCCATCGCCTGGAGCAACCGGTGGGTCGTGGACCGTGTGTAGCCGGTGGCGTGGGTCACGTCCGCCAGGCTTCGAGCGTTCCCTGCCTCGATGGCGTCCAGGATCGCGACCACGCGGTCGAGCACACCCACGCCGCTGCCGACGTCGGGTGTCGCTCGAGGAGGTCGTGCTATGCTCATGTCTCGCATATTGGTACCACGTCCCAGTATTTGGGACAACCTCCACGGCACCGAAGGGAGGAGCCCCCGATGCCGCAGACGCTCGCCGAGAAGGTCTGGGAACGCCACGTCGTCCATCGGGCCGACGGCGAGCCCGATCTCCTGTACGTGGACCTGCACCTGGTGCACGAGGTCACCAGTCCGCAGGCGTTCGACGGCCTGCGGCTGCACGGGCGGCCCGTCCGTCGTCCCGACCTCACCGTCGCGACCATGGACCACAACGTGCCGACGACGATCGGGCCGGTGACCGACGAGATCTCCAAGCGGCAGATGGATGCGCTGTCGGCGAACGCGGCGGAGTTCGGCATCACGCTTTTCCCGATGGGGTCGCCGGGCCAGGGCATCGTCCATGTGATCGGACCCGAGCAGGGTTTCACACAGCCGGGTCTGATGATCGTGTGCGGCGACTCGCACACCTCCACGCACGGCGCGTTCGGCGCCCTCGCGATCGGCATCGGGACATCGGAGGTCGAGCACGTCCTGGCGACCCAGACCCTCCCGCAGACGAAACCCGACACCATGGCCGTGACGGTCGAGGGGGAGCTGCCGGCCGGCGTCGCCGCGAAGGACGTGATCCTCGGGATCATCGCGCGCATCGGGACGAACGGGGGCGTCGGTCACATCGTGGAGTACCGCGGGTCGGCGATCCGCGCGCTCTCCATGGAGGGACGCATGACCATCTGCAACATGTCGATCGAGGCCGGCGCGCGCGCGGGCATGGTCGCGCCGGACGACACCACGTTCGCCTACGTGGAGGGTCGTCCCCACGCCCCGCACGGTGCGGACTGGGAGCGCGCGCTCGACGATTGGCGAACGCTGCCGACGGACGACGGCGCGACGTTCGACACGGACGTGCGGATCGACGCGGCCGAACTTCGGCCGTACGTGACGTGGGGCACGAACCCCAGCCAGAGCGTCACGATCGACGGCGTCGTCCCAGACCCCGAATCGATCGACGACGACGGGAAGCGAGAGGCGGCGGTCCGCGCCCTCGCGTACATGGCGCTCGCGCCAGGCACGCCCGTTCGCGAGATCCGCCCCGACACGATCTTCATCGGGTCATGCACGAACTCCCGGATCGAGGACCTGCGCATCGCGGCCGGCGTGGTCGGCGGTCGGAAGGTGGCCGGCGGTCTCCGCGCGCTGGTGGTTCCCGGCTCGTTCGCGGTGAAGGAGCAGGCGGAGCGCGAGGGGCTCGACCGGGTGTTCTCCGATGCGGGGTTCGAGTGGCGCGGCGCCGGCTGCTCGATGTGCCTGGGTATGAACCCCGACATCCTGTCGCCGGGCGAGCGGAGCGCCAGCACGAGCAACCGCAACTTCGAGGGACGGCAGGGCAAGGGCGGCAGGACGCACCTGGTCAGCCCGGCGGTCGCCGCCGCCACCGCGATCGCCGGCCACTTCACCACCCCGGAGGACCTCTAGATGGAACCCATCCGCGTCATCGAGGGCACCGCGCTTCCCGTCGATCGCTCCGACGTCGACACCGACCAGATCATCCCGGCCGAGTACCTCAAGCGCATCGAGCGCACCGGGTTCGGGCCGTTCCTGTTCGCGGAGTGGCGCAAGGATCCCGACTTCGTGATCAACGATCACCGGTACGCGGGCGCGTCGATCCTGCTGGCCGGCGCGAACTTCGGGTGCGGCTCCAGCCGCGAGCACGCGCCGTGGGCGATCGAGGACGCCGGGTTCCGCGCGATCATCGCGCCGAGCTTCGCCGACATCTTCCGCAACAACTGCACGAAGGTCGGCCTGTTGCCGGTCGAGCTCCGGCTGGAGTCGGTGCGCGCGTTGATGGACGCGTCGCTCGACGATCCGTCGACGCGCATCGTCGTGGACCTGGAGCATCGCAGCGTGACCGCGCCGGGGCTCGACGAGACGTTCGACATCGAGGAGTTCACCGCGTGGCGGCTGCTCGAGGGCTTGGACGACATCGGGCTCACCATGCGCAACATGGGCGCGATCGCGGACTTCGAATCGCGACGGATGAGCTGGCTCCCGACCGCCTAGGCGGTCGCCACGTCCGTCGGCGGCTCCCCCGACCCGCTCGCCGCCGCGGCGCCGGGTTGCCGTTGCGGGATCCGCTTGGTGAAGAACAGCCCGACCATGCCGATGATCGCGAGGAGCGCGAGGGCCGAGCGTAAGCCGTCGACGCGCGCCTGCTCGTTCGCGTCGAGGATCGGCCTGGGCTGTCTTCGGCGGCACGCCCGCCTCCTGCATCGCCGACTCAAGCTGGGCGTCGGACACGAACGGCACGCCGGCCTCGAGCTCCACGTTGCTTGCGACGAGACCTCCTTCGGCACGTCCGGGTTCTGCGCGATCCCGCTCAGGAACGAGGCCGTCAGCGCGGCGATCAGGATCGAGCCGGCGAGCGCGGTTCCGAGCGACGCACCGAACTGTGACGCCGTGTTCTGGAGGCCGCCGACCTCCGGGCTCTGGTCGTCGGGGACCGCCGATACCGTGACGGCGCCGAGCTGCGAGGCGAGCGCTCCCATGCCGAGCCCGATCAGGAGCAGCGGCACGGTCACGATCGCCGCGCTCGCGTTGGCATCCATCGCGCTGAACAGCGACACGATGCCGATCACCGCGACTCCCAGCCCGAGCTCGACGACCCGCCGGGGCGACGCCGCCGGGAACCGCTTCGGTATCCCCACCGCCGCGATCAGCATCATGAGCGACAGCGGCGTGAGCTTGATCCCGGTGTCGATCGCGGACAGCCCGAGCGCGACCGACAGGTAGAGCGGGACCACGTAGAACACGCCCATCATCACCAGGAACTGGAAGAAGAACATCAGGAGCCCACCCGTCATCTGCCGGTTGCGGAACAACGACGGGGTGACGAGCGGCTCGCCTCCTGCCGCGTCGAGTCGTCGGACGTGCCCCATGAACAGCCGGAGCGACACGAGCCCGGCCAGGATCACCCAGACCACCGCCGACATCCCGAAGATCGACGGCGCGCCGTCGGCCGGCAGGATCCAGCCCCATGTGGACGAGCGGAGCACCGCGAACACGATGAGCCCCATGCCGAGCGCCCAGAGCACCGAGCCCATCACGTCGAGGTGCGGACGGGCCACAACCGGCTCGTCGGCGACCCGGCGGGAGAAGAGGAAGATGCCGGCGCCGACGAACACTTCGCCCACGAACACCCACCTCCAGGACGCGTACGTCGTCGCGAGTCCGCCGATGAGCGGCCCCACGGCGATGGCGATGGCCCCGGACGCTCCGATCAGGCCGTAGGCGCGAGGCCTGCCCTCCGCCGGGAAGTTCGAAGCGACGAGCGCGACGATCGCGGGCATGATCAGCGCGGCCCCGACGCCCTCGAGGAACGACCATCCGAAGATCAGCACGCCGAGGTTCGGCGACAGGGCCGTCGTCAGCGAACCCGAGCAATAGATCGCGAGCCCGATGATGAACGCGCGCTTCCGGCCGATGATCGAGCCGATCTTGCCGCCCGTCACCATCAGCATCGCCATCACGAGGGTGTACAGGACGATCGCGGTCTGGATGCCGGTGATGGTGGTGTTGAGGTCCTTGGCGACGGTCGCGATCGACACGTTCATGACGGAGCTGTCAAGCGCCATCAGGAACTGCCCCGCCGCCAGCGTGAGGAGCACCACGCCGGCTCCTTGGGCGGCCCGAGTGTCCTTCGCGGCAGACGTCACTCGGGACACTCTAGTGCGTGGTCTTCTCCGGACAACGACGTCAGGACCTGGCTAGCCGGGCAGACCCGCGCGAAGGATCGCATCGTCGCGAGCCTGCACGGTGAGTGCTTGGAGTGCGTCGGAAGGCTGCGCGGCGACGGGGGTGGCGTTCCGCAGCCGTCGCGCTGTCGCCGGCAGGGC
>CAVRSI010000018.1:0-8858 GCA_963723855.1 uncultured Actinomycetes bacterium | reverse complement strand
CCCGAAAGTCAAGGGGCGACCTGCTCGGGTCGAGCGGCCCGAGCGACGGGCGTTCGACGACATCGTGCACCGGGGCTGGCAGCAGCCGTCGCTGCTACGGTCCTGCGATGGAGGCGTTGGAAGCGGCGTTGGACGCGGAGGCCGAACGCACGGCCTTCTCCGGTGTCGTGCGGGTGGACCGACGTGGCGCAGCAGGATTCGCGAAGGCATACGGGCTGGCCGATCGCGCCCATGGCATCCCGAACACGGTCGACACGCGGTTCATGCTGGCGAGCGTCGCGAAAGGCTTCACTGCGCTCGCTGTGATGAGCCTCGTCGCCGACGGCACGCTCCTGCTCTCGACGACCGCACGCTCGGTGCTCGGCGGCGACCTGCCGCTGATCGCCGACGACGTGACCGTCGAGCACCTGCTCGCGCACCGTTCCGGTATCGGCGACTACCTCGACGAGGACGAGCGCGATGACATCAACTCCTACACGCTGTCCGTGCCCGTGCACCGGCTCGACACGACCGAGCGGTTCCTCGAGGTGCTCGACGGCTTCCCGACCGTTTCACGCGCAGACGAGCGCTTCTCCTACAACAACGCTGGTTACGTCGTGCTCGCTCTGATCGCCGAGCGAGTCAGCGGGGTCGGCTACCACGAGCTCGTGCGGCGGCGCGTGACCGATCCGGTCGGGCTCGCCGACACCGGGTTCTGGCGCACGGACGAGCTCCCGGGCGACCACGCGATCGCGTACCTGCACGCCGCCGGACTGCGGTCGAACGCACTCCACCTGCCCGTGCTCGGCACCGGAGACGGCGGCATCTCCTCGACGGCCGCCGATCTCGCCACGTTCTGGAGCGCGCTCTTCGCCGGTCGCGTCGTGTCGGCCGAGCTCGTCGCCGAGATGACCCGCCCGCGCAGCGACTGGCCGGAGGAACAGCGCCGCTACGGACTCGGGTTCCACGTGCACCGCACGAGCGACGCCGTGTGGCTCGAGGGCTACGACGCCGGCGTCTCGGTCTGCACCACGCACGACCCGGCGTCGGGCATCACCCACTCCGTGATCGCGAACTGGTCCGACGGCGCCTGGCCGATGCTCTCGGTGCTCGACGAGCACCTGGGCACCGCGTAGACGCACGCCGCACGGACCGCCTCGGCTGCCGAGCGGCAGGGAGGTTAGGCCTTCGGTGTGTCCTTAGCTCCGGCCCTCGTCCCTTCCGGACACCGCGCCCGGGACCGGGCCGAGTCCCAACCGGCGGGCCATCATCGCCGCCTGTGTGCGATTGGTGACGCCGAGCTTGCGAAAGATCGCTGCGAGGTGGGCCTTGACGGTCTTTTCCGACAGATAAAGGTGTTGGGCGATCGCACGGTTGCTCCGACCTTCAGAAAGGAGCGCCAGGATGTCTCGCTCTCGGCGCGTCAGCTTGTGGTCGACGGCCCCGGTCTTCGTCACGTCTTCGAACAGGGTCCAGATGAGGTTCGGGGACACAGCCCTGCCGTCCCCCGAGATCGCCACGTCGAGGGCCTGTCCCAGCTCTTCGGGTGTCGCGTCCTTCAGCAGGTAGCCAGCGGCCCCATCGGAGAGAGCGCGCCTCACGTACTCCGGGTTCTCGTAGGTCGAGAGCATGATCACAGCAAGGTTCGGCCACTCGCGCTTCATCGCTCGAAGCAGTTCCAACCCGTCGAGGCCCGGCATCCGGACGTCCACGAGTGCAAGGTCGGCGACCTTGATACGCATAACGTCGAGCGCGGCTGAAGCGCCCTCGGCCTCCTCGACGTCCGCATCAGGGAACCTCTCCTTCACGACATAGGCCAAACCACGGCGCACGATCGCGTGGTCGTCCACGATCAAGATCCGCATCGGTTCCTCCTCACCCATCGAGGGGAAGAGCTCACCACGATGGCGCTCTCAGATCACAAGGGCAGAGGATCGGTTCGAGGGAGCGGCGTTGTCGGGCGGCGGCCATGCCCGGGACGAGCAGAAGGTTCCGCATCTCACTGTGTACATCGCGCGATCCGGTCTTTGCGTTACGGCCACTTGAGAGGTAGGTGGACCTGTCATCACGGGACGACTGCGAAGAGGACGCGGTCGAGCGTCACCATGCGACGATGGGCTCCATCGCGATGCAATCACGCGGACGTCACGCCGCCGTCCGTCCGCTACTTCGCGGGATGCGTCAGGTCAGGTCGTGTTGGTGGAAGGTCAGACGCATCCAGAGGCCCCCGCCCCCGCTTCACCAGGCCGACGATGAGAACCACGCCACCGACGATGGTGAGCGGTGTGATCCACGGGGCTTTCCCTGATGGCGGCGCTCTTGTGACGCCGTACTGACTCGAGGGATCGGCACAGGTCACTCCGGACATCTGCACACCTTCGCTGATCTGAACCCCCTTGCCACGCTGACCCGACGTCCAACGGGCCAATGCCCTCCTCAGCGAAGGGCTATCGTCCGGTCCATGGAGGGGAAGATCGCTAGGGCCTGGTATCGATACGAGTCGGGGTTCAGGCTGCTTCGAGAGCACAACAAGGGCCTGACTTACGAGGCTGTTGATCGCGTGGAACCGCGACTCTCTCCGCCGATCCATCGAGATCCTCCTCCTCTGGGCGGACCTGACGCTCGATGAGTCGATCGATCTCTGGATGCACACGGCGACCGAGCTTGGGGGTAGGAAGACGGTTCGGACAGAGACGTTCGAGGAACACACCCTCTGGCGGATGGAGAGACGGCTCATGAACTTCAGCAATCCCGCAGCCTTGGGGACCGACGTTGAGGAGCCCGCGTCCGACGAGGACGCCCTTCCCTACCAGCTTACTTGGGGCGTGATCCGCGAGCGGCGCTTCGCGTCCGAGGACGAAGCGAAGGAAGCTTCTCGCGCCCTGTCGGGAGTCGTGGTCTTGATCCGCCCTGACGGAACGCACCAGCCCCTCAACATGGGAGAAGGCGTTCCAGAGGACTAGTGCCGAGTGACCACCGGCGAACCAGCCTTCTCGTGTCAGGAATAGCCGATAGCCAGGTGCGGCGGAAGCGCGACACGGCCGATGGGTTCGGTATGAGCGAAGCAACGATCGGTGAGATCGATGAGGTCGAGGAGAACGGATACCGCGATCGGCGAAGCCTCGAAGCCGAACTCCAAGAGATCGTGAGGGCGAAGACACTTGAGCCTTCACCCTCATCTGGCTTCTGGGCGAAGCGCCGCCGCAAGGGTTGACCGGCCTGGTATCTCGGGCCGTCGGATCGAGGCCACTAAGCATGTCGCGTGGGATGCAGATGTATCGCCCCTACGTCCTCGCGGAGGCGGGACTGGCCCGCGCTCATGAACTTGAAGCCATCGACGAACACTTCCCGCCACAGCGACGCCAGCTGATCCACCTATGGTGCGACGGTCTGTGGGCCTGCTTCAGACAGGACCTTCCGCCCTGTGCCAGCGCGACGACCTCGTCGAGAACCGTGTGATGGAGGACTTCACGTTGGCGGTTCTGGATGACCTGTGTCTGCTCCAAGGTTCGCTCTTTCAACCCACCCCTGCTCGTATCTGGTCCGGGACCGGATGGCTATCGCTCCAGACATCTCTGACTGCTCTCGGACAGCGCGGAACGCTGATCCCCGTCTCTGACGAGGAAGCGGAGCCTTCATCGGCAGACAGCACACCTTCGCCGCTGTGTGAGATCACTCACACCGAAGCGCGAAGCGCAAGTCAACCGGGAGTTCAAGCCCTTGGCGTCGGATCCCGAGCCGATCTGCGACGCGGAGGCGCACCTCTCCGAGACCATCACGGTCCAGGCGTCGTTGTTGGGCGTTCGCGGCGTCTCGCTCACCCGATGCCTTGGCATGATCCTTCGTGGCCCGGTCCCGCCCGCGGATATCGCGGGCCATCACACGCCGGCGTCTGAGCGCATCTACCGCGAGCAGACTCGCTCGTCGTGCCCTCCTCACGGTTTCCAAGTACGGCCTGAACGCGGAGAACTCCTCAGGAGTGAACCATTCCGATGGATCGGGATCAGAACCAGGATCGAAACCGAAGATCGCCGCGAGTTCGTCTTCGTATCGTTCCAGGTTCTCGTCGGGATCCTTCGAGATCGGTTCGAGAACGATGAGCCTCTCGAAGGGCTTGTCGAGCGTTCGTTGCGTCGGGATCGTTCCGGCGTTCACAGCATCGCCTCCCCTGCGAACAACTCACACTAGACCGAGACGTCGCCAACGTCTATCAGGCCCTGGGAGGCTGAGAGGCTTGTTCCGGGTGATGTTTGCCGCCCGCCTTTCTACCTAGATCGGCGATGGTGCTGTTCGCGACGAGCTGGGCGACAGTCTCCTTGCTGGATCGCCCGACGTTTCTTGGTTGTGGCGGCTCTCAGACTCGAAGCGCAGCCACCGCGGCCGGAGTTCGGCCGATCCGCTTCCGCGATCTCCGTCACACGTCGGCGTCGATGATGCTGCTCTCGGGCACCAATCCCAAGGTCGTGAGCGAGGCTTGGGACACGCTACGGTCGGCTTCACCCTCGATCGATGCTCGCCCCTCCTCCCTGGGCTCGGGAAGAGGCGGCCGAACGGACGGGAGCCCTCATCTATGGCGGCGGGTAGCACACGGGTAGCATGAAGCGCTCGGCGACCTGAAGCGGGAGATCCGCCAAGGGACTACGAGCAGCACAAACAAATATGGGCGCCGGTAGCTCAGGGGACAGAGCGGCGGACTTCTAATCCGCGGGCCGGAGGTTCGAATCCTCCCCGGCGCGCCCGAGGGCTGATCAAGACGACGTCCGCCGCATCGCCCTGTCGCTCCCCGAGACGAGCGAGGGCGAGGACCGCTTCGCATTCTCCGTCCGCAACGGCGCCAGGGAGAAGGGCTTCGCGTGGAACTGGATGGAGCGCGTCGAGCCGAAGAAGCCACGGGTGCCACGGGATGACGTCCTCGCGATGCGCGTCGCGAACCAGTCGGAGAAGGAGATGCTGCTGAAGTCCGATCCGGAGAGGTTCTTCACGGAGCCGCACTACAACGGCTTCCCCGCGATCCTGGTCCGGCTGCCCGCGATCGATGTCGACGAGCTCGCCGAGCTCCTCACCGACGCATGGCGGTGCCAGGCGCCCCGCGCGCTCGTCAAGGAGTTGGAACGACCTCCCGGCGACCGATCCGCGCGTCGTCGGCGGCCGCGTTCGCGGCACCCTTCGCAGCCGGGCGCTCCGCACGGGGCGGACGGTACCCGATCGTGAGCCCTCGGACGATCAACAGGAAGAGCGTCGAGAGACCGGTCATCACGTAGATCGCGAACATCCACGGGCGGGACGAGTCGGTTCCCGCGAACACGCCGTGCGCGAGGGCCAGCGTGAAGATCGGGATCGCCAACAGGTGGATCGCCCGCCAGAGCTTGGTTCCCAGCCGCTTGCGGATCCACGAGGTCACCAGCACCAGCACCATCCCGTACATCGCGAGCACGCCGAACGTCACCGCGAGCGTCCGGTAGCCGGCGCGCAACGGGATCAGGAGGTCAAGCGGGCCGAACGGCATGAACCTGTCGACCAGCAGTCCCCCCAGGTGGATCACGAGCAGGGCGAGACCGGCGCTCGCCATGACGCCGTGGAACAGGATCGACGTCGGCTTCGACACGCGCTTGGTCACGAGCGAGGTCGTCGAGATCAGGCCCCAGTCGACCGCGAGCCAGAGCGCGATGTAGGACCCGATGCCGGCGGCGCGCAGGATGATCCAGGTGTTCACGCGGCCACCTCCGAGGTCGCGAAATTCATGACGAGGCTCCCGTCGACGGTGGCGATGGCTCCCGACAGCGTGTCGAGCGCCGTGGGCCCAGTCAGGATCGCCCATGTGGCGAGCGTCTCCGCCTCGGCGCACGTGGGCGCCCAGACGGTCGCCTGCAACGCGGCGGCGTCCGACGGCGCCCCGGTCCGCGGGTCGATCACGTGGTGCAGCCCCGGCCCCCAGGCACGGCGGGTCGTCGACGACGACGCGAGCGCGCCGCTCTTGAGCCGGACACGTGCAACCTCTTCGGTCGCGTCCCACGGATCCTCGATCGCCACGTCGACCCCGACGCAGTCCCCGGCGATGCGCAGATCCCCGCCGGCGCTGACGAGCGCCCAGGGCACGCCCGAGCGCGCCGCGGCCTCGGCCGCCAGGTCGGCCGTCCATCCCTTCGCCACGCCGCCGAGGTCCAGCCCGACCCCAGCCGGAAGCCGCAGCCCTCCGGGGCGCATGTCGATCTCGGCCCACCGGCCGCACGGCTGTGGTGGGTGCAAGACGCCTCTCGCACCGGCGAGCACCTCGTCGTAGTCGCGGTCGTAACCGGCGGCGATGATCGCGTGCAGCACGGTCGGGTCGAAGAGCCCTTCGGTGCGTTCCGCCTGACGGAGCGAGAACCTCACGAGCCGCTCGAACCCGGCGCTCACGTTCGTCCATCGGCCGGCGTGCGCGTTCACCGACGTGAGCTCGCTGTCGCCCCGGAACCGCGAGAACCGCTGCTCCTCGCGAGCGAAGATGTCCGTGACCCGCTCGAACGCGCCCTTGACGACGCGCTCAGGGAGCGTTGCAGGGAGCACGGTCCTGATCTGCGTCCCCATCGCCCTGAACGCGCTGCTGGCGAGCTCGCTCATGGGTGCGACCCTCCGGTGGTGACGGGCGCCGGAGCCGGCGCCGAACCTGTCGTGCTCCCGCCACCCGTGTACACGACGTGCACCGGGGCGGGCTTCGCCTGGCCGACGATCACCACCTTCTTGATGATGCGACGGACGATGATCTTCCTCGGAGCCTTGGCCGCGGTCTGGCCGGCGGCCGCCGGGTTCGGAGCCGCTCCCAGGACCCCGAGGGCCGAGATGAACGCCGTGCCCGCCGCGGTCCACGCGGCCGCGCGGACCGCTCGCTTGGACCACCGTTGCTTCTTCGGACGCTCCTTGTCAGTCATCGCCGCCACCACCACCGTGGCCTTCGTCTCCCTCGTATCCGTCATCCGAACCCTCGTAGCCGCCCGCCGTCGTGGTTGCCGCGGCGGTGTAGGTCGTAGGAGCGGGCATGACCACGGTGCGGGCGGGGGGCGTGGGCGCCTGCCGGTGGACCACGATCTTCTTCGTGTGCGTCCGTACGAGCGGCTTGACGTGCGCGTGCTTGTTCCGGGGGGTGGCGGAGCTGACCGTCGGTCCGGTGAGACCGCGCGAGAACGCCATCCCGCCGAGCGTGAGCACCGCCACCAACCCTGCTGCCATGAACACCGCGGACCGCTTGTTCATCGTGCTCCTCCTTCTCGAGTGACCTTGGACCACCGTAGGTGGAGCGGTGCAAGCGAAGGGACAACCATGGGTTAAGCAGCCGATAAGCCTGCGCCGTAGGCTTTCCCCATGCCGTTGCTCGATGTGTCTCCTCGTTCGTACGACGAGTACGTCGCCGCGGGTGGTGGACGCGGCCTGGACGTGGCGCTCGGGGCGAGCCCGGACGCGGTGATCGACGAGGTGGCGAAGAGCGGACTCCGGGGCCGCGGAGGCGCCGGGTTCCCGACGGGTGAGAAGTGGCGATCGATCCGAGGAACCGGCACGGGCGCGCGGTTCGCCGTGTGCAACGGCGCTGAGGGCGAGCCGGCGACGTTCAAGGATCGGACCCTGCTCCGAACCAACCCGTATCAGATCCTGGAAGGGCTCGCGATCGCCGCCCACGCGGTCGGCGCCGAGCGGGCTTACATCTGCGTGAAACGGTCGTTCGCCGAGGAGACGCAGGCCCTGACAACCGCGATCGACGAGATGCAGCGGGCCGACGCGCTCGGTCCGACGCCGATCGACCTGATCCTCGGTCCCGATCTGTACCTCTTCGGCGAGGAGACCGGGCTCGAGGAGGTCATCGAGGGGCGCCTGCCGCTCCCGCGGATCGCCCGGCCCTTCATGTTCGGGCTCTTCGCGCAACCCCCGAACGACAACCCGACGCTCGTGAACAACGTGGAGACGCTGGCGAACGTCGCGCACATCATGGCTGACGGCCCCGACTGGCTCCGTTCGAGCGGCACAGACGACTCACCGGGAACGATGGTCTTCACCGTCTGTGGCGATGTGCGCCGGGAGGGCGTGTTCGAGCTGCCGCTCGGGACGCCGCTCCGCCATCTGGTGGAGGACCGCGCGGGAGGGCCGGTGGAAGGGCGGAGCCTGAAGGCCATCTTCCCCGGCGCATCGAACACTGTCCTCGCGCCCAGCGAGCTCGACGTGCCGATGGACTTCGACTCGATGCGCGCGGTCGGGTCCGGGCTGGGCTCGGCGGCTTCGCCGTCTTCGACGATTCAGCGTGCATGGTGCGAGCAGCGCGGCTCTACTCGCGGTTCCTGTACGTGGAGTCCTGCGGCCAGTGCCCGGCCTGCAAGTTCGGCACCGGAGAGGTCACCGGATCCTCGAGAAGGTCGAGGCGGAGGGCGCGTCGGACCGGGACGTGGAGGCCCTCCTGGTGCGGGCGCGCGATCGACCGACGGCCAGAAGTGCGCGCTCCCGACGGGCGAGAGCCTGCTGATGCAGAGCGTGGCGCAGGTGTTCGCGGAGGAGTTCCGTCGCCATGTCGACGGCGCGTGTCCCTTCCCCCGCGAGCTCGCGTTCCACCTCATTCCCGACTGGGACGCGGAGGCCGGCAGGTTCCGCTACGACGATGCGTACGCGAACAAGCGCTCCGACTGGACGTTCGACGCCTGACCGAGACCCACGCTGGCGTCACTCCGCTCGATCGAGCACCACGACCCCGTCCTCGTCGCTGAAGAGCATGTCTCCGGGCGGGAACGTGACACCGCCGAACGTCACCGGCACATCGATCTCGCCCAGACCTTGCTTGCCGGAGGGCCGGGGCGTCGACCCGATGGCCGTGATGCCCAGGTCGAGCTCGCGGAGGGCGGCGACGTCGCGGACGCACCCGT
>CAVRSI010000017.1:0-43195 GCA_963723855.1 uncultured Actinomycetes bacterium | reverse complement strand
CGCGCCCGAGCGCGACCTGACGCCGGAAGAACTCATCGTCGCCATGGAGGAGTCGCTCCGTGACTTCAACGACGGGGACATCGTGGAGGGCACGGTCGTCAAGATCGATCGCGACGAGGTCCTGCTGGACATCGGCTACAAGTCGGAGGGCGTGATCCCGAGCAAGGAGCTCTCGATCCGCCACGACGTCGATCCGAACGAGGTCGTGAAGGTCGGCGACAAGATCGAAGCGCTCGTCCTGCAGAAGGAGGACAAGGAAGGCCGGCTGATCCTGTCCAAGAAGCGCGCGCAGTACGAGCGCGCGTGGGGCCGTATCGAAGAGGTCATGCGCTCCGGCGAGACGATCACCGGTCCGGTCATCGAGGTCGTCAAGGGCGGGCTGATCCTGGACATCGGCCTGCGCGGGTTCCTGCCGGCGTCGCTCGTGGACCTGCGCCGCGTGCGCGACCTGCATCCGTTCGTCGGTCAGGAACTCGAGGCGAAGATCATCGAGCTCGACCGCAACCGCAACAACGTCGTGCTCTCCCGTCGCGCGTTCCTGGAGGAGTCGCAGTCCGAAGGTCGCAAGAAGTTCCTCGAGGGGCTCACCAAGGGCGAGCGTCGCAAGGGCACCGTCAGCTCCATCGTGAACTTCGGCGCGTTCGTCGACCTGGGCGGCGTCGACGGCTTGGTGCACGTCTCCGAGCTGTCATGGAAGCACGTCGATCACCCGGGCGAGGTCGTCACGGTTGGCCAGGAGGTCGAGGTCGAGGTCCTCGACGTGGACCTGGAGCGCGAACGGGTCTCGCTCTCGCTCAAGGCCACGCAGGAGGACCCCTGGAAGGAGTTCGAGCGGCGGTACCAGGCCGGCGAGATCATCGAAGGTCAGGTCACGAAGCTCGTGCCGTTCGGCGCGTTCGTCCGCGTGGCTCCGGGCATCGAAGGGTTGGTGCACATCTCCGAGCTCAGCCACGAGCACGTCGACACACCCGAGTCGGTGCTGTCCGTCGGCGATGAGGTCCGCGCGAAGGTGATCGACGTCGACGTCCCGCGGCGGCGCGTCAGCCTGTCGATGCGACAGGTGACGGAGAAGCCGCGTGGCACCGAGATCGAGGTGGAGAAGGAGGCCGCGCCTGCCGCGGCGCCCGTCGGTGAGCCAGAGATGGCTCCGGCGAAGCTCGAGGTCCCGCAGGCGATCCTGGATGCGGTGGCCGAAGCCGAGGCGACCGCCGAGCCAGAGTGATGCCGAGTCGGCGACCGAGGCGGCGATGGATGCGCTGGCCGAGGTGTCGGCATCGGCCGACACGTCCGAGCTGGCGGCACCCCCGGCGGCGGTCGAGGCTCCGGTGGAGGAGGCGCCCGCCATCGAGGAAGCGGTCGCCGAGGCCGCAGCCGAAGCCGAGCCCGAACCGACGCCCGAGGCCGCAGCCGAACCTGAGCCCGAGCCCGAGCCCGAGCCCGAGCCCGCAGCACCGGCCGAGCCCGAGACCCCCGACGAGGTGTCGCTCGAAGCGATCCTCGAGGACCTGAAGCGGCGCGAGGGTCGCACCGAGTAGGGAGAACGGGTCCGAGGGAGCCGGGGCCCGCGACATGCTGCTGGTCGGTCTGACGGGGGGGATCGGCTCGGGGAAGTCGACCGTCGCCGACCTCCTGGCCGAGCGAGGCGCGGTCGTGATCGACGCGGACGATCTGGCCAGGCGCGCCGTCGCGCCGGGCACCGCCGGGTTCGATCGTGTCGTCGAGACGTTCGGCCGCGACATCCTCGGTCCGGACGGCGGCATCGATCGCGCGACGCTGGCGAACATCGTGTTCGCGGATCCATCACGGCTGCGTGAGCTCGAGGCCATCATCCATCCCGAGGTCGCGCGGCTGCTCGTCGAGTCGCTCGAGCCGTACCGCGACACCGACGACGTGATCGTGTACGCGGTTCCCCTGCTGGCTGAACGCGGCATGGCCGAGGGGTTCGACGTCGTCGTCGTTGTCGTCGCGGACGTGGACCGTCGCATCGAACGCCTGATGCGCGACCGAGGGATGACGGCCGAGGAGGTTCGGGCCCGGGTCGCCGCCCAACTCACGGACGAGGAGCGCGCACGCGTGGCCGACGTGCTCCTCGACAACGACGGCGAGCCCGAGCGGCTGATCCCGCAGGTGAACCGCCTGTGGACCGACCTCACCACGCGCGCGGCGGCTGCTGGGTGAACCGGTCGGCCCGCGGCACCTCGGTATCATCCGCCCGGTGAGATATCGCGCGGTCTTCTTCGATGTCGGCGGCACGCTCGTCGAGGCCGCGCCGTCGTTCCCCGAGTTGTTCGCGGACGTCGTGACGGGCGCCGGTCATCCCGTGACGGCGGCCGCGGTCCGCGACGCCTCCGAGGCCGTGACCGATGGGTTCTCGCGCGCGGCGCGCGAGAATCGGCTCTGGACGACGAGCACCGAGCGATCGAGGGCCTTCTGGCTCTCGATCTACGACCTGATGCTGGGTGCGCTCGACCTGCCCACCGAGGATGGCTTGCGCGAGACCCTCTACCGAGCGTTCACCGACCGCTCCAACTACGCGCTCTACGGCGACGTCGCTCCCGTCCTCTCGCGGCTCGCCGCCGACGGGTACCTGCTGGGGATCGTGTCGAACTTCGAGGCCTGGCTCGACGACCTCCTCGTCGACCTCGAGGTCCGTGACCTGTTCGCCGTGCGAGTGATATCGGGGATCGAGGGCATCGAGAAGCCGGACCCACGGATCTACGAGCTCGCGCTTTCCCGAGCGTCGGTCGAGGCCACAGATGTCGTGTACGTCGGCGACATCCCCGAGTTCGACGTGGATCCACCCGCCGCGCTGGGCATGTTCCCGGTCCTGATCGACCGGCGGCAGCGGCACGCGGATCACGTCGGCACCCGCATCACGGACCTGGCGGATCTGCCGGGGTCCTCGATGGGTGAGGCCGAGCGTCGCTTCACGCCCGAGGAGGCGAACGCGGAGCTCGCCGAACTGCGTGAGCGGTTGCCGCGCCTGAGGGATGCGCGCCGGGCGTTGATCCGATCGAGCGAGCGGATCACCGAGGCCGTAGCCGCGGACGGGGGAGGCGTGGCGGGGAGCGACTGGTTCGAGGCGCAGGGGATCGTGAAAGCGGAGGTGATCTACCTCTCGGAACGCGGGATCCTGCTCCGCGATCCCGAGACGGGACTCGTGGATTTCCCGGGCGAGATCGACGGGCGCCCGGTGTTCCTGTGCTGGCGACTCGGTGAGGACGAGGTCGCCTGGTACCACGAGCACCACGCGGGATTCTCCAGCAGGAAGCCGCTGTGAGCGCGGCGACGCGGTCGAAGCCGGTGGTGGTCGTCATGGGGACGACCGCCGAAGAACCGCCTCCCGGCATCGACGTGATCGCCGGCGACGTCGAGCTGCGGTACGCGCCCGACCGCGCGTCGCTCGAGCGCGAGATCGCCGGCGCCGAGATCGTCTACACCTGGTGGGGAGAGCGCGAGGACCTCGAGGCCGTCTGGCCTCGCGCGAGCAACGTGAAATGGGTGGCGGCGTCGAACGTCGGGATCAACCGCTTGCTGTTCCCCGCGCTCGTCGAGAGCGACGTCCCCCTGACGAACGCCCGCGGCGCCGCGGACGGACCCATCGCCGAGACCGTGGTGGGGTTCGTGGTCGCGATGGCGAAGGGGTTCCGACCGATGTTCGACCGGCAGCGCGCTCACAGCTGGGAGCTCCGCCAGATGGAACGGCTGGCGGGACGCCGCGTCCTCATCGTGGGTCCCGGGCCGATCGGCCGGGCGATCGCCCGAGCGCTCCGCGATGGGCTGGGGATGCAGGTCGAGGCGGTGGGGCGTACCGGGCGCACCGGAGACGACCTGTTCGAGATCATCCGGGGTGCCGACGAGCTGCATGCGGCGCTCGCCGACGCGGACTACGTGATCGACACCATGCCGTTGACGCCGCAGACGCGGCACATGTTCAACGCGGAGGCATTCGCGGCCATGAAGACGACGGCGCGGTTCGTGAACGTCGGCCGGGGAGCGACGGTGGTGGAGACCGCGCTCGTCGACGCACTGGCTTCCGGCAGGATCGCCGGGGCGGCGCTCGATGTCTTCGAAGAGGAGCCGCTCCCCGCCGACAGCCCGCTCTGGCAGATGGAGAACGTCATCGTCTGTCCGCACATGTCGGGCGACGTGGAAGGCTGGGAGGCAGACTTCGCCGACGTGTTCTACGACAACGTCCGCCGGTACCTGCGCGGTGCGCCGTTGCGCAACGTCGTCGACAAACGGCTCGGCTTCCCGACGGACGACCCAAGCTTGTCGTAGCACCGGGCCGCTCATAGGGTGGGCGACGTGAGCGACCGGGTGATCGACGTCAAGAGACTGCGCAAGTCCTACGGGGATCTCGAGGCGGTAGCCGGGATCGACCTCCATGTCGACCGCGGCGAGGTCTTCGCGCTCCTCGGGCCGAACGGCGCGGGCAAGACGACGACTGCCGAGATCCTGGAGGGCTTCCGGGAACGAACCGCCGGGGACGTTGACGTCCTGGGACACGACCCGGCGAAGCGGGAGCTCGATCTCAAACGGCGGATCGGGATCGTGTTGCAGTCCACCGGGGTCGATCCGTACCTCACCGTCCGCGAAACAGTCGAGCTCTACGCTGGCTACTACCCGAAGCCTCGCGACGTCGACGAGGTGATCCACGTGGTGGGTCTCGAAGAGAAGCGGGACGCGCGCGTCGACCGGTTGTCGGGAGGACAACAACGCCGGCTGGACGTGGCGATCGGGCTGGCGGGGGATCCCGAGCTCCTGTTCCTTGACGAGCCGACCACCGGGTTCGATCCGAGCGCCCGTCGCCACGCGTGGGACATGGTCAAGGGCCTGACCGCGCTGGGGAAGACGGTCTTCCTCACGACGCACTTCATGGACGAGGCGCAGTTCCTGGCCGGGCGGGTCGCCGTGATCTCGCACGGGCAGATCGTCGCCGAGGGTCCGCCCTCGACCCTGGGAGGCCGCGACACGATGCAGACGGTGATCCGGTTCCGGCTCGCCGACGGTGTTGATGGGGGGCCGCCTTTGGGCCAGGTCGCCACGACCGACGGAACGTTCGAGGTCCACGTGGACGATCCCACGAAGGCGCTGCACGAGCTGACGAGCTGGGCGCTGGACCATGGCACACGGTTCGAGCGCGTGGAGGTCACGCAGCCCACGTTGGAGGACGTCTACCTCCATCTCACCGGTGGAGAGCGAGGGACGGAGTGAGCGCGGCGGGACTGACGCTCCGGCAGGTGCGGTTCACGAACAAGTCGTTCTGGCGCAACCCGGCGTCGGCGTTCTTCACGTTCGCGTTCCCACTGATGTTCCTGGTGATCTTCACCGCGCTGCTCGGCGGGGGAGATGTCCGGATCAAGGGGACGGACCTGCGGCAGACCACGTACTACGTCGTGGCGATGGCGACGTTCGGGGTCATCTCCGCCTGCTTCACGAACATCGCGATCAGCGTGTGCTTCAACCGCGATGCGGGGATCCTGAAGCGCACCCGGGGAACGCCGCTCCCGGGTTGGTCGTACCTGTCGGGCCGGGTGATCCATTCGATGATCGTCGGCGCGATCCTGGTCGTCATCACGCTGGTGTTCGGATGGGCCTTCTACAACGGGACCTTCCCGATGGGGACCGCGCTCCTGGAGTTCGTCGTGACGTTCCTGGTCGGCGCGCTGTCGTTCGCCGCCCTCGCGCTCGCGCTCACCGGCGCGATCCCGAACGCCGACGCGGCGCCTCCGATCGTGAACGCGGCGATCCTGCCGCTGTTGTTCCTGTCCGGGATCTTCTTCCCGCTCGACGACCGGACCCCGCAGTGGATCGTGTTCATCGGGAACGTCTTCCCCGTGAAGCACTTCGCGGACGCGATGCGTTCCGCTTACTTGAGCAAGGTCCTGGTCCAGACGCCGGTGGGGCTGAGGCACGCGTTCGTCTTCCAGTGGAGCGACCTGCTCGTGATCGCGCTCTGGGGTGTCGCCGGGCTCGTCCTCGCGGCGCGCTACTTCAGCTGGGAGCCCCGGAAGTAAGGGGCTGTGCTAGGCTCCGCGCTCGGGCCGAGGACGTCTGCGGTCCGTCATCTCTGCAGGTGACCGAGGGGGTTTGGCGATGCGGAAGTTCCTGATCGGGCTCGTCGCGATGGGGCTCGTCGCGGTGGCGTGCGGCTCCAGCAACGACACGGGCGCCGGCGCGACAGGTTCGTCCGGGCCGACCGGTGCGACGTCGTCGCCGACGGCCGCCCAGACCGCCGCCGATTGCGCGCAGAGCGTGACCCTCACCACACCGGGCTCCCTGACGGTCGGCACCGACAACCCCGCCTACCCGCCGTACTTCGAGGGCGGGACCACCAACGGCTCGCAGTGGAAGCTCAACGACCCGAGCACCGGCAAGGGGTTCGAGAGCGCCGTCACGTACGCTGTCGCCGACAAGCTCGGGTTCGGCCCCGACCAGGTGACGTGGGTCGTCGCCCCCTTCACCACGACGTACGCACCCGGCACGAAGCAGTGGGACTTCGCGATCGAGCAGATCTCGTACTCCGCGAAGCGCGCCGAGGCGGTGGACCTGTCCGACAGCTACTGGGACGTGAACCAGGCGCTCGTCGCCCAGAAGGGCACGCCGATCACGAGCGCGACGTCCACCGCCGACCTGAAGAGCTACACGCTCGCCGCGCCGATCGGGACCACGAGCTACTCGTTCATCACGGACGTGATCGGCGCGAAGCCGGCTGCCTATCAAACGCTCTCGCTCGCCGTCGCCGCCGTGAACGCCGGTCAGGTCGACGGGCTCATCGTCGACCTTCCCACGGCGCTGTACATGGCCGACCCGTTCGTGCAGGAGGTCAAGAACAGCACGGTCGTGGGGCAGTTCTCGCCGCAGGCGGGCGGGAAGACCGACCACGTGTCCATCGCCCTGCAGAAGGACAGCCCACTCACGGCATGCGTGAACATGGCGCTCGCCGAGCTCAAGGCCGATGGTCAGCTCCAGGCGATCACGACCAAGTGGCTCTCCGAGAAGACGAACGTGGGTACGGTCCCCGTCTTCACGCCGTAACCGAGCGGACGACATGTCGGGGGCGGGCGGGGGGCCGGGGCTCGCCGACTTCCAACCCGGTGATCCACGCCTCGACCCGGAGAGCCGTGGGTCGAAGATCCTCGGCTCCCGACGGGCCGAAGGCAGCCGGGGTGTCGCGATCGCCACGATCAGCACGCTCGTCGTCGTCTCGCTGATCGTCTTCTCCATCGTTCACGCGCCGAACTGGCCGGCGGTCAAGAAGGCGTTCTTCGACGGTGCGGAGTTCCGTCACACGTTCCCCGACATCGCGCGGGCCTTCCTGCGGAACATCGCGTACTTCATGATCGCCGAGCCCATCATCCTGGTGCTGGCGCTGCTCCTGGCCGTGATGCGATCGCTCCGTGGCCCCGTCTTCTTCCCGATCCGAGCGATGGCCATCGTCTACGTGGACGTGTTCCGTGGGATCCCGACGATCTTGATCATCTACCTCTTGGGGTTCGGGATCCCGTCGCTTCAGCTCCCCGGCGTGCCGAACTCCCCGGTGTTCTGGGGCATGGTGGGGGTGATCCTGAGCTACTCGGCGTACGTGGCCGAGGTCTACCGGGCGGGGATCGAGTCGGTCCATCCGAGTCAGACGGCGGCGGCGCGCTCGCTGGGGCTCAGCCGCGTCCAGACGCTCCGGTTCGTCATCGTCCCGCAGGCGATCCGCCGGGTGATCCCGCCGCTGCTGAACGACTTCATCTCCCTGCAGAAGGACACGGCCCTGATCGCGTTCGTCTCGGGAGTGTTCCCCGAGGCGTTCCTGCAGGGGCAGATCTATCAGGCCGCCGACTTCAACTTCACGCCGATCGTGGGCGTCGCGCTGTGCTTCCTGGTGATCACGATCCCGCTCACCCGGTTCACGGACTGGGTCGTCGCCCGCCAGCGCGAGAAGCGGCAAGCGGGGGCGATGGTGTGAGCGAGGCCATCAGGATCGACGGCGTGCACAAGCGGTTCGGCGAGCTCGAGGTGCTGCGCGGGGTCCACCTCCAGGTCGCCGATCACGACGTGATCTGCCTGATCGGCGCCTCCGGCTCCGGGAAGTCGACGCTCCTGCGGTGCATCAACCTGCTGGAGCCGCTCGACGAAGGTCGGATCGTGGTGCACGGCGTCGACATCACGGCGGCGGGCGTCGACACGAACGCGGTGCGGCGCCAGATCGGCATCGTCTTCCAGTCGTTCAACCTGTTCCCGCACATGACGGTGATGCGGAACGTGACGCTCGCGCCGAGGAAGGTGCTCGCGGCTCTCGGCGGACGAGGCTGAGGAGCGCGCACGGCAGCTGCTCGACCGGTTCGGCTTGGCGGACAAGGCGGACGAGTACCCCGATCGCCTCTCGGGCGGGCAGCAACAGCGCGTCGCGATCGTTCGCGCGCTGGCGATGCAGCCCGACATCATGTTGCTGGACGAGGTCACGAGCGCGCTCGATCCGGAGCTCGTCGCGGAGGTGCTCGACGTGATCCGCGAGCTGGCGGCGGGCGGGATGACGATGCTGATCGCGACGCACGAGATGGGGTTCGCGAAGGACAGCGCGAGCCGCGTGTGTTTCCTGGACGAAGGGGTCATCCTGGAGGAGGGACCGCCCGCGCAGATCTTCAGCGCGCCGCGGGAGGAGCGGACGAAGCAGTTCCTGCAGCGCATCATCGCCGCGGGCCGCCTGTGAACGAGGGGAGCGGGAACATGCGCAGCCGATGGAGCATGTGGCTGGCGATCGCCACCGCGATGTTGCTCGTCATCGGAGGCACGACGATCGGTGAAGCGCGATCCGGATCCGGCCGCGCGTGCGGGACCTCGTGGACGGTCGAACCGCAACCGGCGATCTCCGGCTCCGGCGGGCTCGAGGACGTTGCGGCCACGTCGTCGACCGATGCATGGGCGGTGGGTCATCGGTTCGATCCGGTCGACCAGGCAGGCCATTCGTTGATCGAGCACCATGACGGGACGTCGTGGACGATCTCACCCTCCGCCGATGGTCCCGCTGCCGTCCAGAGCGCACTGTCAGGTGTGGCGGCGCGCACCGCGACCGACGCCTGGGCCGTGGGCTCGTTCACGCGGGCGAACAACCTCGTCCGGACGCTCATCGAGCATTGGGACGGGACCATGTGGACTCGGATGAAGAGTCCGAACGCGGGCCAGCCGGCCGGCGGCGACCTGAGCGGCGTCGCGGCACTCGCGGCCGATGACGTCTGGGCCGTCGGCGGATACGGGCAAGGCGGGCCCGGGAGAACGCTTATCGAACATTGGGATGGCGCGACGTGGAAGGTCGTCCCGAGTCCGAACAAGGGCCCCTTCCCCAACTCCCTGTCGGGTGTCACAGCGATCGCTCCCGACGACGTCTGGGCGGTGGGCACGTGGTTCACGAAAGCGTTCGACGACCGGACGCTGACGCTCCACTGGGATGGCACGTCGTGGCATCGTGTGCCGAGTCCGAATGCCGGCCCGCCGTCGGCGGCGAACGATCTCGTGTCGGTCTCCGCGAACGCCACCGACGACGTGTGGGCCGTGGGCTCGCGCGGTCAGCACACGCTGACGATGCATTGGGACGGCATGTCGTGGTCGATCGTCCCCAGCCCGACGCCGGGGGGTCTGGCCGATCTGGCCGCGGTCATCGCCGTCGGTCCCGACGACCTCTGGGCCGTGGGAGGCAGCGTCGATCGCCAGGTCAACGCCGGTCGAACGCTCGTGGAGCATTGGGACGGCATGGGTTGGGCGGTGGTGACGAGCGCGAACAAGGGTCCGAGCGATAACCACCTGTGGGGGATCTCGGCAGCGACCGGCCGGATGGTGGCGATCGGCGACCGGTTCAGCGGCGGCGGCACGGGCCCGCTGGTCCCGCTTTCACTGGAGCGCTGCGGACCGTAGGTCCCGACGCTCCGTGCGTGTCGGCGGGGGGACCTACAATCGCTCCGTGCCCCCGTTCCGTATCACCGCCGACTTCAAGCCCGCCGGAGACCAGCCGGAGGCGATCGCGCAGCTCACCGAGGGTGTCCAGGCAGGGGAGCCGCACCTCACGCTGCTGGGCGCGACCGGCACCGGCAAGACGTTCACGATCGCGCACGTGGTCGAGGCCGTCCAGCGCCCGACCCTGGTGATCGCGCCCAACAAGTCCCTGGGCGCCCAGCTCGCCAACGAGTTCCGCGAGGTCTTCCCGGACAACGCGGTCGAGTACTTCGTCAGCTACTACGACTACTACCAGCCCGAGGCGTACATCCCGCAGACCGACACGTACATCGAGAAGGACTCGTCGGTGAACGACGAGATCGAGCGCCTCCGGCACGCCGCGACCGCCGCCCTGCTGTCGCGCCGCGACGTGCTCATCGTGGCGAGCGTGTCCTGCATCTACGGCCTGGGCTCGCCCGAGGAGTACGAGGGGCAGATCCTGCGTCCCTATAAAGGAACCGAGATCCCGCTCGAGTTCGCGATGCAGCGGCTCGTCGACATCCAGTACCAGCGGAACCAGGTCAGCCGCGCCCGCGGGACGTTCCGCGTCACGGGCGACACGCTCGAGGTGTTCCCGCCGTACGAGCAGATCGGGACGCGGATCGAATGGTGGGGCGACACCGTCCAGCGGGTCACGCAGTTCGATCCGCTCACCGGCGAGATCGTCGGCGAGCTCACCGAGACCACCATCTTCCCCGCCTCGCACTACGTGGCGAGCGACGAGCGGATGAAGCGCGCGCTCGGCACGATCGAGGAGGAGCTGCATCAGCGGCTCGCCGAGCTGAACGATCAGGGCAAGCTGCTCGAAGCCGAACGGCTCCGCATGCGCACGTCGTACGACCTGGAGATGATGCGCGAGGTCGGGTTCTGCAGCGGCATCGAGAACTACTCGCGTCACATCGACGGCCGCGGACCGGGCACGGCGCCGTACACGCTCCTCGACTACTTCCCCGACGACTACCTGGTCGTGATCGACGAGTCGCACGTGACGGTGCCGCAGCTCCACGGGATGTACGAGGGCGACCTGTCGCGGAAGTCGACGCTCGTCGAGCACGGGTTCCGGCTGCCGAGCGCGATCGACAACCGGCCGCTGCGGTTCGACGAGTTCACCGAGCGCGTCAACCAGGTCGTGTTCATGTCGGCGACGCCCGGCGACTACGAGCTCCGGCTGTCCAAGCGGATCGTCGAGCAGATCGTGCGGCCGACCGGGCCTCATCGACCCCGAGGTGCAGGTCAGGCCGACGAAGGGGCAGGTCGACGACCTGATCGAGGAGATCCGCAAGCGCGCCGAGAACGATCAGCGCATCTTGGTGACCACGCTCACCAAGAAGATGGCCGAGGACCTCACCGACTACCTCGTCGAGATGGGGATCCGCGTGCGGTACCTGCACTCCGAGGTGGATACGTTGCAGCGCATCGAGATCCTTCGCGACCTGCGGCTGGGGGAGTTCGACGTGCTGGTCGGCATCAACCTGCTGCGCGAGGGACTCGACCTGCCGGAGGTCTCGCTCGTCGCGATCCTCGACGCCGACAAGGAGGGCTTCCTCCGGTCGGAGACGTCGCTGATCCAGACGATCGGCCGCGCGGCGCGCAACGTGGACGGCACGGTGCTGATGTACGCCGACCGGATCACCGATTCCATGAAGTCGGCGATCAGCGAGACGCAGCGGCGCCGGCAGATCCAGCTCCGGTACAACACCGAGAACGACATCGACCCGCAGACCATCCGTCGCCGCGTCTCCGACATCCTGCTGTCGCTCGGCGGCGACACCACCGCCGCGACGCCGAAGAAGGAACGCCGCAAGCGCCCGGCGCACCCGGAGATGCCGTCCGAGGAGCTGGAGCGCCTGATCATGTCGCTCGAGGACGAGATGCACGAGGCGGCGAAGGACCTGCGGTTCGAGTACGCGGCCCGTCTGCGCGACGAGGTCGTCGACCTCCGCAAGGAGCTGAAGGCGCTCCGGCAAGCCGGGGTCGTGGCGTGACGCTCGCGATCCGAGCCGCGCTCGCGTGGCTCGGGCCGGGTCGGCTCATCGAGGACGCCCAGGTCGTCTGCAACGGCGGGCGCATCACGTACGCGGGGCCCGGAACGACGATCGACGACGCCGATGAGGAGGTGGTGGTCGACGGGTTCGTGATGCCCGCGGTGGCGGACCGGCATGTGCACATCGAGCTGTCGGATCCGGCGGCGGTGCTGCGGGGAGGCGTGACCGCCGTCCGCGACCTTGCATGGCCGCCCGAGCGGATCTTCGAGCTGGCCGACGCCTCCGAGATGCCGTCGTACAACGGACCGTTGATCCGCGCCGCCGGGTCGATGTTGACCGGGCACGGCGGCTACCCGACGAAGGCCGGCTGGGCTCCCGCGGGGACGGGCCGTGAGCTGGCGGGTCCCGACGACGCCGTCGCGGCGGTCGCCGACCTGGCGGACGCGGGGCGCCGCGGCGATCAAGGTGTCGCTGAACGCCGAGGCCGGCCCCACCCCGACGGATGCGGAGCTCATGGCCGTCTGCGACGAGGCGCACCGGCGCGATCTGCCCGTCACCGCGCATGCGCAAGGCGCCGGTCAGGTCGAACGGGCGTTGGGCGCCGGCATGGACGAGCTGGCGCACACGCCGTGGGTCCGGCTGTCGGACGACGTGATCGAGACGGCCGCGGCGCGGTTGCGGATCGTGTCCACGCTCGATATCCACTCCTTCGGTCGCGACACGCCGGCGATCCGCACCGCGATCGACAACCTGCGCCGGTTCCACGCGGCCGGCGGGACCGTGATCTACGGGACCGACCTGGGCAACGGCCCGATCCCGGCCGGCATCCACACGCGCGAGGTGCTGCTGCTCCGCGACGCCGGGCTCGAGCCGGAGGAGATCCTGCACGCGATGGTCAGGGCGCCGCTCGACCTCGACGCGCCGGCCGACCTGATCGCGCTGGGGCGCAGCCCGCTCGACGATCCCTCCGCGTTCGACGATCTGCGTCTGGTCGTGCGTGCCGGCCGCGTGGTCGCCGCGCGATGACGGCGGGGTTGTCGTCCGCGGCCGACTGGCGTACATAGGACCGATGCCGAACGACGACGAGCCGTCGGGGATCGCCGCTGACGACGGGTTCACCCTCGAGGAGCTCCAGCTCGCCGCGCGCAACCATGGGATGCCGCTCGAGGCGCTCAGGTACGACCTGACCCCGGTCGGGATGCACTACCTGCTGATCCACTTCGACGTCCCCGTCGCGGACGGATCGAACTGGACCGTCGAGATCGGCGGCCGGGTGCGGCGGCCGCTCCGCCTGTCGATCGATGAGCTGCGGGCGCGACCGGCCGTCACGCTGCCGGTGACGATGGAATGCGCCGGGAACGGACGCGCTCGCCTGCACCCGCGCCCGCTCAGCCAGCCGTGGCTGTACGAGGCCGTCGGGACCGCGAGCTGGACCGGCACGCCGCTGCGGCCGTTGCTGGACGAGGCGGGCCTGGAGGACGACGCCGTCGAGCTCGTCTTCGAGGGCGCCGACCACGGCACGCAGGGCGGGATCGAACAGGACTACGAGCGGAGCCTGACGGTCGCCGAGGCGAGCCGTGACGAGGTGCTCCTGGCGTACGCGATCGACGGCCGTCCGCTCCCACCGCAGCACGGGTACCCGGTTCGTCTGATCGTCCCCGGCTGGTACGGCATGACCAACGTGAAGTGGTTGCGGCGCATCACGGCCGTGCGCGAGCCGTTCGTCGGGTACCAGATGTGGGCCTATCAGCTCAGACAGCACGAGGAGGACGAGGGCGTCCGTATCCAACGCATGCTCCCGCGCGCCTTGATGATCCCGCCGGGGTTCCCGGACTTCTTCGCGCGGACGAGGACCGTCGATGCCGGGGACGTGATGCTCGAGGGCCGGGCGTGGTCCGGGAGCGGCGCGATCGCGCGGGTGGACGTGAGCACGGACGGGGGAGCGACCTGGCAGGCGGCCGCCCTCGACGAGCCGGTGGGCGCGTTCGCCTGGCGCCGGTGGTCGTTCCCGTGGACGGCGACGGCGGGCGAGCACGAGCTGGTGGTACGCGCGACGGACGCGACCGGACGGGCGCAGGCGCTCGTGGATTCGTGGAACCATCACGGTGTAGCGAACGATCTCGTGCAGCGCGTGCACGTGTCGGTCAGATAGCGCCGGCACCGGCGTAGACTCGCCGACATGGAGACGGAACAGCAGCTCGCGATCCCGGTCACCACCGCCTTCGACCTTCCCGGCGTGCGCGTCGACCGGCATCTCGGAACCACGTTCGGGCTGGTCGTGCGCAGCATGGGGATCGCCAAGGGCATCACGGCAGGGTTCCGCGCGCTCGCGGCCGGCGAGGTGACCGAGTACACCGAGCTCCTCGAGGACAGCAGGCGCCACGCGATGGATCGTCTGATCGAGAACGCGAGGCTGCTCGGTGCGAACGCGGTGATCGCGATGCGCTTCGACTCGTCGGAGATCGGTCAGGGGCTGACGGAGATCGTCGCGTACGGCAGCGCGGTCCTCGTCGTCCCGCTGGATGCCTAGATGTGGTGGCTGCTCGGCGTCGCCTTCGTGGTGCTGATCGTCGCCGTGGTGCTCAACTACCGGCGCCACGGCGAGTCGCACGCCCCCGCCGGTGACTGGGCGCGCACCGATGAGGTCTTCCGTGATCCGTCCACCGGCCGGCTGATGCGCGTGTGGCTCGATCGCGGCGGGGACCGGCACTACGTTCCCGACCGGCCGACGAGCGACCCCTCGAACGAGCCCCGGCCGGACTAGAGCAGGTCCCGGAGCTCCTCGAAGCACCGGTCGATGTCGGTCTCGTCGTTGAAGAAGTGCGGGCTGATGCGCAGGCCGTCGCCGCGGTAGTCGGTGCAGACGTCGCGTTCCAGCAGCGCGTGGCAGATCGCGGCGGCCTCCGACCCGACCCCCACGTTGACCACGCCGCCGCGGGCCGAGCGTTCGCGCGGTGTCCGCACCGGGAGCCCCGCCTCGTCCGCGCGGGCGATGACGTGCTCGGTCAGCTCCCCCTGACGCTCTCTGATCCGCGTGGGGGTGACCTCGCGGATGATGTCGAGCCCTCCCTGTGCGATGAAGAACACGGGGGCAGGGGGCGTGCCGTGCTCCAACCGCCGGGCGGTCGGGTGATAGTCGAGGTGCTGGTTGTCGAACGAGAACGGCTCGCGCGTCGCGAACCACCCGGTGACGGACGGCTCCAGGGTCGGGAACAGTTCTCTTCTCGCGTAGAGGAACGCCGTGCCCGGTCCGCCGAGCAACCATTTCAGCGTGCCCGCGGTGTACAGGTCGCAGCCGAGGTCGTGCAGGTCGAGCGGCACGATCCCGATGCCGTGATAGTCGTCCACGAACGACAGCGCGCCGCGCTCGCGCGCGATCGCGCAGATCGTCTTCGCGTCCATGAGGGCGCTCGACCGGTAGAGCACGCGGTTCACCATGACGACGGCGGTCCGCTCGTCGATCGCGGCGTCGTACGCCTCCAGCGGGATCGTCAGGCCGTCCTGCGACTTCAGCCAGACGAGCTCGGCGCCGCGACGCTCCTGCGCGAGCCACACGTGACCGTCCGTCGGGAAGTCCAGCTCGGACAGGATCACGCGCCGCCGTTCGCCCGAGAACTCCAGGCACGATGCGATCGTGGAGAGCGCGATCGAGATGTTCGTGGTGATGGCGAGCTCGTCCGCGTCGCAGCCCGCCAGGTCGGCGAACGACGCCTTCAACGACGCCATGCGCGGGAAGATGTCCTGCTCCCACACGCGGTCGGGTGCGCCCTTGGACGCCCACGCGTCCATGTACTCGGCGAGGTACGCCTGCGAACGGTTCGACACGGGTCCGAGCGACGCGCTGATCAGGTACGTCTTTCGCTCGAGGACGGGGAACTCGTCCCGGTAGGACAGGAGCGGTCGCTCAGCCGTCGGCGTGTTCCTCGAGGTAGTCGATGTACATCGGGCGAAGGGCTTCCCCGAGCTTTCCGGAGTCCGAGTCGTAGAGGACGTCGTTGAGGAGTGCGAGCGGACGCGCGATGTCGATCTTGCTGCGCTCGTCGTCGCCGACCACCTCCTCCGCCACCGGGAGGGCCTTCACCAACTCCCACAGGAAGCCGACGTCCAGATGGCGTTTGGCGCGCTCGATGGATCGGTCGTGGAGCTCCTTCGTCGACAGGCGCTCGAGGTCTTCGCGGGTGGTCATGCGCCCAAGACTATCGAGCGTTCCCGCTCGGCGGCATGTACCGCTCGAACCAGGCCACCAGGCGGGTCGCGAGGTCGATCCCCGCCGGCAGGTCGCGGACGCCGTGGCCCTCCAGCGGATAGACGATCACGTCCGTCGGAACGCCGTGCTCGCGCAGGGCATGGTGGAACTCGATCGCCTGCCCGGTGGGCGTGGCCCGGTCGCGCGATCCCGCCGTGAGGAGGGTCGGGGTGCGGTTCCAGCCGGCGGCGAAGACGGGGCTCCGTTCGCGGTAATGCGCCTCGCGGGTGACGGGGTCCCCGCCCAGGAAGTCGGCCGTCCACGCCCCGAGGTTGCTGTCGAAGCGCTCCGAGTACCAATCGGTGACGGGGGAGAGCGCCGCCGCGGCGCGGAAGCGCGGGTCGATGCACGGGAGCCACGCCGACATGAACCCGCCGTAGCTGCCGCCGGTGATGCCCAGGCGGTCGGGATCGGCGATCCCCAACGACACGACGTGATCGATACCGGCGAGCAGGTCCTGGGCGTCCGCGCCGCCCATGTCGGCCACGACCCGCGCGGCGAAGTCACGGCCGCGGCCCCACGAGCCGCGCGGGTTCGCCATCAGGGTCGCGTAGCCTCGCATCGCGAGCAACGCCCCGAACGGTCCGAGCCAGAAGTCCTGATACGCCCACACCGGTCCGCCGTGGACCGCGAGGATCAGCGGGAACGGCGGCTCGCCGGGAGGCACGGTCAGGAGTCCGCTGATCGGCAGTCCGTCCGGCGCCTCCCACGACAGGCGGGTCCGCGACCCGATGCTCGAGCGGATCAGATCCGTCCCGTCGTGCGTCGTGTGCACGACCGTCCTGGACGTTCCGTCTTCGGCCACGACGACCAGCTCCGGTGGTCGCGTCGACGACTGCGATACCAGCGCGACGTCATCGTCCACCGGAGCGGCGGCGATGAAGAGGACGCCGCACGCGTCTTCCGTCGCCCATCGCTCCGTGGCCGTGCCGGTCTTCGCGTCGACGTCCAACACCACCGAGTCCAGGTCGCGTACGCCGATCGCCAGCAGTCGCTCCTGATCCCGCCATGCGAGTCCGGCCACGTCGACGTGCGACGTCTCCACCCGCACGACGTCGCCGTCGACCGGATCCACCAACAACAGGTCACCGGCGACGACGAGTCGATCGCTGCAGAGCGCTTCGACGATCGCCAGCCTGGTGCCGTCCGCCGAGCCGCTGACCCAGCCGAGCTGGATGTCGCTCTCCAGGATCGTCCGGTCGAGTCCCGACGCCAGGTCGATCACCACGAGTCGCGCGCCGTACCACGCGCCCTCACCCGGGTCGTCCGACACGATGGCGGCGATCCGATCGTCCCCGCACCAGCTCGCCTCCCAGACGTTCAGCTCGGGTCGTCCGACGGGAGCGACCGCTCCCGTCGCGACGTCGATCGTGCAGAGACGTCGTCGCATGTCGTCGGCGCGATCCGTCGACTCGACCTCCGGGATCCACGCGGGCATCTCGTCGGAGGCCGCGATGGTCCCGGAGCCGACCGCATCGGACTGCTCCGCCTCGAGCCCTGCGACGACGACCAGGATCCGGGTGCCGTCGGGCGACCATGCGTGCTGTTCGGCGACGCCCTCGACGACGGGGAGCGCCTGCGCCTCGCCGATCGGCGTCGGCGATCAATCGGTACAGCTGGTGGCGTCCCGCAGCGGCGCGGTCGGACCGGAACGAGAGCGTTCCGCCGTCCGGCGACCACCGTGGCTGGTCGTCGTCGTGCGGGCCGTTCGTCACCTGGCGCAGCTCCGAGCCGTCGACGCCGACGAGGCAGATCCGGCCTTCCGCGTGGCCCTCCAGCGCGACCCGTCGCTCCCCGCGGAACGCGATCCAGCGGCCGTCGGGCGACGGCTGCAGGTCGCTCGGATCGGCGATCGTGCCGAACCCCGGTTCGAGGGCGCGCCGGTAGAACGATTCGACCTCGCGGTACAGCGGCGTCTCACGGAGATCTCGTTCCACGCCGAACAGGATATGCCGGAATCATCCGCGACTCGCTGGGGAATACTGAGCCCGACGGAAGGAGCGACCGTGAGTGTCGGACTCGTGCTGATCCGCGTGGTTCCAGGTCTGCTATTGATCGGCCACGGGACCCAGAAGCTGTTCGGATGGTTCGGCGGGAGAGGGCTGGCCGCCACCGGGACGAGCTTCGCGTCGAACGGCTATCGGCCCGGAGCGGTGTTCGCGTTCCTCGCCGGGTTCGGTGAGACGGGTGGAGGGCTGTTGCTCGCGCTCGGCTTCCTCACGCCGCTCGGGTGCGCCGCGATCATCGGCGTCATGCTCAACGCGGTCGTCAGCGTCCACTGGCCGAAGGGGATCTGGGCCACGAACGGCGGTTTCGAGTACCCGCTGACACTCGCGGTCGTCGCGGCGGGCATCGCGTTCACCGGGCCCGGCCGGATCAGCCTCGATCACGCCCTCGGACTGGACCTGTACGGCACCGCGTGGGGGTTGGCCGCCGTGGGCGTGGGTCTGGCCTCGGGGGTCGTGACGCTCGCGATCCGTTCCAGGGCAAGGCGGAACCCCGTCGACTGAGCCCGGATCGGGGCGTGTCACGCGTCGCCACTACACTGGGCCCGTGGGCACCGAACGGCTCGTCATCCACGGCGCCCGTGAGCACAACCTGAGGAACGTCACGCTCGACCTCCCCCGTGACCAGCTCATCGTGTTCACGGGGCTGTCCGGCTCCGGCAAGTCCTCCCTGGCGTTCGACACGATCTACGCCGAGGGCCAGCGACGCTACGTGGAGTCGTTGTCGTCCTACGCCCGGCAGTTCCTGGGACAGATGGAGAAGCCCGACGTCGACTTCATCGAGGGGCTCTCGCCGGCCATCTCGATCGACCAGAAGTCCACCAGCAGGAACCCACGGTCGACCGTCGGAACCATCACGGAGGTCTACGACTACCTCCGCGTGCTCTTCGCGCGCGTGGGGCACCCCCACTGCACCAACTGCGGTCGCCCGATCGGCCGCCAGACCCCGGAGCAGATCGTCGACCAGGTCATGGAGCTCCCCGAAGGGACGAAGTTCCAGGTCCTGGCGCCCATGGTCCGGGGACGCAAGGGCGAGTACGAGAAGCTGCTCGGCGACCTCGCACGCAAGGGGTTCCCGCGCGCGCGGATCGACGGCGAGGTGCGCGAGCTGTCCGAGCCGATCCGCCTGCCCAAGAACTACAAGCACACGATCGAGGTCGTGGTCGACCGGCTGGTGGCGAAACCGGACATCCGCCGACGCGTCGCCGACTCCCTGGAGACGGCGCTCGAGCTCGCGGAGGGGATCGCCGCGATCGCGGTGCAGACGCACGACGGCGGGGAGGAGATCCAGAACTTCTCCCAGGCGCTCGCGTGCACCTTCTGCGGGTTGTCGTTCGACGAGCTTGCGCCGCGGAACTTCTCGTTCAACTCGCCGTACGGCGCCTGCCAGACCTGCGACGGGCTCGGCGTCAAGCTCGAGGTCGACGCCGAGCTCGTCGTCCCCGACGTCGACCTCACGATCAACGAGGGCGCGATCGCGCCGTGGGCGAGCAACACGCTCGAGTACTGGTACCGCGTGCTCGAAGCCGTGGCCGAGGCGCACGGGTTCTCGCTCGACACGCCGTGGAAGAAGCTCCCGAAGGCCGCGCGCGACGTGGTGCTCTACGGCTCGGACGAAGAGGTGTTCGTCCGGTACAAGAACCGGTACAACCGCCAGCGCGCGTACCACACCACGTACGAGGGCGTGCTCCCCAACATCGAGCGGCGGCACGCCGAGACCGATTCGGATGCGGCGCGCGAGAAGCTCGAGCAGTTCATGCGCGAGATCCCGTGCCGCACGTGCAATGGCTACCGGCTCCGGCGCGGAGAGCCTGGCGGTCACGGTCGGCGGGCTCAACATCTCGCAGCTCACCGAGAAGGCCATCCGCGACACGCTCGCGTTCATCGACGGGATGGAGCTGTCCGAGCGCGAGCACATGATCGCGGAGCGATTGCTGAAGGAGATCCGGGCACGCCTGGGCTTCCTCATGGACGTCGGGCTCGACTACCTGAGCCTCGGTCGGGCCGCGGGGACGCTCGCCGGCGGCGAGGCGCAGCGGATCCGCCTGGCGACGCAGATCGGCAGCGGCCTCGTCGGCGTCCTCTACATCCTGGACGAGCCCTCCATCGGGCTCCATCAGCGCGACAACCGGCGGCTGATCGACACGTTGCTGCGGCTGCGCGACCTGGGCAACACGCTGATCGTCGTCGAGCACGACGAAGCGACGATCATGGAGGCCGACCACATCGTCGACATCGGGCCGCTCGCGGGCGAGCTCGGCGGCGAGATCGTCTACACGGGCGACCTGAAGGGGCTGCTCGAAGAGGAGCGATCCATCACCGGCGCGTACCTGTCCGGCCGTCGGCAGATCCCGACCCCTCAGGTGCGCAGGTCTCCCGGCAAGGGCGTGCTCCGGTTGGAGGGCGTCCGCGAGCACAACCTGCAGAACATCACCGTCGACGTCCCGCTGGGGTTGTTCGTCTGCGTCACGGGGGTCTCCGGCAGCGGCAAATCGACGCTGGTCCAGGACGTGATGCTCCGGGCGCTGATGCAGAAGCTGTACCGGTCGCGCCTGCTTCCCGGCACGATGAAGCGCATGACGGGCTGGGAGCAGCTGGACAAGGTCATCGACATCGACCAGTCGCCGATCGGCCGGACCCCCCGGTCGAACCCGGCCACGTACACCGGCGTCTTCGACCACATCCGCAAGCTGTTCGCGCAGGTGCCCGAGGCGCGCATCCGCGGGTTCCAGCCGGGACGGTTCTCGTTCAACGTGCGGGGCGGCCGGTGCGAGAACTGCGCGGGCGACGGCCAGATCAAGATCGAGATGCACTTCCTGCCCGACGTCTACGTGACGTGCGAGGTCTGCAAGGGCAGGCGCTACAACCGCGAGACGCTCGAGGTCAAGTACAAGGGGCGCTCCATCTCCGACGTCCTGGAGATGAGCGTCGAGGAGGCCCTGGAGTTCTTCCGGAACATCCCGCCGATCCACCGGCACATGCAGACGCTCTCCGACGTCGGGTTGGGCTACATCAAGCTGGGACAGCCGGCGCCGACGCTCTCGGGCGGCGAAGCGCAGCGCATCAAGCTCTCGTCCGAGCTGCACAAGCGGGCCACGGGCAACACCATCTACGTCCTGGACGAGCCGACGACCGGCCTGCACTTCGAGGACATCCGCAAGCTGCTCGGCGTCCTCCAGCGATTGGTTGCCACGGGCAACACCGTCATGGTGATCGAGCACAACCTCGACGTCGTGAAGACGGCCGACTGGATCATCGACCTCGGACCGGAGGGCGGTGACATGGGCGGACGGCTGGTGGCGGCCGGGACGCCCGAGCAGATCGCCGCGTTCCCCGGCTCCCACACGGGCCGGTTCCTCGCCGAGGTCCTCGGCCGTCCGGCGGTCGACGACGCCGAAGAGGATGCATTGCAGCTTGTGCCCCACGGCTGACGATGCTTGCTAGGATTCCCGCCGACGTGTCCAAGCGCCTGCTGATCTTGACGTGCGCGGCAGCCCTCCTCGCGGGTGCCTGCAGCAACCTCCCGGAAGCAGACGTCAGCTTCGGCAGTGGCAAGGAGTTCGTTCCGTACGTCGCCGATCACCTGGATGACGCCGGGTTGGGCAACGCCGTCGCCCTCGACAAGGACGGCGTCCCGTACGTCTCGTACTTCATCTTCACCGCGAAGCCCGTGCCCGGCGCGATCCCCATCCCCAGGCCGCTCGGGGCGCCGTTCATCACGACGGGCGGCGACAAACCCAAGGACGGTGCGGCCGTCGGCGTCGCGAGCGTGAGCTCCGACGGGATCTGGACACGCGGCGCCGCCGCACAGGTGATCGACAGCCCCACCGGCATCATCGTCCCCTACGACCCCGACACGGTCGACGGGCTGATCGGCGCGACGTCCGGCAACACGAACGGCACCGACATCGCGATCGACGCGAACGGCGGCAAGCACGTGGTCTGGGCGGGTCGGGACGGCATCTGGTACGCGACCGGCACCGCCTCGTTCAAGGGGAGCGCGACGGCGATCGAAACGTGGAAGCCGCCGCTCACCCATTCGGGCCCGCTCGGACGGCCGTCGGTGACGGTGAACGACAGCGGTCAGCCGTTGGTCGCGTACGCCATCGACACCGCCGCGGGACAGGACATCCGCGTCGCCTCCACCAACGGCACCAAGTGGACCACCCAGACCGCGGCCACGATCGCCTCGTGCCCCGGCTGCCGCCAATCCGGCCCCGCGCCCATCGCCGTGGATGCCGGGGGTCCGCTCGTCGTCTACGTCGACGGCGCGGCGGGGGCCGTGATGGCCGCTCGCCTCACCGGCTCCACCTGGACGACCGAGACCGTGCAGACCGGCATCACGCCGTCCGGCCTGTCGGTCGCGGTGGACGCCAACGGAACGCCGTGGGTCACCTACTACACGGGCGACGGAGCCGTGAACCTGGCGACCACTTCGGGCTCCGCGTGGACCACGTCCAAGGTGGCGGACGCGGATCCCGGTGACGGGACCGGCAACCAGGCGGAGACGACCGGCGTGTCCGTGACGGACGACGGCACCGTCTACGTCGCCTGGTACGCGCTCGCCGACACCAGCGTGCACCTGGCGAGCGGCGCGAACGGCTCGTCGTTCAAGGCGATCGCCACGTCGGGCACCTCAGGCGGGGCGTATCCGTCGCTCGCCGTCACGTCGGACGGCTCCCGTGTGTTCCTGGCCTGGTACGCGCTCGCGGACCAGAACCTGATGGTCGGCATCCTGGGAGATGCGACCGACGTCTTGGTCGCCCAGCCGAGCCCGACGACGGCGCCGCCGTCGCCCACTTCGCCGTCCCAGGCGCCGACCTGTCCGAAGGGCGGGCTCGCGCTCGCCGCGCCGTCGGGTGCGGCGGTGAGCGGGTTCGCCGAGACCACGCTGACCGCCTCGGCGAACGCCCCCATCACCATCTGCTTCGACAACCAGGACACGGGCGTGCAGCACAACATCGACGTGTTCGACAAGGCGCCCCCCGCCGGCACGTCCATCGCCGCCGGGAACATCATCATCGGGCCGGCCCAGGAACTGCTGGACGTGCCGGGCCAACCGGCCGGGACCTACTACTACCAGTGCGACGTCCACCCCACGACGATGAACGGGACGCTCACCATCAAGTAGGGCGCGCCTGCGGGTCGGGTCGGTATCCGACCCTAGAATGACGGTCGTGAGCCTCCTCCGACCGGACACGTCGAGCATCCCCGACGCGCCGGGCGCGTATCTCTTCCGCGACGGTGACGGCCGCGTCGTGTACGTCGGCAAGGCCGGATCCCTCCGCAAGCGCCTGGCCAGCTACTGGGGCAAGCCGCTGCATCCCCGGACGGCGGCCATGATGGAGGCGGCGGAGACCGTCGAATGGATGCTCGCCTCCGGCGAGGTCGATGCGCTGATGCTCGAGTACAACCTGATCCAGCGGCATCGGCCCCGGTTCAACATCCGGTATCGCGACGACAAGTCCTACCCGTTCCTGGCGCTGACGGTGGGGGAGACCTGGCCGCGCGCCCAGGTCATGCGGGGCGCCAAGCGGAAGAACGTCCGCTACTTCGGGCCGTACGGCCACGCGTGGGCCATCCGCGACACGCTCGACGCCCTCACCCGCGTCTTCCCGGTCCGCACCTGCACGAACTCGTTCTTCGATTCCCGGGCACGGGCCGGCAGGCCGTGCCTCTACTACGACATCGGCCGCTGTTCGGGGCCGTGCGTGCCCGCGGCGACGGGTGTCACCGAGGAGTCCTACCGCGCCGACGTCGACGCGCTCGGCGACTTCCTGGGCGGGAACACCAAGCCCGTCATCGCCCGGTTGGACCGCGAGATGCGGGCGGCGGCCGAGCGCCAGGAGTACGAGCAGGCGGCCAAGCTCCGCGATCAGCTCGCCGCCGCGCGCCGCGCGATGGAGACCCAGGAGATGGTGCTCACGCAGCCGGAGGACCTCGACGTGGTCGGCGTGGCCGAGGACGATCTGGAGGCGGCGTTCCAGGTGTTCTTCGTGCGTGGAGGACGGGTCCTCGGCCGGCGCGGCTGGGTGGTGGACCGGGTGGAGGACCTGGACCGGCCGGAGCTGATGGCGTCGTTCGTCCGCCAGCTCTACATGGAGCGGACGGAGGTCCCGCCCCGCGTCCTGGTCCCGACGCCGCCCGCCGATCGCGACGTGCTGGAGTCCTGGCTCGCCGCACGCCGGGGATCGAGGGTGTCGATCGGCGTGCCGGAGCGCGGCGCCAAGCGCAAGCTGATGGAGGTCGTGAACCAGAACGCGGCCGAGGCGTTCCATCGGCACAAGCTGCGGCGCGCGTCGGACTTCGGGGCTCGCTCCCGCGCCCTCTCCGAGCTCGCCGACCAGCTCGGTCTGCCGCAGGCGCCTCTTCGGATCGAGTGCTACGACATCTCCAACCTGGGGGAGACCGACACGGTCGGCTCGATGGTGGTGTTCGAGGACGGCCTCCCCAAGCGGAGCGACTACCGCAAGTTCGAGATCAAGGGCGTTCCCGGGCAGGACGACTTCGCCAGCATGGAGGAGATGCTCAGGCGGCGGTTCAACCGGCTGATCCGCGAGCGGGACGAGCCGGTCACGTCCAGCAAGCGGCGTTTCGCGTATCCGCCGTCGCTCGTCGTCGTCGACGGCGGGAAGGGCCAGCTCGGCGTGTGCAGCAAGGTGCTCGCCGACCTCGGGTTGGACATCCCGCACATCGGCCTCGCGAAACGGCTGGAAGAGGTGTACTTCCCCGGCCGGCCCGACCCGCTGCTGATCCCGCGTGCATCCGAGGCCCTGTTCGTGTTGCAGCACATCCGCGACGAGGCGCACCGGTTCGCCATCACGTACCACCGGCAGAAGCGGGCGAAGCGCGCGCTGGTGTCGCCGCTCGACGAGGTGCCCGGCGTCGGTCCGGCCCGGAAGAAGGCCCTCCTCAAGCGCTTCGGATCGCTCGCACGGATGCGTGACGCCACGGCCGATGAGATCGCGGAGACGCCCGGGATCGGTCCGGAGCTCGCGCATGCGATCCATGAACGGCTCCACGGGGTGCCCGAGCCGAGCGGCAGGGTGAGCGCCTGATGCCGCGCGCCGTGCACCCGGTCCCCGAGACCGACGATGTCGGTACCTCGCCCGCGTTCACGCTGATCACCGGCGTGTCCGGCGCCGGCCGCTCGGAGGCCGCGCACTCGCTCGAGGACCTCGGGTACTTCGTGGTCGACAACCTTCCGCCGGCGCTCCTCCCCAAGATGGCCGAGCTCGCCTCGCGACCCGGCGGCCCCGCGCGGGTGGCCATCGTCGTGGACGCGCGGGGCGGCGTGTTCTTCGGCGAGCTGTCGAAGGCGCTGGAAGAGCTCGACCAGGAGCGCGTGGAGTATCGGATCCTCTACCTGGATGCGGCCGACGATGACCTGGTCAACCGGTACGAAGCCACGCGCCGCCGTCACCCGCTCGCGCCCGCCGACCGCGTGGTCGAGGGCATCCGCAAGGAGCGCCTGATGATGGAGAGCCTGCGCGGGGACGCGGACCTCATCATCGACACGTCCGACCTCACGCCGCACGAGCTCCGCGACCGTGATCCGCGAGGCGTTCGCCGAGTCGCCCCCCGAGCACGGGCTGAAGGTCTCGCTCATCTCGTTCGGCTTCAAGTACGGCGCGCCGCGCGACTCGGACCTCATGCTCGACGTCCGGTTCCTCCCCAACCCGTACTGGGTGGAGGAGCTCCGGCCGTTGACCGGGACCGATCGAGCCGTGTGTGCGTACGTCGAGGGCCAGCCCCAGTACCGGGAGTTCGTCGAACGCCTCGAGGCGCTGATGGATGTCATCGTGCCCGGATACATCGCGGAGGGGAAGGCGTACCTCACGATCGCCGTCGGCTGCACGGGGGGCCGGCATCGCTCGGTCGTGGTCGCGGAGGAGCTGGCCCGGTACTTCAAGGAGCGCGGGCAGGCGGTCGCGGTGGAGCATCGCGACCTCGACCGGAGCCACGAGCGCTGAACGACCCGTTCCACCCGCGACGAACGTCCCGGTCGGACGTGTGGCCCGCTGGCTAGGATGGGGTGACTATCTCTCGAGGAGGACGTCCCATGGCCATCAAGATCGGTGTGAACGGGTTCGGGCGGATCGGTCGGAACTTCTTGCGAGCCGCCAAGCAGCTCGGGGTGGATCTGGACTTCGTGGCCGTGAACGACATCACCGACGCCAGGACGCTGGCGCATCTGCTCAAGTACGACTCGGTCATGGGGACGTTCGACGCCGATATCGCGGTGACCGAGAACGGCATCTCGGTCGACGGCGACGAGGTACGCGTGATCGCCGAGCGCGATCCCGCCAACCTCCCGTGGAAGGAGCTCGGCGCGCGCATCGTGATCGAGTCGACGGGACTGTTCACGAAGCGCGAGGACGCGGACAAGCACATCGCCGCCGGGGCGGAGAAGGTCGTGATCAGCGCCCCGGCCAAGGGCGAGGACCTGACGGTGGTCCTCGGCGTGAACGACGACCTGTACGACCCGGCCGCGCACAACGTCATCTCCAACGCCTCGTGCACGACCAACTGCGTGGCCCCCATGGCGAAGGTCCTCGAGGACGCGTTCGGCATCGAGCAGGGCTTCATGACCACGATCCACGCGTACACGAACGATCAGAGCATCCTTGACATGCCGCACAAGGACCTGCGACGCGCGCGCGCCGCCGCGCTCAACATCATCCCGACCACGACCGGCGCGGCCGCAGCGACAGGACTGGTCCTGCCCCACCTCAAGGGCAAGCTCGACGGCATGTCGATGCGGGTGCCCGTCCCGGACGGCTCCGTCACCGACCTGGTCGTGAACCTGAAGCGCGAAGCGTCGATCGATGACGTCAACGCCGCGTTCCGAGCGGCGGCGGATGCCGGTCCGCTGGCCGGGAAGCTGGTCTACACCGAGGACCCGATCGTCTCGAGCGACATCGTCGGCTCGCCCGCCTCGTGCACGTTCGACGCGCTGTCGACGATGGCCATGGGCAACGTCGTCAAGGTCATCGGCTGGTACGACAACGAGTGGGGATACTCCAACCGGCTCGTCGACCTGGTGCAGCTGGTCGCATCGAAGCTGTGACGCTTCGAACGCTCGACGACCTCGGCGACGTCGCGGGCCTCCGTGTCTTCGTCCGCGTGGACTTCAACGTCCCCATGAAGGATGGCGCGGTCGCCGACGACATGCGCATCCGCGCCACGCTCCCGACGCTGCGCGAGCTCCTCGATCGCGGCGCGACGCTGGTGCTCGCGTCACATCTGGGCCGGCCGAAAGGACAGGTGCGTGACGAGCTCCGGCTGGCGCCGGCCGGTGCGCGGCTGTCCGAGCTGCTCGAGCGACCCGTGACCGCGCTCGAAGAGACGACGCCCGCCGACCTTCCCGACGACGCGCGTCGTCCTGTTGGAGAATCTCCGGTTCGACACCGGCGAGGAAGCGAACGATCCGGCCTTCGCGGGCCGGCTCGCGGATCTCGCGGACGCCTACGTCGACGATGCGTTCGGCGCAGTCCACCGTGCGCATGCGAGCGTGTCGGCGCTTCCCGAGCTCATGCTCGCGAGCGGTCGCCCCGCCGTCGCCGGCCGGCTGCTCCAGCGGGAGGTCGAGGTGCTCTCCACGCTCCTTCAGGATCCGGCACGTCCGTACGTGGCGATCCTCGGTGGGGCCAAGGTCTCCGACAAGCTCGGGACGATCAACGCCCTGGTCGACCGCGTGGACACGCTGCTCATCGGCGGCGCGATGGCGTTCACGCTGATCGCGGCCGGCGGGGGAGCGATCGGCGACAGCGTGGTCGAGCCGGACCGCCTCGAGGAGGTGCGGGCCGTCATGGGCCGCGCCGCCGAGCGTGGGATCTCGATCGAGCTTCCAGTGGACGTGGTTGCCGCGCAAGAGCTATCGGTCGAAGCGCCCCGAGAGACGGTTCCGGCCGATCGGATCCCGGAGGGCTGGAAGGGTCTGGACGTCGGCCCGCAGACCGTCGCGGCGTTCGCGTCGGCCATCGCGGAGGCGAAGACCATCCTGTGGAACGGCCCGATGGGCGTCTTCGAGCTGGAGCCGTTCGCCGCGGGGACCCTCGGGGTCGCGCAGGCGATCGCGTCGAGCGGCGCGTTCAGCGTGGTCGGCGGCGGGGACAGCCTGCTCGCCGTGCGGCGGACGGGGCTGGAAGACTCGTTCGATCATCTCTCGACCGGCGGCGGCGCCTCCCTGGAGTTCCTGGAGGGGCGACGGCTTCCCGGCATCACGATCCTGGAGGACGGTCCGTGACCGAACGGCGCCCGATCATCGCTGCGAACTGGAAGATGCAGAAGACCCACCTGGAGGCCATCCAGGCCGTCCAGAAGCTCTCCTACCTGGTCGACAAGGACGACGCCGAGCGCGTCGAGATCGTGATCTGCCCGCCGTTCACGGCGCTCCGGTCCGTGCAGACCCTGATCGATTCCGACCGGCTGTCGTTCGGGCTCGGCGCGCAGAACGTCTATCCGGAAGAGAAGGGGGCGTTCACCGGCGAGATCTCGCCTCCCATGCTCGTCGCCCTGAAGGTTGGCTTCGTCATCGTCGGACACTCGGAGCGCCGGCAGCTCTTCGACGAGGACGACGCCACCGTCAACAAGAAGGTGAAGGCCGTCTTCTCGCACGGCATGACCCCGATCGTCTGCTGCGGGGAGACCCTCGAGGAGCGCGATGCGGGAGGGACCGAGTCGAAGGTCCAACAACAGGTGAAGCGGGCGTTCGAGGGCGTCGCGCCGGACGATGCCGCGACCGCGGTGATCGCGTACGAGCCCATCTGGGCGATCGGCACCGGCCGCAACGCCGAGCCGTCGGACGCCGGCTACGTGATGGGTCTGATCCGCGGCACCATCGGCGAGGCGTACGGCGACACCGTCGCGCGGAGCGTTCGGATCCAGTACGGGGGGAGCGTGAAGCCCGGCAACATCCGCGACTTCATGGCGCATCCGGAGATCGACGGCGCCCTGGTCGGAGGCGCGAGCCTCGATCCCGAGGACTTCGCGCTCATCGTGAAGTACCGCTGAAGGAGCCACCATGAAGAAGCTGTTGTACGTCTGCCTCGATGGGCTCGGCGACGATCCCATCCCGGAGTTCGACGGCAGGACGCCGCTCGAGGCGGCGCCCACGCCGGCGCTCGATTCCCTGGCCGCCGCCGGCCGGACGGGCATCGTCGTCACCGTCGGCGACGGCATCGCTCCCGAGTCCGATATCGCCGTCTTCGCGATCCTCGGGTACGACCCCCGTGAGGAGCACCCGGGCAGAGGCGTCGTGGAGGCGGTCGGGACCGACATGGACTTCCGCGACGGAGACCTCGCCTACCGGGTGAACTTCGCCACGTGCGAGTGGCCGGAGATCGTCGACCGCCGTGTCGGACGCGATCTGTCGTCGGACGAGGCGCATGCCCTCGCCGAAGAGGTCAACGAGCGACTGGTCCTTCCGGGCGCGACGTTCACGCTGAAGGCGACGGTCGAGCACCGCGGGTCCCTCGTGATCCGCGCCGCCGACGGTCCGCTCTCCGCGGAGGTGACCAACACGGACCCCGCGTACCGCAAGGACGGGTCGCTGGGGGTGGCCCTCGAGACGTTCGAGCCGGTCGTCGCGCACTGCGAGCCCTTGGTGCGAACCGACGAGGCGCATCGCTCGGCCGAGCTGACGAACCGGTTCGTCGAGGAGTCCGCGAAGCTCCTGGACGCGTCCGAGGTGAACGTCGAGCGGCGCCGGCGCGGGCAACTCGCCGCGAACCTCATCTTGACCCGTGACGGGGGCGACCACCTGCCGGCGCTCCAAAGCATCAACGATCGGTTCGGCCCGGAGTGGGGGTGCTTCGTCGAGATGCCGGTAGAACGCGGCATCGCGAAGATGCTGGGGATGCACCCAGTCGCCGCGCCCCGCCTCGGGATCGACGTCCCGATGGATGTCGCCGTGGGTCAGTACGCGGACTGGGCGCGCTTGGCCGCGGACGCCCTTTCCGGATACGACGCCCTCTACGTCCACATCAAGGGACCCGACGTGCCCGCCCACGACGGCCGCGCCGAGGACAAACGCGACGTGATCGCGGCCATCGATGCCGGATTCTTCTCCGAGGTGCTGGGGGCCATCGACCTCTCATCCACGATCGTCGCCGTCACGGCGGACCACTCGACGTCGTGCGTGCGCAAGGCCCACACGGCCGAGCCCGTCCCCTTGGTGGTCAGTGGCGGCGGCGTACAGTCCGACGGTTCCACGGCGTTCGGGGAACGAGCGTGCGCAGAGGGCGCCCTCGGGCTGCTCCGTGGGGTCGAGATCGTGCCCCGTCTCACGGCGTTGATGGGCTCCTGACGGTCCTGACGTGCATGTTGCGGTTTCCTGCCGTAACATCCCCCGCTGGATTGCCGAGCAGGGGGGATGCTCCTAACATGCGAGCCCTGGTATGAAAACGCCACGGGACGTCGAGGGCGACCTCGTAACAGAAGAACCCGTCGAACGAACCGGGGCCCCGGAGGCGCCTGATGCGGCTGCGCCGCGCGAGGTCGTCGGGCGCTCCCCGTGGGAGATCTTCTGGAGCCAGTTCAGGAAAGACCGGTGGGCACTCGCCGGGATCGTGATCGTCTTCATCATGCTGGTGCTGGCCATCACGGCTCCGCTCTTCGCGAGGATCGTCCATCACGGGCCCAACGATGTGAACCTCCGCGCCCTCAACAGCTTCGGTCTGCCGTCCGGACCCAGCAAGGAGTACTGGTTCGGGGTCGACGGGACCGGCCGCGACCTCTTCATCAGGGTGCTGTACGGCGCACGGACCTCGCTCGTCATCGCGTTCTTCGCCACGGGTCTCGCGCTCGTGATCGGCGTGGTCCTCGGGATGATGGCCGGGTTCTACCGGGGCAAGCTCGACACGCTGATCTCGCGCACCACCGACGTCGTGCTGTCGCTGCCGATCCTGCTGCTCGCCCTCGGACTCGCCTCGGCGTGCGGGACGACCGCCACGGGGTGTATGGGCGGGTTGATCAAGCCGGGCCTGATGCTCGTGAGCCTCATCATCGGCCTGTTCAGCTGGCCGTACATCGCTCGCATCATCCGCGGTCAGGTGCTCTCGCTCCGTGAGAAGGAGTTCATCGAGGCATCGCGATCGCTCGGCTCGTCGAACTTCCGGATCATCATGCGCGAGATCCTGCCGAACGTGGCCGCGCCGATCATCGTGTTCACGACCCTGATCATCCCGAGCAACATCCTCTTCGAGGCCGCCCTGTCGTTCCTGGGGGTCGGCGTGCCGGACTCGACGCCTTCGTGGGGGGCCATGCTCGCCAGCGCCGGGGATGCGTTCACGTACGCGGCGTGGCTCATGATCTTCCCCGGCGTCTTCCTCTTCATGACGACCCTCGCGTTCAACCTCGTCGGCGACGGGCTCCGTGACGCCCTCGATCCTCGGACGTCTGCCTGACCGTATCCAGAGAGGGAAGGCGCCGGGTCGAAGGGAGGAGCGGACGGGCAACGATCGGATCTGAAGGTGTACAGCAGGTAACGATGAAGCATCAAGAAGGGGGGTACCGTTGAAACGGATGAAGTTGAAGATGATCGCCGTCGTGGCGGTCCTCGGCATCGTCGCAGCCGCCTGTGGCGGCAGCAATGGAGGAGGGGGATCGTCGGGTGCGACCGGCGGGACCGGGGCTACCGGGACAGACCTCTCAGGTGGCACGCTCCGTATGGCGATGTTGGGTGACGTATCCGCAGCGTTCGATCCACAGAAGGAGTACTACGCGTCACCTGGGAGTACCTGCGGTGCTGTCTGCTCCGCACGCTGATGTCCTACAAGGGTGTGCCGACCGCCGACGGCGGTACGCAGCTGTTCCCTGACCTCGCGGCGGCTGCGCCGACGGTGTCGGACGACCAGCTCACCTGGACGTACCAGCTCAAGCCCGGCGTCCACTACGGCGACCCGTTCACGGACGTCACGGTCACGGCGCAGGACTTCATCCGGGCGCTCGAGCGGGAGGCGAACCCGAAGGCGAACGTCGGGGGTACTCCTTCTACTACAGCGTGATCAAGGGGTTCGACGACTTCGCGTCGGGGAAGGCCGACACGATCACGGGTCTGTCTGCTCCCGATGACAGCACGTTGCAGGTCGAGGTCACGGCTCCGACGGCCGACCTGAGCTACCGCCTGGCCATGCCGGCGGCTGCTCCGATCCCGCCGAACGCTGACGCGCCGCTCGGTGCCGCCGATGGACACGACAAGAACTACGGTCGGTTCCTGGTCGCGACCGGCCCGTACGAGTTCCAGGGCGCGGACGCGCTCGACTTCTCACAGCCGGCCGCCGACCAAACCCCCGTCGCGGGTTACACGCCGGGCCGTTCGATCGTCTTGGTCCGGAACCCTGGGTGGGACGCGTCGACCGACGACCTGCGTCCGGCGTATCCGGATGAGATCGATGTGACGATCGGTGGGAACAACGACGACCTCTACAACAAGATCGAGTCGAACGACTTGGACTTCGTCGTGGACGGCGCCGTCCCGCCGAACGTGATCCAGAAGTACCAGACGAACCCGGATCTCCAGAGCAAGATCAACGTCTACCCATCCGACGCGCTCCGCTACATCTCGTTCAACTTCCTGGTGCCGCCGTTCGACGACATCCACGTTCGGAAGGCGTTCAACTGGGCGTTGGACAAGCAGGGGATGCGGCAGCTCCGAGGCGGTGAGACGACCGGTGATATCGCCGGCCACATCATGGTGAACAGCCTCGAGAACAACCTCCTCAAGGACTACGACCCGTACGCCACGCCGAACTCGGCGGGCGACATCGCCAAAGCCAAGGATGAGATGAAGCAGTCCAAGTACGACACGAACGGCGACGGCGTGTGCGATGCGCCGGAGTGTTCGAACATCCTGGCGATGACGGACCGCGAGGATCCGTACCCGAAGCAGGCTGCGCTGATCGCACCGATCATGCAGCAGATCGGGTTGACGTTCGACGTCAAGGAGCTCGAGCGCACCACGATGTACACCAAGTGCAACGACCTGAACTCGCTGGTCGGCATCTGCCTCGGGCCCGCGTGGGGCAAGGACTACCCCGCCGGCTACACGTTCGCGGGTCCGTTGTTCGACTCGAGCTCCCTCTGGGAGAGCTGCTGCAACTACGACGGGCTCGGCGCAACTCCCGATCAGATCAAGGGATGGGGCTACACGGCGGTAACGTCGGTTCCCAGCGTCGACGACAAGATCGCCGCATGCGCCAAGGTCGAGGGTGACGCCCTGTTCCAGTGTTGGGCGGACTTCGACAAATACCTGATGGAGAACGTGGTGCCGTACGCGCCGTACCTCTTCGACAACAGCGTGGACATCACCTCGGACAACGTCATCAACTACTCGTTCGACCAATTCGCCGGGCTGGCTGCGTTCGACCACATGGCGGTTGCGAACAAGGGCTGAGAAGGAGGCAGTGCAGCAAGAGCACGGAGGCACGGTCGGGAAGGGGTCACGGCGCGTGACCCCTTCCCATCGGCCTCGGAACGACGCGAGAACGGAAGCGGGACGCAGATCAACGGGAGGTGGAACGAGTGGGAAGGTACCTGATCCGACGGGCGCTCTTCATGGTCCTGGTGCTCTTCATCGTCTCCCTGCTCACGTTCCTCATCTTCGTGAAGCTCCCGGCCGGAGACCCTGCGCGCCGCGCGGTGGGGAAGACCACGACCCCCGAGCAGATCGAGGCGGCCCGCAAGGCGTTCGGCTTGGACAAGCCGCTCTACGTGCAGTACGGCAGGTTCGCCAAGGGGTTGATCCCGTGGCCGAGCCTGTTCCTGGATGAGAACGTCTACTACTCGTACAGCAACTTCGTGCCGGTGAAGGAGGAGATCTACCGCCGACTCCCGGTCACGATCACGCTGGCGGTCGGCGCCGCGATCCTCTGGATCTTCATCGGCATCCCCATCGGCATCGTCTCGGGCATCAAGCGGGGCTCGGTCTACGATCGCGCCGGCATGCTGTTCGCGCTGATCGGCGTCTCGATGCCGGTCTTCTGGTTGGGACAGCTGCTCCTGTACTTCTTCTGGTTCAAGTTAGGTGTCGCGCCGTCGTCCGGCTTGCAGATCGGCTCGAACATCTGGCAATCGATCGCGCAGGGCAAGTTCATCCTGCCATGGATCACCCTCGCGGTGACGTCCGCGGCGTTCTACGCGCGGATGGTGCGCGGCAACCTGATCGAGACGATGAGCGAGGACTACATCCGGACCGCGCGTGCGAAGGGCTTGGCGGAGCGCCGCGTCATCTTCAAGCACGGGCTCCGCGGAGCGCTGACGCCGGTCGTCACGATGCTCGGGCTCGACCTGGGCGCGCTGCTGGGCGGCGCGTTCATCACCGAGACGCTGTTCGGGCTCCCCGGCATCGGGCAGATGGCCGTGAAGGCCATCGGCACCCAGGACTTCCCGGAGGTTATGGGGGTCACGATCCTCGGCGCGCTGTTCATCGCCGTCGCGAACCTGATCGTCGACATCGTGTACGCGTTCCTCGACCCGAGGGTGAGGTACACCTAAGTGGCCGAACCGCTGCTCGAAGTCAAGGACATGAAGGTCCACTTCAAGACCGACGACGGCATCGTGAAAGCCGTCGACGGCGTGTCGTACAGCGTCCAGCCGGGGGAGACGCTCGGCATCGTGGGGGAGTCCGGGTCGGGCAAGAGCGTCAGCTCGCTCACCGTCATGGGCCTCACCGACTCGAAGTACGCCGAGATATCGGGCGAGGTGCATCTTCCAGGGCGTGGACCTGCTGAAGCTGCCGAACGAGGAGATGCGCACCATCCGCGGCGCGAAGATCTCGATGATCTTCCAGGACCCGATGACCTCGCTCCACCCCTTCTACAAGGTGGGCGACCAGATCGCCGAGGCGATCCGCGAGCATCAGAACGTGAGCAAGAGCGAGGCGTTCGGCCAGGCGGTGGAGATGCTCGGCAAGGTGAACATCCCGCGCCCCGAGGAGCGCGCCAAGCAGTTCCCGCATGAATTCTCCGGGGGCATGCGGCAACGGGCGATGATCGCCATGGCGCTCGCCTTGAACCCCGATCTCCTGATCGCCGACGAGCCGACGACCGCGCTCGACGTGACCGTGCAGGCGCAGATCCTCGACCTCATCGACCGCCTGAAGGACGAGTTCAACGCCGCCGTCATCATCATCACCCACGACCTCGGGGTGGTCGCCGAGCACTGCGACAACATCCAGGTGATGTACGCCGGGAAGGCTGTGGAGTTCGGCAACACCGACGACATCTACTACTCGCCGCTCCACCCGTACACGTGGGGATTGCTGCGTTCGATCCCGCGACTCGACGCCGAGGAGAAAGAGCCGCTGCATCCCATCCGCGGATTGCCGCCGTCCCTCATCCATGTGCCGCCGGGCTGCGCGTTCCATCCGCGGTGCCCGTACGTGATGGACGTGTGCAAGGTCGAGGTGCCGAAGCTGCTGCCGGTCGACGGGCACCATGCCTCCGCGTGCCATCTCAGCCTGGCCGACAAGGAACGGATCCGCGCCGAAGAGGTCCTGGCGAACCGATGAGCATCGAAGCGACCGAGCGCATCGTGCCGCCGCCGGCGTCCGCCCGGCAGCCGCTCATCAAGATCGATCGGCATCAAGAAGTACTTCCCGATCACCCGCGGGATCTTGATCCAGCATCGGGTCGGCGACGTGCACGCCGTCGACGGCGTGGACCTGGAGGTCTACCCGGGCGAGACGCTCGGCCTGGTGGGCGAGACCGGTTGCGGGAAGTCCACGCTGGCCCGGGTCGTGATGCGTTTGTTCGAGCCGACGGAGGGCAAGATCTGGTTCGAGGGCCAGGACATCACGGCGCTGAAGGGGGGCGACCTGCGGGCGCTGCGGCGCGACATGCAGATGATCTTCCAGGACCCGTACGCGTCGCTCAACCCGCGGAAGACGATCGGCACCATCATCGGCACGCCGTTCCGCTTGCACGGGACCGTGCCGCGCAAGAACGTGAAGACCGAGGTCCAACAGCTGATGGAGCTGGTCGGCCTGAACCCCGAGCACTACAACCGCTACCCGCACGAGTTCTCCGGCGGGCAGCGTCAGCGGATCGGGGTCGCGCGGGCGCTCGCGCTCCGCCCGAAGCTGATCGTCTGCGACGAACCGGTGTCGGCGCTCGACGTGTCGATCCAGGCCCAGATCCTGAACCTCCTGGACGACCTGCAGGAGGAGTTCAAGCTCACGTACCTGTTCATCGCGCACGACCTCTCGGTCGTGAAGCACGTGTCGGACCGCGTCGCCGTGATGTACCTGGGGAAGATCGTCGAGATGGCGGAAGGCCCGACGTTGTACCGGACCCCCAAGCACCCGTACACCGGCGCGCTGCTCTCCGCCGTGCCGGTCGCCGACCCGAGGATGGCGCGGGCCAAGCAGCGGATCATCCTGGAAGGCGACGTGCCGTCTCCGATCGATCCGCCGTCGGGCTGCCGGTTCCACCCGCGCTGCCCGCGCGCGCAGTTCCCGAAGTGCCGGGAGGACGAGCCGCAGCTCACGCCCATGCACGAAGGGCAGGTCGCTGCGTGCCATTTCCCCCTGGAAGACCGTATCATCGAGGCTCCGACACCGAGCTGAGCTGGAGTTCTGCATGGTCAACACCATCGTCATCGTCTTGGACGTGCTCTCGGCGCTCTTCCTGATCGTCACCATCCTGTTGCACTCGGGACGGGGGAGCGGCCTGTCCGACATGTTCGGCGGCGGCGGCGGGCTGAGCGGCGGCACGGCCATGGAGCGCACCCTCGACCGCATCACGGTCGCGACGGCGGTGCTGTTCGGTCTCTGCACGTTCTGGCTTGCCTGGCGCTGGCACCCCTGATCGGGGCGGCCCTCGGGCCGTTGCTAGAATCCTCATTCGTTCCACGTCGGAGTGGCGGAACTTGGTAGACGCGCTAGGTTGAGGGCCTAGTGTCCTTTGCGGGACGTGGGGGTTCAAATCCCCCCTCCGACACGACCTGACCAGCCGAAACAATAAGAGCCCGGAGGCCACGAGCGGCACTCCAGGCCTTTCGTCTAACGGATCGTCTAACGCTTGCCCGTCACCAGGTCCGCGACGAGCTGGGAGGCGTCCGCCTTCATGCTCGGCACGACGTGAGAGTAGATGTCCAGGGTCACCATCGCGGAGGCGTGCCTCAGGATCTTCCTGCACCACCTTCGGCGACACGCCCGCCTCGAGGGCTCGCGTCGCCCAGCCGTGCCGTAGGTCGTGCGGCCGCGTGGAGCGAAGACCGGTGGCGGTCGTGATTCGGTGGAAGGCGTCCAGGAACCGAGCCGGGTGGATCGGGGAGCCGTCCTCCCGGGCGAACACGAGATCCTGGTCCGCGAAGACCTCACCGAAGACGAGTCGCTCCTCGAGCTGCATCATCCGATGGGCGCGGAGCGCCGCCACCGCCTGGCCGGCCAACGGCACGGATCGACGACCGGCCTCGGTCTTCGGCTCGCTGAAGGTGGGGACGTTGCCCACCAGGACGAGGGCCCGTCGAACCGACAGCGTCGCACGTTCGAGGTCGATGTCGCCCCACTTCACCGCGAGCGCCTCGCCGCGACGGACGCCGCCGGTCGCCATCAGCAGGAAGGCAGCGTACAGGCGCTCGCCCTCCGCGGCCTGGAGGAATCGCGACGTCTCCCCGGCCGTCCACGGGTTGATCTCGTGACGCTTCGGCTTCGGCTTGTCGGCAAGCGCCGCCGGGTTCCGGGCGATCAGAGGTGGCTCCTTCCGCACGGCACGCTCGAACGCCCGATGCAGCATCACGTGGACGTTCCTAACCGTCTTGGCCGAGAGTCCCTGGCCGCGCCTGCCGCCTTCGCGCTCGAGGTCCACGTACAGCCGTTCGAGCATGTCGGGCGAGAGCTCTTGGAGCCGCACCGATCCAACGCGGGGGAGCACGTAAGCATGGAGCTGCACCCGGTAGACGTCCATCGTCGATGGCCGAAGACGCATCGTGGGGAGCCACATCTCGAGGTACTCGCCGACGGTTAGGGAACTCGGGTCCACATACTCGCGGTGGTCGATGGACGTGAGCATCTCCCGCATGGCGCGTTCGGCCGCGCGCTTCGAGGTGTATCCCTTGCGATCAGGCCCGGAGTGCCAGCGTTGCTTCCGGTTGCCTGTGATCGGGTCCTGGCCACGTCGAACACCAGGTAGTAGCGACCGCGCTTCTCCGCGATGTGACCTCTCATTGTCCCTGCCTCCTCTTATCTGTTGCACGGTGGTAGCGCGTCCGTTGGGCACACTGCTTGTCGTGGTAACGCTGCCGACCGTCGGTTACAAGGAACATGACGCCGCAGCCCTGGCATCGTCGGTGGGCTTACCGCTAAGGTCTGGGCGAGGTTGTAGTAGATCCAGCCGAGCAGATCGGGAGGGCGCAGCGCACGTACAAGAAGGCGCCCGGGGTTCCGATGCGCTGACCGTCGCGCTTGAGGTCCGCCGCGGTCCGGATCCCTAGCTGGGGATAGGGCGATCCGCTGCGTATCAGGCGGTAGCGCGCGGCGAGATTCCATCGCTCAGGATCGGGCGACGTCTCGTCGTTCCTCGGCGAGCTTGTGGAGCAATACTTATCAGGGCGAGGGGGATTGCGGTGAAAGCGGATGCCGGCCCGAAGGCCGGCCCGCCGATCGCACCCAAAGCGATGACAGCATCATACAGCGGCCCCCCGACGTTCGGGGCGGTCTTGTGCTCCGCGCACGGCCGGAACGGTTCGGGCCGCTGCTGTGGGCGGAGCTACCGATGGGCGCCTGCCCGTCGGTAGTCGCCGCATGGGCGCGGCCCGAACCGTTCCGGCCGTGCGCGGAGCCGACCACCCCAAACATCAGGGGGGCCGCTGCTATAATGTTGTCGTCGGTGCGATCGGCGGGCCGGCCTTCGGGCCGCAGGTCGCTTCACGGAGCCCGAGGCGGCTTCGCTGCCAGAGCTCCAGCCGAGGAACGACGAGGACGTTCGCCCGATCTCAGCGATGATCTGCGCCGCGCGCTACCGCCTGAGCGGTCGCCTCTATGCCTAGGGATCCGCGGCCTCCAGGCGCGGTTCGCGCATCGGGAAGCTTCCCCCGAGGCACCTTCTTGTACGCGCCGCACCCTCGTCTGCTCCGGCTGGATCTATTACAACTGTCGCGCCCCAGACCTTTGATCGTAACCCCATGCGCCGAATGGCCGCTGCGGCGTCATGCTCCTGTAGTTGCGGCGGCGTTTCCAGCCGGACGAGCGGTCTGCCAAACGGACACGTACCACCGTGCAACAGATAAGAGGAGGCAGGGACAATGAGAGGTCACATCGCGGAACAGCAGTCACTTCTACCCCCTGACTGTGGACGCAACCTCAGACAACGCTGCACTTCCGGGCCTGATCGCAAGGGATACACCTCGAAGCGCGCGGCCGAGTGGGAATGCTCACGTCCATCCGACCACCGCCGAGTGTGGACCCGGGCGCGCTGTGTGGCTCCCCGACGATGCGTCTTCGGCCGTCGACGATGGACGTCTACCGGGTGCCGCTCATGCTTACGTGCTCCCCGCGTTGCGGACAGTGCTCAAACAGCTGTAGGTGGACCTCGAGAGAAACACAAAGGCGGGCGCGGCCAGGGACTCTCGGCCAGACGGTTCCAAGGCTGGTCCACCCGTTGGATGTGTGCATTGGGCGTTCGAGAACCGCCTGCCGTGCGGAAGGAGCCGCCCTCCTCTGATCGCCCGAAACTCGGCGTCCCCGACGGTTCGGCGAGAGAATCCGTGGACGGCCGGGGAGACGTCGCCGAGATTCCTCCAGGCCGCGGAGGGCGAGCGCCTGTACGCTGCCCTTTACCCTGCTGATGGCCGACGGGCCGCGTCCGCAGTTCGCGGCGAGGCATCGCGTGAGAATGAGGCCCCGATACGAGCCTGGAAACCCGACGCTGTCGGTTCGACGGGCCCCTGGTGGGCGGCCCCCACTTCCGCAGGCCGGAAGACCGAGGCCGGTCGTCCGAGTCCGGTCTGCCGTTGGCCGGCCAGCGGTGGCGGCGCCGGGCGCCGTAATGCGCTCGAGGAGCGACTCGTCTTCGGTGAGGTCTCAGTGTTGGCCCGGGACGCTTGCCGATGTGCGCCCGGCTCAGGTTCCTGGACGCGATACCGGCGAGCCACCGGTCTTCGCTCCACGCGGCCGGGCCCGCGACCTACGGCACGGCTGGGGCGACGGCGAGAGCCCTACGAGGGCACGGCTCGTGTCGCCGAAGGGTGAGGTGCAGGAAATATAAGGCGGTGAGTAAGTTGTCGATGTCTCACGTCGGTGTGCCAGAGGAAGGCGGACGCCTCCCAGCTCGTCGCGGACCTGGTGACGGGCAAGCGTTAGACAATACCATTTAGACGAAAGGTGCGCTAGGCCTCCGGGCTCTTATTTGTTTCCGGCTGGTAATTGAACCCCCACGCTCCACCACCCGCACGGCTGGGCCCGAACCTAGCGCGTCTGCCCAGTTCCCACCACTCCAACAGTGAAACTGGGTGAGAGATTCTAGCAACAAGCCGAGGGCCGCCCGAGATCAGGGGTGCCAGCGCCAGGCGGCCCAGGGGAAACCGCAGCCCAAACCGCGCCGGGCCGTTCGCGACCGTGCGAGGGTGCGCTCCGTGGCCATGCCGCCGCTGACCGGCCGCCGCCCGAATGTGAGCAGGCCAGTTCCCGATGCGACATGGTGATACGATCAGGAAGGCGCCGAGAGCATCCAAGACAAATGACCATGCAGACTCCAGCTCAGCTCAGATATCGTCAATAATACCTCTTGCAGGGGGAAATGGCACGCAGCGACCTGCCCTTTCAGTTGGTGCAGACTGCGGCTCGTCCTCCGGCACTTCGGGAACTGCGCGCGCGGGCAGCGCGGGTGGCGGCCGGACGGCGGATCGATCCGGAGGCGCCACGTCAGCTTCCCAGGATGATGCGCTGCTTGCACCGCGCCATTGCCTAGGTCAGCAAGATTCGCACGGCGGAGGCGCGCCTTGGTACCGGTCTAATACTAACGTCGGGCCTTCCGCCATCTCAACGATCTTCCCCGGGCATTCGCGGCGGACGCAATCCCAACACGTGCTTCACGACCCGAAGGTCGTGCGCGATGAACAGGTACGTGAGCTTGAACTCCTCCTGCAGGTCCCCCAGGAGGATTCTCAGGATCTGGGCCTGGATGCGAGCACGTCAAACACCCCGACACGGTTTCCGTCCCGCAGACGAATCACTTCGGGCGGAGCGCGAGCGCCAATCCGCTGAGCACTACCCGCCGGAAACTAGGTTGTAGTGCTCCATCGTGTAGGAGCCTCGGTCTCTTGCACGTTCTTCGCGGTTCCGGCAAGCGAGGGAGCGGGGCAGTTGCCGATGATAGGTGCCGATCGTCTTCGGGTTGGCGGAGCGCGTACAGGGTCCTGGAAGGGCCTGGCAACCTGCAGTATCGCGCCGCAGCGCCCCAGCAGGTCGCCCCCTTCAGCGCATGATGTCCTAGCCCTGGGACCCGGACCTCCGTCCGGCTCGAATAAGCCGTCGCGGGGCCAGGAACTCCCCGCAACCGTCTCGCCCGCCCAGGCCGACGTTCTCGGCCCACTGTTCCAGGTCCACGCCGTCGACGGCGTGCGCGCCCGATGCTGATCAGGATCCCCGCGGTAATAGGAGAATGTCTGATGCCATCAAGATCTTGATGAGCTACCATGCGGCGGCGGCGCGGAGCACTGCGTCGCTTCGATGCTCATCGAGTTCCAGAGCTCGGCGCGGTCCCGTTCTCGGCCAGGCTGATGGCGGAGGCATGGTGCCCGTCGACCGGCAGCTTCGGCACCTCGCTTGCACACGTCCGTCACGTGTACGGGCGCCGCAGGATGGAGCGGCATGGGGCGCGGCGATCCGCGGATGGGACGCAGCGGCCTCTTTCCTCTGCGTCGAGTCGCCGGGATCAAACGCGGCGATCCCCACGTGTACGGGTGGAGCGGCGAGTAGTAGATGTCGTCGGGTACCAAACTCCACCGCTTCCCCGCGTGCGTCAGGCCTAGGATGTTGGCCGTCTCGGCAACCACCCCATCATGGGTGATGGTGAGCGGCGGCGTTGAACTCGTCCCATTTCCGAGCGGTGCGATGAGGTCGAGGATCTGCGCGCCTGCACGGTCTCAGAGCGCGGTAGGTCGGCTAGGTAGGAGCCATGCAGAGAGATGCGCTCAAGGCGGAGGCGCCATGGCGATCATCACCCTTGCCGCATGCCCCCGAGATTCATGCGGGAACTTGTCGGCTGCTCAGGGCGCGGTGTCCCTTGCCGAGCGTCCTCCTAGCCTCACTCTCTTGCTCGCTTCAGTTCTGATGCTCAGCAGGATCGCCTCGGCGATCTGGTCGCCCGCCCCTAGGGGTGGCGACGTCTAGGCTGTGCGGATCCTGGAAGATCATGCAAGAATTTGCCCGCGCCGTCCGCGTCTCCCTGTACGTTCGGGCAACTTGGGCAAGGATCCACGCCCCTGGAATAAGAGACCTCACCCGATATCTCGGCGTACTTCCGGTCGGTGAGACCCGTGAGGCGTGAGCGAGCTGACGCTCTTGCCCAGACCCCTCGATGCCGAGCGCGACACTGTACGACACACCGTCGACGGCTTTCACGATGCCGTCGTCGGTCTTAGAAGTGGACCTTCATGTCCTTGAGGCTTGCCGAGGCAGCGGTTGGCTTAGGTATCTCTGTCACCCTCGGGTCAAGGAGAAACATCGATTACACGATGTCGACGATCAGGGTTCAGCAACAGCGATGAACAGCGCGCCCCAAGGATCGTGACCCCCGTAAGCCTCCGGGAACTGCCTAGTCTCGATGGGCTTCACGGCCGTACGAGGATCTGCCGGGGGAGCCCGAAGGCGCGTTTCTCCGTGATGAACGCGCCGCCCAGCAGCGCGCCCAGGTCAGTCCGAGGACGACGACCAGCGTGCTCAGCGCTCCGCGGAGCCCATGCTTGAAGATGACGCCGGGGGCCGCCTTCCCGCCCGGCACCCTTCGGGCCGGCACCGCGGGGACGGTGCCGTT
>CAVRSI010000016.1:0-11222 GCA_963723855.1 uncultured Actinomycetes bacterium | reverse complement strand
GCGCACACGATGTTCTGCGTGTCGTTCGTGGCGATCACGGTGCGGGCGCGCGTCCAGGGCATGGATCGGTCGCTCGAGGAAGCCGCCGGCGACCTGGGGGCGGATCCGCGGACGACGTTCTTCAAGGTGACGTTGCCGAACATCCTGCCCGGCGTGATCGCCGGCGGCCTGCTCGCGTTCGCGCTGTCGATCGACGACTACGTGATCACGAACTTCGTCGCCGGATCCAAGACGACGTTCCCGCTGTGGGTGTTCGGCGCCACCCGTCAGGGGATCCCGGTACAGGTGAACGTCATGGGGACGCTCCTGTTCATGTTCGGCATCCTCATCGTGCTCGGGCAACTGTGGGCCTCGAGCCTGCGGGCACGCGGCGACAAGAAGCGCCTCGCGCAGGACAAGGCCCGGCTGGCCGCCGCCCAGACTTCGTGAAAGTTTTCACGAAGTCACAAGGAAACCGCCCCTGACCTGCGGAAACACGTCTCCGGGAGCTTTGACGACGCTCGAGCGGGCCACCTATACTGGCGCCCCCATGGCCACCAACGAGCAGCAGGGCGAACGGTGGTCGGGGATGGGAACCGGCTGGTCGATCACCTCCACCATGATCGGAGGGATCGCCACCATCGGGGCCCTCGGATACCTGATCGACCGGCTGCTGGGCATCGGGCACGTGTTCCTGCCGATCGGGTTCATCGTCGGGGGCGGTCTCGGCACCTACATCATCTGGCTGCGGTACGGGAGGGGAGAGGATGACGGCACCTGAGCCTGAGCGCGCGCTGATCCGCCGCGTCTCTCCGTTCGCCGTTCCCGCTGCCGTGCTCGCGTACGTGGTCGGCGCCGCCTTCGGCGGCGCCGACGCCGGGTGGTCCGCCGTGATCGCGGTCGTGCTCGTCTACCTGAACTTCGTGGCGAACGCCCTGTCCATCTCGTGGGCGGCCTCGGTCTCACCGACGCTCGTGAGCATCGTCGCCCTCGGTGGGTACGTGGTCCGGCTGATCATCTACACGGTGGCGCTCGTGCTCTTGAACCAGCTGTCGTGGTTCTCACCGGTGGCGTTCGCGCTGACGCTGGTCCCCGCGATCGTCGGGCTGCTCATCTTCGAGGCCAAGACGCTCTCGGGACGGATGCAGGCCGACCTGTGGACGTTCGATGGAGCGGGCCGCCCGTGACGGGTGCCGTGCTCGCCGCGACGTTCGAGCCCCCCGGCACCAAGGACTTCGTCTACGGTTGTTGGGGCTCCGCCGTCAAGATCTTCGGGTTCACGCTCTGCTTCAACTTCATCGCGTTCCTGCTGGTCTTGACGACGTTGATCGTCCTGGCGCTGTTCTTCTTCGCGTTCCGCAAGCCGAAGGTCTTGCCGGGGAAGTTCCAGCTGCATGATGGAGCTCGGCATCCAGTTCGTCCGCGACAACATCGCCGTCCCGATGCTCGGGCCGGACGCCGAGATGTTCATGCCGCTCCTCGCCTCGTTCTTCTTCTTCATCCTGATCGGGAACCTGTTCGAGGTGGTGCCCGGCATTCAGCTTCTCGGCCAACAGCCGCGTGGCGATCCCGCTGGTGCTGGCCCTCGTCTCGTGGTTCACGTACAACACCGTCGGGATCCGGCAGCACGGCTTCTTCGGCTACCTCCGGCACACGACGATCATCCCGGAGGCTCCGGCGATCCTCCGGTACGGGTTGTTGATGCCGATCGAATTCATCTCGAACATCATCGTGCGGCCGATCACCCTCACCGTCCGTCTCACGGCCAACTTCGTGGCCGGGCATTTCCTGCTGGCGATCTTCTTCCTGGGGACCGTCTTCTTCCTCGAGGACGGCCCGAAGACCTGGCCGTTCGCAGCGATATCGTTCCCACTCGCGTTGATGCTCGTCGGGCTCGAGATCTTCGTCGCGGCCCTGCAAGCGTTCATCTTCGCCGTCCTCAGCGCCTCCTACATCGGGCAGGCGAAGGCGGAGTCGCACTAGCTAAGGAGGCAGTTGGATGTTCGCGTTCATCGCACAGGTCACGGGGAACCTCGACGGGCTCGCCACGATCGGCAAGGGCCTGGTCATCGGCCTCGCCGCCATCGGGCCGGGGATCGGACTCGGGATCCTGATCGGGAAGTCGGTCGAGGCCATGGCGCGCCAGCCGGAGTACGCGGGCCAGGTCCGCACGACCATGTTCATCGGGATCGGCTTGATCGAGGCGCTCGCGCTGTTCGGCATCGCGTTCTCGTTCATCATCTAGGAGGGGGATCGATGTTCGCCACCAAGATCGGTCTCCTCGCAGCAGGATCCAGCGACAAGGAGAACCTCTACCCGCACGCGACGGAGTTGATCGTCGGAGCGATCGCGTTCGCGATCATCTTCTTCTTCTTCTGGAAGTGGGTGCTCCCCCGGGTGAACACGTTGCTCGAGGAGCGCCGGGAGAAGATCCAGGGCGAGATGGAGCGCGCGGAAGCGTCGCGCGTCGCGGCCGACGACGAGCTCGCCCGCTACAAGGCGCAGCTCGCCGGCGCAGCCGACGAGGCGAACCGGATCATCGACGAGGCCCGCAAGACGGCCGACCAGCTCCGTGCGGACCTGCAGTCTCGGGCCGAGCAGGAGTCGCACGCGATCGTGGCCCGCGCCCAGGAGGAGATCCGTGCCGAGCGCGACCGGGTGTTCCAGGAGCTTCGGACGCAGGTGGGTGAGATCGCCGTCGAGCTCGCCGGGAAGGTCGTCGGTGAGTCGCTCGACACGTCCGCACACACACGGCTGATCGACGAGTACATCGACGAGGTCACGTCGGGGAACGGGAAGAACTGACGTGACGGACGAAGGACTCATCGGCGGGTACGCCCAGGCGTTGTTCGCCGTGGCGCAGGCCGAGGACGTCCTGCCGAAGGTCGAGGACGAGCTGTACGCGTTCGGCAAGGCGCTCGAGCAGCACACGGACCTGCGCGAGTCGTTGACCGACGCCGTGCTGCCCGTCGAGAACAAGAAGGCGGTCGTCGAGGACCTGTTGGGCGAACGGGCTCACCCGATCACGCTCGGCCTGCTCGCGTTCGTGATCGACCTGGGCCGCGCGCGCCATATCCCCAAGATCGTCGAGGAGCTCGCGCGCATGGCATCGGTCGAGCGCAACCATGCGCTCGCCGAGGTCCGAACGGCGGTCGACCTGACCGACGACCAGCGCGAGCGCCTGGCCGAGGCGTTGTCCCGCGCGACCGGCCGGACGGTCGACCTGAAGGTCGTGGTCGATCCGAGCGTGATCGGCGGCGTGGTGGCGCGGGTGGGAGACGAGGTCTTCGACGGCTCGATCGCGAGTCGGCTGGAAGACGCCAAGCAAGCACTAGGGAGCGTGTGATGGCACTGAACATCGATCCGGCAAGCATCGCGGAGGCGCTCCGGCGGAACGTCGAGAGCTGGACGCCGACCGTCGAACGAGGAGAGGTCGGCCGCGTCACCGAGACGGCCGACGGCGTGGCCCGGGTCCAGGGCCTGCCCGGCGCCATGGCGAACGAGCTCCTGGAGTTCCCCGGAGGGGTCTTCGGACTGGCGTTCAACCTGGACGTGGACGAGATCGGATGCATCATCCTGGGCGAGTCCGACAAGATCGAGGAAGGCGACCCCGTGAAGCAGACGGGGACGATCCTGTCGATGCCGGTCGGCGACGGCTTCCTCGGGCGCGTCGTGGACGCGCTCGGCCGGCCGCTCGACGACAAAGGCCCGATCCCGTCGACCGAGCGACGCAACCTGGAGGTGCAGGCGCCGAACGTCGTCTCGCGGCAGCCGGTGAAGGAGCCGCTGTACACCGGCATCTCGGCGATCGACGCCATGACGGCCATCGGGCGCGGCCAGCGCCAGCTCATCATCGGCGACCGCCAGACCGGCAAGACCGCCGTGGCGGTCGACGCGATCATCGCCCAGCGCGAGCACTGGGGCACCGACCGCGCCGTGAAGTGCATCTACGTGGCGATCGGCCAGAAGGCGTCCACGGTGTCGGAGGTGGTCGAGACGCTCCGTGAGAACGGGGCGCTCGAGTACACGGTCGTCGTGAACGCTTCGGCCGCGGATCCCGCGCCGTTCCAGTACATCGCGCCCTACGCGGGCGCGGCGCTCGGCGCCTACTGGATGTACGAGGGCGACAGCGCACTGATCGTCTACGACGACCTGTCCAAGCAGGCGGTCGCCTACCGCGAGATCTCGCTCCTGCTCCGCCGGCCGCCGGGACGCGAGGCGTACCCGGGCGACGTGTTCTACCTGCACTCGCGCCTGCTCGAGCGTGCGGCGAAGCTCTCCGACGATCTCGGCGGCGGCTCCCTCACGGCGCTGCCGATCATCGAGACGAAGGGCGGCGACATCTCCGCGTACATCCCGACCAACGTCATCTCGATCACCGACGGGCAGATCTTCTTCGAGTCCGAGCTGTTCTTCTCCGGCGTGCGGCCGGCGATCAACGTCGGCGTCTCGGTGTCTCGCGTGGGAGGCAACGCGCAGATCAAGGCGATGAAGAAGGTCGCCGGCCGGCTGCGCCTGGACCTCGCGCAGTACCGCGCGCTGGAGGCGTTCGCGCAGTTCGGCTCGGAGCTCGACAAGGCGTCGCGGCAACAGCTCGCGCGCGGCGCCCGGGTCGTCGAGATCCTGAAGCAGCCGCAGTACCAGCCGCAGCCCGTCGAACGCCAGGTCGTGGCGATCTACGTGGTGACCGGCGGCTACCTCGACGACTACCCGGTCGAGGACGCCAAGCGGTTCGTGACCTCGTTCAACGACTACCTGGAGACCCGGCACCCGGAGATCCCCACGGCGATCCGGGAGACCGGCGACCTGTCCGACGAGAACGAGGGCGCGCTGAAGACGGCGATCGCCGGGTTCGCGGAGACGTTCGTGTCCGAGCGCCGCCGGGCCGGGGTCCGAGTCGGGGATCGGCGCCCCGTCGGCCCCCGATGAGGTCAAGCCCGACATCGGCTGGGACCGGATGTCGTCGGTCGACGAGGAGCCGGCGACCGATCCCGAGCGCCGGCGTCCGCGTAGCCCATGGGCGCTCAGCTCCGCGTCGTCCGTCGACGGATCCGATCGGTCCAGTCGACGAAGAAGATCACGCGCGCCATGGAGCTGATCGCGTCGTCCCGCATCGTGAAGGCGCAGCAGCGTGTCGAGGCGTCCCGCCCGTACGCGGTGCAGCTGACGCGCCGCCATGGAGGACGTCGCGCGGCAGACCGGCACGGTGGCGCACCCGCTGCTCGAGGAGCGGGAACCGGTCGAGCAGGTGGGCGTGCTGATCGTGACGTCCGACCGAGGGCTCGCGGGTTCGTACAACGCGAACGTGCTGAAGGTCGGTGAGGAGCTGATCGCGGATGTGACCCGCCGTGGTCTGGAGCCGGTCGTCTACGTGATCGGCAAGAAGGGCGTGGGGTACTTCCGGTTCCGGGGCTGTCGCGATGCGGGGCGAGTGGCAGGGGTTCAGCGAGGTGCCGCCGTACACGAAGGCCGAGGAGGTCGGGCGCAAGCTGATCGCCGACTTCGCCGACGGTTCGATCGATGAGCTGCACTGCGCGTACACCGACTTCCGTTCGGCGTTCACGCTGCGCGCGACCTCGCAGCGCTTCCTGCCGATCGCGCCCGAGGAGGTCCACGGGACCGGGCTCGAAGCCGTTCCCGCCGAGTACCTCTTCGAGCCCGAGCCGGCGGAGCTCCTGCACGCGCTCCTGCCGCAGTACATCGTCACCAAGGTGTACGCGGCGCTCCTGGAATCGGCGGCGTCGGAGAACGCCGCACGCCGACGCGCCATGAAGGCCGCGACGGACAACGCGGAGGACCTGATCAAGCTGCTCTCCCGGCAGGCGAACCGCGCCCGTCAGGACGAGATCACGACGGAGATCCTGGAGATCGTCGGCGGGGCGGAAGCCCTGACCGCATCATCGGAAGGATGAGCATGGCTGAAGACAACGCACACCCACAGGGCCGGGTCGTCCGGGTGATCGGACCGGTGGTGGACGTGGAGTTCCCGCCGAGCGAGCTCCCCGACATCTACACGGCGCTGAAGGTCGACGTCACGCTGGAGAACGCCACCACCACGATCACGTGCGAGGTGGCGCAGCACATCGGCGACAACATCATCCGGGCGATCGCGCTGAAGCCGACGGACGGGCTGACGCGCGGCGCGCCCGTGGAGAACACCGGGGCGCCGATCAGCGTCCCCGTCGGCGAAGGGGTCCTCGGCCACGTCTACAACGTGCTCGGCGAGCCGCTCGACACCGACATGTCCAACATCCACCCGGACACGTACTGGCCGATCCACCGCGAGCCGCCGCCGTTCGCGGACCTGGAGCCGAAGAAGGTCATGCTCGAGACGGGCATCAAGGTCATCGACCTCCTGGAGCCGTACGTGCAGGGCGGCAAGATCGGGATGTTCGGCGGCGCGGGCGTGGGCAAGACCGTGATCATCCAGGAGATGATCCGCCGTCAGGCGGAGCAGCACGGCGGCGTATCCGTGTTCGCCGGCGTCGGCGAGCGCACCCGTGAGGGCAACGACCTCTTCCTGGAGATGACCGAGTCCGGCGTCCTGGCGAAGACGGCGCTGGTGTTCGGCCAGATGGACGAGCCGCCCGGCGTGCGCCTGCGCGTGGCGCTCTCGGCGCTCACGATGGCCGAGTACTTCCGCGACGAGCTCCACCTGGACGTGCTGCTGTTCGTGGACAACATCTTCCGGTTCACGCAGGCGGGGTCGGAGGTCTCCACGCTGCTCGGCCGGATGCCGAGCGCCGTCGGCTACCAGCCGAACCTGGCGGGCGAGATGGGCGCGCTGCAGGAGCGGATCACGTCGGCCGGCGGCCGTTCGATCACGTCGCTGCAGGCGATCTACGTTCCCGCGGACGACATCACGGACCCGGCGCCGCACGCGGCGTTCGCGCACCTGGACGCCACCACCGTGCTCTCGCGCGACATCGCGTCGCTCGGGATCTACCCGGCCGTGGACCCGCTCGACTCGAGCAGCCGCATCCTCGACCCGCGCTACGTCGGCGAGGAGCACTACGCGGTCGCGCGGCGTGTGCAGGAGATCCTGCAGCGGAACAAGGACCTGCAGGACATCATCGCGATCCTCGGGATCGACGAGCTGTCCGAAGAGGACAAGGTCATCGTGTCGCGGGCCAGGAAGATCCAGAAGTTCCTGTCGCAGCCCTTCTTCGTGGCGGAGCAGTTCACCGGCATCCCCGGGAAGTACATGCCGGTCGACGAGACGATCGCGTCGTTCAAGGGTCTGTGCGAGGGCGAGTACGACCACCTCCCCGAGCAGGCGTTCTTCCTGGTCGGCGGCATCGAAGAGGCCGTCGCGCAGGCGAAGCAGATGGAGGCCGCGTAACCCGTGCCGCTCGAGGTGCACGTCGTCACGCCCGAACGCGAGGTCTGGACAGGCCAGGCAGAGATGCGTGATCGCCCGCGGCATCGAGGGCGAGGTCGGCATCATGGGCGGTCACGAGCCGATGCTGGTGCAGCTCGCGATCGGACCCCTCCGGATCCATCGTGAGGGCGGAGAGTTGCTCGCCGCCGTCGTCGACGGCGGGTTCCTGCACGTGGGAACGCACGAAGGGCGTCACCCGCGCCGACGTGCTGGCCACGCAGGCCGTGCTCGCAGCCGGAGATCGACGTGGAGGAGACGCGCCGCGTGTTGGCGGAGCACGAGGCGAACGCGGCCGCGTTGCAGGGCCAGGGCGCCGAGGCCGAGGAGGCCGAGCTCGAGGCGCTGAAGCGCGAGATGCAGAAGGCGCAGGCCCGCCTCAAGCTGGCCGGCTAGGCCCTCCCGGGCCCTCCCCGCGTTAGCATCGGACGATCATGGATCGCCTGTTCGTCACCGGCGGGGCGCGCCTGGCGGGATCGGTCCGCGTCTCCGGCGCGAAGAACTCCGCGCTCAAGCTCATGGCGGCCTCGCTCCTCGCGCCCGGCACAAGCGTGCGTCCGCAACGTCCCGCGCATCCGGGACTGCGGCGTGATGGCCGAGATGCTGGAGCACTTCGGCGTGCGGGTCACGCTCCGGGACGGCGTCGCCGAGCTGGACGCGACCGCACGTCGCGACGTCGAGGCGCCCGACGAGCTGGTCCGGCAGATGCGCGCGTCGATCGTGGTGCTCGGTCCGCTGCTCGCCCGCTGCGGCCGCGCGCGCGTGTCGATGCCCGGGCGGCGACGAGATCGGGGCCCGGCCCGTCGACCTGCACGTCCGCGGGCTCGAACGGATGGGCGCGACGATCCGGTTCGAGCACGGGTTCCTGCATGGCCGAGGCGCGACGAGCTGCGAGGTGCGCGCGATCACGCTGGACTACCCGAGCGTCGACGCGCGACCGAGAACCTGCTGTTCGCCGCCGTCGCGCGCGCGGGGCACCACCGTGATCGACAACGCCGCGCGCGAGCCCGAGATCGCCGACGTCGCGAACTGCCTGGTCGCGATGGGCGCGCAGATCGGGGCGCCGGCTCGAGCACGATCGAGATCGAAGGCGTCGACGAGCTCAGCCCGACCGACCACACCGCGGTCGCCCGATCGCATCGAGGCGGGGACGTGGGCCGCGGCGCGCCGTCGCCACGCAGGGCGACGTGACGATCGAGAACGCCCGGCCCGAGCACCTGGAGCTCTTCCTCGCGAAGCTCGCGCGACGCCGGGACCGAGGTCGTCGCGTGTCCGACGCGGGACTGCGGATCCGGCAGGTCGGCGCGCGCGCGGCGCCGTCGACTTCGTGACGCTCCCGTACCCGGGCATCGCCACCGACTTCCAGCCGATCCTGCTCGCGATGCTGGCCACGGCGGAGGGCACCGCCATCGTCACCGAGAACGTGTTCGAGAGCCGGTTCCTCTACGTCGGCGAGCTGCTGCGGATGGGAGCCGACATCCGGACCGAGGGCCACCACGCGGTGATCCGGGGGGTCGCCCCGGCTCTCGGCGGCCCCGGTCCGGGCGTTGGATATCCGCGCGGGCGCCGCCATGGTGATCGCGGCGCTGTGCGCGGACGGGGTCACCGAGATCGCCGACATGCAGCACGTCGACCGCGGGTACGAGGACTTCGAGGCGAAGCTCGAAGGGCTCGGCGCCGAGGTGCGGCGCGAACGCGAGCTCGTCACGCTCCCGTGAGGAGCGGGATCCGGGCATTCCCTCTCGATCGCGTGCTCGCTCCTGTTCGCCGTCGTCATGGTCGTGCTGTCGGTACCCCATGCCCTCGCGCAAGCATCTGCTGACCGAGAGGCGCTGATCGCGACGATGGACGGCGCGTCGCTCGACGGAGCTGCTCGCCACGCCCGGCTTCCTCTCGCTCGCGCAGGAAGGCGGCGCCGGCCTCATGGTCACCACTGGGCCGTCCGACGAGCTCCGCGATCGATCGTTCCCATCTGGCCACCGCATGCCCGCGGGCGTGGTCCCCGTCGATCTCGGGGACGTGTCGGACGGCGACCACGCGTCGGCGGACGAGCTCTCTGCCGCGGCCGACATGCTGGCATCTGCGCTCGATGGGTCGAGCGCTTCGGAGGTAACGGTGCTCCTCGTATCGAGCTCGGCGGTGGGGGACCGCCTCGGTGCAGTGGTGATGGCATCCGGGCCACCGCCAGGCTTGGCCGCTGCGCTCCGGGCCTCGCCGACCAGCGATCCGGTTGACACCCTCACGTCCGACTCCACGCGGCGAGATGGCGTCGTCACGAGCGACGACGTGGTGACCACCGCGATCGTCTTCGTGGCCCCCGCCGCGGAGATCGACCTCGGCGGCGAGCCCATCCGGATCGTCGAGGGACCGCCGCCCACCGATCTCCACGACCTGTACGTCCAGTCGAAACGCCTGACGGTGCCGATCGGCACGGCGGCCGCCGCGTACGCGTGTCTCGTCAGCCTGATCGCGATCATCGCGCTCTGGAGGCCGGATGTCTCCCCGGGACACAGGGCGTTCTGCGCGTCGCTCGCGATGTCCGTGCCGTTCCTCGCCCTGTCGCTGCTGCTCGTCGGGCATCTCCCGTCGCTGACCTACGCCACGGTGATCCCGTTCGTGATCGCGACGACGGCGATCGCCACCCTCGCGCTCGTGCCGGCCGCTCGACGGTGGGGAACCCTCGGCGCGATCGCGACGGCCGGCGTCATCCTGCTCGGTTCGTTGGTGATCGAGGGGGCGCTCGGTTGGCCGGCCGCGCTCACACCCTTGCTCGGTGGCTCCCAGCTGGACGGCGGCCGCTTCTTCGGCCTGCCGAACGCGTTCATCGGCCTGCTCCTCGGAGGTTCGCTCTACGTCGCACAGCGACTGCCCCGCACGCACGGCACGATCCTGATCGCTGCGGCCGGGCTGTTCGCGGGCTCCCCGTGGACCGGTTCGAACATCGGTGCCGCCGTGACGCTGTTCGCCGCAGCCGGCATCTGGTGGGGGCTCCGCGGGGGGCTCTCGTGGTGGCGCACGACGATCGCGGCTCTCGCCGCGATCGTCGCCGGCGCGATCGTCGTCGTCGTGGCGCACCGTTACTTGACGTCCGCGGCCACCCATATCACGGCGTTCTCGGAGCACACGGGTGGCGTCGCCGGGCTCTGGGACAAGTTCGTCGATCGACTCGGCCTCGGCGCGGATCTGATCGCGGACAACCCGTTCGCGCTGGTGCCGGTCGTGGGGGTGCTCGTGATGCTCGGGGTCGTCCTTCGGCCGCCCGCGCCCATCCGCCGGTCGTTCGACGCGGAGCCGGCCTGGCGGCTCGCGCTGCTCACGATCGTGGTGGGGAGCGTGGTGGCGTACCTGGTGAACGACTCGGGGGCAGCGGCGGTGGGCGAAGGGCTCACGACGTCGCTCGCCGGGATGCTCTACGTGTCGTTACGGCTGCGTGGCGACATGATGACGACGTGAACCTCCCGATCCCCCCTCGTCCCGACTCGGGTGCCGGCGTCCCGCAGCCTGAGCGCCTGACGATCGACGGGCGCCCGCGCTCGACGTGGGGATGGTTCGAAGGGGTCGGGGTCTACCTCATCGCGTTCCTCGCGGCGGGGTTCGCGCAGATCCCGATCCTGCTGCTGCTGGGCGAAACGATGGTCAACGGCGCGATCGGCCAGACCGAGATCTTCGCCACGATCGTCGGCGACATCGTGATGGTGGGGGTGCTCGTCTTCTGGCTGCGGCGCTGGCATCCCGAGTGGCGAGCCGCCATGGTGCTGCCGCCGGCGCGCGACCGGTTCTGGCGCGACGTGTTGTTCGGTGCGATCGCGGGCCTGATCTTGGTCCCGGCAGTCTCGGTGATCAGTGGCATCGTCGCCGCCGTGTT
>CAVRSI010000015.1:0-277711 GCA_963723855.1 uncultured Actinomycetes bacterium | reverse complement strand
ACTGGGGATGAAGTATGCGGGGGCATTCTCACAAAATCACCTCGACCTCAATCTGGGGATCGGGACCTGCCTCAATAGGCGCTCCCACCAGCAACATCGTCATCCCATCAGTAAGTCGCTGCTAACATCACGGGCCGAACGCAACGGCCTGACCGTGAGCCTGCTCGATGGTCAACATGCGAAATCGCCCGCTTTGTGACGGTCATCACCGCGGGCTGGTGTGAACTAGCTCGCAAAGCCTCCCACGCGAGCGAACCGTCTCATGCCAGACCGGCACGAGACCCTCGTAGCGCATGCCCCCTGCGCATTGCGTACGTCAATCGCATGCGACGGGCTGAACGCCACGCAGCCGCATCATCGGCACACGCAGCGGAGGACTTGCAATGGCGACCTGTTTTCTCACCCGCAGAGCTTCCTCTTCCCATTCTGGCAGAACGTCATCGACTTCAACGCCTCTCTGATCTCTATTCCGCTGGGTACGGTGTCCGGCACTCTCAGCGGCTTCGCCTTCGAGAACGTCGACGGCACCTACACCATCTTCCTCGGCACCGACATCGTCGTCGGCGAAAACGCTCCGATCAGCGGCACGGCGACAGAGATCGTGCGCCGGATGAACTCTCGACCCGTTCGGCGTCCACTACGCCAAGCATCACTGGCTCGTTCCCGGCTACCGGCGTCTATGAGGCGTTTCGGGGCGGCGGGACGTTCTTTGCGAGCGTCCTCTCCGGCAGCGACTCTCGTCGAGATCGACAGTCCGGCGAGCATCGGCCCCCTGGCGCAAAGCCCGCTGATCAAGACTCAGGCAACGACTACGTGTGCGGAAGCATCTACGCCGATACCATCTACGCGGGCGGGGGCGACGATCATGGTCAGACGGCGACCGCGGGAGCGACACGATCTATGGCGAAGGCGGGATCGACATCCTCGACGGCGATCTCGGCAATGACACGCTGCTCGGCGGCGACGGGAACGACATCCTCTTCGGCGGCGGTGGCGGAGACGTGATCCTCGGGGGGAGAGGGCGACGATTTCGTCAGTGGCGGCGATGGCATCGACCAGATCTCGGGCGGCCTCGGCAACGACGAGCTTCACGGCGATGACGGCGGCGACACCATCTGGGGCCACAGCGGCCGCGACACCATCTACGGCGGCGACGGCGACGACACCATCGAGGGGGGAGGCGGCGTCGACTCGAATCTACGGAGGTCGCGGTATCGACGAACTTTATGGCGGCGACGGCAGCGACACATCTACGGCGAGGGCGGCACCGACTTCATCTGGGGCGGCAACGGCGACGACAACCTCTATGGGGGTAACGGCGGCGACGATATACAGGGCGATGATGGCAACGACTACATCGAGGGCGGTGCCGGCGGAGACGCGCTCATCGGCGAGCAGGGATCGGACGAGATCTGGGGTGGTGGCGGCGGCGATCGTATTTTCGGCGGGGATGGCTACTCTTTCGACACTGACATCCATCCTGCCACCGACTATCTCCACGGCGAGGATGGCGATGACGAAATATACGGCGAGGGCGGCAACGACTTCATCTGGGGCGGCAACGACGACGACACTATCGACGGGGGCGTCGGCTTCGACACCGCCTTCTTCAACGGGCCGCTCGAGGCCTATGACGTCGACATCAACGACGACGGCTCGGTGGACGTCACCGACCTCGTGGGCGACGGCGGTACCGACCACCTGACGCACATCGAGCGGCTCGTTTTCGGCAACGGCGATGACGTGATCGACCTTTGACGGGACGGCGCGCTGCCGCGCCGTCCCGACGGAACGATCAGAAAATCCTCAGCGCGTTCTTCAGCGTGATCCACACGCCCCAGGCGAGCGGGATGCCGACGAAGGCCCAGAACAGCGCGGCCTGCGCCTAGATCCCTATAGGTAATCAGCAACTTGTGCGCGAGGGCTGCAAACAAATGCGGTCGGGCGTGGTCGTGCGGGCTGTTCTCACTTGCATCCTGATGCAACCTAAGGTAGAATCTCAGGCAGGCCGAGTCCTCGAAAGGATGCTCAGGAGTGCGGGATGGGAAAGTTCAGCGATGCGTTTGCGAAGGGACGAAAGAGCGCCAAGGAAGAAAAGGAAAAGAAAAGACATCAAGGTGACGCCGACACCGCGCGGCGGTTAGCCGGCGTTGCAGGCGCGCTCACATGGATCGAACAGTTTGTCTATCCCGCCGTTCAGAACGCGAACGCCGATTTGGAAAAGGACGAGCTGGTGGTCAATTGCGATGGTGGACCAACCGATGTCGGCGCCGAAGTGACACTGACGGTCTCAAAAATCGGCACGCCGGTCACGCTCTTCGGGGAGGAAACAACCTAAATCGATTGCCTTCAAGGTTTGCGCGGAAGAACTTGTTTGGATGAGTATGGATCGAAGCCAAAGACGAAGAAGCTCGGCAAATTATCAGCAGTGAAGTCGGACGAAATCGAGGAGTTGTTGGTGACGATGCTGACTGAGATCGCTCGCGATCTCGGAATCCGTGCAGGCCGCGCCGGCGGCCAGGCCCGAAATGGCGGGCATGATCGCGCTGGCTGTCTTGCGCTCACCGGCGGCCCGCCCGAATCTTCGATCGCCTCGGGTATCGCTAGTGTCCGTTTCCAGACGTTTGCATCATTGTGCTGCACACTCGTTTGCGAACTTCGGAATCGACGGTGCCGAACCGGGGGCGGCGGAAGGGAGTTGCTGGCGTGAGCCGAAAAAAGACAGTAAAGCAAACGACGAAGGACACACACCGGGCCCGGGTCCGAACCCCGAGCCGGACAGCGCGATTTTGCGCTATCTGCGCAGCATCGACGATAAGCTCGATCGCATCAGCGAGCAGCTAGCCAAGAGCGAGCAGCTAGCCAAGGCGGCGCGGCCGTCGTCCCGATAAAGCAGAAGCGACGACCGGGTGCTGTGGGCGCGTACGCCCGAGGAAGCCGAAAAAGCTCAAGCAGGAGAGACCCTGATGCTGATGCCATGTGGTTTCTCGTTGCTGGCACGAAAGAAGAGGCCGCAAAGCTCGAACAGGAAAACCCGGACGCCGACATGATCATCATCACCAACGTGCCGCGCGCGGCACATGATTGAGCAAGCCGCAGGACGCAGTTCTATTTAGATGATTATTTTGCAACCTTTCACTATATACCATAGAATATATCGATCCCACATGTCCGCTCGCAGGCAAAGAATTCGGATGTCCAATCTCCAAGCGTCGGCGCTGTTGGCGCGTGTGGTGCGGAAATACGCCGCCGGCACCACGCCCGAGAGGTTCGGTTGCCATGGAAACGCGATCGGGTTTGCCCGGAAATGGGCGGGACGGCGCGCCCCCGCGGCTCTTGACGAAGACTGCAGGTACAACGGTGTTCTGGTTCAACCCGTTTCCGGCGCTGCGGACCTATGGCCCGATACCCGTCTCAGTATCCGTCTCGATTTGACGAGCGGCGACCGCATCGGCCCTGGCAAGGATTGCGCTGCTGGAGGCGATCTCAGGAGGCCGGGTCGATCTCGGGGGCGGCGCGGGCGCTCGGCATGTCGTACCGCCGCGCCTGGCTGCTGGTGGAGGAGATCGACGACTCGCTGCAGGAGCCGGCGGTCACGGCAGCGACCGGCGGCCGTCAGGGTGGCGGCGCTGCGCTGACGCCGAGCGGGGAGCGAGTCATTGAGCTTCTATCGCTCCATCGAAGACATCGCCCGATCCTCCGCCAAGGAGGAATTCCGCGCCGTGGGCAAGCTGGTGACGGAAGCGGCGCGCGGCGCGCGCCTGATTCGCCGCGCCGCAATAGTGCACGGCTGTCGTATCCTGGCCATTTCAAGATGACGTCAGTTTGCCCGTGCCGCCGGCTTTAACCGCTCGGCGATGGCCTTGTCGAGCAGGGTCTCGAACTCGGCGCGATCGGATGAACGCGCGGCAGAAGCGGCCCGCAAACTTTGACAGTCATCTTGAAATGGCCAGGATACGACAGCCGTGCACTATTGCGGCGCGGCGAATCAGGCGCGCGCCGCGCGCCGCTTCCGCACCAGCTTGCCCACGGCGCGGAATTCCTCCTTGGCGGAGGATCGGGCGATGTCTTCGATGGAGCGATAGAGCTCGATGACTCGCTCCCCGCTCGGCGTCAGCGCAGCGCCGCCGCCCTGACGGCCGCCGGTCGCTGCCGTGACCGCCGGCTCCTGCAGCGACCGTTGATCTCCTCCACCAGCAGCCAGGCGCGGCGGTACGACATGCCGAGCGCCCGCGCCGCCCCCGAGATCGACCCGGCCTCCTGGATCGCCTCCAGCAGCGCAATCTTGCCAGGGCCGATGCGGTCGCCGCTGGTCAAATCGAGCCGGATACTGAGACGGGTATCGGGCATAGGTCCGCAGCGCCGGAAACGGGTTGAACCAGAACACCGCGAACCCGCAGTCTTCGTCAAGAGCCGCGGGCGCGCCGTCCCGCCCATTTCCGGGCAAACCCGATCGCGTTTCCATGGCAACCGAACCTCTCGGGCGTGGTGCCGGCGGCGTATTTCCGCACCACACGCGCCAACAGCGCCGACGCTTGGAGATTGGACATCCGAATTCTTTGCCTGCGAGCGGACATGTGGGATCGATATATTCTATGGTATATAGTGAAAGGTTGCAAAATAATCATCTAAATAGAGCTGCGTCGCGGCTTGCTCAATCATGTGCCGCGCGCGGCACGTTGGTGATGATGATCATGTCGGCGTCCGGGTTTTCCTGTTCGAGCTTTGCGGCCTCTTCTTTCGTGCCAGCAACGAGAAACCACATGGCATCAGCATCAGGGTTCTCCTGCTTGAGCTTTTCGGCTTCCTCGGGCGTACGCGCCCACAGCACCGGTCGTCGCTTCTGCTTTGACGACGGCCGCGCCGCCTTGGCTAGCTGCTCGCTCTTGGCTAGCTGCTCGCTGATGCGATCGAGCTTATCGTCGATGCTGCGCAGATAGCGCAAAATCGCGCTGTCCGGCTCGGGGTTCGGACCCGGGGCCGGGTCTGTGTCCTTCGTCGTTTGCTTTACTGTCTTTTTTCGGCTCACGCCAGCAACGCCCTTTCTGCCGCCCCCGGTTCGGCACCGTCAATTCCGAAGTTCGCAAACGAGTGTGCAGCACAATGATGCGAACGTCGGAAACGGGACACTAGCGATACCCGAGGCGATCGAAGATCTGGCGGGCCGCCGGTGAGCGCAAGACAGCCAGCGCGATCATGCCCGCCATTTCGGGCCTGGCCGCCGGCGCGGCCTCACGGATCCGAGATCGCGAGCGATCTCAGTCAGCATCGTCACCAACAACTCCTCGATTTCGTCCGACTTCACTGCTGATAATTTGCCGAGCTTCTTCGCTTCGGCTCCATCGATACTCATCCAAACAAGTTCTTCCGCGCAAACCTTGAAGGCAATCGATTTAGGTTGTTTCGACTGCCCGAAGAGCGTGAGCCGGGGCGTGCCGATTTTTGAGACCGTCAGTGTCACTTCGGCGCCGACATCGGTTGGTCCACCATCGCAATTGACCACCAGCTCGTCCTTTTCCAAATCGGCGTTGCGTTCTGAACGGCGGGATAGACAAACCGTTCGATCCATGTGAGCGCGGCTGCAACGCCGGCTAACCGCCGCGCGGTGTCGGCGTCACCTTGATGTCTTTTCTTTTCCTTTTCTTCCTTGGCGCTCTTTCGTCCCTTCGCAAACGCATCGCTGAACTTTCCCATCTCGCACTCCTGAGCATCCTTTCGAGGACTCGGCCTGCCTGAGATTCTACCTTAGGTTGCATCAGGATGCAAGTGAGAACAGCCCGCACGACCACGCCCGACCGCATTTGTTTGCAGCCCTCGCGCACAAGTTGCTGATTACCTATAGGGATCTAGGCGCAGGCCGCGCTGTTCTGGGCCTTCGTCGGCATCCCGCTCGCCTGGGGCGTGTGGATCACGCTGAAGAACGCGCTGAGGATTTTCTGATCGTTCCGTCGGGACGGCGCGGCAGCGCGCCGTCCCGTCAAAGGTCGATCACGTCATCGCCGTTGCCGAAAACGAGCCGCTCGATGTGCGTCAGGTGGTCGGTACCGCCGTCGCCCACGAGGTCGGTGACTTCCCGACGGGGCTCTGGACGTCGCCGCCCCTCGACGGGACGATCGACCCGTCGCCGAACGCGACCCATGTGCCGTCGTGGCTGAACCGGACCGTGGGGTCGGCTCCCGTTGCGACCAGGGTTCGTTCCGCGCAGGTATCGAGGTCCACGAGGCGCAGCGCCCCGCCGTCCACCCATGCGACCGATCCGAGGTGCGCGTCACCGCCGGCGAGGCTGGTGGACGGGCACGTCGGAACCGCGGGGGTGGGTGAGGCTGAGGATCCCTCGGATCGCGACCCGAGCAGATCGGGGAGGAACACGGCCGCGGCGATACCGCCGGCGATCAGGGCGACCAGCAGCAGCCCGCCCAGGAGCCGACGCGTGGTGATCCGACGCCCGCGGGCGTACATGTGGCGGCCAGAGCCCGGCATCTTCGTACCGACGGTACTCCGGCGCCCGGCGTTCCCTTCGCAACGACGCGTGGAGATCTCGACGTGCGCGTTCGGTGACGAGGGCATAGGCTCTGAGCCTGCTCGAGGAAGGGAGGGCACGATGCCCAAGTACCTGTACAAGGTCTCGTACTCCGTCGACGGGATGCGCGGGGTGATGAAGGAGGGAGCCGCCAGCAGGGCGGACTTCATCGGGAAGCTCGTCTCGAACCTGGGCGGCCAGATGGAGAGCTTCCACTTCGCGTTCGGGGAGACCGACGTCTACGTGATCAACGAGATGCCCGACGACGCGACGGCGGCCGCAGTCGCGATGGCCGTCGGCGCCGCCGGCACCGGCAGCATCGAGACCGTGAAGCTGCTCACGCCCGCCGAGGTCGACGCGGCGCGGGCGATCGACACGGGGTACCGGGCGCCGGGAAGCTGATCGTTCGCGAGGCCTCGTACCGCGGCCGGCCGTTGCTGGGGTTGCCGTCAGCTGACTGACGGGACCGGTCGGGCCGACGACGCCAGGTGTCAGGAGGCTGACACCGAACGCGCAGGTCGAGATCGTCAGCCACCTGACGCGCGCCGCCGGCGTGGCGCCCCGCCGGCGTCAGCCCTTTGACACGTGTGGCCGAGGCCGATGCGGAGCGGCGATCGGGCGCTAGGGCGAGGTGCGCGTGAGCTTGGCGACCCAAGCGGCGGCTTGCTCGTTCCCGGCCTGATCCTGCGAACCCACGGCGAGGAGCCGGTTCGCCGAGAAGGAGACCAGCGAGCTGATCTGCTGACCGCCTGTTCCGTCCATGACCGGCACCGGTGCGCGCTCCCACGCGATGCCGTCGGCGGAGAGCCACACCGCTCCATCCGGATCGCGCCCGTCCTTCGTGGACGAGCCGCCCGCGAACAACGTCCCGCCGACGGATGTCACGGCCGACATCCGCTGGTCCCCCGCGCCCCCGAACACCGCCGATGCCGGGACGCGCTCCCACGCGTACCCATCAGCGGACGTCCAGACGGCGGCGTCGACGTTTCCTCCCGAGGCGGACCACCCCACCGCGACGAATCCGGCGTCGCTCGCCACGACGGCATCGATCTGCTGGTCGCCGGGGCCACCGAGCGAACCGTCGTCGACCTTCGTCCATCCCGCCGCGGCTCGCACCCATACCGCGGCGTCGAGGTCGCCCCCAGACGCGGACGATCCAACGGCGATCAACCGGTCTCCCATGGTCGTTGCACCGAAGATCTCCTGATCGCCCGGCCCCGCGAGGGACGCCTCCGTCAGCCGTGTCCAGCTGGCGCCGTCCTTCGACGTCCAGACCGCGGCGTCGAGGTCACCCTCAGGAGCGGTGTCGAACCCCGCCGCCACGACGCCGGGTGCAGCCGGCACGACGACCTGCATCGACTGATCGCCCGGTGCGTGCAGCCCGCTTGTCGCACCTTCCACCCGGTCCCAGGACGTGCCTCGGTCGGCCGAACGCCAGACCGCGGCGTCGAGGTCGCCTCCGGTGCGCTCGGAGCCGACCCCCACGACGCCGCGGCCTTCCGTCGCGACGGCATCCATCCGTTGGTCCCCGGTCGTTCCCAGGGAGGTGCCCGACGACTGCGTCCATCGTCTGCCGTCTGTCGACGTCCACGCCGCCGCGTTCCGGTTGCCGCCGGTTTCGTCGTGACCCACCGCGACGATCCTCGCGTCCACGACGGCGGCGTCCGCGATCTCCTGGTTGTCGGGGGCCGCGAGCCCGGGGTCGGCGGCCGTCCACGTCAGCTTCGGGAGCGGGCTCGGTGATGTCGAAGGTGAAGACGAAGGCTCCGTTCCACCGTTGCCTCGGGGGAAGATCGAGAGAGCGGCGATCGTGAGTCCGACCGCCACGACCGCGAGCCCGGCCCATACAGATGCCACCCGAGGACGCGGATCCATCGGCGGCTGCGGCGCGACGGGCGAGACGGCCACCGGTCGGGGATGGACGACGGCGCCGGCCGCATCGGCGAGATCGCGGCACGTGTCGAAGCGGTCGGGGGGACGCTTCTCGAGCGCCCGGGCGATCGATGCGTCGAAGCCGACGCCGAGCTCGGGGAGGCGCTCGCTCGGCACGGGGGGTGGGTCCTGGAGATGGGCATAGATCGTCGCGACCTCGGTCTCGCGCGGGAACGGGACCTCACCCGTGAGACACCGGTACAGCACGCACCCCAATGAGTAGACGTCGGCGCGGCCGTCCACGTCCTCGCCGCGGATCTGTTCGGGGGACACGTAGTCGACGGTCCCGACGAACTGTCCGGTGCGCGTGATGCCGGCGCCGGTCTCCAGCCGCTTCGTCACGCCGAAATCGGACAGGAAGGCGTGCTCCGACGACGAGCGCGCATCCGACGCGAGGAGGATGTTCCCCGGCTTCACGTCTCGATGAACCAGCCCGGCGGCATGAGCGGCATCGAGCGCTGCGGCAGCCTGCGAGATCAGCGAAACGGCGCGGTCTGGTTCCAATCTCGTTTCTGCCCGCAGGAGCCGTTCGAGATCGGTGCCCTCCACGTACCTCATCGAGATATAGAGGACGCCGTCGGTCTCGCCCGCGTCATAGACCGTGACGATGTTCGGATGATCCAGGCGGGCGGTGATCTGGGATTCGCGGATGAATCGCTCTCGGAACGCGTCGTCGTCGGCGAGCTCAGGACCCAGGACCTTCAGCGCGACCTTGCGGCGCAATCCGATGTGCTCGGCCAGGTACACCACCGACATCCCTCCGCGGCCGATCACCTCGACCACTCGATGTCCGGCGAACTCGCTTCCCATCCGCGGATCGGTCATGCGCAATCCACGGGCGTGGCGGTGGTGTCGGAATACGCCGGTTGCCCTTCGGCCGACACCCACTCCCACGTGTAACCCGCGTCGTCGAGCGTCAGCCGGAGCACGCCGAACGTCGTGTCCTGCGCCGCGGCGAGTCCGCTCGGCCAGGTGCCGGATGCCAAGCTGTCCTTCCTCGCACCACCCGTTCCGACGACGAACTCGCGGATCCCGCGCGTGCGATCCTCCAACCCCTGCGGGTTCATCGGTACCCACCGTTGATAGTTGTGCGCGTTCGCGTTGAGCACGACGTCCACCCGCGCCGCATAGAGCAGGCCCCAGAGCGGCTGCACATCGGGCGTCGGCGGCGTCGCCGTGGAGAACGAGAACAGCGGGTGATGCCAGAACGCCAGGGTGCAGGGGTACTTCGCGTTCGGGTGGGTCGCGAGATCGTGCTTCAGCCACCGATACATCGTGTTTCCGGGTCCGGGGTCAGCACCCGCGGGAGGAGGACCGCATCCGCCCGGCATCAGGCACAGCTCGGAGTTGAGCGCGATGAAGTGCCAACACAGCGGATCGTGATACGTGCAGCCCGCGGGGAGGTTGAAGCTCCGGAACCCCAGGCCGTCCGGACCCGTCACGCGCTCGCCGAAGTACTCGAAGTACCCCGCCGGCACCTGCGACGCTCCCTGGTCATATTCGCGGTCGCCGGGGACGGGTTCCGTGATCGATCGCGACTGTCCCCACCATGGGTCGTAGTAGGTGGCGTAGTCCTGATAGCTGCCGGTCTCGTACTGATTGTCCCCGAGCGCGAGGACGGCGTTGAGGTTCCCCGGACGGACCAGTCGCGCGGTTTCGTCGTACCGGCAGTTGTCGGGGTCTTGCTCGGGAGGCGCCGACGCGCACGCGATCTCGCCGGCCGCGGCGATCACGGCCGTCCCGGGCACATGGGGAGACGGCTGCTGTGATGGAGATGGCATTGGGGGCTCCGGGGTGACGGAACCGCCCAGGATCGCTCCGAGCACCACGAGGAGGAGGGCACCGGCGACGACCCAGACGTACCGAAGGATCCGCGTTCCGTTCCGGCGTTCGCCCGGCGACGCGGGCTCCGTCAGGGGAAGGGGCGGCGGTTCGTGCGCTTCGAACGCGGATGCCGACGAGGTCGCGCCGATCGCGTCCGCGGCGGCACGTGCGAGATCCATGCACGTCGCGTACCGCTGCTCCCTGGACTTGGCCAGGGCTCGCGCGATCACCCCGTTCATCGCCGGCGGAAGGTCGCTTCTCGCGTCGCTCGGACGCGGCGGCGGATCCTCAAGGTGCGCGTAGATCGTCACCAGTTCGGAGTCGCGCGGGAACGGCACCTCGCCCGTCAAGCACCGGTAGAGGACGCAGCCCAGCGAGTACTCGTCGGCGCGTCCGTCCACGTCGTCATCGCCTCTGATCTCCTCCGGAGCGACGTAGTCGACGCTGCCCGCGAATGAACCCGTGCGCGTCATCCTGGTGCTCGCCGCGACGTGCTTCGTGATGCCGAAGTCGGTGAGGAACGCCCTGCCGTCGTCCATCCAGCCGCGTTCGAGCAGGATCGCCGCCGGAACGACGCCGCGGTGTACGAGTCCTTCTGCGTGGGCCGCGTCGAGGGCGGCGGCGCACTGCACGACGATCGAGAGCGCGACCTCGGGGGAGAGGTAGCCTTCGACCTCCAGCAATCGCTCCAGGTCGGTTCCCTCCACGTATCGCATGGAGAGGTAGAGGACCCCGTCGGCTTCTCCGGCGTCGTAGACCGTGACGACGTTTGGATGATCGAGTGCGGCGGCGGCCCGGCAGTCACGGATGAATCGCTCCCGGAACGCCTCGTCCTCTGCCAACGCCGGATCCAGGACCTTCAACGCGACCTGGCGTCCCAGCCGCAGGTGGCGGGCGAGGTAGACCACCGCCATCGCGCCGCGGCCGATGACCGCCTCGATCCGATGGCCCGCAAGCTCGGTGCCCACCCGAGGATCGGCCTGCATGGCATGGTTGTAACACCCGGGATTGCCCGCGGATAGGTGTGGTTTGACCGGCGTGACCCGGGAGCGGAGCATGAGCCGATCCGCGATGACTCCCCACGCGCCCATGAGTCGGAACCACATCGTCGGGAGGGTCGATGAGCTCTCCCGGATCGACGCGTTCCTCGACGGCCTCGTCGAGGGCCCGGCCGCGCTCGTGCTCGAGGGCGGGTCCGGCATGGGGAAGACGACGCTCTGGGATCGCGGTGTGGCCGGCGCGGTCGGGCGTGGCTGGCGCGTGTCGTCGATCCGACCGGCCGAGTCGGAGGCCACGCTGGCCTTCGCGGGGCTGGCCGACCTGTTCGAGGGAACGCGCGACCTCGTCGAAGGGCTGCCGGCCCCACAGCTCGCCGCCCTCGAGGTCGCCCTCCTCCGCGCCGAGCCCGTCGGGCCTCCCCCGAACCCCCGAGCGGTGTACGCGGCGGCGCTGACCGTCCTCCGCGAGGCCGCGACGCAGGGTCCCGTGCTCATAGCGATCGACGACGTCCAATGGCTCGACGGCTCGACGGCGGATGCATTGGCGTTCGCGCTCCGGCGACTGAGGGATGAGCCGATCGGCTGGTTGCTCGCCGTCCGCGGCTCGGTATCGACGCTCCCGCTCGGGATCGGCCGGGCGCTGCCGGCTGAGCGTGTCGGACGGCTGTCGATCGAGCCGCTGTCGGTCGACGAGTTCGCCGAGCTGGTGCGCGCGCGCCTGGGCACGGGCTTCCAGCCGGCGATCCTGCATGCCATGCACGAGACGTCGGGCGGGAACCCGTTCTTCGCGTTGGAGATCGCCCGTGCGACGCTCCGGGGCGACTCCCGCGTGACGGGTCAGGCTCTGCCGATCCCGCGGAACCTCCGCGACGACCTCGTTCGCGATCGCGTGGGGACCCTTGCGTCGCTCGTGCAGGAGCTGCTCCTCTACGCCTCGGCATGTGCGCGTCCCACCGTGGGGCTGTTGGCGGCGGCCCTCGAACGTTCACCGCTCGACGCGCCGCTCGCGGACGCCGTCGACGCTGGCATCCTGGAGCGAGACGGCGCGTCGGTCGCGTTCGCGCATCCGATCTACCGCTCGGCGATCTATGCCGACAGCTCACGGGAGCACCGCCACCGGGTCCATCGCCGGCTGAGTGAGGTGGTGAACGACAACGAGGAGCGCGCCCGGCATCTGGCGTTGGCGGCGGACGGTCCGGACGAGATCGCCGCGTCGGCTCTGGAGGACGCAGCGCGACGTGCGCGTGGTCGCGGATCCGCCGCGGCCGCCGCCGAGCTCTGCGAGTTGGCGGAGCGGCTCACGCCGCCCGACCGGGTCGCCGACATGCGCCGTCTCCGCAATGCGGCAGCCGAGTACCGGATGCTCTCCGGCGACTACGACGCGGCGTTCTCGCTCCTCGAGTCCGTCGTCGCCATCGCTCCCCCCGGACCGGATCTGGCGGAGGCGCTCCTCCGGCTGGGACGTGCCCTGGTGATCCGCGACGATGAACGCCGAGCCGTCGACGTCTTGTCGCAGGCGCTCCGAGAGGACGTGATCCCCGCCGATGTCCGGAGCTCGCTCTCCATGTGGCGTTCGACCGCGCTCTCGTCCCTTGGAGAGCTGCCGGCCGCGCTGCACGATGCCGAGGAGGCGCTGCGGCTCGCCCGATCGGTGAACGATCCCGATGCGCTGGCCGACGCGCTCGCATCGCTCGTTGCCGTACAGGTCCGACTGGGGCAGGGCATCGACCGCGCGCTCGTGACGCAGTCGCTCGAGCTCGAGGCGTCGACGGAGCCGCGCTCCGTCGCTCGACGGGCGAGCGTCCGCGTCGCGCATCTCCTGGCGAGGACGGGCGATGTCGACGGGAGCCGTTCGATGTGCACGTCGCTCCTCGACGAAGCGGTCGGTGCGGGCGACGACGATGCGGAAGGCATCCTGCACGCGGAGCTCGGGTGGATCGAGTTCCTCGCTGGGGATTGGATCGCGTCGGTCGACCATCTCGACAAGGCCATCGTCCTGGCCCCGGCACACGCGAGCAGGCTCGGGATGTTGGCGCTCCTCGAGGCCCACCTCGGGCAGGCGGACGCAGCGCGATCGCACGCGAGGGAGGCGATGGCGGCGTGCGCGCTGAGCGGCGAGGTGGACGCCGATCTCCTGGCGCTGTCGGCGCTGGGAGCGCTGGAGCTGTCGCTGGGCAACGCGTCGGGCGCTCGCGACCACCTCGAGCGCGCCTGGCAGCTCCATCGACGCGCGGGCTTCGGGGAACCGGCGATGTTCCCGTTCGTCGCCGATCACGCGATGGCGCTTATCGAGCTCGGAGCGAACGACGAGGCCACCGAGGTCGTCGCGTGGCTCGAGGAACGGGGACGAGCCCTGCAGCGCCCGTGGGCGCTCGCGGTGGCCGCCCGGTCCCGAGCCCTCCTGGCGGCGGCCGGGGGCGACCTTCCCGCGGCGTTCGAGGCGCTGGCAGTCTCGCTCGAGGAGCACGAGCGCCTGCCGATGCCCTTCGATCTCGCTCGAACCCTCGTCGTCCTCGGTGCGGTCCGTCGTCGCGACAAACAGAAACTGCCCGCTCGGGAAGCGCTGGGGGAAGCTCTCGAGATCTTCGAACGTCTGGGCGCGCGCTCGTGGACCGAGAGGGCGCGAGCCGAGCTCGCACGCATCGGTGGACGCCGGCGGGCCGTGGGGCTCACCCCGGTCGAGAAGCGCGTGGCGAGGCTCGCCACCGCCGGTCGGACGAATCGTGAGATCGCGGCGACGTTGTTCATGAGCGTCCGAACGGTCGAAGGCCATCTCTCGCATGTCTACGCGAAGCTCGGCGTTCGCTCCCGTACGGAGCTCCTCCTGTTCCTCGACCCCGACGACGAGGATCCGCAACCGCCCGACGACGACGAGGATCCGCAACCGCCCGACGACGACCAGGATCCTCAAGCGTAGGTAGCGGCGCCGGCAAAGCCCCGTGATCCCCCGGGTTCCCCGGAACTCGCCCCTCCTTAGCGTCGGCTTAGAGCCAACCGAAGGAGAGGATCCACGATGGCACGCCGCGCGAACCGGTCCGTCGTTCGGTCGTCGGTGGTGGCGCTGTTGGTCGCGGTCTCGGCGAGCACGGTGCTCATCTCGGCTCGAGGATCCGATGGAGCTCCACGACAACCGACGAGACCAACACTCGCGGCGGTGGTGAGCCACCGCCAGAACATCGTCCTGATCCTGACCGACGATCAACGCTTCGACACCCTCTGGGCGATGCCCACGGTGCGATCCGAGCTCGTGGCCAAGGGGGTCCAGTTCTCGAACGGTTACGTCTCCAACCCCGTGTGCTGCCCGAGCCGTTCCAGCATCCTCACCGGTCAGTACTCGCACTCGACCGGTGTCTACACGAACCACCCGAAGCAGCTGTACGGGGGGTTCCCGGCGTTCCACGATTCGTCGACCGTGGCGACGTGGCTCCACCGGGCCGGGTACCGAACCGCGTTGCTCGGCAAGTACCTGAACGGATACCGCGACTCGTACGTCCCGCCGGGCTGGGATCACTGGTTCGTGACATGGGACGGCGGTGCGTACTTCGACTACACGGCGAACGACGACGGGGTCCTGCGATCCTACGGGACGGATCCGGAGGACTACGGCACCGACGTTTTGATCGATCAGGCGACGAGCTTCATCCGATCCACGGATCGTGACCAGCCGTTGTTCATGTACTTCGCGCCACACGCGGCACACGGACCTGCCACCCCCGCCCCGCGTGACGTTCGGCGATTCTCAGACCTCCGACCCTGGAGACCGGCGAGCTACGACGAGTCGAACGTGAGTGACAAGCCCGCGTACGTCAGGAGCCACGGTCGGTTGTCGGACGCGGCCAAGGCGACGATCGAGCGGTTCCGTCGCGATCAATACCGGACGCTCATGTCCGTGGATCGCGCCGCGTCCGAGATCGTGGACGCGTTGTCAGACGCGGGTCGGTTGTCCAACACGATGATCGTGTTCACCTCGGACAACGGGATGCTGTGGGGAGAGCACCGCTGGTCCAGCAAGGTGGTCCCGTACGAGGAGAGCATCCGAGTCCCGTTCGTGATCCGAGACGACGCACTCATCAGCTCACGCCGCGTCGACGATCGTCTGGTGCTGAACATCGACCTGGCTCCCACGTTCGCGGACATCGCCGGCATCGCCGCGCCCGGTGCCGAGGGCCGCAGCCTCGTTCCGCTGCTCTCGTCTTCGCGGGGGTCGTGGCGGAAGGACTTCCTGTTGGAACACCTCGAGATCGGGCCCGGAGGCGTGCCCTCCTACTGCGGCGTCCACTCCCGGCGGTACGTCTACATCGATTACGCCACAGGCGAAGAGGAGCTGTACGACCTGGGTCGCGATCCTCTCCAGATGACGAACGTCGCGGAGAGCCGCGCGTACGGCGACGTTCTGCGTGCGGAGCGTCTCCGGCTCCGGCAGCTCTGTCGTCCTCGACCGCCGGGGTTCACGATCAGGTACTGAGGCCGGGCACATGAGGGCGCGTTCGTCCCTGGTGAAGAGCGCCGCCGTGGCCGCGGCGTTCACGTTCGGGCTGCTGGCCTGGGTGGCCGCGGTGCCTGTCACGGCTCCCTCCCGTCGTGCATCTCCGCCGGCTCCGGTTGCCGGGGCTCCGCCGCGGGCGGCGGACGAGCACCCATCCGTCGTGATCGGGGCCGCCGGCGATGTCGCCTGCGCGAGCAAGCCCGCACCGAGCGACCGGCCTGACAGCTGTCAGTACGACGACACCGCCGACCTGCTCGATGGGCTCACCGCGATCCTCGTCCTCGGCGACGGTCAGTACGAGATGGGGGACTACGACGCGTACGTCACGTACTACGGTCCGACGTGGGGCAGGTTCCGCGCGCGCACGTTCCCCGCTCCCGGTAACCACGAATACACGGAGGATCCCAATGCCGTCCCGAACGGCTACTTCCGGTACTTCGGCGACCGGGTGCGCGGACCCGACGGGCTCGGCTACTACAGCTTCGACCTCCCTGCCGGATGCGCACCGGGTCGCGGCGTGTGCTGGCACGTCATCGCGCTGTCCTCGGAGCTCTGCTTCGCGGGCGGCGGATGCGGGCCGGCCTTGGACCCGACCGACCCCGGCCCCGGCAACCGGATGTACCGGTGGCTCCGGCGCGACCTCCGCTCGTATCCGAACACCGGCTACCCGTGCACGCTCGCGTTCTGGCACCATCCGCTGTTCTCGATCTCCGACGGGAGCGGCGCGACGCCGGGGACCAGACCGCTCTGGCAGCTGCTCCACGAGGCTGGAGCCGACGTCGTGATGAACGGCCACTCCCACAACTATCAGCGGTGGGTTCCACAGGATCCGTTCGGCACGTACGATCCGGTCCACGGGATCCGTGAGTTCGTCGTGGGGACGGGCGGAGCGAGCAAGTACCCCTTCCAGGCGGGGTCCGCCCCGAACCTCGCCGCCGCGCAGAACGACGCCTTCGGGATCGTGCAGCTCGTGCTTCATCGCACGGGCTACTCCTGGTCGTGGGTTCCTGCTGCCGGTCAGCCTGACGGCTTCACGGATGGCGGAACCGACGTCGCGTGCGTGTGAGCGCCTGACCGATCGTGGCCGAGGTCACGGCGGGAGGTGCGGGCTCAGTCCGGTCACGAAGAAGTATGTCGCCATGAGCACACCCGACATCGCGGCGATCGCCATGGTCGTTCGGTACGAGAGCCGCCGCGCGAGCGGGATCAACAGCGGGAAGGCGGCGAGCAGGAACCGGGGCATCGACACGGGGTTGCTGCCGAGGATCGAGAGACCGATCACGACGGCGACGTATGCGACGACCACGCCTGGCGCGTGCCACCGGATCATGAGCCACAAGCCGGCCCCCATCCCGATGACGACGAGCGCCACCAACGCGACGAAGAACGTGAGCTGCATCTCGCCGAGATGCCGGAGCGCGGCGCGGATGTTCGAGGCCCCGACGTCGAGGTGATTCCCCCACCCGCGGGACTCCACCTCGAAGAACGCGAAGGCCTCGCCCGTGTGGACCCACGTGTACCCCAGGTACAGGAGCGCGCCCCAGGGTGCGAGCGCGGGCGCGACCAGCGCACGCCACGAGCCGCCGTTCCGGATGGCGACGACGGCGCCCCACGCACACGCGACACACAGCGCGACGGCGGTCGGGCGGACCAGGCCCGCAGCCGCGGCCGCAGCTCCGGCGGCGAGCCATCGCCGGTCCACCAGCGCGACCAAGCACCAGACCGAGAGGGCTACGAACAGCGCGTCGGCGTAGACCATCGACAGGACGAACGCCGACGGGAAGAACGCGAAGAGCACGACGCTTCGGTCCGCGGCGCCCTCGTCGCTGAGCCGCACCGCGAGTTGCCAGAGGCCCACGGTGGCGGCGAGTCCGGCGACGATCGATATGGCGCACCCCACGAACACGGGTGGGAGACCGAACGGCGCGGACAGCGCGCGGATCAGCAATGGATAGCCGGGGAAGAACGCGATGCTGCTCTGCGCGGAGATCCCCAACCCCGCGGGGACGAACGATGGGTAGCCGCTGCGGACGATGGACAGGTACCACCCCCCGTCCCAACGGGCCAGGACGGCGCCGAGGGACGACGTGGTGACGACGGCGATCCCGGTCGCGGCCACTAACGTCGCCGCTCGAGACAGGAGGTACACGTACGCGGCGAACGCCGGGCCGCTCCCCGAGGTGCGCTCCTCGAGGAGGCCCGGCGTCGGCCGTGGCCACAACTGGATCCCGCGTTCAGACATGGACCGGGTGTGCGAGCCGGATGCCGAACTGCGCCACGTTGGGTCGCGACGGGTGGTCGATCCCGGCGGGGCCACGGGCGAACATCCGCAGGATGTTCGTGGTGATGCGGACCGCCCGGCCGTTGCAGCGGGTCGTGTCCTGCGGCGGCCGGCATGTCAGGAGCGGGATCCATCCCTGGCTCGCCATGTCGATCACGCCTCCACCGCTGCGCGTCGTGTAGTAGGTCACGTCCGCGTGGTCGCCGTGTCCCTGGCACGTGAGGGGCGAGTGAGCGAGGATCTGGACGGAGGCCGGGGTGGGGAGGCTTCCGTCCACCCGGTCGTACTCCAGGTCGATCGCGCCCGGCAGGCGGTCGCCGTTGGCCATGCCGGTCCCGGCGAAGACCCATGACGACGCGGCCGCGACGACCATGTCGGCGTGCACAGGGTTGCATTGGTAGAGCCCGCCGAGCAGCACGCTCTCCGGCCTCGGCACGGGCGCCTCCCGCCACTGGGAGGTGACCTCTTCGTTGTCGACCCCGTACAGCGGATCCTCGGAGGCCACCTTGTAGTCGATCTCTCGGCGATCCTTCCCGAGCGGCGACGCGACGAGGCGGATGTGCCGGTAGACGTCGTTCGCGCCGAGGAAGGCGAGGTTGACCCCGTGGACGCGAGCGGCGAGCGCTCCGCGGCGCATCGACGCTCGACCAGTACTCGTCGTGACCGAGCGAGACGAGCGCACGGTGGTTCATCAGGAGTCCGGGCCGCTCGTGCAGGTCGATGTCGGTCCAGTACGTGACGTCGAGTCCAAGCCGCTCGGCGAGGAACACCAGCGGCGACTCGATCCAGAAGAAGTCGGCCGAGCCCCTCCGGCCCAGGTAGGGACGGTCGAACGACACCACGCGGGATCGCGCGCTGAATGAACCGCCGGAGCCGTGGTACAGGCTGTACCCGCCCCAGTCGTTGTACGCCTGCCACGTCGTCACGGAGTTCTGGATCACCAAGGCGGCGTGGCTCGAGTCGTCGCGGAGGGTGAGCGGAACGTAACTCTGTGCGCCGTTGCTCGCGACGAGCTTCAGCATGTAGACGCCCTGGGGCCAGTCGTCGGTGATGTGGATCCGGAGCGACGGTGACCAATGCGTCTCGATCATGTTGGTCCCGGACGTACGGGTGGGCGGCGGTTGATCGTGCCCGCGCAGCTGGCGCGACCGCCAGACGAACCGGCCCCCGAGGCCCTGGTAGTAGCCGATCCGATACGCCTCGACGTGGAAGGAAGCTGCCGGTGTCGAGACGAACACGGTCACCTCGTCACCGACCTGTGCGCTCACGGCGTCGGCGTATCCCTCGATGCTCGTCGGAGCGCTGTCGGGGATCCGCCACTTCGAGGTGCCGGGCTTCCGGTTCTCGGCGACTACCCAAGATGCCTGCGTCGACGTCGCGGACGGCGACGTTCCCGTGGCCGAGTCCGCCCGGAACAGGGTCGACACACCGGTCGAACGAGCGAGACTGCGTGTCGCCGTTACCGGGATCGCCGAGCCAGCCGAGCGGGTCGTGTCCAGCACGACAACGCCGGCCGCGACGGTGAACAGCAGCACCAGCGTGATGAAGCGAGAACCCCTGGTACGGAACGTGTTCCGCGTGATCCGGATACCCATCGAACCCACCCCGTTTCGCCTCGGTGGCCCACGTGAGGGCCGTTGAGGCGACGCTAGGGAGAGGGCTGTTCGCGGAAATCCGAGGGATCACTCGTGCTTGCGGGGGTGGCTACCTACGAATGCGGATCGGGCGCCGTGGGGCGTCAGGCCGGCCAGCTGACGGGTGAGGGCGCTGCCATCGGCGCCCCGCGTCAGGAGGCTGACCCCAGAGCTGCAGGTCGGAATCGTCAGGCGCCTGACGCCGGGCTGCGCGTCAGGACAGACTCCCCGTCAGGCAGCTGACCCTGACGCCGGGCCCGCGGCTCGCGGGGTGCGCCTCAGCCGATGAGCGGGAGGCGCGGGTCGTCGTGCGGGGCGCGGCCCGACGCCGCGCGCACCCACGCGAGGTCGTCCGACAGGTCGGCCGGGCGTCCACCCACCGTCCGCCGGCGGAGCAGCTCGTCCATGACGCCGGCGGTGAACGCGATCCCGTCCGGCGTCGCGATCGTGTCGATCCCGAGCGCGTCGGTGAGATCGAACCCGTGCACGACCGCCTCGACGATCCGGCTCGGCGCGAACTCGCCCAGCTCCATCAACGCGTAATAGCCCGAACCGACGAGCGAGGGCGGGTTCGCGCGCGACTCCTCGATCGTCTTCGTGAACGTCTCGCGGAGCACGCCCGGCATGTCGGCCGGCGTCTTGCCCTCGACCATGGTGTACGCGTACGAGTAGACGACCGGCGCCACCTCCGACCGCGGGAAGATGAAGAAGCTGACGCGGTCGCGGCCGACCTGGCCGTCGGAGGGCTGCGCGATCAACATGCGCGTGAGCCCGATCGAGATGTCGAAGTGCCCGGCGAGCTCGAAGACCGTCCAATGCTTCACGCCCGGGTCCAGCGGTTCCAGCCGGGTGGGCTTCTTCCAGTCGTCGCCCGACACGCCGTCGAAGACCGCGAGCACCCCCTGCAGCTCGCGCTCGAGCATGTCGATCTCGTGCTCGTACGTACCCATGACCACTCCTTCACTCATCACCGCGGCGCGCGAAGCGCGCCGCGGTGCTAGCCGTCCCGGCCGACGACGAACCAGATGCCGTGCACCGGCTCGTCGCCGAGGTTCCAGAGGCGATGCGGCAAGGTCGAATCGAACCCGATCGAATCTCCCGGCGCGAGCTCGTACTGGTCGAACCCCAGCTGGACGCCGAGGCGACCGGACATCACGATGCCGTACTCGCGGCCGGGGTGCCGCATCATCATCGTGTCGGACGCCGACGACCCCCCGACGTCGTAGATCACGTGGAGGAAGTCGACGTCCTCGTGTTGATGGCTGGTGAGTCGCTCCCACCGAACCCCCGAGTCGAGGTCGATCACGTGGCGCTCGTCGGATCGCACCACCGGCGCCTCGTCGGCGCTCGCGGGCCCTTCGCCGGCTCCGGGGGCGGCGTCGCCGTGACCGTTGCTCCCGCGGAACACGTCGTCCACGGAGACGCCGAGCTCCGTGACGATCGCGTAGAGCGTGCTCACGGACGGCTTGGATTGCCCCGACTCGATCTGGGAGATCAGGCTCGCCGACAGTCCGATCCTCCGCGCCAGCTCCCGCTGGCTGATCTGGACGCGCTCGCGTTCCTCACGGAGCCTGGTTCCGATGTCCTCCAGTTCGCCGGCCATCCCGCCCTCAGTTCCCCTCGACGCTCGCAGGATAGACGTTCAGCCACGACTGGACATCTCGAGTGGTGGCCGGCCCGCGCAAACAGCAAGGCTACTAGCGCAGGCGCGCGGTGTGCAGCCTCGCTGTTCGATTCGGCCGGCCCTACCTAGCGCAGCCGACCCAACCTATGTAGTGTCCCTGGACAGTGAGGGGTCGCTCAGGCACGGGGGGATGGCGGCTCGATCGGCCAGGTATGACATCGAAGGTCCTGCTGACCGGCGGCTGCGTCCTGACCCTGGGGGCGAAGACCCCCAACTTCACCCAGGCCGACGTCCTGATCGACGACGGCATGGTGGCGCAGGTCGGCCCCGGGCTCCGCGCCCGTGACGCCGAGCGGGTGGACGCGACCGACACCATCGTCATGCCGGGCTTCGTCGACACCCACCGTCATGCGTGGACGTCGTTGTTCCGCAACGTCGGGGAGCTCGACACGAGCAGGGAGTCCCCGGTGCCGGCGGAGGTCGCCGATCACTATCAGACCGAGGACGTCTACGCCGCCACCCTGATCGGCGTGCTGGGCGCCGTCGAGGCGGGGATCACCACCGTCGTCGATTGGTCACCCATCCGATCCGACTCCGGTTTCGCGGAAGCCGCGCTCCAGGCGCACGCCGACGCCGGAGCGCGCACCGTGTTCGTCTCCGCCGGTCGCCCTCGCACGGAGGAGACGCACGCTGGGCCGACGACGCGGCAACTCGTCGCCCGGCTCACCGACGCGGCCGGGCCGAGGACCAGCGTCGCCCTCGGGTTCGACGTGCCCGGGTCGGCCGACCTCGGCGCGATCGCCGAGGAGTGGGCGCTCGCCCGGGAGCTCGGCGTGCGCATCCACGTCCACGCGGGTTCGCGGAGCTCGCGGACGTGGCGTGGTCGCCGATCTGGCCGCTCGTGGCCTCCTGGGCGAGGACGTCACGCTCGTGCATTGCGTGGAGCTCGACGACGCGGACGTCGATGCCATCGCGGCGTCCGGCGCGTCGGTGGCGCTGGTGCCCACGAACGAGGTGTCGAGCGATCTGGGCTCGCTCCCGATCGTTCAGCAGCTGGTCGACCGCGACATCCGGCCCGGGCTCGGGGTCGACGACGGATGCGTCACGCCGGGCGACATGTTCGCGCAGATGCGGGCGACGAACTCGATGCAGCACGCCACCGTGTTCGATCGCAAGCTGGCCGGGAAGGCCGGCGTGCCCCGACTGATGAACACGCGCGACATGATCCGCTACGCCACCACCGACGGCGCGCGGGTCGCGGGGTTGGGTGGCGTGACCGGTTCCCTCGAACCCGGGATGCGCGCCGATGTGATCGTGCTCCGGACCGACCGGCCCAACGTCTTCCCGATCAACGACCCGATCGGCGCGGTCGTCTGGGGTATGGACACGTCGAACGTCGACATGGTGTTCGTCGACGGACGTGTCGTGATGCGCGACGGCGTGCTCGAAGCCGACGTGCAACGGGCGCGAGCGCTGGCAACCGCCGCCCTGGATCGGGTGGCCGCCGCCTCCGGGCTCGTCGTCGGTGCGGCGTACGGAGAGCAGCGATGAGTCGTCCTCGGAGCCCGTCGTCGGCGGTCACGTCCTTCGTCGTTGCTTCCCGTTACCTGCCGGTCTACGTCGCGATCGTGCTCCTCGCCGTCATCGCATCGATCTGGGCCCCGGCGACGCTGCGGGGACCGGGCCTCAGCTCGATCGCGCCGTTCGGAACGTTCCTGGCCATCACCGCGCTGGGCCAGATGCTGGTGATCATGACCGGGGGGATCGACCTGAGCGTCCCCGGGACGCTCACGCTGGCGGCGGTGATCACGGTCGGGGTGGGGCAGGGGTCCGACGAGCGCATCTGGACCGCCATCGGCATCGCGCTCGTGCTGGCCGCGGTGGTCGGGCTGGTCAACGGGATCCTCATCGGGGGCCTCGGGCTCAACGCCCTCATCGTCACGCTCGCGGTGGGGCAGATCGTGAGCGGCATCGCCTTCCGCTACTACTCGGAGGTCGCGATCCAGACACCGGTCCCCGACGGGCTCTCCGCGTGGACATCGACGCGCTTCCTCGGCGTCACCCGAACCTTCTGGATGGGGGTGGCGATCACGCTCGTGTTGATCGTCCTGTTCCGGTTCACGACCCCCGGCCGCAGGTTCCAGGTGGTCGGCGCCAATCCGACGGCGGCGTCGATCGCCGGGCTCCGGGTCAACCTCAACCAGGTCTCGGCCTACGTGGTGGCCGCGGTCCTCTACGGCATGGCGGGGATCTTGCTGGCGTCGTTCCTCGGCACCGTCAGCATCACCATCGGCGCTCCCTACCTCCTCGGTCCGATCGCCGCGGTGGTCATCGGCGGCGCGTCGCTCACGGGTGGGCTGGCCAGCCCGCTGTCGACGTGGGTCGCCGCGTTCTTCCTCGCCGGGCTCGACCAGATGATGCGGGTGATGGGCCTGCCGACGGCGCTCCAATTCGTGGTCTTCGGGATCGTCATCATCGGCGGCATGTTGGTTTCGGGAGATCGGATCATCCGGGGTGTGGAGCACGTCCTTCGAGAGCGCAAGCGAACGGAGGTCGTCGAGACACCAACCGTCAGCACGTCCAGCGGCGGCACGCATTGAGAAAGGAGGCACGCGCTTCGCAGGTCTAAGCGATCAACAGATGGTGAGTGCCATCGACCCAACGGGAGGGGGAACATGAAACGCATCAAGATCATCGGCATCGTCGCGACCCTCGCGATGGTGGCTGCGGCATGCAGCAGCGGTGGCGATTCCGGGACGTCCCCGGCCGCCACCGGCGGTGCATCGACGGGAGCATCCGGGGCCACCGGGCCGTTGGCGCAGTACGGCGAGAACACGAACGCCGACCCGGCGCTGGTGTCGAAGGCCATGGGACCCGTCACCGATGTGCCGGACATCATCCTGGCCTCGATCGCCCGCGCCAACCAGGATCTGGACCAGGCGACCATCGACAAGGCGATCGAATGCTGGAAGGCGACGGAGTGCGACACCGGTACCGGTGGCGACATCACCATGGGGTACGCCGACGGCGGAGGGCTCAACGTGTGGCGTCAGGTGACCCGCATGGAAGCCATCCTGCAAGCGCTCACCTACCCGGACATCGGGAAGATGATGTTCACCGACGCCCAGTGGAACCCCGACCCGTCGGTCGCGGCCGGTGACATCCGGTTCCTCATCCAGGCCGGCGTGAGCTTCATCATCGGCTACCCGGACCAGGGCACGAACATCGCCGACGCCATCCTGGAAGCCAAGCAGGCGGGGATCCCGTACTCCACGTACTCGGCGGGCTGGGTCGGTCTGCCCGGTCAAGAGGGCGCGCTCGTCCCCGGTCAGGACTACCTCACCGTGGTCGGCGAGGACCTCTGCGCGCTCGGCAAGAGCTTCGCCCAGGTGATCAACGACGGCGTTCCGTCCGGCACGGTCGGCCTCATGGGAGGCACACCGGGCAACGCGCTTTCCCTCGGATGGCAGCGGTGTTACGAGAAGGCGTTGAACCCGTCGATCAAGACGCTCGGTCCCGCCGACACCTATTGGGCGAACGACATCGCGCTCAAGACGGTCAACGGCTGGCTCTCGACCAACCCCGACATCGCGGGGTACGCCTATGAGTACGCCGACGGGCTCAACACCGCGCTGAAGGCGTACGACCAGCTGGGCATCCCGATCGGGAACCTCACGGTCGCGTTGCGGACCGACGAGCAGACCCTGTTCTGTACCTGGAAGAAGATGGACAACCCCAACTTCAACATCTGGTACTCGGCGGGCGGCAACTTCCAGTCGCGGGTCGCCGTCACCGCGTCGATGATGTATCTCCAAGGGGCGCAGATCCCGCCGGAGATCGTCGTCCCGCACGTCATGCGGCAGGTCACGGCGTCGGACTGCAACCCGGACAGGGTGACGCCGACGGTGTCGGGCACCTCGTTGGTGCCGGACAACGTGCTCGCCTTGATGTACCCGAACGGATGAGCAGCAGCGTTCCCGAAGGAGGGTCGGCGACCTCGGACCTGGTCCTTGAACTGCGCGGGGTATCCCGCCAGTTCGGGGCGGTCCGGGCGCTGACCGACGTCAGCTTCGACTGCCGTGCCGGCGAAGTGCATGCGCTCGTCGGCGAGAACGGCTCGGGGAAGTCGACCCTCCTCGGGATCGCGAGCGGGTTCGTGGACCCCGATCTGGGCACGGTCCAGATCGGGGGCCAACCCCTGCGCCGGGACTCTCCGGCGCAGGCCAGGAAGCTGGGCTTGGCCATGGCCTACCAGGACACGTCGCTGATCCTGGCCCAGCCCGTCAAGAACAACCTCTACCTGGCCGCACCATCGGACCACCGTCCGCATTTCTGGCGGAGGAAGCGATGGGCGCGGCGCGTGTTGGCCGAGTTCGACCTGGACCTCGAGCTCTTCCCCGACGCGCCGGCCGGGTTCCTGACCCTGGCCGACCGCCAGCTCTTCGAGGTGGCCAAGGCCCTCGTCACCGACCCCAAGGTGCTCCTCCTCGACGAGCCCACCACGGCGCTCGGCCCTACCGAGGTGGAGGCGCTGCACCGGACCGTGATCGCCTGCCGGGAACGCGGCGTAGGCGTCGTCTACGTGAGCCATCGGCTGCCGGAGGTCCTGGAGGTCGCCGATCGGGTGACGGTCCTGCGGGACGGCCGGAGCCAGGGCACGTTCGATGCCCGCGATACCACCGAATCCGCCCTGGTCGAGTTGATCGTCGGGCGCCCCTTCGAGGCGGCGTTCCCTCCCGCCTCACCGGACGGCGGCGAGCAGCGCGAGGTCCTGCTCGTCGACGGTCTCCAGGGTCAGTCCTTCGGCCCCGTCAGCTTCACGATGCAGCGTGGGGAGATCGTCGGCATCGCCGGCGCCGAGGGCAACGGCCAGCCCGAGCTGTTCGATTGCCTGGCGGGCCGGCAACCGCCGCGAGCGGGCCGTGTCGACTGCGACGGCACGGAGTTGATGCTGACGTCGACCCACGAGGCGGTGCGGGCGGGGATCATGTTGCTTCCCGGCGACCGCAAGCGCGAGGCGCTGATGCCGGTGCTCGGGGTCCGCGTCAACTCGACCGTTCAGACGTTGCGACGGTTCAGCGTGATGGGTGTGCTCCGTCGGCGACGCGAACGCAGGACCGTCCAGGAACTGGTCGACCGGCTCGAGATCCGCACGCCGTCGCTCGAGCAGCCGGTGCAGTTCCTCTCCGGTGGGAACCAGCAGAAGGTGGCCGTCGGACGATCGTTCCTCAGGGAGCCGACCGTCATCCTGGCGTACGAGCCGACGCAGGGCGTCGACGTCGGTTCCCGCTTCGACATCTACGCCGCGTTGCGCTCGCGGACCGACGCCGGGGCCGCGCTCCTGGTCAAATCGAGCGACCCGCTCGAGCTCGCCGGTCTGTGCGATCGGGTGCTCGTCATGTCCCGCGGCCAGATCATCGAGGAGATCCCCGCCGAGGAGCTGGACGAGCGCCGTATCGTCGAGGCCATCGTGCGCGGGCCCGGTCTCTCCAAGGCCGGGCGTTCTCCCGTTCGGGATGGCCATGCCGAAGAGCCCTTCCTCGCAAGGCATGACGTGACCACCACCCGTCTCGATTCCGAGCAGGCTGGCGATCCGCAAGGTCATCCGCGACGCCCGCGACAAGAACAAGTGGCGGAAGATCGTCCGGTTCCGCCTGTGGATGCCGGTGGTGCTGCAGCTCCTGCTGATCGTGGCGGTCGCCGTGTACACCAGCTCGCGCTTCCCGGGATTCATCAACCACGCGAACGTCACGAGCATCCTGCTTCTGGCCGCGCCGCTCGCGCTGGTGGCGATCGGCCAGACCCACGCGCTCCTCGTCGGCTACCTCGACCTCTCGGTGGGGGCGATGGTCACCCTCGGCGTCGTGATCGCGTCCTTCCTGATCGGCCCCGACTCGACCACCGCGCACGTCGTCCTCGGGGTCGGCGTCGTCTTCCTCGCCGGCCTGGCCCTCGGACTGGTCAACGCCGGTCTGGTTCGCGGTTTGAAGATCCCGTCGATCATCGCGACCCTGGCCACGCTCAGCATCCTCAGCGGGATCTCGCTCAGCCTGCGGGACACGCCGGGCGGGATCATCGATCGCAACTTCACCTCGTTGCTGGCGAAACGGATCGGCCCGATCCCCATCGCGTTCATCGCCATCGTGATCGGGGCGGGTGCGCTCGACTACTGGCTCCACGCCACCGGTTCGGGCCTCCGCGTGCGCTCGACCGGCTTCGACGAGCAGTCGGCGAAACGCAGCGGCGTCCCCACCGCGTGGATCCGGGTGCGGGCCCTGGTGCTGTCGGCGTTGTTCGCGGCCCTCGCCTCGTTCATGGTGATGACGCGCTCGGGGATCGGGAACGCGCAGATCGGCGACAGCTACGCGCTGAGCAGCATCACGGCTGCGGTGCTCGGTGGGGCCGCGCTCTCGGGTGGACGGGCGACGTTCATCGGGGGAACGGTCGCGTCGGTGCTCCTGGCGCTGATCATCGCCGCGCTGCCCTTCCTGGGCCTGAGCGCCGAGCACGGCATGGTGATCACGGGCGTCCTGGTGCTCCTCGGGATCATGTTGTTCCAGGCGGGCGACATCAAGGAGCTCGTGAAGCGGAACTACAAGCGAGCCCGGCGCCGGGTGATCGGGAGCCGACCTCCCGCCTCGGCCGCCATCCCCGAGCTCTACCCGTCGGGTCCCGACTTCCGCGTGGTGCCGACCGGACGGATGCTGATCCGGGGAGGCACGGTGATGAGCCTCGATCCGAACGTGGGGGACTTCGCGACGGCCGACGTCCTGATCCGGCACGGCGAGATCGTCGCGGTCGGGCCCGGTCTGCAGAACGGGGAAGCCGAGGTGATCGACGCGTCGGGCATGATCGTGATGCCGGGCTTCGTCGATTCCCATCGCCACATCTGGGAAGGGCTCCTGCGCAACATCGGCACCGACGTCCCGCTCGAGGGGCGGTCCGGCTACATCTCGTTCGTCTTGCACAAGCTGGCGCCGGCGTTCCGGCCGGAGGACGCGTACATCGGCGATCTGATCTCGGCGCTCGGCGCGATCGACGCCGGCATCACCACGCTCCTGGACTGGTCGCACATCCAGGGCTCGCCGGCCCACACCGACGCGGTGATCCAGGCCCTCCAGGATTCCGGCATGCGAGCGGTGTTCGCCTACGGGTTCCCGTGGTGGGGCAAGTGGGAGGAGCGTCAGCCCAGTTGGTTCGTCCGCGCGGCGACCGAGTACTTCTCATCGAACGATCAGATGCTGACGCTGGCGCTCGCCGCGCCGGGCCCGGAGTTCACGGACTTCGAGGTGACGCGCGACCACTGGAAGCTGGCCCGGGAGGCGGGCGCGCGGATCACGACCCACGTGGGGGTGGGGAGCTACGGGCAGGACGCCAAGCTCCAGGAGTTCGGCGAGGCCGGGCTGCTCGGTCCCGACACGACGTACATCCACTGCACCACGCTGAACGACACCGAGATCCAGATGATCGTCGACTCGGGCGGAACCGTGTCCCTGGCGTCTCCGGTGGAGATGATGATGGGGCACGGGATGCCCCCGATCCAGAAGTTCCTGGACCGGGGTCTGCCGCCGAGCCTGAGCGTAGACGTCGAGACCAACGTGCCGGGCGACATGTTCAACCAGATGCGTTCGGTGCAGGCGCTGCAACGCGTTTCGGCGGCCGCCGAAGGCAAGCCGCCGCTCCGAGCGCAGGAGGTCCTCGCCTGCGCCACGATCGAGGGGGCCAAGGCGATCGGGCTCGACTCCAAGATCGGGACGCTGACGCCGGGCAAACAGGCCGACCTGATCATGTTGCGCACCGACCGGATGAACGTGACGCCGCTCAACGATCCGGCGACCGCGGTCGTCGCGGGGATGGACACCGGGAACGTCGACACGGTCGTGATCGCCGGCCGGATCATGAAGCGACACGGCGAGTTGCTGCACGTCGACTGGCCGGCGGTGAAGCGGATGGCCACGGAGTCCCGCGCGTTCGTCCTGGCCAAGTCGGGGTTCAAACCCCCGAGCATCTGATGAGAGAGGAGCGCCGGTGAGTAGTGTCACTGCACACGATGTGCCCGTGCACGCGAACGAGCGACCTGCGTATGATGCATATCGCGACGGACCCGGTAAGTGGGGCTATCCGATGGTCGGTCGCCAGCACTCGAGGAGGACATGCCCATGACGACGGACGGGTTCCCGGTCGCGACGACCCCATCACCCGGCATCGCCGGCGTCGACTGGGAGGTACGCGTCGATTTCGAGCGGCTCCGCACCTACCGGCTGGACCGCACCCGTGAGGCGCTCGAGGCCTCCGATCTGGGCGCGCTCCTGCTGTTCGAGACGAGCAACATCCGCTACGTCACCGCCACCCAGATCGGCTACTGGGCGTTCAACAAGGGTGAGCGCTACGCGCTCCTCACGCGGACGGGCCGACCGCGGATCTTCGACTTCGGCTCGGCCGCGAAGGCGCATCGGCTGCAGCTGCCGCACCTGTACGACGAGAAGAACTCGGTCGGGGGCAACACCGGCCTCCAGGGTGCGATCCATCCGCGGGTCGGCCTGCAGAAGCGCGCCGTGCAGGAGATCCAGTCGATCATGATGGAGGAGGGCGTGGGCGACATGCCGCTCGGCGTCGACGTCGCCGAGACGTCGGTCTTCCTGGAGCTCGCGAACGCCGGCATCGCGGTCCGCGACGGTCAGCAGGTGATGGCCGACGCACGCGAGATCAAGAGCCCGGACGAGATCATGCTCTTGACGCAGGCCTGCGCGATGGTCGACGGCGTGTACCAGGACATCTTCGAGGCCCTGAAGCCCGGCGTCCGCGAGAGCGACATCGTGGCCCTCGCGCACGCGCGCCTGTTCGAGATGGGATCGGAGTTCGTCGAGGCGATCAACTCGATCGCGGGCGAGCGGTGCAGCCCGCACCCGCACGTCTTCACCGACCGGCTCATCCGCCCCGGCGATCAGGCGTACTTCGACATCATCCACGTCTTCAACGGGTACCGGACCTGCTACTACCGGACGTTCGTCGTCGGCCGCGCCAGCACGGCGCAGCGCGACGCGTTCAAGCAGTCGCGCGAATGGATGGACGCCGCGCTCGACCTGGTCAAGCCGGGGGTCTCGACCGACCAGATCGCCGCCGTGTGGCCGAAGGCCGAGGAGTTCGGGTTCGCAAGACGAGATGGATGCGTTCGGGCTCCAGTTCGGCCACGGGGTCGGGGCCAGCCTGCACGAACGTCCGATCATCACGCGCCTGAACTCCTTCATCGATCCCCTGGAGATCAAGGAGGGGATGCTGTTCGCGCTGGAGACGTACTGCCCGGCCGCGGACGGTCGTTCGGCGGCGCGGATCGAGGAAGAGGTCGTCGTCACCGCTGACGGCCCTCGCGTGATCACGCTGTTCCCGTGCGAAGAGCTCATGGTCGCGAACGAGTACTGATCATGGGCGCGGGCGGACGGGGCAGAGCGATGACGGACACGGCGACGCGATCGGACCTGGACGTCCGGGTCGACATCTACCGGAAGATGCAGGAGGGCGCGCCTGTTCGAGAAGCGGGCGCACGACCTGTTCCTCGAGGGCCTGGTGAAGGGGACGTCTCACCTCGGCCTGGGCCAGGAGGCGGTGGCCGCCGGATTCGCTGCCGCGCTGGAGCCGAAGGACCTGGTGTTCTGCACGTACCGCGGCCATGTCCACACGCTGTTGCGCGGCGCGCCGATGGGCGGGCTGATGGCCGAGCTGATGGGCCGGGCGACCGGCGTGTGCGGCGGCAAGGGCGGGTCGATGCATCTGACCGACGTCGAACACGGCGCGATGGGCTCCTACGCCATCGTCGGGGCGCACATGCCGATCGCCGCGGGGGCGGCATGGGCGGCGAAGGCGCGCGGCACCGGGCAGGTCGCCGTCTGCTTCTTCGGGGACGGGACCACGAACATCGGTGCGTTCCACGAGGCCCTGAACCTGGCCGTGGTGTGGAAGCTGCCCGTCGTCTACGTCTGCGAGAACAACCTCTATATGGAGTACACGCGCGATCGGGGAGGTCACCGCGGTCGAGCATCCGGCCGCCGACCGGGCATCCGCGTACGGCCTCGAGTCGATCCTGATCGACGGCAACGATCCCGACGAGGTGCACGCGACCGCCCGTCGCGTGGTCGACCGGGCGCGGGCCGGCGAGGGTCCGTCGCTGGTCGAGGCCGTGACGTACCGCCACGGCGGCCACTCGCGCGCCGACCCCGGGAAGTACCGTCCCGACGACGAGGTGGCCGAGTGGCTCGGCCGCGACCCGATCCCGATGTATCGCGCGCGCCTGGCGGGCGATGGTGTGGAGGCCGCCGTCCTGGACGGGATCGATGAAGAGGTCCTGGCGGCCGTCGACCGTGCGACCGAAGAGGCGAGGGCCGCGCCGCCGCCCGACGCGGCGTCGATCGAGACCCAGCTCTGGGCCGACGGGGGGTCCGCGTGGCGGAGCTGACGTACCGCGAGGCGGTCGCGCGGGCGATCGCGCAGGAGATGGAGCGCGACCCGACCGTGTACTTCATCGGCGAGGACATCGCGGCGGCCGGCGGTGTGTTCAAGACGACCGAAGGGCTGTTGGATCGGTTCGGTCCCGACCGCGTGCGCGACACGCCGATCAGCGAGCAGGCGATCATCGGCGCGGCGATGGGCGCAGCGATGAACGGCCTGCGTCCCATCGCCGAGCTCATGTTCAGCGACTTCTTCGCCGTCTGCTGGGACCTCGTGGCGAACCAGATCGCGAAGACCCGCTACATGACGAACGGGCAGGTCGCCCTGCCGCTCGTGATCCGGACCGCGAACGGCGGCGGGGTCCGGTTCGGCGCGCAGCACTCGCAGAGCGTGGAGTCCTGGATGATGGCGATCCCGGGGTTGAAGGTCGTCGTCCCGTCCACGCCGGTCGACATGATCGGGCTGTTCGCCGCGGCGGTGCGCGACCCGGATCCCGTGATCGTCGTCGAGCCGAAGGTGCTCTATTCGTCCAAGGGCGAGGTGCCGGACGGAGAGATCGTCGATCGGCTGGGGACCGCCCGGGTGCTGCGCTCGGGCGATGACGTCACGATCTGCGCGCTGGGCGCCATGGTTCCGAAGGCGCTCTCGGCCGCGGAGGCGCTGGCCGGCGACGGCGTCTCGGCAGAGGTGATCGACGTCCGTTCGCTGGTGCCGCTCGACGTACCCGCGATCCTCGACTCCGTCGGCAGGACCAGCCGGCTCGTCACCGTCGAGGAGAACCCGCGCCTGTGCGGCTGGGGAGCGGAGGTCGCGTCGATCGTGGCGGAGGAGGGGTTCTTCGCGCTCGACGGGCCGATCGTCCGCGTGACGACGCCGCACATCCCGTTGCCGTCCGCCGACGTGCTCGAAGACGCCGCGATCCCGTCCGTCGATCGGATCGTCGAGGGTGTCCGTCGCGCCGTGGGCTGAGCGAACGTCGACCGATCGAGGAGGAAGCGACATGGCGGATCGGATCTTGCTGCGAGGGGGGCACGTGCTCACGGTGGACCCGCAGCTCGGGGACATCCCGGGCGGCGACGTCCTGATCGAGGGCGACACGATCGTCCAGGTGGGGACGGACCTCTCCGCCGACGCCCAGGTGATCGACGTGCTCGGGTGACATCGTGATCCCCGGCTTCGTCGACACGCACCGGCACACGTGGGAGGCGGCGATCCGCAACTGCGCCCCCAACGCCACGCTCGACGACTACTTCGTGGAGGTCCTGGACAGCTTCGCGCCGCTGTACCGCCCCGAGGACGTCTACGCCAGCAACCTGGCCGGGGCGCTGGAGTGCATCAACGCCGGCATCACGACGCTCGTCGACTGGTCGCACATCAACAACACGCCCGATCATCCCGATGCCGGGATCCAGGGTCTCAGGGAGGCGGGCATCCGCTCGCTCTACGCGTACGGCAGCGCGAACACGTCGCTCGCCGACTACTGGTTCAATAGCTCGATCGCGATCCCGCGCGACGACGTGGAGCGGATCCGCGTCGACGTACTTCGCATCGGACGACGGGCTGCTGACGATGGGGCTCGCCACGCGCGGCCCCGGGTTCTGCCAGGACGACGTGGTGCGCGCGGAGTGGGGGATGGCCCGCGACCTCGGCATCCCGATCACCGTGCACATCGCGATGGGGAAGCTGGCCGGCAAGTGGGGGATGGTCAAGCAACTTGACGGTCTCGGCTTGCTCGGCGCCGACACGACCTACATCCACTGCTGCTACTTCAGCGACGAGGAGTGGGACCTGGTCGCGAAGAGCAGGGGCACGATCTCGATCGCGCCGCAGGTGGAGATGCAGATGGGGCACGGGTGGCCGCCCATCATGAAGGCGCGGGCGCACGGTCTGCGGCCCAGCCTGTCGATCGACGTCGTCACCACCGTGCCCGGCGACATGTTCACCGAGATGCGGTGCGCGTTCGCCGAGGAGCGGTGGAAGTCGAACGACTCGGTCTGGGAGAGCGAGGCGCCGCTGCCCGACGACGCGCTGACGGCCCGCGACATGCTGACGATGGCCACGCTCGACGGTGCCCACGTGGCCGGGCTCGAGGACCGCACCGGTTCGCTGACGCCGGGCAAGAAGGCGGACGTGGTCGTGATCGACGGCAAGGCGCCCGGGACCGCGCCGGTGATCGACCCGGTGGCAACCGTCGTGCTCTGCGCCGACACCTCGAACGTCGACACGGTGATCATCGGCGGCGCGATCCAGAAGCAGGGCGGGAAGCTGACCGCCGATTGGGAGTCGGCGCGGAAGAAGCTCGAGGCTTCGAGCTCCTACCTGCGGGACGCGCTGGCGAAGAAGCAGCAGGAGGCAGCGGGATCGTGAGCTCCCGCCATGTGGTCCGCAGGGGCGGCGAGATCGACCTCGCCGCCCCTGCGGGTTCCAACGCCACGGGATTGCGACGGTGGTCGATCGTCGACGAAGGCACGCCCGGCGCGGTACACACGGGCTTCGCGATCGTCGAGCTGGCCGCCGGGCGGCCTCGTCCCCTGGCACGTCCACAGCTACGAGGACAGCCTGTACGTCCTGGACGGCGAGGTCGTCGTCGACACCGGGGAGGGTGCGAACCTCCTGCGCGTCGGCGACTACGGGGTGAGCGCCGTCGGGGCGCCGCACGCGCTCCGCAACGTGTCCGACTCGCCGGTCCGATGGGCGCAGATGCTGGCGCCGCAGCCGCGCGCGCGGGTCCAGGGTGACACGTATCCGGTGCCGGCGCTCCCCGAGCGCGAGCCGACGCCGATCGACGTCCGCGATCCGCGAACGCGGTCGTTCGGCCACATCGACCCCGGGAACATGGAGGTCGACAAGCAGACGCAGGACATGCTCGCCGTCTCGGCCAGCATGCGCACCGCGCTCCTCGTCTACAGCGGGATCACCGTGAAGATGATGATCGACAGCGATCTGGGCGCGCAGCTGCTCACGATGTTCATGGTGCAGTACGAGCCGCGCGGGATGGCGGGCAGGCACGACCACGCGTACGAAGAGACGTACCTGATCCTCGACGGCGAGGTCGACGCCGAGTTCGACGGCGAGTCCTACCACATGGTCCCCGGCGACGTGGCGTGGGCTGGCGTCGGTTGCGTCCATGCGTTCTCGAACCCCGGGCCCGGCATCGTCCGGTGGCTCGAGACCCAGGCGCCGCAGCCCCCGGCGCGTCACTCGTATCGGTTCGCGCGGGACTGGGAGTACCTGGTGGCGGCGACGGAGAAGAAGGGACGGTCGGAGTGAGCGAGCATCTGGTCGTGGTGGTAGGCGGCACGCAGGGTCTCGGGTTGGACCTGGCCCGTCGCTACGTGGAGGCAGGCCGGCGCGTGCTGGTCACGGGTCGCGACGCTGAGCGGGCGGCGAAGGTCGCGGCCGAGCTCGGCGACGACGTCGGGAGCGCCGCGTTCGACCTCTCCGAGCCCGCGACGATCGGACCCGCGCTGGCCGACGTGGGGACGGTCGACCGCCTGGCGCTCTGCGCGCTCGACCGCGACCTGAACACCGTGGCCGACTACGACGTGGCGGCGGCGATGCGGCTGGTGACGCTGAAGCTGGTCGGGTACACCGAGACGATCCATCAGCTCCTGGGCCGGCTCACGCCGGACGCCTCGATCGTGCTGTACGGCGGGCTCGCGAAGCTCCGTCCCTATCCCGGCTCCACGACGATCACGACGATCAACCACGGCGTGGACGGGATGGTGCGAACGATGGTGCCCGAGCTCGCACCGATCCGCGTGAACGCGCTCCACCCGGGGATCGTGGCCGACACGCCGTTCTGGGAGCCGAAGACCGAGGCGCTCGAGGGTGTGAGGGCGAAGACCCCGACCGGACGCTGGGTCCAGGCGCGCGACGTGACCGACGCGGCGTTCTTCCTGCTGGAGAACCCCTCGATGAACGGCACCGAGATCCGGATCGACGGAGGCTGGTCGCTCACATGACCGATCCGAAGACGGTCGCCGTCGTCGGCGCCGGTCGGATGGGGGGCGCGATGGTCGGGACGCTCCGGCGCGCCGGCGTGCCCGTTCGCGTCTGGAACCGGACGGCCGCGGCCGCGAGCGAGGTGGCCGACCGATCCGGAGCCTCAGCGTCGGAGACCATCGCCGGTGCGATCGACGGCGCGGATGTCGTGATCTCGAGCCTGGCCGACGACGCCGCGGTGATCCAGACGTACGGCGGGCCGACGGGCGTGGCCGCCGGGGTGCAGGAAGGGCAAGTCGTGCTGGAGATGAGCACGATCGCGCCGCAGACGGTTCGCGAGATCGCACCGCCGATCGAAGCGCGCGGCGCGACGCTGTTGGACGCCCCGGTCTCCGGAAGCGTCTCGACGGTCGAGAAGGGCGAGCTCACGATCATGGTCGGCGGCGATCCCTCCGCCCTGGATCGCGCGCGGCCCGTGCTCGACGTGCTGGCCACGAAGGTCTTCCACGTCGGCGCGCTCGGCGCGGGAGCCACGATGAAGCTGGCGGTCAATTCGCTCATCCATGCGATCGACGTCGGATTGTCCGAGGCCCTCGTGCTGGCCGAGAAGGCCGGGGTCGATCGTCTCGCCGCCTACGAGATCTTCGCGTCGGGCGCTGCCGCCGCCCCGTTCGTCCTCTACAAGCGGGACGCGTTCGAGCGTCCCGACGAGACCGCGCCGGCGTTCCTCATGGACCTGATGGCGAAGGACCTGGATCTGATCCTCGCCCTCGCCGAGGAGGTCGGCGCGCCGATGGACCAGGCGGCACAGAACCGCAGGACCGTGGGCGACGCGCTTGCCGCCGGGTTCGAGGGTCACGACCTGAGCGCCGTCGCGGAGTACCTTCGAGGCGTGTCGGGACCCACCGCCTGAACCGCCCGTCGACCCGTGGAGGCCCGGATGCCGCCGCCGCGTCTGTACGTCCTCGTGGCCCGCGCCGCGCCGGTCGCGCTCGTGCTCCGGCGCGGTCCCACCGAGTGGTTCCACCTGCTCCGGTGGGATCTGGACGCACAGACCGTCGAGCCCGGCGCCTGGTTCCACGGCACGATCTACCCGCGCCGTTGCGAGATCTCGGGCGACGGGCGGCTGTTCGCGTACTTCGCGCTCACCGGCCGGCCCGCGCCGTGGGACACGTACTACGCCGTGTCGAAGGTCCCGTGGCTCACGGCGCTCGCCGCGTGGCACATGGGGACCACCTACGCCTGGGGATGCGAGTTCCTCCAGGAGGGCAGCCTCGCCGTTCCGTTCCGTCCGGACGACCCGCCGGATCACGGCCGCTTCGACGGGCGGGTGGTCGCCAGGGTGCCTCGCGCGGAGACCTGGGTGGGAGACAACGCGTTCGACGAGCGTGACGTGGCGAACGAGCTCCGACGCGGATGGGAACCGCTCGAGGTCAGGGCCGGCGACTCACGGCTCGCGCACCTGCCCATCCCGGATCGATCGATCCATCTGATGCTCCGCCGCCTCCGGCCCGGCGACGGGGCGACGGCGCTGGTCCTGGCGCACGGCGGGCACTCGCACGCCGAGCCCTTTATCGAGGGCGTGGAGGTCGCGTACCTACTGGAAGACGGCACACGAACGACGTCGCTGGAGGATGTCGGGTGGGCCGATTGGGATGCCGCCGGCCGGCTCCTGGTCGCGACCCGGGGTGGCGAGATCCAGATCCGCGAGCGGGGCGCCGGCACGTGGAGCACGACGTGGTCACACGATCTGAACGGCCTCGAGCCCGACCCCACCGAGGCGCCGGCCTGGGCCCGCACCTGGTGAGCTGTCGGCGGGCTTCCTTTCGGACCTGCGCGCGGAGAGAATCGGCTCGTGAGCGACGGTAGCCCGTGGTGGAAGGCCCGCTGGGTCGCGTGGACGATCGGCGTCACGTCCATCGCGCTGATGGTCGCGAACCTCGTCCTCATGTACGTGGATCGCAACGTCGTGCTCCCGGAAGCGTCCGACGACTGGAGCTTGACCAACGTGTTCGGTCTCCTGGTCACCGTCGGCGTGCCCGTCATCGGCCTGGTCATCGCGGCCCGCCGTCCCGAGAACCCGATCGGCTGGCTGTTGCTCGCCGCCGGATTCGCCCTCGGCTTGAGCGGGTTCTCGCGTGCCTACGCGTTGCACGCCCTGATCGCCGAGCGGGGGACGCTCCCGGGAGGACGCGCCTCCGGCTGGATCGCGAACGCCATCTGGCCGATACCGGTCGCGTTGCTGCCGTTCCTGTTCCTCCTGTTCCCCGACGGCCATCTCCCGTCGCCACGATGGAGGCCGGTAGCCTGGTTCGCGGCGGCCTCGTTCGCCTTGATCGTCTTCACCACCACCATCTTCGCCACCGCCATATGGACCCGGCCGTTCACCCTGGCGAACACCGCGCGGGGCGGGTGGCTCACCTCGTTCGCGCTGACGCTGTTCGTGATCGTCGTGTTCGCGCTCCCGGTCGCGACGTTCCTCTCGTTCGCGTCGCTCGCCGTCAGGTTCTCCCGGTCGGTGGGTCACGAACGCGTGCAACTCAAGTGGTTCGTGACCGCGGCACTCCTCGTCGCGGTCACCTTCACCGCCACGCTCCTCACCAACAGTTCGCTCGCCTCCGTGTTGTTCGACGTCTCACTGCTGCTCCTCTACGCGGCCATCGGGACCGCGATCCTCAGGCACCGCCTGTACGACATCGACTTCTTCGTCAACAAGGCGGTCGTCTACGGACTGCTCGCGGCGTTCATCACGGTCGTGTACGTCGCGTTCGTCGTCGTGGTCGGCGCGTTCGTCGGCGCGACGCAGTTCCTGTCGCTCGTCGCCACCGCCGTCGTCGCGATCGCGTTCCAGCCCGCGCGCGAGAAGGCGAAACGCGCCGCGAACCGCGTGATCTACGGCAAGCGTGCCACACCGTACGAGGTCCTCTCGGGGTTCTCCGCGAACGTCGGCGAGACGTTCGCGGGCGAGCATCTCCTTCCGCGCATGGCGCGGCTGCTGGCGGAGGGAACGGGCGCGGCAGACGCCACGGTCTGGCTCCGCGTCGGCGTCGAGATGCGTCCTGCCGCGTCGTGGCCGGAGCCGACGGCGCCGCATCCGCCGATCGTTTCGGAGGGATCGACGCTCCCCACGTTCCCCGACGCGGACGCCGCCGTCGCGGTCCGCCACGGGAGCGAGCTGCTCGGCGCGCTCACCGTCACGAAGCCACCGAACGATCCGGTCGTGCCCGAGGAGGACGAGCTGCTCGCGGATCTGGCCGCGCAGGCCGGCTTGATCCTGGAGAACTTCCGGCTGATCGAGGACCTCCGCTCGTCGCGTCAACGGCTGGTCGCCGCGCAGGACGAAGAGCGCCGGCGGTTGGAGCGCAACATCCACGACGGGGCGCAGCAGCAGCTCGTCGCGCTGGCGGTGAAGGTGCGGTTGGCCGAAGGCATGGTCGGTCAGGACGAACAGCAGCAACGCGAGGCGCTCCACGGGATCCTGGACGACGCACAGGACGCGTTGGAGAACCTCCGCGACCTCGCCCGCGGGATCTACCCGCCGCTCCTTGCCGACCGAGGTCTGCCGGAAGCGCTCGAGGCCCAGGCTCGCAAGTCGCCGCTCCCCGTCACCGTCGACAGCGACGGCATCGGCCGGTACCCGCGGGAGATCGAGTCGGCCGTCTACTTCTCGGTGCTCGAGGCGTTGCAGAACGTCGCGAAGTACGCGCAGGCGTCTCATGTCGCGATCAGGCTGCATCCGGAGAACGGCAGCCTCGCGTTCTCCGTGACGGACGACGGCAGGGGATTCAACAAGGCGGCGACGCCCTACGGGATGGGCCTGCAGAACATGTCCGATCGTCTCGCCGCGCTCGGCGGCTCGTTGGACGTGCGCACGTCTCCGGGCGAAGGCACCTCGGTGCTCGGACGGGTCCCCGTGGATGCCGAGAACCCTTGAGTCCCGGCAACCTTCAGGAGGGTGCCCGGCCTGCGAGGGTTCGCCACGATCGCGATCGGCAACGCTCGCGGGAAGCGCGCGGCCTGAGGGCCCTCCGCTGGACCCGGTCGCCCCGGGACGGACGACCCGGGACCGGTTCCCAGCCGCGTCCTAGCCTCGGATCGAGAAGAGCGAGACGAGGTGAGGACGATGGATACCGTTGTCACGACGAACGGTGCCGGACGCCCGATGGCGCTGGCTCCGCATGACGGGCGACCCACACGGGCGACGAGCGCTCCGTTGCGGGTGGCCTCCGTCATGTCGTGGCTCGCCGCCGGCCTGATGATCGCGGCGTCCGCGGCGGGACTGTTCGTGCACGACCTGTACCACGAGGGCGCCTGGGCGCGTGAGGCGTTGCGCGGCGGCGATCTCGTGACCCTCGCGGTTGCCGCTCCCGTGCTGATCGTCGCGCTCCTCCTGGCATCACGAGGCTCTCGCCGGGCGCAGGCCGTGTGGATCGGCGTGATCGCGTACACGCTGTACAACTACGCGTTCTACGCGTTCGGAGCGGCGTTCAACGATCTCTTCCTGATGCACATCGCTCTGCTGTCGCTCTCGGTCTTCACGCTGGCGTGCGCCATCCCGAGCCTCGATGTCGGCTCGATCGCCGATCGCCTCTGCAACGATCGAACCGCTCGATGGGTCGGCGGGTTCCTGATGACGGTCGGCGTGCTGCAAGCGGCGCTCTGGATCTTCGTCCTGGTGCGGAACGTGGCGACCGGAGCGGTCATCGAGGACATCCCGGTGCGTGGACAACATCTGGTGTTCGCGCTCGACCTCGGGTTGGCGATGCCGGCGCTGATCGTTGCCGGCGTGTTGCTGGTCCGTCGTCGCGCGATGGGATACCTGCTCGGTGCGGCGGTCGCCGTCTTCGGAGCGCTCGAGCAGCTCAACCTCATGGTCGGCGGTGTCTTCCAGGCGAACGCGGACGTCGCCGGCATCAAGGCGTTCCCGCCCGAGAGCATCTTCCTGACGTCGACGTTCCTGATCGCGGCGGGCGTGATGCTGACAGGCAGGCGGAGCCGGAGCTAGGTTTCCGCGAGGGGATCCTCGCCGAACGTCCTGCGTTCTTCGATGGCCCCGGTCGGTCCGAGGACCAGGACCTCGCTCGGCTGGTCCTCTTTGGCGCGGTTCATGGCGACGGCGACCGCATGGGTCCGGCTGGGCAGGGTTGCGATGTCGACGTCGTCGTGGCGCACGATCCACTGTCGCGCTCGCTCCATGACCCAGAAGGTGTTCCGCTCCTGCACGACACCATCTCCCGGCCGGACGGTCGGTCGTCCCCGTTCCGAAGGGCTACCCCATGTGCGCCGGCCGCGAAACCGAACCCATCATCCCAGTAGCTCGCCGGGCATGGAACGACCGCCCGGGGTATCCCGGGCGGTCGGAGGTGCCGTACGAGTGCGTTCCTACACGGATGCGGTCACCGGCAGCTTGCTGTTGTCGGTGTCGTCCCCGACGGGAGCGTCGGCCTTCGTGCGCTTCGCGTGCCAGAATCCGAGGATCGAGAGCACCCCGAGCAGGATCCCGAGCGCGATCATCGCGTAACCCACGTAGAGGGCGATCGTCGCGACCGTCCACCAGCCGTAGGCGTTCAGCATGATCGAGCGGAGCGTCTCACCCTTGAAGAGGGTATCGGCCTTGCCTGCGAGCTCCGCCGCGACGTCGGGGGCCAGGCCCTCGGCGCGTGCCGCTGCACTGGTCTCCGCGTAGGTCTTCCCGTCGTTCACGCCCTGGAGGTGTCCCGCGATGTAGCGGGCGAACGCCTCGGCCTGCGGGCCGGTCGTGACCTGCTGCCCCGCGAACTCCCCGAGCGTCTGCTGCTCTTCCGGCGACATCGCGTCGAGCGGTGCGAACGAGACCTTCTCCGGCTCGAGCCGACTCTTCACGTTGTCGCGTCCGAAGTTCCCGCCGTAGATGGCGAAGCCTCCGAGCACGATCATCGCCACGGCGATGACCGCGGCGCTCGCACTGACGATCTTGTCCCAGGTCGTCCTGTCCATGTGGTGCCTCCCTTGGATCGGGCCCTTCGTGGGCCGCTAACAGGTATGCGTTCAGTCTCGGGGTAGGACGACGGGCCCTTACGGGCCGAAGGACCCCGCCCTGAAGGGACCTCCGTTGGGAAGAAGGACTCGTTGCGGTCGGGATCGGCCGTCGAGCCGGTGACTCCCTCGACACGGGGACGAACTCGGCCCCCGGCGCAGCGCGGCTGTTACGGTTCCCGCATGGCCGTCGAACGGCGGAACGCATCCGGACTGGCCGATCCTCCCGGCTACTCGCACGTCGCCATCGCACGCGGCGCCACGCTCGTCTTCACGGCAGGTGCCGTTCCCTTGGACGCCCGCGGCGGTTTGGTCGGACCCGACGACGCCGTCGCACAGACCGATCAGGTGATCGCCAACCTCTTGGCCGCGCTTGCCGCCGCCGGCGCCGGCCCGGAGGACGTGGTGAAGACGACCGTGTTCATCGTCGCCGGGGATCACGATCGGCAGGCCGCTGTATGGGAGGCGGTGCAGCGATCACCGATCGCTGCAGCGCCGAGCACCCTGGTGGGAGTGGCGATCCTCGGGTATCGCGGACAGCTGGTCGAGATCGAAGCCGTCGCGGCGCCGGACGGTTGACCGCCCGAAGTCGGGCAAGGAGATCTCGGCGAGCCTCGCGCTGGTCATCTCCCCACCGCCGGTCAGTCCTTCGGCGGGACCCAGATCTGCGGTTCCGTCGCTCCGCGTTGGATCGTCGCGAACCGGTTGGCGGTCAGCTCGAGCCACGGCCCCGTTCCGCCGTCCGGCCATCGAACACGGATCTCGGCTCCGGCGGCATCGCCGAGCCCGAAGTGGATCCAGCCGAGCTCACCACTGGCGTGGCCCCCACCTATGGTCAGCTCTCGTTGGATCGTCCGGTCGCCGATCCTGACCTCGATCCAGGATCCGATCGCATCCCGGTTGGGGCCTGGTTGTTCGAGCCGTATCGCGATCCAATCGCCCATCGGTGCCGGCCGTGTGGCGTCGCCCCACCCGACGTTCCTGTAGAGGCTCACGTTCTGGCGGCGGTTCACCTCGACCAGGTCGAGCATCCCGTCCAGATTGAGGTCAACGACGGCTGCGCCACGGCCGCGAGCGAAGGAGACGATGCCGGCTGCCGCGCCGCTCTCGCTGAACGTCCCGCCGGCTTGACCCAACAAGAGGTTGCTCGGGTCCTTCGTGGCGAAGTCCGGCATCGCCTCGACGTTGCCCTTGGTGATGAAGAGGTCGATGAAGCCGTCGTTGTTCACGTCTTGGAACTCGGCATGCCAGGCCGTGGATGGCAATATGTCGCCTCCCGTGTACGGCCGATGGGCGGTGACACCCGCTTGGATCGCGATGTCGCGATAGTTCGGCTGGGCGGCTCCGTTGGCCAGCGTCTGGAGCTTGTTGTCCCCCTGGCTTGTCAGGAACACCTCCGGGAGGCCGTCGCCGGTCACGTCGTAGGTGGCGATGCCCATGCCCCAGATCTGCAGCTTCTGCCACCCTTCATCGTGGGTGTACAGACGCGGAGGCTGGCCGGTGGCGACGCGCCACAGCTGCTCCTCGCCGTCGATGTAGTAGTGCCGGTCGTTGGTGGTCCGCAGGTCGTTTCGACCGGATCGGTCCCAGTCGCTGAACAGGATCGACAGGGTGCACCAACCGGGGGTGAGGGGTATCGGCTCGGCATACGTGGCGGCGCCGTCCTTCGGCCGCACCATCTGGTTGTCGGCGCAGGTCGTGCGCTGCTGACCACGACTCGTATCCAGGTAGTTGCCGAATGCGAGCGTGGGCAGCATCGCCGAGCCCTCCCACTTGGCGCTGAACGCCGTCGTCCAGGCGTCGCCACCCTCGTAGCCCCAAGCCTCATTCGCGCGCTCGAACCGGCAGTCGCCGAGGCCACGAAGCAGCACGTTCTCGCCGTACCGCAGGACGGCGAGGTCGATCCGCCCGTCCCCATCGATGTCCACGGGGTAGGCGCCGACGACGCGCTTGAGATCGGTGACGGGATCCGGCATCTGGGCGAACCGCAGCTCCCCTCCGACCGGGCTCTCGTTGCGATAGAGCGCGGCGGGGTCGGTGCCTCCGGCGAAGTAGAGGTCCGGCCGTCCGTCGTCGTTGCAGTCGAACGCCGCGACGCCCCCTCCGACGAAGAACCTGAAGTCGCCGTCGTAGACGTGATGCACACCGGCGGCGGCCGCTTCCTCGACGAAGTGAGGTGGAGCCGTCGCCGCCGCGGATGCATCCGACCCGAGCACGTTGAGGGTCAGCACCACGATGGCGAGCGCCGCCAACGACCCCGTCGTCACGCCGAGGACGAGCCAGATCACGGGTGCGCGACCGGCGCTGCCTCGCGTCACCCGACGGCGCTCCGAGCGTTGGCCCCCGCAGGGTCGGCGATCACGTCCGACAGCACCAGCTCGGCTGCTCCGATGAGCGGAGCATCCGAGCGCAGGCCGCTGCAGGCGATCGTTGCCAGCGCGCCCGGCGGATCGAGGGTCGTCAGCCGGGCGCCCTCGACCACCGAGGGCTCGAGGTACTTGAACAAGCGCTGGTACAGACCGCCGAGGATCACGAGGTCGGGATTGAAGATGTTGATGAGATTGCCGATGCCGAACCCGAGCCATCTTCCGACCTCTGCGATCGCTCGAAGGGTGGGGCCGTCGCCGGCCGCCGCACGCTCACCCATCTCGTCGACGCGCCCCGCTCCCTCGCTCAGCCCGGCGTGGCGCAGGAGCGCGACCTCTCCCGCCTCGGTCTCCCAGCACCCGGTCGACCCGCACCGGCACTGCAACCCATCGGGATTGATCAGCGTGTGCCCCGCCTCACCGGCATACCCGGCGGATCCGCGCAAGGGCCTCCCATCCACGATGATCCCGGCGCCGATCCCGAACTCGCCGGCGATGTAGATCAGATCGCCGATGCCGGGGCGCAGCCCGCGACGATGCTCCGCCAACGCCCCGAGGTCGGCATCGTTGGCCGCGAATACGGGAACGTCGAGATCGATCTCGGTGGCGAGCATCGCCGCGAGCGGCACGTCGCGCCATCCCAGGTTCGGAGCCAGGTGGACGAACCCGTCGGACCGCCTCGTGATCCCGACGACGGAGACGCCGATGCCCGCCAGGGTGTGCTTCGTGGGGAGCGAGTCCAGGAGCGGACCAGCCAGCTTCGCGACGTCTTGAACCGTCTCCTCCGGCGAGAACCGGCCACGGGGTCTCGCCACCCGGACCCGGTTGTACATGTGTCCTCCCAGGCCCAACGTCGCGACCGCGATCGAGTCGACGGCGAGGTCGACCGCGAGCACCGTCGCGCCCTGGGGCCGGCACAGCACCAACGGCGACGGACGGCCCGGTTTCGACCCGGCCGGCCCGCGGCGTTCCTCGACCAATCCGAGGGCCGTGAGCTCACCGAGCAGGTCGGCGATGGTCGACCGATTGAGCCCGGTCGCAGCCGTGAGCTCGGAACGAGACAAGGGCCCCGAGAGGTGCAGTCGTTCGAGCACCGCGCCGAGGTTGTGTCGTCGAACCTCCTCCGTGGCCACTCCCCGGCGCCGTCCGGGACCGCGCTCTCCGATGGCGGTGGCCCTCCTGCCCGCTTCGCCTGCCGGGTTTGTTGGGGACTCCGTTGTATGGACCAGCGTGCGCTCCTACGTCGACCGCCGTCAAGCGGTGGGATCACGCGGGGGTTCCCGATCGCGATGGAGCCAACCCCCGGCTGGAAGGCAGGGTATCCGAGCACGTCGGATAGGTGCAACAGCCCGCCCGACGATGCTCGCCCCCGTAGGGGTCCGTTTTGTTGCGCGGCCCGGATAATTGTGCCATCGTTGCCGCGAGCTCCGTTTCGGTGCAAGAGGAGGCGGGCTGAGGGATCAACGATCCATACGTAGGTGAAGAGCATTGCGGACGGCCGCGTTCGAAGCCTGGGAGGCACGTGGCGCCGTAGTAGTGGGGAAAGGGTGGTGCGTCGCTGGGGCGCCTCCATCCGGAAGGAGGGGACAGGATGAAGCATCGCTTGTTCGTGATCATCGCGCTTCTCGCGGTGGTCGGCGCCGCGTGTAGCAACAACGACAACGGCGGTGGCGGTACCACCGGCGGTACCACCGGCACCACCGGAGGAGGCGGCATCACCGTCGGTGTCTCCTGGAACAACTACAACGAGGAGCGCTGGGCGAAGTGGGACGAGCCCGCCATCAAAGCAGCCCTCGACGCGGGGGGTGCCAAGTACATCTCGTCGGACGCCGGATCGTCGGCCGAGCAGCAGCTGACCGACGTTGAGAATCTGATCTCGCAGGGCGCCGACGCGCTGATCATCCTGGCGCAGGACGGCGAGGCGATCCTGCCCGCCGTGCAGAGCGCCCTCGATCAAGGCATCCCGGTGATCGCGTACGACCGGCTCATCGAGGACCCGGGCGCCCTCTACATCACGTTCGACAACGTCGAGGTCGGACGCATGCAGGCGCGGGCCGTCCTCGCACAGGTCCCGAAGGGGAACTACGTCTACATCAAGGGCAACGCCGCCGATGCGAACGCGGACTTCCTCCGGAGTGGCCAGAAAGAGATCCTGAAGGACGCGGAAAGTGCGGGTGACATCAAGAACGTCGGCGAGACCTACACGGACAACTGGGACCCCGCACTCGCGCAGACCGAGATGGAGCAATTCCTGACCGAGAACAACAACAAGGTCGACGCGGTCGTCGCGGAGAACGACGGGATGGCCGGCGGCGTCGTGGCTGCGCTCGAGGCCCAGGGCCTGGCGGGCCAGGTGGCGGTTTCCGGGCAGGACGGCGACGCGGCGGCGTTGAACCGCATCGCGCTCGGCACGCAGACCGTGGACGTGTGGAAGGACTCGCGGGAGCTCGGCAAGGCGGCCGGCGAGGCTGCGGTCGCGCTCGCGAACGGCGCTGCCCTCGCTGATGTTGAAGGGACCGTCCCGTTCGACTCCCCCGGCGGGAACTCGATGACGGCGATCCTGCTGACGCCGATCGCGATCACGCCGGACAACCTCAACGTCGTGCTCGACGCCGGCTGGATCGACCAGGCGACCCTGTGTCAGGGCGTGAAGGCGGGGACGGTGGACGTCTGCGGCTGACGCTGACCGAAGCCTGATCGTTCGGCAGGCGCCCCGCACGGGTTGATGCCCGTGCGGGGCGCCGGCCACGGTGGGCATAGGATGGAGCGCGTGGCTGAGACCGAAGTAACGGCGCCCGGGCCTACACAGACGGCTCCGGCCCCCGAGCGGGAGGAAGCGGAGGCTCGCTCGTTCAGGTCGCTGCTGCGGTCGGTCGAGATCGATGCCCGGCTCGTCGGGATGCTGGCTGCTCTGGCGATCATCTGGATCGCCTTCCAGATCATCACCCCGGGCCACACGTTCCTCACCCCGCGGAACCTGTGGAACCTGTCGGTCCAGACCTCGGTCGTCGCGATCATGGCGACCGGGATGGTCCTGATCATCGTGACCCGCAACATCGACCTCTCGGTCGGCGCCGTGATGGCCGCGGTGGGCATGGTCATGGCGGTCGTCCAACACGATTGGCTGCCGAACCTGCTGAGGATCGACCACCCGGCGACGTGGATCATCGCGGTGGTGATCGGCCTGGCTCTGGGAGCCGCGATCGGCGCGTTCCAGGGGGCGATCGTCGCGTACGTCGGCGTCCCTTCGTTCATCGTGACCCTCGGGGGGTTCCTGGTGTGGCGCGGGGTCGCGTGGTGGACCGCCAGCGGACAAACGATCGCGCCGATGGACACGCTGTTCCGGCGCCTCGGCGGGGGCGCCGACGGGACGATCGGTGGGACCATGAGCTGGGTCGTCGGGCTGCTCGCGTGCGGCGGGATCGTGGCGATGCAGGTGATGCGGCGACGGCAGCGCGCCCGGTACGGCTTCGGCCTGCGACCGATGTGGGCCGAGGTCGCGCTCGGCGCCTTCGCGTGCGGCGCGGTGCTGCTGGCGATCTGGTACCTGAACCGCTACTACCTGCCCGAGGGTCTCGTCGCACAGCGGGGCGAGCCGCCCGGCACCGATATCCCACTCGGTCTGGCGATCCCGGTCCTGATCGCGGTCGGCACGGCGATCGTGATGACGTTCATCGCGACCCGCCGCCGGTTCGGGCGCTACGTCTACGGCATCGGGGGCAACCCCGAAGCGGCCGAGCTCGCCGGCATCAAGACGAAGCGAACGATCGTCAAGACGTTCGCCCTGATGGGGTTCCTGGTCGGGCTCGCCGCCGCGGTGCAGATCGCCCGCCTGAACGCCGCCGTCAGCAGCCTGGGCACGGGCATGGAGCTGAACGTGATCGCCGCGGCCGTGATCGGCGGCACATCGTTCAGCGGCGGGATCGGCACGGTCTCCGGGGCGGTGCTCGGGGCGCTCGTGATGCAGTCCCTCGTGTCCGGCATGGTCCTGATGGGGATCGAGGCACCGCTGCAGGACATCGTCGTGGGCGTCGTCCTGGTCGTCGCCGTTGCACTCGACACCATCGTCCGGAGGAGATCCGCCAAGTGACGGAGCGGACGGATGCACCATTGGTCGAGCTGCGCAACATCCGCGTGGCGTTCGGAGGTGTCCACGCGGTCGACGACGTGACCGTGGACCTGTACCCCGGCGAGGTCGTGGGTCTGGTCGGCGGCAACGGCGCGGGCAAGACGACGCTGATCCGCACGCTCTCGGGTGCGCACCCCGCCGACTCGGGCACGGTCCTGATCAACGGCGAACCCGTGACGATCACCAGCCCGCGCGACGCCAAATCCCTCGGTGTCGAAACGATCTATCAGACGCTCGCATTGGCGGACAACGTCGACGCCCCCGCGAACGTGTTCCTCGGGCGGGAGCTGACGACGCGCTTCGGCAACCTCGACGACAGCGCGATGGAGGACGCCACGCGCAAGCTGATGAACCGGCTGAACCCGAAGTTCAAGAACTTCGTGGTCCCGGTGGCCTCATTGTCAGGTGGGCAGCGCCAGTCCGTCGCGATCGCGCGGGCCGTCCATTTCAACGCGCGGATCCTGATCATGGACGAGCCGACCGCGGCGCTCGGGCCCGCAGAGACGAATCAGGTGCGCGAGCTGATCCGGCAGCTCCAGCATGAGGGGATCGGCATCTTCCTGATCAGCCACGACATCCACGACGTGTTCGACCTGTCCGATCGGATCAGCGTGATGCTCCAAGGCAAGCTGGTCGGGACGGTCAAGAAGGAAGACGTGACCACGGACGAGGTCCTGGCGATGATCATCCTGGGGAAGAAGCCGGGTGAAGTGACCCAGAAGGATCTCGCCGAGCTCCACTGATCGAAGGAGAGCGCCATGACGTACGAACCGAAAGCGGAGCATCGCTTCACGTTCGGCCTGTGGACCGTCGGCAACCCGGGCATCGACCCGTTCGGCGAACCCGTCCGCGACAAGCTCTCGCCTGTGCAACTGGTGGAGCTGCTGGCCGAGGTCGGCGCGTGGGGCGTGAACTTCCACGACAACGACCTGGTGCCTATCGACGCGAGCGCACACGAGCGCGACCAGATCGTGGCCGATTTCAAGAAGGCGCTGGACGCGACCGGCCTGGTCGTGCCCATGGCGACGACCAATCTGTTCCGCGACCCTGTCTTCCGCGACGGGGCGTTCACCGCGAGCGATCCCAAGGTGCGGGCATACGCGTTGCAGAAGACGATGCGCGCGATCGACCTGGGCGTGGAGCTGGGCGCGACGACGTACGTGTTCTGGGGTGGACGCGAGGGCGTCGAGACCGATTCCTCCAAGGACCCGCTCCGCGCGCTCGGCTGGTACGCGGATGCCATCAACTTCCTGTGCGCGTACGTGAAGGACCAAGGGTACGACCTGCGGTTCGCACTGGAGCCCAAGCCGAACGAGCCGCGCGGCGACATATACCTCCCCACGACGGGCGCGATGCTCGCGTTCATCGCCACGCTGGAGCACGGCGAGATGGTGGGCGTGAACCCCGAGGTCGCGCACGAGCACATGGCCGGGCTGAACTCGACGCACCACGTGGCGCAGGCCTGGTCGATGGGCAAGCTGTTCCATATCGACCTGAACGACCAGATCCCGGGCCGTTACGACCAGGACCTCCGGTTCGGCTCCGGCAACCCAAAGGCGGCGTTCTTCCTGGTGAAGTTCCTTGAGGACGTGGGCTACACCGGGAGCCGGCACTTCGACGCGCACGCGTATCGCACGTCGGACTACGAGGACGTGAAGGCGTTCGCGCGCGGATGCATGCGGACGTACCTGATCCTCAAGGAGAAGGCCGAGCGGTGGAACGCCGACCCCGACATCCAGGCGTTGGTCGCCGCCGCGTACGGCGACGACGGATCGATGACGACGTACCTCAGCGGATACTCGGCGGAGCATGCCGCCGCGTTGAGCGAGATCGAGTTCGACCGGGGCGCCCTCGCCGCTCGTGGGCAGCCGTACGAGGAGCTCGATCAGCTGACGATCGATCTGCTGCTCGGCGCTCGGTGACGCTCGAGGTCGTCGCGTTCGCGGGACATGCGTGCGTCCGGTTGGGAGATGGATCCGACGCGGCCATCGTGAGCACGTCGGTGGGTCCGAGGATCATCGGCCTGTTCCGAGACGGTGACGAGGACAACGTGCTTGCGGTTCTGCCGGACGCGACGCTCGATCGGGCCGAAGGGCCGCCCTTCCGGTTGCTCGGCGGGCATCGCCTCTGGGCGGGGCCCGAGGTCCCGTCGATCACCTACGAGCCCGACGATCGCCCGTGCGTCGCAACCGAGATCGAGGGGGGAGTCAGGGTCGAAGCGTCGGCGGACGGGGCGGGACTGGTCAAGATCATCGAGGTCCGCCGGTCCGAGGCCGGATGGATCGTCGATCACCACATCCGCAACGGTTCCGGCTTCGCCACCACCCTCGCGCCGTGGGCGATCACGCAGTTCCCTCCTGGCGGGGAGGTCGTCGTTCCGGCCTCGACGGGATCGAGGGGGCCGCAGGCCGACCGCTCGCTGGTGCTGTGGCCGTACACCGACCCCGGCGACCCTCGTCTGCACCTGCGCCCGGACGAGTTCCGCGTCGACGCCGCGCCCGGGGCGCGGCTGAAGATCGGGGTTGCGCCCAGCCGGGGACGCGTGTCGTATCGGCGAGGTGGACACGTGTTCGAGAAGCACGTCGACCTCGATCCGACCGCGTTGCACGCGGACTTCGGCGCCGTGATCCAGGTCTTCGTCTGCGACGACTTCTGCGAGCTCGAGTCGCTCGGTCCGCTCCGAGAGGTGGCGCCGGAGGGCGTGGCATCACATCGCGAACGCTGGATCCTGCGGCGGGCGGGAGGCGCTTGAGCCACGTCATCGGTCTCGATGTGTCCACCACGGCCACGAAGGCGGTGCTCCTGGACGCCGGGGGTGACGTCCGCGCGGCCTCGTGCCCCGAGTACCGGTTCGAGACGCCTCAACCGCTGTGGAGCGAGCAGGATCCGCAGCTCTGGTGGGACGGCGCGGTTCACGCGATCCGGAGCGTGCTCGCCGACTCGGGGATCCGCGGTGAGGGAGTCGAGGCCGTGGGGCTCGCCGGTCAGATGCATGGGTTGGTCGCCCTCGACGGTGACGACCGGGTCCTGCGCCCGGCCATCCTGTGGAACGACCAACGAACCGAGGCCGAGTGCGATCTGATCCGGGAGACGATCGGCAGGGACCGGCTGATCGCGACCACCGGCAACGACGCGCTCCCAGGTTTCACGGCACCCAAGCTCCTATGGGTGCGGCGCAACGAACCCGACGTGTGGTCCGGGATCGCGCACATCCTGCTGCCGAAGGATTTCGTGCGGCTCCGATTGACGGGCGATCATGCCGTCGACCGGGCCGACGGCTCCGGAACCCTGCTGTTCGACCTCGCGGCGCGCGACTGGTCGGACGAAGTGGTCGAGGCGCTCGGGATCGACAGTGCGTGGCTCCCCCGGACGTACGAAGGGCCGGCGATCACCGGCGTGATCTCTTCGGAGGCCGCGGAGGCGACCGGACTGTGCGCGGGAACGCCGGTGGTCGCGGGCGGAGGCGATCAGGCCGCCGCCGCCGTGGGTGTCGGAGCCGTGCTGCCCGGTGTCGTGTCCCTCTCGCTCGGAACGTCCGGGGTCGTGTTCGCCACGACCGACGGACCGCTCATCGATCCTGAGGGCCGCCTCCATTCGTTCTGTCACGCGGTGCCGGAGCGATGGCACGTCATGGGTGTGATGTTGTCGGCGGCCGGCAGCCTCCGGTGGTTCAGGGACGCGCTCGCCCCGGGCGTGACGTTCACGGCGCTCGTCGACGAGGCGAACAGCGTGCCTCCCGGGAGCGACGGCTTGCTCTTCCTGCCGTACCTGTCGGGGGAGCGGACGCCATACCCGGATCCGCGCGCCCGCGGCGGATTCATCGGCCTCACGACCCATCACGGCCGGTCGCACATGACGCGCTCCGTCTTGGAGGGTGTGGCGTTCGGACTGCGGGACTCGCTCGAGCTTATGCGGTCGGTCGGCCTGAGCGGGTTCGAGGAGATACGGGCGACGGGCGGCGGTAGCACGAGCCCGTTGTGGCGCCAGATCCTCGCCGACGTGCTGGAGGCGACGGTCGTCACGACCGCGACGTCGGAGGGCGCGGCGCAAGGAGCGGCCATGCTCGCGGGGGTTGGCGCGGGATGGTTCGCGACCGTGGAAGACGTGTGTCGGCAGGTCGTGACGCTCGGGGAACCGGTCGAGCCCTCGCCATCGTTCGAGGCGTATCGCGAACGGTATGCCCGATACCGGGCGCTGTACCCGGCGCTGGCCCCGACCTTCCACTCGATGTGAGCCCGCAGCACTCGTTCACCCGGTGGGGCGATGCCACGGGTACCGCCGGTAGTAGCGCCATCGTCTCCACCGATGCCGGAGGCGGTGGAATGCGCCGAAGAGCTTCATGGCCACACCGTATGTTCGCCATCCGCGGAAGAGGTGTTCGATCCGTGTTGAGGACGTGACGACTTCGTGACGGAGTTGACGGTTCCGTGCGCGTCAGGTGACGTCGCGGATCCGGAACGGGACGAGTGCCACCATCAGGAGGCGATCGGCGGCCATACTTGGCGCACATGAGCTCCTCGAACCGACTCGGAGACGCCCTCGGTCTGGGCGGCGACGATTCACAGGACCGCAGGACGATCCTGGCCGGCACGGGCCAGAACGTGGTCGGGCTGGGCATCTTCGTGATCGCCAGCTTCGGGATGAACATCCTGATCGCGCAGGCGTTCGGCAAGGGGTCCGCGGCGTTCGGGCAGATCACCGTGGCGACGCAGCTCGCGTTCGTGGTCGGTGCCGCCACCCGGTTCGGGATGGACATGGCCGCCGTTCGCCGCGTCGCGATCGAGGTCGGCAAGGGCACGGGCGGCAGGTCGCGGGCGATCGTACGCATCGCGGTCACGATCGCGCTCACGGTGTCGTTGGTCGTCGGGTTGTTGGCGTTCGTGTTCGCGCCGGCGATCGCCTCGCTGATGAACGCGCCAGCCGGCGCCTACCGCGCGGCGGCCATCGCGCTGGTGTTCGTGGCGGTCGCGCAGGTGTACCTGGGCGGCAGCCGCGGCCTGAAGATCATGAAGCACACGCTGTACGCGTACTGGATCGGGCAGTCGATCAGCTGGATCGTGTTCACGCTCGTCGCGTGGGGCGCCTTCCACAAGACCGTCGGCGTGACCGTGCTCGCGTACGCGGCGTCGTGGGTCTTCGCGACCGTGGTCGCGTGGTTCTTCTGGCGCAAGGAGTCCGGGCGATTCAAGGAGCATCTCGCGGCGGAGGAGGGCGAGTCGCGAGCGTTGATCCGGTACGGCGCGCCTCGCGCACCGGCCGCGCTGCTGTCGCAGGCGCTCTTCTACACCGACCTGTTCGTGCTGTCGATCAAGCTGCCAGAGGGCGATCCGTCGCTCAGCGTGTACGCGGCGTGCGTGCGCGTTTCGCAGGCGCTCGTGTTGTTCCTCACGGCGGTGTCGTACATGTTCAGCCCGTTCGTCGCCGATCTCCACGAACGGGGCGAGCGGGAGCGGCTGAACGAACTCTTCAAGACGATCACCAGGTGGACGCTCGCACTCACCGTGCCGTTGTTGTTGCTCTTCTTGATCGCCCCCGCGCAGGTGCTCCACCTGTTCGGCTCCAGCTACGACGAGGGAACCGCATGGCTGCGGACGTTGTTGGTCGGCCAGGCCGTGAACGTGAGCGTGGGCGCGGCCGGGTTCGTCCTGATCATGGTCGGACGCACGACGTGGGACCTGATCGTGTACTCGTTGTCGTTCGTGCTGGACATCGTCATGGCGCTGCTGCTGATCCCGCACCTGGGTCCTGAGGGTGCGGCGATCGCCCAGGCCAGCACGCTCGTGTTCTCCAACATGCTCCGCCTGTATCTGGTCTGGCGGTTCGTGCACATCCAGCCGTACGACCGCGACTACGCGCGCATGCTGATCCCCACGGCGATCGGGGCGACGGCGATGATCGTGGTCCATTCGATGCTGCAGGGTCCGAAGTGGGGCCTCGACCTGCTGGCCACGGGCCTGGTCGGGGGGTTGGTCTACTACACCGCGTTCCTGCTGTTCGGTCTGACGCCGACCGAGAAGGGCGCGGTCATGCGGCTGCTGCACCGCTCCTCGGTCGCGTGACCCCGATCGTCCGGCCGCTGGGAGACGACGACCGCGGCTGGGTCCGCGACTTCATCCGGGAACGCTGGGGGGACGAGACCGTCGTCGGTCACGGCGTCGTCTTCCGGCCGGCCTCGTTGCCCGGCTTCGTCCTCACCGATGGGGGGAGGCGGGGCGCGCTCCTCACCTACGCGATCGATGGGGATGCGTGCGAGATCGTCACGATCGACGCGGTGGTCGAGGGCCGGGGACACGGGTCGCGTCTGCTGAACGAGGTCGCACGCGTGGCTCGCGAGGCCGGCTGCTCGCGTCTCCGGCTGATCACGACGAACGACAACGAACGAGCGATCGGCTTCTACCTCGCCAACGGGTTCGAGGTCGTGGAGATCCGCGAAGGCGCGATCGAGGCGTCACGGAAGCTCAAGCCCTCCATCCCTCTCGTGAACGACCGCGGCGTGCCGATAACTGACGAGATCGAGATGGAGCGCCGGCTGTCGTCCGGCGACGGTACCCTCCCCTCGTAAGGAGGATCGCGAAGATGGAACACCCGGCGTCGCCCGATCCGATCGAGGATCCGAAGGGGTATCAGGACCACCTGCTCGGTCTGCTGGGGGACGACGACCCCGCCGCAGTGCAGGCGAGGACCCCCGGCACCCTGCGCCAGCTCGCCGCCGGAGCAGGACCGGACCTCTACCTTCGCCCGGAACCGAAGGAGTGGTCGGCGTTCGAATGCATGGCGCACATCACGGATGCCGAGATCGTGATGTCGGGACGCTACCGGTGGGTGCTCGCGCACGACGAGCCGCCGTTGATCGGCTACGACCAGGATCTGTGGGTGGACCGGCTGCACGTCGACGATGACGGCCTCGACAGCCTGCTGGACCTGTTCGACGCGCTCCGTTTGGCGAACATCACGCTCTGGCAGCGCACGCGCGGCGAACAGCGCCAGCGCGTGGGCATGCACGCCGAACGCGGCCCGGAGAGCTACGACCTCGCCTTCCGCATGATCGCCGGCCACGATCGGTTCCACATGGCGCAGGCGGGCCGCGCGCTCGAGGCGCTGCGCGATCAGTAGCCGTCCGCGCGGGCGCTCATCCCCACGGGTCGCCGAGGATCGCCGCCAGCAGCGCCGCCGCTCCCTGCTTGTCGAGGGGCTCGTTGCCGTTGCCGCATTTCGGCGACTGGACGCACGACGGGCACCCGTGCGAGCAGGGACATCGCTTGATCGCTTCGAGCGTCGCGGCGAGCCAGCGGTCCGCGGTGCGGAACCCGCGCTCGGCGATGCCGGCGCCACCCGGGTAGCCGTCGTAGATGAAGATCGTGCAGAGCCCGGTGTCGGGGTGCAGCGGCGTCGAGACGCCGCCGACGTCCCACCGATCGCACGTCGCCACCAACGGGAGGAGACCGATCGCCGCGTGCTCGGCCGCATGCACGGCGCCCGGGAGGGCGCGCGCCGAGACGGCCGCTCGATCGACGATCGCCTGCGGGATCGTCCACCACACGGCCTTGGTCTCGAGATGCTGCGGGGGGAGCGGGAGCGGGATCTCGTCGATCACGTCGTTGGTGGAGACGAGCTTCATCACGTAGCTCACGACCTGGTTCGTGACGCGCACGGTGCCGAAGAACGCATCGACGTCGCCGGTCCTGCCCGCCTCGCCGACGTCGACCACCTCGATGTCGGTGATGTCGCGCGACTGCGTGTAGTAGTCGGGGTCGGCATCGTGCACGACGGCGACGCGCGACACGAGGTCCAGCTCGTCGACCAGGTACTGATCGCCCTGGTGCAGATACACGGCCCCGGGGTGCAGGGACGCGTACGCGCGATGCTCGTCGGCCGTGCCCAGCAGCTCGCCCGTTTCGCCGATGACGATCGAATAGATGTTCCCGGCCCCGGCGCGGATGTCGACCGAGCGGTGCGGGGACTCCCGCCCTCGATCGTTCCAGGTCTCCTTGCGCCGCACCAGTTCCTCGCGTTCGACCATCCGATCGACCGCCCGTCTCACGTCGGGCACGTCCCCGAAGAACGCGAGCTCCTCCTCACGGATCGGCAGCTCGCGCGCCGCGCATCGCAGGTGCGGCTCCAGGATGTAGGGGTTCGTCGGATCGATCACGGCCGCCTCCGCCGGCTTGTCGAACAGGTCCTCGGGATGGTGCACGAGGTACTGGTCGAGCGGATCGTCCTGCGCCACCAGCATCGCGAGCGAGTCCCCGTCCCGGCGCCCGGCGCGGCCGGCCTGTTGCCACATGGAGGCGCGCGTGCCCGGGTAGCCGGTCAACACGGCGGCGTCGAGCGAGCCGATGTCGATACCGAGCTCGAGGGCGTTCGTCGACGCGATCGCCAGCAGCTCGCCGTTGGCCAGCTCCCGCTCGAGCTTCCGACGATCCTCGGCCAGGTAGCCGGCTCGGTACGACTTGATCCGCGCGCGCTTCTGCGCGTCGCCCACGTCGCGACGGGCGAACTCGGCCAGCAGCTCCGCGGCTCGCCGCGACCGGGTGAAGCCGATCGTGCGGATGTCGTTCTGGACGAGCCGTGACATCAGCCACGACGCCTCGGTGAGCGCGCTCCGCCGTGTCCCGTCGTCCTCGTCGATGATCGGCGGGTTCCACAGCGCGAACAGCTTCTCGCCCGACGGCGCGGCGTCGGCCACGACCTCGTCGAACGTCAGTCCCGTCAAGCGGGTCGCGAGCTCGCCGGGATTGCCGATCGTCGCGCTCGCGAGCATCCACCGTGGCGAACCGCCGTAGTGCGCGACCATCCGCCGCAGCCGCCGGAGCACCATGGCCACGTGCGACCCGAACACGCCCCGGCACACGTGCGCCTCGTCGACGACCACGAGCGAGAGCCGGAAGAAGAAGTCGGCCCACCGGGCGTGGTCGGCCAGGAGCGCCAGGTGCAGCATGTCCGGGTTGGTCATCACCAGGTTCGCGTTCTTCCTGATCAGCGGCCGCTCCGCGCGCGGCGTGTCGCCGTCGTAGACCGCCGCCTTCATCTGCGGGATCGTGAGGGCACGCACCGCTCGGAGCTGGTCCCGCGCAAGGGCTTTCGTGGGGAAGAGGTAGAGGGCGGTCGACGTGGGGCGCTCGACCGCCTCAGCCGCGAACGCCAGGTTGTACACCAGCGTCTTCCCGCTCGCCGTCCCCGTCGCCATGATCAGGTTCCGGTCTGCGGCGAGGACCTCGAGACCGTCGGCCTGGTGCGGATAGAGGCCACGGACCCCCACCAGTTCCATCCGATCCCGCACCAGGGGTGGGATCCACCCCGGGAACGGCGAGATCACGGGCGTTCTCGCGGGCAGCTCCCGGACGTGGACGAGCGACGGCGCGACGAGGTCGTCCTCGGTCAGCGTCGCGAGGAACGCACGGGGATCCACACGGCCGATGCTACCGGGGGTCGGCCGTCGTTCCGGGTTCGACGAGCTCTGCATGCGGCGTCGCGAAGCCGTCGCGCAGGAGCCGGGGGAGTCGTGCCCGGTCGCCGACGAGCACCCACGTGCCGAGCGCCAGGTAGACCATCCCGACGCCGATCAGCTCGGCGGCGTGCCACGACTCCGGCACCAGCGCGCCCACGATGAACTGAGCCCAGAACAGGGCGAACAAGAACCACGCCTCTCGGATCGACATCGTGAGGTTGGACAAGATCGCCACCGCGAAGAACGACTGCGCCGCGGTGAGGAACAGCTCCTCGCGCTGCTGCGCGTCGATCGGGAGGCCGTGCAGTCCGCCGGCCGCGATCGAGAAGACGATCGGCAGGGTCCCGACGAGCAACGTCCACTGGTTGACCTTCGACGAGACCAGGGTTCCCAGGGCCGCGTTCGTGTTCAGCCGCCACGCGAAGAGACCGGCGATCAGCAACTCGGGGGCCTCAGAGGCCAACGGCGCGAGCCACTGCACCAGGACGAACTCGCTGATCCCCAGGTCGGCTCCCGTCTGCACCAGGGAATGTGCGAATCGCTCGGCACATACCAGGATCACGCCCGCCGCGAACACGAACATCCCGACGATCCAGGTTCGCCGGGCGGCCTTCGAGAACGTGCCCAGGTAGCGCGCCGGTCCAACGAGGTGGGGATCCTCCGACGGCGCTCCGGACACGCGGATCGTGTAGAGCACGAAGATCGTGACGAGGACGAGCGCATCCACCGGTGTGATCGAGTGCTTCAGCGGAAGGGTGAGCGAGTAGATCGTCGCGGCGGCCAGGAAGGCGAGCTCGACGGAATGGCCGCGATCGAGCCGGATGCCCTCCCAGCGTCTGGCGGTCCCGGCGCCGTCGCGCCGGCGGATCCGGTACCACGCGATGAAGACCACCATGGACCACCCGATCCCGATCAGGAGCCGGTTGGCGCCGGTCATGTTCGCCAGCGCGAGCCCGCACGGAGACTCCGTCCCGCCGCCGGGAGGTGGCAGGCACGCCGGCCCGGTCGCCTCGAACGCGTTTCCGCCCTGCCAGGCGAAGACGAAGTCGACCGCGTACTCCGGCAGCACCGCGATGAGCGCCAGCAGCGCGATCGCCAAGCCGGCCGAGATGTCCAGCTGCGCGACCTCCGCTGCCCACGACAGGATGAATGCCGCCCCGACGATCGCGAGACCGAACAGCGCGGCCTCCACCGGGTGCGGTAGGTCGGGCGCCGTGGCCCGGATGATCAGGGCCGGCACGGCTCCGGCGATCGCGAGCGACATCGCGAATCGCTGGCGCGATGGGTGTATGCCGGTGGGATCGTCCACGAGCGACATCGGTGTTCCTCCAACCTTGGAGCCGAAGGTCTCGTCCCCGTGTCGGCGGAGGGTCGCCGGGTCGCGATGCGCGACCGAGATGACGGCGTGACCCTAACGGACTACTCCCCTTCGAACGTTCACCGTAGCAGAGGGTGGGAGAATCCGCCGATGGTCTGGGCGCTGCTCGCCGCGTCGCTCCTGGTGATCCTCGCCGGAGCCGAGCTGTTCACGAATGGCATCGAATGGATCGGGGAGGGGTTCGGGCTCTCGGAGGGAGCGGTCGGATCGGTGCTCGCCGCGGTCGGCACGGCGCTTCCCGAGACGCTGCTCCCGCTCGTCGCGATCCTGTCGGGTCACGCCAGCGGCGAGGAGATCGGGGTCGGCGCCATCCTGGGCGCCCCGTTCATGCTGACGACGCTCGCGATGGTCGTGATCGCGGTGACGGTGTTGGTGACGGCGCGCGGCGGACGACGAAGCACCGATCTCCAGTTCGATGTGCCGGTGCTCCGCCAGGACCTCGGCTACTTCCTGATCATGTACTCGCTCGCCGTGGTCGCGGGATTGTTGGACAACAAGGCGTTCGACTATGCGCTCGTCATCGTCCTGTTGGTCGGCTACGCCTACTACGTCCGGCGACACTTCCAGGCACCGGCGGGGGGTGAGCTCGAGAAGGAGGCCGGAGCCGAGATCAAGCCGCTCCATCTGTGGCAGGCGATGCGCCTGGTCAGGCAGTCGCTCCCCGCATGGAGCAAGGACGCATCCGTGCCGGCGCCGTTCGTTCAGGTGGCCTTCGCACTCGCTCTGATCATCGGCGGAGCCGAGCTGTTCATACACGCGGTGGACCACATCGCCGAGCTCTTCGACATCTCGCCGCTCGCATTCTCGTTGTTGGTGGCGCCGATCGCGACGGAGCTTCCCGAGAAGTTCAACAGCGTCATCTGGATCCGTCGTCGCAAGGACACGCTCGCGCTCGGCAACATGACGGGTGCGATGGTCTTCCAGTCGTCGTTCCCGGTGACGATCGGCTTGCTGCTCACGCCTTGGCACCTGGAGGGGACCGCACTCGTGGCCGCCGTCATCGCGCTGTCGGCGGGCGGCGTCCTCTGGCTCCAGGTTCGGTTCCGCGGAAGGCTCACGGCGCAGCTGCTGCTGTTGCAGGGGATCTTCTACGTCGGCTATGTCACGTACGTCATCACGCGGATCTGAACGGCGGCAGCCTCAGGTCTGGTTCGCCGTGGGGCTCGGTGGGATGTGTTTCTTGCTGAGGATGCCGTCGGGCTTGACGTCGGCGAAGATCGCGTCCTTGTCCGACGAGAGATGGACGACCGAGAGGGTGCCCTCGAACCCGGTCGTGCCGGGGAGGACCGCGTTCGTCACGGCTTTCGGGTTGATGTGGGAGCAGGTGTACGCGAGCTGGATCACCTCGTCGAACGGAACGGTGGTGTCCACGTTCCGCATGCCCGACGCGATCCATGTGAACAGCGAGCTCTGGTCAGACTGGAACTCCTTGCGGAACTGCGTGAGCGAGGCGATCAACACGCGGCCGGCGTTCTCGGAGCGCCCGAAGTCGCCGCTGCTCACGCTGTGCCGGTCGCGGGAGAACGCGAGCACCTGCTTGCCGTCCATCGTCTGCACGCCCGGCTCGAAGTCGGCGCCTGAATACGAGTCCTGCATCGGGAACGGAACGTCGATCGTGAGACCGCCGAGGTTGTCGTACAGCTGTGTCAGGCCCCAGAAGGTCGTCAGCGCGTAGTAGTCGATCTTCAGGCCCGAGATGCTCTCCACCGTTTGGATCAGGAGGTCCGGGCCGCCCTCGACGAGCGACGCGTTGATCTTGTTCGTGCCGTGTCCGGGGATGTCCACCCACGAGTCGCGCGGGATGCCGATGATCGTCGCCTTGTGCTTGTCGGGGTTGATCGAGACCACGTGGATCGAGTCGGCGAGCGAGTGCTGGATGTCGTCGCCGAGGCGCGCGCCGCTGCCGACGACCAGGAGCACGATCGGCTTGTCGCCCGTGAGCGAGGGCGCGTACCCGGCGTGCGCCTTTCCGATCACGAGTCCCGCAGACTGGGCCGACGCGGGCGCGACCGCGCCGATCGAGCCGAGCGCGGAGCCGGCGACCCACGCCGCCAGCGCGATGACCGCGAACACCGCTCGCCGCCGGCCGGTCACGACGGGCTCTCCGTGGGGGTCGCGCTCGGCGACAGGCTCGGCGCCTGCGCCTCGTTGTCGCGGAGCACCTTGAACGACACGACCCGCCAGTCCCCGTCCACCCGCTGGAACACGTATTGGCCCCGGCTGGTCATCTTCACGTCCTGACCGTCCTTGCCGCTGCCGACGGCCTCGAACCTGGTGATCGCCACCACGGAGTACGGCTGGTCCTTGAGGTCGAACAGCACCTTGGCCTTCAGCTTTCCGGCGTCGGGCAGGATCTGCTCGAACGTGTCGCCGGCCCCGGTCCCGGCGGTCAGCGTCTCGACCTGCGTCTGCGCTTCGGCGCTCGCCCCTTGGTCGAACAGCTCCCAGACGCTGTCGTAGGAACCGTCCAACCAGTTGCCGGGATCGAGGAACGCGCCGATGTACAACGTGTTCATCTGGTCGGTGACCTGACCAGCGGCTTCCTTCGCTTTGGTCTCCAGGTCCTTGTGGGTGCTCTCGGAACTGGTTGCGACCGGCGTGACCTTCGTCATGGTGAACGCGAACTCCGGGGTCGGCGGGGGTGGGCTCCCTCCGATGATGGGGAGGCTGTCCGCGCCACCCAGCAACACGAAACCGAGCACCACAGCCGCGACCACAACCACCCCACCGGCGATGAGGTACGCGGGCTTGATGCGGGAAGACTTCGATACGTGTCGACCGTCTGACAAGGCGCGCAAAGCGTACGGGCGCTCTCGTTGAGCAACAACCGAACCCGTGTGAGGAACTCGTGAAGGGATGTGACCCGGGGTAGCATGTGCCGGTCCGAAGGTGCGCCGGGAAGTCTGGTCGGCAGGAGTGCGACGCATGGCACCGACCAGCAGGCAAGACGACGAGCGTGCCGGATCCGGCATCAACCTTCCGTGGGCGCAGTCCGAGCGTCCCGTCCCCCGGATCGTGCTCCGCCCGCTCCAGGCATACCTGCAAACCTCGTCGGCCAGCGCGGTCGTCCTGCTCTTGGCGGTGATCGTCGCGATCGTGTGGGCGAACTCACCATGGCGGGATGCGTATGAGCGTCTGTGGACGACCCCCATCTCCTTGCATGTCGGCGCTCGTCACATATCGGAAGACCTCCGCCACGCGGTGACGGACGGTCTGATGGCCTTGTTCTTCGTCGTGGTCGGTCTGGAGATCAAACGCGAGCTGGTGACCGGGGAGCTGCAGCATTGGCGCGCAGCGTCCGTCCCGATCGTCGGAGCGATCGGCGGGATGGTGGTGCCGGCCCTCATCTACGTGGGAGTGAATCGAGGCACGACAGACGTCCGTGGTTGGGGCGTTCCCATGGCGACGGACATCGCGATCGCGCTAGCGGTTCTGACGCTTGCTGCGAGGCATGCACCGACGGACCTCAGACCCTTCCTGCTCACCCTCGCGATCGTCGACGACATCGGGGCGATCGTCATCATCGCCCTGTTCTATTCGGAGGGCGTCGAGTGGCCGGCCATCGCGGCCGCCGTGGTCATCATCCTCGCCATCGTCGGCCTCCAGCGGATCCACGTGCGTGCAACTGCTGTGTATCTGGTGCTCGGAACCTGCTTGTGGTTCGCCATGTTCGAATCGGGAGTGCAAGCGACCCTTGCCGGGGTGATCCTCGGCCTCCTCACCCCGGTCAGGCCGTTCCAGCGCCCTCGACACGTGAGCGAGGAGGCCCGGCGCACGGCCGACGAAACCGTCGACGATCCCCGTCCTCCCGACGCGGACGCCGACTCCTGGATGCGACTCTCGTGGCTGTCCAGGGAGGCTGTGTCCCCCCTCGCGCGGGTCGAGCACACGCTCCTGCCATGGACGAGCTTCGTCGTCTTGCCGCTGTTCGCTCTGGCGAACTCGGGGATCCGACTCTCTGCGAGCGTCCTGCGAGATGCGATGGGGAGCCGCGTCACCCTCGGGATCGTCCTCGGGTTGGTCGTCGGAAAGCTGGTCGGCGTGTGGGGGGCTGCGTCGATCGCCACGCGAGCGGGCCACGGATCCCTCCCGACCGGAGCCACCTCCCGAGATCTGGTGGGGGTAGGCCAGGTGGCGGGGATCGGGTTCACCGTGGCGCTCTTCATCGCGGAGCTCGCGTTCGGCGAGGGATCCGCGAGCCTCGCCGAAGCGAAGATCGGTGTGTTCGCCGCTTCGCTCCTGTCGGGTGTCTTCGGATTCTTCTTCCTCCAGATCGGTCGCCGTGAGGCGAGAGCCGGCCTTGATGGACCGCGCTGATCACCGTCGGGGCGCCTAGATCCACGATGGCGAACGACACCCCCAGACCCGGCCCCGCGATCCGGCCCTCGTGGGCGCAGTCGAACCGTGCTGTGCCGCGCCGCGTCGTGCGCCCACTTCAGGAGTTCCTCGAGTCCTCGACGTCAGGCGGGATCCTGCTCGTCGCCGCGGCGGTCGTTGCATTGGTATGGGCGAACTCGCCGCTCGCCGAAAGCTACGTGCGGCTATGGCGCACCCCGATCTCTCTCGGCGTGGGCAGCTGGACAGTCAACGACAGCCTGCGAGCGTGGGTGAACGACGGATTGATGTCGTTCTTCTTCCTCGTCGTCGGGCTGGAGATCAAGCGCGAGGTATTGATCGGTGAACTGCGGGATGTGCGCGCGGCAGCGCTCCCCGTCATCGCTGCGGTCGCAGGGATGGTCGTGCCCGCTCTGATCTATCTGCTCGTGAACAGAGGCGGGGCTGGTTCGCGGGGGTGGGGGATCGCGATGCCGACCGATATCGCGTTCACGCTGGGGATCCTCGCGCTCGCCATCCGGAACGCTCCGGTCGGCCTTCGGGCCTTCGTGCTCACGCTGGCGATCGTGGACGACATCCTCACCGTCGTCGTGATCGCGGTGTTCTATCCGTCCCTCATCCGGTTCCCAGCACTCCTGCTGGCGATCGGCGTGGCCGGCGCGATGGTGCTGATCCGACGTCTCGGCGTTCGTTCGATGGCGATCTTCGCGGCGTTGGGAGTGGCGATGTGGTTGTCGCTCGATGCCTCGGGCGTGGAGCCTGCCCTCGCGGGCGTGGTGGTGGGGCTGCTCACGCCGGCATTCCCGCTCCAGCGACCCCGCCACGTGCGCGAGGAAGCGATCCGTGTCGCCGATGAGACCGTTGACGAACCCGACCCGCCCGACGCCGATGCGCGTTGGTGGTTGCAGCTCGCTTGGCTCTCGAAAGAGGCTGTGTCGCCGCTCGCAAGGATGGAGCACCTGCTCCTCCCTATGGCGACGATCGTGGTGCTTCCGCTGTTCGCGTTGGCGAACGCGGGCATACCACTATCCGTCGATGCGGTCGCCGATGCGCTCAGGAGTCCGGTGACGCTTGGGGTGGTGAGCGGCCACGTGGTGGGAAAGATCGTGGGGATCGGGGGAGGGGTGTGGCTCACGGTTCGGCTCGGGATCGGGCGGCTACCCGACGGGGCACGACTCGGAAGCATATTCGCCGTGGCCGCGGCCGCTGGCGTCGCGTTCACGGTTTCGTTGTTCGTGGCTGATGTGGCCTTCGTCGGGCAGCCCGGAGCGGTCGAGCAAGCGAAGATCGGGATCCTGCTGACGGCGATCCTGGCGGGACCTATCGGTTTCGTATGGTTGCGCCGCACATCGGGGACCAGGCCCGTCGAGGCCGCCGAGTCACCACCCTCAGCCGATCTGGAAGACGCCTGACTCCAGGTACGCCGTGTAGTGCCGGAGCGCCACGGCCGAGCTGTGCATCAACGGCTCGGGGAGCGCGTCGCGGGAGAACCACCCGAGCTCGACGAGCTCGTCGCCATCGGCCTCCGGCTCGCCCCGCCACCGGCGGAGCACGAACCAGATGCCGAAGTAGTGGGTGAGGTCTCCGTTCGGGTACGGGATCAGGTGGTCGGCGGACTCCGAGACGCATGCGAACGCGACCAGGTCCGCTGCGTCGGCCTCGAGCCCCACCTCTTCCCGCAACTCGTCGAGCGCCGTCGCGGCGAAGCTCCCGCCTTCCTCGGCACCGCCTCCGGGCATCGTCCACTCGTCGTTGTCGCGCCGCAGACCCAGGAGGATCCGTCCGTCCGCGTCTTCCAGGAGCACGGTCGCGCCCGGCCACAGCAGGAGGTCGTGCCCGATCTTCTGCCGGACGCGCCAAAGCGCGGACCCTTCGAAGCTCACTTGGGTACGAGGCCGAACGTCGGACGGTCCAGCCCCAGCTCGATCTCGAGAAGGCGGTTGTACTTCGCGAGTCGCTCGCCTCGAGCCGGGGCCCCGGACTTGATCTGGCCACAGCCCACGGCGACCGCCAGGTCGGCGATGAATGGATCGCATGTCTCTCCGGACCGGTGCGAGATCATCTGCGCGTACCCGCCCGATCGGCTGACCTCGATCGCTTCGAGGGTTTCCGTGACGGTCCCGATCTGGTTCAGCTTGATGAGCGCAGCGTTGCCGATGCCATGCGCGATGGCCTCCCGTATGAGGCCCGGGTTCGTGACGAAATTATCGTCCCCGATGATCTGTATCCGGTCGCCGAGGCGTTGGGTCAACTCGGTCCACCCTTCCGGATCGTCTTCCGCGAGCCCGTCCTCGATCGACCACACCGGATAGCGGTCCACCATCTGCGCGTAGCGCTCGGTCATCTCCGCCGAGGTCAGCCGTGCCTCGGTCACCTCGTACATGCCGTCTTCCGCACGGAAGCCCGACGCCGCTGGATCGAGCGCGATCGCGACCGAGTCCCGGCCGGGTTCGTATCCGGCGGCCCGGATGGCCTCGACGAGGAGGTCCAACGCCTCCTCCGGCTCCGAGATCTCCGGAGCGAAGCCGCCTTCATCGCCCAGACCGGTCGCGTAGCCGGCCTCCTTCAGTCCGTGCCGGAGCATGGCGTAGGTCTCAGCGCCGGCCCGCAGCGCTTCGCGGAAACTCGGCGCGCCGATCGGCGCGATCATGAACTCCTGGAACGCGAGCTGGTTGCCGGCGTGCGCCCCGCCGTTGATGACGTTGAAGTGCGGGACGGGAAGACGTGGCGCGTATCCCGACGGAGCCAGCCACTCGTAGAGCGGACGCTCGTCGGCCGCCGCCATCGCGCGAGCCGCCGCCATGGAGACACCGACGATGGCGTTCGCGCCGAGCCGTTCCTTGTTAGGCGTTGCGTCCAACCCGATCAGGGCATGATCGAGTTCCGCCAGAGACTCCCAGTCGCGGCCGGTCACGGCGTCCGCGATCTCCCCTTCGACGGTCATGACGGCCCGCTGGACGCCCGCGCCTTCGAACCGCTCCTGGTCGCCGTCCCGCCTCTCGACGGCCTCGCGGGTCCCGGTCGACGCGCCGGATGGCACGCCGGCCGTCCCGATCGCGCCTCCGACGAGTCCCAGGGTCACGTGCAGCGTCGGTCTGCCTCGGGAATCCAGGACTCTCCAGCGCACGTATCGAATCGATCTGATAGCTCATCCTGCGAGTTTACGGAGCGGGGAGAGTCGACCATCGTCGTTGGCGATCCTTGGGAAGGTTCGCTCCTCCGCTCCCCTATACTTCGGGTGAGGCGATGGAGCTCGCCTAACCGCTCGCCCCGGCGAGCTGATAGCTCCTACCTGGATGCAGAGGTAGGAGCTTTTCCATGGGTCAACGAACCTACGCGGAGGAGCGGGACAGGCTTCTCGTGGCGCTCGACGATCTCGCCGAGTTCGCCGACCGACGCGAGAGCCGGGCCGTCACAGACGCTGCACGGGCCCTCGACAAGAAGCTCGTCGAGAACCGATTCAACGTCGTGGTCTTCGGCGAGTTCAAACGGGGCAAGACCACGTTCGTGGATGCACTCCTCGGCGCAGACGTGCTTCCTTCCGCCGTCGTGCCACTCACCTCGATCGTCACGGCGGTGACGTGGGGGAGGGAGATCCGAGCTCGGATCGGCTATCTCGACGGCCGCGAAGAGGACGTCGACGTGACGGATCTCGCTACGTACGTGACCGAGCGAGGCAACCCGGACAATGCGCTGGGGGTCGCGAGGGCCGTGGTGTCGTACCCGTCGGAAGATCTGCGTGACGGGGTGTTCCTAGTCGATACGCCCGGCGTCGGCAGCGTTTACCAGCGCAACACCGAGGCGGCGCGCGCCTTCCTCTCCGAATCCGACGCCGCCGTCTTCCTCACCTCTGCGGACCCGCCAATTCTCCGAGACGGAGCGTGCGTTCCTCGAGGAGTTCGCGGGGAGACGGCGCGTCTCTTCTTCGTCCTGAACAAGATCGACTACCTGTCGGGGCTCGACCGTGACGAGTCCATCGCGTTCACACATCGGGTTATCGAAGAAGCCGTCGGGCAGGACGTCGTTGTCTATCCCTTGAGCGCCCGCCGGGCGCTCCGGGCGAAGCTCGCCGGAGACGACCGCGAGTTGGAGGCTTCGGGGCTCCCCGCGTTCGAACGTGATTTCCGGACGTTCCTGCTGGACGAGAAAGGGCGGGCCATCCTGGCCTCCGTGGCCGGGCGTGCGCTGCGGCTGGTGGACGACGAGCGCAACGCGCTGGAGGTGCAGGAGCGGGCGCTCGATCTCCCCGTCCAGGAGCTGGAAGAGGCTCGTCGGCGCATGCAGGAGGTATTCGCCCAGGCTCGATCGAGACAACGCGACATGCACGCTCTTCTCGATCAGGAGGCCGAGGCGCTCGTGTCCCGTCTCGAGCAGGATCTGGAACAGCTTCGTTCCGAGGAGGAGACCCGCCTGACGTCTGCCGTCGAGGAACACGTTGCCTCGCTTGAGGACGTCCGGCGCATCGCGCGGGACGACGAGGGGTTCGTGTTCTTGAGGGAGGCGCTCCGCACCGATATCGGCCACTGGCGCGGACTCGAGGAGCAGACGCTCTCCGCCGCGTTCCGGGACGCAACGGCCCGTTTCGTCGAGGAGGCGGACGGTACCGAGCGGGAGACCGTCCGGCTGTGCGGCGAGATCCTCGGGATCCAGCTCGTTTCCGAGGGCCATCTCGTCGAGCTGTCTTCCGGACCCCGTTCAGTTTCAGCTTCTTCGAACCTCCATCGATCATCGAGTCGATCCTGCCGGACGTTCGCCGGTTCCTGCCGCGAGAGACGGCGCGGCGCCTGTTCCTGCGCGACCTTGAGGGAGCGACTCCTTCGCTCGTCGACAAGCACATGGGACGCCTTCACTGGGACTTCGTGCAGCGGCTCGACCGGAGTCGCCGTGACCTTGGATCGGCATTGGACCGGAGCCTGGAAGCGACCATCGAGAGCCTCGGTGCGGGGATTCGAACGCTCCGAACGCGATCGGCAGCGGTCGGCCGAAGACGCCCTGCGAGCCAAGGAAGATGCGCGGGTCGATCGACGCCGGCTCGACCAGCTCCGTGAGGCGTTCCAAACGGCCGCGACCGGCCCCCGTCATGGTGGTGATGGAGGCGCCATGACCTCCGCCTATCCGCACCTGACGCCTGCGCTGCGCGAGCGACGGATCGAAGATGTCGACGTGGATTGGAATCGGTTCGTCCCGCGCGTCAGACCGGTCGAGCTGCTCCGCATCGACTGGGATCACGTGGCGATGTCGATCCGTACCGCACCGGATGTGCCGTCGGCGGAAGCCATACATGGGGGGAGCTCCCGATGACATCGTTGTTCGTGGTGCGAGCCGGTCGGACCGCTCTCAGTAGTGAAGGTCGGCTGCAAGGACAGACGGACGACCCGCTGACCGCGCAAGGCGTGGACGATGCGCGGCGCGCGGCGGAGCGTCTGGCTCTCGAGGACGTCTCCGCGATCTACACCAGTCCCCGGCGTCGCGCCCGGGAGACCGCCGACGTCATCGGGCGTTCCGTCGGTGTGGTTCCACGCCGATCGAAGTGATCTGACCGATGTCGACGTGGGCTCGTGGTGGCTCGCACGCCGCTCGATCAGGGAGTCGGAGCCGAGAGCGTTCGACTTCTACTTCCGGTTCCCGGCGGCGGCGACCTTCCCCTCCGGAGAGAGCATGGCGGCCGCCGAGCGACGTGCATTCAGGGCCCTGGAGTCGATAGGCGGTCGGCACCCCGAACGAGCGGTGGCCGTGGTCACGCACGAGCTCCTCATCCGGCTGGTGCTCGTGCGTCTGAAGGGGCTCGAAGGAACGGCGTTTTGGGACCCGGACGTGTCGCCGGGCTCCGTGATCGAGCTGCGGGCGACCGACGAAGGGCTGCAGGTGCCGACCGTCCTCGAAGACCTGTTCCGACAGGCAGGTCGAGCACAAGACTCCCTGCGCATGTGACGAAGCGGAAACCTCTCCGCGAGATTCTCCTCGAGGCCGAGCTCGGTCTCGCACTTCGTAGCGACGGATGTCCCGTCTGCCGGCTGGCGGGGGAGACCGAACGGGCGGTCCTGTCGTGGCTCGCGACCACGAACATCCGGGAAGAGGAGACGATTGACAAGACCGTCGACTCCCGCGGACTCTGTGCGCCCCACTGGGCGAGCGTGTTCGACCGACGAGGAGGGGATCTGGGGGCGGCGGGCGCGCGGCTCCTTTCGCGGATCTGCTCAGGCCGCCTCGGAGGACTTCGGAGCGGGTGTGGCCGAGGGGCCACCTGCGTGTCCCGTATGCGCGGCGGTAGAACGTCGAGGGCGGTCGGTGCTCGGGATGCTCTTCGACGCGCTCGCCGAGCCCGACGTGCTCGCCGCCTATCAGGTGTCGACCGGCATCTGCCGGCCGCATCTCAGCATGGCGGTCGGACTCGCCCCGGTCGGTCCACTCTGCGGTTCCTCATCGCGACGCAGCGTCGCTCCCTCCTCGCGCTCAGCGCGCGCGCCCGAGTCTCGGCCAACGACCCGGAACAACGCTCGCTCGCGGCGCGACGCATCATCGGCCTGCTCGCGGGATCGACGTCAGACGGATAGCGGTCGAGGCCATCCGTCCGTCGCCTCCTGGGCTAACATCGGGGTGGCGATGAAGCTCGCCTGAACCGCGTCTTCCGACGCTGATGGCTTCTACGGCTGCCCCTCGGGGCGCTTCGGACGTCAGCGGAAGGAGGCGTATCACGAGCGAGCGAGGATCCTTCACCGGCGGAGGGACCCAGGAGCTCGGCAGGCTCCGGAACCCGAACGGCTCTCCGGTGCGTCGGGACGTGCGGTTCCACAGCGTCCTCTTCGACCAGCCTCCGAGCAGCGTCGTGATCGACGAGCTCGAAGAGCCCGGGTTCTTCCGCGACCTGAATCTCGATCAGGTGGTGGAGTCGATAACGGCCGGTCGCGACGAGTACCAACTGAAGCCCTTCTTCTACACGCCGTTGCGCGACGTCGAAGCCGTGTACTACCGGCATGAGGTATTCCGTGACCTCGAGGATGGCGCGGTCATGGAAGCCATCCAGGCCTTCTCGCGACGCATGCAGGAGATGCGCGCGCATCTCGCTCAGGTGGAGAAGCTCTACTACACATCGCAGAAGAAGCGTTGGTTCGTTGAGGCGGTGGAGGTCTACTGCGACGCGGTTCGATCGCTGGCTGAAGGGTTCGCATCTCTCGGATTGACATCACGTGGCCTGCGGGCGTTCCGCGACTACATCCTGGACTACACCGCGTCCGTGACGTTCACGTCACTCATATCGGCAACGCGTGAGCTGAAGGACGCCTTGGCTTCGGTGAAGTACTGCGTTCACATCGCTGGGAACCGGGTCACGGTCAGCAGGTACGAGGGAGAGCCTGACTTCAGCGCAGAGGTCGTGGAGACGTTCGCGAAGTTCAAGCACGGCGCCGTGGGGGATCACCGGGTCAAACTCACTGCTTCGCTGGACATGGATCCCGTTGAAGCTCGCGTGTTCGAGTTGGTGGCACAGCTGTATCCCGACGTCTCGCGAGCGCTGGACGAGTATCGCGTGCGTCACCGTGACTACCTCGATCAGATCATCGGCACCTTCGATCGGGAGGTGCAGTTCTACCTGGCATATCTCGAGCACGCCAAGCGGTTCCGATCGGCCGGATTGCCGTTCTGCTACCCGCACGTGTCCGTTCGCGCGAAGCACGTGTTCGCACACGATGCGTTCGATCTCGCGCTCGCCAACAAGCTCGTCCCGCAGGGTTCGGAGGTCGTGTGCAACTCGTTCGATCTCACGGAGCCGGAACGCGTCATCGTCGTTACCGGTCCGAACCAAGGCGGGAAGACGACGTTCGCACGGATGTTCGGCCAGCTGCATCATCTCGCCAACCTCGGTTGTCTCGTTCCTGCGAAGGCAGCGCACCTCTCCCTGCCCGATCACGTCTTCGCGCATTTCGAACGGGAAGAGAACCTCGCGACCCTCCGCGGAAAGCTCGAGGATGAACTGGTAGCTTCCACGAATCCTCCGCCTGGCGACCAGCGACAGCGTCGTCATCATGAACGAGAGCTTCAACTCGACCTCGCTTCGTGACGCCGTGTTCCTCGGCACGGAAGTGACGGATCGGTTGATCGCGTTGCACTCGTTGTGCGTGTGCGTGACCTTCATGGACGAGCTGTCCTCCCTCAGCGAGGTCACGGTCAGCATGGTGAGCGCGGTCGTGCCCGATGACCCCGCGACGCGAACGTTAAGATCACCAGGAAGCCCGCAGACGGACTTGCCTATGCCGCTGCCATCGCCGAGAAGTACGGCCTACGTACGAGACGCTGCGGAGGCGGATACGTGCGATGAAGGCTTTCCTGATGTACGAGGACGATGACTTCGACCTCCAGCGCGAACTCCCGTCGAACGAAGGATCGCTCACCCAAGACCTCGAGCTGAACATCCTCTTCAACGCGATGGCGGCCGGTGACCCGTTCCTGTTCGACGTGGCGAGGAAGGCCGTTCTGACGAGCCTGACGAGCCCGGAGGCGATCATCTACCGGCAGCACGTGCTGACCGACTGCCTGGAGCGACCGTCCGTCGTCAGACAGATCTATCAGGTCGCCGCCGGCGCGATCATGGAAGAGAAGAAGATCTGGGGCGCGTTCATGTCCCCGCAAGCCGTCCTCACGCGATCGCTCCAGTCCATGGAGGTGTTCGTGGGTTCGCTCAGGCAGCTTCGCAGGCTCGCGGACGATCACGCCGGAGGGTTCCGGTCCGATGGCTTCGTGCGTTTCTTCGCGATGCTCGCGGAGGAGCTGGACGACGCGTACTTCCGAACCATCGAGGATCGTCTCGAGGAGTTGCGGTTCGAGCGCGGCGTCTTGATGAGTGCCGAGCTCGGGAGGGGCAACAAGGGCGTCCACTACGTGCTGCGGACGCTCCCCACGCTGAGCTGGAGGCAGCGGATCACTCGCAGGGGCAGGTCCGGCCTCAGCTTCCAGATCGCGGATCGCGACGAGAGCGGGGCGAGGGCGCTGGGCGACCTGCGAGCGAAAGGATCAACCAGGTTGCCAACGTGCTCGCTCAGTCCGCCGATTACATCCGCAGCTTCTTCGATCTGTTGCGGGCGGAAACCGGCTTCTACATCGGCTGCGTGAATGTGCACGAACGCCTGACGGCGAAGGGAGAGCCGACGTCCTTCCCGATGCCCATCGTTGAGGATCGCCCGTCGCTCACCGCTCGACGGATGTACGACGTTTGTCTGGCGCTGAGCGTGGCGAACGATGTCGTCGGCAATGACGTCACAGCGGCGAGCAAGCTGCTCGTCATGATCACCGGCGCCAACCAGGGCGGCAAGTCGACGTTCCTGCGCAGCGTCGGATCGGCGCAACTGATGATGCAGAGCGGGATGTTCGTCGGTGCGGAGTCCTTCAGCGCCAACGTCTGTACCGGTGTCTTCACGCACTTCAAACGAGGAGAAGACGTCACGATGCAGAGCGGCAAGCTGGACGAAGAGCTCGGGAGGATGAGCGACCTCGCCGACATGATCACGCCGAACTCCCTCTTGCTGTGCAACGAGTCGTTCTCGGCAACGAACGAGCGAGAGGGCTCCGAGATCGCCCGGCAAGTCGTCCGCGCATCGATAGATGCCGGCGTCAAGGTCTTCTTCGTCACGCACCTGTTCGACCTCGCGCACGGCTTCTACATCCAGCAGCTGGACACTGCCTACTTCCTTCGCGCCGAACGGCAGCCCGACGGTCGGCGCACGTTCCGACTCATCGAAGGTGAACCATTGCCAACCAGCTTCGGCGAGGACGCCTACTGGCGCATCTTCGATACCGCCCGGGACACCGAAGGGCGGACGGCCACTGACCTCGGGCAGTAGATCATGCCGCTGACACCGAGCTCGGAACGGACGCGCCGAACCGGTTGAGGGCTTAAGATGTGATGTCGAAGGGCGATGGAGCTCGCCGAACCCGCTCACGCTGAGCTGATGGCTCCTACCGGATCGAGGTAGGAGGCCATGACCGGATCGGATCACTCGCTCAAGCGACCCACTCCCGACCTCGGATCGTTACGTCCGATGGTGCGCGACCTGGACTACGAATACGTCGCCGAGGAGTTCATCGACGTCGCCGAGCCCGAGTCGCCCGCCATGCCGATCGACACGTCCGAGCGACGGTTCATCCTGGAAGCCGGCCTTTTCGACATCGTCGTGGAGGCTGAGCTAAGCAGCCTCCCGACGGACGAAGAGCGTCTCGACCGCCTGGAGAACGTGGTGAGATCTGTGGAGTCCCTGATCCCAGTGACCCGCTACGCCTGGTTCGATGGTTCGAAGGAAACCCGCAAGCGCGAATTGTCCACGCGGATGTATCGAAGAGAGATCGAGCAGACCGTCGATTGGATGCTCCCCCGTCTGCAACGGGATATCGACGCGTACCGAGCCCGGATCGTCGCCCTTCGCGCTGCGATCGGCGAGGGCAGTACGTGAGCGAGCCCATGAGGATCTTCAAGGCCGATCTTGACCGCGCGAAGGCGGTACGCCCGGAGCTTTCCCAGGAGGCGTTGATCGCGGAAGCGTGCGACAGAGGGGTCCGCATCGTGGCTGAGGATGATCCCGCGTTCAGCGGAAGCGGTGACACCGGTCGTTCCAGGATCGAAGGTCTGAGGATCCGGTGCGCCGCATCCGCCGCGTCAGTTGCGGAGCTGCGCATCCTGCTCGTGACCAACCGTGCGCGGTTCGCGGTGTCCGAGGAGGCTGAGCGCGAAGCGTTCCTGGCGTATATCAAGCTCGACCGAGATATCGTGCCGCTCCTGAAGTTGGAGGCGCAACGCTTGCGGACCGAATTGCGTCGGCTCGAGGAAGAGGCGGCTGCGGCTGGGATCGACCACTCGACCATCGAGCCGTTCATCGACTGGCAAGGGACGCTTGCGGTCGACGCCTACGAACGTCCTCAGTACGTCTCGAACGAGAGCCGGCGGCGTGCTGCGGTCGCCTTCTTCCGCAAGCGAGACGAGCTTTGAGAACAGGCGCCACGATCGGTGCATCGCCTCGATGGAACCTGGCCGTCTGAGACGCTCGGCGATCGTGAAGCCTTCGCATGCACGGACCGCGGCGGTCATGGTCGGCGGCGCCGTGGGAGCGCTCGCCCGATGGCGGATCGGCCTTGCGTTCGCCGGCGATCAAGGGGCGTTCCCGTGGGCGACGTTCTTCGTCAACGTCACCGGGGCGTTCGGGCTGGGCGTCGTCGCCGTGTTGCTTTCCGAGCGGCTCAGGCCGACCCGATTCATGCGCCCCTTGGTCGCGATCGGGTTCTTCGGCGCCTACACGACCTTCTCGACGATGGCCGTGGAAGGGGTCAAGCTCATCGATACGGGCCATGTACGGACGGCGCTCGTGTATTGGCTCGCCACGCTGGTCGCCGGTCAGGCGGCGGGGGTCTACGGGATCTGGACCGGACGGTTCGGTCCGGCGAGGCCGAGGGAGGATCGATGAAGCTCGAAGGCGAATGCAAGCTGTTGCGGATCTTCATCGGGGAATCGGATACGTGGCAGCACAAACCCCTGTACGAGGAGATCGTCCACCTCGCACACGAGCGGGGGCTTGCCGGAGCGACCGTGATCCGGGGGATCGAGGGATTCGGCGCCAGCTCGCGGTTGCACACCGCACGCATCCTTCGTCTCTCAGAGGACCTCCCGCTGTTGATCGAGATCGTCGACACGGTCGACCGTATCGACGCGTTCATCGAGGAGATCGATCCGATGGTCGGCGACGGGCTGGTGACCGTCGAACGGGTGGAGGTCCGTTCCTACCGGGGAACCCATCCCGGATGATCGCGCTTTCCGTTGCCGCCGGTGGCGGGTTGGGCGCGCTGCTTCGGTATTCGGTTGAGGGAGTGATCGCTCCCCGCCAACGCAGCCCGTTCCCGTTGAGCACGCTGGTGGTGAATCTGGTTGGGAGCTTCGCCTTGGGACTCCTGGTCGGCGCCGCGACCGCCGGGCACGTCTCGGCGACATGGCTCACGTTCGTCGGCACCGGCGTGATCGGCGGATTCACCACGTTCTCGACCTTCACGTACGAGACGGTGCAGCTGATCGAGGACGGGGCATGGCGCTACGTGGGCTGGAACCTGTTGCTCTCCGGCCCGCCGGCGTTCTTGGTCGCCGGGCTCGGCTACTGGATCGCCCGCTGATCCTGTCGCTGAGCCACCGTTCTCGCAGGTCGGCGACCAGTTCATTGCCTATACTTCACGCGTTCCCGGCCCGGTCGGGTGAGAGAGGCACGCTCCCACACATCTCGAGGAGGTTCGATGCACGGCGTCTTGGCCCAGGAGAGTGGCCCGATCCGAGCGGTATTCGGGTCGTTCGAAAACACGTTCCTGTGGGTGACCATGGGCGTCTCGCTGATCGCCCTGCTGTTCGCCTACTACCTGGTGCGCGAGGTGCTCGGAGCTCCCGAGGGCACCGAGAAGATGAAGGAGATCGCCAAGGCGATCCAGGAGGGGGCGAAGGCCTACCTCTCGCGCCAGTTCCGGACGCTCGCGGTCTTCCTGGGCCTCCTGACCGTGATCCTGTTCTTCATCCTTCCGGCACCGAAGGACGCCGTGCACTCCGAGTTCTCGATCAAGTTCGGGCGCTCGCTCGCGTTCATCCTGGGCGCGGTGTTCAGCGCCACGACCGGTTACGTGGGGATGTGGCTCGCGGTCCGGGCGAACGTCCGGACGGCGAACGCCGCGCGTGAGTCGGGCCTGCGGCGCGCGGTCCGGATCGCCTTCCGCGCCGGCGGCGTGGCCGGGATGTTCACGGTAGGACTCGGCCTGTTCGGCGCGACGGTGATCCTGCTCATCTACAAGCAGGACGCCACGAGCGTCCTGGTGGGCTTCGGGTTCGGCGGCGCCCTGCTCGCGATGTTCATGCGGGTGGGAGGCGGCATCTTCACGAAGGCGGCCGACGTGGGCGCCGACCTGGTCGGCAAGGTCGAGCAGGGGATCCCCGAGGACGATCCGCGCAACGCCGCGACGATCGCCGACAACGTGGGCGACAACGTGGGCGACTGCGCCGGGATGGCGGCGGACCTGTTCGAGTCCTACGAGGTCACGCTGGTTGCCTCCTTGATCCTGGGCGCGGCCGCGTACAGCGGCTCGTCGATCGGCGCGATCGCCGGCGTGATGTTCCCGCTGTTCGTGCGAGCGGTCGGCGTGATCACCTCGATCATCGGGATCCTCGCCGTGGCTCCTCGGAGTGAAGAGGAGCACGGGATGAAGGCCATCAACCGCGGGTTCTTCATCTCCGCGGTCATCTCAGCCGCGGCCGTGTTCGTGATCTCGAACTCCTACATGCACTCATGGAAGCCGGGCTTCGCCGTGGCGTTCGGGCTGATCCTGGCGAGCATCATCCAGGTGCTCACGCAGCACTTCACCGATACGAAACACCGGCCCGTGCAGGAGATCGCGGAGTCCACCGTCACCGGGGCGGCGACGACGGTCCTGGCGGGATTCTCCGTCGGGCTCGAATCGACCGTGTGGTCGATCATCGTGATCGCCGGGGACATCATGGCCGCGTTCCTGCTGGGTCACTCGAACGCCGAGCGCCTGTACTTCATCGCGCTCACCGGCATGGGGATGCTGACCACGGTCGGGGTCGTCGTGTCCATGGACACGTTCGGGCCGATCTCGGACAACGCGCAGGGCATCGCGGAGATGTCCGGGGAGTTCGAGGGCAGGCCGGCCGAGATCCTGGGCGGCCTGGACGCCATCGGGAACTCCACGAAGGCCATCACGAAGGGGCTCGCGATCGCGACGGCCGTGATCGCGGCGACGTCGCTGTTCGGTTCGTTCGAGGAAGCGCTGCGCGGCGCCGGCTTCAACTTCATCGGCATCCGGGTCGACCACCCGGACGTGCTCGTGGGGCTGTTGCTCGGCGGGTCGGTCGCGTTCCTGTTCTCGTCGCTCGCGATCCGCGCGGTCGGCCGGGCGGCGGCGCAGGTCGTCGTCGAGGTGCGGAACCAGTTCCGCGATCACCCGGGGATCATGGACTACTCGGAGAAGCCGGACTACGGCCGTGTCGTGGACATCTGCACCAAGACCTCGCTCCGTGAGCTGATGACGCCGGGCCTGCTGGCGGTGCTCTCGCCCGTCATCGCCGGCTTCCTGTTGAAGGGCGAAGCGCTCGGGGCGTTCCTGGCCGGCGCGATCCTCACCGGACAGCTGCTCGCCGTGATGCTGTCGAACTCGGGCGGCGCATGGGACAACGCCAAGAAGTACATCGAGGAAGGGCACTTCGGGGGCAAGGGCAGCGACGCGCACAAGGCCGCCGTCATCGGCGACACGGTGGGCGACCCGTTCAAGGACACGGCCGGCCCGGCATTGAACCCGTTGATCAAGGTGATGAACCTGGTCGCGCTGTTGATCGCACCGCTCGTGGTCACGCACGCCGACGGACGTCGCGTTCCGGATCGCGGTCGCCGCCGTGTGCGTCGTCATCCTCGGCGTGATGATCTACATCTCGAAGACGCGCAAGTCCGAGCTCGAGGACGTGGTCCGGCAGGCCGATGCCTCGTCGATGGCAGCGTCGTAGCACCGAAGCATGGCAGTCTTCCGTCGCTTCTTCGACCGGCTGAAGGAGAGCGACGAGGCACGCCTTTCGGCCGGAGATCCGCGGCTGGGCGGAGAAGGTGCCGGGCACGACGCGCATCGCCGAAGCGCCGCTCCGGGAGCCGGTGAAGCTCGCCGGCGTGGTTCGGCGGATCACGGTCTTCCCCGTCGAGGGGCAGGAGACGCTCGAGGCGCTGCTCTACGACGGGACCGGCGACGCGAACATCGTGTTCATGGGGCGGCGAGGGATCCAGGGGATGACGCTGGGAACGAAGGTCATCGTCGAAGGGGTGCTGGGGGACAAGCGCGGCGAGGTTCGCATGGTGAACCCCCGGTTCGAGTTCGCGTCGTAGGTCTCGGTCAGCCTTCCGCGGGCGAGGCTCGCAGCACCCAGCGATATCCCACGCCCGGCTCGGTCACGATGATCGCCGGGCGCGTGTGTTCGCGCTCGATCTTCTTCCGCAGCTGGCTCACGAAGACCCGGAGCACGTCCACGTCGTCCGCGTACCCCTCGCCCCACACGTGCGTGAGGAGCCATCCGTGGGTCAGGAGCTTGCCCGGATGGGTCGCGAACGCCTCGAGCAGCGCCCACTCCGTCTTCGTGAGACGAACACCCTCGCCGTCGCGCACGACCCGGTGGGACGCCAGGTCGATCTCGAGGCCGTCGGAGTGGAATCGGGATGCGACCTGCCCGCTCCGGTCTTCGCTGCGACGCAGCAAGGCGCGGATCCGCGCGAGCAGCTCGTCGATGCCGAACGGCTTCGTCTGGTAGTCGTCCGCCCCGAGGTCGAGCGCCTCGACCTTGTCGCCCTCGTCCTCCCGCACCGAGAGCACGATGACGGGCGTCGCCGACCACGTCCGGAGTCGCCGGCAGACCTCGAACCCGTCGATGCCGGGGAGGTTCAGGTCGAGGACGACCAGGTCCGGCGCGAAGCGTTCGGCGACGAGCAGTGCCTCCTCGCCGTCCACGGCGGTCTCGACCTCGTATCCCCTGGCCACGAGGGCACGGTTCAGCGCCTTGCGGATCTGGGCCTCGTCGTCGACGACGAGGATGCGTTCCTTCCTCAGTCCGCACCCCCATCCGCGGATGGAAGCGTGAACGAGAACGTGGCGCCCCCGCCGGGCGTGTCCTCGATCCAGATGTCCCCGTCGAGCAACGTGACGAACCCCTTGCAGATCGCGAGCCCCAGTCCCGACCCCAGTCGCGGGTTCCGGTCGTCCATCCGGTAGAAAGGATAGAAGAGCTGTTCGCGCGCGGCGGGCGACACGCCGGGTCCGTGATCGATCACCCGCACGGCCACCAGGCTGTTCGAACGACGGACGTCCACCTCGATCGTGGCGTGTTCGTGATCGTCGACGGCCGTGGCCGCGTTCTCCAGGAGGTTGCTCATGATCCGATCCAGGAACACGGGGTCGGCTCGCACCAACGCCGCCTCGGGCGCGATCCGAACGTTGACGGCGATGTGCTCGTGCTGGCGCCGGAGTCGGTCGACCGATTCAGAGATCGTCTCGGTCAGATCCACCGTCTGGGGCCGCGCCCGGAGTGAGCCCGCCTGGATCCTCGACATGTCCAGGAGGTTGGCGATCAGGGCATTCAACCGGTCGGTCTCGGCGTCGATCGCCTCGAGCGCCTCGCGCCGATCGATCGCCGTGGTGCCGGGAACGTCGTCGAGCAGATCCGTCACGGACGCCTTGATCGCGGCGAGCGGGCTGCGGAGGTCGTGTGACACCGCGGCGAGCAGCGAACGGCGAACGCTCTCGGTCTGCCGGTAGACCTCGGCCTCCGTCGCGGAGCGCAGGAGCCGGTCGCGCTCGAGCACCAGAGCAAGCTGATCGCAGAACGCGCGGAGGACGCGGCTCTCCGCGGGCGTGAGCGGCGGCCGGTCGCCCTTCAGGACGACGAGCCCGAGCATCCGTCCTCCCACGGACAGCGGGAGTCGCTCGGGCGGCTGCTCCGCCGATCGGGGGTCCCACGTCGCCGATACCGATCCCGGCGGTCCTCCGACCGTCACCTGCTGGACCAGACCGCGCACGTCTTCGGTTTCTTCGACGAAGAGGGCCGCGGCTCCATAACCGAACGCGTTCTTCACGGTCAGCAGCGCCACTTCGATCGTGTCCTCGCCGGGCACGCGGGTGGTCAGCTCACGGCTGAGCTCCTGGATGGTGCGGAGCTCCGCCTCTCGAGCTTCCGCGGATCGGGCGCGTTCGGCGGCACGGGCCAAGAGCTCCGAGATGATGACCGAGAGTGCCAGGAACGCGAACAGCACCACTACGTGCTCTGGCCGTGCGATCGTCCATCGGCCGTACGGCGGGAGGAAGAAGTAGTTGAAGCAGAGGAAGCCGAGGATCGATGCCGCGATGCCGGGGCCGAGGCTCCCGGTCGCCGCGGCGGCGACCACGACCGCAAGGAACGCGAACCCTTTGCTCAACGGGAGGACCTCGTCCCGGATCGGGAGGAACGCGATCGTGACGAGTGCCGTGCCGGCGACGGCGATGACATAGCCGGCGATCCGAAGGTTGGGGCTCGTCCTCGCGAGTCGCGCGAGTATCGGGATCCCGTGACCGCGGAGATCGGTTGGCTCCCGGAGCGTCGCGCGCTCGTCCATCAAGTCGAGGATACGCTTCCGGATGTCGCGCTCCGGCTTTGGCGGAGAGCTCTCACGACTCCCATAGGTCGAGCCGTTCCGCCCTTATGGGTTCCTCATGAGTCGTTCCTATGCTGCGGATATGGGCATCGATCTGCTGATGGTGATCCTGGTGGTCGCGTTCTACCTCTTCGCCGCGGTGCTCGTCGCATGGCTGGATCGCGTATGAGTCTCGCCGACGTCCTCGAGCTGATCATCTCGGTTGCCTTGCTCGTCTACCTCACGATCGCGTTGATCCGGCCGGAGTGGTTCTGACGTGACGACGATCCTGATCTATCTGGTCATCCTGACGGCCCTGACGCCGCCGGTCGGTGCATACATGTACCGCGTGTACACCTCGGAACGGGTCGGTCGTGTCGAAGGCGTCATCTACCGCTTGATCGGCGTCGATCCCGATGGTCGAGCAGACCTGGCGGCGGTACGCGGCCTGCACGCTCTGGTTCAGCGCGATCGGCACGGTGCTGCTCTACGTCCTGATGCGCGTGCAGGGGCACCTCCCTCTCAACCCGGTGGGCCTCGGCGCGGTGAACCAGTACGTGGCCTTCAACACCGCCACCAGTTTCGCGACCAACACGAACTGGCAGGCCTACGGCGGCGAGACCACCATGACCTACCTCACGCAGATGCTGGGGCTCACGTTCCAGAACTTCGTGTCCGCGGCGGTCGGCATGGCGGTGCTCGTCGCGTTGATCCGTGGGTTCGTCCGTTCTCGCACGAACGACCTCGGGAACTTCTGGCGCGACACCGTTCGCGGCGTGGTCTACATCCTGCTGCCGCTCGCGGTGATCGTCGCCGTCGTGCTGATCACGCAGGGTGTCGTGCAGACGTTCTCTGGCTCGGCCGTCGCGCATGGTATCCAGGGGTTCGACCAGACGATCGCCCGCGGACCGGTCGCGTCCCAGGTCGCGATCAAACAGCTCGGCACGAACGGTGGCGGTTTCTTCAACGTGAACTCGGCGCATCCGTTCGAGGGAGCGGGTCCGCTCGGCAACTTCGTCGAGCTGCTTTCCATCCTGCTGATCCCCGCTGCGCTCTGCTACATGTTCGGCAAGATGGTCGGGAACGTCCGTCAAGGATGGGCCATCTTCGCCGCGATGATGGTGCTCTTCATCGCCGGTCTCTGGTTGACGGTGCCCTACGAGCACACGTCCTCTCAGGCGATGCGCGTCGCGGGCATCTCCGCTGCGGCCCCGAACATGGAGGGTAAGGAGCTCCGGTACGGGACCGACCAATCGTCGCTCTGGGCGGTCGCCACCACGGATGCGTCGAACGGGAGCGTGAACTCGATGCACGACTCCTACAAGGCCGACGGCATGGTCGCCCCGATGTTCAACATCGCGGTGGGCGAGGTCATCTGGGGCGGTGTCGGGAGCGGCCTGTACGGCATGCTGTTCTACGTCATCATCGCGGTGTTCATCGGCGGGCTGATGGTCGGGCGGACCCCCGAGTACCTCGGCAAGAAGATCGGCGCCCGCGAGGTCAAGTTGTCGGCGATCGCCATCTTGGTGCCGTTCCTGGTGGTGCTCGCCCTCACCGCCGTGGCGGTCGTGATCCCCGCAGGCCTGGATGCGCGCCTGAACGCGGGACCCCACGGGTTCAGCGAGATCCTGTACGCCTTCCTGTCCCAAGGGAACAACAACGGCTCGGCGTTCGCCGGGCTCACCGCGAGCGGGCCCTTCTACGCCATCGGTGGAGGATTCGCGATGCTGATCGCGCGCTTCGTTCCGCTGCTCGCCGCCCTCGCACTCGCCGGCTCATTGGCGAAGGAGGGCACCGTGCCGGTCACGGCGGGGACCTTGCCGACCGACAAGCCCTTGTTCGTCGGACTGCTCGACGGCGTCGTCGTGATCATCGGCGCGCTCACGTTCTTCCCCGCGCTCGCGCTGGGAGCGATCGTCGAGGGACTCTCGAAGAGGCTGTGGTGAGATGAGCATGCAGACGGAGACTCCGGATCTCCACGGACCCGAAGACGGGCGGCCGCACGGAGCCGCGAAAGCGCGGCCGCTCTTCGACGGGCCGATCGTTCGCCGCGCGCTCGTGGAGAGCCTGGTCAAGCTGAACCCGCGCACCCTCATGAAGAACCCGGTGATCTTCGTGGTCGAGGTCGTCTCCGTCGTCCTGAGCATCCGGATCGTCACCGATCTCTCGAGCAGCGGACCGGTGGCGTTCGACACGGCGATCGCGATCGGACTGTGGTTCACGGTCCTCTTCGCGAACTTCGCGGAGGCGATGGCTGAGGGCCGGGGAAAGGCGCAAGCGGATGCGCTCCGCAAGACGAGGGCCGACCTGATCGCCCGCCGGCTGCGGTCCGACGGTTCGGAGGAGACCGTGCCCGCCTCGCAGCTGCAGGCCGGCGATCTCGTGATGGTGACGACCGGTGAGCTGATCCCGGGCGACGGCGACATCGTCGAGGGCATCGCCTCCGTCGACGAGTCGGCGATCACGGGCGAATCGGCTCCGGTGATCCGCGAGTCCGGCGGCGATCGTTCGGCGGTCACCGCGGGGACGAAGGTCCTGTCCGACTGGATCAAGGTCCGGATCACCGCCGGACCGGGGGAGTCGTTCCTGGATCGCATGATCTCGCTCGTCGAAGGAGCCGAGCGTCAGAAGACGCCGAACGAGATCGCCCTGTCGATCCTGCTCGCGAAGTTCACCATCATCTTCCTGATCGTGTGCGTCGCGCTTCAGCCGTTCGCGATCTACGCGGGCAACCGCGTGTCGGACGCCGTCCTGATCGCCCTGTTCGTGTGCCTCATCCCGACCACGATCGGCGGCCTGCTGTCGGCGATCGGGATCGCGGGGATGGACCGGTTGGTGCAGCACAACGTCCTCGCGATGAGCGGCCGGGCCGTCGAGGCGGCCGGAGACGTCTCGACCTTGCTGCTCGACAAGACCGGCACCATCACACTGGGGAACCGCCAAGCCGTCGCCTTCCTCCCCGCTCCCGGCGTCGAGGAGGAGGAGCTCGCCGAGGTGGCGCAGTTCGCGTCGCTCGCCGACGAGACGCCCGAGGGCCGGTCGATCGTCGTGCTGGCGAAGGAGCGGTACGGCATCCGCGAGCGGGAGCTGCTCGAGACGCATGCGCAGTTCGTGCCGTTCACGGCGCAGACCCGGATGAGCGGTGTCGACCTTGACGGCAGCGAGATCCGCAAGGGCGCGGTCGACGCGATCGTCGGGTGGGCCGGTCACGACATGGCCCCGGAGATGAACGCCGATGTGGAGCGGATCGCCCGCGCCGGCGGGACGCCGCTGGCGGTTGCGAAGGACCGCCAGCTCCTGGGTGTCATCGAGCTGAAGGACATCATCAAGGAGGGGCTGGTCGATCGGTTCGCCCAGCTGCGGAAGATGGGGATCCGCACCGTGATGATCACGGGCGACAACCCGCTCACCGCCGCCGCGATCGCTCAGGAATCCGGCGTCGACGACTTCCTCGCCGAGGCCACGCCGGAGACGAAGATGGCCCTGATCAAGCGCGAGCAGGAGGGCGGCGTGCTCGTCGCCATGACCGGCGACGGCACGAACGACGCGCCGGCGTTGGCGCAGGCCGACGTGGGCGTGGCGATGAACACGGGGACGACCGCCGCCAAGGAGGCGGGCAACATGGTCGACCTCGACTCGAACCCAACGAAGCTGATGGAGATCGTCGAGATCGGCAAGCAGCTGCTCATCACCCGGGGGTCGCTGACGACGTTCTCCATCGCGAACGACGTGTCGAAGTACTTCGCCATCATCCCGGCGATGTTCGTCGGCACCTATCCGGTGCTGAACCAGCTCAACATCATGAACCTGCGGACGCCGGAGTCGGCGATCCTGTCCGCCGTCATCTTCAACGCCCTCATCATCGTGCTCCTGGTCCCGCTCGCCCTCCGGGGTGTGCAGTACCGACCGATGGGTGCGGAGGGGCTCCTTCGCCGGAACCTGTTGATCTACGGGCTCGGCGGGATCATCGCGCCGTTCGTCGGCATCAAGCTGATCGACATGCTCCTCTCGGCGGTGCATTTCCCATGATGAAGATCGCCGTCCGAGCGTTCGTCGCCACCGTCGTCCTGGCCGTCCTGACGGGGCTCGTCTATCCCGCCGTGATGACAGGTATCGCGCAGGTCGCGTTCAAGAGCAAGGCCAATGGTTCCCTCGTGGAGGTGGACGGGAAGACCGTCGGGAGCTCCTTGATCGGGCAGCAGTGGAAGGGCGATCAGTGGTTCTACGGCCGGCCGTCCGCCGTTGACTACGACGCGTCCACATCCTCGGGCACGAACCTCGGACCGACGTCGAAGGATCTCAACTCGGCGATCGTGGATCGTGCCGCGGCCATCCTCAAGCTGGAGGGTCCCTACAACCCCGGTCTCTCCGTTGCGACGATCCCCGTCGACCTGCTGACGTCGTCGTCCAGCGGATTGGATCCCGACATCAGCGAAGCGGCGGCGATGCTCCAGGTCCCACGGATCGCGGCCGTCGCCGGGATCACCGAGGATGCCGTCCGCCAACTCGTCCAGGACCACGTGCAGGGTCGCGATCTCGGGTTCCTCGGCGAGCCACGCGTGAACGTGCTCGAGCTCAACCTCGCGTTGGAGCGCCTGGGGTCGCAGTGATCGACGTGGCAGTCCGCGATCGGATCGTCGTCGTGCTCGGCCGTGGGCGGATGGACGTCGATCCGGCCGTGCATGTCGCGCGTGCAGCCGGCCGGGGCACGCCCCTCCTCATGTTGGCGCTCGGGTACCCGGTGAGTCAGCACCAGCAGGCGTTCATCACCCGAGCGATCGACGAAGCATTCGAAGCGCGGGTTCATCTCGACGCACTGATCGTCGCCCGGCTCGACGAGCTTGCCACGCACGTCGGTGCGACGGACGACGTCACGGTCGTGGCGGCCGGGCGCGATGAGCGTCGCATCGGATCGGTCCTCGCCCGCCTACCCTCCTAGGCCCGCGCGGTCCACATCCATCGCGGCGCTGCGTCGTGCCCGCGCCGCCCGTCAACGCCCCGGATGAGTCCGTTGTCGAGTAGCCGATCAGCCTGCGTGCTTGCCCGGATCCCAGAGAACGCCGAACTGATCCTGAGCGATCGCTGTCGGCCGGTCCTCGATCTGTGTCGCCATCGTGTCGTTCCATCGATTGAGGAACCCGAATAGACCGACGACGGCAAGTATCTCCACGATCTGACCGTCGTCCCACCACTGGCGGAGCGCCGTGAAGTGCTCCGGCGTCACCTCGTTCGGGACCAGGGAGGCGTCTCGGGCGAATCGTAGGGCCACGCGCTCCCCTTCGTTGTACACCGGCGAGCGTTCGAAGTTCCAGATCTCGGCGATCTTCTCGTCCGGGACCCCGCGCTCGTGGGCGTCGACCGCTTCGTGCGCCTGGCAGTAGCGGCAGCCCGCCGCGATGCTCGAGACTATCCCGATCAGCGGTTTCAATGGCTTGGGGAGCGTTCCCGAGTTCCAGATCTGGGTGATCAAGTCGCTGAACGCGCGCAGGATCTCCGGCCGCCGGGCCATCGTATAGAGGCTGTTCGGGACGAAGCTCAGCGTTTCGTCGTAATGACGGAAGAGCGCTTCGAGCTCGGGGTGGTCCTCTCGTCGCAGTGGCTGCATGTTGGGCACCGTTGCACACTACGACGGCTGTTCGCGGTACGGCTCTATGGTTCGGCACCGAACGCCCGGAACGGCTCCGGCTGGCAATCCTCGAGCGCCGGAGCCCGATCCGGGAGGCCCGGCGAACGACCTCATCGTCGTCCAACAGCCAGCGCAGGTGCCGGAGCGCGTGCTCGATCACCGCATCCACCTCGATACGGGTTGGCGCCGCGAGCGCATCTCCGCGGGCCAGCTCGTTCCCGGAGAACCGGTTGCTCGAGCAGGTGCGGGCTGGGTCGTCCGGGGGAGGCTCGACGACTGCGAGGCAGGTCAGGATCAGCCGGTCATCGACCACGCGCCACGATGTCGAGTGCACCACAACGGGCTCCAGCTCATAGCGTGCGGCGGCGCCGACGACGACGGCACCCGGCTGGCTCTTGGGCTCCATCCGAGCAGGAGCGAGGCGGCGTGGATGGGTGGTGTGGGAGCCGGCGACCTGAGCGAGGGGTAACGGTTAGGCTCTTGCGCCGTGACCGATACGGAACTCCTCGCCTCGCCAGAAGACCTGCAGCTCGTCGAGCGACTCCGCGCCGGGGACGAGGACGCGTTCATGATGCTCGTGGAGCAGCACCAGGCGATGATGCTCCGGATCGCCCGGATGTACGTGTCGTCGCAGGCCGTCGCCGAAGAGGTCGTGCAGGACGCATGGCTCGGGATCCTGCAAGGACTCGACAGGTTCGAGGGCCGATCGTCGCTCAGGACCTGGATGTACCGGATCCTGGCGAACATCGCCAAGACACGCGGGCAGCGCGAGGGACGGAGCCAGCCGTTCTCGTCGCTGATCGATCCAGACGCGGGTCCCACGGTGCCGGAGTCGTGGTTCCACGGGGCCGGTGACAAGTGGCCCGGCGGGTGGTCGACGTTCCCCAACGACTGGCGAGGCCTCCCCGAGGACCGGCTGCTCGCCTCGGAGACGATCCGTGTCGTGGGTGAAGCGATCGACGGACTTCCCCCCGTCCAAGCCGAGGTGATCCGGTTGCGCGATGTCCTGGGGTGGACGTCGGAAGACGTGCGTAACGTTCTCGATCTTTCCGAGACCAACCAGCGGGTGCTGTTGCATCGAGCTCGCTCGCGCGTGCGTCGCGCGGTCGACGAGTACTTGGAGAAGGGGCAGTTGGCGTGAGCACCGAGGGGTTGACCTGTAAAGAGGTGGTCGAGATCGTGACCGACTACCTCGAGGGTGCTCTGTCCCCTCAGGATCGGGCGCGGTTCGACGAACATCTCGCCGCCTGCGATGGGTGCACCCACTACGTGGAGCAGATGCGTGAGACGATCCGCCTCAGCGGCATGGTGACGGAGGAACAGGTCCCCGAGCCGCAGCTCGAACGCCTCCGACACGCGTTCCGCGACTGGAGGGCCGGCTGAGCAGCGTTCGGGTCGTCGCTCAACGCAGGTTGTTCCGCGGGGTTATCATCGGCCGGCTCGCAGAGGGGAGGCCTGGATGTACGGGACCATTGCGAAGGTTCGGGTCAAGCCGGAGAACCGAGAGAAGCTTCGGCAGGTCGTCACGCAAGGAGACCAATCGACCGTCGATGGATACGTGACGTCCTACGTGTTGTGGGAGAACGAAGGCGATGGCGGATGGCTCTTCGCCGTATTCAAAGACAGGGCGACGTACGAGAAGAACGCCGACGACCCCGCGCAGCACGAGCGGTACGTAGCGTATCGAGCGTTGATGGAAGACGAACCCCAGTGGCACGACGGGGAGATCGAGCAGTCCTGACGCCAGGCTGATACCCCGAGCGCTCCGGGCCCTAGAGAGACCCGGAGCGCGCTCAGGCTGATCGCGGTGGTTCAGCTGATCATGGCCTCCATGTTCTTCGAGACGACCGCCATGGTCTCGTTGAACTCGTCGGTCTTGCTGAACTCGACCACTTCGGTCCCCGGGAAGATCTTCGGCGTGTGTCCCGCCTTCGTGACGTACGCCTCGCCGGCCGTGATCACGTCCTGCGTCCCGTCCGTGTAGGTGAAGACGACCTTCCCCGAGAGCACCACGCCCATGTGGTTGCACTGACAGGCGTCGTCGGGAAGGCCCTTGAACAGATCGGCGAGGTCGGCCTCGGCCGAGTAGCTCTCGAACCCGATCGTGTACCCCTCGAGCTCCTGGTAGTGGCCCTCGAACCCTTCGGCCTCGAAGGTCTCGGAAGCCTCCTGCTTCGACGTCTTCGGCATGACTCCTCCTTCCGTCAACGCGCGTCCGCGCGCTGCTCGACGAACGCCGCGAGCTTCTCCACCCCGCGACGGACCACCTTCGTGGACTCCTTGACCGCCATCCCCGACAGGACCGGCAGGTTGAACATGCGCAACATGCCGGGGAGCGCGCTGATCCGCGCGATCCGGACGGTGTAGGCGATGACGCACCCGTCACCGTCGGGACGCAACTCGTAGCGGTGGACGTTCGTCCAGTCGGCCGTGGCGTCCTTCTTCGTCGTGAGCCTGGCCTCCGTCACGAACTCGAAGACGGACGGCCGTACGGCCTGGGTGACGACCGACCGATCGGTGAACCGGCCCATCGGATCGCCGCCCGTCGAGCTCCACTCCGTGCCGACGGTCGCCTCGCCCGACGGCGCCTCGATCGAGAGGAGCCCGGACTTCTTCGTCGGCGGCACGCCGCCCCACACCCCGTGCGTCCGCAGGTCGGACAGCACGTCGTACACCGCCTCGGGGCTCGCCGTCGTGCGGTGCTCGACCGAGATCGAGATCTCCCGCTTGAGGGCGTTCTTCCCGCTCCTGCTCGTCTGCTGTGCCACGCACCTCACCTCCTTCGTCAGGTGAGGTGGATCTTGGTGCGAGACGCGGCTCGAAGGATCCGGAGGATTCCCTATCTTTGGGTCGGGATCTCGACGCCGGCCCGAAGCGCGTAGCCGGCAGCCTCTGAGCGGTTCTTCAGATGCAGCTTCCCGAGGATGCTGCTGACATGATGCCCGGCGGTCTTCGTGCTGATGAACAGGCGATCGGCGATCTCGGCGTTCGTGAGCCCCTGTCCCAGCAGGGCGAGCACTTCCGTCTCCCGGCGTGTGAGCAGAGCCAGTCCTTTGGGACCCGTCCGTCCCGATGAGCCGAGACCGCGCAGGAACGCGGCCGCCGCATCCGCGTGACGGGGAGCGCCGAGACGTTCGAACTCCGTGAGCGCGGCCCGGGCGTCGGCGATGGCCACGTCGGGGTCCACCGACTCGAGCGATCCGGCGAGCCGCATCCGAGCGATCGCGGCGTCGAGCGTCATGCCCTGGTCGCTGAAGGCGGCCACCGCCTCGGCGAGACGGTCGGATGCGTCATCCTCGCCTCGGGTCTCGGCCACCTTGCCGTCGGCGAAGGCGGCCGCGGCCAGGACGCGAGGAAGCGCCGACCGCTCTCCGATCCCTCTGAGGCGTGCGGCCGAGGCACCGGCTCCCGCCACGTCGCCGTCGGTCAGCTGCACGTCGACCAGGAGCGCCAGGAACGGCGCGGCGAGGACGGAGTCGCCCCCGGTTCGATTCAATCGTCGACGGATCACCGCCGTCGCGACCGAGGTCTCACCTCGCGCCAGGTGGAGCGACGCGAGCGCGTGCGCCGCCTCCGGAAGCTCCTCGTATCCGGCGAGCAGCTGCTCGGCCTCTTCGATCCGTCCTTGCAGCAAGCGCAGCTCGGCCAGCTTCGCCGCCGGGTGCACGCATCGCGCCCGCTGATCGCCCGATCGCAGGACGTCGAGTCCTTCGGTGAGCAGACCTTCCGCCATCTCCCACTGACCGGATGACAGGAACAGCTCGGCGCAACACGCGTTGCAGAACCCGATCACCGGCGCGCTGTTGTGTTGACGGACCCATGCCTCGACCACCTGCCCCCACCGCTCGATCCGCTGCCAATCCGCAGCCAGCTCGAACGCGGCGATCGCGGTGCACGTGACGTCGCCGATCGTCTCGAGACGCGCGACCTCCCCGCCCGTCGCCGCGGCCATCGCCTCGTCCAGCTTCGACGTGCCGGAGACCACGTCACCTGCCGCTACCTCTGCGTACCCGACCCTCGCCAGCGCCTCCGCCTCCAGGTCCGCATCATCGAGCTCGCGAGCGATGTCGAGGGCGGCGCGTGCCTCTCTCGCGATCTCCTCCGGGGCCGCCGCGCGCTCGGCACGGCAGAGCGCGAGCCATCCTTGTTCGGCGTTGCGACCTTGTTCGCGCAGCAACCCTTCCGCCCGGGCCGCCCAACCGGAGCTCGCCGGCTCGTTGCCCTGGGCCGCCGCGTATTCCCGCGAGAGCCAGATCGCCGCGGCCGCGGCTCGCGGTCGGTCTCCGCGAGACCGGAAGCCCGCGTAGGCGTGTTCGACCTGGAAGAGCGCACCGTCGATGTCCTGGAGCCACCACAGCGCGCGCCCGAGACTCATGTGCGCCTCGGGCTCGTCGCGTTCGGCCAGCGCCGCCTCGAATGCGGTGCGCGCGCCGAGCCAGTCGCCTTCCGCCAACGCCACGTCGCCGGAGAGCGTTCGGCCAGCTTGCATACCCATCCACGTATCGTGACGTGCGTTCGTGCGATTGGGAAGGCCCTTCACGGCTGCGTCGTGCCCGTGCCGCCTGTCAACCCTCTAGATGAGGGGTGACGGTTCATCGGGCGGTTCCTCAACCTCGGCTGCCCCTCCACGGAAGGCGAACCGTCACGGATCCCACATCCGCAGGATCCGTGAGGACGGTGGCTCGATCGCCGATCTGCAGGACGGTGTCGGCCTGCGGGAAGATGAGCTGGCCCCCGCGGCGGATGCTCAAGACCAGCGTGCTCGGCGGGAGCCCCGCGGCCGCGAGGGTCCTGCCAAGTTGGGGTGACGACTCGTCCACGACCTCCTCGATCAGTGTGGCGCCCGTGGTCACACGGGCGAAATGGCGATAATTGGATTCGAGGGCCGTCTGATAGGCGCGCAGGACATCATCGAGCCCGAGCACTCCTATGACTCGTTGCCGATCGTCGAGCACGGGCACCCACATCGCTCCGCTCTCAACGATCGCTTCCGCTGCGGCATCCATCGTTGCTGTTGCAGGCACGACCGGCCACGCTCGATCGGCGAACTCGCCGACGTCCGTCTCGTCGCCTTTCCCCGAGAGCATCTCGATCGTCACCGCCCCGCGGTAGACACCCTCCCCCTCGACGACCGCTGCCACGGGACGGTTCACCGACGTCAGGGAGCGCACGGACTCGCCCACGGTGTCTCCAACCTCGAGCAGGACGCGAGGCGGCCGCATGCCCTCGGTTACTGGAACCGAGGCCAGGAGGGGCATCCCCACCTGCAGCTTGCTCGCCGACGATTCCGTTCGATCCTTCAGCTGACTCGTGTAGATGGTGTGATCGCCCACCACGAGCACGGCGACCCCCACCGCAAGCATCGCCGGGGCAAGCAGCTCGAGACTCCCCGTCATCTCGGCAACCATGAGCATGACGGCGATCGGGGCATGTGCGATCGCGCCGAAGGACGCCATCATGCCGACGACGACGAACGGTGCGGGAGACAGCGGCACGCCCGGCGCGATGGGAGCGAGCAATCGCCAGACCGACGCTCCGAGGAACGCGCCGATCATCATCCCGGGACCGAAGATGCCCCCAGAGCCCCCCGACCCGATGGAGAGTGAAGTCGCGAGGATCTTGGCGAAGGGCAGGGCGAGGACGATCCACAGAGGGATCCCCAGTAGTTGAGAGTTCATCGCCTGCTGCACCCATCCGTATCCGGTTCCGAGGACGGCAGGGATGGCAAGACCGATGAGGCCGACCAGCACGCCGGCAACAGCGGGTTTCACCATCCGGCTGCCGGGGGCTCGCATCGACAGATGAGTGATGCCGTAGAAGCTCTTCGCGTAGAGAAGGCCGATCAAGCCGGAGAGGAGGCCGATAAGCGCGAAGTAGCCGAGTTGGATCGGATGATCGAAGTGGTAGCCACGGAGGAACCCGAAGATGGGCGTGAAACCTTCGACCGCGCCGAAGATGGCGAACCCGATGATCGATGCGATGACCGATGGGATCAGGGCATCCACCTCGAAGTCGCTCCGATACAAGATCTCCGCTCCGAGGACCGCGCCCCCCAGCGGCGCGCGGAAGATCGCGCCGATACCGGACCCGATGCCGACGGCAACCGCGATCCGCGCCTCCGCGGGTGTGAGATCGAGCTGACGAGCGAGCATCGACCCGAAGCCCGCGCTGATCTGCGCGGTGGGACCCTCCCGCCCTGCCGATCCGCCCGAGCCGATCGTGACCGCCGACGCGATGATCTTGATCAGTGACACGCGACCACGGATACCTTTCGGATTGTGATGGACCGCCTCGATCGCCGCGTCCGTGCCGTGACCTTCGGCTTCCGGCGCGAACCCGAAGACGAGCACACCGGAGATCAAGCCGCCGAGACCGACGACCAACGGTATGGCCCATGGACGCGTGAACCCTGCGGACCCGATCCCCGCCCCCTCACCGAGCGGTGACGGAGGTTGATATCCGCCGAGGCCGACGAGGAAGAGTCTGGTTGCCAACCGAAGGGCCTCCGTGAACGCGATGGCCCCGAGCCCGGCAACCGCGCCGATGAGGAGGCCCAGGATGATCCACTTGCGGACGTATCCGGCCTTGCGGAGGCGAGAACCCAGATCGTCGACGAGCGCCCGTCCCGCTTTCATGGCAGGAACCTAGCAACACCGGCTCCCTCTCGGCCATGCGGCCGACAGAGCCGATCGTCGGATCGGTGCCGCAGATGTCGCGCAACGTAAGGGTCTTGCAACATCCTTCGTGCATGCTGGCCCGATGGCCCGAACCGTCGCGCCGCCCTCGACTCCGACGTCCGTGCCCGTCGCCGAACGGCACGTGGGAGCCGGGGTCGTCGTGGGGCTCCTCTGCGGAGCCGTTGCGATCGGCGTCGCACAGCTCGTCGCCGGACTCATCGATCCGGGAGCCTCGCCGATCGTCGCCGTGGGAAGCGCCGCGATCGACGCCACGCCGGAGTGGCTGAAGAGTTTCGCGATCCGGACCTTCGGCTCGAACGACAAGACGGCGCTCCTCGCGGGGATCGGCGTGGTCCTCGCGATCGTCGCGTCGTTGATCGGCGTGGCCGCCGTTCGTCGGCCCGTGTGGGGATACGTCGGACTTGCTGCCTTCGGCCTCGTCGGAGTCGTCGCCGCCGCGACCCGGCCCGAGGCCGTGCCGAAGGACGTGCTTCCCTCGGTTCTGGGCGCAGCCGCTGGAGCCTGGATGCTCTGGTGGTTCCTGCGAGCCTTCCACGGAGCATCGACGCGCGGCGCGATGGAACGCTCGGCACCCGTGGGTATGGACAGGCGCCGGTTCTTCCTGACGGGCGCGGCCGGCCTCGGCGCGGCCTTCGTCGCCGGCGGCGCGGGCCGGCTGCTCTCCCGCCGTTTCGAAGCGGACGCCTCGCGCGCCGCCATCCGTCTCCCGTCGGTGGGCGACGCCGGATCGCCGGTGCCACCTGGAGCGGATCTCGACGTGCCCGGCCTCTCCACCTTCATCACGCCGAACGACACGTTCTACCGCGTCGACACGGCGCTCCTGGTTCCGTCGGTCAAGGCCGAGGATTGGCAGCTCCGGATCCACGGGATGGTCCAGCGGGAGATGACCCTGACGTTCGATCAGCTGATGGCCCGGCCGCTGATCGAGCGCGACGTCACGCTCACCTGCGTGTCGAACGAGGTCGGTGGTCGGTACATCGGCAACGCTCGATGGTTGGGGGTTCCGCTGAAGGATCTCCTGGATGAGGTCGGGGTCGACCCGTCGGCGGACCAGCTGGTGTCGCGATCGGTCGACGGGTTCACGGCCGGCAGCCCGACGGCGACCGTCCGGGACGGTCGCGATGCGATGCTCGCTCTCGCCATGAACGGAGAGGCCCTCCCGATCGCGCACGGGTTCCCCGTGCGGATGATCGTGCCCGGACTCTACGGTTACGTCTCCGCGACGAAATGGATCACGGATATCGAGCTCACGACGTTCGACGCGTTCGACGCGTATTGGGTGCGGCGCGGCTGGGCGCAGCAAGCCGTGATCAAGACGGAATCACGGATCGACACGCCCACGCCGAGGACGCGCCTGGTCTCCGGCGTTATCCCCGTCGCCGGCGTGGCGTGGGCGCAGCACCGGGGGATCCGGGCGGTCGAGCTCCGCGTCGACGAGGGGCCGTGGATGCCGGCGAGACTGTCCGTCGAAGACACCGTCGACACTTGGCGGCAATGGCTGGTGATGTGGGACGCGACGGCGGGACAGCACCTCCTGCAGGTGCGGGCGACCGATCAGACGGGATCCGTGCAAGTCGAAGGAACGGCCCCGCCGTTCCCGGACGGCGCCACCGGCTACCACTCGGTCGTCGTGCAGGTGAGCTGAGGTGCCGCTCAGCCAGGTGAGCGCCTTCGTCTCGACCCCGATGCGACAAGATGGGCGGATGGGGATGACACGCGTGCTCGTCGTTGACGACGAACCGATGGTGCGCGAGGTCCTGCAGCGATATCTCGAGCTCGAGGGCTACGAGGTTGCCGTTGCCGAGGACGGGGAGGCGGCGCTGGCGAGCTACATCGAGAACCGTCCCGACCTGGTCGTGCTCGACCTCATGCTGCCACGCATCGACGGGCTGGAGGTCTTCCGCCGTATGCGCGCCGACGCGCCCATCCCCGTCATCATGCTGACCGCCCGCGGTGAAGAGACCGATCGTGTCGTTGGATTGGAGCTCGGGGCGGACGACTACGTCACCAAGCCCTTCTCGCCGCGAGAGGTCATCGCGCGTGTGCGCGCGGTCCTCCGGCGGACCGAACACAACGGTTCGACGGCCAACGTGCTCACGTTCGGCGATCTGCAGATCGATCGCGGCCGACGGGCGTTGCTCGTCGGCGGTCGCGACGTCCACCTCACGCGGAAGGAATTCGATCTGCTCGAGCATCTGGCTGCCAGCCCCGGTATGACGTTCACACGGCACGCACTGCTGGAGGCGGTGTGGGACTTCGCGTGGGACGGCGACGCCGCAACGGTGACGGTCCACATCCGTCGGCTCCGGGAGAAGATCGAGGCGGATCCCTCCGAACCTCGACACATCGTCACGGTGTGGGGTGTGGGCTACCGGTTCGAGCCATGAAGGGCACGCTGCGCGCCGTTGCGCTCGTCGTGCTGATCGCCTCGGCGGGCGCCATCGCCGGCTTGGCCGTCGGCGCGATCATGGGGATGTCGTTCGGCGACCTGGCCCACCTCGCCGTGCCGATCGCCGTCTCGACGGGCGTCACCGTCGGCGCCGCGATCACGGCGAACGCCGCCCTGCGGAAGACGTCGTTGCGCTATCGCTTCGTCGTGGTCGCCGTGCTCGGGGCGGGGATCGCCTTGGCCAACCTGGCTGTGATGGCGAGGTTGATGCTGGTGAGCGATCACGACATCGCGATCGTGATGCTGCTGGTCGTGTTCGGGGCCGGGACGGCGGTGGCCCTGGCCATGGTGCTCGCATCGAGTTCGACGAAGGCGGTCGATCGCTTGGTGGAGGGCGCCGGACGCATCGGCGACGGAGATCTCGGAACGCGGATCGGTGATCTGAACGCCGGACCCGAGCTGGACGCGCTCGCGGGCTCGCTGGATGCCGCCGCGGATCGGCTCCGGATGGCCCGCGAGTCGGAGACCCAGGCCGAGCAGATGCGCCGCGACCTGATCGTGGCCGTCTCGCACGACCTGCGGACGCCGCTCGCCAGCTTGCGGGCGATGGTCGAAGCGATCGACGACGGGGTCGTGCAGGATCCATCGACCGTCCGTCGCTACGCCGGGGAGATGCGACGCTCGGTGGACCAATTGGTCACGATGGTGGATGACCTGTTCGAACTGACGCAGTTGGACGCCGGTGCGATCCGCGCCGAGACCACGCGCGCCAGCTTGGACGACGTGGTTCGATCGGCGTTGGCGGCGATCGAACCCACGGCGCAGCTGAAAGGGGTAGAGATCGTCGCCGATCTCGGGGCCGCGGTCGGCGCGACGTGCTCGCCGCGCCTCGTGCGGGTCCTGCAGAACCTCCTGGTGAACGCGGTGCGTCACACGCCGTCCGACGGGACGATCCGGATCGAAGCCGTGAGCGGCGATCGCGTGCTGACGGTGGCGGTCGAAGATACGGGGGAAGGGATCGCCGCGGCCGACCTGGAACGGGTCTTCGAGCCGTTCTTCCGTGCCGACCGTGCTCGGAGCGGGACGGGAGCCGGATTGGGCCTCGCGCTCGCCCAGCGGATCGTGATCGCCATGGGTGGATCGATCGAGGCGGAGAGCCGGCTCGAGGTCGGTTCCCGCTTCGCCGTGGAGCTTCCCGCTTCCTGACGCCTCTCCCTCGAGAGTTTCGCGTCTCGCAAGGACCACGTCATGAGCCCGTGAGATTGGCCGCCTAGCGTCAACCCGGTCCGATATGGAAGAAGAGGAGGCTCGGATGCGACGACGGGTGATGGTGTTCCTGGTGACGGCGATCATGTCGCTGGCGATCGCGCAGACCGCCTGGGCGGTGGGAGGAACGGTCACGCTCAAGTACAACGCCGACACGGAGGTGTTCCACGGGAAGGTGCAGTCCCCGAACAGCGAGTGCCGCGTCGGTCGAGTGGTGAAGGTGTACAAAGTCACGGCGGATGGACGCCAGCTGCAGGGGAAGATGCGCTCCACCGACACGGGCGTGTGGAAGGTATCGCTGATGCACGCCCACGGCTCCTACATCGCGGTCGCTCCAACGTTCGAGGGGATGCACGCGACGTGTGATCGGATCACTTCGGACACGCTCGACGTGATGTGAGTCGCGCTTCCGAGGCCGCGCTATCCGGATATGGCGTCTTCCTTACGAGAGCCTTATCGACCGCTGAACTCTTTCCGACGCAGCGACCGATCCCGTAACGCTGGTGCGCCGGTGTCGCACCACTCTCGGTCGCGACGAACCGGACAGGCAGATCGGGCCATCGGGCCCGACAACCCATCGAAGGAGGGTTCAACGATGCATCGACGAGTACGAGCTGTTGGAGCGATCGGCGCGATCGTTCTGGCGGCGACCGCGTTCGCCGTCACACCTCAGGTTGCCTCCGCCACGAGCTATGTGGTGGGCCACGTGTATGTGAACGACAACACCGCGGGCACGAACACCATCGGCGCGTTCGATCAGCATGCCGATGGCTCTTTGAGCCCCACGCCGGGATCACCGTTCAACGCAGGTGGGGCCGGGACCGGCGCGATCCTCGGTTCCCAGGGTTCACTCCAGGTCACCCGTGACAGGAGGTTCCTGATCGCCGCCGACGCCGGCAGCAACCAGATCTCGGTCCTTCGTATCAACGCCGATGGCGGGCTGAGTCCGGCCGCGGGCAGCCCGGTGTCGTCGGGCGGGATCGAGCCGGTGAGCATCGCCGTCCACGACGGCCTCGTCTACGTGGCGAACGAGGGCGACGGTGTGTCCGGCAGCAACTACACCGGATTCCGGCTGAGTTGGACGGGCCGCCTCACGCCGATCTTCGGCTCGACCATCCCGCTTCCGGCGACCGCCAACCCCGGCGACATCCTGTTCAACTCGACGGGAAGGAACCTGATCGGGATCGAGGTCGGCACGACAGACCCGAGCACCTTCCGCATCGACAGCTTCGTCGTGGGGCGGTTCGGGTACCTGCACCCGGCGTTCGGCTCGCCGTTCGCGGCGCAAGCGGCCGGTCCGTTCGGCAGCGAGTTCTCGCCGACCAGGCCGAACCACCTGTACGTCTCGAACGCCCACGACGGTGCGGGGCTCGGATCCGTCTCCGCCTTCTCCGTCGGCTTCACCGGGCAGCTGAGCTCGATCGGGGCGTCGCCGTTCGCCGACGGGCAGACGGCTCCGTGCTGGGTCGAGATCTCCCATGACGGCCGCTACCTGTTCGCCGTCAACACGGGCAGCACGACCATCTCCAGCTACCAGATCCAGGCGGATGGCTCGTTGCAGTACCTGACCAGCACGGCGTTCACCAGCGGCGCGGGCATCCGTCCGTTCGATGCTCGGTTGGATCCGAGCGGCAGACACCTGTACGTCGTCGACGCGGCACTTAACGCCGTGAGCGCGTTCGCCGTGTCCGGCGGGAGCCTGACCGAGCTTCCGAGCTCACCGGCGGCTCTTCCGACCGGCGCGACGCCGTTCGGCATCGTCGTCACAGCAGCACACGGCGGCTTCTTCGGTTAGGGGATCAACGGGAGGCCGAGCGCTCCGGGCCGAGGCCCGGAGCGCTCGTGCCGCCAGTCAACCCTTGCGTTGCGCGATCACGTGGATGTCGATCTCGGACGCTTTCCGGATCAGCCGGTTCACGAACGAGCCCCGAAGGATCTCCTGCCAGCGGGGCTTCAACGGCTCCCCGACGACGATCTGCGTGACGTGCTGCCGTACCGCGTAGCCGACCACGCCCTCGACGGCGGACTCCGATCTGATCACCTCGAACTCGCCGTCGAGCTTCGAGGTCAGGTCGCGGATCCCGGCGAGCCACTCGGGCTCGCCGCGCTCCTCGGTGCCGACGACGTGCACGACCAGCAGGTCGCCGTGCGCGCGCTGCGCCACCCGCGCGCCACGCCGGACCAGGTCCTCGGCGAGCTCGGGCCGCGAGACGCCGACCAGCACGCGCTCGCGCGTGTCCGGGACCGTCTCCTTCGTCCAGCGCGAGAGCAGTTCCTCGTCGACCTGGTTCGCCACGCGCATCAGCGCCAGCTCGCGGAGGGCGGTGAGGTTCTCCTCGGTGAAGAATCGACGCAGGGCGAGCTCCGCCTTGCGCGCATCGGGGTAGACGTTGCCGTGCATCATCCGGCGCCGGAGCGCGTGAGGCGACATGTCGACCAGCTCGACCTGGTCGGCGAGCTCCAGGATCCAGTCGGGCACCGTCTCCCGCTGCAGGATCCCGGTCGCTTTCGCGACGACGTCGTTCAGGCTCTCGATGTGTTGGATGTTCAAGGTGGTGATGACCTCGATCCCGTCCGCCAGGATGTCCAGGACGTCCTCCCAGCGCTTCGCCCGACGCACGCCCGGGACGTTCGTGTGCGCGAGCTCGTCGACGAGGGCGGTCTCGGGGTGCCGCCGGATCACGGCCTCCGTGTCCATCTCCTGAAGGGTGACGCCCCGGTACTCGATCGCCTTCGGCGGAACGACCTCCAGCCCTTCGAGGATCGCCTTCGTCTTGGGCCGGTCGTATGTCTCCACGACCCCGATCACGACCTCGCTCCCTCGTTCGCGACGGCGCTGCCCCTCGGAGAGCATCGCGTAGGTCTTGCCGACGCCGGGTGCGGCGCCGAGGTAGATCCGGAGGGGCGCGCGCTTCTCGGCGATGGCTTGCTTATGGGTCCAGACCGTATGGAGGATCGATTCGATCTCCGGCCGGCCCGTCAGGGACTCGACGGACTCCGTCTCGGTCGTCGGCTTGGTCGCCGTGCCCTCGTCCATCGCGGTCATTATGCGCCGCCCCGGACCGCGAGCCGCTGGGTGGAGCGGGACTAGATCTCGCTGGTGCTGCTGAGACCGTCCCTGGGTGTGCCGCCGGGTGCGTCCTCGCCGACGACGGCGGCGCGGAGCCCCGCTTCGGAGCCCGGCGAACAGAGCGCCACGACCTCGTCGCGCGGCGCGAACACGGTCTCGGGCTGCGGGATCACCACGTGGCCGTCGCGGAGGATCGCGACGACGGCGGAGTCGGGCGGCAGCCGCAGCTCGTACAGCGGGCGGCCGACGGACGGCGAGCCGATCGGGCAGCGTCATCTCGACGATCGAGATGCGCCCGCCCTCCAGCCGGATCAGCCGGACGAGGTCGCCGACGGTCACGGCCTCCTCGACCATCGCGGTCAGGATGTGCGGCGGGGAGACGGCGGCGTCCACGCCCCACTGCTCGGTGAACAGCCACTCGTTCTTCGGGTGGTTCACGCGGGCGAGGACGCGGGGCACGGCGAACTCCTGCTTGGCGAGCAGCGACGTCACCAGGTTGTCCTCGTCGTCGCCGGTCGCCGCGACCACGACCTCGGCCTGCTTCAAGCTCGGCCTCTTCGAGCACCCACGGCTCGCACGCGTCGCCCTGGACCACCGTGACGTTCGGCGCCCACTCCTGCGACCTTCTCGCACGACCGTCGGGGTCCTGATCGATCAGCGTGACCGTGTGCCCGCGATCCGCGAGGTCGGAGGCCAGATGCCGGCCGACCGCGCCCGCTCCGGTGACGACGACCCGCATCAGTGGTGCTCCCCGGCCGGCGGCGATCATGACCTCGTCGAGCAGGTCCATGCCGTCCTTCGCCATGATGACCGCGAGGTAGTCGCCGGTCTGGAACGTGCTGTCGGCGGTGGGGATGAACCCGCCGCCGCCGCGCGACGACGCCGGCGACCAGGATCTTCCCGTCGCACGTTCACGTCGGACACCGTCTTCCCGACCAGATGCGGCGGCACCGGGACGCGCAGCGCGGACCAGGTCGCCGCCGCCGAGGCTCTCGCGGACCTCCTGGCGGTCGTGGAAGAGCATCAGCTGGATCTGCTTCGACGCCCCACGTCGTGGTGGCGACCGTGGGGATGTTCAGGCGTCTCGTAGATCTCGGCGCGCCGCGGGTCGTAGATCCGGGCGACCACCTTCGGCACGTGGTAGTGCTCGAGCGCCACCCGCGCCGAGACGATGTTCGAGTTGTCGCCGCTGGAGACGGCGACGAACGCCTCCGCCTCCTTGATCCCGGCCTCCTCGAGCACGTCGCGATCGAACCCCAGCCCCACGATCTGCGTGCGCCCGTCGCCCGGGCGGGTACTTGATGAACGCCTCCGGCTTCTTGTCGATGACGGTCGACGTCGTGGCCGCCCTCGACGAGCTTGCAGGGACAGCTCGGAGCCCACGCGTCCGCAGCCCATGATGATCACTCGCATCGGCCGCAGAGCCTACTTGACGTCCGACGCGTCGGCCATGTCCGGTCCGGGCCGGACTGCGGGGCGCGAAGTAGTAGGGGACGATCGCGACGTCGACGTGCGAGTAGCGGCCGAGCGCCTTGGATGATCCTGCGGCTCGTCCGGTCGTGCAGCATCCGCTGACGGAGCTTCGGGAAGTCCCGTCGCGGCATCACGACGGTGACCTCGGTCCCGTCCTTGGACAGGCGCAGGATGTCCTGCTCGAGCGCCCGGGTGACGTTTCGGTCCCAACACTCCAGCAGCGTGAGCGGGATGGGCAGGTGTTGGGCCATCCACGCGTCCGCGAGCACGCCGCGCGTTCGCGGGGTCGATCGCGGCGTGGACGGCGAAGACGTCGTTCGCGCCGAGCGTCAGCGCGTAATGGATCGCGCGGAGGGTCGCGCGATCCAGCTTGTCCACGAGCACGACGGCCGTGTGGGTTCCCCGCGCGGTAGCCGGACCTCCGCGTATCCGTCGGCGCCCTTCGTCAGCGGGTGCACGCCCTCCGGGTGATCCCGGACCAGCGTCACCCGCACCTGCTCGTAGGGAAGCAGCGCTCGGGCCAGCCGCGCGCCCGAGCGCGACTCCGAGAGCCGCTCCAGCCGCGACACCTCGTGGGACACCGGGACGCAGGATGTTCACGTCACGGTCGGCGGGCAGCCCGCCGACGAACCCCGCGAGCCGGTCGCCGGCGTCGCCGCGACCGCGCAGGACCTTCAGCGGGATGTCGCTCAGCCCCGCCGACTCCCACGCCGTCTCCAGCTCGAGCGTCGTCAGCGGGTCGTCCTCGATGTGGACCGCCAGGAGTCTGTTCGGCGCGGATCGTCTTCGCGTACCCCAGCGCGTGGACCATCTTCGTGTCGAACGACTCGACCAGCAGGACGACGATCGGCCGCTGGACCTGCGTTCGCGTCGAGCCGGACCAGGTCGCCTCCCAGCTCCTCGTCCTCGCGCTCGTACTGATGGTTCATCCGTACCAGCAGCAGCACCATCACGGGAACGAACACCATGACCGCCCACGCGCCGTGGGTGAACTTCGTGACCGCGATCACGACCGTGACGACGGCGGTCGTGATCGCGCCCAGGCCGTTGATCGCGAGGCCGACGCGCCAGCCCGGCTCCCGCAGCCGGAGGTGGCGCTTGGACATGCCCGCCTGCGAGAGCGTGAACGACGTGAACACGCCGATCGCGTAGAACGGGATCAGCTTGGACACGTCGGCCTTGAACAGCACGATCAGCACGGTGGACGCGATGGCGAGGCCGATGATCCCGTTCGAGAAGACCAGGCGATGGCCGCGAACGGTGAGCTGCCTCGGCATGAAGTTGTCGGCGGCGTGGAAGTTCGCCAGGCGAGGGAAGTCGGCGAACGACGTGTTCGCGGCCAGGATCAAGATCAAGGTCGTGGCGACCTGGAGCGCCAGGAACAACGCGTAGCCCATCGCTCCCTGGCCGAAGATCGCCCGACCGACCTGGGAGATGACGGTCTTCGTCTCCGTGGGCACCACCTGCAGCTTCACCGTGATGAACGAGAGCCCCAGGAACATCAGGCCCAGGAGGCTGCCCATCCACATCAACGTGGTCCGGGCGTTCTTCCATTCGACGGGCTTGAACGCGGGAACGCCGTTCGAGACAGCCTCGACGCCGGTCACGGCCGCGCCGCCCGACGCGAAGGCCTTCAAGATGATGAAGAGGGTCACCGCGCCGGTCGCCTGCGAGATGTCGGGCGGGATGGGCAGCGGGTGGAGGCTGCCTGTGAATTCCCGGAAGAGCCCGATCCCCAGCATCAGGAACATCATGAAGATGAAGAAATACGTCGGGACCGCGAACATCCGGCCCGACTCGCGCACCCCGCGGAGGTTGCCCCACGCGATGAACCAGATGCAGAAGACCGACATCCATACGCGGTAGGGATACAGACCCGGCACGGCGGACGTGACGGCGGCGATCCCGGCCGCGACCGAGACGGACACCGTCAGCACGTAGTCCGTGAGCAACGCGACTCCGGCGATCTGCGCGGGCAGGAGACCGAAGTTGTCCTTCGTGACGATGTACGCGCCGCCGGCGCTGGGATAGGCCTTGATGGTCTGCCGGTAGGAGAACAGCAGGATCCCAAGGACGACGAGGATGCCGATCGTGATCGGCATGACGAGCGTGAAGGCCGCCGCGCCGACCCCCGCGAGGATGGCGACCTTCAGGATCTCCTCGGTCGCGTACGCGACCGAGGAGAGGTTGTCGGAAGCGAAGACGGCGAGCGCGGTGGGCTTCCCCAAGCGCTCGTGGGCCAGATTGGCGGTGGGCAGGGCGGGACCGAGCAGCGCCCGCTTGACGGAGTACGCGCTGCCCTGCGGGAGGGCCGTGCGATGTCCGGTTGCGGCGCTCCGCGCCTGCGACTCGTTCTCCGTCTTCATCGCGGCGATCCCTCCTTCCTGAGTAACCACCCTCAGCTTCGGCGCCGCGGCGTGAGGGAGTCATGAAGGACGGGCGTCCACGCGTGAAGATCCCGTGAAAGCGGCTAGCGTGACGCCATGCATCTCGGGGACCTGTGGCATCCCGTGCGACCGGCATCCCCTGCCCGGATCGCCGCAACGGCGATCGGGTTCCCGGCGGCCGCCACGGGCCTCGCGCTCGCGATCAACCGCTCCAGCGGTGTCACGGCGGTCTCGCTCTACCTCTTGGCGGTGGTCCTCGCCGCGGCGGCGGCGGGGGTGTGGGGCGGGCTCCTGGCCGCGGCTCTGTCGTTCGCCGGATACATCTTCTTCTTCACGGCACCGCGCTATACGTTCCGGGTGGCGGCCGTGGAAGACGTGGTCGCGGCCGTCGTGCTCCTGCTGGTCGCGCTCGTCGTGGGGTTCCTGGTGGCGCGCGTGCTCGAAGAGCGGGAGCGAACCGAACGGCGAGAGCGCGACGCGCGGCTCCTGGGCTACCTCGCCGCCAAGCTCCTTTCCGGGGAGCCAGCTCTCGCGGGTCCTCGACGATTTCGCGCAGGCGTTGCTCGACCCGTTCGACCTCATCCGTTGCGAGGTCCGGGCCATGCTCGATGGGGAAGAGCTCCACGCGATCGCGGTCCGACCGAGCGGCCCCGCAGGAAGAGGGGCCGAACGGAGACCGTGCCCATCGCGATCGGCGAGACGCCGTTCGGAACCGTGACGCGCGGTGCGCAGGCCCGGTGCGCACGCGTTCACGGCGACGGAGCATGCACTCCTGGAGGCGACCGCGAAGCAGGCGGCGCTCGCGATCGAGCGCGCCCGGCTGGACATGCGCGTGCGACGGGCCGCAGCTCGACGCGGAGACCAACCAGCTTCGGGCGGCGCTCTTCTCGAGCGTGACGCACGATCTCCGAACCCCGCTCGCGTCGATCAAGGCGTCGGTGACGAGCTTGCTGTCGCAGTCGGCCGTGCACGACGCCTCGCAACAACACGAACTGCTCACCACCGTGCTCGAGGAGACCGATCGCCTCAATCGCGTCGTGGGCAACCTGATGGATCTGGCCGAAGATCCGGGCGGGCGCGCTGGAGCCGGCTCGCGAGCCCGCCGCCGTCGACGAGCTCGTGCAGGCGGTCGTCGCGCGTATGCGGCCGCAACTCGCCGAGGTCAGCGTGCGATTCGGCGATCCGTCCCGATCTGCCCGACGTGTTCGTCGACCCGGTACAGATCGATCAGGTCCTCACCAACCTCCTCGAGAACGCCGCGCTCCATTCGCCGGCGGGGAGCGAGATCTCGATCACGGCCGCGCCGTTCCTCGATGTGGTCCAGGTGCGCGTGGCCGACCGCGGACCGGGCATCCCGGTGGACGACCGCGAGCGGGTGTTCGAGGCGTTCTATCGTGGGGACGCCGCGCCGGAGCGACCCGGCAGCGGTCTCGGGCTCGCGATCGCGCGCGCGATCGTCGTGGCCCACGGCGGCAAGATCTGGGTGGAGGGAGCTCCGGGCGGGGGAACGGTCGTCGTGTTCGAGCTGCCGATGTGGGAGGAACAGCGGTGACGAGGGTCCTCGTCGTCGACGACGAGCCGCAGATCCGCCGGGCGCTCCGAACGAGCCTCGAGGCGCACGGGTACGAGGTGGCGACGGTCGGCACCGGAGAGGAAGGGGTCCTGTACGTGGCAGACTCCGCGCCCGACCTCGTCTTCCTCGACCTCGGCCTCCCCGATATCGACGGGACCGAGGTGGTCCGGCGGGTGCGAGCGTTCTCGGAGGTCCCGGTCATCGTGCTCTCGGTCCGCGACGGCTCGCAGGACAAGGTCGGCGCGCTCGACGCGGGAGCGGACGACTACGTGACGAAGCCGTTCGCGATGGACGAGCTCCTGGCGCGCGCCCGCGCCACGCTGCGTCGTCGTGCGTCGGCGGACCCGTCGCCTCCCCTCCTGTCGTTCGGCCCGCTCGCAGCTGGATCTCGCGCGCCGCCTGGTCACGCGGGACGCTGAGGTCGTGCACCTGACGCCGACCGAGTACTCGCTGCTCGAGGCGCTCGCGACCAACCCCGGGAAGCTGCTCACGCATCAGTGGCTGCTCCGCAAGGTCTGGGGACAGGGGTACGGCTCGGAGACCACGTACCTCCGCACCTACGTCCGCGCGTTGCGCAGGAAGCTCGGCGACGACGCGTCCGCGCCGGCGTTGATCCTCACCGAGCCGGGCGTCGGCTATCGCTGGGTGGCCGAGCCGTCCACGTAGAATCCCCGCGTGTCGACCACCGCCCGTCCCACCTCCGGCTCCGGCAAGGGCGTGCTGAAGCGGGTCCTGGTCGGCCGGGCCGTCGCCAGCGACCGGCTCGAGCACACGCTGCTCCCCAAGATCCTCGCGCTGCCCGTGTTCTCGTCGGACGCGTTGTCCTCGGTCGCGTACGCGACCGAGGAGATCCTGCGGGTGCTCCTGGTCGCGAGCGCGGGCACCGTCGCGCTCGCCATGCCGATCTCGATCGCCATCGCGGCGCTGTTGATCATCGTGGTGTCGTCGTACCGCCAGACCGTGCGGGCGTATCCGAGCGGAGGCGGCGCGTACATCGTGAGCAAGGACAACCTGGGGATCCTGCCCGGGCTCATCGCGGCCGCGGCCCTCCTGACCGACTACGTGCTGACGGTCGCGGTCTCGGTCGTCGCGGGTGTGTTCGCCATGACCTCGGCGCTCCCGGCACTTTCGCCGTACAAGCTGGAGCTGTCGCTCGGATTCGTCCTGCTGGTCACGCTCGCCAACCTGCGCGGCGTCCGTGAGTCGGGCACGCTGTTCGCGGTTCCGACGTACGCGTTCATCGTGTCGATCATCATCCTGGTCGTCACGGGGATGGCCCGGTGCATCTTCAGCGGGTGTCCGGTCGTGACGGATCACGTGGTGCCCTCCCCGGAGCTCGCCAACACGGTTCGCACGGTCGGTCTGTTCGTGATCCTGCACGCGTTCTCGTCGGGCTCGACCGCCCTCACCGGGGTCGAGGCGATCTCCAACGGGGTCCCGGCGTTCCGTCGCCCGCAGTCGAAGAACGCATCCGAGACGCTCCTCATCATGGGGATCATCTCGGTCACGATGTTCGTGGGGATCTCCTACCTGGCGACCCACATCCACGGGATCACGGTCAGCGAGGAACGCTCGGTCGTGGGCCAGATCGCGCACGCCGTGTTCGGCGGCGGGTTCTTCTTCTACTTCGTGCAGTTCTTCACGACGGCGATCCTGGTGCTCGCGGCCAACACCTCCTATCAGGACTTCCCGCGCCTGTCGTCCATCCTGGCGCGCGACCGGTTCATGCCCCGGCAGTTCGCCAACCGCGGCGACCGCCTGGTCTTCTCGAACGGCGTGATCGTCCTCGGGGCGTTCGCCAGCCTCTTGATCCTGGTGTTCGACGCCAACCTCAACAAGCTGATCCAGCTGTACGTGGTGGGGGTGTTCACGTCGTTCACGCTGTCGCAGACGGGCATGGTCCGTCACTGGCTGAAGGAGAAGCACAAGGGCGATGCGGCCATGAAGGGATGGCAGCGATCGATCGTGATCAACGCGATCGGTGCCGCGGCCACGTTCCTGGTCCTCATCATCGTGACCTACACGAAGTTCATCGAGGGCGCATGGATCGTGATCGTCGCGATGCCGATCATCGTCCTGACGTTCCTCTCGATCCACCGGCACTACCTGGCGATCATGGCCCAGTTGCGACGTGGCACCGTCGCACCGGACGACTACGGCGTGAACCACGTCGTCCTGTTGGTGCGCGACCTGGGGCGGTCGACCGCGGAGGCGCTCGGTTACATCCGCTCCTTCCGTCCACCCGAGGTCCACGCGCTCTATCCGGTCGAAGGAGGCACGATCCCACCGGAGGTCCGGGACCGCTGGCGGGCGTTCGCCGGCGGCGACCGGGACCTCGAGGCGCTCCCGACGCATGGAGGAGACGTGCTGTCGGCGACCCGCGCGTACCTCAGGGCGCTCCCGCGCCAGCCGAACGACTTCGTCACGGTCATCGTCCCCGAGGAGATCCGCGAGTCGCTCTTCGGGTACCTGGTCCGGCGTCGGAAGCTGGTGCGGCTGAAGGCGGGGCTCCTGCGCGAGCCGAACGTCGTGGTCACCGACGTGCCGGTCGTGGTCGAGGACCCGGAGCCCGGCGCGGTGGAGGTGCGGGCGTTGATCCCGCAGCGGACGGTCACGCTGGTGTTCGTCTCCTCGGTGAACGACGCGACGATCCGCGCGGTGAACTACGCGCGCTCGATCGACGCCGTCGGAGACACGGGCGATCTACTTCGACCTGGATCCGGACGAGGCGCACCGCCTGGAGCAGCAGTGGTTCGACCGACGGTTGGACATCCCGCTCGACATCGTCGAGGCTCCGTTCCGCGACCTGACCGGCCCGATGCTGGATGAGGTTCGGCGGTTCACCGTCCGGAAGGACACGGTCGTGAACGTCGTGATCCCGGAGTTCCTGGTGGACAAGTGGCGCCACTACCTCCTGCACAACCAGAACGCGTTGTTCATCAAGCGCCTCTTCCTGTTCGAGGAACGAGCCGTGCTGTCGAGCGTGCCGTTCATCGTCGAGGACCCTCGTCATCCGCAACCAGCGCCGAGACCGTCGGAGGTGGGAGATGGATCGTGACCGGGCGGTGGCGTTCTGCCGCGAGAAGTGCCTCAAGGAGACCACGGTTCGGCACCTGATCTCCGTGGAGGGTGTGATGCGAGCGCTCGCGGGCCGGTTCGACGAGGATCGCGACCTCTGGGGACTGACCGGGCTCTTCCACGATCTGGACCAAGATCACACCGGCGACGAAGGGCTCGGCCACGCGGAGCTCGCGGCGTCATGGCTCCGCGAGGAGGGCGTGGACGAGCGCATCGTGAACGGCGTGCTCGCGCACGCCTACGAGCAGTACCGGACCGACCTGATGTCGAAGGCGGTCGTGCACGCCGATGCGGTCGCGGGCCTCCTGGTCGCCTCGGCGCTGGTCCGGCCCGAGAAGGCGACCGGCATGAAGGTCTCGTCCGTGAAGAAGAAGCTCAAGGAGAAGGCGTTCGCGCCCGGTGTGAACCGCCAGGAGATCACGGACGTCGAGTCTTCGATCGGGCTGCCGCTCGACGAGTTCCTCGCGGTGTCGATCGCCGGGCTTCAGTCGGTCGCGCCGGAGATCGACCTGGTCCCGCTCACCTAGTCCGTATCAGACTAGCCGGTCGCCGGCACGCCCGCATCGCCTTGCCCCTCTCGGAGGATCACCGACGAGAGCTCGGCGCCGTACATGAAGATCCACATCGCCAGTCGGATGATCACGAGCAGGCCGAAGATGCTGCCGATGGTCCCGTAGAGCGACGACCAATGCGCGACCGTGCGGGAGACGAGCAGGCCGCCGATGATCTTGAGGACCCCGAAACCGAGCGTCATGAGGATCGCGCCGGGCAGGTGGTCGCGCCACCGGAGCGTCTTGCTGGGCGTGAGCAGCTTGAACAGCAGCAGGAAGTACCCGAACTCCACCAGGAGCAGCAGGACACGCACCACGATCCACGCCGGGATCACGATCAGGCCGTGGAGGTCGTAGCTCTGGACGACGGCGCCGACCACCAAGCCGCCGATCACCACCGCGCCGAGCACGACCGTGATCATCACGGCGCGGAACCGGTTCACGACGTTCCGTCGTTTCACGTCGAAGACCTTCGCGAGCGCCCGTTCCGCGCGGCTCGAGAGCACCGACGCTGCCCACAGGGCGCCGATCAACCCGATGAACCCGATGTCGGCCCGCGCGCTGAGCTGGTGCTGGAGGGAGTCGAGGCCCGCTTCCGACAGGCCCGGGATGCCGGCGATCAGATCCTGGAACCAGGTCGTCTGTCCGACGCTCGTGATCACGGTTCCGGCGAGCGAGAAGCCGACCAGGAGCAGGGGGAGCAGCGACAGGAACGTGGCATAGGTGAGGGCGGCGGCCTGCGTGCTCACGTCGTCGAACAGGCTCTTGACGTGCACCTCCACCGCCACCTGAACGGCCCGGACGATGCGGGTCTGCACGCGGGGGGTGAACCGGCCGAGCTGGACGGAGATCCACTGGACGCAGCCGCAGGAGCCAGGTTTCTCCGAAGTCGCGGAGCCAACCGGTCACCCGCTGTATTAGCGTTCCCATCTGAGCGGAAGCTTCTCATGGGGTCGAGGAGGCAGCGTGAACATCAGGCCGGCCACGCACGACGACGTCGAGTTCTTGCAGAAGATGCTCTACGAGGCCGCTCGGTGGAACCCCGACTGGCCCCGAGAGTCGCTCGAGGAGGTCCTCGCCGATCCGATGACCACGCGCTACCACGAAGGATGGGGCAGGCCGGGAGATGCGGGCGTGATCGCGGAGCTCGACGACGTGCCCGTCGGCGCCGCGTGGTACCGGCTGTTCACGGCAGATGCCCCCGGCTACGGGTTCGTGGACGAGAAGATCCCCGAGCTCGGCCTCGCGGTCGAGCCGCTGCACCGCCGCAAGGGCATCGGGGGCACGTTGCTTCGGGCGCTCATGGTGCAAGCGCGCGAGGAGGGGTTCCAGGCGCTCTCGCTCTCCGTCGCCGTGCACAACCGCTCGCGGATGATGTACCAGCGGGTCGGGTTCGAGCGCGTGGCGGAGGACGACGGCGGCTCCTGGATCGATGGTCGTGAACCTCTGACGTGGCGCACCGTCGCTCCGGACGATCTACGGTTCGACGTGCTCGGCATCTCGCGCCCGGTCCAACTCCGCGTACTCCCCGCGGACCTGACGCCACCTCCGGGTCACCCACCACACGCCCCCGAGCAGGATGACCGCGACGATCACCCATGCGACCGGTCGTGATCACCTTCTCGCGCGGCGCCCCAGTTGTCGCCCAACGTGTAGCCGATCCAGGCCAGGGCGAGCGTCCAGGGGAGGCATCCCAAGATCGTGTAGAGCGTGAACTTCGCGAAGTTCATCCGCGCGACACCGGCGGGGACGCTGATGAATGTCCGGACGACCGGGATCATGCGCGAGAAGAAGACGGCAGCATCACCGTTCGCTCGAACCATGCGTGGGCCTCGATCGACCTCGTGGGGGCGGATCAATACGTAGCGGCCGAACCGGTCGACCAACGGCCGTCCCCCCGACGGCGCCCGCCCAGTACGCGAGCCACGACCCGACCATGTTGCCGGCGGTCCCGGCCATGACCGACCCAGAGCAGGCTCAGCTCCCGCCCGCCCGGCCACGAACCCGGCGCTGGCGAGCGCCCCACCGAACAGCATCGTGACCTCGGACGGGATCGGGATACACGCCGATTCCAGCAGCATGAGGAGGAAGATCGCCAGGTAGCCGTACTGCACGATCTGGTTCGTCACGAAGTCGGTGAACAGGGCGAGCACGATTGCTCCATCGGTCCGGGGGACGTTCGAGCGTAGCAGCGGGGCCGGGAATACAGGACCCCCCGAGTGGTGTTCTGGGCGTGTCGAACCCACCCACCGGCGTCCCGGGCTCCACGTCGCCGGCTGCCGCGGTGGTACCTTCGCCGCCAAGGGGTGTCGATCGACACCTTCCCCCAGCCCAGTAAAGGTTCGTTGCGTATGCCGAAAACGCTGGTCGTCGTCGAATCGCCGGCGAAGGCGAAGACGATCGAGAAGTACCTGGGCGGTGACTACACCGTCCGGGCCTCCTATGGGCACATCCGGGACCTCCCCAAGAGCCAGCTCGGTGTCGACGTCGATCACGACTTCGAGCCCGAATACATGGTCCCGGAGGAATCCGAGCGGCACGTCCGGGAGCTGAAGTCCGCCCACAAGAAGGCCGACGACCTCGTCCTGGCCACCGACTACGACCGCGAGGGCGAGGCCATCGCGTTCCACGTGGCGACCATCCTCGGGGTCTCCCCCGACCTCGCGAAGCGCGTGACGTTCACCGAGATCACGAAGGACGCAATCCTCGAGGCGTTCCGCGAGCCGCGCGAGATCGACATGAAGCTCGTCGACGCGCAGCAGGCGCGGCGCGTCCTCGACCGGCTGGTCGGATACCGGATCTCGCCGCTGCTGTGGAAGCGCGTCCGGCCGGGCCTGTCGGCCGGCCGGGTGCAATCCGTCGCCGTCCGCCTGATCGTCGAGCGCGAGCGCGAGATCCTGGCGTTCAACCCGATCGAGTACTGGAGCGTCGACGTCCGGCTCACGCCCGACGGCGACGAGCAGCCGTTCCTCGCCCGGCTGGTCGAGGTGCCCGAGGGCAAGCTCGCCGCCTCACCGGACAAGAAGGGCGTGCACCTGGGTGCGGAGCCCGACGCCGCCCAGCACGTCGAACGCCTGAACCGCGCCAGCTACCGCGTCACCAACGTGGAGCGCAAGGAGCGCAAGCGCTCGCCGGCCCCGCCGTTCACCACGTCGACCCTCCAGCAGGAGGCGGCGCGCAAGCTCGGGTTCTCGGCGCGCAAGACCATGACGCTCGCCCAGCGTCTGTACGAAGGCGTCGACCTCCCGGGCGAGGGAACGGTCGGGCTGATCACCTATATGAGGACCGACTCGCTGAACATCGCCGACACGGCGCTCCGCGAGATCGCCGAGCTGGTGCGGGCCACGTACGGTCAGACCTACGCGCTCGACGAGCCGCGGCGCTACAAGACCAAGTCGCGGAGCGCGCAGGAGGCGCACGAGGCCGTCCGTCCGACGTCCGTGCTCCGAACGCCGGAGCTGATGAGCCGGGTCCTCGATCACGACCAGCTGCGGCTGTATCGGCTGATCTGGCAACGAACCGTCGCGACGCAGGTCGCCGACGCCCGCTTCAACCAGGTGGGGATCGACATCGAGGCGCTCGCCGAGGACCCGGCCGGCGCCATCCGGTACGGACTTCGAGCCACGGGCCAGACGCTCGTGTTCGACGGGTTCATCCGCATCTATAAGGAAGGGCGCGACGACCAGGCCGACCCCGACGCCGAGTCCACGCTCCCGGAGCTCACCGTCGAACAGGTGCTGCGCATGCTCGAGGTCCTGCCCGAGCAGCACTTCACCCAGCCGCCGCCCCGGTTCTCCGAGGCGTCGCTCGTGAAGACGCTCGAGGAGCTGGGGATCGGCCGCCCGTCCACGTACGCGTCGATCATCTCGACGATCCAGGATCGCGGGTACGTCCGCCTGGAGGAGAAGCGCTTCTACCCCGAGGACGTGGGCATGGTCGTGACCGACAAGCTCATCGAGCACTTCCCCGATGTCGTCGACGTCAACTTCACCGCGCACATGGAGGACGAGCTCGACGACATCGCCGAGGGCGGGATCGAGTGGACGCAGGTGCTCCACGAGTTCAACGAGCCGTTCCAGCGGGCGCTCGAGAAGGCGGAGCACTCGTTCGAGCGGTACGAAGAGGAGCTCGACGAGCTCTGCCCGCTCTGTCCGAAGGAGGGACGCGAGCCGGGCAAGCTGCAGGTGAAGCTCGGCCGGTTCGGCAAGTTCATCGGCTGCCCGAACTATCCGGAGTGCCGCTACATCCGCAACATGGACGGGAGCGAGCGTCCGGAGCCCGTGCTGCTCGACGAGACCTGTCCGGAGTGCGGCGTCCACAAGCTGCAGGAGCGGGTCGGGCGGTTCGGGCCGTTCGTCGGCTGCAGCGGCTACCCGGAGTGCCGCTACATCCGCAAGGACCCGCCGGTCTCCACCGGCGTGACGTGTCCCGAGTGCCACCAGGGCACGCTGGTGGAACGGAAGAACCGCTTCGGCGCGCCGTTCTACAGCTGCGACCGTTACCCGGAGTGCACGCTCGCGGTGAGCAACCCGCCGATCAAGGACCACCCGTGCCCGCAGTGCGGCTCGCTCCTGCTGCAGCGGCCGAAGAGCGTCAAGTGCTGGAACTGCGGCGCCGAGCTCGACCTGGACTTCAACGTGACGAAGGACGGCGACGTCGAAGCAGAGGCTGCGGTCCGAGCGGCCAAGGCGGCGGCGCGCGAGGCGCGCGCCAAGAAGAAGAAGCCGGCTGCCCGGAAGACATCAGGGAAGAAGACGGCGGCGAAGCGCGAACCCGCTGCGAAGCGGAAGCCGGCCGCGAAGAAGGCCCCCGCGGCGGCCGCTGCGGCGCTCGCGGCCGTGCCCGACGCGCCGGAGGCCTAGCGGCTCGTGGCCAGCATCGCCGACGAGGTCGCCGCACTCCGCGGAACCAGGTCGGCGACACTCAAAGATCTCCTGACGAACCCCGGCTTCTCCCGCCTGTTGGCGGCGATGACGGTGTCGTCCCTGGGGGACTGGGTCGGGTTCGTCGCGGTGACGTCGCTGGTCACGACGCTTTCATCCGGGATGCCCGCCACCGCCGGCCTCGCCATCGGTGGAGTGATGACCGCGAGGATGCTGCCCGCGATCCTCTTCGGGCCGTTCGCGGGTGCGCTCGTCGACCGGTTCGACCGCAAGAAGATCATGATCGCGGCCGACATCGCGCGCGGCGCGCTCTACGGCACGATGGCGTTCGTCCACCGTCTCGGCGTCATCTTCCTGCTGTCGTTCGTGATCGAATGCTTCTCGCTGCTCTGGACGCCCGCCCGCGACGCGTCGCTGCCGAACCTGGTTCCGCGGCGACAGCTCGCGAACGCGAACTCGATCGGGCTGGTCAGCACGTATGCGACGCTCCCGCTCGGTGGTGCGGTGTTCTACGTCCTCGCTGTGATAAGCGGCGTGATCGGCCTCGCGCGACCGCAGACACTCGCGCTGCTGTTGGACGCCGGCACGTTCGCGTTCTCCGCTCGTGATGGTGAGCGGCGTGCCTTTGAAGACGCCGGCATCGCGCGGGCTCGAGCGGTTCGATCTCTCGCGGATCTGGCGCGACGTCATGGACGGGCTCCGCTTCCTCCGCGAGGACTCGATCGCGTCGGCCATGACCGCCGGGATCGTGATCGCGTTCGCTGCCGTCGGGGCGGTGCTGGCGCTCGGACCGATCTTCGTGGACACCACGCTCCATGCGAAGGCCGCCGGATGGGGCGTGGTGGTCGTGGCGTTCGGCGTCGGGCATGGCGATCGGGATGGCCGGATCGAACCAGGTCACGAAGTTCATCGAGCGCGAGCTGGTGTTCACGCGGTCGTTGCTGTCGGCGGCGGTCAGCGCTCTTCCTGCTGGCCGGCGATGCCGACGTTCTCGCTTGCGGCGGTCGTCACCGTGTGGCTCGGCTTGTTCTGCGGGCTGGCGTGGGTGAGCGGCTACACGCTGCTGCAGGAGAACGTCGAGGATGAGTACCGCGGGCGCACGTTCGCGTCGCTCACGGTCCTGTCACGGCTCGGGCTCTTCGCGTCGCTCACCTTCTTCCCTATCCTGTCTTCCGTCTATGACTCGTCCGTCTACGGCACGACCGGGCCCCCCACCGAAGGGTTCGTCCTGTCCGGCACGCGCGTGGCGCTCTGGGCGGCGGGGCTGCTCGTGCTCATCGCGGGGCTCAACACACGCCGTCTCCTGCACCGGTTCCGCCTCAGCCGGCCCCAACCCCTCACCCTCGTGCCGAAGCTGAAGCGGCCGCCGGCGACCGGGCTGTTCATCGCCTTCGAAGGGGTGGAGGGTGCGGGCAAGGGCACGCAGATCGGCCTGGCCGAGGCGTACCTGCGAACGCTCGGGCTCGACGTCCTCGTGACGCGCGAGCCGGGCGGGACCGAGCTGGGCGAGCGAGTTCGCCAGCTGTTGCTGGACCCGAACACCGGCAAGTTGGACGCGCGGGCCGAAGCGCTGTTGTTCGCGGCCAGCCGCGCGCAGACGGTGACGACGGTCATCCGCCCGGCCCTGGCGGAGGGGAAGACGGTGATCTGCGACCGCTACGTGGACTCGTCGCTCGCCTACCAGGGGTGGGCGCGCGGCCTGGGCGAGCAGGACGTGTTGACCCTCAACGTCTGGGCGACGCAGGGGCTGTTCCCCGACCTCGTGGTGCTGCTCCACGTGGAGCCGGAGCTGGGCTTGCTCCGATCGACCGAGGCGCCCGACCGGATGGAGCTGGAGGGCCAGGACTTCCACGCCAAGGTCTCCGACGCGTACCTGAAGATCGCCGAGGAGCACCCGGAGCGGTTCGTCGTGATCGATGCCGATCGCCCGCAGGCCGAGGTCTTCGAGAGCGTGAAGGAAGCGCTCGGCCGCGTGCTGAAGGATCGGGACGAGGCCGACCCCCCGGCGACGGCGGATCCGGTCGGACCGGCCGGGTAGCATCGCCCCGTGAGCGTCGTCCTCGATCAGGTACCCGGGCAGGATGCCGCGATGGCGTTCCTGACCGGCGCCGCCGAGCGTCCGCATCACGCCTACGTGTTCGCGGGGCCCGAGGGCTCGGGCAAGTCGATCGCCGCCCGGGCGTTCGTCGCCGCGCTCCTGTGCCCGGACGGCGGCTGCGGAGCGTGCCGGACCTGTCGGCTCGCGCTCGCCGATCATCACCCCAACGTGTTCCTGGTCGAGCCCGAGGGCCGGGACATCCACGTGGACACCATCCGCGAGGAGGTCTGGACCCCCGCCTATCGGACCGCTCCCGAGCCCGGCCGCAAGGTGTTCCTGATCCGTGAGGCCGATCGCTTGTCGCCGGCCGCGGCGGACACGCTCCTCAAGGTGCTCGAGGAACCTCCCGCCGACTCCGTCTTGCTGCTTGATGTCGGCTCGAGCGCACGAGCTGCCCGAGACGGTCCTGTCCCGGTGCCACGTCGTCACGTTCACGGCGCTGTCCGAGACGTTCGTCGTGGACGTGCTCGTCGGCGAAGGGGTCGACGAGACGCGGGCCCGCCTGGCCGCGCGGCTCGCGGGCGGCAACCTGGGCCGCGCGCGGCGACTTGGCCACCGCGGCCGATGGGCTGCGGTTCCGCGAGGCGGCCGCGCACGCCGTCTCGCTCGCCTCGGAGGGCTCCACGGGGGCGCTCGAGGCGGCCGACGTCGTGCTCGCCGCCGCGGCCGAGTACAAGAAGGGCCTCAAGGCCGAGCTCGAGACGGCGCTCGCGCCGTTCGTCGACGAGAAGGGCCGCCCCGAGGACGCGTATCGCGGGGCCATCAAACGCATCGAGACGCGGTTCCAGCGGCGCGAACGGCGAGCCGAGCGCGACTACATCGACTGGGAGCTGCTCGCGGTGTCGTCGCTCCTCCGCGACCGGATCGCGCTCCGCGATCGGCGGCGGTCCCGAGCTCTTCATGAACCCCGATCTGGTGCCGGACGACCGGCTGAGCGTCGTGCGGGCCGCGCGCGGGCTCGCGGGGATCGAGCAGGCGCGGGCGGACCTGGCGGAGGACCTCAACCTCAATCCACGCCTCCTGCTCGAACGCGCGTTCCTCCGTCTGGCCGAGCTGGCAGCGTAGCGCCGTTCTCCGGCGCAACGGATAGTGGTGCTGGCACTACTGGCGTTCGATCAGGTCGCGGTGGGACGCTGACGATCCATGACCGTTCGGGTGTTGATCGTCGACGACCAAGAGCCCTTCCGGATGGCCGCCCGCATGGTGGTGGAGGCCACGGAGGGCTTCGACGTCGTGGGCGAGGCCGAGTCGGGCGAGGACTCCGTCGCCATGGCCGCCGAGCTCACGCCCGGACCTGGTCCTCATGGACGTGAACCTCCCGGGCATCAACGGGTTGGATGCGACTCGTCAGATCCTCGCCGGTGCCGGGGACGGATCGAACGCCGTGGTCGTGCTCCTGCTCTCGACGTACGAGGAGGACGAGTACGCGCCGCGCGCCGCGGAGTGCGGCGCCGCCGCGTACATCCCGAAGGCCGTCTTCGGCCCGGACCGGCTCGAGGCCGCCTGGGCCGCCGCGTCCGGCGCCGCCTGACCTCCCTCGACGGCCTCTTCGGCGTCATGTGATGATGCGGCCGGTGCGCGTTCCGCGCCGCGGAGCGTGATCGGGCGGGTGGCGTTGCCGCCGAGAGAGGGGGTCCGGTGAAACGCGTTTCGACGATCGTGGCGACCGTGTGCGTGCTCATGCTGGTGGCGGTGCCTACCGCTTCGGGGGCCGGTAAAGCCAACAGCTTCCTTGAAGGTGCACATCTGAGCAGTCGTGTTCACCGATCGATCGAAGGGGTCCGCACGCAAGGATCGTCCGTGTCGGCGGATCACCTGGCCTCCGTCATCGATTGCACAGCCGCTACCACGGCAGGAGCCGCGAATACCCAGCTCGATTGCGATACGAAAGCGCCGAACAACGAGCCGCATATCGCGGTCGACCCGACTGATCCGCTCCACATGGTGGCGAGCTCGAACGACTACGACTCGTGTTGCGACGAGTTCTACACGACGTTCGACGGCGGACTCACCTGGCAGACGGGCAACATGTCGGTCCTCACCAAGCGTCGGACGGGGAGCGATCCCGTCACGGTGTTCGAGCCGAAGAGCGGTAACGTCCTGCACTCGTCGCTCAACTACGTCATCCGCAACGACGGGCAGGCAACGTCGGGTGACGTTGTCGTGTCGATCTCGACGGATGGGGGCGTGAAGTGGGCGACGCCGGTCGTCGTGTATCAGGGTCACGGTGCGGACGAGGATCCCACGCAGGTCTTCAACGACAAGGATTGGATGGTCGCGGACACCAACCCCAGCTCTCCGTACTACGGCCGTGTGTATCTGACCTGGAGCCGCTTCCTCTCACACGACGGTTCGGTCGCGGAATCTCCGATCTGGGAGTCCCACAGCGACGACGGCGGCCTCACGTGGAGCACGGCGCATGAGATCTCGGGGAGCGCAGCGTTCTGCACGTTCCAGACGGACGGGCCGGCGGGCCAATGCGACGAGGACCAGTACTCGGTCGGCGCGATCGCGGCCGACGGTACGGTCTACGTTGCCTTCGAGAACGGCCAGAACTCGGCTGTCTGGGAGACGGGCAAGGAGACGGAGAGCAGCTACCTGGTCGTGAAGTCGTTGGATGGCGGGGCCACGTGGAGCGCACCCGTCGATGCGGCGGACCTCGAGGATGGCAAGCACGATCTGGCACGCAACGTGGACGGTCGGCAGACCGTGAACGGATACCAAGTCCGGCTGAATTCCGCCGGCAACGTCGCCATCGGGGCGACCGGGACGTTGTACGTCGTGTTCGCCGACAATCGAGCCGGTACGCACGACGTCCCCGATCCGGTCACCGACATGAACGTCTACGTGGTGGTTTCCAACGACGGCGGCGCGACATGGAGCGCTCCGGTCGGAGTGGACACGGGTCCCCGAGACCAATGGTTCCCCTGGGCCGACGTGAACCCAGCGACCGGACAGCTGGGGGTGGTCTACAACGACCGTGACCCGATGAACCCTGATCTGTACAACGCGTCGCTCTCGGTGGGTGCGCCTGGTCTGTTCACGAAATCGACCGTGAGCGTGGCACCGTCGGACCCGACCAACTCGCTGTTCTTCCAATCCAACGCCGACGGATGCAGGAAATGCGCAACGTTCAATGGTGACTACATCGGCCTCGACTACGGCGCGGATGGCCACGCGAACGTGGTGTGGACGGACATGAGCGTGGTGACCGATCGCTTCAGCGGGAAGCCGCTGCCACACCCGCGGAACCTGCAATTCATCTTCTTCGCGCGGATCTGACCCAACACTCGGAGACCGGAAACGAGCGAGAGGGCCGGCGGATGCCGGCCCTCTCGTCGTTCGACGCCCGATCCGCTACTTGCCGCGGACCGAGAGCTCCATCACGTCCATGAAGAGCGGGTCGCCGTGGTTCGACAGCATGGTGAACCGCACGAACCGGACGTTGGCCTTGCCGGCATGCGGCACGTACGTCATCAACTTGTCGTTGCTGGGCGCCTTGCCCACGAACGCGGTGATCCACTGGCCGCCGTTCGTCTTGGTCTCGATCTTGAACTTCTTCACGCCGGCATCGGGTCCGTCGCCGCACGCGCCGAACGAGGCGACGCGCGAAGCTCGTGACGTCCACGGCCTTCGGCAGCTTGATGACGACCTTGCGGGGGCCCTTGACGTGGCTGCCCGAGGTGCTGCCCACCGCGTCGGATCCCCAGCCCGAACCGAGGTTCAGGTCGACCAACTGCTCCGGACCGCACCCGAACGGACCGTAGTCGGGCGGCGTGAACTTGCCGACCTTCGCTCCGCCCTCGATCGACGCCCAGTCGCGGATCACCTTCGATGTCGAGGCTCACGTCTCCCGTGACCGGGACGTTCCCGACGAGGAACGGCTCGTAGCCCCCTCCTCCGATCGGAGAACAGGTGGTACGTGTGGAACGGCACGTTGGCGATCGAGAAGTGCCCCGCCGAGTCGGTCGTGTCCGCCAGATCCGACGCGAATCCCGAGTCCAACCCGGGCACCGACACCGTCACTCCGGCGGCCGGCTTTCCGGACGTCTTGTCCTTCACCGTGCCGGAGATCGTCGCGCAATCGGACGTGGTGCAGTCCGGCGGGATCGAGAAGTCCTCGATCGGGTTCACGCTGTCGCTCGTCGACGCGGCGAAGTACCCCATGCCCCGCTCGGCGAAGATCGACCAGAGCGCCGACTCGTTGGCCCCGCCGAAGTTCACCAGGTCGGCCTGGATGATGGAGTTCCGCATGTCGAGGTAGGACGGCCCGCCCGGCGACAGCTCCATCGCGCGTGTCACGAGCGTCTCGGCGATGGCCGGGCCGAGCGCCTGACGGATCTGCCAGAGCGTCTCCAGCCAGATCTCACCGTCGGCATGCACCTCGGGGAAGCCGGCAACCTTGCCGAAGTCCCCGTACGTGTAGCCGCCGGGGCCCGCGCCCTGGGTACCGCCGCACGGAGCCGGCGCGCCCACCGGGCAGTCGACCGGCTGGGACCGAAGGAGCCCGGCGAACGTGATGGCGCCCATCACGACGTCGCCGATCGCGGCCGTGTCCGGCTTGAACCCCTGGTTGTTCAGGAAGTCCTCTGCGTACCAGTCGCTCCATCCCTCGCCCATCGAGTTGCGCCTGCTGGGTCGTCAGGCCGGACGTGCCGTCCGGGTACAGGACGAGCCGGCCCGACAGGCCGTGCGTGTACTCGTGGTAGACGACCTCGGCGTCGTCGCCGCCGTTCACGCTCGGCAAGGCGGGCAGCCCTTGTCCGCGCGCGGAACAGGTACATCTGCATCGTCGGCGACTTGCCGTCCGGTGGCGTGCTCATGTTGGCGTTGTTGAAGTGGTTCTTGTCCGGGAGGCCGTTGCCCGAGTTGGCGCCGTCCATCGCGTTGCCCAGGACCGGGTCGCCTCCCGCCGCCTCGAAGTTGCCCGCCGCTGCCGTGAAGCCGTACGGCGCTCCGGCCAGGTGGTCGTGGTACTTGTTCAGGTAGTACATGACCTGAGCGGCGTTCTGCGCCATGTTCGCTTGCCAGCTGAACGGGACGTTCTTGTCCCACGTGCAGGGACGCGACGTGGTGCAGTTCTGCGCGGCGTTCGTCGTGTCAAGGATCGCCGGCATGCTCCAATCCGTTCCCGACACGGCGGGGATCTCCTCGCCCGGGTCCGGCTTGTTGTTGTCCTTCACGTCCGCCCACACGTGCGCGTTGTCGCCGCTCAGCTTCGTGCCGTCGACCACCGGGAACGTGACGGGGTTCGCCACGTTCGCGCCGGCGGGGACCAGGTCGCTCGGGTAGAACTCCCACGCCGTCGCGGTTCCGGTGTCGTCGCTCGTGAGGCTCTGCCGGTACAGCACGGACCCGCTCCGGGCGTCCACGACCGACATGAACGAGCTGCTGCGTGTTCGGCCAGGTGAACGTCTCCCATGCGAGCCGAGCGCCGTGTCCCGTCGGGAAGAGCACGAGCGATGCCGAGTCTGAGCTCTGCGCGGCGGCGACCGTCGCACCCCCGTCGACGCGTGCCGCGCTGATCGCCGCGTCCGAGGTGATGCTCCGGGACGGCCGATGCGATGCGGATGGCGTGCACCGGCGAACCGGTGATGTTGACCAGGCGCCCGTCGCTCGTCACGTTCGCGCGGAGGCCGTTGTGGAACACCGGCACGCCGTGCTTGGCCTGCGTCCACGAGATGTGGTGCACGCCCGCGATGTCCACGTAGTCCTGTCGCAGGCGGAACGTCTTGAGGTCGGCCTTGGTCAATCCGAAGGCCGCGAGGTTCGATCGGACGTAGCCGATGGCGACGGCCTTCGCGGGGCGCGCGCTGCGTCCCGTCAGGTAGCCGTCCAGTCGCCCGACCATCCTGAGCGTGCCGGTCAGCGGATCCGACTCGATCACGCCCTGGGTGCCCAGGCGGCGCGCCAGCTCGACCCGGGCACGCGCGATGCGGGCGCTGGGTGCCGCCGCGGCGCCTCCCTGGGCGCGGACGTCGAAGTTCCCGCGTGCCCGGCTCGTCTGCGCGCGCCCGGACGCCGCGCGTCCGGCAGAGCGTGCGGGCGCCGTGACTGCCACGACCGCGGCGAGCGTCATCGCCGTCGTGAACACAGCCACGGATATCCGACGCCGATCCAGTCGGCGTCCGTCGATGTGCTGCATGCGGAGTCCCCCTCCTGTCGACTGAGGAAGCAACCTAGCACCCGAACCTGGCCGGGTCATCGGAATGGCGGGGGATGTGAGCGGTCTTCGACCTAGGTCTTCGTCACTCTGGGGTGCTGGCACCCCCGACTAACCGTGGTGGCGGCCGGGTCGTCCACGGACGGAGTGCGGAGTAGCTTCGGATCGGACGACGAAGGAGGCATGAGATGCAGACCATCCTGGTGGGAACGGATACCTCCGCCGCGGCCGACCTTGCCGTCGAGGACGCGGCCCGGATGGCGCGCGATCGGGGCGCCGAGCTCCTCGTCCTCTACGTCGCGCCCGAGTCGGAGCTGCGCGCGGTGGCCGACCCCGATCGCGCGGCCGACCCCGACGATTACCTGGCGCGGATCCGGACGCGGTTCCCCGGCGTCACGACCCGCACACGCGTGGAGCGCGGGGAGCCGGCCGATCGCATCTGCGACGTGGCGGCGGAGGAGCTCGCGGACACGATCGTGGTCGGGAACCGCGGCGCGCAGGGCGCCCGATGGCGCGTCCGCGACAGCGTGCCGAACATGGTGCTTCGCCACGCGCCGTGCTCGGTGTTCATCGTCGACACGCGCCGGGCGCAATGATCCGCCGACAGCTACCGTCAGCCGCTGCTCGGTTTCGCGGAGGAACGCGAGCACCGCCATCACGCGGCGATGCACGTCCGGTTCCTCCGTGAGGCCGAGCTTGTGGAACAGAGAGTTGATGTGCTTCTCGACGGCCCGCTCGGTGAGGAACAGCGACGAGGCGATCGCGGCGTTGTTCTCGCCTTGGGCCATGTGCGACAGCACCTCGCGCTCGCGGTCCGTGAGGTGTGCCAGGGGCGAGTGCGCCATCCGGTCCTTCGCCGTGACCAGCGCCTCGACGACCTTGGGATCGAGGACCGACCCGCCGCGCGCGACCTCCCCCAGCGCACGGACCAGCTCGTCCACGTCGGCGACCCGCTCCTTCAGCAGGTAGCCCAGCCCGCCGGCGCCGTCCTTCAGCAGGTCGTAGGCGTAGTCCTCCTCGACGAACTGCGAGAGCACGACGACGCCGATCTGCGGATGGCTCGCGCGGATCTGCTTCGCCGCCTCGATCCCTTCGTTCGTGCCCGTGGGCGGCATCCGGATATCGGTCAGGACCGCGTCGGGGGTGTACTGCTCGACGGCGGCGAGCAACTCGTCGCGGGTGGTCGCCGTCCCCACGAGCTCGATCTGATCGGAGGTGGCCAGGAGCGCGGCTGTACCCTCGCGGACCAGGTAGTTATCCTCGGCGAACACCACGCGGATCATGCGCGGATGGTACACGGGGGTCTCGAGCGGACGGAGTACGCGGCATGAGCATCCGAGTGGTCCTGGGCGAGGACAACGTCCTGGTCCGCGAAGGTGTTCGGGCGCTCCTCGACTCCTACGACGACATCGAGGTCGTCGGGGTGGCCGCGGACGCGCCGTCGTTGCTGGAGACCGCGGCCGAACACGTTCCCGACGTCGTCGTCACCGACATCAAGATGCCGCCCTCGTTCCAGCTCGAGGGCATCGATTGCGCGCACGCGATCCGCGAACGCCATCCGGATACCGGCGTGGTGGTGCTGTCGGCGCACGACGACGAGGAGTATGCGATCGCGCTGCTCGGCCAGGGACACAGCGGGCTCGCGTACCTGTTGAAGGACCGGATCTCGCAGGGCGATGAGCTCGCCCGCGCGATCCGCGAGGTCCACGCCGGGGGCAGCACCGTCGATCCCGTGATCGCCGAGCGCCTCTCGGGACGGAGCGACGCCGTCGAGCGCGAGCGGGAGCTGCTGGACATGATGGCGAAGGGCCTGGGCTACGCCGAGATCGCCGATGCCCTCGGAACGACGCAAGAGGCCGTCGACTCGCAGGTCACCGGGTTGTTCCAGCGGATGGCGGGCGACGGCGCGGGGGCCGGTCTCGTCGACGAGTTCAAGCGACTGCACGCCGCAGTCGTGGAGCAGACGACGTCGCGCAAGACGCTCGCGTCGTTCGTCCCGCAACAGCTGGCCGATCGATTGGCGGCGCAGCCCGAGATGGCGATCGAGCCGCAGGAGGTCGAGGTGAGCGTGCTCTTCTCCGACATCCGCGGGTTCTCGACGCTCGCCGAACGGCTCCCGGCACGCGACGTCGCCGCGGTCGTGGGCAAGCATCTCTCCGCGATGGCGGAGGTCGTGCTCTCCCTCGGAGGCATGATCGACAAGTTCCAGGGCGACGCGGTCATGGTGGTGTTCGGCGCGCCGGAGCCCACCTTGGACCATGCCGAGCAGGCGCTCCGCTGTGCGATCGCGATGCAGGCGCGGCAGACCGAGCTCAACGCCGAGGGTTGGGATGCAGATGTTCCGGAGCTGGGCGTCGGGATCGGCGTCAATACCGGTCCCGTGATCGCGGGGACCGTCGGGGGCGGCGGCCGGCTGGAGTACACCGTCGTGGGCGACGCGGTGAACGTCGCCCAGCGGTTGCAGTCGGAGGCGGCGGGTGGCGAGATCGTCGCCGCCGCGTCGACGGTGAAGGCCGCACCCGGTGTGGTGTGCGAATCGATCGGCCCGCGGTACGTGAAGGGTCGCGAAGAGCCGGTGGAGGTGTTCCGTGTCGTCATCGGCTGAAGCCGTTCAGGCCGTCACGCCGCGACCGGCGCGGTGGCCGTGGGTGGTCCTCGCTGTCTTCCTCGCCGTGGCGGCCGTGGCGCTGGTCCTGGTGGACGCGAACGGCGAGCCGCTCGACCAGCAGGTCCCGTACGTCGTGGCGTTCGCGATGTTCGGCGTCGTCGGTGCCCTGATCGTCAGTCGCGATGGCCGCAACACGATCGGGTTGTTGTTCCTCTGGGCGTCCTTCCTGACGGCGTTGTCGTTCCTGGGTGGAGAGGTCTTCACGTACGCGGCCACGCGTGGCCAGAGCGGCTGGTGGCTCGTTGCCATGGGCCTGCTCAACAACTTCGGTTGGCTGTTCGGGATCTTCCCGGTCGTCTTCCTCACGCCGCTGCTGTTCCCCGACGGACACGTCCCGACGCCGCGATGGCGGCCGTTCCTGTGGTTCAGCGTGACGTTCGTGGCGGTGATCGGCATCGACCTCGCGTTGGGCCAGAAGACGCTGACGGGCTCGAGCGAATCGATCTCGATCGCGAACCCGTTGTACGTCGCGGCGGTCGGGAAGCTCCCGTCGTTGGATCCGGTGATCGCCGTGTTGTTCCCCGGGATCTTCGCGGGGTCCGTCGCGTCGCTCGTCCTCAGGTTCCGTCGCTCCACGGGCGTGGAGCGTCAGCAGATCAAGTGGGTGGTCTTCGGTCTCGGGGTGGCGCTCGTCGGGATCACCGCCACCACCTTCAACAACCAGGAAACGATAGTGACCGCGTTGATCGGCGGGGTCGCGTTCCTCCTGCTCCCGCTGTCCATCGGGATCGCGATCCTGCGGTTCCATCTCTACGACCTCGACGTCGTCGTTCGCAAGACCCTGATCTACGGCGCGTTCGCGCTCTTCGCCACGCTGATCTACCTCGCGGTGGTGGTCGGCGTCGGCGTCTGGCTGGGACGCGACAACTCGTTCCTGACGATGGTGGCGGCCGTGGTCGTGGCGCTCACGTTCCAACCGGCGCGCGCGCGGCTCACGCGGTTCGCCAACCGTCTGGTCTACGGCAAGCGCGCGACGCCGTACGAGGTGCTCTCGGAGTTCTCCGAACGGGTCGGCGGAGCCTACGCGGACGAGGACGTGCTGCCGCGGATGGCGCGGATCCTGGGCGAGGGGATCGGCGCCGAGCGAGCCGACGTGTGGCTGGCCGTCGACCGGGAGCTTCGCGACGTCGCCGCCTGGCCGATGGACGTCGCGGGTCGCAGCGCGATCCCGCTCCCGAACGGGTCGGTGCCGCAGATCGAGGGCATGGACCGTGTGTACCCGGTCGTGCAGGCGGGCGAGCTCCTGGGCGCGCTGGCGGTCCGCAAGCCGTCGAGCGATCCCGTCTCGCCGTCGGACGAGAAGCTGATCGCCGATCTGGCCGCCCAGGCCGGCCTCGTGCTCAGCAACGTTCGGTTGACCGAGGCGCTCAAGGCACGGCTGGAGGACCTGAAGGCCGCCCAGAAGCGGCTGGTCTCCGCGCAGGACGCGGAGCGCCGGCGGCTCGAGCGGAACATCCACGACGGCGCGCAGCAGCAGCTGGTGGCGCTCGCCGTCAAGCTCAAGCTCGCCGACGGCCTGATCGAGCGGGACGCGCAGAAGGCGCGAGAGCTCGTCGGCCAGCTCCAGGGCGAGACGCACGCGGCACTGGAGGACCTGCGCGACCTGGCCCGGGGCATCTATCCGCCGCTCCTGGCGGACAAGGGCCTCGTCCCGGCGCTCGAGGCGCAGGCGAGGAAGTCGGGTCTGCCGGTCGAGGTCCGTGCCGAGGCGATCGCCCGGTACCCGCAAGATGTCGAGGCGGCCGTGTACTTCTCGTGCCTCGAAGCGATGCAGAACATCGCGAAGTACGCCTCGGCGTCCTCGGCCTCCGTGACGATCGCCGAGCGGGACCATTCGTTGTGCTTCACCGTGTCCGACGACGGCCGCGGCTTCGATCCGGCTGCAGGCCGCCGGTGGCACCGGGCTCCAAGGGATCGTCGACCGGGTGGGTGCGCTGGATGGGCAGGTCACGGTCACGTCGAGCCCCGGATCGGGGACCACGATCGAAGGCCGGTTGCCGGTGCCGGCCGGGTCGGGGTCGATGGCGTGACCGGCCCCGCTCGATCGAAGAAGCCGAAAGGCCTTCGACGCGTCGAGCGCTGGTTCGTCGGGTTGGCCATGGGTGTGATCGCGTTCGTGCTCGAGAAGGCCGTGCTGCGCTCGGTGAAGAAAGGCGGTGGATCGGTGCCCGCTCCCGCGCCGACGACGATCACGTCGAAGGGCGCCGAGGCCGATCTCGACTAGTCCGTCGACGGACGAGGTCAATCCCTCCGACGGAGCAGGTCGACGAGCAGAGCGAGGGTCAGCAGGCCGGCGACCACGGCGAAGGCGCCCGGGACCCATCCGGCCACGCGCGTCGAAAGCGCGGTGAGCGACGTCGCCAGGATCGCCGCACCCGCGGTCAACCCGAGCGCCAGCCGCCTGCCTGCTCGCCGGATCGTGGTCTCCAGCGATGCGGCGCGGAAGTTCACCTCCAGCTTCTGACCCGGACGCGCGCCGATCAACCGTTCGACGGCCTCGATCACCCGCATCGCCCGGACCTTCATCTTCTGCGTCTGATAGAAGAACGCCTTCAGGTCGAGCTTCGACCCCATCCCCGTGACGACGTTCCGCATCAGGAACTTGCCCGCGACGTCGAACGGGTCGAGCTCGGGGTCGAGCTGCGCGGCCGCGAGCTGCATCTGCGCGAGCGACTTCCCGGTGAGCGTGAGGGATGCCGGGAGCGGCACGTTGTGGCGGAGCGAGATCTCGGTCATCTCCTGCAGCACCGGTCCGAGCTGGATGTCCTTCAGCGACGCGCCGCGGTTCTTGGCCATCAGCTCGCCGATCTCCTCGCTGAACGCATCGACGTCCAGGTCGCTCCGATCGATCGCACCGGACAGCATCAGCGAGATGTCGGTGAGGAACCCGACGTCCTCCTGCCAGAACGCCATCAGCAGCAGCATCATCTGCTCGCGCATCTCGGCGCTCACCTCGCCGACCATGCCCAGGTCCAGGAAGTACAGGAGCTCTTCCTCCGGCTGCCACATCAGGTTGCCGGGATGCGGGTCGGCGTGGAAGAACCCGTCGACCATGATCTGCTTGTAGAAGGACTCGAGCAGCTGTCGCGCGGCCTCCTTGCGCGGCGTCCCTTCGGGCGCGCTCGCGATCGGGCCGCCCGCGACATCGCGCATCACGAGCAGTCGAGACGTCGAGAAGTCGCCGTGCACCTCCGGCACGCGGAGGCGCGGGAACGGCGCGATCACCTCCGTCATCCGCCGCATGTTGCCCGCCTCCTGGCGGAAGTCGAGCTCGCGGTGCAGCGACTCGGAGAGGTAGCGGAACACCGCCTCCATGTCGATCACCTGCTTCAGCCCTGGCCGGTGCCCCACCTTCTCGGCGAAGACCTCGAGCAGCGCCAGGTCCTGTTCGATCTGCTCCTTGGCGTCGGGGCGCTGGACCTTGACCACGACCTTCTCGCCGTTCGCGAGCGTCGCGCGGTGCACCTCGGCGATCGTGCCGGCCGCGAGCGGCAACGGCTCGATGTGATCGAAGACGTCCTCCCACGGAACGCCCAGTTCCTCCTCCATCACGCCGACGACCTGCTCCTCGGTGAGCGGGGGAACGTTGTCCTGGAGCGTCGCGAGTTCCTTGATGTACTCGGGTGGGAGCAGATCGGGACGCGTCGAGAGGATCTGCCCGAGCTTCGCGAACGTCGGCCCCAGCTCCTCGAGCGCGGCCCGCAGCCGCTTGCCCTGCCGCTCCCGGCCGATCGCGCCCTCCTCGTCCGGCCGGCCGAAGAGCTCCTTCAGCCCATGCTTCGCGAAGACGGTCGCGATCTTGGTGCCGCGGGCCATCAGGTGCGGCTCCGTCTCGACCTCGGCGGCGCTCGCGCGCAGGGAGGCAGGCGCACGCGCGGCGGTGGCGGTCCCGGCGGCCTGCCCGTCCGCCGTGTTCACGATGATGACCGTGCATCGCGCGTTGTGGCTGATCCGGTTCGGCACGTTCCCCAGCAGGAACTCCTTGCGGCCGGCCATGCCGGCGTTGCCGACCACCAGGACGTCGATCGCGTGCTCCTCGGTTGCGTCGACGATCGCCATGGCCGGGTCGTCGTTGATCACGACGTGGGCCCGCCCGCGCTCGCCGGCGACCTGGGTCGCGTAGGTCTGCAGCTCGTCGGCGGCGCCGCGCGCGCGTGTCGCCTCGGCGGCCCCGAACTCGGTGTCGGTCGGGCTGCCCGGCAGGATGACCTGGACGATGTGCAGGTCGGCTCCGTAGCGATCCGCGAACGCGGCCGCCCATGCCACGGCGCGCTCGGCCGTCTGGGAGCGATCGGTCCCCACCATCACCCGCTTCACGGGTCCCCCGACCCGCACGTCGCCGTTCGCGCTCATGCGCGCATCATCTCCGATGGAGGCCCGTCCGCGACGAGCCGGGCACCCGCCTCCTGCGGATGGTGCCGTGGGTGCCAGCGACCCGGTTCGGTAGACTCGGCAACCGCCGCCGGAGTAGCTCAGTGGTAGAGCAACCGCCTCGTAAGTGGTAGGTCCGGGGTTCGAATCCCCGCTCCGGCTCTCAGGTCCTCACGCGACTCGAGGCGATCGCGTCGAGCCTTGCAAGCCAGGGGACGGCCCGGAGTTCCTCGAAGATCTCCCTCGCCTCCGTGAGGAGCGGTTCGGCGTCTCCCATCCCCTTGGCGACGAGCCATCGGGCGTGGTCGAGCATCGTGCACGCGCGATGGAACGGAGCGCCGATCTCCCGAAGCAGGCCGGTCGCCGACTTGAACCTGGCGTCAGTTTCCGGCTCGTCGGGGGCGAGGCATGCGCGGAACCGCTCGGTCATCGCCCGCATCAACGGCGAGACTTGTCCGGGTTTCCAGGCCTCCACGGTCGAGACGAGCTCTTCGGCCGCTCCGATATCCCCCACGTCGAGGGCGGTCGAGACGGCGATCGGGTACGACCACTTCACGGCTCCGTGCCGGTGGCTCAACGCGTCGCGCAGGTCGAACGCCTCGCGCGCGAACACGAGCGCCTGTCGCCGTTCGCCGTTGGCGTCCGCGGCGACCGCGCGCACCACGGCGTAGATCGCGCGCGCCTGGACGTCGTCGCTGGCGCTGTAGTCATCCCAGATCGCGAAGAAGCGGTTCACCTCATCGACGTCACCCCGGTTGCTCGCCACCTCCATCGCTCCCAACGCAACCCCTTCGAGGCCCGCTCGAACGCCGGGGTCGTCCGACTCGAGAGCCTCGCGCATCGTGCTGAGTACGTCGTCCCAGGCACCGGACAGGGACTGGTGTCCCACGATCTGCATCCTGGCGAACCATTCGGGGCCGCTCCAGCCGAGCCGGCGCGCCATAGCGATCGCGTCGAGATCGAGCCGTGTGGATTCGTCATAACGATCGCGCTCATACATCTCGTTGGCCAGGTTGGTGTACGCCCGGAGCGCGGCGCTCGGCGTGTCGTTCTCGAGCGCGACCTCGAGGCTGCGGCGGATCAATGCCAGCGATTCCTCGGGACGTCCGCGGGCGCTTGCGATGAGCCCTTTCGTGTTCATCGCCTCCGAGATCGTCTCGGGGAGCCAGAGCGACTCGGCCACGTCCAGTGCGAGCTCGATCGCGTTCGACGCCTCCTCGAGGTGCCCCGCGAAGAAGTGGAGCCGCCCCAGCTGGGCCGCGAGCACCGCCAGATCCTCATCGGGCTCGTCGTTCTTCAGGATGTCGAACGCGGATGTCATCCGAACGAGCGCGTCGTCGAGCTTCGACGTGAGGAAGGAGAGGCCGCCGATCCGGGCCGACACGCGCGCCGCGTCGTGCGTCCGTCCTTCGGAGCGGAACAGCGCCTCCGCTTCCTCGAGGTCGCCCTTCGCCTCGTCGAACGTCGCGCTGACGCTCGCCATGCTGCCAGCGAGCTCCAGCAACGAGGCCCGTTCGCCGTCGGTGTCGGCGAGCTCGGCGGCACGCAGGAAGTACCCGCGGGCGGCGCGCGGCGCGGCGAGCTGCTGGGCGCGACGTCCCGCACGTGTGAGCGTGTCCCGTGCTTTCGCGCGGACTTGTTCCGCGCCCGGCTCGTCCGGGGCCGACCGATAAGCCTCCGTATAGTGCGCGGCGATCACCTCGACGATCTCGTCCTCATCCCCCGTCCACGTGTGCTCGAGGTTCTCGGCCGCGGCCAGGTGCCGGGCCCGCCGATCCTTCTTCGCGAGCGTGTCGTACGCGACCTTCTGGACGAGCGACTGGAGGAACCCGTACTGGCCGTGATCCGGAGCCCGCGGATCGCTCTGGATCGAGAGGAACTCCTTACGGACCAGGGACGCGAGCAGCACATTCAGCCGGTCGTCGGGGAGAGGGCTCAACGCCGCGATCGCTTGACGGGGGAACGTCTTGCCCAGCACCGCGCCGTCCTGGAGCAGCGCCCGTTCTTGCACGGGCAGGCCGTCCAGTCGCGCGGCGATCAATCCCTGGAGCGAGCCGGGCACCTCGAGCTCGTCGACCGAGCCGGTCAGCTCGTAACTGTCGCTCTCGCCGCGTGCGAGCAGGCCCTTGTCCAGCAGCATCCGGACGGTTTCCACGGCGAAGAGCGGCACGCCCTCCGCCCGCTCGCGGACCCTCACCAGGAGATCGTCGGGAAGCCCCGGCACCATGCCGCGGAGTAGCTCGTCGATCGCGTCATCGGGCAGCGGCTCCAGGTACAGGGACGTGAACCGGTGCTTCCCTGACCCCCAGTCCGGCCGGCGTTCGATCAGCTCGGGCCGCGAGAGCGTGACCACGAACAAGGGATGATCCCGCGCTCGTTCGGCCACGTGGTCCACGAAGTCGAGCAGGGCGTCGTCCGCCCACTGGACATCCTCGAACACCATGACCGTCGGACCGCCTCGGTCGGCGATCCGCTCGAAGAACAGGCGCCATCCGGAGAACAGGTCGTCACGTGACCAGGACGTTCGCTCCTCGAGCCCGAGCAGGTGGGCGAGCCGCGGCTCCACCCAGCGTCGTTCCTCGGGATCCGTGATCCACTCCCCGACACAAGCGTCCAGCTTGCGACCGGCGGAGTCGCTGGGCTCATCCTCCCCGATCCCAGCCCGCGAACGGACCATCTCCGAGAGTGCCCAATACGTGATGCCCTCGCCGTATGCCAGGCATCGGCCGCGATGCCACCAGACCGTGTCCATCAGCCCATCGATGTACTTCAGGAACTCCCACGACAGCCGGGATTTCCCGATGCCGCCGATCCCGACGACGGACAGGAGATGCACCCGCCTCTCGTCGGCCGCCGCGTGGAACAGGTCCTTGATCAACCGCATCTCGCGGTCCCTGCCGACGAATGGCGACTCCAGCCCCGCCGATCTGAGCTCGCCTCCGCGCAGCGCGATCACGCGCATCGCACGCGCGAGCGCCATCGGTTCGGCCTTGCCCTTCAGCTTGTGCGTCCCGGCGTCTTCGTACACGATCGCGGCGTCGCTTGCCCGTCGCGTGACGTCCGTGACGAACACGGTGCCGGGTGAGGCGGCCGTCTGCACGCGGGCTGCCGTGTTCACCAGGTCTCCTGCGACCAATCCCTGGCCCTCCGCCGCGAGCGTGACGGCCGTCTCGCCTGTTGCGACCCCCGCGCGTGCGGCCAGATCCGCCCCAACGTCGGACCCGAGTGCCGTCACCGCATCGACCAGTTCGAGTCCGGCTCGGACGGCGCGCTCCGCGTCGTCCTCCTGGGTCACTGGCGCGCCCCAGACAGCCATCACCGCATCGCCGATGAACTTCTCGACCGTTCCGCCGTACCGCTCGATGAGCGTTCGCGCCGTTTCGAAGTACCTCGACAAGAGTTCCCGGACCTCCTCAGGGTCGCGGTCCTCGGACAGCGCCGTGAACCCGACCAGGTCGGCGAAGAGCACCGAAACGAGTTTCCGCTCGGAGACGGGCGCCGGCCGGGGCTCCTGGGACGACGTCCTCTCGCGTAGGACGGTCCCGCATTCGCCGCAGAACCGATCACCCGGATCGTTCGCGGCGCCGCACTGAGGGCACGCATGCGACAAGGGAGCACCGCATGCGGAGCAGAACTTGCGCCCCCCGCGATTCTCGGTGCCACAGCTCGAGCAGGTCATGGACGCTCCCCCACGGCGGCGAGCGTATCCGAGCACCCCCCGGTCCACCAGTTGTTGACGGCGAGGGGCTCCCGGGAGAGGCTTCCGGATCGTGCTGCGAACGACCTCCCGCGTCATCGCGATCCTCGCCCTTGCGTTCGTCATGCTCCCGGTGGTCCCCTCGCCGGCGCGCGCCACCGAGACCCACGGCGACGGATGGCGCTCCTGGCTCCGCGGGAATCCAGCCGATGTCCAGGTCCATACGCGGGGTGGCGCCATGCTCGAGGGCGGCGGGTCCGACCGGATCCCCGCGTGGGAGTGGTTCCTGCACCAGGCCGGCTACGGCGACATCGTCATCGTCTGCGCGACCTGCGGCAACATCTACAACCAGTACGTCCTGAACATCCACGCGGTGGATTCGGTGCAGACGCTCAAGCTCACGAAGCCCGAGGCGGCGTCCGATCCGTTCGTGATCCAGAGCATCTCGGGCGCCGACGGGATCTTCTTCGCCGGCGGCGATCAATCCGACTACGTGCGGGTCTGGAAGGACTCGCCGGTCGAGGATGCCATCAACGCGGTGATCGCGCGTTCGGGAGCGGTCGGCGGGATCAGCGCCGGCCTGGCGATCCTGGGGCAGTTCCTGTTCGCGGCGGAGAAGGACACGATCCAGTCCGGCCAGGCTATGGCGGACTGCTACGCGAAGAAGATCACGCTCGAACGCGACATGCTCGACCTCCCGGTGCTGACCTCGGCGATCACCGACACGCACTTCACGCAACGCGCGCGCATGGGCCGGATGCTGACGTTCATGGCCCGCGTCATCACCGATGGGTGGGCGTCGCGCGTGAAGGGGATCGGCGTGGACGAGGACGCCGCGGCGCTCGTGACGACCGGATGGCGTGGCCACGGTCGTCGGCCAGGGGAACGTCTCGTTCGTCAAGATGCGCACGGACGACGTCGTGTCGTGCGCGCCGGGAGCGCCGCCGGAGACGAGGTTCCTCGATGTCCACGTGATCCACGTCGGCTCGACGTTCGACATCACGACGTGGAGCGGCGATCCCAACCCGCCGTACGCGTGCGGGTCAAGGACGGCGCGCTCCACTGGATCGCCTGAGGGGCACCGGCCAGATGCGATGGGCTCTCATCGTCGGCGGGGGCTTGCTGATCGTCGTCGGCGGCGTGTGGATGCTGCAGGGAGCCGGGGTCATCGGCGGAAGCTTCATGAGCGGGAGCTCGCTCTGGTTCGTGATCGGCCTGATCTGTGTGCTGATCGGCTTCGCGATCGAGGTGCAAGGGGTGCGCCACCGCAGCTGACCGGCCGGTCCGTCGCGAACGCGCGCTCGAACCCGGTTGCCGCTGGGTCCTCAGGTTGCGACAATCGCGCCCAGATGAAGACATCCCGCAAGCTCCTGGTCGTTCTCGCCGGAGCCTCCGTGTTCATCGCGACCTCGCTGAATGCCGCCATCGCCCAAACGCCGGTCGATCCCTCGACGACGCCGACGGAGAACACGGGCGGCTGGGTGTTCTCCATGGCCCAGTTGCTGTTCCTCTTGGGCGTCGCCACCGTGCTCTTCCTGATCGTCATGTACATGCGGTATGCGCCGCGGTTCGCGAAGGACGAGGAAGGCCTGAGCGTGGTTCGCGCCGACCGCGTGCGCCCGGGTCAAGCCCTTCCTCGCCGTGACGTGGACATCTCGCAGGCAGCTCCGATCGTCGTCGCACCTCCCGCCGTGCCGGTTGCCGTCGGAGCGACGGCTCCCGCGGCGGCGGCGCCCGCCCCGGCGACCGGCAGCACCCGCCCCGGCAGCAGCCGCGGCGCCTGCAGCAGCCGCGGCGCCTGCACCCGCGGCGCCTGCACCCGCGGCTCCTGAAGCCCCCGCGGCCGCCACACTTGCCCCCGCCGCCGCCGCGCCGGTCGCTCCGGCCGAGCGCGTCGAGGTCACGCTCGACCAAGCCGTCTTCGACGAGAAGCTCGCGGAACTCCTGGAGAAGGGGACCGACCGCCGCGTCGCCGAGGGTCAGGCTCGCCGAGCCGCCATGATCGCAGCGCGGAAGAAGGCCGAAGGGGGCTAGTCCCCCCTCGCCGCCGATGGACGCCGCCAACGCCGTCGACTGGTCGATGGGTTCGTACGCGTCCCGTCTGGCCGATTGGGGCACGGCGGTCGACATCGGCCGGCGTGTCTCCGGTCCCGGCGTTCCCGTCCCCAGCGTCGAGCGGGCCCGGCTCCGCGAGGACATGGCCGAGATCGTCCCCCGCGCCGAGGGACTGATCCGCGGCTTCACCGACATGGAGGTCCAGGGGTTCCGCTCGCGCGCGTGGGTCATGGCGCGATCGGAGTGGATCCGCGCCAACCTCAACGGGCTTGCAGCGCTTGCTGGAGCCGCTCGCCGAGCGGATGCTCGACGGGCGGCCCACCCGCGCCGAGTTCAAGCGGAAGGCGCTCGGCGCGCAGACCGGCGCGCTGATGGGGTACGTGGCTCGCAAGGTCCTCGGTCAGTACGACGTCTTCCTCCCTCCCGACGACGAAGGGCTCCTGTACTTCATCGGTCCGAACATCGTCGAAGCGGAACGGCGCTACTCGCTTCCCCCCAAGGACTTCCGGTTGTGGATCGCGATCCACGAGGTCACCCACCGCGTGCAGTTCGGCTCGGCCACGTGGCTCCGCGGCTACCTCTCCGGGCAGGTCGACGACTACCTGGGCAGCATCCAGCTCGACTCGAGCCAGCTCATGAACCAGCTGCGACGGGCGGCCGAGGAGGCCAGGTCCGGCGTCGACTGGCGCGGCATGGGCGGCGTCTTCCTCCTGCTCTCGCCCGAGCAACGCGAGATGTTCATGCGGATGCAGGCGATGATGTCGTTGTTGGAGGGCCACGCGTCGTTCGTCATGAACGAGGTGGCCCGCGATCACGTGCAGGACGTGGACCGCATGCGCCGGGCGCTCTCCGCGCGGAGGCAGTCCTCGAACCTCGAGAAGACCCTGCAGCGCGCGATCGGATTCGAGCAGAAGATCCGTCAGTACGACACCGGCGAGCGATTCGTCCGCACGATCGTCGAGCGCGCGGGGATGTCGACGTTCAACCTGGTGTGGCGGAGCGCCGACGACCTGCCGACGATCGACGAGATCGGCGAAGCCGGATCGCTGGCTCGCGAGGGTCGGCGGCTAGGGAACGCCATGCGCCGACCTCCGGCAGTCGCCCGGGTCCTCGAGCGGGTGACGGCGACGGCGCGCGAGCACGAGATGTTCCTGCCGGGCCAGACGGTCCTGGTCGCGGTCTCCGGAGGACCGGATTCCGTGTGCATGCTGGAGTCGCTCGTGCGGCTCCGCCGTCTCTTCAAGATCCGGCTCGAGGTCTTCCACTTCGATCACGGGCTCCGGAAGGACTCCGCGGCGGACGCGGCGTACGTCACGCGGCTGGCGGATCGCCACCGTCTGCCGTGCCATCTGCGGGCCGCCACATCGTCGCCCGGCAAGGGCGCGTCGGTCGAGGCGTGGGCGCGCGAGCAACGGCACTTCGCGATCGCCGAGGTCACGCACGAGACCGGTGCCGCGAGGACCGCGATCGGGCACACGATGGACGATCAAGCCGAGACCGTGCTCATCGGCCTGATCACCGGGAGCGGGATCCGCGGGATGAGCGGTATCGCGCCGGTGACCGGCACCTGGGTGAACCCGCTGATCGACGTGACGCGGGACGACGTGGAGGCGTTCTGTCGATCGCTCCACCTGCGGCCGCGAACCGATCCCTCGAACGCGGACCTGCGGTTCCTGCGCAACGCCATCCGCCTGCGTGGGTTACCGGGCCTGGAGCGCGCGGTCGGCCGGAGCCTTCGCGAGCCGTTGGTCCGAACCGCGGCGGGTCTGCGTGAGGACGCGGACGAGCTGATGCGCCAGACGTTCGACGTGCTCGACGAGGTCGTCGACGAGACGCCCGACGGTGCGGATCTCCTGGCGGCGCGATTGCTCGACCTTCCCCGTGCCATCTCGGGACGCGTCGTGGCCCACGCCGTCTACGGATGCGGGGTCCCGTGCTCGCGGGCGGACGTGCTGGCCGTCCTCGATCTGGCGGCGGGGCGTCCCGGACGGCGACGAGATCTGTCCTCCGGCTTGAAGGCCCGGCGCGACCGGGAGTATGTTCGCCTCACTCGTCCTTCCCCCCGCGACGGCGAGGCCGATCCACCCCGACCGGGAAAGGGGAAGGCGTGACGCTCATCGAACCGTCCTCGCTCTCTACACTGACGGGTCACGTGGAGGCCTACGAACCCGACATCGATCGGATCCTGATCACCGGCGAGGAGATCCAGGCCAAGCTCGCCGAGCTGGGAGAGCGGATCGGGAACGACTACGCGGGACGCAAGCTGCTGCTGGTCGGCGTCCTGAAAGGCGCGTTCGTCGTCATGGCGGATCTGGCCCGCTACATCCGCCTCCCGCTCGAGTTCGACTTCATGGCGGTGTCGTCGTACGGGGCGGCCACGCAGACGTCCGGCGTGGTCCGCATCCTCAAGGACCTCGATCACGACCTCGAGGGGCTCGACGTCTTGCTGGTGGAGGACATCGTGGACTCCGGCCTCACGCTCAACTACCTCTTGAAGAACCTCCGAGCGCGCAAGCCCGCTTCCCTGGAGGTCGCCGCGCTGCTGCGGAAGGTCGACCTGCAGCGGGTACCGCTCGACATCCGCTACACGGGCTTCGAGATCCCGAACGAGTTCGTGGTCGGCTACGGCCTCGACTACGCGGAGCGGTACCGGAACCTGCCGTACATCGCGACGCTTCGCCCCGAGGCGTACGGCGGGGCCTGACCGGCGGGAACCGACCACGGTTCGAGGTCGTCCGACCCGGATGACCCGGCGGCACCTCGCACTGCTCTTCGTAGCGATCCTGCTCCTCGCCGGATGCCAACGCTCAGCCCCGCCGGGCACGGGGATCCGCGGTGTCGTGAAGCTGGGCCCAACCTGTCCGGTCGAGAGCCTCGCGAGCCCCTGCCCCGATCGCCCGTTCCAGGGCGACGTGCAGGCGACGTCGACGGACGGCGCCACGACACGCGTGTCGACCGACGAGCAGGGTCGGTTCTCCCTCGACCTGCGTGCGGGCTCCTACGTGGTGGTCGCGATCTCTCCCAGCGGGAGCGGCCCGCCGACGCCGGTACCGCAGACGGTGCAGGTGGTGGCCGGGGCGTACACGCAGGTGACCCTCGAGGTCGACAGCGGGATCCGATGATCTCCACCTCTGACTTCGGCCGGTGCTACCATGCGCAACGGGCCTCCGTGCGCATCGCGCCGGAGCCCGCACCGTCTCCGACCACTCCCAGGAGCCCCAGCTGAGCCAGCCCGAGAGCCCGTTCCGGAAGATCGCCCGGACGCCCACGTTGTGGATCGTCCTGATCACCGTGGGGTTCATGCTCGTGCTTGTCCATGCTCGGAGGCAAGCCCGAGGGGAAGACGCTCACGACCTCCGAGTTCCGGGCGGCGGTCGCGCAGGGCGACATCCTCAACGCGAAGTTCCTCGAGGGCGATCAGATCATCACCGGCGACTACGCGCCCGGGGGGACGTATCGCGCTCCGTACCTCGCCGACTCCGGCACCGACCTGGAGAAGCTGCTGGCCGACGCTCGGGTGCCGTACGACTCCGATCCTCAGCTCCCGAACACGCTCCTCAGCACGCTCATCACGGTGATCCTGCCGGTCGTCCTCATCGCCGGGGTCCTGCTCTGGGTGATGAACCGCTCGCAGGGAGGCGGCGGGCGCGTCATGCAGTTCGGGCGCAGCCGGCACAAGACCGTGTCCAAGGACCAGCCCAAGACCACGTTCGCCGACGTCGCCGGCGTGGACGAGGCGATCGAGGAGCTCGAGGAGGTCAAGGACTACCTCCAGTCGCCCGCCAAGTTCCAGGCGATGGGCGCCAAGATCCCTCGTGGCGTGCTCCTGTTCGGCCCACCGGGTACGGGCAAGACGCTGCTCGCCCGCGCCGTGGCCGGTGAGGCCGGCGTGCCGTTCTTCTCCATCAGCGGGTCGGATTTCGTCGAGATGTTCGTCGGAGTGGGAGCCGCCCGCGTCCGCGACCTGTTCGAGCAGGCGAAGGCCGCGCGCTCCGGCGATCGTGTTCATCGACGAGATCGATGCCGTCGGTCGTCACCGCGGCGCGGGCCTCGGCGGAGGTCACGACGAGCGCGAGCAGACGCTGAACCAGCTCCTCGTGGAGATGGACGGGTTCGACCAGCGTTCGACCGTGATCCTGATGGCCGCGACGAACCGGCCCGACATCTTGGACCCGGCGCTGCTGCGTCCCGGCCGCTTCGATCGCCAGGTCGTGATCGACCGGCCCGATCTCGAGGGCCGCAAGGCGATCCTGAAGGTGCACGCTCGCGGCAAGCCGTTCGACTCGACGGTCGACCTGGCGGTGCTCGCGCGACGCACCCCGGGGTTCACCGGCGCCGACCTCGCGAACGTGATCAACGAGGCCGCGCTGCTCGCGGCCCGCCGCTCGAAGAAGGCCATCTCCATGATCGAGGTCGAGGAGGCCGTCGACCGCGTGATGGCCGGACCCGAGCGGAAGTCACGCGTGATGGACGAGGAGGAGCGCCGGTTGATCGCCTATCACGAGGGCGGTCACGCCATGGTCGCGCACATCCTTCCCAACACGGACGAGGTGCACAAGATCACCGTGATCCCGCGCGGGCGCGCGTTGGGCTACACGCTCACGCTCCCCGAGCAGGACAAGTTCCTGATGACGCGCGAGCAGATGCGGGACGAGCTCGCGATGCTGATGGGCGGCCGCGTCGCCGAGGAGATCGTGGCGGGCGACGTGACCACCGGCGCCGCGCAACGACATCGAGCGGGCGACCAAGGTCGCGCGGCAGATGGTGACCGAGTACGGCATGTCGGACACGATCGGCCCCCGGACGCTCGGACAGAAGCAAGGCGGCGAGGTCTTCCTCGGTCGCGACTGGGGCTCCACCCCGGACTACTCGGACGCCGTCGCGTTCGAGATCGATCAGGAGGTGCGCCAGCTGATCGACGAGGCGCACGACGTGGCGCTCGACATCCTCGTGGAGAACCGCGAGAAGCTCGACGCGCTCGCGAGCCGTGCTGTTGGAGAAGGAGACGCTCGACCGCGAAGCGGTCGAGCAGTTCTTCCGCGACGTCGAGAAGCGCGCACCTCGCGAGGCCGAGGAACGGAGCGCAGGTCTCGGCGTGTCCAGGGCGAGCCAGAAGAAGCGCGGGCGTCGCCCGTCGAGCCCCGGAACGCTCGGGGATCCCGGACTGGCCCCTGCCTAGCTCCAGGCACGCGCCCGTACAATCCGCGGATGCCGCCGGACCGTTGGGCCACCTTCGATTGCTACGGAACCCTCATCGACTGGATGGCCGGGATCCGCGGGACACTCGGCTCGCCTGTGGCCCGATGCCGACGCCGGGACGCTCCTGTCCCGGTATCACCGGATCGAGCCCGCAGTGCAGGCGGGTCGGGGCATCCCCTACAGGACGGTGATGGCCGAGGCGCTCGCGCGCGTGGCGACGGCCGAAGGGCTGGCGTCCCCGCTGGTCGCGAGGACGCGCTTGGGGCGTCGCTGCCGACCTGGCCGCGTGTTCCCGGACGTGCCCCGGTCGCTGTCGGAGCTCCGGGCGCGGGGATGGAAGCTCGGCGATCCTGTCGAACACCGACCCCGACTTCCTGGACGCGTCGCTCGCCGCGATCGGCGTGCCGGTCGATCTGCGCGTCGTGGCGTCCGACATCGGCTCGTACAAGCCGGCGTTCGGACACTGGGAGTCGTTCTTCCGCAGACCCGGGCCGACCGTGCGCGTCACGTGCACGTGGCGGCGTCGCTCTTCCACGACGTCGCAGCCGTGCGCCGCACTCGGGTCTGCCGTGCGTGTGGATCAACCGGCAGGACGAGACGAGCGATCTCCCGCGCGCCGGCGAGCTCACGGATCTCGTGAGGCTGCCGGACATGCTCGACGGGCTCGTTCCGCCTGGTGACGGGTAGCATCGAGCCGCGATGGACGAGGACCGCTTCGACGACGAGAAGATCGAGCAGGGCGTCCGGCTGATCCTCGAGGGGATCGGCGAGGACCCGACCGCGGCGGTCTCCGGGAGACGCCGGCACGCGTCGCGCGCATGTACCGAGAGGTCTTCGCGGGGATCGGGCAGGACGCGTCGCAGCTGGTGACCGTCGTCGAGGGCGCCGACCACGACGAGATGATCATGGTGCGCGACATCCCGATCTATTCGATGTGCGAGCACCACCTCATCCCGTTCAGCGGGAAGGCGCACGTCGCGTACATCCCGAACAAGCAGCAGCAGATCACCGGCCTGTCGAAGATCGCGCGCGTCGTCGACCTGCTCGCGAAGCGCCCGCAGGTGCAGGAGCGGCTCACGACGGAGATCGCCGAGGCGCTCGACGAGGCGCTCTCGCCCCGCGGGGTGTTCGTGGTCATCGAGTGCGAGCACCTCTGCATGACGATGCGCGGCATCAAGAAGCCGGGCTCGGTGACCGTGACCTCAGCGGTGCGCGGACTGTTCCGCACCGACGCGCGCACGCGCCAGGAGGCCATGAGCCACATCGGCATGCGCTAGCCCTCGTCGCCCGGCCGTGGGGCGACTCGCGGTGCATCGGACTACGATGCGGTCATGCCTGACGAGGCGATCTGGCGCTGCGGGACGCACGCGGTTCCGTCTGCAGTCGAGCGCACCCTGGTCATGGGGATCGTGAACGTCACACCCGACTCCTTCTCCGACGGCGGCTCCTACGCACGGCGTCGACGACGCCGTGAAGCACGCGGCCCAGATGGTCGCAGACGGCGCCGATCTGCTCGACGTCGGGGGCGAGTCCACGCGTCCCGGGCTCGGAGGTCGTGCCCGCCGAGGAGGAGATCGCACCGCGTCGTCCCGGTGATCCGCCGGCTGCGTGGACGAGCACCCCGACGTCCCGGTGTCGGTGGACACGCGCAAGTCCCGAGGTCGCGCGGGCCGCGCTCGAGGCGGGCGCGGCCGATCGTGAACGACGTCTCGGCCGGCGGCGACCCTGCGATGTTCGCGGCGGTCGTCGAGACCGGCGCCGGCATGGTGCTGATGCACATGAAGGGCGAGCCGAAGACCATGCAGGACGACCCGACGTACTACGACGTCGTCGCCGAGGTGCGCGGCTTCCTCGGCGAGCGCATCGAGGCCGCCGTGGCTGCGGGGATCCACATCGAGCAGCTCTGCATCGATCCGGGGATCGGGTTCGGCAAGACGCTCGAGCACAACCTGGCGATCCTGCACGACATCCGGCGCATTCCATCACCTGCGCGTTCCGCTGCTCGTGGGTCCCAGCCGCAAGCGTTTCATCGGGACGCTCACCGGTGCCGAGGTCGACGATCGCATCGAGGGAACGGCGGGTGTCGTCGCGTGGTGCGCTGCCGAGCGCGTCGACATCGTGCGCGTGCACGACGTGAAGGAGATGACGCGCGTGGTCCGGGTGGTCGACGCGATCGCACGCGGGAGTGGATGACGGCCGACGCGAAGCGTCGGGCTCGCACATCCGGCGGCGAGCTGGCATACACGGATGAGGGGGACGGTCCGGCCGTCGTCTTGATCCACGGGTTCCCGCAGTCGTCGTTCGTTTGGCGAGACCTCGGACCGTTGCTATCGTCGCGGTTCCGCGTGATCGTCCCCGACATGCTCGGGTCGGGTGACTCCGAGAAGAGGGCGGGCGTGCCGCTGGGGATCGTCGCTCAGGCCGGGTACATCCGCGAGTTCCTCCACGACCTCGGGGTGGAGCGGTACGCCGTCATCGGGCACTCGGTCGGAGGCGGCGTCGCGCAGCTGCTCGCGCTGGACGGCGAAGGCGTCGACGCCATGGTGCTGATGTCGAGCACCGCGTTCGACGCCTGGCCCACCCTGCTCGACGCGCGAGATCCAACGGACGCCGCCCGAGCAGAAGGTGGAGCTCTTCGTGCACTCGGGCATCCGAGCGTCGCTCCGGGTGGGGATGGCCGACCCGGATCGCATCACCCCCGACCAGGTGATGGAGTACCTGCGACCGTGGTCGGGAGCCGAGAACGTCGAGGCGTTCTTCCGGTTCGCCGATGCGATGGACGGCACCGGACTGATCGACCGCGAGCGGGACCTGATGAAGCTCGAGATGCCCGTCCTCATCTTCTGGGGCGAGGACGACGAGTTCTATCCGCCGGCGGTTGCGGAGCGGCTGAACGCGGCGATCCCCACGTCGACGCTCGGGCTGCTCCCCGGCTGTCGCCATTTCCTGGTCGAGGACGCGATCGAGACGATCGGTCCCATGATCTACGAGTACCTTCGCGCCCGATACCTCCAGGAGCCGCACGGCGGGCACGGCGACGCGTCGGGCATCGTGACGATCCAGCTCGAGCGCCGGCCTCCATGGGTCGACCTGGCGGAATACGAGGAAGATGCCTGGCACGACGTCGACGAGGAGGAGCAGACGTGACCACCGCCAGGTTGTTCCTTTCGGGTATCCGCGCCACGGGCCACCACGGGGCGCGTCCGGGCGAGAAGGACGAACCCCAGGACTTCGTCGTGGACCTCGACATCGAGGTGAACGTCGGCGACGACGAGATCACGGGCACCGCCGACTATCGCGGCATCACGGAGGCGACCCGTGCGATCGTCGAGCAGCGGTCGTTCGACCTGATCGAGTCGATGGCCGCCGCGATCGCGGACGACTTGTTGACGCTCGACCGCGTGGCGCGGGTCACCGCCGTCGTCCACAAGCCGAACGCTGCCGGGCGGTTGGGCGTCGATGGCGTCGCCGCTGCGGCCACCGCCCCCCACCGATAGTGGCGCCATGGCGACCTTCCTCGGGTTAGGCGCGAACCTCGGCGACCGGCTCTCGACGCTCCAACACGCGATCGACATGCTCGCCGCCGAACCGGGCATCACGGTCCGTTCGCACGTCCCGCGTCTGGGAGACGGATCCGGTCGGAGGCCCGCCGCAGCCCGACTTCCTGAACGTCGTCGCCGAGATCGAAACGACGCTCGACCCGCTCGAGCTCCTCGCGGCCGTCAACCGGGTCGAGGCGGCGCTCGGCCGCATGCGAGACGTCCGCTGGGGCCCGAGGACGATCGACATCGACATCCTCCTGATCGACGGCCTCATCATCGACGACGATCGCTTGACCGTCCCTCACCCCCGCATGCACGAGAGAGCCTTCGTCGTCATGCCCCTCCTCGAACTCCTCTCCGACCCCGTCCTCCCCGACGGCACGCACCTCCTCGAGATGCGCCTCCCCGACCAACCCGCCCACCCCGCGTACCCACCACTGGCAGTCCCGTCATGACGAACCGCACCTGCCTCAGATGCGACTGGCAAGGCGAAACCGATGCCACGTCGTGTCCCTCCTGCGCCGCGCCCCTGTACGGGTTGGCGAAGCCACCGTCAGAAGGCGCGGGAGCCGCGGTAAGGGGCCGCCCTGAGGAGCGGAGCCGCGAAGCGGCGAGCACCGCGATGGTGGCCCCTTCCGCGACCCCGCCCCGCCCGTCAAGCCTCCCCACACGAGCACCCGCAGAGGCCACACCACAGCCCCCGATACAGAGGTCGCGCTCGCTGGTCGCGATGGTCCTCGCAGTCATCGTCCTCGCCGTCGCCGTCGGCTCCTGGCTCAACGCCCACCGGGAACCCCCGAAGAACGCCGCCGGGCGGCGCATCGCGCCGACGGGGCTGACCGGCACGCTCGTCTACGCCGTCCCGACGGGGTGGGCGTGTCGCGCCTCTGGCGCTGGGATCTCGCGACGGGTCGCGCCGTACGTGGCCCGCGGGTGCCGCGCGCCATCCAGCTCGTCGACGCGCGCGGCGCCAACGAGGGCTGGATCGGCGTCACCTCCGCGCTCGGCGACGGGCGGCTCCAGGCGTCCGTGTTGCGGTTCCTCGGGCCCGACGACCGCTCGACGCCGATCCTGGAGGGCGATCTCGTGAGCTGGGGGCCCCAGGGCGCCACGGTCGCCGCCGGCAGGCGCGGACCGCTTCGCCCCGGATGTCGTCGCTCGGTGTCGATCGTCTGGGCCAAGCTCGTCCCGGCGCTCCGCGAACGCCGGTACGAGGATCCGGCGCTCTGCGGCGACCTGCTCTCGATCGGGCTGGACGACGCCAGCACGATGTTCACGCTGGATCGGGGCGGCCGAGTCGGCATCTTCTTCGCCGGGAGGAACCGTCCGGACGATCCACCGCGTGCTCGCGGGCTACGCCATGGTCGCGATCTCGACCCTGTCCGACATCATCGTGGTTCCGCAGGAGTCGCTCGCCACCCTGACGCCGCTCCCTACTCCGGCCCGACGAGACACACGACGAGCTCGAGGGCGCGGCCATGCAGTTCCTGGGTTCGGGAGAGCCGAGACCCCTGCCGTACGGCGTCCCGCACGAGCCGTTCGCGATCTCGCGGATGCTGGCATGGAACGCGAACGCCGCCTCCGCCCTCGTCGTGGGGCGCGAGGCGTTCCGTCGGGGGTTCTACCTCCTCGATACCGCGCCGGGGGACGGCGTCGACCCCCGCGGTACGTCGGCCCGGTGATCGGGGACCCCGTACGGAACGTTCTCGCTCGACGACACCGTCTTCGTCGAGACCGCGGAGGGCGTGTTCGCCACGATCGACGGACACCTCGTTCGGCTGCAGCCTCCGGCCGACGCCCCCGCGCCGGAGGGACCGATCGTCTGGATCCGCTGACCGGTGGATCGGTCCGACTTGGCATACTCGCTGCGATGAACGTCTCGGTCGTCGGCGCGGGACGCGTGGGGACCGCGATGGCGGTCCTCCTGGGCCGTGCCGGCCACCGGATCGTCGCGGTCGCCGGCCGCGGTCCCACCCGCGACCGCGCGTCGCGGTTCCTCTCCGGCGTGCCGTTCCTCGATCCCGCCGACGCGGCGCGCGCCGGCGAACTCGTCCTCATCGGCGTCCCCGACGACGACATCCAGGCGGTTGCCGGGACTGATCGCCGAGTCGGAGAGGGTTCCGTTCCGGGCAGTGGGTGGCCCACCTGTCGGGGGCATCGGGTCTCGACGTCCTCTCGCCCGCGCGAGCGGCCGGTGCCCGGCCGCTCGCGCTCCATCCGCTGCAGACGTTCCCCGACGTCGCCGGCGCCCTCGAACGCATCCCCGGGTGCGCCATGGCCGTCACCGCCGTGGACGACGAGGGCTACACGGTCGGGGAGCGCATCGCCGACGACCTCATGGCCCGGCCGTTCCGGCTGGACGACGCCATGCGGCCGCTCTATCACGCGGCCGCCGTCTTCGCCTCGAACTACCTCGTCGTGACGAGCGGCATCGCCGAGGACCTGTTCCGGCGTGCCGGCGTGCCCGATCCGCCGAGCGCGATGCTCCCGTTGCAGCGCGCGAGCCTGGACAACGTGGAGCGGCTGGGCGCTGCCGAGGCGCTCACCGGACCGGCCGTCCGAGGCGATGCGACGACGATCGAGCGCAACCTGGCCGCGCTGCGAGCCGCGAGACCCGATGCGGTCGCCGCGTACGTGGTGCTCTGCCATGCCGCGCTCGAGCTCGCATCCGGGTCCGGCCGCCTGCCGCAGGAGCGGCGTGCCGCGGTCGAGGCGGTGCTCGCGCGATGGAGTTGATCCGCGCCGCCGCCGACCTCACGGCGGCGGTCCACGCTCGCCGTTCCGCGGCCGCCGACGTCGGACTGGTGCCGACGATGGGGGCGCTGCACGACGGCCATGCCTCGCTGATCCGCCGCGCCCGCAACGAACGGGAGACGGTCGTCGTGTCGATCTTCGTGAACCCGAAGCAGTTCGGCCCCGGGGAGGACCTGACCCGTTACCCGCGCGACGAGGCCCGGGACGTCGCCCTCTGCGATCGCCTCGGCGCCGATCTGGTCTGGGCTCCCTCCGCGGACGAGTTCTACCCTCCGGGTGTCGAGCTCCCCTCACCGGAGCCCGGCCCGATCGGCGAGGTCTTCGAGGGCGCGGCGCGGCCCGGTCATTTCGCCGGCGTGCTCGGCGCCGTCCATCGGCTGTTCGAGGTGGTGGGTCCGGCGGCCGCGTACTTCGGCGAGAAGGACGCGCAGCAGCTCTTCCTCGTCCGGCGGATGGTCGAACGGCTCGAGCTGCCCGTGACGCTCGTCGCGTGCCCCACGGTACGCGAACCCGACGGGCTGGCACTGTCCGTCCCGCAACGCCTACCTCTCGCCCGACGGAACGCGAGCAGGCGGGCTGTCTCTTCCTGGCCCTCTCGGAGGCGGCGGAGCTCTCGCGTGCGGGGGAGCGCAACCCCGCCGTGCTGGTCGCGGCGATGGCACGCGAGGTGGGTGCGACACCGCTGGCGGCGCTCGACTACGCCGCCGTGGTGGACGAGGCCACGTTCGAGCCGCCGGCCGAGCTCGGCCGGCCCGCTCGTGCCCTGATCGCCGCGCGCTTCCCGTCGGCGCGCCTGATCGACAATCTCGGCCTCCCAGCAGCCTGGGTAGGATGCCGCCCATGCTCCTCGCGGCCGACGTCGGCAACACCGAGATCGTCCTCGGGGTCTTCCGCGGCCACGAGCTTGCCCACACGTGGCGCATCTCCACGCAGGCGGAGCGGACCGCGGACGAGCTCGCCCTGCTCTTCTCCGGCTTCCTCGGGCAGGCGGACATGTCGTTCGAGTCGCAGGTCACCGGTCTGGTCGTCGCGTCGGTCGTTCCCGATGTGACCGCCGCGATGCGCGAGATGGCCGCCCGCTACTTCCCCGCTCCGCCCGTGATCGTCGGCCCGGGGACGAAGACGGGCGTGCCGATCCTGACCGACAACCCCCGCGAGGTCGGCGCCGACCGGGTGGTGAACGCCCTCGCCGCGTTCTCCCGGTTCGGCGGGCCCGCGATCGTCGTGGACTTCGGCACCGCCACGAACTTCGACGTGGTCTCGGACAAGGGCGAGTTCATCGGAGGCGTGATCGCGCCGGGCATGCAGGCGTCGGCGGCGAGCCTCTTCTCCCGGACCGCGCGCCTCACCCGGGTCGAGCTGACCGCTCCGGCGTCGGTGATCGGCAAGAGCACGGTCGAGTGCATCCAATCCGGCCTGATCTACGGCACGGCCGGGGAGGTCGACGCCATCGTCGAACGGATCGTCGTCGAGCTGGGGAAGGCGACCGTCATCGCGACCGGTGGGCTCGCGCCCGTCGTGATCCCGCACTGCCACACGATCGAGCACCACGAACCGTGGCTCACGTTGGAGGGGCTCCGTCTGGTCTTCGAGCGGAACGTCGTGACCGCGGATGAGTGAGTTCGAGACGCACGAGGGCCTGCCGCGCGAGGCCGAGGTCCTCCGCGCTCGGCGTGAGTCGCTGGAGCGGCTGCGGGAGACAGGCGTCGAGCCGTTCGCGATGGGCTTCGACGTCAACGCCCACGCCGCGGATCTCCTGGCCGAGTTCGAGGACCGGCTCGAGAACGAGGAGGAGTCGGACCGCCGCGCGTCCGTCGCCGGACGGGTCGTCCTGGCCAGGCGGCACGGGAAGCTGACGTTCCTGGTGATCCGCGATCGCACCGGCGACCTGCAGCTCTTCTGCGAGGAGGCGACGCTCGGCGCGGGCTACGGGCTGCTCGAGGAGATCGACCTCGGCGACATCGTCGGCGCCACCGGGCACGTCGTGCGGACGCGACGGGGGGAGCTGTCGCTCAAGGTGGATTCGCTCACCCTGCTGACGAAGGCGCTCCGACCGCTCCCGGAGAAGTGGCACGGCCTGCAGGACCCCGATCTGCAGCAGCGGCGGCGGTACCTGCACCTCATCACCGACCCGACGGCCCGCGAGTACGTCGCGGCGCGCGCCACCGTGCTGCGGACGATCCGCCGCGAGCTCGACGATCGTGGGTACACGGAGGTGGAGACGCCGGTCCTGCAGGCCGTGGCCGGGGGGGCGCTGGCCAAGCCGTTCACGACCCATCACAACGCGCTCGATACCGACCTCAAGCTGCGGATCTCGCTGGAGCTGTACCTCAAGCGCTTGCTGGTGGGCGGCCTGGAGCGCATCTACGAGATCGGCCGGAACTTCCGCAACGAAGGCATCGACCGCGAGCACAACCCGGAATTCACCATGCTCGAGCTCTACGAGGCCTACGGCGACTACGGGACGATGATGCGGATCGCCGAGGATCTGATCCGGGCGAGCGCGCAGGCGGTCAAGGGCTCGCTCACCTTCACGTTCCGCGAGCGGGAGCTGGACCTCACGCCGCCCTTCCGCCGGGTCACGGTGCTGGGGGCCGTCTCCGCGGCCACCGGCGAGGAGGTCACGCTCGATCGCTCGGACCTCGCGGAGCTCGCCGATCGCCACGGCGTCCCCGTCGATCCCACCTGGAAGGCGGGGAAGATCGTGCTGGAGATCTTCGAGAAGCTGGCGGAGCACACGTTCTTCGAGCCGACGTTCGTCTGCGACTTCCCACGGGAGGTCTCTCCGCTCGCCCGCCCGCACCGGGAGGATCCGGCGCTCACCGAGCACTTCGACGTCATCGTGGGCGGGATCGAGCTCGGCACGGCGTTCTCCGAGCTGACGGATCCCATCGAACAGCGGGCGAAGTTCGAGCAACAGATGGCGGAGCGTCTCGCCGGAGACCAGGAGGCCCATCCGTTGGACGAGGACTTCATGACGGCGCTCGAGCACGGGATGCCACCGGCGGGAGGGATCGGTATCGGGATCGACCGTTTGCTCATGGTGTTGACGGACGCGGGGTCGCTCCGCGACCTGATCCTGTTCCCGCATCACCGGCCCGAGAGCTCGTAGCCGGTCCCACGCATACCGCCGCGAAGGGCGGCACCTATACTTGGCCGCGCGAACGCCCGTGATCTCACGGGAGCAGGAGGAGGGGACGCGATGGACCAGCAGGGAACGATCGAGCGGATCCGATCGGTGCCGCTGTTCAGCGACTTCGGCGACAAGGAGCTGCAACGGGTGGCCGCGATCGCGAAGGAGGTGGAATTCCCGGCGGGCAAGGTCATCGCGAAGCAGGGCGAGTCCGGCGTCGGGTTCCACATGATCGTCGACGGCGAAGCCACGGTCTCGGTGGAGGGGATCGAACACGCCAAGCTCGGCCCCGGCTCCTACTTCGGGGAGATCTCGCTGATCGACGGCGGTCCTCGCTCGGCGACCGTGACCGCGACGACCGATCTCAAGACCGTCTCGGTCACGTCGTGGGACTTCAACGTCCTCTTGGATCAGTTCCCGGAATTGGCCCGCCAGTTGTTGATCCAACTCTGCCGCCGGCTGCGCGAGGTGGAGCTGTCCCACTCGCAGTAACACTTCGGACGTCAGGCCGACTTCTCGGTGACTTCGTGCAGCACGATCACGATGTCGTCGAGCCGGGTGCCCTTGGCCACGAATCCCGACGCGCCGGCCTTCGCGCGCCTCCGCCTCGACCTCCGGATCGGCGTCGGCCGTCAGGATCACCACGGGTAGACGCGGCCGTCGCTCGTGCATGCGTTCCATCGCATCGAATCCCGAGAGGTCCGGCATCGACAGGTCCATCAGCACCACGTCGGGCTCGACGTGTTCGGCCTGCCGGCACGCGGCGATGCCTCCGCCGGCTTCCCCCGCAACCTCGATCTCGTCCACCATCTCCAGGGCACTCGTCAGCGCCTGACGGAAGGCCGGATGATCGTCCACCACCAACACTCGCACGCGAACCTCCTCACTGATCGGGGGCGAAGGCGGGGGGCACGCCGTCGTGGGGAAGTCGTTCGATGATTCCACGCGTCTCTGCTCGACACAACGGACCTTCGGGGGACTTCCGGTAGTACCAACGGAGGATTCCTCTATCAGCCGCATCTTTCACCTAATCCCCGAGCGGAGAACATCCGAAGAACTAAGGCAGAGGGATGCGCTGGTCGAAAGGAAACAACGGATGGCGCTCAAAGCTTATCGGGGGTCACAGGTATACTCACGTTCAGCGGGCGCCGTGACCGTTCGTCGGCTGCGGCGTCCGGCGCACCTCGGGGGTAGGACGTGGTCCGTGGATCCCCGGGGACGTGGAACATGCGGGTCATTGCCCGGAGGACGCTGACATGTTCGAACGCTTCACGGACCGCGCCAGACGAGTCGTGGTCCTCGCCCAAGAAGAGGCGAGGATGCTCAACCACAACTACATCGGCACCGAGCACATCCTGCTCGGCCTGATCCACGAGGGCGAGGGTGTCGCCGCGAAGGCGCTCGAGTCGCTGAACATCTCCCTCGAAGCGGTCCGCCAGCAGGTCGAGGAGATCATCGGCCAGGGTCAAGCGGCTCCCACCGGGCACATCCCGTTCACCCCACGCGCGAAGAAGGTCCTCGAGCTCTCGCTCCGCGAGGCGCTGCAGCTCGGACACAACTACATCGGCACCGAGCACATCCTGCTCGGGCTCATCCGCGAAGGCGAGGGCGTCGCGGCCCAGGTGCTGCAGAAGCTGGGCGCCGACCTCAACCGCGTCCGTCAGACCGTGATCCAGCTGCTCTCCGGCTACACCGGCGGCAAGGGCGAGCAGACGCCCGCCGGCTCGGGAGAAGGTGGCCCGCAGGGGTCGATGGTCCTCGACCAGTTCGGGCGGAACCTCACCCAGCTCGCCCGCGAGGGCAAGCTCGACCCGGTCATCGGCCGCGAGAAGGAGATCGAGCGGGTCATGCAGGTCCTGTCGCGCCGGACCAAGAACAACCCGGTGCTGATCGGCGAGCCCGGCGTCGGCAAGACCGCCGTCGTCGAGGGCCTGTCGCAAGACATCGTGCAGGGCGAGGTGCCCGAGACGCTCAAGGGCAAGCAGATCTACACGCTCGACCTCGGCGCGCTGGTCGCCGGCTCCCGCTACCGCGGTGACTTCGAGGAGCGCCTGAAGAAGGTGCTGAAGGAGATCAAGACCCGCGGCGACATCATCCTGTTCATCGACGAGCTGCACACGCTGGTCGGCGCCGGCGCGGCCGAGGGCGCGATCGACGCGGCCTCCATCCTCAAGCCGATGCTCGCCCGCGGCGAGCTGCAGACGATCGGCGCCACCACGCGCGACGAGTACCGCAAGCACCTGGAGAAGGACGCGGCGCTCGAGCGGCGGTTCCAGCCCATCACGGTCAACGAGCCGACGGTCCCGCACACCATCGAGATCCTGAAGGGCCTGCGCGACCGGTACGAGGCGCACCACCGCGTGAACTTCACCGACGACGCGCTGGTCGCGGCCGCGAACCTCGCGGACCGCTACATCAGCGACCGGTTCCTGCCCGACAAGGCCATCGACCTCATCGACGAGGCCGGCAGCCGCATGCGCATCCGTCGCATGACCGCGCCGCCCGACGTCCGCGAGATCGACGAGAAGATCGCCGAGGTCCGCCTCCGCAAGGAATCCGCGATCGACGGCCAGGACTTCGAGCGCGCGGCGTCGCTCCGCGACGAGGAGCGCCAGCTGCAGGAAGAGCGCACCCGCCGCGAGGCGGAGTGGAAGTCCGGCGAGATGGACATCCTGTCCGAGGTCGACGAAGAGGAGATCGCCGAGGTCCTGTCGATCTGGACCGGCATCCCGGTCTTCAAGCTCACCGAGGAGGAGACCGAGAAGCTGCTCCGGATGGAGGACGAGCTCCACAAGCGGATCGTCACCCAGAACGAGGCCATCTCGGCCGTCTCGCGCGCCATCCGCCGCACCCGCTCGGGTCTGAAGGACCCGCGCCGGCCCTCCGGTTCGTTCATCTTCCTCGGGCCCTCGGGCGTCGGGAAGACCGAGCTGTCGAAGGCGCTCGCGGAGTTCCTGTTCGGCGACGAGGACGCGCTGATCCAGCTGGACATGTCGGAGTACATGGAGAAGCACACGGTCAGCCGCCTGATCGGCTCGCCTCCCGGCTACGTCGGGTACGAGGAGGGCGGTCAGCTCACCGAGGCCGTGCGCCGCAAGCCGTTCAGCGTCGTGCTGTTCGACGAGATCGAGAAGGCGCACCCCGACGTGTTCAACACGCTGCTGCAGATCCTCGAGGACGGGCACCTCACGGACTCGCAGGGTCACAAGGTGGACTTCAAGAACACCATCATCATCATGACCTCCAACCTGGGCACCCGCGACATGCAGAAGGGCCCGGGGATCGGCTTCGCCGCCTCCGGCGAACGAGGAGGTCACGTACGAGCGCATGCGCGACCGCGTGACCGAGGAGCTGAAGAAGAGCTTCCGGCCCGAGTTCCTGAACCGGATCGACGAGGTCATCGTGTTCCGCTCGCTCACGCAGGACGACGTGAAGAACATCGTCGACCTGATGATGACGCGCGTGCGCGAGCAGCTGAAGGCGAAGGACATCGACATCGAGCTGACGGACGCAGGCCAAGACGCTGCTGGCCAGCCAGGGCTTCGACTCCGTCGCTCGGAGCCAGGCCGCTCCGCCGCACCATCCAGCGCCTGGTCGAGGACCCGCTGTCGGAGAAGCTCCTGTGGAAGGAGTTCCGGGCCGGTCAGACCATCATCGTCGACGCCCTCGACGGCGAGATCGTGTTCGACGGCGGCTCGATCGTCCCGCCCGAGATCCCGCCCGTGGAGCTCGCCGGCTCGACCGAGTAGTCCGTTCGGCGACGGCACACCTCCGGGTCTCTGATCGCGTAAACGAGGAGATCGCCCAGGATGCGTTCCTGAAGGTCTGGCAACGTGGGGAAGGGTCGCGGCCATGACCGACCCATCCGGATACCTGTATCGCAAGGCGATGAACCTCTGGCGGAGCCGAGGTCGACGAGCCGCGCTCGCGCTCCGCAAGGTGGTTGTCGGACGCCCGGCGCTGCTCCTATCCGTGACGACAGAAGAGACGCTGCACCAGTGGTGGTTCGATCCGTCCTCGCTGCAACTCCTCGCCCGACAAGACGGCCCAGGTCCGAGCCCAGGCGGCGGACTCCAGATCGTGGAGAGCGCCGGCATCGTCTCCGGAGACGATTCCTCCGAGCTCGTTTCGACCTTCGCTCCGCCGCCACTCCGCGAACCAACGCTCGGTTGAGCTCCGGGGTCAGACGAGACCCCGGAGCTCCTCGGGCACCAGGTCGGCGAACTCCCATGCCGTCCACAGATCGGCGGTGAGCTCACCGGCCGATCGCCGGACGCCGAACCGCTCGAAGTGCTCGCAGACGCGATGCAGATCGCGTTCCAACAACGCCCGAGCGTGTCGGTTCTTGCGCGGATCGACCGCCTGCGGCAGATCGATGATCGTCACCTGTCCATCCCAGACCAGGATGTTGTACGGCGACAGGTCGCCGTGGATGACGTTGCGGTAGAGGAACAGCTCGACGTTGCGGATCACCTGCCGCAACAGCTCCTCGGCCTCATCGGGATCGGGGCGGTAGCTACGCAGTTGCGGTGCGGCGTCGTCCTCGTCGCCGATGTACGTCATCAGGAGTCCCCGGTCCGATCGCGTGATCGGCCTCGGCACGTCCGCGCCGGCGGCGGAAAGCGTCTTCAACGACTCCCACTCGCGATCGACCCAGATCGCCGCGGCGACCACCTTGCCGAACGTCGTCCGCTTCTCGACGGCGACGCGGACACGGCGCGGCTTGATGAACTCGCCGTCCCGGTAGATCCCTTCGTCCCGGAACGCACGGCGATCGGGCGGATGGAACACCTTCAGCGCGGCCAGCGTCTCGCCGGTCGTCCTCGGGTTGGCGCGGACGAGGTAGACGGATGCCTCCTTGCCGCTCTTGATGGGTCGGATGACCTTCTCGATGAGCCCTTCGTCCAAGAAGTGCTCGAACGCGTTGTCCTGCAACGTGAAACCTCCTCATCGGCATAGCGAACGGACATACGCCACGTCCGTGAGGAGTCGCGGAGCGGGTGCCGAGGTGCGGGTGCGCGGCGGCTACGCGGAAACCGAGGGACGCGGCGTCAGGGCGCTGTCGAAGACCGAGATCGCAGCCATGCCTCATCCCTCCTTCCGAGCCGTCGTGGAGCCGGGCGCTTTGCGCGACCCGCCCCGCGAGGATAGGCGCGAGAACGAGCCGTGGCAAGCGATGTCAGTGCCGACGGATACGGTCCACACGTGGCCAAGCAACGAACGATCCTTGCGTGCTCGGCGTGTCGCCAGCAGGTGTCGCAGTGGGTCGGGCGTTGCCCGGGGTGCGGCCAGTGGGGAACGATCGATGAGGTTCGGGGTGCCGGCCCGGCGAGCGCGCGTTCGGGCAGCTCTCCGCCGCTCGTGACGCTCGCCTCCGCGCCCGACGACGAACAGCGCGTCTCCACCGGGTTCTCCGGCATCGATCGGGTGCTGGGCGGCGGTGTCGTGCCGGCCTCGGTGGTGTTGCTCGCGGGGGAGCCCGGCATCGGCAAGTCGACGTTGCTCCTTCACATCCTGGCGCACCTGTCCGGCGCCGGAGGGTCATGCGTGTTGGTATCCGGGGAGGAGTCCCATGCGCAGGTGGCGGCGCGCTCCCGCAGGCTCGGTGTCTCCGGCGACGCGATCTCGTTCGCGCCGGGTCGCGATCTGGCGCACGTGCTGGAGATGGCCCGAGAGACCCGTCCGTCGCTGTTGGCGATCGATTCCATCCAGACCATCCGCGACACCGCCGGCACGCAGATGCCGGGAGGGCCGTCCCAGGTTCGTCTGTGCACGGATGCGCTCGTCGGGCTGGCGAAGGAAGAAGGCATCGCCGTGCTCCTGACCGGCCACGTCACGAAGGACGGCGACCTCGCCGGCCCTCGGACCCTCGAGCACGCCGTCGACGTGGTCCTGACGTTCGACGGCGATCCCCGTTCGGGCCTCCGGGTCCTGTCCGGCGGCAAGAACCGCTTCGGGGCTGAGGGCGAGACGGCGTGGTTCGAGATGGGGGCAGGGGGGCTCACGGAGATCGATCCGACCGATCTGCTCGTGTCGGGCTCCCCGTCGCCCGGCGCCGCCATCGCGTTGCCACAGGCCGGCCGGCGCGCCCTGGCCGTAGAGGTCCAGGCGCTCGTCGGGGCCTCGGACGGCCCCGCCAGGCGCCAAGCCACCGGGCTCGACCCCCGCCGGTTCCAGCTGGTCGCGGCCGTCCTGGACCGCGGGGCGGGCATCCCGCTCGGGCGCTCCGAGCTGTTCGGCGCGTCCTCGGGCGGGGTCCGGCTGGACGATCCGGCCTGCGACCTGGCCATCGCGGCGGCGCTGGCTTCCGCGGCCACCGGCGTGGCGCCCCCTCCCGGATCGGCCTTCGTCGGTGAGGTCGCCCTCACCGGTCAGGTGCGGTCGGCGCCGTCCATGGCGCAACGCGTGGCCGCGGCGCGCACCGCGGGGTGTTCGGTCGTCTACGCCCCAGCGGGCGGGCAGTCGGAGATCGATGGCGTTCGTGTGCTGCCCGTTCGACATGTACGAGAGGCTCTGGATTGGGCGCAGCGGGGGATGCCTGTACGCAATGAGAGCCGCAAGTCGTAGGCTCTTCGGACCCCGAGAGCCCATCCAAAGGGCTTCTGACCTGCATGTTTGGGTTGCGCTCGAGGGCTAGGGCGTGCTATCTTATGACTAGTCCACCCGCGCTCCACTCCTGCAAGGGGGAATCTGTTGTTCCGAAAAGGTGACACCGTTGTCCACCCCGAGCACGGAGCAGCAGTGATCCAGGAGCTTCGCGAGAAGGAATTCCTCGGTGAGAAGCGCACCTACCTGGTCCTTCGGGTGGCCTACGGTGACCTGACGCTCCTGATCCCCGTGGATTCGACCGAGCAGGTCGGTCTGCGCCAGGTGGTCAGCAAGAACGAGGTCAAGAAGGTCCTCAAGGTGCTCACCGAGGACGAATCCTCGATGGCCGCCAACTGGAGCCGTCGCTTCAAGAACAACATGGAGAAGCTCCACTCCGGCGACCCGTATCAGGTGGCCGAGGTCCTTCGGAACCTGGCCATCCGCGAGCGTGAGAAGGGCCTGTCGGCAGGCGAGAAGCGCATGATCTTGAAGGCACGTCAGATCCTGATCTCCGAGCTGTCGTACGCGACCGCCAAGACCGAGGACGAGGCCGAGATCATGATCGACGAGGTTCTCGACGGCGCCCACGGCGTCAAGATGGCCGCGCAGGCCTAGCTCCGGACCCCCCGTCCATCGCCCGAGCCCGTCGTTCGGCGTGGAGTCGGCCGACCCCTTCCGAACCCCCTTTTGAGCCCCTTTTCGGTCACAAACCGTTCAGGTCGCGGGCCTTCCCAACCGATGCCTCCTAGGAGGGTGCGAGTCGAGATGCCCCTGTAGGCGATCGGAAGGAACCGAGGGGATGGGCGAACCCACGTCGGAGGGTCGCAAGAGTGCGCTGAAGGGGCGTCTGGTCGAGGGTGTGCGCCTGATCTTCATCGCCCTGTTGGCGACCGGTGGATTCGAGATCGGCGCCTCCTTCTCCGAACCCAGCGCCCCCAGGACCCTCCTGTACGTCTTCCTCGGCGCCGGCATCGGCTACGTGATCGGTGGCGTCCTCGGACGTCTCACGCTCCGCGCGGTCACGGGCCTCGAGCACGAGCTCCGTCGCACACCCGCTCCCCAGCTGGCCGGAGCCGTCGTCGGGATGGTCGTCGGGCTGATCATCGGCGCGCTGCTGATGGTGCCGCTCCTGTTCCTGCCGGCGGCGGCCGCCTGGCCCACGCTGGTCTTCCTGTACATGGTCCTGGGCTCCCTCGGGTTCCGGGTCGGGGCGGCCAAGTACGAGGACATCTTCGGCCTGGTCGGCATGAAGCCGCGGGCCGCGGTCGCCAGTCGCGGCGACCTGCACGTGATCGACACCAGCGCGTTGATCGACGGCCGGGTCGCGGACCTGGTCGCCACGGGGTTCGTCGCCGGGACGATGCTGCTGCACGACGGTGTCCTCCGCGAGCTGCAGTCGATCTCGGACTCGTCGGACCCGAGGCGGCGCACACGCGGCCGGCGGGGTCTCGACGTCCTGGTGGAGCTCCAGAAGTCCCCGACGATCCAGCTCCAGCTCGTCGAGGAGACAGGGGTCATGGACGTCGACGCGGCGCTCGTTCGTCTCGCGCGCGAGCGCGGGGGCACGCTCATCACCGTCGACGCCAACCTCGCGAAGGTCGCCGAGGCGCTCCGTGTTCCCGTCGCACAGATCAACGCGCTCGCCTCGAAGTTCCGGGTGCCGTACGCGGCCGGTGATGAGATCTCGGTGCGCCTGGTGAAGGAGGGCCGCGAACACGGCCAGGGCGTCGGGTACCTGGACGACGGCACCATGGTCGTCGTCGAGAAGGCGACCGACCAGATCGGCACGCAGGTCGACGTTCGGGTCACGAACGTGATCCAGACGACCACCGGCCGGATGGTGTTCGCCGCGCTCGCCGAAGTCGACGCGTAAGCGCTCCATCCTTCGAGCCACTCCCATCGCGCCCAACCCCGGACCGTCTGCCATGCTTCCCCGCATGGAGGGAGCAGGGGCCGTCGCGGTGATCGTCGCGGCCGGAACGGGCACGCGGCTGGGGGCGAAGGAACCCAAGGCCCTCCTCACGATCGGTGGCCGTTCACTGGTGGCGTTCGCGGTCGAGCGAGCCCTGGCGTCTACCTCGATCTCGGGCGTCGTCGTCGTGGCCCCGCCGGGGTACGAGGACGCTGTCCGCGACGCGCTCGGGCCGAGCGTGGGGTCGGCGGTCGTCGTCACCGGTGGCGCGACCCGTCAACGATCGGTCGCCGCGGGGATGGATGCGGTCGATGCCGGCGCAGACGTAGTCGTGGTGCACGATGCCGCTCGCCCGTTCGCGTCGGCCGCGCTGTTCGCGGCGGTCGTCGAAGCCGTACGAGCGGGCGCCGATGCCGCCGTCCCGGTCCTGGCGCTCGTCGACACGGTGAAGCGCGTTCGCGACGGTTCGATCGTCGGGACGGAGCCTCGCGACGAGCTCGCGCTCGCGCAGACGCCGCAAGCGTGCCGCGCGCAGGTCCTTCGCGACGGGCTCGCCAAGGCGGACGAGGCCGGCCTCGACTTCACGGACGACGCCGGTCTCCTCGAGTGGGCGGGTGCGTCGGTCCGTGCGGTTGCGGGCGAACCGGAGAACTTCAAGATCACGACGCCGGAGGACCTCGCGCGTGCCGATCGGATCCTCGGGGACCGGCATGAGTGACGTTCGCGCCGGCATCGGGTTCGACGTCCATCCGCGCGAGGCCGCACGGACGCTCTGGCTCGGAGGCGTTCGGTTCGAGGGCGAGCCCGGCCTGGCCGGGCATTCCGACGGCGACGCGGTCTGTCACGCGGTCGCCGACGCGCTCCTCGGCGCCGCGGCCCTCGGCGACGTCGGGGAGCATTTCCCCGACACGGACCCGGCGTTCGAAGGGATCGGTGGACTCGAGCTCCTGGGACGTGTCGTCGCGATGATCGCCGACGCCGGTCACGCGCCCGGATCGTGCGACGTCACGGTCCTGTGCGAACGTCCCGCGATCGCCCCGAGACGCGAAGAGATGCGCGCGGCCCTCGCACGGGTCCTCGACCTCCCGCTGGGGCGTGTGTCGGTCAAGGCCACCCGTCCGGAGGGCCTCGGGCTCTCCGGCGACGGCATCGGCTGCCTCGCCCTCGCGACGCTGCGATGACGGATCCTGCGGCCGTCGGCGGACGGCGAGCGGTCGTCGAGGCCATCCGCGCCGGGCGCGTGCGGGACATCTTGGTCGCCCCCGGCGTCCGCGAGACCCAGGGATTGCGCGCGGTCGTGGACGCGGCCGCCGAAGCCGGGGTCGACATGCACGAGGCGGACCGCGGCGAGCTCGACCGCCTCGCGAGGGACCACCAGGGCGTCGTCGCGCGACTGCGCGACGACGCCCGCCCGCCCGAGCTCGGTGAGCGGGACCTCGGCACGTTCCCGTTCGACGACGACGCATTCGTCGTCGTCCTCGACGGCATCACGGATCCGCAGAACTTCGGCGCGGCGGCTCGCTGCGCCGAGGCCTCCGGCGCCTCCGTGCTCGTCACCCGTATCCGCCGCGCCGCCGATGTGACGCCGGCCGCGGTCCGTGCATCGGCGGGAGCGTTGCTCCACCTGCCGCTCGCGCGCGTGGCCAACATCCCGCGCGCGTTGGACCGTCTGCAGGATGCGGGATTCACGGTCGTCGGTCTGGACGGAGACGCGGAAGCGTCGATCTTCGACGCGACGTGTCCGCAGGGGCGGGTCGCGCTCGTCGTCGGCAGTGAAGGCGAGGGGATGTCGCGATTGGTGCGCGAGCGATGCGACGTATTGGTCGCGCTGCCGATGCGCGGGCGGGTCGGTTCGCTGAACGCCTCGGCGTCGCTCGCCGCCGCGCTGTACGGCTACGTCCTGCCCTCGAGGTGGCCGTGAGCGTGGATATCCTCGGATGATGGATCCGCCGCTCCCGCCGCCGCCGCCTCGCCCGGACATGGGATGGCAGATGGCGGATCGGGTGCCGGTGCCGAGCCCTGCACGTCCGCAACTCGTGACCGCCGCCGCCGTGATCCTCATCGCGCTGGGGGCGCTGCAGGCGCTCGCCGGCATGGTCTTCCTCTTCGTGAGTCCCCAGCAGCTCGCCAGCATCGCCTCGATGGGGAACGTGCGCATCGACCCGATCGCCAGGGGCATCGGGTTCTTCATCCTGGTCGTGGGGTCGCTGGAGGTCGTCGCCGGGATCCTCGTGCTCCGTCGCTCCGGCGGGGGCCGCATCCTCGCGATCGTCCTCGCGTCGATCGGCCTGGTGGGCGGCATCGGGAACGTCGCGAACGGATACGCCCCCGGCCTGGTGACGCTCGGGCTGTACGTCTTCGTGATCTACGTGCTCTTCGCCCACGCGTCGGCCTTCCGCGGCACACCCCGGGGGTAGACTCGCTCGGACCGGCCGGCGTGGCGCAGCCCGGAAGCGCAAGCGACTTGTAATCGCTAGGTCGTCGGTTCGAATCCGACCGCCGGCTCTCCGATCGAAGGCTGCTCCCGAGCCGCCCGGCGTGAGGCTCAGGCGGCCACGCGGAGCTCCCGCAGGCCGCGGATGATGTAGTTGGGCTTCCAGCTCGGCTCCGCGACGAGCTGGAGCCTGGGCAGGCGTCGAAGGACCGTGGAGAACGACGTCTCGAGCTCCAGCCGCGCGAGCGGCGCCCCCAGGCAGAAGTGCACCCCGGCGCCGAACGACACGTGCGGGTTGGGATCGCGCCCGACGTCGAGGTCGTCGGGTCGATCGAACACAGCAGGATCCCGGTTCGCGGAGCCGAACAGCAGTCCGAGCTCGGCGCCCTTGGGAACCGTTGCGCCGCAGATCTCCGAATCCTCCAACACCCACCGCTCGAACATCTGCAGCGGTGTGTCCCACCGCATCAGCTCCTCGATCGCACGAGGGACCAAGGCGGCGTCGTCGCGGAGGCGGGCAAGCTGTTCCGGGTTGCGGAACAACGACCACCAGCCGTTGCCGGTGACGTTCACGGTGGCCTCATGGCCCGCGTTCAGGAGCAGGACGCAGGTTCCGATCAGCTCGTCCTCCGTCAGCCGTTCCCCGTCGTCCAGGACCTGCGCGAGCGCGCTGATGAGGTCCTCGCGCGGCTCGGCTCGGCGCTCCCTCGAGAGGGTCCGGAGGTAGTCGGAGAACTCGACGCAGGCTCGAACGGCGGTCCGGGCCGTCTGCTCGGACGGGCGCAGCTCGTACATGCCGCAGATCTCGGCCGACCACGGGCGGAGCAGCCCGCGGTCCGCGTCCGGGACGCCGAGCAGCTCGGCGATGACCGCCACGGGCAGCGGTTCGGCGAGCGTCGAGATCAGGTCGAACTCCCCCGCGCCTTGGACGCCGTCGATCAACCCGTCCATCATCCGCTGGATCCGATCGCGCATCCCCTCCACCATCCGGGGCGTGAACGCCTTCGAGACGAGCGCTCGCACGCGTGTGTGATCGGGCGGCTCCATGTCGAGGATGCCGCTGCGGATCAGGTGCCAGAACGGCCCGTGCCAGTCGGGCGCTTCCGGGCGGCCCATCTCGGCGTCCGTCGCGACGTGGTGATACGTGCGGCCGAACCGTCGATCGCGGAGCAGGGCGTTGACGTCGGCGAACCGCGACACCAGCCAGTGGTCGGTCGGCTCGTGGTACCAGATGGGCGTCCGCTCACGCATCTGCGTGTAGACGGGATACGGATCGGCGATGAACCCGAGATCGTCAGGGGCGAACGCGAACTCCACGAGCACCACCGTACCGTCGCACGACCCGGACGGGCCAGCCCGTCAGCCTCCGGGGAGGAACACGTGGAACGAGGAGCCGCCGCCCTCGCGATCCTCGAGCCATGCCCGGCCGCCGTGGAGCTCCGCGAAGCGCCGCACGAGCGAGAGCCCGACCCCGACGCCCGGGGAGTGCCCCGACGACGAGCCCGGCGCCTGCCGGAACGGCTCGAACACCGCCTCGTGCAGCTCGTGAGGGATGCCGTGGCCCTCGTCCTCGACGATCAACATCACACCGCCGTCCTGGCCGAAACCGCGGATCCAGATCCGGGTGCCGTCAGGCGTGTGGCGGATGGCGTTCGACAGCAGGTTCTCCAGGATCCGCTCGACCTTGGCGGCGTCGACGGACACCGTGATCGATTCGACCTCCACCTCGATGTCGCGGCCGTCCGGGTTCTCGGTCCCGTCCACACTGCGATGCACGAGCTCCGCCAGATCGCGTCGGTCGGCGCTGCGGGCTCACGATCCCCCGCTGCAGCCGGTCGAGGTCGAGCAGGTCCGACAGCAGCCGTTCGAGCTTCCGTGCGTTCGCCGCGATGCGGCCGACGAGATCGAGGGCGTCCTCCTTCGGCAGGTTCGAGCTCGGTCTGTTCGAGGGTGAGTGCGGAGCCCAGGATCGAGGTGAGAGGCGTCCGCAGGTCGTGCGAGACCGCCTCGAGGAACGTGTTCTTCATCTCGTCGAGCGCGCGGAGTCGTTGCGCTGCTTCGCGTTCGCGGCGGAACGCTTCCGAGTACTTCCGTTCGCTCCGTCGCAGGGCCTGCTCGGCACGCTTGCGCTCGGTGATGTCGATCATCAGGCCGCGGAGCTGTCGTGGCCCCTGGGCGCTGCGCACCACGTGCACCATGTCGCGGATCCAGATCGTGCGGCCGTCTGGCGCGGACACGCGGTACTCGAAACTCTGGTCCTGGCCGGCGTCGGCAGCGATCCGCGCGGCCGTGACCGCGCCTTCGCGATCTTCGGGCAGTGTGTGATCGCCCCATCGGCGTCCCTCCGCGATCCACTCCTGCTCGTTGGCGCCCAGGAGCTGTTCGGCTCGGCCCCCGATGAACGAGAGTCTGAGCGACGCAGCGTCTGCCTCCCAGTAGACCGCATCCAGGCTGGCGACGAGCTCGTGGAACCGCTCCAACTCCGAGAGTCGCCGTGCGTTGCCGAGGGCGAGCGACGTGATGTCGGCGATCCCTCGGGCCAAACGCAGATCCTGGTCGGTGAACCGCGCATCGACCTTCTTGGCTCCCAACACGAGGGCACCGAAGCCATCCGGCTCCCAGTGCAGCGGAGCGACCAGCACCTCGCTGACCTCACCGAGCACGCGGTACTCGGGGGGATCTGTTGGACGACGTCTCGCGAGACCACGAAGGGTCCGGACTCGCTCGAGAGGAACGACGTCGCGACCTCCGAGGGCACGACCGAGACCATGGCGTCCTGTTCCGTCGGCGTGGATGGGTCGCCGGCCGTGATGGAGAGCCGAAGGAGGTGGAAGTCTCCCGTCTCTTCATCTCGGAGGTATGCCGCGAGTCCGGACGCGACGACCAGGTGCGGCACGGTGTCCATCGCCTCCTGCAGGATGTCCTCGACCGAGTGCAGCTGGGTCAGGGTCTGCGAGAGTCGCAAGAGCGAGGTCGAGGTCTCGGCCGCCTCGCGTTCGGCTTGGAACAGTTTGGCGTTCTGGAGGGCGACCGCGGCGTGGGACGCCAGAACCTCGAGGAGCCGCTGGTCCTCCTCGTCGAACTTCCCGTAGCCGAGCATGGAGAGCGTGATCACGCCCAGCAGCTGGTCGCCCACGGCCATGGGCACGGCGAGCATCGACTCCAGGACGTCGTCGGTGCCGGGGATCTGGACCGCGAACGCCACGTCGCGGGCATCCGGGGTGATGAGTGAGTCGCGGGATTCCGCGACGTGTCCGGTGATGCCTTCGCCGATCTCGGTGATCAGCGACTCGACGGTGTCCTTCTCGTAGTCGGAGAACATCTCTCCCCGGAAGGAGACCGGATACAACGTGCGCCCGTCGGGCTGCAGGAGGTAGACACGACAACTGTGGTAATCGACGATCGTGCGCAGCTCCGCAGTGATCGCCGAGCTGATCTCGTACGCGTCACCCAGGGAGTTGAGCTTGGCGGCGAGGCTGTGGAGCATGTTGAGCTGCGCCACCGAACGGAAGTGATCGGCCGGGATGCGAGGCTCACGATCGGCCTCGGCAGCCACGTCATCACCGGTCGTTACCACGCATCCATCCTCTCACGGTCGATATCTGGGTCTTCCCTTAGCTTCGGCTCGTTCCCCGGGGGTGCTTGAACGGCGGGTGACGGTTGCTAGCCTCGCACCGTGAGCCGTTCGTCCACCGAGGGGAAGGCGGGGGAGGTCCCGGCGCTCGATCAGCGCGACCGTGAGCTCCTCGATTTCGAGCGTGAGGCTTGGAAGTTGCGGATGTCCAAGGAACGCGCCATCCGCGAGCGCTTCGGGTTCTCCGCCGCCCGCTACCACCAACTGCTGAACCGCGCGATCGATCGGCCGGAAGCGATCGCGTACGACCCCATGCTCGTCCGACGGCTCCGGCGTATCCGAGATTCCAGGCGGCGCAAGCGGACGGCCGGTCGGCTCGGGATCCCGTTGTAGCCGGCCGGCACAGCGAGGGCCTGGGGTAGGATGGGCCGCGTGAATCTGGGGACCGCACGGATCGTGATCATCTTGGCGCTCGCCGCGGGCGGGATCGCCATCCTGGCGAATGGGTTCGGCAGCGCCGCGGTCGTGCCTCCACCGACCGGGGCGGGCGGCAGCGGGTCGAGCAGCCCCTCCTCGTCGCCGAGCAGTTCCCCGACGACGCCGCCGAAGCAGACGCCGAGCCCGGAGATCCGGGGCGTGCAGATCGCCGTCTTCAACGGCACGAACGAGCCGGGGCTGGCCGCCCAGGTGCAGCAGGTCTTGGAGGCCGACGGCTACGTGGCGGCGCAGGATCCGGCCGATGCCGCCTCGAAGCCCGTCCCCAAGACCATCGTGTACTTCCGCGGTGGGTCGAACGCCGCGCAGAACCGATCCGACGCCAAGTACGCGGCGGACACCTACTTCGACGGTGCGCACGTGGCGCTCCTCGATCCCGACCTGGCCGCCAACATCGCCGACAGCGCGCAGGTCGTCATCATCGTCGGGGTCGACTATGCGGGTGCGAGCACCGGCGGGGGCTAGCGCCACGAGGGCGACTCGTCCCGCAGCTTGCTGAGCACGTCGTTCCGATGTGTCTCGCGTTCCGCGGGGGTCAACGCGATCAGCTGGGTCAAGGTCGACGAGAGCGCAGCCGGTGAGAACGGCTTGGTCATGAACTCGGACGCGCCCTCTTCCCAGCAGCGAACCCGATCCTCCCGTTGCGCCTTCGCCGTGAGCACCAGGACCGGGACGTCCCGTGTCCGGTCTGCGGCGCGCAGGTGGGAGAGGACCCCGTAGCCATCCATCAACGGCAACATCAGGTCCAAGACGATGGCATCGGGCACCTCGGCGAACGCCAGGGCGAGGCCCCGTTCGCCGTCCGGCGCCTCAAGGACGTCGTAGCCCGCGTGCTGGAGGTTCACCCTGCACAGCAGGAGCACGTCCGGCTCGTCGTCGACGACGAGGATCAGGGCCATCGCGTCATCACCGCTCTTTCCCCGGGCTCATGTTGGATACGTCCACTCCTTTGGTATTTCGACCGATACGAGGAGGGTGTGCATACCCGAAACGGGGGAGTTGCGCCGAGTGGCATCGCCGCAGGTCGGAGCGTTGACGTCTCGGCACGCCAACCCTAGGCTGCGTTGAGGGAGCGGACATCGTGCTGAAGGTATCTCAGAAGCTGGAATACGCGATGCGGGCCATGATCGAGCTCGCGAATCGTCGGGGCGATGGAGCCCTGGTGCCTGCTCGTGAGATCGCCGAACGCCAGCAGATCCCACTGCGGTTCTTGGAACAGCAACTCGGGGCGCTCTCCAAGGCGGGGCTCGTGGAGAGTTTCCGAGGGGCCGGAGGGGGGTGCCGGATCGCCCGGGAACCCTCCGAGATCGACCATCGCGCAGATCGCCGATGCCATCGAGGGCCAGATCTTCCCGATGTTCTGCCTGGAGCCGTCCGACCACACCTGCTTCCAGGACTCGCAGTGCGGCCTGCAGGGGTTCTGGGCCGATGTGGCCCGGGCGGCGCAGAAGGTCTTCGACGAGACGACGGTGGCGGACCTGTCGGCCCGCCACCAACGGATGAGCCCGGGGCCGGTGTTGATCGCCCCGGAGACGCTGTTGTCCCGTTCTTCCTGACCAGGTATCGCCTGGTCAGGCCGGGCTATTTCGCTGCTTCGGCATCCGCCTTGCTCAAGATGCGCGTGAGCTTCGTGCCGCACACCGGGCAGGCGCCCTGTGCGGCGGGGCGGCCGTTCTTCAGGGTGACGATCTCACCCTCGAACGTCCGCTTCTCACGGCACTTCATGCAGTAGCCCTCGTATTGCGCCACCGCCTGCCTCCTTCCCCTTTACGCTTCGAGGCCGCCTCAGACGGCGGCCTCACACACGATGTTGAGGCTACACGAGCCGTCTTGCAAGCACTCACGGCGCCGAGGTCGGCTCGCGAGGACGGGGCATTCATGCGTACGATGCTGACCGTCTGCGAACAAGAGAGGTGCCAACGTGAGCGACACCGAGCAGAACATCGAGGCGCTGCTCTCGGAGAAACGCGTCTTCGAGGCCTCAGCGACCTTCGTGGAGCGGGCGCTCATCTCCGATCGCTCGGTCTACGACCGGGCGGCGGCCGATCCCCAGGGCTTCTGGGCCGAGCAGGCGGAACGGATCTCCTGGTCCCGCCGATGGGACGAGGTGATGGAGTGGGACGCCCCCTGGGTCAAGTGGTTCACGGGGGGAACGCTCAACGCCTCGTACAACTGCCTGGACAGGCACGTGGAAGCCGGCGGCGGGGACAAGGTCGCGTACCACTGGGAGGGTGAGCCGGGGGACACCCGGACCATCACGTACAGGGACCTGTACGAGGAGACGTGTCGGTTCGCGAACGCCCTGAAGGATCTGGGCGTGCAGCGCGGCGATCGGGTCGCGATCTACCTCGGGATGGTGCCGGAGCTGCCAGTCGCGATGCTTGCCTGTGCGCGCATCGGCGCGCCGCACTCGGTGGTGTTCGGCGGCTTCTCCGCCGAGGCGCTGAAGGACCGCATCAACGATGCGGAGGCGACGGTCCTGATCACGGCGGACGGTGGATATCGCAGAGGACAGATCGTGCCGCTCAAGGACAGCGCCGACACCGCGTTGAGCGAGTGCCCGACGATCAAGCATGTGGTCACGGTTCGACGAACGGGCGGGGAGCACTCCTTCACCGCGGGGCGCGATCACTGGTACCACGAGTTGATCGCCGATCAACCCGCGGAGTGTCCGCCGGAGGAGATGGACGCCGAGGACTTCCTGTACCTGCTCTACACGAGCGGCACCACGGGCAAGCCGAAGGGCATCGCGCACACGACGGGCGGCTACATGACCCAGGTCGCGGCCACGCATCGGATGATCTTCGACATCCACGAAGACGACGTGTACTGGTGCGCGGCGGACATCGGCTGGGTGACGGGCCACTCCTACATCGTCTACGGCCCGCTCGCGAACCACACGACCGGCATCATCTACGAGGGCGCGCCCGATTGGCCCGACAAGGACCGGCTGTGGTCGATCGCGGAGAAGTACAAGGCGACGATCCTGTACACGGCGCCTACCGCCATCCGGGCGTTCATGCGCTGGGGGACGGAGTTCCCCGAGCGGCACGACCTGTCTTCGTTCCGGTTGCTCGGATCCGTGGGTGAGCCCATCAACCCCGAGGCCTGGGTCTGGTACTGGAAGTTCATCGGGGGCGAGCGGTGTCCGGTCGTCGACACGTGGTGGCAGACGGAGACCGGCGCCATCTTGATCACACCGCTCCCCGGTATCACCCCGCTGAAGCCCGGTTCGGCGACGGACCCGTTCCCGGGCATCGAGGCCGATGTCTTCGACGAAGCCGGGAACTCCGTGCCGCTCGGCGGGGGCGGGTACCTGGTGTTGAAGCACCCCTGGCCGTCGATCGCGCGCACCATCTGGGGTGACCCCGACCGGTACGTGAACACGTACTTCAGCCAGTACGGGCCGAAGATCTACGTCGCGGGCGACGGCGCCAAACGCGACGAGGACGGCTACTACTGGTTGCTCGGCCGGATCGACGACGTCATGAACGTTGCGGGGCACCGATTGTCGACGTATGAGATCGAGAGCGCGCTGGTGGACGATCCCAAGGTCGCGGAAGCAGCGGTGGTGTCGCGCCCCGACGACCTGGTGGGTGAGGCCATCGTGGCGTTCGTGACGCTGAAGTCCGGGTTCGTGGGTGACGACACGATGGCCGAGGAGTTGCGCGATCACGTGGCGCAGATGATCGGGAAGATCGCGCGTCCGCACGGGATCATCTTCACCAGCGACCTGCCGAAGACGCGATCGGGCAAGATCATGCGGAGGCTGCTGCGCGACGTGGCCCACGGCCGTCCGCTCGGGCGACGTCACCACGCTCGCGAACGCCGAGATCGTCGAGCAGATCCACGACATGGTGGGGTCCGGCGCCGGCGACGAGTGAGCGCCCGGTTCGCCCTCAGACGTATCGGGCGAAGAAGTCGAGGATCAGTTGCATGTGGTGGACCTGCTGCGCGGTCGCGTTCGAATGGTGTCCCTCGGCGTAGAAGTGCGTCTCGATCGTGATCCCGCGAGCACGCAACGCTTCCACCCACGGCACGATCCCCTCCGGAGGGCATCGCGGATCGTTGTCGCCCGCGATCACCAACGTGGGTGCGCGGACGCGGTCGACGTACGTCATCGGGTTGCGTTCCGCCCACATCTCCGGGAGCTCCTCCGGGCCGCCGCCGTACAGCGCCAGGTCGTACGCCCGGATCTCCGGCATGCAGGCGTGGTGGGCGGCGACCAGATCGCCCGAGGGGATCCCGGCGAAGACGGCCTTCCAGCGCTCGGGGTGGAGCCCGGCGTTCAGACACGCGAGGCAGCCGCCCCACGACCATCCCGCGAAGGCCACGCGATCCGGATCGGCGATCCCGTCCGCGATCAAGGCGTCGAGGCACGCGATCACGTCCTCCGATTCCGGCAACCACGGGTTGCCCACCAACGCGTGTTGGAACGCCACGCCGTACCCGGTCGATCCTCGGTAGTTCGGGATGGCGACCGCGTATCCGGCGTCCACGAAAGCGTCCGTCTCGGGATCGAATCCACCGCGCTCATGCCATTCGGGACCGCCGTGCACGCTCATCACGGTCGGCCAAGGGCCGTCACCGGCGGGCGTCACGACGAACGCCTGGACCCGTTGACCGGTCGGCGCCGCGAACCAGAACGGGAACCGCGGCCGGCCGGGAGGAGCCGGCTCGCCTCTCGGGGCGAGCACGGTCCGTCCGTCGTCCGAGATCACCGACGGAACCCGCGAGGGGTCGCTGTTCAGCAGCCACACGGATCCGTCGGGTCGAACGGCGGCGCCCAGGATCGCGCCCTCGGCTTCCCAGACGAGCGCCGCCATTCGGGAGTCAGGGAACCACTCGCACCAGCTGATCCGTTCCCTCGAACTCGTGACGGGCCAGGATCGACGAGCCGTCGGGCCACCACCCCAGCGGGATCACGGCCCCGGGCAGGTCGACGTCCAGGTCGCGTCGATCGCCGGTCGCGACGTCCCAGAGCGCGGGTCGCTGCGAACGGTCCGCGCTCCGACGTGAAGAGCAATCGACGATCGCCCGGCACGGGGCTCCACGCGACGGGGTCGAGGTTCGAGCCCTCGTCGACCTGTTCGCCGACCGTCTCGCCCGACGCGTCGACGACACGCAGGGCCTCGTGGATGATGTCGCCGTGCTCGGAGTGCCTGAGGCAGATCAGGGCTCCGTCGGCCGAGATCCCTCCGACGCCTGCCGGATCGAGCCGACCGACCCCGATGGGGGCCGGTGAGCTGCGGAGGAGGCTGGGCGCTCCGCCGGGCGGGATGAGGTACACCCGATAGTCCTCCTCCGTGTTGATCCCGAGCGCGATCGCCCCCGTCGCGGCGAACGAGATCCCTTGGCGCCAGCCGGTCGGGAGGTCGTAGCACCAAGGGGTGGGCATCCGAGCCGTCCGGGGTTGCCGACATCCACCGCCCCGTCTCGTCCCCGACGTCGTCCTGCCACCAGACGAGCCGCCCGTCGGGCGCGACCATCACCTCCTCCACGCCGACAGACTCGTCGGTGACACGTCGGCGCCCACCGGAGGCGCGGTCGGCTGACCAGGCCTGCCAGATCCCGCTCTCGTTCGACACGAAGGCCAGATGGTCTGGGGCGCTGTCGTTCCAGGCGGGGAACCCAACCTGCGGAGCCGTGAAGCGTCGTTGCCAGGCGGGAGGATCGACCATGGACGGGATGATGTCACGGCACCGTTCCGCCTTGTCAGCCGTGAGACCCCGGCCCTAGAATCGTTAGCACTCGGAGTCGCCGAGTGCTAGCAGTCGACAACCCAGGCTGAGAACCGGATCGAAGAGGCCGGAGGAGGAGGCAGGGATGGCAGCGAAGATCATCTCGTTCGACGAGGAGGCACGGCGGGCGCTGGAGCGGGGCATGGACCAGCTCGCCAACGCCGTGAAGATCACGCTCGGCCCCAAGGGCCGCAACGTGGTCCTCGAGAAGAAGTGGGGCGCCCCCACGATCACCAACGACGGCGTCTCGATCGCCAAGGAGATCGAGCTCGACGACCCGTTGGAGAAGGTCGGCGCCGAGCTCGTCAAGGAGGTCGCCAAGAAGACGGACGACGTCGCCGGTGACGGCACGACGACCGCCACCGTGCTCGCCCAGGCGATCGTGAAGGAGGGCCTCCGCAACGTCGCGGCCGGCGCCAACCCGATGTCGCTGAAGCGCGGCATCGAGCGTGCGGTGGAGCTCGCCGTCGAGGCGATCCGCAACCAGTCCAAGGAGGTCGACTCCAAGGAGCAGATCGCCGACGTCGGCGCCATCTCCGCGGCCGACCCCGAGATCGGCAAGGTCATCGCCGAGGCCGTCGACAAGGTCGGCAAGGACGGCGTGATCACGGTCGAGGAATCCAACACGTTCGGCATGGAGCTCGAGTTCGTCGAGGGCATGCGGTTCGACAAGGGCTACATCTCGCCCTACTTCGTAACCGACCCCGAGCGCATGGAGGCGGTCCTCGAGGACCCCTACGTCCTGATCGTGAACAAGAAGATCTCGAGCGTGCAGGAACTGCTGCCGCTCCTGGAGAAGATCATGCAGTCGGGCAAGCCGCTCGCGATCATCGCCGAGGACATCGAGGGCGAGGCCCTCGCCACGCTCGTGGTGAACAAGATCCGCGGCACGTTCCGCTCGGTCGCGGTGAAGGCTCCCGGGTTCGGCGACCGCCGCAAGGCGATGCTGCAGGACATCTCGATCCTGTCGGGCGGGCAGGTCGTCTCCGAGGAGGTCGGTCTCAAGCTCGAGAACGCCACGCTCGACCTGCTGGGCTCCGCGCGCAAGGTGGTCGTCACCAAGGACGAGACCACCATCGTCGAGGGTGGAGGCAAGGACGACGGAGATCCACGGCCGCATCAACCAGATCAAGGCCGAGATCGAGAAGACCGACTCCGACTACGACCGCGAGAAGCTGCAGGAGCGGCTGGCCAAGCTCTCCGGCGGCGTCGCGGTGATCAAGGTCGGCGCGGCCACCGAGGTCGAGCTGAAGGAGAAGAAGCACCGCATCGAGGACGCGGTGCAGTCGACCAAGGCGGCCGTCGAAGAGGGGATCGTGCCCGGCGGGGGCGTCGCGCTGCTCAACGCGCAGTCGGCGCTCGACAAGGTCGACCTGGAGGGCGACGAGCTCACCGGGGCGGCCATCGTCCGCCGCGCGCTCGAGGAGCCGCTCAAGCAGATCGCGTTCAACGCAGGGCTCGAGGGCGGCGTCATCGTCGAGAAGGTTCGCGCGCTCGACGCCGGGTTCGGGCTGAACGCGGCGACCGGCGAGTACGGCGACATGCTGAAGTTCGGCGTGATCGACCCGACGAAGGTGACCCGCTCGGCGCTCCAGAACGCGGCCAGCATCGGCGCGCTGTTCCTGACCACCGAGGCGGTCGTCGCCGACAAGCCGGAGAAGGAGAAGGCGCCGGCGATGCCCGGCGGCGGCGGGGACATGGACTTCTAGTCCCACGCCTAGCGGACCGCACGTCGACGGGCCCCCCTCGGGGGCCCGTCGTCGCTTCCATGGCGCCGAACCGACGGTCACATCTTCGCCACAATTCGTCATGAACCCTCCCGGGAGGGAGGGCGAACCATTCCTTGGAGCCCCTCTCTCCGAAGGAACGGCCCGGATCCCCCATCCGGGCCGTTCTGACGTTCCGGAGCCGTCCGGCGAGCTGTGTCGGGCCGCGTGGGACAATCGCGGCGATGGTGGCCACCGGCGTCTCACGCAAGCTGGAACAGCTTCACCAGACCCTGACGGAGACCGGCGGCGTGGTCGTCGCCTACTCGGGGGGAACGGACTCCACGCTCGTCGCCGCGGTTGCCGCCCGCGCGCTCGGGGATCGGGCGCTCGCGATCACGGCGGTCTCGCCGTCGCTCCCCCCCGGCGAAGCCGATGAGGCCCGCCGGGTGGCGGACGAGCTCGGTATCGCCCATCGAACCGTCCGCACGCATGAGGCCGAGCGGCCGGCATACCTGGCGAACGGGACCGACCGCTGCTACCACTGCAAGACCGAGCTGTACGACGTGCTCGCTCGCGTCGCCGAGGAGTCCGAGCTTCAGGGTCGTGGTGTCCGGCGCGAACCTCGACGATCTCGTCGACTTCCGGCCGGGACTGGCGGCCGCGGCCGAGCACGGAGTGCGTCACCCGCTCGTGGAGGTGGCGATGTCGAAGTCGGACGTTCGCGAGGCGGCGCGTGAGCTGGCCATCCCCACGTGGGACAAGCCGGCGTCGGCCTGCCTCGCCTCGAGGATCCCGTTCGGGGTGACGATCAAGGTGGAGGAGCTATCGAAGGTGGGTCGCGCCGAGCAGTTGCTGAAGGAGCTCGGCTTCCGGCAGTGTCGCGTGCGCGTGCACGGTGACGTCGCGCGTATCGAGGTGGATCTCGCGGATCTCCCGCGCGTGGCCGAGACCGGCGTCCGGGAGCGAGCGGTGCAGGGCTTGCGGGCGCTGGGATACCGCTACGTTGCGCTCGACCTCGAGGGCTTCCGCTCCGGGAGCATGAACCCCGAAGGGTCCTAGCGCGTTGCACGAGACGAGCATCCGGATCCGTTGGCGCGACATGGACGCGTACGGCCACGTGAACAACGGTGTCTACCTGACCTACCTCGAAGAGTGCCGCGACGCGTGGGCGCAGGACCTGTTCGGCGGGCCGAACGGGAGCTGGGACTTCGTGCTGGCGCACATCGGGATCGACTACCGGAGTCAGCTGACGCAGGCGGACGGCGAGATCGTGGTTCGCTGTCGTTTGGCGTCGTTCGGCCGGTCCAGCGTACGCACACGCGAGGAGATCGTGAAGGCCGACGGTACGATCGCGGCCGAGGCCGAAGCGGTGGTCGTCCCGCGCGACCCCGATGCCGATCGATCACGCCCGCTCACGGAGCAGGAGCGGGAGTCGCTGCAGGTCGAGCTTGAACGTGACGGTGAAGGAGCGTTAGGTCGTCTGGTCGGGGAGCACCCGACGACCGTGGACGAAGTGATCGCGGTACCAGCCGTCGCCGACCCACATGACGGTCACGCCGCCCGGCGTGCTCGAGGAGTCCAGCGCCCACCCGTTGCCGATGAACGTGTCGACGTGATCGACACGACCGTCACCGTTCCCGTCGTAGAACATCAGGTCGCCGGGCCGGAGCTGGTCGTACGACAGCTTGCCCACCGTCGCCATGTCCGCGGACGTGCGTTGCGGCAGATCCCATCCGAGATAGGGCCGCGGAGGTGAGACGTTCCAGTACGCACCGTCGCTCGCGCGCAGGAGCCACCAGGTGAAGCCCGAGCAGTCGAAGCCGGGGACCGCCTGGCCGTACGACGACGTCGGGATGCCCCATTCGCCCCCGTACACGTAGGGGTAGCCGGCGTATCGGACACCCCACTGCACGATCGCCTGCTGGTCGGGCGTGAGCGCCGGCAGCTCGATGTCCTGATACTGCGCGATCAGCTCGGGCACGTTCCACGAGGGTTGCGTCGTCGCGCGGTAGAGCGAGTACGCGACCTGCGCCCGCGAGAGGGGCGTGGTGGGACCCACGTCCTGCGATTCGTCGGAGCTGTTGTACCGGAGGCCCAAGCGCATCCCCAAGACGAGCGCCCCGAAGTTGGGCGGCAGGTCGAAGGTGACTCCGTCGGCGGTGTGGAGGTGGTTCAGGGACTTGATCGCCGGCCCGAGCCCGAGCGCCAACGTCAGCACGCGATGCACCATGGTCGTCGTCACGGCCTTGTCGGGCGCGAACGTTCCTGCGGCCGTCTTCGTCATCCAGTGGAGCTTCACCGCGATGTTCGCCGCGGGGTAGAAGGCGTCGCTCGGATCCAGGTCGGTGAACGTGATCGACGGGTCCACGGCCTCCGTGGGCGCGAACGCCATGACGACGGCGCGAGCGAAGTACTTCCGGGTTTCGATCGTCGACGGCAGGAACGGGTACGTCCCGTCGGGGTTCGGCGCGAAGTCGCGCATCCAGTCGTTGGTCGCACCGACGTAGTTGATCGCCGACCTCGCCCATCGGGTCGACTTGTCCAGGTCGGACCACACGATCGTCGACCGGCCGGCCGCGATCGAGGCCTGCGCTGCATGGGAGGGGAGCAGCGCGAGCACGACCGTCGTCGCCATCGCCATCGTGACCGCTCGTCGACGAAGCAAGCCTCTCCCCTGGGTCATACCTGCAACGTCGGCGCTCGGGCGTTGGAGCTTGAGTCACGCTGCTTCGGTAGGCTCGCCCTCGTGCTCGGGGAACAGGAAGCCGTCGTGTTAGAGGTCCGTCCGTGGGACGTGCACGGGGTCGGTCACGTGGACGTCACGCTAGTGTACCCAGACCGGACGGTGGAGACGGCCCGTCTGGGCAGGGAGAGCGTGCCCGAAGACCTCGCCGCCGGGGATCACGTCCTCGTGGCCAAGGCGATGAACGTCGTGGTCGAGGTTCGTCGGCCCGGCGCGTAGCGCCGGGCCGAGCTTCGCCCCTCGTCAGTCCTTCTTCGGGCCCTCGGCGCGCACCTTCTCGACCGACTCGAGGGCGCCGCGGAGGTCCTTCAACCATTCGTCCTGGCGCTCGGACACCAAGCGCACGCACCACGCGAGCGCATGGCTGCGGCTCCGGGCAACACCGGCGTCGACCAGCGTGTCGAGCACGCGGCGCTCCGGCATCCGAAGTCGCGTCATGGCCGGCGTTGCAAGGGTTGTGAACAAGACCGTCTGGTCGCCGCAGGTCGCCCCCCACGAGACCTTCAGGCCGAAGCGGTGCTGGGCCTCGTCGGCGATCCGCATCCGCTGGCCGCGCGTGTCTTCCCGGAACCCGGCGATGCGGGAAGCGCGGGCAGCCGCCACGGCGTCGGACGACGCGCCGGCGGGGAGTTCGGGCTCGGCGAGCGTTCCGACGACGAGGACCTCGTCGCGATCCGCATCCACGGAAGGGGGTCCGCCGAACCAGTCGGCGGGGAGGCGGCCGGCGAACCAGCCTTGGAGCTCATCGGGTGAGGTGGTCCGTCGATGTGTCATGAAAGGAAGATTACATCATTACACGATGAACGACAACGAGAACCTGTCGCCCCATGAACCGGCCGAGGAGCTGAGGTAGCGTGCGAGTCGCCGGACGAAGGAGGTGGACGCTGAAGCAGGGACCGCTCCGCGGGATCGCCGAGATCCGCAGCTTCTTCCGCACGAACGAGCTGCCGATCTACTTCGTCTCGGCCACGGCGTTCAACCTGCTCGGCATCGACCGCTGGGTGCGCAACTTCAAGTTCATCAACTACTACGACTCGTTCGACGGGTTCCATCCGAACGTATTCGTACCCAAGGAGCGGAGCCCTCGGGAGTTCTCGTCCATCGAGGAGATCTGCAACTACCTATTGGCGCACAAGGAGGTCGCCGACTTCGTGGGACGCCGTGGGCAGGGTGGCAAGGCCACGTTCCTGATGTTCGACGAGGAGACCGAGCAGCTCGCGCGCGAGCTCGGGCTGGAGGTGGCGTTCCCATCGGCATCGCTCCGCCACCGGCTGGATTCGAAGATCGTCACGACCCAGCTCGGGAACGAGGCCGGCGTGCCCAGCGTGCCGAACGCGATGGGCCGCGCGAACGACTACGCCGCGCTCATGGAGCTGGCGCGTGCTGGAAGGCTCGGCGACGACCTGGTGGTGCAGACGCCGTACGGCGACTCGGGTCAGACGACGTTCTTCATCGCCGACGAGGGGGATTGGAAGGGGCACGCGAGCGAGATGGTCGGTCAGGACCTCAAGGTGATGCGGCGTATCGATCCGCTCGAATGCGCGATCGAAGGGGTCATCACGCGGCATGGCACGCTCGTCGGTCCGCTGATGGCGGAGCTCACAGGATTCCCCGAACTGACCCCGTACCACGGCGGCTGGTGCGGGAACGACGTCTTCCCCGACGTGTTGTCCGAGGGCCAGCGGAAACTCGCCAGGGAGCGGACGTTCGCCATGGGCGAGCGCTTGCGCCGTGAGGGCTACCGCGGGTACTTCGAGCTCGACTTCCTGGCGGACGAGTCGTCCGGTGAGATCTACCTGGGCGAGCTCAACCCGCGGGTGACCGGAGCATCGAGCATCACGAACGTCACCGCCGTCGCCTACGGCGACATGCCGTTGTTCCTGTTCCATCTCCTGGAGTTCATGGACGTCGAATACGAGATCGATGTCGACGAGCTGAACGATCGATGGGCGCATCCGGAGAACATCGACGACTGGACGCAGTTCATCCTGAAACAGACGGACGATCGCGTGGAGCGGATCGTCGGGGCCCCCATCTCGGGCGTGTGGCACATGGATGAGGACGATGCGATCTCGTACGCCCGGCGTGAGACGGATTGGCACACGGTGGCGGACGAGCACGAGGCGTTCTACCTGCGGATCGCCGGCCCTGGTCATTACCGTTACCCCGGAGCGGATCTAGGCATCATGGTCACGCGTGGCCGGTTCCTCGACGACGACCACGAGCTCACCGATCGTGCTCGTCGGTGGATCGACGGCGTGCAGTCGCAGTTCGCGAGCGTGCCGATCGGCCAGCAGTTGCCTCCGATCCGACCCGAGCCGTTCGGCTTCAAGATGCTCTGATGCAGATGGTGCCGTTCTCCTTCCGGGCGATCGAGGAGCTGGAGCTCGGTCCGAAGTGGGCGGCGGTCTTCGAGGAGCGCTGGCCCCACTACCGCGCGTGGTTCCTGCGGGAGGGCGAGGAGGCCCGGCCGTCGTACGCGACGAGCGTCCGCATGCTCCGCGCGCACATGCCCGAGTTGATTCCCGCCTACGAGCGGATCGTCGAGCTCGCGGGCGACGGCGACCTGGCGGCGCGCATGCTCTCGCTCTATCGGCCGCCGCCGTATCTCGCCGCGTGCTCGCAGGGTGTGTGGTCTCGAGAGCACGTCGGCCCGATCCTGGTGCGCAACTACGACTACGCCCCGTCGCGTATGGAGGGCATCATCTGGTCGACCCGCCTCACGGAGCGGCGGGTCATCGGGATGAGCGACTGTCTGTGGGGGTTGCTCGACGGGATGAACGACGCCGGCCTCGCCGTATCGCTCACGTTCGGTGGCCGCCGCGTGCTCGGCGACGGGTTCGGGATCCCGCTCGTCGTCCGCTACCTGCTCGAGACGTGCGATGACGTGGCATCGGCCCGTGAGTCGCTCGCACGGCTTCCTTACTCGCTCGCGCACAACCTGACGGTGGTGGACCGCACGGGAGAGGTGTTGACCGCGTACCTGTCGCCCGACCGCGAGCCGATCTTCCGCAACGTTCCGGCGGCGACGAACCATCAGGGCGTCGTCGACTGGCCCGAGCAAGCGCGCGCGACCAGGACCATCGAACGCGAGCGGTGCATCCTCGACCTGATCGGACGTCCCGACACGACCGCGGTGTCCTTCGAGGAGGCGTTCCTCCGCTCGCCGCTCTTCAGCACGGCATATGACAGCGGCTTCGGCACGCTGTACACGGCCGCCTACCGGCCGGCCGAGGGCGTCGTGGACTACCGATGGCCGTCGTTCTCGTGGCGATTGGAGTTCGACGTGTTCGTCGAGGGCGAGCACACGGAAGCGCTGGCCGAGGGAGCCGTCGCCTAGCCCAGTCGTTCCTTCGATGAACGTGCATCGGCGGGAGGCGGATGGAACACTCCTGCCATACGGAAGAGGGGGCTTCTCCATGGAGACCGATGGATCACGTAGCTCGTCGACGCCGATGATCGTCGGAATCGTCGGAGGTGTCGCGTTGGCGATCGGCTCGTTCCTCAACTGGGCGACCGTCAGCGTGAACTTCGACAAGATCGCGTCGGTGCTCGGTATCGACCCCGCTCAGATCCCGGCAGGGGTCCGAGCGCAGGGGACCGTGAGCGTCACCGGTTGGAAGAGCGGCGACGGGAAGTGGACGCTCGTGGCCGGGCTCGTGGTCGCGGTCGCGGCGGCGCTCCTGGCGATGGCGAGCAGTCGCCAGGTCGTCGGGATCGTCATGCTGGTGGGCGGCGCCGTCGGCGGCGGCCTCGCGTTGTACGACGCGACCATCCAGAAGAACAACGCCATCGACAACGCGGCCGCACAGTTCACGAACATCGGGCTCCCCGGTACGATCCGGGACTACTTCTCGGTCTCGCTCGGGATCGGTATCTGGCTCTGCATCGCGGGCGGGGCCGTGGCCATCGTCGCGGGCATCATGGCGATGACGAGCCGAGCTCCCAGCGTCGCGGCAGCAGGGGTCGGTCCCATGGGAGCCACGCCTCCCCCGCCGCTGTCATCAGACGCCGGGTTCGGCGCGACGGGGGTCGGCGGATCGTTGATGCCTCCTCCGGTCACCGAGCCTCCGGTCACCGAGCCTCCGGTCACCGAGCCTCCGGTCACCGAGCCTCCGGTCGCCGAGCCCCGGTCACCGAGCCTCCGGTCACCGAGCCTCCGGCCCCACCCGACACACCGTCGGAGTCGAGCGTTCCCGCTCCGGAGGAAGACCCTCCCGGCACGTCCTGACGTGCGCTCGATCGAGCTCGAGATCGACACGTCGGGTCGGCGCGTCGTCGACGTCACCGACCGGGTTCGTGCGTTCGCCGCCGACGCGGGATCCGAGGGACTGCTGCACGTGTTCGTCCCGCACGCGACGGCAGGTGTCGCGTTGATGGAGACCGGTTCCGGATCGGAACGCGACCTGGACGAACTGCTAGCGCGGCTGTTGCCACGGGACGATCGATACGCGCATCGTCACGGCTCGGTCGGGCACGGGGGCGACCACCTCCTGCCGGTCCTCGTGTCGCCGTCGCTGACCCTCCCGGTGCTCGCCGGCGACATCGTCCTCGGGACATGGCAGTCGGTCGTGCTGGTGGACCCGAACCGGGAGAACAACACGCGGACGCTTCGACTGAGCTTCGTCCCGGCGTGACCCGGCGAGGCTAGAGGTACTGGCCGGGCTGGTGATCGGGCTTCGCGGGAGCCGAGGCCACCGCCTGCACGTCCCGTTCGCGCAAGAGCACCAGTTCCTCGCCGTCGAGCTCCACTTCCAAGCCCGACGACGGCAGGAACAGGACGCGGTCCCCGGGCTTCGCCACGCGGACGTCGGGTCCGACCAGATGGACCTCGGCCCACGCCAGGTGCTTGGGCGCCGGTGTCGCCGTCGCCGGGATCAGCAGGCCGCCCGACGACTTGCGTTCGCCGTTCTCGGGCACGCGCACCACGAGCCGGTCGGCCGTCAGACGCACCTCGGGGGCGGATCCGGCGTTCGTGCGTGCCCGGGGCTTCTTCGGTTTGGCGGTCGCGGCTTTGGTGGCCGGTGCGTCGGCGTTCGCGCGTGGCATACGCGGACGAGTGTAGCGACGGCGAACCGGTACGATGCGTGCCCGTGAACGCCGGCAAGCTGCTCGACCGAGCCATCCAGACGCTGAAGGCGTCGCCGTCGATCGACCACTGGCAGAAGCACCGCGAGCGGTGGGAAGCGCAGGAGCTCCTCTGGTTCGTCCTCGATGGGGAGCCCGACGCGCGCGACGAGGTCTCCGCCAAGGATCGTCGCCGGTTCGAGGCGATGGTGGCGCGGCGCGCGACGGGCGAGCCCATCCCGTTCATCAAGGGCTTCGCCGAGTTCCGGGGTCTCGAGCTCATCGCCGAACCGGGGGTCTTCGTTCCCCGGGACTCCTCCGAATACCTCGCCGAGCAGGCCGTCCGGAGGCTCCGTAAGCGCAAGGGGCCGGTCGCGGTCGACCTGGCGACCGGCGGTGGCACGATCGCGCTGGCCGTGTCGAACGAGGTCCCCAAAGCCGCCGTCTACGGCACCGACATCTCGGATGAGGCGATCGCGCTTGCGAAGAAGAACGCGAAACGGTTGGGCCTGCGTGCGACGTTCCGGCAGGGCGATCTGTTCGGGGCGTTGCCGAAGAAGCTCCGTGGCGGCGTCGACGTGATCACGCTCCACCCGCCCTACGTCGCGAGCGGTGAGATGGCCGATCTCCCGGATGAGATCCGCGAGTGGGAGCCGGTGCACACGCTCACGGATCGCAGCGACGACGGTCTCGGTTTGATCCGGCGCACCGTCGACGAGGCGCCCGCGTGGCTGCGGACCCGCGGGTGGTTGCTGATCGAGACCGACCCCGACAGGGCCCGGGATGTGACGCCGATCTATCGGCGCGGCGGTTTCCGCGATATCGAGATCACGAAGGGCGGTTCGCTCAAGGTGACCCGCGTCATCGTGGGAAGGAGCCCGAGATGAGCGAACCCATCGTCGCTCCGTACGGCACCTGGCGCTCGCCGATCAGCGCGGCGATGCTCGTCGAGGGCGGCGTCCGCCTGGGTCACGTCACGATCGAGGACGGCTCGGTGTATTGGCTCGAGGGCCGTCCGTCAGAAGGCGGGCGATCCGTGGTGGTTCGCCGCGATCCCGGCTCCGAGCCGGTGGACGTCACGCCCGACGGCTTCAACGCGCGAACCACCGTGCACGAGTACGGGGGCGGCTCGTATGCCGTGCATCGTGGCGTCGTCTTCTCCTCGAACTTCGCCGATCAACGGCTCTACCGGCAGGAGCCCGGCGGCGCGCCGAAGCCCATCACGCCGGATACCGGTGGCCGTTCCCGGTACGCAGACGGCCGCGTGACGGCGGACGGGTCGCTGCTGATCTGCGTCCGCGAACGTCATGAGGATAGAGGGCGTCGTCAACGAGCTCGTCGCTCTCCCGACGGACGGCTCGGGCGACGCGTCGATCGTCGTCGATGGCTACGACTTCTTCTCAACGCCGCGGATCTCTCCCGACGGGACGAAGCTCGCGTGGCTGGCGTGGAACCTCCCGTACCTGCCGTGGGACGGTTCCGAGCTGTGGGTGGCGGATCTCGACGCCGCAGGCGGCGTCTCCGGTCGTCGCCTGGTCGCCGGCAGGCTCGGCGAGGAGTCGATCTTCCAACCGGAGTGGAGCCCGGCCGGCGTCCTGCACTTCGTCTCGGACCGTATCGGAGTGGTGGAACCTCTACCGCGAGGTCGACGGCGAGGTGCAGGCGCTCTGCCCGATGGATGCCGAGTTCGGATGGCCGCAGTGGGTGTTCGGGCTTGCTTCGTACGCGTTCCTCGACGACGGGCGCATGGCATGCATCTGGAACCGCGACGGAACACAGCACGTCGCCGTGATCGATCCACGGTCCGGAGAGCTGCTCGATCTCGATCTTCCCCACGACGCGATCGGCGCTCCGTGGATCGCGGCGGAGGGGCAGTCGATGGTGTTCATCGGGGCGAGCGCCTCGATCCCGGCGCAGGTGGTGTTGCTCGACTTCCTCTCACGCTCGATCGACGTGCTGAAGGAGAGCGAGCAGATCACGGTGGACACCGAGTATCTCTCCGCCCCCCGGGCGATCGAGTTCCCGACCGAGGGCGGTCTCACCGCCCACGCGTTCTTCTACCCGCCGGCGAACAAGGACGTCTCGGGGCCGCCCGGCGAGCTGCCCCCGCTCATCGTGCTGAGCCACGGCGGTCCGACGTCGGCCGTGTGCGCCGAGTTCGACATGGACCTGCGCTACTGGACGAGCCGTGGCTTCGCGCTCGTCGACGTCAACTACGGAGGGAGCACCGGCTACGGACGCGCGTACCGCGAGCGGTTGTACGGCAACTGGGGCGTCGTCGACACGGCGGACTGCATCAACGCCGCCCGGTACCTGGTGGATCGCGGCGAGGTCGACGGCGGATCGGCTGCTGATCGCGGGCGGCAGCGCGGGCGGCTACACGACGCTCTGCGCGCTGACGTTCCACGACGACTTCGCGGCCGGTGCGAGCTACTTCGGCATCTCGGACCTGGAGCCGTTCGCGAAGCCCGGCGGCACCCACAAGTTCGAGTCCCAGTACGAGCACACCCTCGTGGGCCCGTACCCGGAGGCCGCGGATCTCTACCGGGCTCGGTCGCCGATCCACTTCGTGGACATGATCTCGTGTCCCATGATCCTGCTCCAGGGGGCCGAGGACGAGGTCGTGCCCCCGGCGCAGGCGGAGATCATGGTTCATGCGCTCGAAGCGAAACGGCTGCCCTACGCCTACCTGCTGTTCGAGGGCGAGCAGCACGGCTTCCGCAAGGCCGAGAACATCGTCCGGTCCCGCGAGGCGGAGCTGTCGTTCTACGCTCAGATCCTGGGGTTCGAGCCCGGGGATGAGATCGAGCCGGTTCCGATCGCGAACCTCTGACCGGTCCCGAACCTCGAGGGGGGTCGCGGGGGCCGGACCTGCGCCCGGCCCCCGCGCCTGAGAGGGGGCGCGTCCTCTCGGCGCAGTCAGGCTGGCAGACCGTGGTGAACGTGGGGTGTCGGCGCCGTGGCGCCTGGCGGAACTCGTGAACGCCGCGGCCCGGGTGAACAGGGCAAGGAATCGCAAGGGCCCAGGCCGGGAAGGCGCAACCTTCCGCAATGGCCCTGTTCGTATCCCCAAGTGGCTGGACGCCGCAATGGTGCGGTGGCACCATTGGCCGGCGTTTGTTCGAGAGGGGGGTGTGGCATGAGGAAAGTCGTGCGATTGACCGCTGTGGTAGCGGTACTCGCCATCGTTGGTGCCGCCTGCAGCAAGAGCGGTACGCCGCAGACCAGTACATCTGCCTCCGCGGGAGCGGAGATCCAGGCAGGTGGGACGCTGAACATCGCGCAGACGAGCGATGTCTCGGCGGCCTTTGACCCGCAGAAGGAGTACTACCAACTCTCGTTCGAATACTTCAAGTGCTGCCTCCTTCGCACCTTGCTCCAAACCAAAGAATTGACGGCCGAACAGGGTGGTAACGAACTACAGCCCGACCTCGCATCGGCGTTGCCGACGGTCTCGAGCGATGGTCTGACGTACACGTTCTCGATCAAGCCGGGCATCCACTACTCGCCGCCGCTCCAAGACGTGACGGTCACCGCAGGGGACTTCGTCCGCGCGATCGAGCGCGAGGCGGACCCGAAGGCGAGTTCCGGCGGATACCCGTTCTACTACTCCGTGATCGAAGGGTTCGACGACTACGGAGCCGGGAAGGCCGACACGATCAGCGGCATCACGGCGACGGATGACTCGACGCTCGTGGTCAAGCTCACCCAGCCGGCCGGAGACCTGCCGTGGCGATTCGCCATGCCGGCCACCGCGCCCATCCCGCCGAACCCGTCCGACCCCAAGGCCGTCCTCGGCATCGCGGACGGACACACCACGAACTTCGGTCGGTTCATCGTCGGAACCGGCCCGTACATGTTCGAAGGCACCGACGCGCTCGACTTCTCCGTGGCGGCGAGCGACCAGGAGCCGGTCTCGGGCTACGTCCCGGGTCGTTCGATGATCCTGGTGCGCAACCCCTCCTACGACCCCTCCACCGACGGTCTTCGTCCGGCGTACCCGGATCGGATCGAGACCACCATCGGCGGGGACGTCGCCGACCTGTACAACAAGGTGGAGACGGGCGAGATCGACTACGTCGCCGACACGGCTCCGCCTGCCAACGTGCTGCAGGCAGTACGCCACCGACCCCGATCAAGCAGCCGTACCTGCACACGACCCAGCAGAACGCGGTCCGGTACATCTCGATGAACCTGGGCGTGCCGCCGTTCGACGACATCCATGTCCGCAAGGCGGTGAACCTGGTCTACGACAAGCAGGGGAACCGGCAGCTCAGCGGCGGCCCGCTCACCGCGGACATCGCGGGGCACATCTTCTCCGACGGGCTCCTCGACAACCAGTTGAAGGACTACAACCCGTACGCGACGCCGGCGATCGCGGCGACCTGGCGGCGGCCAAGGCCGAGATGGCGCAATCCAAGTACGACTCGAACGGCGACGGCGTCTGCGACGACCCGGTCTGCGACAACGTCATCGCGCTCGGCGTGCAGCAGGACCCGGGACCGAAGGCCATGGCGCTGTTCGAGGCGAACGTGAAGGGCATCGGCATCAACATCACGTCGAAGCTGCTGGACGGCCCCGTGATCTACTCCAAGTGCATCTCCTCGCCGGACAAGTTCCCGGTCTGTCTGAGCGTGGGCTGGCTGCAGGACTACCCGGATGCGTACACGTTCGGGCCCCCGCTGTTCGGCTCGTCGAGCCTGTATCCCGCGTGCTGCAACTACTCGCTGATCGGCGCGAGCGACAAGCAGCTGAGCGACTGGGGATACCCGGCCGGCACGACGGTCCCGAGCGTCGACGACAAGCTGGACTGCGTGTGCGGCGCTCCCCCTCGGGAACGACCGCACGACCTGCTGGGCCAACCTCGACAAGTACCTGATGGAGGACGTCGTCCCCTGGGTGCCGAAGACGTTCGACAACATCAACGACATCACCTCGTCGAGGGTGGTCAACTACTCCTTCGACTACTGGGGTGAGCAGGCGGGGTTCGACAGCTTCGCGCTCGCGAACGGAGGCGCGTAGCCCGAACCGCTAGAAGACCGATGCAGCGGGGGGCGGGCGACCGCCCCCCGTTCACGTTCGGGATCGGTTGAGTGCAGGGTCGCGGCTCAGCCGCCGATCATCGACATGCTGCGCGCCGGCTGCACGAAGTCGGCGTGGTTGATGCGGTGTCCCGACCACTTCCGCCAGACGGTCGTTCGGATCAGGGATGCGAGCTCGCCGTCGGACGCGCCGTCGCGCATGGGCCCACGCAGGTCCGTCTCCTCGAGCGAGAACAGGCAGGCGCGCACCTGTCCCTCGGCCGTCAGGCGGAGGCGGTTGCACGTGTCGCAGAACGGCTCGGTCACGCTCGCGATGACCCCGATCCGACCCGGAGCGCCGTCGGCGAACCCGTACGACGTGGCAGGCTCGTTCGCATGCCCGATCGGAGTCAGTGGGAACGTGCCGGCGATCGTCTCGAGGATCCGAGCCGACGGGACGACCTTGGCGCGCTCCCAGGCGTGTTCGGCGTCGAGCGGCATGTACTCGATGAACCGCACCTCGTATCCCGTCTCACGCGACCAGCGCGCGAACTCGACCAGTTCGTCGTCGTTCGTCCCGCCGATGACGACGGTGTTGATCTTGATCGGCGTGAGGCCGACTTCCTCCGCGGCCCTGAGCCCGGACGAAGACCTTGTCCAGCGCGTCCCGCCGCGTCATCTCGGCGAACCGGTGGCGCATCAACGAGTCGCACGAGACCGTCGCGCGATCCACCCCGGCGTCGGCGAGCGGGCCCGCGAGCCGGTCGAGGAGCACGCCGTTCGTGGTGATGGAGATGTCGAGCTGCGGGCCGACCTCGCGGAACATCCGCACGAGCGTCGGCAGGTCCGCGCGCACGGTCGGCTCGCCCCCGGTCACCTTGATCGATCGGACGCCGAGGCCGACGAAGATGCCCAGCAGCCGCGTCGATTCCTCGAACGTCAGGATCTCGCTCTTCGGGAGCCACGCGAGCCCCTCCGCCGGCATGCAATAGGTGCAGCGGAAGTTGCACCGGTCGGTGACCGAGACGCGGAGATCGTCCGCGATCCGGCCGAAGGAATCGACGAGGGGTCCCTCGGCGGGAGGCGGCGTCTCGGGCGGCTGCCAGGCGGTCATCCGACCAGCCTACCCGCGACCGCGTGTTCGGCGCTACGGCTCCTCGGGTGCGGGAGGCAGGAGCGTCTGGGTGGCGGCGATCGCCTCCTTGAGGGCCGATGCACGGGAGGAGCCGTCGGCGGTTCGGCGTGCCACGCACATCCCGAGGAGGAACGAGACCAGCGGAGCACCTTTGCGCTCGACCCGGTGCGCCACGTCGCGCGCCAACCGAAGGAGCTGATCGCCTTCTTCGTGCGAGAGCGGTTCCACCGCCAGCGCCGCCGCCAGCTCATCGATCCATGTGTCCACCGGCTCCTCCTCGTCTCGTCGACCTGCCACGTCGGTCGTCGGACGCCGCGGATCGTCCGATCGGGTTGCGCTCGACCGTTATGGTCACGGTGGGAGCAGGGTGAGGAGCATGACGGTGGGCTCCTCCGCCACGAGAGAGTGAGGCGTCCCGGGTGTCATGGAGATCCATGCACCGGGTCCCGCGTTCACCTCCTCGCCGTCGACCGTGAATCGCAACCGCCCGGTCAACACCTGAACGAGCGCGGCTCTCGACGCCGTGTGTTCCGTGAGCCCCTCACGGGCATCGAAGCCGAAGACCGTCACCTCGAGCCCGTCTTGCCGATGCATGACCTTCGACACGACCGCACCAGATTGGATCGTAACGGCCCGCGTGACATCGTCGATCGCGCTATGCGTCATGTTGTCCTCCTCCAGCGGGTGCGAGGTACTTCGCGCCCTTAGGCTAGTTCCAGAGCCTCGGCTTCCACACCATGAGCACGAGGATCGCGAGGGTCATCGTCGTCACGACCACGCCCCACGCCCGCGCGGTCGATGCGGCGGCCGCGTACGCCGACTCACCGTTGCCTTCGGCCTCTCCGGCGGCGATGCGCTCGGCGAGCACGCGCTGTCGCCGGAACGAAGGCGCATACACCACGATCGCGAGGACGATCAGCGTGGCGTAGAGGCCGAGGGAGAGTTCGAGCCAGGCGGCGCGCAGCTGATCCCAGTCCAGCGTGGCCACGAGCAACAGGCCGGTCACGAGCTGAGCCACGTACGCCGGCGTCGTGATCCGCCGATCGACCCACGAGACGGTCCGCAGCGCGAACGCCCGCTCGCCGGGTCCGTCGACCTCACCCCGGCGGATCCAGAACCCGTACGAGAGCGAGAAGCCGAGCGCGACCACGGCGCCGAGCACGTGGAGCACGAGCAGCAACGATCTGAAGCGCACGGTGGCAGCGTACCGTTGAGCGATACCATCGCCGCCGTTCGGCGTATCTCCGGTGGAGATGGGAGGATTGGCCCCATGGTCGACAGGTCGCGTCGGGCCGCCGTGATCACGGTCTCGGACGGTGTCACGCACGGCACGCGTCACGACGAGTCGGGCGAGGCAGCCGAGGAGATCCTCCGAGGAGCCGCCTTCGACGTGGACGGCCGGATCGTCGTGCCCGACGAGCGGCCGGAGATCGAACGAGCGTTGCGCGAGCAGGCCGTTGCGCACGGCCTGGTGGTGACGACCGGTGGCACGGGATTCGGGCCTCGCGACGTCACGCCCGAGGCAACGAAGGACGTCATCGAACGCGAAGCGCCCGGCCTGGCCGAGCTGATGCGCGCCGCCGGGTTGGCGCAGACGCCGATGGCGGCGCTCAGCCGCGCGGTCGTCGGGAGCGTCGGCGCCACGCTGATCGTCAACCTCCCGGGGAGCCCGAGCGGCGTTCGAGAGAACCTGACGGCGGTCATGGGTGTCCTGCCGCACGCCGTGGACCTGCTCGCGGGGTCGACGGGCGCCCATCCGACGGGTCACGGCACCGTGGACCCGGCGCCGTCGCATCCTTCAACGGCACCCGGGACGGTGACGATCACCGCGGTCAAGCAGATCGGTGCTCCCCCGTGCCCGGTCGGAGCGCGGATCGTGATCGGCCCGGGCGGCCCGCTCGAGGGAACGCTCGGATGTGCGGAGTTCGACGCGGCGGCCGTGCAGGAGGCCCGCGACGCGCTGGCCACCGACGCGGTGGCCCCGCACACCGCGACGTTCCATCACGACCTCGGGGACATCGAGGTGTTCGTCGAGCCCCACCCGTCGCCGCCGACACTCGTGATCGTGTCGGCCACGCCGGTCGCCTCGGAGCTCCTCCGACTGGCACACGGCTTGGGATATCGGACGTCGCTGGTGGAGCCGAGGACCGAACGGGTGACGTCGGCGCATCGGGCCGACGCGGACGAGGTTCGCGAGACGATCGACCTGTCGACGCTCGACGCGACCACCGACGTCGCGTTCACCGACCACGACGCGCCCGGGGTCGCCGATTCACTCGCCGCGTTGCTCCGAGCCCCGGTCCGGTTCATCGGCGTCATGGGCAGCAAGCGTCATGTGGGGCCCTACGTCGAGACGTTGCGCGGCCTGGGGTTCACCGACGAGGATCTGGCGCGCATCCGGTCGCCGCTCGGGCTGGACCTCGGAGGCAGGTCGCCGCAGGAGATCGCGCTCTCGATCGCCGCCGGACTGGTCGCGGCTCGAAGCGGCCGCGCCGGCGGATGGCTCGACGCCCGATGAGCGGGTCGACGGACGACGTCCGGAAGAACCGCATCGCCTGGGAAGCCGACAGCGCCGCCTATCAGGAGCGGAACGCGGGACAGCTGGACCGATGGGACCGGCTGGGGTGGGGGGTCTGGGACATCCCCGAAGACGACCTGCACGCACTGGGCGACGTCGCCGGGCTGGACGCGCTCGAGTACGGGTGTGGTGCGTGCCAGTTCGGCATCAAGGTGGCGATGCGCGGCGCGCGGGTGACCGGGCTCGACCTCACCGCCGCGCAGTTGCGTCACGGTCGGGAGATGATGGCAGCGTCAGGGGTGCGGTTCCCCGTGGTGCAGGCCGACGGAGAGTCGATCCCGTTCCGCGACGAGAGCTTCGACCTGGTCTTCTGCGACCACGGCGTGATGGGGTTCGCGGATCCGTTCCGCACCGTTCCGGAGGTGGCGCGTGTCCTGCGGCCGGGCGGCGCGTTCGTGTTCAACGGAACCACGCCGTGGATATGGGTCGCCTGGGGCGACGATGACGACCAGCCGGCCACCCGCGAGATGCGCGTCGACTACTTCGGCCTCCGACGAGCCGAGTCCGCCGAGCCGGAAGGAGCCACGATCACCTACCAACTCCCGTACGGCGACTGGTTCCGGCTGTTCCGCGCGAACGGCCTCCTGGTCGAGGACCTGATCGAGCTCCGACCGCCGGAGGACGCCGACACGACGTACGTCGACTACGCCCCGCTCGAGTGGGCTCGCGCGTTCCCCGGCGAACACATCTGGAAGGTGCGGAAGGCACCGGATGCCGGCGGCTAGCCTGCGGCAGCCCGCCGCGGCGCTCCTTTCCGTGGCGATACTCGTTGCGGCCGCGATCACGGCGACGCCGGCTCCTCATGCCCGCGACGACCGGCTCAACATCGTGGTGATCCTCACCGACGATCAATCGTTCGACACGCTTCCCTCGGATCCGCCGTCGATGCCGTGGCTGCAATCGCAGATCCGCGATCGCAACGGACATTGGCTCTGGTTCCCCAACGCGTTCATCGAGACACCGCTCTGCTGTCCGTCGCGAGCGACGATCCTGTCCGGTCGGTACAGCCGGCACACGCACGTCCGGACGAACGACGACGGGCACCTGTTCGACGAGTCGCAGACGATCGCCACGTGGTTGCATGACGCCGGCTACTTCACGGGACTGGTCGGGAAGTACCTGAACCGCTACCCGTTCGGGCGGGGACCGTACATCCCACCCGGGTGGGATCGTTGGGTCGTCAAGCGCAACACCGCCGCGATCACCACGTATTCGAACTTCGGGTTCGTCGACCAAGAGGTCGCGTTGCAGACCAGTGACTCGCCGGCCACATACGCGACCGACCTGTTCGCCGATCACGCCGTCGACTTCCTGCGGACCGCGCCGGACGATCGGCCGTTCTTCCTCTACTTCGCGACGAGCGCGCCGCACCCTCCCTGGACGCCGCCGATCCGGCACGCCGGCGCGTTCGCGGGCGTTCCGATCCCGCTGTCGCCGGGTGTCGAGGAGCGCAACGTCTCGGACAAGCCCATATGGGTGCAGAAGTTGCGTCCGGTCGATGCCGTCGATCGAGCCGTGCTGCTCGCGGACCGGCGGCATGCGGCGGAGACGCTCCTCGGCGTGGATGATGCCGTCGAGCGGATCGTGGGCCAGCTCGAAGCAGAGGGCGAACTGGATCACACGGTGATCCTCTTCCTGACCGACAACGGGTATTCGTTCGGCGAGCATCGGATCCGGGGGAAGCGATGCGCGTACGAGGAGTGCATCCGGACGCCGTTCGCCGCTCGCGTCCCCGGAGCACAGGCGCACGACGTGCCCGGTCTCATCTCCAACGTGGACCTGGCCCCGACGATCGCGGATCTGGCGGGTGTCGTGCCCGGGCAACCTGTGGACGGCCGGAGCTTCGCGCCCGCGCTCCTCGGGGGCCACTGGCGGTCCCCGGCCGAGCGTCTTCCTCGAATGGGCGGGGGACCGCGAGATCCCTGCGTGGCAAGGGGTTCGGACGAGCGACTTCGCCTACGTCGAGGACGCGGACGGCACCGTCGAGCTGTACGACCTCACCGGGGCTATCGGCCGCGCCGATCCGTACGAGCTGCGCAACCGGGCGGCGGATCCCCGGTATCGCGCGACGGTGCGACGGCTCGCCGCGATGCTGCGCGCGCTCCGCACTCGTTCTCCCGGGCAACGATAGACTCGCGCCCATCGTGCAGCAGCCTCCCGATCCGATCATCCGACCCGCGTCCGGGCATCGGCGGAGGCCGACGCGCAAACAGATCGCGCGACGTCGGGCGGTGGCCGCGCTGGGGCTCGCCGCCGTGGTCTTCCTCGCCTGGCAGTTCTGGCCCTTCGGAGCCGGTGGAACGACGGCGGCAGAGAGCCCGAGCCCGAGCTGCGGGGCACGGGAACGGCAACGGTCACGGTGGGCACGACGGCGTCGTGAGCCCCGACAGCCCCATCAAGCACGTCATCTTCCTGGTCAAGGAGAACCGGACCTTCAACAACTACTTCGCGACCTACCCGGGCGCCGTGGGAAGCACGACCGGTGGGACGCTGACGTGCACGAACGGCGTCTGCACGCCAGGGCCGAGCTACAAGCTGACGAAGGCCCCCGACATCCAGCCGCACGACATCACGCATGGGTTCTCGTCGGGCTTGTACTCGATCAACGGCGGCGCGATGAACGGATTCAACATCATCGGCTCGGGCGAGGACATGTCCGGGTACGACTACCACGACCGGTCGAGCCTCCCGAACTACTGGGCGTATGCCGACCGATTCGTCCTCGCCGATCACTTCTTCACCTCGATGTACGGGCCGACGTTCCCGGAGCATCTCTACGCCGTCGCCGCTCAGGCGGATGGCATCGTCGACAACAAGACCACCGTCGACCATCCGGGGAGCTACTGCGACGATCCAACGGAGTTCACGCCGCACTTCCGCGACGATCTCACCGACGCCCAGAAGAAGAAGATCATGTCGTACGAGGAGCACTACACGAACGACTTCCCGAACATGATCTACAAGATCAACCCGTTCTGGGAGAACATCCGAACCTGCATCAACGTCAAGACGCTCCCGGATGAGCTGGAGAAGGCCGGTATCGACTGGAAGTACTACGCCAACGCCGATCAGTGGATGAACGCGTTGCAGGCGATCAGGCACGTGCGCTTCAACCCGGAGATGTGGGGGAAGGTCCAGCCGCCCGAGAACTTCATCAAAGACGTCAAGTCCGGGAACCTCCCCACCGTTTCATGGCTCGATCCCACCCGAGTCCTACAACGAGCACCCGGGCGGAGGGGTGTCCGTGTGTGCCGGTGAGAACTGGACCGTCGCGCAGATCAACGCGATCATGAAGAGCGACTACTGGGCGTCGACGGCGATCGTCGTCGTCTGGGACGACTTCGGCGGGTTCTACGACCCCGTCGTCCCACCTCACTACGACATCATGGGTCTGGGTCCGCGGACGCCGGCGCTCATCATCTCGCCGTACACGCGGCGCGGCGACAACCCCGACGGTGGGTACGTCGACAAGACCACGTACGAGTTCTCGTCTGTCCTCAAGTTCATCGAGAAGCTCCACGGGCTGAAACCGTTGACCGACCGCGACAAGCAGGCGAGTCCCCTCGCCCGGGCGTTCGACTTCTCGCAGCCGCCGGACCTCGACCCATTGGTGCTGAAGCTCCGGCAGGATTGTCCGTACGGGACGTCCTTCTCCGACATGCTGCCCGGGAGCCCTGCGGTGCAGGGCATCGGTGTTCCATGGGGTTGAGCCCGGAACACCCGAGACGGCGCGGTCAGTCCCGGCCGAGGCCTTCGTAGGCACCGAACGCGGCGCGCGGGGCATCCCGCACGTGTTGGAGCACGCGGTTCAGCCCCCGGGTGCCGTGCCGGCGCACGGTGTGCACGCGGTCGAGATCCAGGACCTCCGGGATGAACTCCTCCCCGGATCCGCCTTCGAAGAGCACACGACCCTCGGGGTCGACGCCGATGCTTCTGCCGCCGCCGATCGTCACGACCGCGTTCGGATTGATGACGTAGCACTGGTTCGTGATCGCGTTCGCGCGAGCGAGCACCAGCTCTTCCTCCCGGTCGGGGGTCGTCGTGAGCGTCGGGTGCGCGATGACCTCCGCCCCGCGGAGCGCGAGGCTCCGCGCCATCTCCGGGAACCAGCCGTCGTAGCAGATCATCACGCCGACCTTGCCGACGTTCGGGATCGAGAACACCGGGGGAGCTTCGGTGCCGACGGCGTATGGCTCGAACGGGCGCCACGTGAACACCTTGCGGTACCGGGCGGCGAGTCGGCCGGAGGGAGCGAAGACGACGGCGGTGTTGTAGAGGGCGTCGTCGTCGCGCTCGACGATGGAGCCCGCCACGATCCATCGCCCGGCGCGCTTCGCGATGCGCCCGATCGCGCGTGTGAGGGGTCCCGGGACCGGCTGTGCATTCTCGTCGTATCCCCTCGGGGGGTGGACGAACGGATGCTCACCGGTCAGGTACAGCTCCGGGAAGACGTAGAGGTCGGCGTCGGGGAGCGCGCCGCGGAGCATCCGGACCTCCTCCTCGAACTTCTGCAGCGTCGCCGCAGCATCGAAGGGGACCGGGCGCACCTGGGCAGCCACGACGGTGAGGGTCCGGCTCATGGTCGCGACACGGTAGCAGAGGGGTTCGCGGTCACGTCCCCGGCACGGACGCCGGTCCGGGAGGTGGATGGAGCGGCAAGAGCATGGGCGGCCGGGGCGCCTGACGGAAGTCGAAGTCTGCCCGCAGGTCGCCGAGCCCCGGCGCATCCTCCGCCACGAACGGCCTGGCATCAGGCCTGCCGTCGGTTCGAGGGTCGAGACGAGCGCCGCGGAGGAAGTCGTCCTCGATGAACCGGAGGTAGGAGTCGGTCGACAGCTGCTGGTGGTCGACGAAGCCGCTCTTCGCGTACGGGCTGATCACCAGTCCCGGCACGCGCAGGCCGTACCCCTGGCCGTTCACGACGGGAGGGATGACGTGATCGTAGAAGCCGCCCCAGTCGTCCCATGACAGGAAGATCGCAGTGCTGTTCCAGTCGGGGCCTTGCATCGCTGCGTTCACGATCCTGGTGACCCACGCCTGACCGTCGGCGATGGAGGCGGGCGGGTGTTCGCTGTTCCGCTCGTTCGGCACGATCCAGGTCACCGCCGCGAGCGTCCCGTCCGCAGCGTCGATGAAGTAGTTGGACGCCGGTTGCACGTCGTTCAGCTGTCCGTCGGCCCGGACGGTCTCGAACCCCGGTAGCGGGTTCCAGATGTCGGGCGTCGCTGAGTCCTGATGCACCGCGGGACAGAACATCCCGTCGTCGTCGCAGTCGGGCTGGGAACCGTTCGCGACGAAGTACTTCCACGACACGCCCTGCGCGTGCAGCAGGTACGTGAGGTCGGTCCACGCGTACGGCGTGAGGTCTTCAGGGTGCGCCCGATACCCCTGACCGGACACGTCCGCGGGCAGGGCGAGGTCGGTCCGGCAACTCATCGGGTCATCCTGAACGCGACAGCTCGCCGACCACCCCGAGACCATGTCGAGATGCGCGGGGAGGCTCCACGAACGCACGCCTTCGAACAGGTGATCCTGCAGCACGAAGCGGTCGGCGTACGTCCAGTAGTTGGGGATCTCGCGGGCGTCGTGCCAACCCACGACATCAGGTCGAGCGCCGCCCTCCGTCACGGCGATGCAGTTCGGAGACACGTGGCTCCGGCAATGTTCACGAGCCCCAGCGATCGCTCGCCGGATGAAGCCCGTCATGTGACCGCGATGGATGTCGAGGAGCGCATCGCGATCGGTATGCGGTCCGCCGATGTCGACGAGCTTCGGATCGTGGAACGGACGCACGCACCGCGCGCGACGTGGGTCTGGGATGCAGACCGACGCACGGCCATCGATCATCGGGATCCCGTCGGCTCCGCGGATAGGTGCCGAAATACTCGTCGAACGACCGGTTCTCCTGCATCACGACGATCACGTGTTGGATCTTGTGGATGCCCTGCGGAGGCGACGCGTGTCCGGCGAGGCCGACGCCCAAGCCCAGCGAGGCGAGCGAGAGCGTCATAGCCAGGATGACCCAGATGGATCGGCGGCGCGCAGCCATCACCGTTCCATCCGTCGGCCGAGGGCGCCGGGTTCGCCCCGATCAGGTCACCGATCTCGCGACTATGCGGGGAGCTGCTCGATCGCGTTGGTCTCGATCTGCTCCCGCCACCACTGTTGACCCTCTTCCGGCAGCGTGTAGATCGGGTCGTAGTACGGGTACTGCCGCGTCAACGCGTCGGGATCGTCGTCCTCGATGCCGGTCCGGTAGTTCTTCGTCCAGTACGAGATGCCCTTGGTGTGGTCGTAGTCCTTCAACAGGTGCACCCACCGCTTGCCGACGAACGGCACATCGCAGACCACGCGAGGCGTGGCGAACCCGGGCATGTACCCGAGGAGGCGGTACTGCAGGTCCTGCGCCTCGGCCACCGACGTCCGCCAGTGCTCGGCGTTCGGGATCATGTCGCACATGTAGAAGTAGTAGGGCATGATCTTCGCGTGGTCCAGGAGCATGAAGCAGAGCTCCAGCAGGTCGTTCGGCGCCGTGTTCACGCCCCGCAGCAGCACTCCCTGGTTGCGCACGTCGCGGAACCCCGCCTCGAGCGTCGCCTGAGCGGCTCGTCCGACCAGCGGGGTCACCTGCTGCGCGCAGTTCACGTGCGTGTGGAGCGCGATGTCGACGCCGCGTGATCGGGCCTTCGTCGCCATGGCTTCCAGCCCGGCTCGGACGTCGTCCTGCAGGAAGTGTTGCGGCAGGCCCATGAGTCCCTTCGACGCGATGCGGATGTCGCGGATGTTCTCGATGTCCAGGAGCTTCGCGACGAAGTCCTCGAGCCGCTTGATCGGCACGTTCGCCATGTCTCCGCCGGACACGACCACGTCGCGGACCTGCGGCGTGCGCCGGAGGTAGTCGAGCATCTGCTCCCAGCGGTCGTTCTGCTTGACCTCGAACTTGTACTTCAGGATCTGCAACGTGTCGTTGCCGACCAGGTCCATGCGTGTGCAGTGGCCGCAGTACTGCGGGCAGGTCGGGATCAGCTCCGCGAGGACCTTGGTCGGATAGCGATGTGTCAGCCCCTCGACGGCCCACATGTCGGCCTCGTGCAGCGAGTCGCGGGACGACATGGGGTGGCTCGTCCACTCGGTCTGCCGGTCGCTCAGAGCCGGTGCCATGTAGTTGCGAACCCGGTCGTGGCGGAGGTCGTGCTCCTCCATCGTGTTGACCATCTGAGGCGGGATCAGCATCGACATCGTCGCGCGCTCCTGCTGGTCGCGTTCGATGTCGGCAAGGAGATCGTCGTCCAGGAAGTCCCCGAGCGCCTCCTTGAACTCCTTGAGGTTCTTCACCGAGTGGGCGCGCTGCCATTGGGCAGACTCCCACTGCTCTACCGTGACGTCCCGGTAGCCGGGGAGGCGCTTCCAATCCGGCTCGACGTAGTCGCGCGTGAGCGGGTACTCGAACGGCTGATGTGCGGCGCGGGCATGCGGGTCCCGATGCCCAGGTCGAACGTGTGACGGCTCCGGATGGATCTGCACGCTCATGCTCACACCCCCATCGTTCATCGGTAGGGGCGCGCCCCAACAGGAGACACGGGCGCGCGAAGGATATCCAACGGTCAGATCAAGGATACCCGAACATCATCCGGGAAACACGCGCGACCACAGGATGATATCCGGTGAAGGACGGGAGGAGCGGAGGATCAGCGGCGGCCGCGAGGCCCGCCACCCTGGCCGTCGCGGCGCGGACGTCGTTCCATCCGGACCTCGGCGACGAACTTCGGCAGGCGCGCCTTCATGGGCGCGTGGCCGGTCCGCTCGAACCGGACCATCACGTGGTCGGGCGTCTGCTGGCGATCCGTCTCGCGCCACCCGTTCGCGAGGAGGTGCTTCAGGCGGGCGGCGGCCGTCTTGCGCAGCTTGTCGGTCCCGGGCACGCGAACGTACAGACGCTCGTGGAGGACTTCCTTGTAGTCAGGCATGGTCCGCCAAGGGTAGCAGGCACCTCTGCACCGGCTCCGGGCCCGGCCCTGACCGGGCCACGGCCGTTCGGTCTACAGAAGGGGCCGAGCAGCGCCGATAGCACGGAGTGATGGAGGCTCCGGCCGGAATCGGAGAGGCCGTCCTCGGAGCCGTCGCGTTCGCCACCGAGCGCTTCTTGCGGGACGAGGCCTGGCACGATCGGATCGACGAGGTGCTCGCGCACCTCGGTACGGCCGCGGGCGTCTCCCGCGCCTACCTCTTCCAGAACACGCGTGGCCCCGACGGACGCTTGTGGATGGACCTCCGCTGCGAATGGGACGCCGACGGCGTCGCGCAGATCTTCGAGGACCCCGCGAACCACCTGCACCCCTACGCACCGGACTTCTCTCGCTGGATCGAAGTGCTCGGCCGGCGGGGCGAGGTGCGCGGGTGCGTGAGGGAGCTCCCGGATGCCGAGCGACGGGTCCTGTCGAGTGAGAGCGTCGGGAGCGTCCTGGCCGTCCCCGTCTTCCTCGGATCGGAATGGTGGGGGTTCCTGGGGTTCGACGATCGCGCCGAGCGCAGCTGGTCCGACGTGGAGGCCGGCGCGCTCCGCGCGGCGGCCGGGGCCCTCGGTGCGGCCATCGAACGGCAGCGGACCGAGGAGACCCGCCGGTTCGCCGAGCAGCAGTACCGTTCCATCGTCGAGCACATCCCGGCCGTCACCTACATCGACGCCGCGAACGAACAGGCGGCGGCCGTCTACGTGAGCCCGCAGATCGAGCGGCTCCTCGGGTATTCCCAGCAGGAATGGCTCTCCGACCCGGATCTGTGGCCCAAGATCCTCCATCCGGACGATCGCGCGCGCGCCCTTGCGGAGAACGCCCGGCACAACGAGACCGGCGAGCCGTTCGTCCTGGAGTACCGGATGTTCACCAAGGACGGCAGGGTGCTGTGGGTGTTCGATCAGGCGTCGCTGGTGCGGGACGAGCACGGTGCCCCGCTGTTCTCGCACGGTGTGATGCTCGACATCTCCGAGCGCAAGCACGGCGAGGAACAGGTTGCGTTCCTGGCCTACCACGACGAGCTCACCGGTCTGCCCAGCAGGTCGATGTTCGAGGAGCTCTTGAGCCTGTCGATCGACCGCGCGCGACGTCACGACGGATCGGTCGCGGTGGTCTGTCTGGACCTCGACGACTTCCGGTTGGTGAACGACAGCCTCGGACACCACCACGGCGACGACCTCCTCAAGTTGATGGCGGATCGGCTGCGCGAGTCCACGCGCGAGACGGACCTGGTCGCCAGACGCGGAGGTGACCAGTTCCTGCTGCTCCTCGCCGACATGGAACGCGAGGAGCGCGGCGACATGGACGCCGCGATGATCAGGGCCGAGTCGGTCGTCCAGCACATCCACCAGTCGTTGACGACGCCGTTCGTCGTCGCCGGGACCGAGCTCTACATCTCCGCGAGCATGGGCATCAGTCTCTTCCCACAGGACGGCGACGAATCGGGCGGGCTGCTCCGCAACGCCGAGGCCGCGATGTACCAGAGCAAGAAGTCGGGTCCGGCCGGCTACGTCGTGTCCGCGCGCGGAACGTTCGATTCCTCGGCCAAGCTGCAGTTCGTCACCAGGCTTCGCAAGGCCGTCGAGAACCGGAGGTGGACGCTGCAGTACCAGCCGGTGATCGTCCTGGGGGACGGATCGATGACCGGCGTCGAGGCGCTGATCCGCTGGATCGAGCCCGACGGCACCATGATCCCCCCGGGTGATTTCATCCCGCTCGCGGAAGAGCTCGGGCTGATCGAGGCCATCGGCGACTGGGTGGTAGAAGAGGTCGTCTACCAGGCCCGCGCTTGGCAGGACCTGGGCATCGACCTGGAGATCGGCTTCAACCTCTCGCCTCGGCAGTTCTGGCAGCCCGATCTGGCGGGAAGGATCTTGTCGCAGATCAGGGAAGGCGGCGTGGATCCGGCGAAGATCGTGGTGGAGGTGACCGAGTCCTCGGCCATGATCGACCCCGATCGCGCGCAGGAGATCCTGTGGGAGCTGCACGGCGGCGGTCTCCGCATCGCGATCGACGACTTCGGGACGGGCTACTCGTCCCTTTCTCGACTCCGCGACGTCCCGATCGACCTGCTGAAGATCGACCGGTCCTTCGTGTCGGGGGTCGACGCAGAGCCACAGGCCGCGAGCATCGTGTCCGCCTTCATCGAGCTGGCACTTGGATTGGGCATGACGACGCTGGCCGAGGGGATCGAGACGCGGGGAGAGCTGGATCTGTTGGTCGCGCGCGGTTGCGAGCTGGGTCAGGGCTATCTGTTCAGCAGGCCGGTGCCGCCCGAGGAGATCATCGCGTTCGCGCTGGGCGGCGTACCCGCCGCGACACGGAGCGCCTGAACCCGCGCGCCTAGGCGAGCGCGGCCCGCACCCGTTCGACGATCGACCCTTCATCGATCCCGGCCCACGCTCGCAACTCATCCGGCGTGCCTGAGCCCGGCATCTGGGTCACGGCCACCTTCATCACCCGTCCCGAGAGTGGGCCGGTCTCGGCGAGCGCCTCCAACACCGCGTCGCCGATGCCGCCCTCGATCCGATGATCCTCGACGACCACGACGAGCCCGGTCTCCTCGAGAGCCTTGCGCAACGTCGGCGCGTCGATCGGCTTGACGGAGTAGCAATCGATCACCCGCGCCGCGATCCCCTGGGCGGAGAGCGATCCGGCGGCCGCCACGCATCCATGGAGCGTGACGCCGGCGCCCACCAGCGCGACGCGATCGTCGGGGCTCGACGCCAGGGTCTTGCTGCCGCCCACCGGGAACCCTTCGTTGGGGCCGTAGATCGAGGGCGTCGCTTCGCGTGTGGTCCGGATGTACGAGATCCCGGGGAGATCGCACATGGCGGTGACGAGCTTCACGGTGGCGTTCCCGTCCGCCGGGTACAACACGGTCGACCCGTTCAGGGCGCGCATGGTCGCCAGATCCTCGAGCGCCATCTGCGACGGGCCGTCCTCTCCGATCGACACGCCTGCGTGCGAACCGCAGAGCCGCAGGTCTGCCCGGCCGATCGCGCCCATCCGCACGAAGTCCGTGGCCCGGGTGAAGAACGCCCCGAACGTGGCGGAGAACGCGACCTTGCCGAGGGCCTGCATGCCGATCTGCGCGCCCACCATCGTCTGCTCGGCGATGTACACCTCGAAGAACCGCTCCGGGGAAACGTCGAGCACCTCGTCGCTGTAGGTGGAGTTCCCGACCTCGCCGTCGAGCGTCACGACGTCCGGACGGTGGCCGGCGAGCCAGGCGAGCGCGTCGCCGTACGCCTTGCGCGTCGCGATCGGAGCGTCGTAGACGGGCGGCTCGGTGACGCGCGGGGTGCCCAGCTCGATCGGCACGAACGACTCGGGCTTCGGCGGCGTGATCGTCAGATGCCGCTCGCCGCCCAGCTCCGCGATCGCGGCGACGGCCTGCTCCTCGGAGAGCGCCTTGCCGTGCCATCCCTCGGCGTTGGCGACGAGCGATACGCCGTGACCTTTCTCCGTGCGTGCGACGATCATGGTCGGGCGATCGGTGTTCCTCGCCTGCGTGTACGCGGCGTCGATCTCGGCGACGTCGTGACCGTCGATCTCGATCGCATGCCACCCGAACGCCACCGCTCGATCGCGGAACACGTCGGCGTTCCACCCGTGCATGGTGGGGCCGCGCTGACCGAGCCGGTTGAGGTCGAGGATCGCGGTGAGGCCCCCGAGTTGGTGGAACGACGCCGTCTCCATGGCCTCCCAGACCGACCCCTCGGCCATCTCGGAGTCCCCTACCATCACCCAGACATGTCCGGGAGAGCCGTCGAGTCGCATGGAGAACGCCATCCCGACGCCGATCGGGAGACCTTGCCCGAGCGATCCCGTCGCGACGTCGACCCAGGGCAGCTCCGGCACGGGTGCCGGGTGACCCTGGATCGGCGAACCGAAGCGGCGCAACGTAAGCAATTCCTCATCCGAGATGGCGCCGATCGCCTTCAGGGCCGAATACAGGACCGGGGCCGCGTGACCCTTCGAGAGCACGAATCGGTCGTTGGCCGGATCGTCGGGGTCGGAGACGTGGGTCCGTAGATGGTCCGCGTACAGGACCGCGACGAGGTGCGCCGCCGACATCGAGGAGGTCGGATGGCCCGATCCGGCCGCCGTCGTGCATCGGATGCTGTCGACGGCGAGCTGCGCCGCGAACTCGTTCCAAAGCTGTACCCGATCGTCCATCTGTGGCTCCGTTCGCTCGTCTTCTTCGAAGGTCGCCAGCCTACCGCCGAGGCGCGGAACCGTAGTCCTCACCGTTCGCGGTGTACGCTCGTCGTGCATGGGTTCATCCTCCGCGTCTTCCTTCACATCGTTCCGAGACCTTGGCGTATCCGACGCGGTGATCGAGACCCTCGCGAAGCGGGGGATCCACGAGCCCTTCCCGATCCAGGTGATGGTGATCCAGGACGCCACCTCGGGTCGCGACACGCTCGCCAAGTCGCAGACGGGCTCCGGGAAGACGCTCGGATTCGCCATCCCGATCGTGGAGCAGCTCTCGCCCGAGGACACGAAGCATCCCGCCGCGCTGATCCTGGTCCCCACCCGCGAGCTGGCACAACAGGTGAGGGACGACCTGGTCGACATCGCCCGCGCGAAGCGCCTGAAGACCAAAGTGGTGTACGGGGGCACGCGGGTCACCGAACAGTCGAAAGGTGTGGGCGACGCGCACATCCTCATCGCGACGCCGGGGCGGCTGCAGGACCTCGCCGATCGCAAGCTGGTCAGGCTCGACGGCGTGAAGATCTTCGTGCTCGACGAGGCGGACCGGATGCTCGACATGGGGTTCCAGCCGCAGGTGGATCGGATCGTCCGTTTGCTCCCGAAGGACCGCCAGACCATGTTCTTCTCGGCCACGCTCGACGGCGCCGTGGGCCGGATCGCGGACGTGTACACGAAGAACCCCGTGCGACACGAGATCGCCTCGGACGGCAAGACCGTGGAGGAGGCCGATCGATCGGTTCGTGCCGGCCGGTTCGCACGAGAAGCTCGAGAAGCTGGTCGAGCTGGTGAACCTGCAGGAGGGCCTGACGCTCGTGTTCGTGAACACGAAGCGTCGCGTCGAATCGCTGGCGCGACAACTGCGCGCGCAAGATGTGCCGACGGTGATGATGCACGGGGACATGACGCAGCAGGCGCGAGAGAAGGCGTTGCAGCGGTTCGAGGACAAGCACGTCGGTGTCCTGGTCGCCACCGACGTCGCCGCGCGCGGCCTCGACCTCGACGACATCACGCTCGTCGTGAACTACGACCCGCCGCTCGAGGACAAGGGCTACGTGCATCGTGTCGGGCGAACCGCCCGAGCCGGCCGGGGCGGGATGAGCGTCACGTTCGTCACGCCGGACCAGCAGGGCGACGTCAGCCGGATGGCGGCGCGACTTGGACCTGCACGAGGAGTTCGAGCAAGAGGGCATGAAGGTCGCGCCCGCCCGGCTCGTGTTCAGTGGCTCGAGTCGCGGACGGCGCTCGGGCCTCCGGCGGCCGAAGCGTCGCTGACGCCGCGGCGCTCGGTCAGGCGCCCGCGCCGCCCTCGACGACCGTGAGGGACGCTCGCCGGTGCAGCGCGAGGATCTCCGCGCCCGGGATCGGCCGGGAGAAGTAGTAGCCCTGTCCCTGCGCGCATCCGCGATCGACCAGCCACGTCCCACTCCTCCCTTGGTTTCGATCCCCTCCGCGAGCGCGGTCATGCCGAGGTTCTCCGCGAGCGCGATCATGGCCGACACCATGCTCGCCGAATCTCGATCGGTATCGACGTCGCGGATGAAGGACCGGTCGATCTTCAGCACGTCGAACGGCATCTCACGCAGGCGCGCGAGCGAGGAATAGCCCGTCCCGAAATCGTCGATCGCCAGGTGGAGGCCGCGAGCGTGCATGTCCTCCAGGATCGCCTGCGTTCGCTCCGGGTCGGTCATGGCCGTCGATTCGGTGATCTCGACGGTGAGTCGGGCCGGATCCATCCCGGCGGGCTCCAGGCGCGAGATGACCTTGTCGACGACGTCGGGCTGCCAGAGCTGCCTCGGCGAGAGGTTGAAGCTGATCTCCAGCGAGAGCCCGTCGGCCCGCCACAGCGCGTCCTGCCGGCTGAGCTCTTCGACCACCCAGTCGCCGATCGCCTCGATCAGGCCCATCTCCTCGGCGAGGGGGATGAACTCCCCCGGCTGGATCAGCCCACCGCCCGGCTCGGGCCATCGGATCAACGCCTCCACACCGATCATCCCGCCCGTCGCCAGCTCGATGAGCGGTTGGTAGTGCAGCATCCAGCTCTGGTTCTCGACGGCCTTACGGAGCCGTGTGCTGAGCGACAGCCGAACCATCGCGTCCACGTCGCTCGCGGCGTGCAGGAACGAGCCACCCGGCCCGAGCTGCTTGCTCCGGAACATCGCGTTGTCGGCGTGCTTCATGAGCGTCTCCGCGTCGTCGGCGTGCCTCGGGAAGAGGCTGATGCCCAGCGACGCCGTCACGTAGAGCTCGGTGCCCGCGACCTCGAACGGTTCCCGCAACGCCGCTTGGATCCTCGACGCGACCGACTCGGCCACGACGGCGGCGGGGTCGCCTTCGGGAAGGGTCGGCGGCAGCTCGAGATCGGCGAGCAGCATCAGGAACTCGTCGCCTCCCGGGCGAGCCACCAGGTCGGTCTCACGCGTCGCTTCGCGGAGCCGCTCCGCGACCAGGACGATGAGCTCATCGCCCGCCTCGTGCCCCAGGCTGTCGTTGACCAGCTTGAAGTTATCGATATCGACCGAGATGACGGAGACGCCCAGTCCGTGCCGGCGAGCCCTGGCGAGCGAGAGCCCCAGAGCTCGTCGAACAAGACACGGTTGGGGAGGCCGGTCAGTTTGTCGTGATACGCGAGGAACGCGATCTGTTCCTCGGCATCCTTGCGCTCCGTGATGTCGAGCATCACTCCCTGGAGATAGAGCGGTTCACCCGCGGGACCGTGCACGACGACCGCGCTGTCGCTGAACCACAGCACGCGCCCGTCGCGAGCGATGAGGCGGTACTCGAGCGTGAACGGCTGGCCGTTGGCCCGACCCTCCATGTACGCCGCTACGGTGCCGTCGCGGTCATCGGGGTGGAGATGCGCTTGCCACAGGTCGGGGTCGTCCATGTACTCCGCGGGGGTGATCCCCAACAGCGATTCGATCTGTGGGCTCACGTAGGTCGTCGTCATCCGCTCGTCGGCGAGATCCACGTAGACGATCGCAGGGATGTGTTCCACCAGGGCTCCGTACCGCGTCTGAGCGTCTACCAACTCCCGCTCGGTGCGGACGGAGTCCGAGATGTCGAACATCAACCCGAGCCAGAACTGTGGGTTCCCGTCTTCGTCGTCGACGCGGATGGCCTCCTCCCGGATCCAGACCTCCCGTCCGTCGCGATGGATCGCCCGGTATTGCTCGCGGAAGGGTTCGCCCGTCGCCACGCTCCGCTCGCTGGCATCGACGATGCGGTCGAGGTCGTCGGGATGCATCACGTCGCGCCAACCTTCGGGCGTGCCGAGCCATTCCTCGCGGGTCAAGCCGAGCAGATCGGTGATGCCGGGGCCGACGTCGACCATCGTGTCGCCGTCGTTGACACCGTCGATGTAGAGGACTGCCGGCAGCCGGTCGATGATGCCGCGGTAGCGGGCTTGGAGCTCCCGGTGCTTCTGAGCGAGGTCCTCGAGGGGGTCGGTGCCGGACATGCCGATATCCGCCAAGAAGCCGCCTCTGGCGGTCAGGGCGTCGACCATCTGCGGTTCGTTGTCGTCAACCGTCACGTGGCTACCCGCTTCAAGGTAGTTCTGTGACGGATATCGGCCTCGCAGGTACGAGCCTTGAAGGGGAGCGCGTCCTCCGAACGGGTGAGATCGGCCGGGGTGCGAGCCTCGTCCGGTCCTCTCAGCAGCCGGACTCGTCGGGCAGGAGAGGCCGGAACAGGAGTGCGTACTGGCTGCCACCGCTCGTCCAGGGCGTGAGCTGGTTCGCTTGTTCGACGAGCGGCATCAGCGTGGCCGCGTCGTCGCCGGCGACGGTGCCGCACCGCATCCCGCCGGGTGTCCCTTCGCTGAGAATCGCCGAACAGATCCAACCCGGGCGTGAGGGGCCACGCGATCGAAGGCTCGGTGAGCGAGGGGTCGGGCTGGTACGGGCCCGAGTAGATCCGGAGCGCCGTCGGCGCGTACATGCCCTGATCCGTCACCGAGCCTGCGGGCAGCCAGCTGAGGTCGGTGGCCTTCTTCTCGAACGCCGCGAGGTCCTGGCGCGCCTGGAACTCCTGCGGCGACATCCCTTGGGGCGCGTGCTTCAGATCCGTGCCGAGCGCGTAGACGTTCGTCGTGTAGGTCTGTCCGTCGACCGTCAGCGTGAACACCGTGGTGGGCATGTCGGACACCAGCATGGTTCTGGAGGTCGCGGTCGGTGTTCAACCCCGCGTCGATCGCCGCCTGTGTCAGGAGCTGGACCGCCTCGGGCGAGAGTTGTTGTTGCGTCAAGGCCGGCGATGCGGGGCCAGGGTAGATGTCGGTCTGTACGCCGGGTGTGATGAGGAGCCCATCGGCGTAAAGGGACATGGTCGGCATCCGCGTCAGGTTGTACTGCACGGCGACGAATCCACCGACCTGCTCGATGCGGAGCACGAGCTGATCGGAGGGACTGGGTGATGGGGCCCCGGTGCTACCGGTTCCGCTTCCTGTCCCGCCGTCGCCCGGGCCGGCGCCGGCCGGGGCGTTCGCACACGCACCGGCGAGGAGCCCGAGCGAGAGCACCGTGGCGCCGAAGAGCTTCAACCGCATCGTCGTTCCCCCTGATCGGTGAGTGGGCTTCGACGCTCGTCCCGCGCTTCGAGGTTCCCGCCCTTCACGATAGGCTCCGGCACATGTCCGGGATGATGCGCGCCCTGCGCAAGACGGCTCCGCGCTCCGGGGCCGAGCTGGTCACCGTGCCCGTCCCGACGCCCGGGGAGGGCGAGGTGCTCGTTCGCGTTCATGCCACGTCGATCTGCGGCACGGACCTGCACATCTACGACTGGAACGAATGGGCAGAGAAGCGGATCCTCGACTCCCGATGACGTTCGGGCACGAGGTGGCCGGAACGATCGAGGCCGTCGGCTCCGAGGTGCATCACGTCGAGCCTGGAGCGTTCGTGGCGGCCGAGACCCACGTGTCGTGTGGACGCTGCTCCACGTGCCGGACCGGACGGGCGCACATCTGCGAGAACCTCCGCATCCTGGGGGTCGACATCGAAGGTGCGTTCGCCGAATACCTGGTCATCCCTGCCGTGAACGCATGGATCGTCGGGGAGGGGATCCATCCCGACGCCGCCTCGATCATGGAGCCGTTCGGTAACGCGGTGCACGCGGCGTTCGGAACGGGCGGCGGTGAGGATATCGCCACGAACCCCGTCGCCGTGATCGGGTGCGGCCCGATCGGGTTGTTCGCGGTGGCGATCGCGCGCTCCCTCGGGGCGTGGAAGGTCATCGCTATCGAGCCGAACGACTACCGCCGAGCCATGGCCGCCGGTATGGGCGCCGACCTGGTGGTCGATCCGACGGAGGTCGATCCGGTGGTGGCGGTGATGGACGCGACCAAGGGGATCGGCGCCGAGGTGGTGCTCGAGATGAGCGGGAACGCTCGCGCGATCGACCAGGGGACCCGGATGTTGGCCCGCGGCGGTCGGATGTCGTTGTTGGGCCTGCCCGACGGCCCCGTGACGCTCGATCTGAACGACCAGGTCATCTTCAAGGAGGCTCGGCTGCAAGGCATCACCGGGCGTGAGATGTTCCGCACCTGGCAGCAGACCACCACGCTGCTGTCGACCGGACGGGTGGACGTCGCGCCGGTGATCACGCACCGGTTCCCACTGGAGAAGTACGAGGAGGCGTTCGCGACCACGGCGTCGGGACGCTCGGGGAAGGTCATCATCCTGCCGGGGGAGTGAGGCATGGGATCGCTCGACCATCTCAAGGAAGCGCTCGCGGAACTGCGCGAGCAGGGATTGCTGCTGCATCCTCGAACACTCGAGGGCGCGACGGGCGCGCGCTCGAGGTTCGACGGTCGTGACGTCATCAACCTGGCGTCCAACAATTACCTCGGGCTGGCGAACCACCCCCGGGTGAACGCGGCGGCATCCAAGGCCGCGCTCGAGCTCGGCGCGGGCAGCGGCGCGGTTCGCACGATCGCGGGGACCATGTCGTTGCATCGTGAGCTCGAGCGGCGGTTCGCGGAATTCAAGCACGCGGACGACGCGCTGATGTTCCAGTCGGGGTTCACGGCGAACGCCGGGACGGTGGCCGCGATCCTGTCGAAGGAAGACGTCATCGTCTCCGATGCGCTGAACCACGCGTCGATCATCGACGGCGCGCGGCTCTCACGTGCCGAGATCAAGGTGTTCCCGCACAAGGACGTCGACGCAGCCGACGCGCTCCTCGCGGAGACCGCGAGCCCCGGCCGCCATCAGCTGCTGATCACCGACGGCGTGTTCTCGATGGACGGCGACATCGCGCCGCTCCCCGGCCTCGTCGAGATCGCGGAGAAGCACGGCGCGATCATGATGCTCGACGACGCGCACGCGAGCGGCGTGCTGGGTACCGGCGGCGCCGGCACCGTCGATCACTTCGGACTCCACGGCCGGGTCGACATCCAGGTGGGAACGCTCTCGAAGGCGATCGGCGTCCTTGGCGGCTTCATCGCCGGCCCGCCGCATCTGATCGAGTGGCTGCAGAACCGCGGGAGGCCGTTCCTGTTCTCCACGAGCGCGCCGCCCGCCGTCGTCGCCGCCTGCATCGCCGCGCTCGACGTCATCGGCGACGAACCGGACCGCCTCGAGCGACTGTGGTCGAACACCGCGCTGTTCAAGGAAGGGCTGCATTCCCGCGGCTTCGACACCGGAGACTCAGAGACGCCCATCACACCGGTCATCACCGGCGACGAGGAGAAGACGCAGTCGTTCGCGCGCCGGTTGTTCGAAGAGGGGGTGTTCTGCCCCGCGATCGTGTTCCCGACCGTTGGACGCGGGAAGGCGCGCGTCAGGGCGATCGTGACGGCCGACCACACCGAGGAGGACCTCCGCGAGGCCATGGCGACGTTCGAACGTGTCGGTCGCGAGCTGGAGCTCATCTGATGTGCCGGTCGCGACACCGATGACGCTCGCCGAGCTGTTGGGGCCGCAACGGGTGCTGCCGCTCGTGGAGGTCGAGGACGCGAAGCAGGCGATCGAGCTGGCTCGCGTCCTGGTTGGTCACGGTATGCCGGTGATGGAGATCGCGCTCCGGACGCCCGGGGCGATATCCGCGATGGAGGCGGTGCGTTCGACGGTCGGGGGTGCGGTGGTGGGTGCAGGCACCGTCGTGTCGAACGCCCAACTGGAGGACGTCATCGCCGCCGGCGCCGCCTTCGCGGTGAGCCCCGGATCGAGCGCTGCACTCTTGACCGCCGATCGGTCCATCCCGTTCGTGCCGGGCGTCGCGACCGCCACGGAGCTGATGCGCGCGGCCGACGCCGGGTTCGGGGAGGTGAAGTTCTTCCACGCCGAAGCGGCGGGAGGCGTGCGAGCTCTCTCGGCGTTGCGGGCGGTCGCGCCGACCGTGCACTTCCTCCCGACGGGCGGGATCGATGCCGGATCGGCACCCGCGTACCTGGCGCTCGACCACGTCTTCGCGATCGGAGGGAGCTGGGTCTGTCCGCCGGCGCTCATCCGCGACGGAGCGTGGGACGCGATCGCGGAGCGTGTGCTGAGGGCGTCGGACCTGTCCGCGCGCCCGGTACGTCGTGACCCGCGTCCTGGTCGTCGGCGAGCCGCTGGTCGAACTCCTCGAGGACCCGAACGGGGCGGTGCGGCGGGGGTTCGGCGGCGACGCATTGAACCTGTCGGTATACCTCTCGCGGGTGTCGCCGACGATCCACGTGATGCTGGCATCCGCGGTCGGGAGCGACACCGACAGCGACGCGCTCCTCTCACTCTGTCGCGGCGAGGGCATCGACGATCGATACATCCGTCGCGTGGCGGGAGCCGAGCTCGGCCGGTACCGCGTGACGGTGGATGGGTCGGGCGAGCGCGCGTTCGCGTACGAGCGGAGCGAAAGCCCGTTCCGCGACGCGCTGGCCGGCGACGAGGCGCTGCCGGACCCCGATTCGGTCGGCGCGTTGTGCTTCAGCGGGATCACCGTGGCCGTGCTCCGCGACGCCGGTCGGCGCACGCTGCTCGGGTACGCGGAGCGGGTCCGGAAGGCGGGAGGGATGGTCGTCTACGATCCGAACCATCGATCGGCGTTGTGGGCCGATGACGCCGACGCTCGCGAGTGGACCGAGCGCATCGCGCCGATCGCCGACGGGCTCATCGCGTCGGCCGAGGACGGCCGTGCGCTCATGCAGGTGGAGAGCACCGTCGACATCGCGCGGGCGTTCCAAGCGTTGGGTGTTCGCGAGGTCGTGGTCACCGACGGACCCGGTCCGTGCGTCGTGTCGTATCGAGGGCGCCGTGGCGACGATCGACGCGGTCGGCAGCCGACAGGTGATCGACACGACGGCCGCCGGGGACGCGTTCGATGCGGGATACATCGCGGCCCGGCTGCGGGGAGAGACTCCGGAGCGGAGCGCCGCGGCCGGGCATGCGCTGGCGGCGACGGTCGTGGGTCATCGGGGCGCGCTCTCCCCGCGGCCGGTCGTTCGCTGATCCGAGACGGACGACTGTCCGTCAGTCGGAGGACTTCGACCGGATACCTGCGATGAAGAGATCCAGTCCGTATTCGAAGCGCTCGTCGATGTCGCCCGACATCAGGTAGGGCAGCGACGTCATGAAGCACGGGAAGTCCTCGGTGGGGAACGTTGCCATCAACGCCTGAGGGCTCGGTGGCTGTTCACCGAAGGACGGCGCGCGGGTCACGCCGATCTCGAACATCACGAACCCGACGATGAAGCCTCCGAGCGCGCAGAACGCCTTGACCGCGTCGTCTTCGGAGAGTCCGACCTCGCGGAGCAGGCGGAGCGCGGTCTCGGTCGGCCGCAGGGCCGTCGGCGTGATGGCGAAATGCTTGGGGGCCGAGATGAGCCCGATGGCGTTGGGGTGCGCCCGAAGCACTTCACGCCACGACCGTGCGGCTTGACGGGCGCGGATCTCCCACTCGCCGTCGGTGCCCGGGTCGACGAATTCGGAGAGCACCTGCTCGCGGATCGCCATGAGCAGATCGTCCTTGTCGTGGACGTGGTGGTAGAGGGACATCGCCTCCACGCCGAGCTCGCGGCCGACCCGACGCATCGACACGGCGTCGGGACCTTCCTCGTCGACGATCCGCAGGGCGGCCGCGACCACGCGTTCCCGCGATAATTTCGCGCGCTGTTTCGATTCCGTTCGCTGTGCCATCCGTACTTCCTCTGAGATAGTGGTTGACGACTTACACCGTATACATGTAAAACATACGCCGTAAGCGTACACCGTACGTCAATAACGACCGAGGCTGATGCACGAGGAAGAGGGTGGCGTGATGAGGATCAATCCGGAATCGTTGGCTCGAGCGAGCAGCCGGCACCCCTGGAGGGTCATCGGGGTGTGGGGCGTCCTGTTCCTGGTGATGGTGGGCGTGTCCACGTCGCTCCTGAGCGGGGTCCTCACCAACGACATCTCGTTCACCAACAAGCCGGAGTCGATCAAGGCACAGGACGTGATCGACCAGCAGTTCTCGACCACCGAGGTGGGAGTGAGCACCGAGTACGTCATCGTGCACAACGACTCCCTGACGGTGGACGACCCCGCCTACCAGGAGTTCGTCAAGCAGCTCCAGGCGACGCTGGCTTCGAAGACGGATCTGGTCGCCGGGCCGCCGTCCACGTATTACGACGCCCTCGCATCATCGCCCGCTGCGGCGGCCGCGCTGGTCTCCCAGGACAAGCACTACACGCTGATACCCATCGGCATCACGAAAGACGACACGCCGACGGTCGAAGGGATCAGGGACACGCTGGCCTCGGCCGAGACCGACGGGTTCACGGTGCAGATGGCGGGCCAGGCCACGCTGAACGCCGACTTCACCACGATCGCCGAGCAAGATGCCCGCAAGGGCGAGTCGATCGGCATCATGGTGGCGCTCATCGTGCTGGTCGTCGTCTTCGGCGCCATCGTGGCGGCGCTCGTGCCGATCGGGATGGCGATCGTGGCCATCGGCATCGCCCTGGGCATCACCGCGCTCGTGGGTCAGATGGTCGAGTTCAACCTGTTCGTCACGAACATCATCTCGATGATCGGACTGGCGGTCGGCATCGACTACTCCCTGTTCATCGTGTCCCGGTTCCGTGAGGAGCGGAAGAAGGGGTTCGACAAGATGGAGGCGATCGGCGCGGCCGGCGCCACGGCCAACCGCGCCGTCTTCTTCAGCGGCATGACGGTGGTCCTCGCCCTGCTGGGCATGTTCATCATCCCGACCACGATCTTCCGGGCGCTGGCCGCCGGAGCCATCTTCGTGACGTTGGTCGCCATCGTGTCCTCGATGACGCTGCTGCCGGCGGTCCTGGCCAAGCTCGGCGACCGGATCAACTGGCCGCGGCTCTCGAAGCGCGCTCGCCTGGATACCCCGCACGACGTGCCGGGCGGCTTCTGGGACCTCATCACCCGTGCCGTGATGAAGCGCCCGTGGGTCTTCCTGATCGGGAGCGTGCTGATCCTGGCCGGCCTGGGCTCGTTCTACTTCCAGCTGAACAAGGGCAGCTCGACCGACATCACCAGTTGCCGGACGTGCCGGCGAAGGCGGCGTTCCTCACGCTGGAGCGGGAGTTCGCCGGCGGCCTGACCGATCCTGCCGAGATCGTGGTCGTCGGCAACGTGGGCTCATCCGAGGCGCAGGCGGCGGTGACGAAGCTGCAGGACGCGATCGCGCAGAAGCCGATCTTCTCGCCCGAGACGCAGGTCCAGACCGCGCCCGACGGCTCGGCCGTCCAGGTGTCCGCCTACTTCAAGGGGCAGACGCAGAACGACGCCTCGTTCGCGCGCGATCGACGATCTGCGCGACAACGTCGTGCCCGCCGCGTTCGCGCGGCGTGCCGGGCGTGCAGGTCTACGTCGGCGGCAACAGCGCGATCTTCCGGGACTTCCTGCTCGGTGACCGACTCCTACCAGTGGATCGTCCTCGCGTTCGTCCTGGGCCTGTCGTTCCTGCTGCTGATGGTCGTGTTCCGTTCGCTGATCCTGCCGATCAAGGCGATCCTCATGAACCTGCTCTCGGTGGGTGCCGCGTACGGCGCCGTGACGCTCGTGTTCCAGAAGGGCGTGGGGATCGGCTTCTTCAACTCGATCGGGTTCCATTTCCATCAGAGCGAGGCGATCGAGGCCTGGTTGCCGCTGTTCCTGTTCTCGATCCTGTTCGGGTTGTCGATGGACTACCACGTGTTCCTGCTCTCGCGGATCCGCGAGGAATACGACAAGACCCACGACAACACGGAGGCGGTCGCCTACGGCCTGCGGACGACGGCCGGCATCATCACCGGCGCGGCGATCATCATGGTGGTCGTCTTCACCGGGTTCGCGTCGGGAAGCCTGGGACCGTTGCAGCAGATGGGCTTCGGCCTGGCGGTCGCGGTGTTCATGGACGCGACCATCGTGCGGGTGTTCCTGGTCCCGTCCGGCATGCGGTTGTTGGGCGATTGGAACTGGTACCTCCCGGGATGGCTCGAGTGGCTCCCGCAGCTCCACGTCGAGGGTCGCGAGCCCGAGCACGAGACGGTGATGGTGCCCGACACGCCTGCAGAGCTCATCGAGAAGAGCTAAGCGTTGGAACGCGTCTCGTCGGGTTCGCCCTTCGAGCCGACGATCGGATTCAGCCGGGCGGTGCGTGCCGGAGACCGGGTCCTGGTCTCCGGCACGGCGCCCGTCTGGCCCAGCGGCGACGTCGACCCGGACGTCGCCGTCCAGATGGGACGCTGCCTCGAGATCGTGCTCGACGCGCTCGGGTCGCTCGGCGCCCGGCGCGAAGACGTCGTGCGGACGCGGACCTACCTGGTCGATCCGCAGGACTGGTCGGAGGTCGGACGCGTGCACGGCGAGGTGTTCGGCGACGTCCGGCCGGCCTCGACCATGGTGGTGGTGGCCGCGCTGCTGGATCCGCGATGGAAGGTGGAGCTGGAGGCCGAGGCCGTGATCGGCGCGGGCGTCAGCTAGCCGATCGAAGGCGCCGCTGGGTCTCGTCCGCCCGGAGCTCCCGCAGCGCGTCGCGTCCGACCCAACGTGCGCTGGGGCTATCGGACATCGTGAGCGTCTCCGCCTCCGCGATGGCCGCCGTGTTGAGCTCCAGGTTCCGCTTGCCGATCTGGCGGAGCGCCCAGCTCACGGCCTTCTTCACGTAGTTGCGGTCGTCCGTCGCGCCGAGCCGGATCGCCGGGAACCACGCGGCGAACGTGCGATCGGGCGCGGTCCGGTCGTGGACGGTGTGCGCCGCGATCATCGCGAACCCCGCGCGCTTCACGAACTCCTCGGGCCGCTTCGTCCACGCGCGAACGACGGAGGCCGCGAACGGTGTCAGGTCGAAGAGGTTCGAGATCACCTGATCGCAGAGATCCCATGAATCGAAGTCACCGACCCACTCCTCCATCTGCTCGCGCGTCACCTGCGCGGGGTCGTCGACCATCGAGGCCAGGATGCGAGCCTCGTGGATGCCGCTCTGCCAGAGATCCAGCGCCAACGAGTGATCGGGCCGGTGACGTCGTCCGATCCTCCTGAGCTCCGGGATCGAGACACCGAGCGCCCGATCGACGTTGATCCCCACGCGAGCCATCCCCGGGAGTCGCGCCGGATCGGCGACCGCTCGGAGTCCTGCGATCACCTCGCGCGTCCTCGCCTTCATCCTTCGATGCTCCGTACCGCGTCAGGCCCGCGTCGGGATCGCGACCAGGTGCAGACCCATCTTCCTGATCCCACGGATGATCCTCGGCAGCGCTCGGATCGTCGCGTGCTGGTCCCCTCCGCCGTCGTGCATCAGGACGATCGAACCGGGTTCGACCGCGTGGAGCACGCGATGCACGATCTGTCGCGACGACGTCCGCGAGACCCAGTCGCGGGGGTCGACGCTCCACGTGACCACTCGCATCCGCTGGCGCTCGGCTTCCTGCAGGACGGCGTCGTCGAAGCTGCCCCCGGGGGGCGGAACAGCCGCGGCGCGACGCCGAGAGCGCCGAGTGCATGCGCCGCCTTCCCGATCTCTTCGGCGACACGCTCCCGGGTGAGATCGGCCAGGGGCGGGTCGGTCGGGTGATCCCACGAGTGATCGCCGATCCGCATCCCCGCGTGCCGGACCATCCGAACGATGCCCGGGTATCGCTGGACCAGGTATCCCACCATGAAGAACGTCCCGGGCACGTGGAGCCGTTCCAGGATCCGCACGACCTGCTTGGTCTGTCCGGGCCACGGGCCGTCGTCGAACGTCAACGCGACGTCGCCGTGCGAGACGCCCCGACCGACCGGCACGTCGCGGGTGGAGACCGTGTCGCCGGAGATGGCGCCCTCGACCGTGATCCGCCGGATGCGGAAGCGCCGAAGGGTTCGTTCCGGGTCCCCGAGATGCCGGCCCGGGAGGCGTTCGACGATCCTGCGGGTCCCCTCGATCCGGTCGGCTCCCTCCTTCACCAGGATGGCGTCGCCGCTCACCAGGCGCGTCTCGTCCGGCTCCTGCCCGCCGTTCAGCTCGATGCGGCCCGGCGTGACCGCCGGATCGATGATCGCGCCCGAGACCGACAGGAGCTGCCCCGGGCGCGGTTCGAGCCCGTAGCGAGCCACCACATCGCCGAGCGTGGTCCCCACCGGGACCTGGTGCGGCGCGTCGCCCACCGTGATCGTGACGACCGGCGGCGGTGGGGGAGCCCCGGGCTCGCAGGCCGCGAGGATCGCGGCGCACACCAGCAGCGCCGCGCCGCGTCGCGCGGAGCGGAGGGATCTCCCGGCCATGGGAGGCTTCATGGTGCCACAACCCTCGAGCTCCGGTCTGGGAACATCGAACGGTGGGCACGGACGAGGGCGGCGGCGATCGATCGGCGATCCCGTTCGTCGTGGCGGACGGGGTTGCCCTGATCACCTTCGTGCTCGTGGGTATCCGTTCGCATCACGAGATCGGTGCCCTGGACGTCTTCCTGCGGAACGCCGTTCCCCTGGAGGCGATGTGGTTCGCGGTCGCGGCCGTGACCGGCGCCTATCGACGCCCGGGGATCCGGACGCTCCTGTGGACGTGGATCGTCGCGGTGCCGGTCGCCCTGATCGTTCGCACGCTCTGGGTGGGATCGCCGAGCGGCCTCAGGCTGCTGACCTTCCTGGGGATCGGGATGGCGTTCACATTCGCTGTTCCTGCTGATCGGCCGCGCGGCGGCCGGCTTCGCCGGCCGCCGGATGCGCGCGCGCGGGACCCCCGAACCTGGTTCGATGGTGCCATGAGCGAGCCGAGCGACGAGGGTCGGATCGGTGAGGTTCCGGAAGAGACCTTCGACGAAGGCGAGGAGCTGCGAGCGGCTCGCCGGTTGATCGCATCCGTGGAGGAACTCCGCGCGCTGCTCGCTCCCCTGACGCCGGAGGAGCGTGAGCGGGTGCTATCGCTCGCCCGGGAGATCGCCGCACAGCCGGGGCGACCCGGGCTCGATCAGTAGCGGTAGTCCTGGGTCGGGGGCTGCGACGGCGGCTGCAGCCGACGGTCCAGCTCGTCGGACATCTTCTTCGCCTGTCGCTTCACGATCGCGTACGCGATGTAGGCGAGGATGATCGTGCTCGATCACGACGGTGAGCACCACGAAGATCGTCGCCTTGATCGACCAGACCGAGCACGCCGAACGCGGCCGCGATCAGGAGGAGCACCAGCAGGATCCATCCCATGCGTCCAGCCTACCCCGTCCCTCGCGGAACGTTGTGCCGGGTGCGGCCACGCCGCCCGTTCGACATACTCGGCGTCGATGGCTGATCGATTCCGCTCACCGCTCGCGCCCGACGCGAACGCCGGCACGGTGGCCATCGTGACCGGGGGAGGCACCGGTATCGGCCGGGCGACGGCGCTCGAGCTCGCGAGGACCGGCGCCAAGGTGGCGCTCTGCGGACGCCGGCCCGAGCCGCTTGAAGCGGTCCGCAGCGAGCTCGAGGGCGCCGGGTTCGAGTGTCTCGCGATGCCGACCGACGTCCGCGAACCCGAGCAACTGGGGGCGTTCCTCGACGCCGTCGACGAGCGGTTCGGCGTCGTGGACATCCTGGTGAACAACGCCGGCGGCCAGTTCGCGGCTCCGCTCGAGTCGATCGCGTTGAAGGGCATGCGCGCGGTCCACCGGCTGAACGTCGACGCGACGTGGGACGTGACCCAACGCGTCGCGGAGCGATGGATGATCCCGCGGCGCTCGGGGTTCGTGGCGTTCCTGGGATTCAGCCCCCGGCGCGGCGTCCCGATGATGATCCATTCGTCCACGGCCAGGTCCGCGCTCGAGACGTTCGCGGCGGGGATCGCGCAGGAATGGTCGAAGTACGGGATCCGCGCCGTCTGCATCGCCGCCTGGATTGATCCAGACGGAGGGCATCCTGCAGTACGGAGGACAAGCGGTGGTGGACGAGTTCGCGACGCACGTGCCGCTCCGCCGCGCGGGTCTGCCGGAAGAGGTCGCGGCGACGATCGCGTTCCTCGCCTCGCCCGGCGGCGGGCTACGTGACCGGCACGACCGTCGTGGTGGACGGCGGCGCCGACGCGTGGGGGATGGGAACGCTGCCTCCCGAGCGCGAGCGGTAGGCCGACCGCCGGGTACCGCGGCGCACGGCACCGGTACTACGCTGTCCGCTCCGCACCTCGTTCCTGGGAGGGACATCCTGATGGCAGACGCGTTGCAGAACTACATCGACGGGACGTTCGTGGACGCCGCCGACGGGACCGGGTTCGACGTGTTCAACCCGGCGACGGGCGAGGTGATCGCCACCGCGCCGGACTCGAAGCAGGCGGACGTCGACGCCGCGGTGAACGCCGCGCGGCGGACGTTCGACGACGGGCACGTGGTGGCCCCGCACCACCGAGCGCGAGCGCGGCGGGATCCTGCTGCGCGCCGCCGACATCGTCCGACGCGAGCACGAGCGCCTGGCGCAGCTCGAGTCCCTCGACTCCGGCAAGCCGATCGGCGAGGCCCGCGAGGACATCGCCGAGGTCGCGTTCATGTTCGAGTACTACGGCGGGTGGGCCACGAAGATCTACGGGGACATCCCGCCGGTGGGGCCCGACGCGATGTCGCTCGTCGTGAAGGAGCCCGTGGGCGTCGCCGCCGCGATCACCCCGTGGAACTACCCGATGATGATGGCGGTGCAGAAGGTCGCGCCGGCGATCGCGGCGGGATGCACCGCTGATCCTGAAGCCCGCCGAGCAGACGCCGCTCACCGCGCTCGAGATCCCGAAGATCCTGGAGGAGGCCGGGCTTGCCCGCAGGAGTGCTGAACGTCCTCACCGGGTTCGGCGAGACGTGCGGCGCGCCGCTCGTCGCGCACCCGAACGTCGACAAGGTCGGGTTCACCGGCTCGAAGGACGTCGGGAAGATGATCATGCGGAGCGGGGCGGACACGCTGAAGCGGGTCACGCTGGAGCTCGGCGGCAAGTCGCCCAACATCGTGTTCGCCGACGCGGAGTTCGACGCGGCGATCCAGGGGAGCGCGAACGGCATCTTCTGGAACCAGGGCGAGATCTGCTCCGCCGGCTCGCGCGTGTTCGTCGAGCGCGCGATCTACGACGACGCGCTGAACGCGCTGGTCGGTCACGCGCAGGCCGTGACGCTCGGCGACGGCAAGGACGAGGCCACGACGATGGGGCCGCTGGTGTCGAAGGAGCAGCAGGAGCGCGTGCTGTCCTACATCGAGATCGGCCAGGGCGAGGCGAAGATGGCCGTCCAGGGCGACGCGCCGTCCGACCCGAAGCTCGCGAACGGCTACTTCGTGCCGCCGACGATCTTCGCCGACGTCGACAACGACGCGCGGATCGCGCGCGAGGAGATCTTCGGTCCGGTGATGTCGGTGATCCCGTTCACGTCGGTCGACGAGGTGATCGAGCTCTCGAACGACAACGAGTACGGCCTGGCCGCCGCGGTGTGGACGCGCGACATCAAGAAAGGGCTCAACACCGCGAAGGCGCTCCGCGCCGGGATCGTGTGGATCAACGACTCGCAGCCGGCGCCGACCGAGACGCCGTGGGGCGGCTACAAGCAGTCGGGCATCGGCCGCGAGCTGGGCCGGGAGGGCCTGGACGACTACCTGGAGTCCAAGCACATCTACGTGAACCTGGCCGACTAGCCGCGCCGATCAGGCGCGCGCGTCGCGCGGTGCGAGCAAGCCGCCGCCGATGATGCCGAGCGTCGCGATGACGATGACGCTCATGGCTGCGCGCAGGCTGAAGCTCTGGGCGATCCAGCCGAGCAGCGGCGGGCTCCAGATGAACCCGGTGTAGCCGACGGTGGTGACGGCGGCGATCGCGTTCGTCGGGATCCTCGCCGGAGTCGCCCACCAGTCCGAACGCCGCCGGCACGGCGGCGGAGAGCGTGAAGCCGAGCACCAGGAAGCCGAGGGCGACCACGAACACCTGGTCCGCGGCGACCGCGATCGTGCCCCCGATCAGCGAGCCGAAGCCGGCCACCAGGATCGTCATCCGCCGGCCCATGCCGAACAGCACCTTGCTCGCGAACAGGCGGCCGAACAGCACCGCCGACGCGAACGCGACGAACGCCAGCGCGGCCGCCGTCGCCGACGCGCCCAGCTGATCGCGGAGGTAGAGCCCCGACCACACGTCCATCGATCCCTCGATGAGGAACGACGAGAGCACGACCAGGGCGGGCACCAGGAGCTTCGGCGCTCGGAACAGCGCGGAGATCGAGAACAGCGTCTGCGCGCCCTCGACGTGTCGCACCTTCGGAACGCTCGACGACGTCCATATCGCGGTGACGGCGAGGGCCAGCCCCGCGTAGGCGAGTCCGATCCGGAAGTCGATGTCCAGGGCGCGGATCGCACCGGCCACCAAGGCTCCCGTGATGCCACCGAGCGCGTACGTCGCGTGCATCCATTGCAGCACCGGCTTGCCGGTCCGCGCCTCTGCGCGCTGCGCGGCGACGTTGAGGTAGACGTCGATCAACCCGTTGCCGATCCCCACGAGCGCGAAGGCGAGCAGGATCCACGTGGTCGGCAGGTAGCCCATCGCGAACGCCCCCACGCTCATCACCCCCAGCGAGAGCGGGATGGTCGTGGACAGCGGGAACGGCTGGAGCCGCGGCGCGACCAGCAACATCACGCCGACGGCGACGAGCGAGAGCAGCGTGTAGTAGATGCCGATCCGCGCGTCGGTGATGTCGTGGAAGCGCTGGAACTCGAACACCAGGATGACCCACACGCCCCAGTACTGGCCGAACGACCAATAGCCGGCGAGCAGCGACCGGATCTCGCGACGGGAGGCCGCCTGGCCCGCCGTCGCCGGTGGGGTGGTCGTCGGTTCGCTCACCGGCGCATCATCCCACCGGGCACCCGGCGCCCGAGCTTGACCTGTTCCACGGGCACCGCGCTATGCTCCGCGGACGATGGCCGGGGGAGAGGTTCAGCTCGTCGATCTGGTGAAGCGCTTCGGCGACTTCACCGCGGTCGGGGGCATCAACCTGCAGATGCCTCCCGGCGAGTTCTTCTCGCTGCTGGGTCCGTCCGGCTGCGGGAAGACGACCAGCCTGCGGATGATCGCCGGGTTCGAACGGCCGACCGAAGGTCAGATCCTGCTTGGACGGCGAGGACATGGCGCAGACCCCGCCGCACAAGCGGAACGTCAACACGGTGTTCCAGAACTACGCGTTGTTCCCGCATATGACGGTCGAGGAGAACGTGGCGTTCGGTCTCCGATACAAGAAGGCGTCTAAGCAGGAGACCAAGGAGCGGGTCGGCCGAGCGATCGAACTCGTCCAGCTCGGGGGATTCGAGACGCGGAGTCCGGCCCAGCTTTCCGGGGGACAGCAGCAGCGCGTGGCGCTCGCGCGAGCGTTGATCTTGAACCCCGCCGTGCTCCTGCTGGATGAACCGCTGGGTGCGCTCGACGCCAAGTTGCGCAAGCAGTTGCAGATCGAGCTCAAGACACTCCAGCGCGAGGTCGGGATCACGTTCATCTACGTCACGCATGATCAGGAAGAAGCCCTTACGATGTCGGACCGGATCGCGGTGATGTCGCAGGGCCACGTCGAGCAGGTGGGGCCGCCACAAGAGATCTACGAGGCCCCGAGCACCGCCTACGTCGCCGACTTCCTGGGCGTGTCGAACCTGATGGATTCGCAGGCCGATGGAGCCGTTGACGGGGGGTGCCGCGTCAAGCTCGGCGATTTCGTCCTGATCGCAGGCGAGGGCCATCTGGGAACCCGCGGACCGGCGAAGGTCACGATCCGTCCGGAGCGCGTGATCCTCGGACCTGCCGAGGGGTACGGGGCCGAACCGGATCCCAGGGATGGTCGAGCTCGTGGTCTACGTGGGTTCGGTCCTGCACGTGTTCGTCAACCTCGCCCCCGGAACGCGCATCCAGGCATGGGTCGCGAACACCGGTGACGACCTCCCCTACCGGCAAGGGACGCCCGTGAGCGTCTTCATGCCGAAGGAATCGCTGAGGGTCCTGGCTGCACCTGCCCCGGGTGAGGCCGAGATCGACGACGAGCTCGCTGTCTGACGTCAGACCTGGAAGCTGATGAAGTCTTTCGCTCCGCCACCCTCTTGTCGTTCTCCTCGTGTGAAGCGGCGGTACGCAAGAGCGGCGACCCCGATGGCGGACAGCGTGGCGACGAGCATCATCGTCGCGGCCGCGTTGACCGAGGGAGGCGGTGCCGCCCTCGCGGCGTCATAGATCTTCACCGACAACGGCTCGCTCGAGGCCCCCGATGACAGGTACCGCACGATGACGAAGTCGTCCAGGGAGTCGGCGAACACGAGCGCCGCGCTGGCGAAGATCGCCGGGTAGAGGAGCGGCAACAGCACGCGGCGGACCGACTGCGTGGGGGAGCCGCCGAGGTCCATCGCTGCCTCCTCGTACTCCGGGCCGATCGAGAGTAATCGCGCGCGGACGATGATCACGGCGTACGACGCCTGGAACGTCACCAGACCGAGGATCTGTGCGAGCGTCCCCAGTTGAAGGACCGACTTCAAGGTGAAGATGAAGAAGAGGAACAGCGCGACGCCGAGGATGATCTCGGGCACCACGAACGAGAAGAGCATCATGAAGTTGGCAAGCCCGGGCCCGCGGCCGTGCCAGCGATCGATGCCGATGGCGAAGAGCGTGCCGAGCGGCACCGCAACCAACGTCGTGATGATCGCCAGGCGGAGGCTCTGGAAGATCGCTTGCCGCAGAGCCGGATCGTAGAGCAGCGACTCCTGGGCGTTCGGGTCCCCTACCCACCATCGGAAGGAGAACCCCTGCCACGCACTTCGAGAGCGTCCGGCGTTGAACGAGAACCCGATCGCGATCAGCACGGGGAGGATCGACCACGCCAGGTACGCCCATGTGACGGTCGCCAGCGCGTAGGGCTTGCGCCACGGATCGCGCCACCAACGAAGGACTGGGTTGTTCATGCCTTCTCCTGGGCGCGTTTGGTTGTTCGCAGGTAGTACCAGAGCGGGACCATCAACAGGACCATGAGCATCAGCACGAGCGACGCCGCCTGCGGCGCTTGACCCTGACCCTGGATCGCGGTGTCGATGAGATTCCCGAACATCGACGTCTTGGTTGACCCGAGGAGATCGTTCGTGAAGTAGTCCCCGAACATGGGAAGCGACACGATGATCAGCCCCGCCAGGATCGCTTGCTTCGACTGTGGCAGCGTCACTCGCTTGAACGTCCGCCAAGGGCTTGCGCCAAGATCGCGGCCGGCCTCGAGCAGAGCTCGAATCTACGCGGTCGAGCTGTCCGAAGAGCGGCAGGATCATGTATGGGATGTAGCCATAGACGAGACCCATGATCACCGTGATGGAGCGCCCTTGGAGCCAGTTCACCGGCGATCCGATGGCGTGGATGAAGATCAGTCCCTTGTTGATGAAGCCGTCGTCTTGCAGCAACCCTTGCCATGCATAGATGCGCATCAGGTAGCTGATCCAGAACGGCGAGATGAGCAGGATGAGGAACAGGCCCTTGCGCCTGCCGCCATACCGGGCGACGTAGTACGCGACCGCGTACCCGAGGACCAAGCAGATGAAGCTCGCGATGGGAACATAGACGAGTGTCCTGAGGAGCGCCGGCCGATAGAAGCCCGCGTCACCCGAGGCCGTGAAACGATGAAGCGTGTCGATGAACGTCGCTCCGCTCCAGTACCAGGGCTGATAGACGGGGAGCGGGTTCTGGAAGAAATCGGTGGTCCCGAACGCGACCGACACCACCACGTAGAACGGAACGACGAACAGCACGAGGAGCCAGATCGTGGCGGGCGCGGCGAAGGAGGGCCAATACAGCCGCGGGAAGTGGATACCGGTGTTCCGCTCGACGCGCGGTGCCTTCGGCCTCTTGACCGGAGGTCTCTCGGGTGCGGCGGTCTGGCTAGCCACCGGCCTTGATCTCGTCCCATGCGGCGTTCCATAGAGCCGTACCGTCCGGCGTCAGCTCGAGCAGGAACCGCCCGTCGTCGAAGTACTTCGGGTACGACCACGGTTTCGCTCAGCGAAGGGGGGATCACGTCGGGGACGAGCGCGCTCGGATCGATCGATGTCATCGGGGTCTGATAGCCGTTGAAGTTGACGAAGTTGTTGTACGAGTTCGTCTTGTCCAGCATGAAATTGAGGAACTCGTGAGCGAGGCGAGGATTCTTCCCACTCTGCAGCAGCACCATCAGATCGTTGCCGATCATGCCCCCACCCGTCGTCCGGGTACCAGTACCCAAGCACCGATGCCGGCACGCCTTTCGGCAGGTAGTAGATGGCAGCCGCGACGATGTCGCCCGACCACGAGCCGCCGACCCAGAACTCGTCCTGGGGCATCTTCGAGTAGATGCCGTTGATCGTGAGTCGTGCGTCCGTGGCGTTGATCAGCGCCAGCAGGTCATCCTTGGCGATCTGGATATCCGCGGGATCTTCGGTGTTGACGTCGGTGATGCCGTTCTTGAGGAGCGCCATCCCGATCGTCTCCCGATAGTCGTCGTAGATCGTCACCTTCCCCGTGTACTTCGGGTCCCAGAGGATCTCGTACGGGTTGTCGTAGGCCCGCACATCGTCGTCAGAGATGTGATCTCGCCGGTACGCGATCCCTGTGGTGTAGATCGTGTACGGGACCGTGTACTGCCACCCCTGGTCGTAGAAGGGGTTCTGGAACTCCGGCCAGTAGTACGTCGCGAGATTCGGGAGCAGTTCATGGTTGAGCGGTCGCATCAGTTGTGCGACGGACAGCTTGGCGATCCAGGACGGGTCGGGGAAGAAGACGTCGGCCGCGATCTGCCCGGACGATACCTTTTGGATGCCTTGGGCGATGTCGTTGAACGTCGTCACTTCGATCTTCACGCCGTAGTCCGCGTACTTATCCTCGAACTCTGTATAGAGCTTGGGCCAGAGATAGTCCTTCCAGTTGTAGAGCTGCAGCGTGGCGCCCTCTTCGATCGGCGTGTCCGTGGGGATGGGGTCCTCGAACAGGGGCAGCGTCACCGGGTTGTCGGGTCTGGCCGGGTTCGACAACAGATCTCGAACCTCGGACGCGGACGCCCCAGCGACGCCACTACCCGTCCCCGGCTTGGTACACGCGGCCAAGATCGCCGCGAGGCTCGGGACCGCGATCGCGGTCCCTCCCGCTCGCAGGAGGAAGTCCCGCCGACTCATCGGGTGTTGCCGTCGTCCAGGTGCCATCGGAACGGTCGCCTCCTCGTATGCGGGCGCCGGATTGACCGGCGATTCAAGGCTCAGAGGGTGAGTACCACAGGGGCGCCGCGCGGCGCAAGGTCGCGGCTCGCCGGGCTGGGGTGCATCCTTCTCCCTTGTGGATACGGTTCGCAGGGTCGTCGTGGTTGGGGCGGGCCTCGCGGGGCTCGCGGCCGCGCGGATCCTGACCGACGCCGGGTGGGACGTGACGGTGGTCGAGGCCCGCGAACGCGTGGGCGGCCGGATCTGGACGGTTCGCCTGGACAACGACGAGATCGCCGAGATGGGCGCCGAATGGGTCATGCCGGGGGACGCCGAGCTGCGATCGTGGGCCGATCGTTTCGGCATCCACCTGGAGGAGGCCGGGGTCGACTACCTCCGCCGGGAGGCCGCGCGGGCCCGGCGCCTCGAGTCAGGAACAGCAGGACGCGTTCCTCGCGGCGGCCGATGCGGCGCTGGCCGCGATCCCGCCGGACGGATCGGCCGGCCTGACGCTCGGCACGTTCCTCGACGCGTTGGATGCGCCGGGTGCCGGGCGTGACGCGGTGCGGATGCGGCTGCAGGGCACGAACGCCGTCGACCTCGGGCAGGTGGCGCTCCGGGTCGTCGGGACGGGCGCGCACGTGTTCGCGGCTCCCGCTGCGACGTACCAACGTATGGCGCGCGGCAACCAGGCGCTCCCGGATGCGATCGCCGCCTCGCTGCCGGACGTGCGGCTCGGCCATCGCGTGCGCGCCGTCGTCCACGACCCGGCGGGCGTGCGGGTACGGTGGAGGGAGACGTCGAGCTGTCCGGCTGTCGCCGCGGTGGTGGCGCTCCCGGCGCGCGTGGCGTCGGGGATACGGTTCGACCCGTTCCTGCCGGACGACCTCGCGACGGCGCTCTACGAGCTGCCCATGGGCGTGGCGTCCAAGCTCGCGGTCCCCGTCGAGGGCGCGTCGACACCTCGCGCGGTCCAGAGCGCGGAGCTCCCGTTCTGGTGCTGGATCGCGAACGGGGCAGACGGCTCCGTCCGCCGCTGCCTGGCGGCGTTCGCCGGCTCCGAGCTCGCGCAGGACTCGCTCGGAACCGCGGACCGGGGACCCCGGTCCGTGGCTCGACCGACTGTGGGCGCTGAACCCCGACGTCACACCATGCGGCACGCCCGTGCTCAAATCGTGGGCGCTCGATCCCATGGCGATGGGCGCCTACGCCGCGTGGGACAACCGCTCGTGGGATCGCATGGAACAGTTCCAACGCACCGTCGGACGGCTGGCCTTCGCCGGCGAGCACACCGCCGGCCCGCACCACCACGGCACCATGGAGGGTGCCCTCCGATCGGGCGTCCGTGCGGCGGCGCAGGTGATCGAGATGCTCGGCTGACGGCTCCACGATCGCAGCCGATACGATGCCCGCCCGCGCCCACGTTCGGGCGCGCGGAGAACCGCGACGTAGAGAGGGAGATCCCATGACCGCCGCCGCCGATGAACCCCTGGTGCTGATCGAAGACCTGGGCCCCGTCCGCCGGCTCACGATGAACCGCCCCGGCGCCCTGAACGCGTTGTCTGCCGGGCTGATCGCCGCGCTCTCGGCCGCGTTCCGCGATGCCGGGGACGACGCCGGCGTCAGCGTGATCATCATCCGCGGCGCCGGCCGTGCGTTCTGCGCGGGCTACGACCTGACCGAGGACGCGTCGGGCGGCGTGCTGGACGCGCGGCGCTGGCACGAGGACCTCTCGCATTCGACCGCTGCCATGCTCGAGATCCTGGACAATCCCAAGCCGGTGATCGCCCAGGTGCACTCGTATTGCCTGGCCGGTGGCACCGACCTCATGCTCGCGTGCGACCTGGCGGTGGCCTCCGACGACGCCTACTTCGGCTACGTCGACGTCCGGTTCGGGTCAGGCGTCGTGTCGATGTTCCTGCCGTGGGTCGTCGGAGTCCGCAAGGCGAAGGAGCTGCTGTTCACCGGCGAGGATCGGATCCCGGCGGACGAGGCGCTCCGTATCGGGCTGGTGAACCGCGTGTCGCCGCGTGACCGACTCGATGACGACACGCTCGCGCTCGCGGAGGAGATCGCGAAGAACGAGCCGTTCGTCGTTCAGACGTCCAAGCGCGCGGCGAACCGCGCGTGGGACGTCGCCGGGTTCCGCGCGGCGATGGCGGCGAACACGGAGCTCGACGTGATGATCGAGACCGCCAACCTCCCCGCCCGTGACGAGTTCCGCAGGATCACGCAGGAGCAGGGGTTGAAGGCCGCGATCGCGTGGCGGGACGCGAGGTTCCGGGGAGACGCGTGATCCGCTGGAACCTCGGCCCGCTGTTGGCGCCGCGCTCGATCGCGATCGTCGGAGCGTCCGAGTCGCCGGAGAGCTGGGCCCCGGAGATCGAGCGTTCGCTGCGTCACGTCGGCTTCGAGGGCGAGCTCTATCCCGTCAACCCGAAGTACGCCCAGGTGTGGGGACGGCCGTGCCGGACATCGGTCGCGGAGCTGCCGCGCGGCGTCGACCTGGCGGTGGTCGTCGTCCCGGCGCGGGTCGCCGTGCGGATGGTCGACGAGTGCGGCGCGGCCGGCGTCCGGTCCGTCATGGTCGTGTCGTCCGGGTTCGCGGAGGCGGGCGAGGTGGGGCGGGCGCTCCAAGAGGAGCTCCGCGAGGCGGCGCTCCGCCATCGCCTGCCCGTCCTCGGCCCGAACGTCGAGGGGTTCGTGAACTACGTCGAGCGCGTCGCCCCGTACGGCACGACGCCTCCGCCGGATCCGGTCGCCGGCTCGATCAGCGTCATCTCGCAGTCGGGGACGGTGGCCTGGACCATGAACCAGCTCGCGTCGGACCGCGGCGCCGGCCTGCGGCTCATCCTGGGTGTGGGGAACGAAGCGGTGCTCGGGCTCGGCGACCTCTTCGCATGGGCGGCCGCGGATCCGCACACGGAGGTGGTCTGCACCTACATCGAGACGATGCGGGACGTGGACGGGATCGGGCGCGGGCTGGACGCGCGTCCGTGCCGCGCGCAAGCCGGTCCTGGTCTGTGCCCCGGAAGGGCGGAGCGAGGCGGCGCGGCGATCGATCGTGGCGCACACCGGCGCGCTCGCGGGTAACACGGCGCTCCGCGATGCCTGGCTCCGCGGGCGCGGCGCGATCCTGGTGGAGGATCCGGTAACGATGTTCGAGGCGGCGGTGCTGCTTTCGTTCGGCACGCGGCTCCGGACGAACGGCGTCGCGGCGGCGCTGCAGTCCGGCGGCGCGTGCACCCTGTTCGCCGAGGCGGCGGGCGCGAAGGGCCTGGAGCTCCCGGAGTTCTCGGCGACGACGAAACGACGGCTGCGGAAGGCATTGCCGCATTTCGCCTCGCAGAACAACCCGCTCGACGTGACCGGCCAGGCCGCCGTCGAAACGGACATGTTCTGTGACGCGCTCGACGCGTTGGCGCACGATCCGGCGGTCGGGTTCGTCGCGTTCGACGCGTTCCCGCCTCGCGAGGAGGGCGAGGACGTGTGGGCGGAGCCGGTCCTGCGCACCGCGCGCCGGCTGCGCCGGGAGACCGGCGTCGTGTTCGCGTCGGTCGCGATGGGCGCGCTGGGATACGGCGCAGCGGGAAAGCGATTCGTCGCCGGCGCGCGGCTGCCGTTCCTGCAGGGGCATCGGGCCTCGACGGGTGCGATCCGCGCGTTGGTCGACCTGCAGGGGCGCGTGTCCGGGCGTTGCCCGATCTGCCGTCTCATCCGAACCGCGCGAGCGCGCTGCGGCTCCTCCGCGGCAAGGCAGGTCCGCTCGACGAGGCACAGGGCGCGAGGCTGCTCGAGCTCTACGGCGTTCGACGTCCGGAGGAACGCACGGTCGCGTCCGCGCGGGCGGCGGCCGAGGCCGCACGCACCATCGGGTTCCCGGTCGCCGTGAAGGCGCTGGCGCCGGAGCTGCCGCACAAGGCGAAGCTGGGCGGGGTCCGTCTCGGTCTCGCGAACCCCACCGACGTGGAGGTCGCGGCGGCCGAGGTCCTGCAGTCGGCGCGCCGTGCCGGCGCGCCGACCGCCCGCGTGCTGGTCCAGGCGATGGCGACCGGAACCGAGGTGCTCGTCGGCGCCGTGGTGGACGACGCCTTCGGGGCGTGCATCACGATGCGGGCGGGGGGCGCGCTCGCGGAAGGGGGGGAGGCGCTGTTCGTCGCGGCGCCATTGACTCCCGCGCAGGCCCTGGCCTTCGTGCGTTCGCAGGCCGACCGCTGTCGGTTGGTGGACGGCCGCAACGACCTGCGGGCCGCGGCCCGGGCGGTGACGTCGATCGCGCGTGCCGCGCACGATCTCCGGGGCCGGCTGTTGTCGCTCGAGGCCAACCCGCTCCTGGTGTCGGAGCGCGGGGCCGTGGCGGTCGATGCGCTGGCCGAAGCCAGGCCCCCCGCGTGATCTACGGGCTCGTCGCGGCCCTCGGCTTCGGCCTCGCGGATTTCGAAGGGGCGATCGCGGGCCGGCGGATCGGGAGCCTCTGGACGGTGATCCTCGGCCAGACGCTCTCAGCCGTCGTGATGACCATCGTCCTCGTGTCGACGGATACGTCGGCGTCGGTCTTGAGCTCCGTTCCTCGGGTTCGTCGCGCTGAACGGTGTGTGCGCCGCCGCCGCGTACCAGACGCACTACCGCGCCCTGGAGCTCGGACCGGTCGCGGTCGTCTCGCCGATCGGCTCGGCCTACGCGGTGATCGGCGTGTTCCTCGCGGTGATCTTCCTCGGGGAGCGACCCGGCGCGCTCGCGTTGGTCGGGGGCGGTGGTGACCGTGGCCGGCGTGGCGCTCGTCTCCACCGATCTCCGAGAGCTCCGAGCCGGTCTCCACGGCGTGGCGCGCGGCGTCCCCTGGGCGCTCGTCTCGACGGTGACGTTCGGCGTGGCCGGGTTCCTGCTGGGCTACCTGTCGCAGCGGGCGGGCTGGATCGCCGGGCTCTGGGCGTCCCGCATGGCGCAGGTGGTCTGCTATATCCCGCTCGCGATCCTCGCCAGGTCGCACCTCCCACGGATCCGCGACCGCCGGGGGCTCACGTTCGCGTTCATCGCGGCGATCGCGGACATCGTCGGCGTCATCGGTTTGTCGGTCGGGTCCGAACGCGGGTTCGTCTCGATCACGCTCGCCGCCAGCGCGGTGTTCCCGCTCGTCGCCGTCGTCCTGTCGTTCGTCATCCTGCACGAGCGACTGGTGATGAACCAATACGCGGGGATCGCGCTGGTGGTCGTCGGACTCTTGATGCTTGGGTTCGGCAGCTAGTCCGTAACGGACTACTGAGCGACCGGCGCGAAGAACTCGACCGGGATGCCGTCGGGGTCGCGGGACGTCAGCACATGTCCGTAGCCCGCGTCCACGAGATCTCCGTGTTCCACGCCGAGCTCGGTGAGATGTCGCTCCCACGCAGCCACCTCGTCGCGGTCCTGGCACGCGATCGAGAGGTGGTCGAGCCCGACCCGGCGTTCGTCGAAGCGGTCACTGCCGGTGCCATCATGCGCCGTCAGGCCGATCACGAGTCCTCCCTCCGACCGCATCAGCGCCCGGGTCCACGTCGGCCCCTCTCGGTCGGCCACCTTCGTCATGCCGAGCACGCGCTCGTACCAGTCCACGCTCCGCGCCAGATCGGTGACGGTGAGCGTGACGTGATGGAACGCGGCGGGCGACTTCATGGCCCGACGCCGTGACGATAGAACTCGACCTTCTCGGGCGGGAGGGGCGTGTTCCCGAGGATCAGGTCGGCGGCCTTCTCCGCGACCATCATGACCGGCGCGTAGATGTTGCCGTTCGTCACGTACGGCATCACCGAGGCGTCGACGACCCGCAGTCCCTGGATCCCGTGGACGCGCATCGTGTCCGGATCGACGACCGACAGCTCGTCCGTGCCCATCCGGCAGGTGCAGGAAGGATGCAGGGCGGTCTCGGCGTCCTTCGCGACCCACGCCAGGATCTCCTCGTCGGTCTCCACGCTCGGTCCGGGCGAGAGTTCGCCGGCGTTGAACGGATCGAACGCCGGCTGGTTCAGGATGTCCCGCGCCACACGGATCGCCTCGACCCACTCGCGACGGTCCTGATCGGTCGAGAGGTAGTTGAAGCGCAGGGCCGGATGCACGGTGGGGTCCGTGCTGGTGATCTTCACGGAGCCTCGCGCGTCCGAGTACATCGGCCCGATGTGCACCTGGTACCCGTGGTCGCTCGCGGGTGCCGATCCGTCGTAGCGAACCGCGATCGGCAGGAAATGGAACATGAGGTTCGGGTAGGCGACGTCCTCGTTGCTCCGGACGAAGCCCCCGGCCTCGAAGTGGTTCGTCGCGCCCGGGCCGCTCCGGAGGAACAGCCATTGCAGACCGACCAGCGGACGCCAGCGCCACTGCATGTACGGCGACACCGAGACGGGCTGCTTGCACGCGTACTGGATGTAGACCTCCAGGTGATCCTGGAGGTGCTCGCCGACGCCGGGGAGGTCGTGCACGACGTCGACCCCGAGCGCGCGGAGCTCGTCCGCGTTGCCCACGCCCGACAGCTGTAGCAGCTGCGGCGAGTTGATCGCGCCGCCGCACAGGATGACCTCGCCGGCCATCACCCGCTTCACCGGTCCCCCGCGATGGGAGTACTCCACGCCCACGGCCCGGTCGCCCTGGAACAGGACCTTCGTGACGAACGCCCGGGTCTCGACGTCGAGGTTCGGGCGGCTCATGACCGGATGCAGGTACGCGCGGGCCGCGGACAGGCGACGCCCGTTGCGGATGTTGCGGTCGAACGGGGCGAACCCCTCCTGGCGGAACCCGTTCACGTCGTCGGTGAGCGGGTAGCCCGCCTGCTGCACCGCCTCGAAGAACGCGCCGAAGAGCGGGCTCCTGGCGGGCCCCCGCTCCAGGACGAGCGGTCCCGCGTGGCCGCGGAACTCGTCCTCGAGGTCGGCGGCCATGCAGCGCTCCATCCGTTTGAAGTACGGCAGGCAGTGCGCGTAGTCCCACGTGTCCATGCCCGGGTCGGCGCCCCAGCGCTCGTAGTCCAGGGGGTTGCCGCGCTGGAAGATCATGCCGTTGATGCTGCTGGAGCCGCCCAGCACCTTCCCGCGGGCGTGGTAGATCCGCCGCCCGTCCATGTGCGGCTCGGGCTCCGACTCGTACTTCCAGTCGTAGAACCGGCTCCCGATCGGGAACGGCAGCGCCGCCGGCATGTGGATGAAGACGTCCCAGATGTAGTCGGGCCGGCCGGCCTCCAGCACCAGCACGCGGTTCGCGGGGTCGGTCGAGAGGCGGTTCCCCAGGGCGCTCCCCGCGGAGCCGCCCCCGACGATCACGAAGTCGTAGCGCGCGGTGGCCATGTCCGATGAGTGTGCCCCAAGTCGGGGTTCGCCGCGTCTCCCGGCGTTGCTCATGACGCAACCGTTGCCTTGCGCGCGCGACGCCGTGGGTCCCACTATCCAGCGGTCGGGTGCGCGCCGCCACCCGGGGAGCGGGGGATGCGGGTGGACGAACCGAGCCGGGTCGCCGTCTCCTGTCGCAACGCCTGGAAGGTCTACGGGCCGAAGGCCGACCGGATCGTCGGCACCCCCGACGCCGACCTCCCGCGAGGCGAGCTCCTGGAGAAGACGGGCTGCGTGGCCGCCGTCAGGGACGTGTCCTTCGACGTGAGCCCCGGCGAGGTCTTCGTGGTGATGGGGCTCTCGGGCTCGGGGAAGTCGACGCTCGTGCGGATGTTGAACCGCCTGCACGAACCGACCGCCGGCCAGGTCTTGATCGACGGAGAGGACATCCTGACGTTCGACGACGACCGGCTGCGCGAGGTCCGCCGCCGGAAGATCTCCATGGTGTTCCAGCACTTCGGCCTGTTCCCGCACCGGCGGATCATCGACAACGTCGCGTTCGGCATGGAGGTCCAGGGGATCGACCGGGAGAAGCGCACCGCGCGGGCCAACGAGGTGCTCGAGGTCGTCGGGCTCGGCGGGCTCGGCAACGCCTATCCCGACGAGCTGTCCGGTGGGATGCAGCAGCGCGTGGGTCTGGCCCGGGCGCTCTGCACCGATCCGGAGATCATGTTGTTCGACGAGCCGTTCAGCGCGCTCGACCCGTTGATCCGCCGCGACATGCAGGACGAGGTCGTCCGGCTCCAGCGCGAAGTGCACAAGACGATGATCTTCATCACGCACGACCTGATGGAGGCGCTGAAGCTGGGCGACCGGATCGCCATCATGAAGGACGGCAGGTTCGTCCAGATCGGGACGCCGGAGGAAGTCGTGGCGCATCCGGCCGACGACTACGTGGCCGACTTCACCCGGGACGTTCCGCGTGCGCACGTGCTGACGGTTCGCACGATCATGCGACCGGCCAACGGCGAGACCGACTACGCCGGCGACGTCGCGGCCGGCTCGGTCGTGCAAGAGGTGCTTCCCCTCATGGTGACGAGCGACCGGCCGTACCGCGTGATCGACGGCACGACGCAGGTGGGCATGCTCGACCGCACCGCCGTCCTCGCCGCGATGATGGAGGACGCGGGCTGATGGCGGTTCGCACGCCGCCTTCCAGCGACCTCGAAGAGCTCGAAGCGCCCGAACGGACGATCGTGGTGCCGACCGCGGATCGTCCTCGCTTCCCGAGATGGATCCGGTTCCTCATCTGGACGGTCGCCGTCGTCGCCGTGATCGCGGTGGGGCTGCAACTCTCCGGCGGGTTCCCCGAGTCGCGGACGGTCGACGTCGCCGCGAAGTTCAACCAGTTCAACGACTGGGTCATCGCGAACCAACGGACGAGTCCGCTCTTCGTCAACTTCCTCGACCCGCTCCGCAACGGGATCCAGACGACGTACGACCAGCTGGTCCTGGTGCTGTCTCGCGCTGACGTGGCTCGGGTTGATCGCCCTCGCCGCGGCCATCGCCGGGCTCGTGGCGGGCTGGCGTCTCGCGGTGGTGGCGGCGTGCGGGTTCCTGTTCATGGGCGTGCTCGGTCTGTGGGAGCCGAGCGTCGAGACCCTCGCCTTGATCGTCTTCGCGGTCCTGATCGCGTTGGTGATCGGGATCCCGTTCGGCGTCTGGGCGGGCAGGCGTCCCGCCGTCGAACGCGTGATCCGTCCCGCCCTCGATGCCATGCAGACGATCCCGGCGTTCTCGTACCTGGTGCCGGTCGTCCTGCTGTTCGGGATCGGCGTGCCGACGGCGCTGATCGCGACGGTGGTCTTCGCCATCCCGCCCGCGATCCGCCTGACCGGCCTCGGCATCCGCCAGGTCCCCGAGACGTCGATGGAGGTGGGGCGTTCGTTCGGTTCGACGTCGCACCAACTCCTGCGACGGGTCCAGCTGCCGCTGGCGAAACCGGCGATCCTGCTCGGCGTCAACCAGACGATCATGATGGCGCTCGGCATCGTGGTGATCGCGGCGTCCGTGGGGGTCGGAGGCCTGGGTCAGGTCGTGTTGGACGGCCTCAACAACCTGAACGTGGGCGCGGCGCTCGCCGGCGGCCTGGCCATCGTCGCGCTGGCGATCGTGCTCGACCGGACGACCTCGGCGTGGGGCGCCCGCGACCGGAAGCGACGCGGAACCACCACGGTCCATGTGTACGGACGGGAGATCTCACGGCTCGCCGCCACGGTCGTGGCCCTGGTGCTCGTGGCCGTCGCGATCTTCATCGGTCGCCAGGTCTTGCGCCAGCAGGACTTCCCGTCGGCGTGGACGGTCAACATCGAGGCTCCCGTGAACGACGCGTTGTCGTGGATCACGCGCACGTTCGGAGGAGTGACGACGGCCATCACCAACGTGACCGTGAAGTACGCGCTGGACCCGCTGAAGAACCTGCTGACCGACGTGCCGTGGTGGATGGTCGCCGGGTTCGCGGCCCTGATCGGCTGGCGCGTGTCCCGCCGGTGGGGCCTCGCGGTGCTCGCGTTCGCGTGCATCGCGGCCGTCGGCGTGCTCGGCATGTGGGACGACTCGATGAACACGCTCAGTCAGGTCATGGTCGCCGTGGTGGTGTCCGTGGCGCTCGCGATCCCCCTCGGCATCTGGTGCGCGCTGAGCGACCGGGTGGAGCGGGCGCTCCGGCCGATCCTCGACATGATGCAGACGATGCCGCAGTTCGTGTACCTCGTGCCCGTCGTGGCGCTCTTCGGTCCGGGCCGCGTCCCCGGGGTGATCGCCGGTCTCGTGTACGCGCTGCCGCCCGGGATCAGGCTGACGAACCTGGGGATCCGTCAGGTCCCGACGGAGATCGTCGAAGCGGCGGAAGCGTACGGAGCGAACAGGTCGCAGACGCTCTGGAAGGTGCAGGTGCCGCTCGCGCGTCCCTCGATCCTGCTGGGCGTCAACCAGACGATCATCATGGTGTTCTCCGTGGTGATCATCGCCGGCCTCGTCGGCGGCGCCGGTCTCGGCCTCCAGGTCGTGAACGGCCTCTCGCACGACCCGGGCGCGGGCATGGTCGCCGGGATCTGCATCATGCTCCTGGCGATCGTGATCGACCGGATCACCCAGGCGATGGGGGAGGCCAACCGCGTCGCCGTCCCATCCAGCCGTTCGTTCCGATGGAGGTCCGGCCCATCCGCGAACGGTGCGGCTGCCGTAGCTACTGGTGTCTCCGAGACGACATCCCACGAAGGAGAGGAGTCGACATGAAGAAGCGACGGTGGGGGTTCCTCGCCGGGCTCGCGGTGCTCGTGACGCTCGCGGCCGCGTGCAGCGACGTGAACAACGACAACTCGGGGGGCTCGTCGGGTGCCACCGGCGCCTCGGGCGGGAGCCAGGTTCCCGACAACTCCGGCACGACCATCAACCTCGCCATCAGCCCGTGGACGGGCTCCGATGCGAACGTCGCCGTGGCCCAGGCGCTCCTGCAGGACAAGCTGGGCTACACGGTCAAGACGACCAAGATCGATGAGTACGCGCAGTTCCCGGCGCTCGCGAACGGCCAGTTGAGCGCCACGCTCGAGGTCTGGCCCTCCGGCCACGCGAAGGACTACAAGAAGTTCATCACCGGGAACAACGGCGTGGTGGACGGCGGTCAGCTCGGCGTGATCGGCCAGATCGGCTGGTGGATCCCGACGTACATGCTGACCGATCACCCGGAGCTCGCCACGTGGGAAGGGCTCAAGACCGACGCGACGATGTTCAAGACCGCGGAGAGCGGCAGCGCGGGACAGATCCTGGACGGCGATCCCGAGCTTCGTCACGTTCGACCAGCCGATCGCCGACAACCTCGGGCTGGACCTCAAGGTCGTCTACGGCGGTTCCGAGGCGGCCGAGCTCGCGGCGCTGGACGCGGCGTACCAGAAGCAGGGGCCCATCCTCATGTACTTCTGGACGCCTCACTGGGCGCAGTCGAAGTACGACCTGACCATGATCAAGCTGCCGGACGTGACGCCGGCGTGCACGGATGCCGCCGCCAACGACGCGTCGAAGTACGCGTGCGCCTACCCCGAGGACGACCTCTACAAGGCGTTCAACGCGGACCTGCAGACCGATGCGCCCGCGGCGTTCGCGTTCCTGTCCGCGATGTCGTACACGAACGACGACCAGAACTCGATCGCGCTCGACATCAACAACGGGATGACGCCCGAAGAGGCGGCCCAGAAGTGGATCGACGCGAACCCCGACGTCTGGCAGCCGTGGGTCGACGCGGGCCTCGCCGCGCAGGGCTGACGACGGAGATCCAACGAGCGAGGAGCACTCGGGGGCGGCCCTGCGGGCCGCCCCCGACGCTTCCCGAGAGGCTGAGCCGATGACCGAGCGCGTGCGCATGTGGATCGACGGCGTCTGGAGCGACGCCGAGGACGGCGCCGAGTTCGATGCAACCAGCCCGTCGACGGGCGAGGTCGTCGGCACCGTGGCGGAGGGCACGCGCGGCGACGCCGGCCGTGCGATCGAGGCCGCGAACCGCGCGGCGCCCGCGTGGGCGGCGCGCTCCGCGTTCGACCGCGCGGCCGCGATGGAACGGGTCGCGGCGGTGATCGACGAACGACGCGACGACCTGGCGCGCACGCTCACGCTCGACCAGGGCAAGCCGCTGCGGGCGGAGGCTCGTGACGAGGTCGAGGAGCTCCTCGTCTACTTCGACATGGCGGCGGCCGACGCGCGGCGGATGGAGGGGCTCATGCCGCCGTCGGTCGACGCGAACAAGCGCGTCCTGCTGTACCGGGTTCCTCGTGGGGTCGTCTCGATCATCAGCCCCTGGAACTGGCCGTACACGATGCCGGCCGAGATCCTGGCGCCGGCGATCGCGTACGGGAACACCGTCGTGTGGGCCCCCGCGCCGACGACCTCGATCTGCGCGGCGAAGCTCGCCGCGTGCATGGAGGCGGCCGACATCCCGCCGGGCGTCGTGAACATGGTCACCGGGACCGGGTCCCGTCGTCGGGGACGAGATCGCCGCCGACCCGCGGACCCAGGCCGTCGGGTTCATCGGCTCGATCGCCACCGGGCTCACGGTCGCCGGACGCGCGGCGGGCAAGGAGCTCCTGCTCGAGATGGGCGGCAACGGACCGCTCGTGGTGATGGACGATGCCGACCTCGACGCGGCGGTCGCCGCCACGCTCACCGCCTGCTTCCTGAACGCCGGCCAGAGCTGCACGGCGGGTGAGCGGATCCTGGTACACGAGGACGTGCGCGAGGAGTATCTCGCGCTCCTGTCCGCCGCGATCGAGAAGCAGATCCGCATCGGCGATCCGTTCGACGACGCCACGACGCTCGGCCCCGTGAACAACGAGCCGACCGTCGCGAAGACGGAGCGACACGTCCGCGACGCCGTCGATCACGGCGCGGTGGTGCTGGCGGGGGGGAGCCGTGCGCCGAGCCACGGCAGCGACCTGTTCTACGAGGCGACCGTGATCGACGGCGTCACGGCGGACATGGCGATCGCCCGCGAGGAGACGTTCGGTCCCGTGGCGCCGGTGTCCACGATCCGTTCCGTGGACGAGGCGATCGACGCGGTCAACGGATCGCCGTACGGGCTGTTGACCGCCGTCTTCACGCGCGACCTGGGCCGAGGGCTGCGCTTCGCCGAGGCCGTGCGGGCCGGATGGGTGAACGTCAACGAGGGCACGAACTACTGGGAGTCGCACCTGCCGTTCGGAGGTCGGGCGGGCTCGCAGAGCGGTGTCGGGCGGGTCGGCGGCCGGTTCTCCATGGATCGCCTGACCGAGCTGAAGACCGTCGTGATCGACCTGGGCTGAGACGGATGACGGGAGAGACGCTCCGCTCGCGCCTGGCCGGTGGCGGCACGGCGTTCGGCACGATGGTGTTCGAGTTCCACACGCTCGGCATCCCTCGGATCGCCGCCGCCGCCGGAGCCGACTTCGTGTTGATCGACCTGGAGCACACGGGATGGGGCATCGAGGGGATCCGCCCGCTCCTCGCTGCGGGCGCGGCGCGGGACGTGGAGCTGCTCGTCCGCGTGCAGGGATCGGCGCGGCACCTGATCTCGCCCTCGCTCGACCTGGGCGCGCGCGGGGTCATGGTGCCGATGGTCGACGACTCGATCGAGGCCGAGCGCGTCGTGCAGGCCGCGCGCTTCGCGCCCGACGGGAGCCGGGGGTTCGGGCTGCTCTACCCGGACCAGCTCGCGGACGGCGTCGGCGCGGCGATGCGCACCGCCGAGGACGCGACCGTCGTGATCCTGCAGATCGAGACCGAGGCGGGGGTCGAGCACGTCGAGGAGATCGCGGCGACGCCGGGGGTCGACGTGCTCTGGGTCGGGCAGTTCGACCTGTCGATCGCGCCTGGGGGTGCCGGGCGCGTTCGACGACGCACGGCTTCGACAGGCGGAGGACCGCGTGCTCGCGGCATGCGCGGCGGCGGGGATCGCGGCCGGGGTCCTGGTCGGATCGGTCGAGGTCGCCCGCTCGATGGTCGCGCGCGGCTTCCGGATGATCGCGCTCGGCTCGGACATCGACCTGTACGGCGGGGCCCTGCGCTCGGGGCTGGAGGCCCTCCGGGACACGAACGGCGAGCGTTGACCCGGGGTCGATGCCTGTTGCTGAGGACGCAACGCATCGCTTGTCACCGCAACACCCGGCGTCCACCATTGCGGGAACAGGCCTGATGACGGCCGACACGGCCGAGGGAACGAAAGGCAACGGGATGCGCGACCGGGCGCAGACGGTCATCGTCGGCGCGGGCATCGTCGGGGCGAGCGCCGCCTACCACCTGGCGGAGCTCGGTTCGACCGATGTCCTCGTGATCGACCAGGGGCCGCTGTTCGAGACCGGCGGCTCCACCTCGCACGCCCCGGGCCTGGTGTTCCAGACGAACGGCTCGCGCACGATGTGCCGGATCGCGCAGGACACCGTCCGCCTCTACGGGTCGCTGGAGCTGGACGGCCCGCCGGGTTGGTACGGGGTCGGCGGCATCGAGGTCGCGACCACGCCGGAGCGCATGGCGGAGCTGCGCCGGCGGCAGGGGTTCGCCCGGTCGTACGGGATCGCGGACACGCACCTGCTCTCCCCGGACGAGGCCGCAGAGCGGATCCCGCTGCTCGACCCGAACGCGATCCTCGGGGCGTACCTCGTCCCGAGCGACGGCATCGCGAAGGCGGTGCGGATCGTCGACGGCGCTCGCCGCGAAGGCGTCGGCGCGCGGCGTGACGTTCGAGGGCGGTGTGACCGTCACCGGCTTCGACATCCGGGACGGCCGCGTGCACGGCGTGGAGACCGACCGAGGACGCGATCGAGTGCGAGCGGGTGCTCGATCTGCGCGGGGATCTGGGGTCCGACCGTCGGCGCGCTTGGCCGGCGTCCCGGTCCCGCTCGTGGCCGTGCAACACCAGCTCGTGTGGACCGACCCGATCCCCGAGCTGTCGGGTGAGACGCGCGAGGTCGTGCACCCGATCCTCCGTCACCAGGATCACGCGATGTACTTCCGGCATCGCGAGGACCACTACGGCGTGGGCAACTACCGCCACGAGCCGATCGTCACGCCGCAGCGCGACATCCGCCGTCCCGGCGACGGACCGATGCCGTCGCTGATGCCGTTCACACCCGGTGACTTCGACGACGCCGAACGCGAGACCGAGCGGCTGCTCCCCGCGCTCGCCGGCCACATGCGGCCCGCGGATCCGGACCGATCGATCAACGGGATGTTCTCGTTCACGCCCGATGCCGGCTCGATCGTGGGCGAGTCGGCGAAGGTCCGCGGCGTCTGGCTCTGCGAGGCGGTGTGGGTCACGCACGGCGGCGGGATGGGCCAGCAGGTCGCCGAGTGGATGGTGAACGGCGAGCCCGGGTACGACCTGGCCGAGGCGGACGCGAACCGCTTCTACCCGTTCCAGACCACGCCGCCGTACGTCCGGGCGCGCGGCGCGCAGCAGTACCGCGAGGTCTACGACATCCTGCATCCGCTGCAACAGATGACGGCGCCGCGGAAGCTCCGGCTGACGCCGTTCTACGAGCGGCACACGGCGCTCGGCGCGGAATGCTTCACCGGCGCGGGGTGGGAGCGTCCGCAGTGGTTCGAGGCGAACGCGAGCGCTGCTCACCGGCGCCGACTGGGAGCGTCGTGACGGCTGGGCCGCGATGAACTGGTCGCCCGCCGTCGGGGCCGAGCACCTCGCGACCCGCGAGCGCGTCGGCGCTCTTCGACATCACCCCGTTCGCGAAGTTCGACGTGGCGGGACCGGATGCGCTCGCGTACCTCGAGCGGATCAGCGCGAACCGGATCGACCGGCCCGTCGGCTCGATCGTCTACACGGCCATGCTCACGCCCTCGGGCGGGATCCGCTGCGACCTGACGGTGACGCGCAAGGACGAGGAGCTCTTCCGGGTCGTGACGGGCGGCGGCTCGGGTCAGCACGACCTGGCGTGGATGCGCGCGCAGCTCCGCGACGGCGAGCGCGTGACGATCACCGAGCGCACCGGCTCGCTGTTCTGCCTGGGGCTGTGGGGGCCGCGGGCGCGGGACGTGCTCGCGTCCGTGACCGACGAGGACGTGTCCAACGACGCGTTCCCGTACCTGACGGCGAAGTACCTGAACGTCGGCGAGGTCGGCCCGGTGTGGGCGCAGCGCATCTCGTACGCGGGGGAGCTCGGGTGGGAGCTCTACGGCCAGTTCGCCATGGGCGATCGCGCGTGGGACCTGCTCTGGGACGCCGGTCGCGCGCACGGGATCGTGGCGGCCGGCTCGGGCGCGTTCGACTCGCTCCGGCTGGAGAAGGGCTACCGGCTGTGGGGGCAGGACATCCACACCGAGCACGATCCGTTCGAGGCCGGGCTGGGGTTCGCGGTCCGGATGGACAAGGGCGACTTCCAGGGGCGCGCTGCGCTGGAGGCGATCCTGGAGCGCGGTCACTCCCACAAGCTGGCGTGCATGACGTTCGACGACCCCTCGGCCGTCGTGATGGGCAAGGAGCCGATCTGGTCCGGCGACCGGGTCGTGAGCTACGTGACGTCGGCGAACTACGGGTACTCGGTGGGTCGCGGGATCGTCTACGGCTACCTGCCGGTGGACCTCGCGTCGGAGGGAACGCCGGTGGAGGTCGAGTACTTCGGCGAGCGGCATGCGGCGACCGTGGCCGCCGACCCGCTCGTGCGACCCAAAGGGCGAACGGCTGAAGGCATGAGGAGCGGAGCGTGATGAGCGACGAAGAGCTGGATCTTTCGGCGTTGCCGGACGATGAGCTGACGAAGCAGATGCACGACGACCTCTACGACGGGCTGGCCGACGAGATCGTCGAGGGCACGAACATCCTCCTCGGTCGCGGCTGGTCCGCCGACCGCGTCCTGAACGAGGCGCTCGTCGAGGGCATGCGGATCGTCGGGATCGACTTCCGCGACGGGATCCTGTTCGTGCCGGAGGTGCTGCTCGCCGCGAACGCGATGAAGGCCGGCATGGAGATCCTGCGGCCGCTGCTCGCCGAGACCGGCGCCGAGCGCATGGGCAAGGTCGTGATCGGCACGGTGAAGGGCGACATCCACGACATCGGGAAGAACCTGGTGGCGATGATGCTGGAGGGAGCCGGGTTCGACGTGGTCGACCTGGGCATCAACAACCCGGTCGAGAAGTACCTCGCCGCGCTCGAGGAGCACAAGCCCGACATCCTGGGTATGTCCGCCCTGCTCACCACGACGATGCCCTACATGAAGGTCGTGATCGACACCATGGTCGAGCAGGGCATCCGCGACGACTACATCGTGCTCGTCGGCGGCGCGCCATTGAACGAGGAGTTCGGCAAGGCGGTGGGCGCCGACGCCTACTGCCGCGACGCCGCCGTCGCCTCCGAGACCGCCCAGGCCCTGGTCCTGGCCCGCCGTGCAGCCGCAACTGCTTGACGACGAGGTGACGTTCGACGCCGCGGCGTCGACGGACCCGGGCGGACGCGTGCTCGTCGTGGCGTGCGGCGCGATCGCGCGCGAGGTGCTCGCGGTGATCGACCTGAACGGCTGGACGCACGTCACGTTGCAGTGCCTGCCGGGCAAGCTCCACAACACGCCGCGCGAGATCGCGGGCAAGGTGGACGCGAAGCTCGCGGCGGCCGAGGCGTCCGGTCTGCTACGACGCGATGTTCGTGGCGTACGGCGACTGCGGCACGGCCGGGGCGCTGGACGACGTGGTGGCCGAGCACGGCGTCGACCGGCTCCCCGGGGACCACTGCTACGCGTTCTTCGCCGGGGTCGACGCGTTCGCCGCGATGCACGAGGACAACCCGTTCACGTTCTACCTGACCGACTTCCTGTGCCGGCACTTCGACCGGTTGGTGGTGCAGGGGCTGAAGCTCGACGTGCACCCGGAGCTGCTGCCGATGTACTTCGGGAACTACCGGCGGGTCGTCTACCTCTCGCAGACCGACGATCCCGCCCTGGTCGAGCAGGGGCGAGCGGCCGCGACGTTCCTCGGCTTGGACGTTCGAGCATCGCCCGAGCGGGTACGGCGACCTCCGGCCGTCGCTCGAGCGGTTCGTGGGGGTGCCGGATGGCCGGTGAGCTGACCGTGATCTGGTGGCGGGACATCCCGGCGCAGGTGGTCGCGAAGCGCGGCCGGACGGCCGCCCGCGTGCAGCTCACGAGCCGGTTCCAAGAGGCGATCGACATGGCCGCGACGCGCGTGGGCTTGATCGGCACCGACGACTACCTGAACGAATGGCATCGCGAGACGCGAGCGTGCGGCGACGATCTGGACGCGGAGGCGGCCTTGGAAGCCGAGCGCCTGGAGTCGTCGTACACCGAGGACGCGCTCGACTCGCTCGTCCGCGCCGGCGGGCTCGTCGCGGAGGGAGGCGACCTGTGACCGACACCGTCGTCAGCTCTGCGACACGAGAGGTCGTGATCGGCAGCGGCCGCCCGTTCGTGATCATCGGCGAGCGCATCAACCCGACCGGCCGCAAGAAGCTCGCCGAGGAGATGAAGGCCGGCGACTTCTCGACGGTGATCGTCGACGCCCTGGCGCAGGTCGAGGCCGGGGCGCAGATGCTCGACGTGAACGCCGGCATCCCGCTCGCCGACGAGCCCGCGATCCTGGCGGAGACCGTGCAGCTCGTGCAGTCGCTCACCGACGTGCCCCTGTCGATCGACTCGTCGATCGTCGCCGCGCTGGAGGCCGGGCTCGCCGTGTATCAGGGCAAGCCGCTCGTGAACTCGGTGACCGGCGAGGACGAGCGGCTCGAGCAGGTGCTGCCGCTCGTGGCGAAGTACGGCGCGGCCGTCGTCGCCATCACGAACGACGAGACCGGCATCTCCGAGGACCCGAACGTGCGGTTCGCGGTGGCCGAGAAGATCGTGCACCGCGCCGCCGACCACGGCATCGCGAAGGAAGACATCGTCGTCGATCCGCTGGTGATGCCGATCGGCGCGATGGGTACGGCGGGACGGCAGGTGTTCGCGCTGGTGCGGCGTCTGCACGACGAGCTCGGCGTGAACTCGACCTGCGGCGCGTCCAACGTCAGCTTCGGCCTGCCGAACCGCAACACGTTGAACGGCGCGTTCCTCACCATGGCGATCGCGTCGGGGATGACGTCGGCGATCACGAGCCCGCTGCACACCGAGGTGCGCGCCGCGGTGATGGCCGCCGACGTGATGATGGGCAACGACCCGGACTGCCAGGAGTGGATCGCGCGCTTCCGCGAGCAGCCGGCCGGCGCCGGCGGCGGCCGTCGAGGCGGCAGGGCGGGCAGGCGCGGCGACGGGCGCCGACGCCGCTCGAGGCGCCACCCGCACCGTGAGCGCCGAGGCGGAGGCGCTCGTCGTCTTCACCCCGTCCGGCAAGCGTGGGCGGTTCGCGCACGGGACGAACCTGCTCTCGGCCGCTCGTTCGCTCGGGTGTGGACCTCGACTCGGTCTGCGGCGGCCGGGGGATCTGCGGCCGGTGCCAGGTGGTCGTGAGCGAGGGCGAGTTCGCGAAGCACGGCATCTCGCTCGGGGGCAGACCATCTCACGGCGTTCTCGATCCCGGAGCAGACGTATCGCGACCGGTCGGGGCTCGCGCCGGAGCGACGCCTCGGGCTGCCACGCGCAGGTCGTCGGCGACCTGGTGGTGGACGTGCCACCGGAGAGCCAGCTGCACCGGCAGGTCGTGCGGAAGGAGGCCGACGCGCACGCGATCGAGGTCGACCCGATCGTGCGCCTGCACTACGTCGAGGTCCGCGAGCCCGACATGGCCGACCCGTCCGGGGACCTGGAGCGGCTGCTCGAGGCGCTGGAGCGCGACTGGTCGCTCACCGGTCTCGCACTGCGACGACCACGTGCTGGCCGTGTTGCAGCGAACGCTCCGGGCGGGGAACTGGACCGCGACCGTCGCCGTGCACGACGGCGCGACGATCGTCGCCGTCTGGCCGGGCTTCCGCGACCGCGCGCTCGGGGTGGCGTTCGACGTCGGATCGACGACGGTGGCCGGGCCAGCTGTGCGACCTGGCGAGCGGGAACGTGCTGGCGGTGGCCGGCGCGATGAACCCCCAGATCCGGTTCGGCGAGGACCTGATGAGCCGCGTGTCCTACGTGATGATGAACCCGGGATCCGAGACCCTGCTCACCGACGCGGCGCGATCGTGCGTCGACGAGCTGATCGCCGATCTCTGCGTGCAGGTGGACGCGGACCCGACCGACATCCTGGCGCTCACCGTGGTCGGCAACCCGATCATGCATCACCTGTTCCTGGGCCTGGATCCGACCGAGCTGGGCGGGGCGCCGTTCGCGCTGGCGACCGACGGCGCCGTGCACCGCCGCGCGACGGACCTGAACCTCCACACCCACCCGGGCGCGCGCGTCTACCTGCTGCCGTGCATCGCCGGACACGTCGGCGCGGACACCGCGGGCGTGATCCTGTCCGAGGCGCCGTACCAACAGGAGATCGTCAACCTGATCGTCGACGTCGGGACGAACGCGGAGATCGTCCTGGGCAACCGCGACCGGATGCTGGCCGCGTCGAGCCCCACCGGTCCGGCGTTCGAAGGCGCGCAGATCAGCTGCGGTCAGCGGGCGGCGCCGGGCGCGATCGAACGCGTCCGCATCGACGAGCAGACGCTCGAGCCGCGCTTCACCGTGATCGGGGACGATCGCTGGTCCGACGAACCGGGGTTCGACGCGTCGAAGGTCACCGGGGTGTGCGGCTCGGGGATCATCGAGGTGATCGCGGAGATGTTCCTGGCCGGCATCCTGACCACCGATGGGGTCATCGACGGCGCGCTGGCGGCCCGGACGCCGCGGGTCGTCCCCGACGGGCGCACGTTCTCCTACGTGCTGCACGACGGCGACGCCGCGCCTGGTCATCACGCAGAACGACGTGCGGCAGATCCAGCTGGCGAAGGCGGCGCTCTACGCCGGGTGCCGGCTCTTGATGGACCACCTTGGGATCGAGACCGTCGATCGCATCCGCCTGGCCGGCGCGTTCGGCGCGCACATCGACCCCGTGCACGCGCTGGTCCTCGGGCTGGTGCCCGACTGCGACCCGGAGCACGTGACGTCCGCGGGCAACGCGGCGGGCACGGGGGCGCGGATCGCGCTGTTGAACCGCGCCGCCCGCGCGGAGATCGAGGACGTCGTCCGCCGGGTCGAGAAGATCGAGACCGCGATCGAGCCTCGCTTCCAGGAGCATTTCGTCGGTGCGATGGGCATCCCGCACACGACCGAGCCGTCGACGCGACTGTCCGCGGTCGTGCCCCTGCCCGCACCGCAGGGCGTCGGGTGGAGCGACCGGCGACGAGCGCCGCCGCCGCCGGCGCGAGCCGGCGCGCGCGAGCGACACGAACGAGAGGAGCACGCCATGAGCGATACCGACCAGACGGAGACGTCCCCGGCGGACGCGCCGAGGAGGCGAACCGGAGGCCGCGCCGGTCGCCAGGCCGCGCGGGCCGCCTCCGCGCCCGATCGCATCCCGTACATCACCCGGACGCTCACGCCGTTCGAGGTGCTCACCGAGGAAGGGCTCGAGATCATCGAGCAGAACGCCGACACGATCCTGGAGCAGGTCGGGATCGACTTCCGCGACGCCCCCGACGCACATGCCTTGTTCAGGGAGGCGGGAGCCGAGGTGGACGGGGAGCGCGTGCGCTTCCCGCGCGGGATGTGCCGGGAGCTGATCCAGGCCACGGCGCCGCGAGCGATTCACGCAGTACGCGCGCAACCCGGCGAACAACGTGGAGATCGGCGGCATGCACACCGTGCTCGCGCCGGCGTACGGCTCGCCGTTCGTCCGCGACCTGGACGGCGGCCGCCGCTACGGCACGATCGAGGACTTCCGGAACTTCGTGAAGCTCGCGTACCTGGCGCCGTACCTGCATCACTCGGGCGGCACCGTGTGCGAGCCCGTCGACCTGCCGGTGAACAAGCGGCACTACGACATGGTCTACGCGCACATGCGGTACTCGGACAAGCCGTTCATGGGCTCGGTAACCCATCCGCAGCGCGCGCAGGACACGGTGGACATGGCGCGGATCCTGTTCGGCGAGGGCTACCTCGACGACCACCCGGTGATCATGAGCCTGATCAACGCGAACTCCCCGCTGGTGTGGGACTCCACGATGCTCGGCGCCGCGCGCGCCTACGCCGAGGCGAACCAGGCGGTGATCATGACGCCGTTCATCCTGGCCGGCGCCATGAGCCCGGCGACGGTCGCCGGCGCCGCGGCGCAGACGCTCGCCGAGTCGATGGCCGGCATGACGTACGTGCAGCTCGTGCGGCCCGGAGCGCCGGTCGTGTTCGGGTCGTTCGCGTCGTCGATGTCGATGCAGTCGGGCGCGCCGACGTTCGGTACCCCCGAGCCGGCGCTGGTCCTGTATTCGCTGGCGGCGTGCGCGCGACGGCTGCGCGTGCCGTTCCGCAGCGGCGGGTCGCTCTGCGGGTCGAAGATCCCCGACGCGCAGGCCGCCTACGAGTCGGCGAATACCTTGCAGCCCACCGTCCTCGGCGGCGTGAACTTCGTGCTCCACGCCGCGGGATGGCTCGAGGGCGGACTGACCATGGGTTACGAGAAGTTCGTGATGGACCTGGATCAGTGCGGGATGATGCATGCGTTCGCGAACGGTGTGGACCTGTCGCCCAACGGGCAGGCGCTCGAGCCGATCATCGAGAACGGGCCGGGCCAGCACTTCCTGGGGACGGCGCACACCCTGGCGAACTTCGAAACCGCTTTCTTCCGGTCGTCGATCGCCGATAACAACAGCTACGAGCAGTGGGAGGCCGAAGGGTCGCTGGACGCGGCTCACCGAGCGAACCCGATCTGGAAGAAGATGCTGGCCGAGTACGAGCCGCCTCCGATCAACGAGACGGTCGACGAAGAGTTGCGGGAATGGATCGAGCGCAAGAAAGCGTCGTTCCCCGACTCGAACGTGTGAGGAGAAAGGCACCGTGTGGTCTTGACCCTTCGGCGACGCAAGCTGTACGAGCCCACTAAGGATGAGCGGGCGACGATGGCTGGGCTCGTCGGAAACGCGAAGCTCGAGGTCATCCCGCTCCTGAACGCGCTCGGAGCGTGCGAGGCCCTGTCACCCGGCTCGACGGTGACGGTGACCTCGTCTCCGAGTCACGGGATCGAGGCAACCGTCGAGCTGGCCGAGAAGCTCGCCAAGCTCGGTCACACCGTCATCCCGCATCTGTCAGCGCACATGATCTGGACGCCGCAGCACCTCGAGGACCTGCTCGCGCGTCTGGCTGAGGGAGGCTTCCGCCGCGTGTTCGTCGTCGGCGGCGACGCCCACGATCACGGCGACTTCCACGACGGGTTGTCGCTCCTCCGCGCCATCGACGAGCTCGGACGGCCGTTCGACGAGATCGGCGTGCCCTCCTACCGGAGGGCCACCCGAAGATCTCCCACGACAGGCTGCTGGAGGTCCTGCTCGAGAAGCAGCGGTACGCGTCGTACATGACCACGCAGATGAGCTTCAACCCGAGCGCTATCGCCGCGTGGATCGGCCGGATGCGCGCCTCCGGGGTGACGTTACCGGTCCACATCGGCCTGCCCGGCGTCGCGGATCTCACCAAGCTCGTGACGATCGCGGCTCGGATCGGCGTGGCCGACTCGGCCCGCTACCTGAAGAAGAATCGCAACCTGATCGGCCAGGTGGTCAAGGGTCGCTTCGGCCCCGACGGGTTGCTGCGGGAGCTGGCCCCACCCTCGCGGATCCCGCGGCCGACGTCGCAGCCCTCCACGTCTTCACGTTCAACCAGATCGAGAGCACCGTTGCCTGGCAGCGCGGCATGCTTGGCTCGCTCAGCAAGGGTCCGGGACCCAGCGCGGTGTAACTCCCATCTAGTCTGAAACAGACTAGCTATCAGGGGCGATCAGTTGCTAGCTCACGACTCGGTACAGATGCCAACGGTCCGGGACGCCCTTTAGCTCGTGCTCGCCGGCATCCTCGAACATGAGGCCGGAGCCCGCGGTGAGGTCGCGCACCGTGCGGGAGACGAGGACCTCCGACGCCTGCGCCAACGCTGCAACGCGTGCCCCGATGTGGACCGCGATCCCCTTGATCCCTTCGCCTGCGGTCTCCACTTCACGCGGTATCTGACTCCGGCCCTGATCTCGAGGCCGAGCGGGCGTAGAGCGTCTTCAACCGCCAGCGCGCAGCGGATCGCCGCTGCCGGTCCGTCGAACACGGCCAGGTACCCGTCACCTGCCGTGTCGACCTCACGCCCTCGATGACGGCGGCGAGTTCGGTTCGAACGGCATCGTGATGCGAGCGGAGCAGGTCCCCCCATGCTGCGTCGCCCAGTCTCACCGCCGTCTCGGTGGAGCCCACGACGTCAGTGAACAGGACCGTCACCAGCCGGCGCTGGCCGCTCGGTTCGGGGCCCTGAACCGCCAAGAACCGCTCGATCGGTTGAGTTACCGCTTGATGGTCACCTGCCCAGGGTTGCGCTCCGTCGCCTGGCAGCTCCTCGTAACGGGCGTCGGGGATGTGCTCTTCGAGGTACCGGGCCGCCTCGGCCGAAGACGTCTCGTCCTCAACGGATCGCCTAAGCACGAGGGTCGGCGTGTGGATGGCCGACATGATCGGACGCTGGTCGTACCTCAGCCATAGCCTCGTTTCCGCGACCGCCTCCTCAGGGCCGCAGGTCATCCGGAACATCATCGTGAGCCAGTCCATCGCGCCTTCGTCGCCGAGCAGCGCTGGCGCTTGAGTCTGTGCCCACCCCACGGCCCACGATCGGCTTCCCCATGTCCGCTGCAACCGGAGCTCGACCTCCCACTCGTCGTCGCTCCACTCCCACGGAGTCTCGTCCGTCGTCGACCACGTCGCGCTTGTGTTCATCACGATGAGCTTCGAGACCCGCTGCGGGTACGAGGCCGCCACCAGCATGGCGATGCTCGCGGACTCCTGGACCGCGAACAGGGCGGCCCGGCGCGAACCGAGGTCGTCGAGCACCGCCGATGAGGTCGTCGGCGTGGGTCTCGAGCGGGGGCGTCGTCGCGGGTCAACACCGTCGGAACAGCCCCAGCCTCGGCGGTCCACGACGACCAGTCTGCTGAACCGGGAGAGGTCCTCGAGGAACCAGTGATAGGGCGGCACGCGCCGGTTCCACTCGAGGTTCGAGCACCAACTCGGCAGATAGAGGAGATCGATGGGCCCGTTGCCCACGACCTCGTACGCGATCGCTGCGCCCTCGCGGGTCACGTAGCGAACGTCGCGCGGCCTCAGGGAGCCACCACCCGGTAGATGTGCCGGCAGTCGGGAACACCCTTCAGCTCGTGCTCACCGCTGTTCTTCACGGGGGCATCTTCGCCTTGGCACTTCCGGCGGGCAAGCGAGCCACGTCCTCGCGTTCGATCGTGTAACTCGGCGAATCGTCTCCGCGCCACTTCCTGCGCCGGTGGCGTGCCGGCTCACGCTGGCGAGGCTGGCCGCTAAACTCCCTCGATGAACGCCACGACCCTCGTGCCCGCGCTGCCGATGCCATGAAAACCACGTCCGACGCGATCATCATCGGAGCCGGCGTGATCGGCGCCGCTACCGCCTTCGAGCTCTGCAAACGCGGCTACCAGACCCTCAACATCGACAAGCTCCCCGCTGCAGGCTACGGCCCGACCAGCAGCTCGTGCTCGATCGTCCGTGCCCACTACTCGTCCTGGGACGGCGTCGCGATGGCCCACGAAGGCTTCTCCTACTGGCGTGACTGGCCGAACTACCTCGAGATCGATACGAACGAGCACGAGATCGCCAAGTACATGCAGTGCGGCACGGTGCTCCTCAAGAGCAAGACCGGCCACCACGAGAAGGTCCTGGAGCACTTCCGGAACCTGGGCGTCGAGCATGAGGAGTGGGACACGGACACGCTGAAGAGCCGGATCCCCTACTACGACGTCCACGAGTTCTGGCCGCCCAGCCGGCCGGAGGGGCCGGACTTCTGGCGCAAACCGGACGAGGAGCTCGAAGGGGCGATCTACACGAGCGGCTCCGGCTACGTGAACGACCCGAAGCTCGCCACCCATGATCTGCAGCTGGCGGCCGAGGCGAAGGGCGGGACGTTCCTGTTCGACACGCGGATCGTCGAGATCCGGAGGAGCGGGGGGCGTGTGCTAGGGGTCACGCTCGACTCGGGCGAGGAGATCGACGCGCCCGTCGTGGTGAACGTGGCCGGACCGCACTCCTTCGTGATCAACCGGATGGCCGGCGTCGAGGAGACGATGAACATCAAGACCCGCGCGCTCCGCCACGAGGTGCACATCGTCCCGGCGCCGCCCGGGGTCGACTACGAACACGAAGGGTTCCACACGTCGGACGGCGATCAGGGGATCTACTTCCGTCCCGAGGCCGGGAACAACATCCTGATCGGGAGCGAGGATCCACCGTGCGATCCGCAGGTGTGGCTCGAGGAGCCGGACATCTTCGATCGAGAGGTGACCAAGGCACAGTACGAGGCTCAGGTGTACCGGGTGGCTCGCCGCATCCCCGGCCTGCAGGTGCCCTCCGAGCCGCGAGGCCTGGCCGATCTCTACGACGTGTCCGACGATTGGATCCCCTTGTACGACCGGTCGGACCTGGGCGGGTTCTACATGGCGATCGGAACCAGCGGGAACCAGTTCAAGAACGCTCCGGTGGTCGGCCACCTCATGGCCGAGCTGATCGATGCCTGCGAGAAGGGGCACGACCACGATGCCGACCCGGTGCAGGTGAAGGTGCCGTACACCGGGGTCGTGCTGAACGCGGGTTTCTACTCGCGTAACCGCGAGATCAACCCGAACTCCAGCTTCTCGGTCAACGGCTAGCGCCGCCTCCACGCGCCTTCCTCGCTCCATCCCCGTCGGCCGATCCGTCCGCCTTGACAGCCGCCGAGGCGTAAGCATACGGTCCTGCGACGTTGCACTGAGCGGAAGGCGTTGCGACATGCGAGACGAAAGTGCGGCCAATCTGCAGTCGGTCGCGCGGGCGATACGCGCCCTGGAGCTGATCGCCGAGGCGGGCGCGCTCGGCGTGACCGAGCTCGGCCGGCTGCTGGACGTGCACAAGGCCACTGCATCCCGCTTGATCGCCACCCTCGCCGAACGAGGACTCGTCGAACGCGACCCGGTGACCGAGAAGTACCGCCTGGGGTTCGGCCTCATCCGTCTCGCCGGCGCGGCGATGGCCGGCCTCGACCTCGTCCGGACCGGGCATCCCATCCTCGAAGATCTGGCCGAGCGGACGCGCGAGACCGTGAACCTCGGCGTACTCTCCGGCGACGCGGTCGTTTACGTCGACCAGATCTCGGGCACTCGCGCGATCGTGAGCGTGAGCTGGGTCGGGCGCAGCACGCCACTGCATTGCACGTCGAACGGAAAGGTGTTGCTGGCGACCATGCCGGAGGCCGAGCGCGACCGCCTCCTGGCGCGCCCGCTCGAGCGCCTCACGCCCCACACGATCGTCGACCCGGCGACGCTCGTCGCCCAGCTCGGCGAGATCCGTATCCGCGGCTACGCGCAGACGCTCGAGGAGCTGGAGGAAGGACTGAACGCGGTGGCGGCGCCGGTGCGCGGTTCGGACGGCGACGTCGTGGCGGCGCTCTCGGTCTCGGGACCGGCGTTCCGCATGCGGGCGGTCGACCTGCCGCGGATCGCCCGTCTCACCATGGAGGCGGCGAGCGCCGTGTCGCGCCGGCTGGGATACGTGGAACGCGGCAGGTCCGCGGCAGGCTGAGGTCCCGGGCGTTACCGGGTCGTCCCGGTGACCGCATAGGCTCACCGTCTCGGCCGGGAAGGAGGGAGCGGATGTCGATCGCGTGGGATGCGAACCGCCGCCCGGCGGCGACCTTGCTCGACGCGATCGGCCGGACGCCGCTCATCCACGTCCGCCGGATCGGCCCCGATGGCCTTGAGTTGCTGGCGAAGGTCGAGTGGTACGGGCCGACCGGATCCGTGAAGGACCGGATCTACGCGCACATGCTCGCGAGGGCGGAGGAGCGCGGCGATCTCCGGCCCGGCATGACGATCGTGGAGTGCACGACCGGCAACGCCGGCATCGCGTGCGCCGCCGTTGCGGCCATCAAGGGGTACGCCTGCGTGATCGTGATGCCCGAGGGCATGAGCGAGGAGCGCAAGACCATGATCCGTGGGTACGGGGCGGAGCTCGTGTTGACCCCCGGCGCCGGGACCGACATCGATCTGGCGATGGAGACCATGCGGAAGATGGTCGAGGCCGAGCCGGATCGCTACTTCGTGCCGGCGGAGTTCGAGAACGCGGACAACCCCCAGGCGCAGATGGCGTCCGGCGAGGAGATCTGGGAGCAGACGGGCGGCGAGCTGGACGCCGTCGTCGCGGCGCAGGGAACCGGCGGGTGGATCAGCGGCGTCGCGCGCGCCCTCAAGGGCCACGACCCCGCGATCCGCGCCTACGCCGTCGAACCGGCCGAGTGTCCGTTGATCTCCGAGCAACGGTGGGGAACGCACGGCGTCCCCGGGATCGGCGACGGGATCATCCCGCCCAACCTCGATCTCGCGCTCATGGACGGCATCGTGACGGCTTCGACCACCGAGGCGCTCGACATGGCGGCTCGGCTCGCCCGCGAAGAAGGGCTCCTCTGCGGACCGTCGTCTGGCATCAACGTCGTCGCGGCGTTGAAGGTGGCCGGCACGCATCCGGAGTTCCACCGGATCGTGACCGTGGTCGCCGACACCGGTCAGCGATACCTGTCCGGTGAGCTGTTCGGCGAACGCGCCGACATCGAGGAACCCGACCGCGATCACCAGATAGACGCGGAGACGCTCGCGCGCCTGGCCGCCCACCGGGAACGTCTGGAGTTCCTGGGATGAGGGCGCGATGACGTCGTATCCATTGTCGGCAGAGGATCGCGAGATCCAGTCGCGCGCGCGGCGGTTCATCGACGACGAACTGATCCCGTGGGAGGTGCACGCCGAGGAGCACGAGGGCCTGATCCCCGAGGACGCGAGGGAGCGACATCACCGCCTGGCGGTCGAGCTCGGGCTCTTCGCGATGAACATGCCCACGGAGCTCGGCGGCACCGGCATGACCATGCTCCAACAGACGCTCGTCTCCGAGCAGCTCGGCCGCGTGACCAACGCGCTCGGTTGGTGCGTCCATACCCCGCCGGCGTGGGCGCCCGCCGTCGTGACTCCCGAGCAGCTCGAACGCTGGATCGTCCCGACGATCCGCGGCGAGCGGCACGAGTGCTACGCCATCACCGAGGAGGGCGCGGGCTCGGACGTCGACGCGATCGTGGCCACGGTCCGCCGGGACGGCGACGAGTATGTGCTGAACGGCACGAAGATGCACGTCACGTCGTTCAACAGCGCGAACTACTGCTTCTTCCAGGGCAAGATCGTCGACGGCGACCACGCCGGGGAGCACGCGATGCTCTTCGTGGACCACGACACGCCGGGCGTCCGCGTCGTGCGGGTGCCGCGCTATTCCCATACGTACGCGGATCAGCATCCGATCGTGGCGTTCGAGGACGTGCGGGTCCCCACGTCGAACCTCGTGGGCCGCGAAGGGGACGGGCTCGCGTTCACGTACGAGTGGTTCCGATACGAGCGGCTGATGATCGCCGCGCGGTGCTGCGGCGCCGCCGAACGCCTGATCGAGGAGGCGACGGCGTTCGCCAAGGAGCGGGTGCAGTTCGGCCGGCCGATCTTCGAGAACCAGGCGATCGCGCACATGCTCGCCGACTCGCTGACCGAGCTCTGGGCGGCGCGGCTCATGACGTACCGGCTTGCCGAGAACATCGACGCCGGCCAGGACGTGAAGCTGCAGCACACGCAGTGCTCCATGGCCAAGCTTTTCGCGAGCGAGATGGCGGGACGCGTGGCGGACCGGGCGGTCCAGATCTTCGGCGGCCGCGGGTACATGCGCGAGAACGTGGCGGAGCGCTTCTACCGAGAGCTCCGCGTCGACCGGATCTGGGAAGGAACGTCCGAGATCCAACGCAACATCGTGGCCGATCAGCTCGCGAAACGGGGCGTCCTGGGCTTGCTCGGCTGACCTCCTGCGCGCGACCGGGTGACCGGGGCCACCCCTCGGCGGAAGCGGTACGATGATTGCCCACCACGGAGATGGCCTCCCGACCGCCCCCTGTGCGGGAAGGCGCGTCCGGATCATGCGACCGGGGTCCTGAGGGAAGCGGCCGCGACTGCGGCGTGTGCGTCACGCCGAGCGCGGGTATTCCGCCGGACCAGGACAGATGGTCGCAGGATCGGAATCGGCCGGTCATCGGCCGTTCACCTATGGATGAGACCGTGGACGAAGGAACGACGAAGGAGCGAGACATGGATCCGCTCGGCATCTGCTTCGTGGGCACCTATCCCCCGACCCACTGCGGCCTGGCCACGTTCGGGTCGAACCTTCGCAACGCGATGGAGCCTTCGAGCAGCGGCGTGATCCGGGTGCTCGAGGAGCCCGAACCTCCGAACCAGCCCGAGGTGGTCGCCGAGTGGTACTGGGGCGACCGTGTCGCTCGCAACGCCGCCCTCGCCGAGATGAACGCCTACGACGTCGCGATCCTTCAACACGAGTACGGGATCTACGGCGGAGAGGACGGGGAGGACGTCGTCGGATTCGTCCGCGCATCGCCGATCCCCGTCATCGTCGTGCTGCATACCGTGCTCTCCGAACCCTCACCGCATCAGCGCTTGGTCCTGGAGGAGCTCATGGAGGCTGCGGACGTCCTGGTCACCATGACGGACGCAGCCCGTCGCCGGCTCATCGCCGTCCACGACGTCTCGCCCGACCACGTCGCGGTCATCTCGCACGGTGCCCCGCCCAACATCGAGGGCCCGCGCATCATCCATCGCGCCGAACCGGTCGTCCTCACCTGGGGATTGATCGGGCCGGGCAAGGGGCTGGAGTACGGCGTCGAGTCGATGGCGTACCTGAGCGACCTCGACCCCGCGCCCGTGTACGTGATCGCCGGACAGACCCACCCCAAGGTGCTCCTCCGGCAGGGCGAGCGCTACCGCGAGGGGCTGCGCCGGCTCGCCGCTGAGCAGGGGATCACGGATCGGGTGGTGTTCGAGGATCGATACCTCGACACGCCGTCCCTCCGTTCGTTGATCAGGAGCGCCGACGTGGTGCTCCTGCCGTACGAGTCGCGCGAGCAGATCAGCTCCGGTGTCCTCGTCGAGGCCATCGCGGCGGGCAAGCCCGTCGTCGCGACGGCGTTCCCCCATGCGATCGAGCAACTGGTGACCGCATGCGGGATCGTCGTCCCCCACGAGGATCCCGAATCGATCTCGAAGGCACTCCGGCGTCTGCTGACGGACGACGCCTTGGCGGGGTCGATGCGCGGCCAGGCCGAGCGCGAGGCCGAACGCCTGGCATGGCCGGCGATCGGTCTGGAATATCTCCGGCTGGCACAGCGGGTGTTGGCGGAGCGGGAAGCCGCGGCATGACCCCGCCGGAGCCGACGCTCCGACAGCTGCACCGCCTGACCGACGACACCAGCCTGTTCGAGCATGCGATCGGCGCGTTGCCCCATCGCTCGCTCGGCTACTGCACGGACGACGCCGGACGCGGCCTCGCGGTCGCCGTCCGATCGCTCGAACCCGGTGCGGACGAGCTGGCGGAGCGGTGGCTCTCGTTCCTGGTACAGGCCCACGAGGGCGAGGACGGGTTCCGGCTCCGGATGGGGTTCGACCGGCGATGGACGGACGATCCGTCCTCCGACGACGCGTCCGGTCGCGCGATCTTCGGTATCGGTGTGGCCGCGGCGATGGCGCCCTGGTCGCACGTTCGCCGTGAGGCGCGGCGTCTCTTCGAGCGGGTCTCCGGGTTCCGCTCGGACCATCCCCGAGCGATCGCGCATGCCGTGGTCGGCGCGGCGGAGCTCTTCGCGGCCGACGAGCGATGCCTGTCGGCTCGATCGTTGCTCGAGGACGGGCTGGCGTCGCTCCCACGCGGGACGGACGACGAGCGCTGGCCCTGGCCGGAGCCGCGCCTGGCGTACGGCAACGCCCTGCTGCCCGAGGCCCTCATCGCCGCCGGACACGCCGTGGACGACGACGTCGCGCTCGACGAGGGGTTGCGGCTCCTGCGCTGGCTGGTCGACGAGGAGACGTCAGACGGGCACCTGAGCGTCACGCCCGCGGCCGGCCGGGCATCCGGCGACGTCCGCCCGGGGTTCGACCAGCAGCCGATCGAGGCGGGTCAGCTCGCGGACGCGTGCGCACGCGCCTTCGTCGTGACGGGGGATCATGACTGGCTCGACGCGCTCCGACTGTGCGTGGGTTGGTTCGAGGGATCGAACGACGTCGGGGTCCCGATGTTCGATCGGGAGACGGGTGGCGCCTTCGATGGCCTCGAGCCCGCGGGTGTGAATGAGAACCAGGGTGCCGAGTCGACGATCGCCTTGGTCGCCACGCTCCAGCACGCCGCGAGGTTCGAGGAGTCGTTCGTTCCCCGTCAGCGGGCCGCGCGGAGCGCGGCCAGCAGCTGATCCTCCGGGACGGTCGCCGCACCGACGCACCGGTCTGCCGCTCCATACGTCAGGTAGATCACGCCGTCCTCGCGCCGATGGGCTCCCTGCACGAACACCACGTTGTCGACGTCGCCGGCGCGCTCCCACGGGAGCTCGGGCTCGAGCAGCGGATCGGGGAGCTTCGCGATCGCGTGACCCGTCGCCGCATCCAGCAGTGCGACGTTCACGGTGTACGACCCATCCCCGCGCCGCTCGTGGAAGAACAGGAGCAGTCCGTCCGCGGTCGGGATGGGTGGAGCCCCGGCCCCCACGCTCATCGCGCCCGGGCTCGGGGACAGGATCGTGTGACGGTCGAGGTGCTCGAGATGGTCGTTCCAGTACGCGGCGTCGTCGTGCCACATCGCATCGAGCGATTCGAAGACCGCCAGCTGGATGTTCGGGTGGATCCGGTGCATGAGCGCGACCCGACCGTCCGTCAGGTTGAACACCACCGCGTCCTTGTTGCCGATGTGCTCGGGGCCGATCACGCGGCCGCTGTCCCCGTCCAGCTGGAAGCGTCCGTCCTCGAAGTTCAGCCGATGCACGCCGATCCTCCACGGCAGGCCGGTCCACGCCGGGGGCAGGTTCGTGTAGGTCATCACGACCTTCGCGTCGCCGTTGCTGCGAACGACCTGCACCCGTGGATCCTCGAACACGTGGTCGCCGTCGGTGCCCGAGGTCGCGAGCACGTAGCCGAACGAGTAGTTGATGCCGTCGCTCGATGTGAACACCAGGATGTCCGAGACGTAGTCCAGGAACTTCGGTCCCTCGCCCGGATTCGGGTGATATCCATCGCGCACGCCGCGGGCGAACAGGTGATAGATGCCCTCCTGGACCAGGAGGCCGGCGTTGAAGATCGGGTCGTAGCCGGGGACCGCGCGTGCTTCGACGACCGGCCTATGGGAAAGTCGGGTGGCGAGCGGCGAGAAGATCTCTGGTTGCTGCATACCAGCGCGGGAGGATACCCGAGACGGCGAGTATCACCCCTATCTCTTCCATCGGGGTGGAAGAGCCAGGGATTGAGTCGGAAGGAGGTTCGGTGATGGTGCACGAGGTCGACCCTCGAGAGTTGTTCTCGCGGTACGAAGGGAACCCCATCATCAAGGCGTCGGCGTTCCCCAAGATGGTGAATGCCGCGTTCAACCCCGCAGCCGTGATGTTCGAGGGCCAGACGCTCCTGCTGATGCGGGTGGAGGATCGCAGCGGGCTCTCCCGACTGGTCGTCGCGACGAGCGACGACGGGTTCACGGACTGGGAGGTCGACGTGGACCGGGCGATCGTGCCCGATCTGGACTGCTTCGAGGAGCAGTGGGGCGTCGAGGACCCTCGGATCACGCGCGACGACGACGGGGGATACCTCATCGTCTATACGGGCTACTCACCAGGTGGACCGCTGGTGTGCCTCGCGACCACGACCGACTTCCGAACGTTCACGAAGCGCGGGGTGATCCAGTCACCCGAGGACAAGGACGCGGCGCTCCTCCCGCGGAAATTCGGGGGTCGTTGGGGCCTGATCCACCGTCCGGCGTCCCGGGGCGCCGGACACGGCGCGCACATCTGGCTCTCCTGGAGCCCCGATCTGCGGCACTGGGGGGATTCGCAGATCCTGCTCCCCGCACGCAGGGGCGCGTGGTGGGACGCAGAGAAGATCGGACTCGGGCCGCCGCCGCTCCTCACCCACCAGGGGTGGCTCGTGTGCTATCACGGCGTGCGAGTCACGGTGTCCGGCTCGATCTACCGGCTCGGATTGGCGCTCCTCGACCGGGACGATCCCACCGTGGTGATCGCCCGGGGGAACGAGTGGGTCTTCGGGCCGCACACGATCTACGAGCGATCGGGCGACGTCCCCGACGTCGTGTTCCCGTGCGGCTGGATCCTGGACGAAGACGGCGACACTGTGCGGATGTACTACGGGGCCGCGGACAGCGTCGTCTGTGTCGCGACCGCCAGCGTCCACGACCTCCTCGAGCACCTGTCGAACCATCCGGCGGTCAAGGGGTCGGAGGTGCCGCGGCTCGACTTCGCGTCCGAGTGAGCGCTCACGCGACTCGGCTACCATGGCCGCCGGCGTCAACGGCGTTCCTCGAGCGGGAGTGAGGGCGATGGAGCGGATCGGTCACTACATCGGTGGGAAGGTCGTCCTGGGGGAGTCCGGCCGCACCGGGCCCGTGTTCGACCCGGCGACCGGGGTTCAGACGCACGAGGTGGATCTCGCGAGCATCCAGGAGGTCGATCGCGCGGTCCAGGCCGCCGCCGAGGCGTTCCCCGCCTGGCGGGCCACGTCGCTCGCGAAGCGGTCGGAGATCATGTTCGGTCTCCGCGAGCTCGTCGACCTGCACCGCGCCGACATCGCGAAGATCCTCACGGCGCAGCATGGGAAGGTGCTGTCCGACGCCATGGGCGAGGTCGCACGCGGCCTGGAGAACATCGAGTTCTCCTGCGGCGTGCCCAACCTGCTGAAGGGCGGATTCAGCGAACAGGTCTCGACCGGCGTCGACGTGTACTCGATCCGTCAGCCGCTGGGCGTGGTCGCGGGGATCACGCCGTTCAACTTCCCGGCCATGGTGCCCATGTGGATGTTCGCTAACGCCCTCGCGTGCGGGAACACGTTCGTGCTGAAGCCGTCGGAGAAGGATCCGGGTGCGTCGCTGTACATCGCGGAGCTGCTGAACGAGGCCGGGCTCCCCGACGGCGTCTTCAACGTCGTCCAGGGCGACAAGGTGGCGGTCGACGCGATCCTGGAGCACCCGACGATCGCGGCGGTGAGCTTCGTCGGCTCCACGCCGATCGCGCGCTACATCTATGAGACGGGGACGCGCAACGGCAAACGGGTCCAGGCGCTCGGCGGTGCGAAGAACCACATGGTCGTCCTGCCGGACGCCGACGTGGACATGGCAGCCGACGCCGCGGTCTCCGCCGGGTACGGCTCGGCCGGCGAGCGCTGTATGGCCATCTCGGTGATCGTCGCGGTCGGCGACGTCGCCGATCCGCTCGTCGCGGCGATCCAGGATCGCCTCCCCAAGGTGAAGGTCGGACCGGGCAACGACCCCGAGTCCGAGATGGGGCCGCTCGTGACACGCGAGCACCGCGACAAGGTGGCGGGCTATCTGGACGCCGCCCGCGAACAGGGAGCGACCGTCGTGTCGGACGGCCGCGACGATCCCTCGTTCGACGGCGACGGCTTCTTCCTCGGCGTATCGCTGATCGACGACGTCCGCCCGGAGATGAGCTGCTACACGGACGAGATCTTCGGGCCGGTGCTCTCGATCGTCCGCGCCTCGTCCTACGACGAGGCGCTCGGACTCGTGAACGACAACACCTACGGGAACGGCGTCGCCATCTTCACCCGTGACGGCGGCGCTGCTCGTCAGTTCCAGTTCGACGTGAACGTCGGCATGGTGGGCGTCAACGTCCCGATCCCCGTTCCGGTGTCGTACTACTCGTTCGGCGGGTGGAAGGCGTCGCTCTTCGGCGACCAGCACATGTACGGGCCCGACGGCATCAACTTCTACACGCGGCAGAAGGTCGTCACGTCGAGGTGGCCCGATCCGGGCACGAGCAGCGTCGACCTCGGATTCCCGAGGACCCGGTGACCGGTCGTCGCGAGCAGCTCCTCGATCGCGAAGAGGCCGCGTGGTCGCGGATGTGGGCACAGGTCGATCGCGTGCCCGCCGGCGAGCGCACCCGCGAGGGTGTCGTCGGTGACTGGTCGGTGCAGGACATGGTCTGGCATTGCGCACGCTGGGCGGACTTCTGCGGCGAGCACCTGGACCTGATGCGGGAGGGATCGTTCACGGACCCGTTCGCGAGCGAGCCGGACGAGTACTGGGACCGGATGAACCAGGACATCGCGGATCAGAGCAAGGCGATGGCGTGGGACGACGTGGAGGCAGGCGCCGCGTCGGCTCGCGAACGGGTCCGGACGGCCATCGGCAACCTGTCGGACGTGGACGACGTCGCAGAGAACTGGTTCGCGGAGGAGACGTACGTGCACTACGACGAACATGCGGAGCACATCGCCGCGTTCGCCGCCGACCTGCTCGGTTGAGCACCCCCCGCTACCGCCTCGGCAGGCCGCCGCCGTATCCTGGGCGCACCACTTCCGAGGAGCGTTGATCGATATGCAGACCGACCGAAGCCCGCTGGACCGACTCCGTGAGGACCACGGCCCCTGGCGTCCCCGCCCCACGCTCGAGGGGAGCGACTACACCAGCTGGGACGTCTACGACCGCGAACGGGAGCGGATCTGGTGGGGCGATTGGGTCTGCGCCGGCCGCACCGAAGAGCTTCCGAACCCAGGCGACTACATCGTGCGTGAGATCGCCGGGGAGTCGATCTTCGTCGTGCGGACGCTGGAGAACGAGCTGCGGGGCTTCTACAACGTGTGCAGTCACCGGGGCACGAAGTTCGTCGACGACATCGAGGGGACGGGGCACGTCCGCAAGGCGTTCGTGTGCCCGTATCACGCGTGGACGTACGACCTGACGGGCCGGCTGATCGGCACGCCGAACGTGAAGGAGGACGAGCTCTTCGACCGGTCGGCCTATCCGCTGCACGGCGTCGCGGTCGACAGCTACGCCGGCTTCCTGTTCGTGAACCTCTCGGGCGAGCCGCGGCCGCTGATGGAGGCGCTCACCGACGGCGCCGAGTCCATCACCGCGTTCGAGCGCTTCAAGATGGACGAGCTGCGCGTCGGGGTGCGACTGGTCTACGAGGTCGAAGCGAACTGGAAGATCGTCGTCGAGAACTACAACGAGTGCCTGCATTGCCCGCAGATCCATCCCGAGCTGGTCCAGGTCGTCCCGCTGTTCCGCTTCGGCGAGGTGTGGGACGAGGAGATCCGCGACGACGGCAATCGCATGATCGAAGGCGCGACCAGCTTCACGATCAGCGGATCGTCGGAGCTGCCGAGGCTCCCGGACCTGGCGCCCGAGGACTACGAGATGTACTACGGGAGCTACGAGTTCCCGAACCTGATGCTGAACCTGCATCCGGACTGCGGCATGTACTACATCGGGTACCCGAAGGGACCGAACCACACGACCGTGGTCTCCGAGTTCCTGTTCCGCCCCGAGACGATCGCCGGGCCGAACTTCAAGCCGGAGCCCGTGGTCGAGCTGTGGGATCTGATCTCCCGGCAGGACTGGGAGGTGTGCGTGCGCGCGCAGACGGGCGTCGGTTCCCGCGCGTTCACGACGGGCGTGTACCCGCGGCAGGATCGGTTCCTCTACTGGTTCAACGAGGAGTACCGGCTGGCCATGGGCCGCCAGGCGCAGGGCTGACGTGCCGGCCGACTTCACGTTCATCGGCGTCCCGATCGATTCCGTCGGCCGGGCGGGCGGAACCGAGCACGGGCCCGCGAAGCTGCGTGCGCTCGGCCTGGCAGACCTCCTGGGCGGAGATGCCGGCGACCTGGACGTGCGGATCCGCGGCGAGGAGCGCGATGCGGTCACCGGCATCCTCGGGAGTCCAGACGTCTTGGCGACGACGACGGGGATCCGGGAGGCGACGGCGGCTGCGCTCATAGCCGGGGAACGGCCCTTCCTGGTCGGCGGCTGCTGTACCGAGCTTCCCGGGGCGTTGGCCGCCGCACGAGACATCCTGGGCCGAACCGGCGTGGCGTACCTGGACGGTCACCTCGACCTCTCGGACGGCGTGACGTCGCCGACGGGCGAGGCCGCCGACATGCCGTTGTCCGTGGCGCTCGGTCGCGGGCCGGCGGCGTGGGTGGACGTCTGCGGCGGAGCGTCGGCGCGTGTCGAGGACATCGTGCCGATCGGCTATCGCGATCCGGACGAGGTTCCGACGTTCGAGCAGGTCGCGCCGGAGCTGGGTCCCGCGTTCCGTCCCGTCTCCAAGGACGAGGTGGTGTCGGAAGGCCCGTCGGCCGTCGGCGAGCGCGTTGCGGCGGACCTGGCTTCGCGCGCCGGCCGGTTCTGGATGCACCTGGACGTGGACATCCTGGGCGAGGACGAGTTCCCCGCGACCGACTACCTCATGCCCGACGGGCTGGACATGGACGAGCTGGTCGCGCTGATGCGGCCGCTCGCGGCGTCGCCCGCGCTCATCGGGGTCTCGATCGGCTGCTACAACCCGGAGAAGGATCCGGGTGACGTCTACGGCCGATCGCTCGTCGAGGCGTTCCGCGCGACGCTCGCGCCCTAGTTCCCGAACCGCTCCCGCGCCTCGGAGATCGCCTGGGCGTCGGGCATGCCCTCGCGGGCGCCGGCGGTGCTCACGGATAGGGAGGCGGCCAGGACCGCGTCCCGGACGGCTGCCGAGAGCTCGGCGCCCATCGCGAGGCCCGCAGCGAGCACGCCGTTGAAGCAGTCGCCTGCGCCGGTCGTGTCGACCACCGGGACGCTCGGCGCCCGCACCGGTTCTTCCGATCCGTCGGGCCGATGGATGACCGCACCCTCGGGACCGCGGGTCTCGATGACGGTGACGCCCTCGGGGATCGCGTCGAGCGTCGAACGCTCGTGCTCGTTGGGGGTGAGGTACGTCGCGAGTCCGAGCAGATCGCGCACCCACGGCTGCGGCGGCGCGGGGTTGAGGATCGTGGTCACATCGTGGTCGCGTGCCCACTCCAGCGTGGCCCGCACCGTCCGCTCGGGGACCTCGAGGCTCACGAGCACGACGTGCGGCGTCAGCGTTCCGAGCGCGCCCACGACGTCGCTGGGCTCGAGCGCCGCATTCGCGCCGGGTGCGACCGAGATCTGATTCTCACCGTCGATGCCGACCGCGATGAGCGCAACGCCGGTCGGTGCGTCGGGATCGACGACCACATGATCGGTCTGGACGTTGCTCGCGCGGAGCGTTTCCAGCGCGGCGACCCCCAACTGGTCGTCGCCGACCGAGCCCAGCATCCAGACGCCGGGTCTCGGACCCCCCGCGAGCGTGAGTATCGCTCCCCGTTGGATCGAACGCGCCGCCGCGACCGCCTGGTTCCCACCCTTGCCGCCGTGGTGTTGTGCGAACACCCCACCGGTCACCGTTTGCCCAGGACCGGGCAGCGGTGCGCCGGACACGACGACGTCGACGTTGATCGCACCGAGGACCGCCACGATCGGGCTCCCTTCGACCTTCATGCGCGTGCTTCGACCAGCGAGCGGAGCCGTTCGATGAGGCGGGCCATGAACGCGGGGGCATCGACGTCGAGCGCCACGCGCGCGTTGTCCTCGGGCATCCAGCCGGTCGGCCACGGGCTCCGCCGGATCGCGCGGAGGTCGGTCACCGTCTCACCGCGCGTCCACGTCCCGTCCGTCTCGACCTCGACGCGGGTCGTCTGCAGGCGCGCGAGCGACGGGTCGATCGCGATCGCGAGCGCCAGCGGGTCGTGCATCGACGCGCCCTCGCTCGCCCCGTAGCGTTCATAGAACTCGATGTAGAACGTCACGGCCCCCTGCAGGAACGCCGCGAGCGGCGAATCCGGCGCGGGCGCGCACATCGCGTCCACGCCGTCGCGGTCGAGCTTCACCCTCTCGGTGACGTCGAGCCCCGCACACACCGGGAGCTTTGCTTCCTCCACGCCGGCGAACCCGCGGAACACGGCCTGCGCGGCGTCCGGGTCGACCCAGATGTTCGCCTCGGCGGCCGGCGTGACGTTGCCCTGGTGATCGAACGCGCCGCCCATGATGGCGAAGCACTTCAGGAGCTCCGGCAGCCTCGGTTCCTCCTCCAGCGCCAGCGCGACGTTCGTGAGCGGGCCGGTCGCGACCAGGAGCACCTCGCCGGGTCGCTGGCGCGCGGTGTCGACGATGAGCCTCGCCGCCTCGCGCTCGGACGGGGCGCGTGACGCGGGCGGCAGCTCCGCGCGACCCAACCCGCGCTCGCCGTGCACCACGGGGAACGCGAGGTGCTCACGGACCAGCGGCCGGCCTGCACCCTTCGCGACCTCCACGTCGGTGTACCCGCAGAGCTCGAGCACCGCGAGCGTGTTCTCCGTGGTCTGGTCCACGTCGACGTTGCCCATCACCGTGGTCGCGCCGATCAGCGTCACCTCGGGGGAGGCGAGGGCGTACAGGATCGCCAGCGCGTCGTCGACCCCGGTGTCGATATCCAGGATCAGCGGTGTGGGTGCCATGGCTGCACAGGCTAGGTGGTCGGCGGCCGCGTCGCCCAGAGGTTCAGGCGGGTGCGGGCTCGAGCGAGAAGCCGATCAGCTTCGCGGCGACGTCGCGGCAGACATCGCGCATGCGCTGCGGGGTGAAGGCCGTGTCGTTCATCATCACCTGGATCGCCATCCCGTCGATCATCGCGCCGATCTGCTGACCCAGGTCGTCGGCGTCGACGCCGTCGGGGAACTCACCGGCCTCGCGGCCCGACCGGATGATGTCGGCGATCGACTGGCGCCACCGGCGATCGAGCGCCTCGCGCTCCTTCGCCATCGCGGGGTCGCGGAGCGCCCGCACCCAGATCTCGATCCAGAGCGCCCACTCGTCGAGCCGTTCGTACTCGGGCAGGAGGCCGGGCACCGAGAGCTCGATCAGCCGGTCGAGCTGCTCCCTCGCGGTCGGGATCCGGCGGAGCTCGCGCGACAGGCGGAGGTAGAACTGGTCGTTCGCGTACGTGAGCGCCTCGACGAGGAGCCGGTCCTTCGACTCGAAGTAGTAGAGGATCAGACCCGGGGAGACGCCGCAGCGTTCGGCGATGTCGGAGATCCTGGTCTCGGCCAGCCCGCGATCCGTGATGACCCGGGCGGCGGCCTCCAAGATCTCCTGGTGGCGGTCCTTCGACTGCTTCTGGCGGGTGCGAGCCATCCGAGCTCCCGTGTTGAACGGCGTACAGGGTACGAGGCGTTCTCGCCCGCGACATTGTGTAGCGGTTCAACGAACTGTACCGCGCTGAGCAGCGATGTCAAAGCTGCAGGCAGGAGCATCGGAGTTGACTCATGATTCAAAGTCAGGGGATAATCCCGGCGGTTCGCGCGCCCCGGCGCGGGACCGAGCGCATCCCGCGCACCAGCACGCCGCACGGAGGGAAGGATCGGCATGGCGAACGTCTACGACGCGATCATCATCGGCGGAGGACACAACGGGCTCACCAGCGGCGCGTACTTCGCGCGCTCGGGTGCGCGGACCGTGGTACTGGAGGCCCGCGGCAAGACCGGCGGCGCGGCCGACACCAGCGCGCCGTTCCCCGATCACCCCGAGATCAAGGTCACGACGTACTCGTACGTCATGTCCCTGATGCCGCCCACGATCATCCGGGAACTGAACCTCAAGCAGCACGGCTACGACGTCACGCCGTTCGGCCCGTACTACCAGGCGTTCCCCGACGGCCGCGCCATCACGGTCTACGCCGACGACGCGAAGAAGAGCTACGACTCCATCGCGCAGTTCTCGAAGAAGGACGCGGACACGCTCCCGAAGTGGGAGGCGTGGCTGAAGGGCGTCGCCGACGTCCTCGGCCCGCTGCTGCTGCAGGTGCCGCCGAAGCTCGGCTCGCTCGCGATCGGCGACCTGGTCGCCAGCGCGCAGTCCGCGTGGAAGATGCGCAAGCTCGGCACGCGCGGCGTCGCCGACGTGACGCGCCTGTTCACGATGAGCGTGAGCGACCTGCTGGACGACTGGTTCGAGTCGGACGCGATCAAGGCGATGCTGACGGTGAACGGCGTCATCGGCACGTGGGCGGGTCCGGACGAACCGGGCACCGCGTACGTGATGCTCCACCACTCGATCGGTGACGTCGGTGACGGTCACCTGGGATCGTGGGGCTTCCAGCAGGGCGGCATGGGCGGCGTCTCCGACGCGATCCGCCGCTCGGCCGAGTCGTTCGGCGCCGAGATCCGCACCGACGCGCGCGTGAAGCAGATCCTCGTGCGCGGCGGCCGCGCGGTCGGGGTCACGCTCGAGAACGGCGACGAGCTCCGCGCGCCGGTCGTGGTCAGCTGCATCCACCCCCAGATCGCGTTCCTCGACCTGATCGAGCGCCACGAGCTGCCGGCCGACTTCGTCTGGGACATCGAGCGGTGGAAGACCCGCAGCGGCGTCGTCAAGGTGAACGTGGCGCTCTCGGAGCTGCCGGACTTCATCGCGAACCCCGGCAAGGACCAACAGGACCACCACACCGGCTCGGTCGAGCTCTGTTTCAGCCCGCAGTACGCGGAGCGGGCCTTCCAGGATGCACACATCGAACGGAAGGCCGCGGTGGCCCCGTTCGTCGACGGCACGATCCCGACGACGCTCGACAAGCAGCTGGCGCCCGAGGGCGTGCACGTGTTCTCCATGTTCAGCCAGTGGGTGCCGGACGACTGGAACACCGAGCCCCACCGCGACGAGCTCGAGCAGTACGCCGACCGGATCATCGACAAGTACACGGAGCTCGCGCCGAACTTCAAGGCCGCGGTGATCGACCGCCAGGTGATCGGTCCGTACGACATGGAGCAGGACCTGGGACTGTTGGGAGGCAACATCTTCCACGGGGAGCTCTCGGTGGATCAGCTCTTCCACATGCGCCCGGCGCCCGGCTACGCCGACTACCGCACGCCGATCAAGGGCCTGTACCACGGCTCCTGCGCGACGCACGGCGGGGGCGGCGTCAACGGCATCCCCGGCTGGCAGGCGTTCAACATGGCGAAGAAGGACAAGGCCGTCGGCAAGATGTCGTAAGAGTAGCGGGTGACGGAAGCCGGCGGCGAACCCGACGAACGGACCGCGCTCGAGCGCATGCTCGAGGCGCGTTCGGTCGCCGTCGTCGGCGCCAGCGTCAAGGACGGTTCGCTCGGTCGCCAGATGATGGTCGAGCTGCTCCGCGGCGGCTACGAGGGCGCGATCTACCCCGTCAATCCCGGGTACGACGAGGTCCAGGGCATCCGGTGCTACCCCTCGATCGCGGACGTGCCCCAGCCGGTCGACCTGGCGATCCTCGGCGTCGCGAACCAGCGGATCGAGCACGCGCTCAGCGATGCGATCGCGGCCGGCGCCCGATCCGCCGTCACGTTCTCATCGCTGTACGAGGCCGAGCCTCCCGAGCCCGGCATGCCATTGCTCGCCGAGCGCGTCGCCGCCCTGGCACGCGACGCCGGCATCGCGATGTGCGGCGGCAACGGCATGGGGTTCCTGAACCTCGAGGCGAACCTGCGGGCGACGGGATTCGCCACGCCGGATCACATCCGGGGCGGGAACGTGACGTTCATCAGCCATTCGGGGTCGGCGTTCGCGGCGCTCGCGTTCAACGACCGGGGGATCGGCTTCAACGTGATCGTGTCGTCGGGGCAGGAGTTGGTGACGGACGTCGCCGCCTACATGGAACACGCCATGGGACTGGCATCCACGCGGGTGATCGCGACGCTGATCGAGACGGTTCGTCGGCCCGACGCCTTCCGAGCCGCGCTGGCGCATGCGGCGGAGCGGGATATCCCGGTGATCGCGTTGAAGGTCGGGCGGACCGAGCGATCCAAGTCGATGGTCACGGCGCACTCCGGCGCCCTGGCGGGCGAGGACGGTGCCTACGAGGCGCTGTTCGACGCGTACGGCGTGTTGCGTGTGGCCACGCTCGACGAGATGGCCGACGCCATGGAGCTCTTCTCGAGCCCCCGGCGCGTCACGACCGGCGGCGGCATCGCGTCGATCCACGACTCGGGCGGCGAGCGGGCGTTGCTCGTCGACCTCGCGGCGGACCTCGGTGTGCCGTTCGCGCGGATCTCGGACGCGACCACCGAGCGGATCCAGGCCGCGCTCGACCCAGGGCTCGAGGCGGCGAACCCGCTCGACGCGTGGGGAACCGGCATCGACGCCGACCGGATCTTCGTCGAATGCTTCCGCGCGCTCCACGACGATCCGGATACGGCCGCGCTCGCGTTCGTCGTCGACATGACGCGACAGGGTGAGCCGCACGACGAGGGCTACCTGCAGGTCGCGCGTGAGGTGTTCGCCCAGACCACCAAGCCGTTCTGCATCCTGTCGAACCTCGCGAGCGCCGTCGCGAACGACGAGGCGGGGCTCGTGCGCGACGCCGGGATACCGGTGCTCGAGGGGACCGCGTCCGGGCTGGCCGCGCTCCGCCATCTGCTCGCCTACCGGGACCAGCGGGCGCTTTCCGCCGGTCGTGCCTTCGCAGCCGGTCGCCGACGAGGTCCGCGAGCGATGGCGTGCACGGCTGGCCGCGGGTGGCGAGGTGAGCGAGCTCGAGGGGCTCGCGCTGCTGGCCGACTACGGCGTCCCGGCCACCGAGGCGCGCGGCGCCACATCGATCGAGGGCGTGATCGCCGCCGCCGAGGAGCTGGGATGGCCGGTCGCGCTGAAGACGGCCGCGCCCGGGGTCCACCACAAGTCCGACGTCGGGGGGGTCGTGCTCGGCCTGACGGACACCGAGGGCCTGCGTGCGGCCTACGAGGACATGGCGTCCCGGCTCGGTCCGCAGGTGGTCGTGGCGCCCATGGCTCCCCACGGCATCGAGCTCGCGCTCGGCATCGTCCGCGATCCGCAGTTCGGGCCGCTCGTCCTGGTGGCGGCGGGAGGCGTCCTGGTCGAGGTGCTCCACGACCGGCGACTCGCGTTCCCTCCGCTCGATGCGTCGAGGGCGCGCGCGTTGATCGACCGGCTCCGGGTCCGGCCGATGCTCGACGGCGTCCGTGGCACGCCGCCCGCCGACATCGACGCGCTGGCCCACGCCGTCGCACGACTCTCGCTCCTGGCCGCCGATCTCGGCGACCAGCTCGACGCGCTCGACGTGAACCCGGTGATCGTGACATCGGACGGGTGCGTCGCGGTCGACGCCCTCGTCGTCCCGCGCCGGCCGTAGGCTTCGCCCGACCACGCACGCGAGACGCAGGAGGGATGTCCGATGATCGCCAGGGTATGGCGCGGTTCGACGCGAGCGGAGGACGCGACGGCCTACGCGGAGTACATGGGCGGGACCGGAGGCCAGGCGCTCGCCGACACGCCGGGGAACCGGGGCGTGTACATGCTCCGGCGCGTGGTGGGGGACACGGCGGAGTTCGTGATGCTCTCGCTGTGGGAGTCCGAGGACGCGATCCGCGCGTTCGCCGGCGAGGACATCTCCGTAGCCGTCTTCTTCCCCGAGGACGATCGGTTCCTGACCGACCGGGAGCTCACGGTGTCGCACTACGAGGTCGTCGAGACCAGGGGTCTCGTCTGAGCCAGACTAGAAGGGGAGGTAGTCGTCCGGTGTCGTGCCGGGCGGCCAGCCCGAGTAGCCCTCCGGGACGTACCCGAACGGATGGCCGTACGTCTTGGCCCGTGTGCTCGTCGGTGTCGGCGGGCGGGGTCCGCTCGAGAAATCGAAGATGTGCTCCATGTTGTGGGTCTTCGCGATCCGCGGCGTGAGGGGATCCAGACCCCAGTTGTCGCTGATGAACCTGAGCGGCGTGGAGAACTCGCCGAGCTCGTCGTCGATCAAGCCCTTGCGCGCGTACGGCGAGATGGTGAGCAGCGGCACGCGGAACCCGAGCCCGATGTCGTCGATCTCCTTCGGCAGCACGTGGTCGTAGAAGCCGCCCCACTCGTCCCACGTGACGAAGATCGCCGTCTGGTTCCACATGTCGCCCGTCATCACGGCGTTCACGATGTCGGTGACCCAGTTGTGCGAGAACGAGGTGCTGTACGGGGGATGGTCCGAGAGCTCGAAGCGAGGCGTCACCCAGGTGACCGCCGGCAGGCTGTTCGCCTTGATGTCCTTCACCAGCGCATCCACGGAGCGGACGTGGGCGTTCCAATAGGCCTCGTCGTGGAAGACGTCGTGGATGCCGTTGTAGGCGTTCCAGAAGTAGCCGGACTGCCCCCAATCGGCCGCGTAGTACGCCCAGTCGATGCCGGCCCCCGTCAACTGCTGACCGACGGTCTGATAGTCGAAGCACGTGTCGTGTTTCGTGAGGTTGCCCAGTGGGTCCTTCACCAGGACGTAGACGTCGTCGCCGATCGCGTCGCATCCCCAACTCTTGTAGATCTTCTTGGCCTTCTCATCGGTGTTCGACAGGATGTTCTCCGGATTGTCGATCACGCCGCCCGACTGCCCGGCGATGAAGTAGAAATGGTTGGGGAACGACGGTCCCAGAGCGGATGCGTGGAAGTTGTCCGAGATCGCGTAGTCCCTCGCCCACTGGTAGTAGTTCGGGATCTGCGCTTCATGGAACTGCGAGTACCCGTACACGGCCCCGTACTTGCCTCCGCCGAACCCATCCATCGAGCCGCCGTTCATGCAGTTGAGCGCCGCCGCGCGATCGTGCGGCAGGTCTCCCGGCATCCAGTCGGGGCACACGATGAGCGGCTGTTCCTGCCCGTACGCGACCCCGGTCGTCGCTCCGTTCACGCCCGGGAACTTGCCGAAGAGGTTGTCGAAGCTGCGGTTCTCCAACATCAGGTAGATGACCTGTTTGATGGGCCAGCGCGTGTCGATCGACGTGGTCGGGCTGGGAGCGACCGAGCGGATCACCCGCCCGCCGGTGCAGGAGAACAGCACGCCGCCGGCCACGGCCATGGCGGAGCGCTGGAGGAACCGGCGACGGCTGACGGGGAGCGGATGGGCATCGCCACGCTCCTCGTCGTTGGGGTGGACTCTGTCGGGCATATCCACCAGTTCTATCAAGGAACCGCGCGAACGCTATCCTCGTGTCGTTCCCGATCGCTCTGGAGTGCTTCGTTTGCGCCGGTTCGCCATCCCGATACTCGCGTGCGTCGTGGCGGTTTCGCTCGTCTCATGCGACGGGAAGGCTCCGGCGCCCGACGCCGCCCCGACGTCGTCCCACGCGGCTCCCGTCTCGCCCGTCCCGGTCGCGTCTCCCGCCGCCTCGCCCACACCCCCCGCGCTGCCCGCGGTCCCGCCGGCGACCAGCGGGCCGCCGACGGGGACGTGCGTGAACGGGTGGGCCACGCCGGCGTCGGGGACGCCGCCGTTCACCGATCCGCTCGGCATCATCCGTCGCACGACCCGGGTCAAAGGACCGCTCATCGTCGTCGACATGCGTCGGTTCGTCGGCCCGGAATCGCCGCCCTCTCCGCAGGGGTACCTGCAGGCCGTGGAGCGCTGGTACATCAAGCTCTACGCCCAGGACGACATCGCGTTCCAGGGGCGGTTCCTCGTCGAGTCGCGCACGTTCGGCCGCGGCCTCTCCGCCGTGGCGCCCTACGACACGAACGGGTACCGATCGCCCGATTGGGTCGGGTTCCAGTACGACAGCTCGGACAGGGTGCGCAGGCGCTACCCGGGGCTGCCCGGACGGTGGTCGGGGACCGCCTACGACTTCGTTCGTGGCGGTGCGGGGCTCAAGATTCCGGGGCTACCTGACGAAGTCAGTGGGTGTCTGGCCGGCACGTAGTCGGTATCGACGTAGGGCGGTAGGCATGGGGATCTACCAGAGCTCGGGTCGAACGAGGAACCCGCTGGGCGTCGTCTCGGTGGTCATGGGCGCCGTCGGCGCGGCCGCGTCGATCATCCTTTGGGCATACCAGTACGACCCGTCCGGTCCGCTCGTTCGCTCGGTCGCGTCGAAGCTGGGTCCGGGTCTCGCATCCGGGGACGCGTTGGTGATGTTCGCCGCGGTCTTCGGCGGGATCGCGGTGATCTCGGCGATCGCCGTGTCGATGGGTGGGACCGGCAAGGGCACCTCCGTCGCTCGCCATCGTGCTCGGTGTCATCGCGCTGAGCTACCCGGTCCTCAGCTGGTTCAAGGTGTTCACGCGACCGCTCCTCCGACACAACCTGCCCTGACGGAGCGCCGGTTCGCCTCACCCCTCGGACGGCCACTCCGTGATAGACGCCCGGGCCGCGTTTGCGGAGCTCGTTGCCGATCACGACGCGCTGGATCTCCGACGTGCCTTCCCAGATCCGGTCGACGCGGAGCTCCCGCCACAGCCGTTCCACGGGCTGCTCGCGCATGTACCCGCGCCCGCCGTGGATCTGGACGGCCTTGTCGATCACCCGTCCCGCCGTCTCGCTGCACACGAGCTTCACCGCGGACGCCTGCGCGTGGAGCTGCTTGCGGTCGATGCCACCTCGGGCCGCCATCCAGCACACGCGGTACAGCATCGACGTCGCGGCCATGATCTCGGCGGCCATGTCGGCGAGCATGAACTCGATCGCCTGGAACCCGACGATCGGCCGGCCGAACTGCTCGCGTCCCTGCGCGAACGCGAGCGACAGCTCCAGCGCGCGGGCCGACGCGCCCATCGTCCGGGCGCCGATCATCAGCCGCTCCTCGACGAACCAGTCCTTCGTGAGCTCGTACCCCTGCCCCACGTCGCCGAGCACGGCGTCTTCGGGCAACCGGACACCGTCGAACGCGAAGATCGGATGTTCGAACACGAACGTGTGGGTGTACTTCGGCGTCCGCACCAGGCGCACCCCCGGCAGGTCCTTGTCGACCAGGAAGACGGTGGGCTTCGCCGGATCGCCATCGACGTGCGCGTGCACCAGGAAGAAGTCGGCGACGTCGCCCGACGTCACGTGCCACTTCTCCCCGTCGAGCACCCACCCTCCTCGCCGTCGCGCCGTGCGGTGGTGCGCACCATGGACGGGTCCGAGCCCGCGTGCTCCTCGGTGATCGCGTAGGCCTCGCGCCGCTCTCCTCGCGCGGCGGGACGCAGATAGCGTTCCTTCTGCGCCTCCGTGCCGCGTGCGAGCGGGATCGAGGGTCGCCACGGGATGTCCCACAGCGCGCCCGTGGCGCGGCCCCACTGCTCCTCGACCAGCATCTGTTGGAACGTGTCGAGGCCCTGCCCTCCGTCCTCGGGGGCATGGTTGATCGCGTTGAAACCCGCATCCAGCACCGCCTGCTTCGCGCGGGCGGCGCTCTCGGCGGTCAGGCCGTCGTTCGCCTCGCACTCGTCCTCGAGCGGGATCAGCACCTCGTCGGTGAAGGCACGGGCGCGCCGTTGGAGCGCTGCATCGGCGCGGCTGAGGCGGATGTCCACGTGATGGAGTGTAGAAGCCACGATCAGTGGGGTTTTCGGGGTGGCTCATCCCTTCCGCGATGCCGGCACGAAAGATCGAGCACTACGGCTACGGGGTTACTACTCCTAACTGCTGGAGCAGCCGCTTCACTCGGCCTTCGATGTCGTCGCGGATGGGTCTCACGTCAGGGACCTCAAGTCCCGCGGGGTCCGCGACCTCCCAGTCTTCGTAGTGCTTGTTCGGAAAGATCGGACACGCGTCGCCGCATCCCATCGTGACGACCGCGTCCGCGCCCTGGATCACCTCGTTGGTCCAGGGCTTGGGGAACTCGCTGGAGATGTCGATGCCGACCTCCGCCATCGCCGCGATCGCCGCCGGGTTGATCTCACTGGCCGGGTCCGACCCACCGGAGAAGACCTCGAGCCTGACTCCGCCGAGCGCCGTCGCCCATCCGGCGGCCATCTGCGAGCGTCCAGCGTTGTGAACGCAGAGGAAGACCACTGACGGAACGCCACCGCTTACCTTGCTTTCCACCCTGGCCAGAGCTCGGAGCCGCTGTCGCGCGAATCGCTCGGAGAACAGAGGAACGAAGTCCTTGAGCCTCGCGGCTTGCAGCGCGAGGAGGGAAGAGGCGAGGTAGAACTCGATGGTCTCAACGCCGAACATGCCCCGGAACTCATCTTGGAGCTCGGCCGCGGCGTGACGAATGACCGAGCGTTGCTCAACCGGAAGAACATCCATGGCTTCAGTCAGCTCCGACATCGTTCCCTCCTCTACCTCCGACGTTCACGTGATAGCCCCCAACCGTTCCACGCAACCGTTCGACCCGCCGGGCGATCTCGTCGGCGGCGGCCTCGAACGCGCTGCGCGTTCCGACGACCGCCGGATCTCGCACCGACCAGTGGATCGAGACTCGATCTTCGAGTTCCTCCCGCGCCTGATCGCAGACGGTCACGATGAGCGACTCGTGGGTGGTCTCAAGGTCGAGGAGCTGCGGGACTGCGCACGAAAGGTCAAGGCCCCGCTTGCGCCCGGCACGGACGGCCCTCGGATGCACATGCCGGCTCGGATGCGTTCCTGCGCTTTCCGCTCGGACGGAGGTCTGCGACCGGTTCCACATCGCGGCAGCGAGTTGGGACCGCGCCGAATTCCGCGTGCAGACGAAGACGATCGAATCCGTGAGCCATCTGCGCTGGATCGCCAAGTCGTCGAGGCTCTCGATCAGAAGGTGTATGTAGGCGCGGCGACCATCGCCGATCGAGCGCCGTCGTTCGACCACTCCTCGCTGCTCCAGGATGCCGAGGTGGTGCGCGAGGAGGTTCGATGGGATCCCGAGCGACCGTCCAAGTTCCGAAGGGCTCCGATCGCTGGACGCCAGCTCATCCACGATCGCGAGGCGGGTCGGATCAGCGAGCGCGCCATGCACGTTCGCCCGCTCTTCAACGGTTCGCGTTCGAGATGCCTCAATATCCATTGAGACATCTTAGCCAGGGCAAGTTCGAATGTCGATCGCGTGGGGATCGCGCCCAAGCAGGGGTTGGCCGTGCCCCTGCCGAGCGCGAGTCCCGACTAGCAGCAGCCTGCCGGACAGCAGTCCTCAGGGCAACAAGGGTCGTTCGACGTCGCCACGGAGACACCTCCCTTCCTGATATCGATGAGCGTCGATACGTTGACAGAAAGATCGACCGCCGTCAATATGGCAACATGAAACTCATCCAGATGATCGACGCGGAGTGCTGTCCGCAGCTCCTGGCCGAACCTCTCGACGAAGGCGAGGCCGAGCGGCTGGCGGGAGCATTGCGGGTACTTGCTGACCCCGCGCGACTCAGGTTGCTGAGCATCCTCGGTTCTCATCCGAACGGTGAGGCGTGTGTCTGGGAGCTGACGGGGCCGATCGGGCTCTCGCAACCCACGGTGAGCCACCACCTGAAGATCCTCGCCGGGGCTGGCTTGGTCGGGCGCGAGAAGCGCGGCCGGTTGGTCTACTTCTGGGTCCTTCCGGAGCCGTTGGAGCTCCTGCGAGGAGCGCTCTCGGCTCCCGCTCGAGCGGTCGCGCACGCGTGACGATCGCCTAGACGTGGCGACGTCGGCGTACGGGCTTTCGACCCAACGAGACGGTTCGACTCTCGCGTACGTCGTGCTGCTCACGGTGGGAGCAGTGGACGCCGCCGGTTACAGCATCATCGCTCCCGTCATTCCCGTCATCGCTCGGCTGACCGGAGCAGGGCCCGGTCTGATCGGTGGGCTGGTGGCGAGTTTCGCATTGGGAAGCGTGTGTGCATCCATACTCGCAGCGGTTGGGGTCAAGCGAAGCCGAACCACGCGTGTGTTGACGATCTCGCTCGCGATGGCTGCCTTCGGTGCATCGGGTTTCGTGTTCGGCCACGGCCTGGGCGTGTACTTCGTGTCGCGGTTCCTGATGGGCATGGGCGCCGGCGGGGTCTGGATGGGCATCACGTTCAACATCCTCGAACGCTATCCCGGGCAGGAATACCTGTGCATGAGCAGGGTCTTCGCGGCGTACGCCGTGGGAGGGCTCGTTGGACCCGTGCTCGGATCGTTCGGCGGCATCGCTCGTCCGTTCGCCGCCTACCTCATCCTCGTGCTGGTGGCAGGCGTGCTCGTCGTCGTCATGGGCGAGAGCCACTCCACACGCACGTTCGACACCGATCGATCCGCGCTGCGCCTTCCAGCGTTCTGGTTGGCATCGATGGGCCTCCTCTTCGCGGTGGTCGGCCTCGGGATGGTGGACGGGGTTCTGCCGCTTCATTTCGGTTCGCAACTGTCGCAAACGGAGATCGGCATGTTCTACGCCGCGACGGCCGTCGTCGTGGCCACCTCGTCTGTACTCGCGGCGAGGTTCCGCCCTCGGTCCGCTCTATCGGCTGCGATCGGATTGACTATCGTGGGCATCGCGGTGGCAGGAGCCACTCGCGAAGTCCCGGCATGGATCGCGGCGTTGGCCGTAACCGGTTCGGGTATCGGTCTGGCCAACACCGGGTCCATAGGGGTCCTCCTCGAAGGAGTACCGACCGAACGGATCGTTACGGCGATGGTCGTTTGGTCCCAGATCGGGATCTTCGGCTATTTCATCGGTCCGCTTGCCGGCGGATTCATCGCGCAAACCACCGGATACCCAGCGATCGGTCTCGTGCCTCTTCTCGTCGCCCTCCCCGTTCTGATCATGACGACCCAGATGCCTCGTGCGAAACCATCGGGTGCGACTCGGTGACAACCGCGCACGGTGTCATATCGCTCGCCTGCCCATAACCCGGCGGGACTTGGTCGAGGTCGATCTCGAGCGAACTCGGCCAACACCCCTGTCACAAGCGCCCGCGGTCCTATGGCCGGGAGTCCTTTCGCCTCTTGCCGCATCCCCGGCGACGTCGGACGGTAGGTGTGGAAGCCGCCGGGCGTCCTGGAAGAACGTGGGCGGCCAAGCAGGCCGGGAAGGAGGCAACATGCGCCTCACATGGAGAGACGGTCTCGCAACGGTGTTCGTAGGCGTCGCTGCGCTCATGTATTCCCTGTGGCTGGCAGGCGTCAGCGTGCTCGGACTCGGAGCTCGGGGGCTTGGCGGCATGGTGCTTGGACTCGGGGTGGCAGCATCGATCACCGCGGTCGTCTACGGTGTCCGCGCCGGGCTCCTTCACGCTTCCAAGGTTTACCTGGGATCTCATCGTCTATCGGGCTCGTTGCTCTCGTCGCCGGTGTCATCACTCTCTATCGGCCAGCGAGCCCATGCTCGACGTGCTCGTGGTCGCGACGGTCTTGCTCTGGGTGATGGCTACGGTTCGCCACGCGCTGGTCGCGGGCGCGGATCGAGTAGCTGGACGAGGCCGCGGTCCACCAGCCATTCGCTGACGCGGCGTAGGTCCGGTGAATAGAGGGTCGATGTTCCCCTGGAGGAGAGGAAATGTCGGAGACGATCGACCTGCGGGACTACGAACGAGCGGAGACGACCCTCGCGCTGACGGATGCTCGACGTGGATTCGTCATCCACGGGGAGTCGCTCTGCTCAGTTCTGGCGGTGCACGCCTTCTTCGTGTTAAGCGGGCCAGGCGATCCATCGAGCGACGGCATGCAGGATCGAACACGAAGCGTTCGAGGAGCGGCGCGCCGCCTGATCGAGGGTGAACCCGGCTTTCCAGCGCAGCCTCCTTCGCAGGCGCGACGCTCTCGGCGGTCAGACCGTCGTTCGCCTGACTGGTCCTCGAGCGGGATCAGCACGTCTTCGGTGAACGCCCGGGCCCGCCGCTGAAGCGCTCCATCAGCGCGGCTGAAGCGGATATCCACGCGGTAGAGTCTAGAGCCCCAGCCGGGCGAGGGAGAAACCGTCGACCAGCCGAAGCGCCGGCGACGTAAGTCGGCGTCACTCGGCGAGCCGAAGACGGCGCTCGCTGAGGCCCATCTCGATGAGGCGTCCAGCTCCGTCCTCATCTCCACAAGAGGAAGACACAGAAGTCGGACACGCGATGCGCCTGCTGCATGTTGTGGGTCACGATCACGACCGTCACCCGCTCGACGAGCTCGGAGAGGCTCTTCGATCCGCTTGGTGGCGCTTGGATCCAGCGAGGACGTGGATTCGTCCAATGAGGAGCACGTCGGGTTGCGCAACGTAGCGAGGGTGTATGGACAAAGGGTGAACAAGTTGCTTCCCATAGTGAACGTTCCGTGACTAGCGGTCCCTGAACGATCGCGTGGGTCCACGCAGGCACGTTTCGACATCAGGTGAGCCCACCTCCGCCGAAGACCTAGCCCTTCGCCCGATGGACCATCCCCCGCTGCAACGCCTATGCTCTCCACGAACCGCGCTTCCTCCTCTCCACCCGCGGGCGTCGAGGAACGACGGTCTTGAACCCCCCATGACCTCACGACGACCGCTCGCTCGCCGCACGGCTCGGGCCCTATTGGGCTTCCTACTGGTCATCCCGCTCGTGACGGTTCCGGCGTGGGAGGCCAGCGCGGCTTTCGCGACCCCCTCGCTGGTCCGCAGCATCGGCGGGACCGGCCGCGCGGCCCTGTTCCCCTGGGGCGTGGCGTTCGATGCCACCACCGGCGAGTACATCGTCTCGGACTACCTGAACTACCAGCTGCGCCGGTACTCGGCCGACGGCAGCTACGTGGGCGATCTCCCGCAGCCGACAGGCGCCGACGGCGACCCGGAATCGGTGCTGGGCGCCGTGGCCGTGGACCCGACCAACGGCGACATCTACGTCGCCAAGCCGAAGCCGGACACGCTGGCGCACTACGACGCCTCGGGTAACAGGCTCGCCGATATCCCGCTCGACCCCGGCGGTATCCCTGCCCAGACGTACATCGCATGGCTGACCGTGGACGACGCCGGGTACATCTACGCTCTGGACAGCAGCCTCGCGAGCAGTGCCACCCACCCGGCCCGCATGATCAAGCTCGCGCCCGGCGGGGCATCGGTCGTGAGCGTCACGCCGCTGCTGTTCCCCTCCCAGCTTCCGACGCAGGCCAATGGCATCGACGTCGCGGCGAACGGCCGCATCTACCTCACCGATTCGATCAACCGTCGCGTGCAAGATGATCGCGCCGAACGGCGTCATCTTCGGCTCGTTCGGGTTCGGGGGGCGACTCGTCGACGGTCGGTGCGCTC